>CAWIZB010000016.1:0-667064 GCA_963840505.1 uncultured Actinomycetota bacterium
ACAAGGCCTCTTCAGGGGGCTATGCGCCCACCAGCTTCCGATGCGCGCCGAGCACGTCGGCGGTGAGCTCGTCCTCGTCGAAGCGTCTCAGGTCTTCATGCGCAGCACAAGATCATCAGCTATGGCAAGATCATCTTTATCCCAGCGGAGGAATGGGCAGGGGCTCTTCCGTCTGCGGTGACCGCGGTAGGACGCAGGGGTTCGACGCGTAGTCGCGCGCTTCGTCGAAGATGCCGCGCAGGCTGGTGTCGACAAGGCGCACGTCGGCATCGAATCTCCGGAAGCGGGGAATGATGCTCGCAACGAGCCAACGCCAGCGGTTGTCGAAGCAGGTGATCCTCGGCCACGTGTGCGCACGCACAACCTGCGGGATCCCTCGTGTGAGCGAGTACAGGTAGAACGAGGTGAAGTACGAAGCCTCCTGCCGCACTCCGCGCACCTCGAAGTTCGTGGCCGCGCCCATAGAGACGAGCCTGGCGAACGCGCACGAGAGGCGATCGAAGTTGGGTTGCACCAAGGCGCGCTGCTCGTGCTCGAGGAGCTGGACGTTGCCCTTCCAGATGAGATCATCGGCCGTCCGTCGAGCCTCCGCAGACGCCGTCCCGTCCTCCAAGACACGTCGTCCTCGGTCGATCGCCTCGAAGCCGGAAAGGACGGGAGCATAGTGGCGCTCCGGTCCCAGAAGCGCGCGTAGACGTTCGATCCCGTCTTCGGCGGTGCCGTACGCGAGATGCACCCAGAGGATGTCGTTGAAGATGGCGTTGTTCGTGGCGCGGATCGTGTTCACGTCGTCCATCAGCAACGCTTTCTGGCGATCCAGGCTGTGCGGGATGTCCACGTAGCCAGTGCGATCTCTGTCCAGCCGGAACGGAAAGAGGGCGAGCCGGACGTGGTGCGACGCGAACGCCGCCATCCCGGCCCACTTGAAGCAAGCGGGGAGGAACTTGTAAATCCAGGCGTAGCGTGACGAGATTTCCACGTTGCGGTGGAATACGCATGACTGGTTGGTCAGGAGATCCTCGGCCAGCGCCTGCCACCCGGCGATCGTGTCCGGTGTTCCGTTGCGGAGGACGAACTCGTGTGGCTTAGGGATGAGCTCATCCGGGGTGATCAGGTCGAACTTCCGCCACTCGGCTTGAAGAGATGGTTTCCGGGTCTCGTAGATCTCCGACTCGTAGCCGGGAAGGGAGCGAATGAGATTCATCCCCCACGCGCCGGATCAGGGCCGGAGGCGTTCCGCCGGCTAATAGTGGCGGCGGGGTATGTGTAGAACCCCTCGCCAGTGGCGACGCCGAGCTTGCCGCGGTCAATGAAGTTCTCTTTGAGGTACTTGCCGATGGCTTGGGCTTTCTCGTCGCCTAAAGCCGAGACGTTGTAGGCAGTGTTGAGCCCGATCCGATCGATCATTTGGAAGGGCCCCTCCGGGGCGTGGGCGAAGATGCGCCAGACTTTGTCAATCGTCTCGGAATCGGCGACGCCGTCGACGAGCAGATCCAGCCCGGCCCTGAGGAAGGGCACCAAGAGCGAGTTGAGCACGTAGCCCGGTTGCTCCTTCGTGAGCTCGATCGGCTCCATCCCGATCCGCCGCGCGAAGTCGACTACGGCTTGGTAAACAGATGAGTCGGTAGTGGGATGGCCCATGACTTCCGCGATGTTGCTGCTCCAAACTGGTTCGGCGAAATGCAGCGCGAGGAAGCGCTCGGGCCGGCCTGTGAAGTCCGCCATGGCGCTCGGCAGCAGCGTGGAGGAGTTGGTGACGAAGATCGTTTTGGCGGGCGCGGTCTTGCCCAGCTTTGTGTAGACCTCGCGCTTGAGGTCGAGTCGCTCGGGGACGGCTTCGACTATGAGATCCGCGTCTTGAACCGCCTTGGCGAGGTCGGACGAGTAGACGATCCGCGCTAGCGCGGCTTGGGCACGCCCGCCGGCGGCGCCGTCCACCTCCAGCTCGTAGCGGGCGGCGAGGCCCGCGAAGCGGTGCTCCGCGACCTTGAGGATCTCGTCGCTAATGTCGTATGCGGTGACGTCGAATCCGCTGTACGCGCTCTGGTAGGTGATCTGAGAGCCCAACACTCCCGTGCCGAGCACCGTCACGCTGGCGATGTCGCTGGCCTTCCGCTGGATCCTTTTGCCTGCTGTCATGACGTGGTTCTCCTTGTGGGTGTGCGCCTAGCCGACCGCGACTGGCGCCGCCTGTCGAACGAAGCTGAGCAGGTCGGCGTTGAGCTGCTCCTTGTGCGTATCGGTGATGCCGTGCGGGGCACCGGGATAGACCTTGAGCGTCGCCCCGCCGATGAGAGCGGCGGAGGCCTTGCCGCCGACCTCGAACGGCACGATCTGATCGTCGTCTCCATGGATGACGAGTGTCGGTACGTCGAACTTCGCGAGGTCACCGCGGAAGTCCGTCGCCGAGAACGCCGCGATGCACTCGTAAGCGTTGCGGTGTCCCGACTGCATACCCTGAAGCCAGAAGGTGTCCCGCACGCCCTGCGAGACATCCGCGCCGGGGCGGTTGTTCCCGAAGAAGGGCCCGTCAGCGAGCTCGCGGAAGAGCCGCGCTCGGTCAGCGATCGATCCGGCGCGGATCCCATCGAACACCTCGATCGGGAGTCCGCCCGGATTGTCATCCGTCTTCAGCATCAAGGGCGGGACCGCGGAGACGAGCACGACCCCGGCGACACGCTCGGTGCCGTAGCGACCGATGTAGCGAGCGACCTCACCACCTCCGGTTGAGAACCCGATCAAGACGGCGTCTCGAAGCTCTAACGTCTCGATCAGCGTCGCGAGATCGTCGGCGTAGGTGTCCATCTCGTTGCCATTCCAGGGTCGGCTAGAGCGGCCGTGGCCCCGGCGGTCGTGGGCGATGCAGCGGAAGCCGTTGGACGCCAGGAAGAGCATCTGCGCTTCCCAGCTGTCCGCGTTGAGAGGCCAGCCATGGCTGAAGATGACGGGTCGTCCCGAGCCCCAGTCTGTGTAGAAGATCTGCGTGCCATCGCTCGTGATGACGTAACTCATGACCTGCTCCTTTCGGTGGCGTCCCACACCGCAGCATGTGGGGCCCGAAGGGGCGTTCGCGTCAGGGATTCCCCAGCGAGATCCCCTAGTCTGCGTGCATCGGGAGGCCTGCCGACACACCAGCGTGAGCCTTTGGCACGGCCATCGGGCTGCGTAGTCCGGACCAGATCGAATCCCTCGAATCGAGACTGGCCACCGAGCGCCCCATGGCGCCGGGACGGGTGGTCCTTCACCGGTGACTCGGCTAGGGAGAGTCCCGGATGCGACGACATGCCGCCGTCGTGAGACTCGGATCATGAACCTCGCGCCGACATGTTGCCGCCACCTGAGCTCTTCCGTTGTCGGCGGTGTCGCGCCTCGCTCCGCTCAAGTCGGCACCGACGAGAACCCTGGGGTAATGGACATCGGCATCGCTTTGGCCATCCGTCTCCGGAAGACCGGAAGGGACACCTGATGCTCTACGGTTCGATCGTCAAGAGGCGGATCCGACAGAGCTTCGACTACGTCAACGATCATCGGTGGGATGAACTGCTGAGATCGATCGCGCCGAACGTCCACCACCGCTTCCTCGGCGCACACGCGATCGGTGGTGAGCGCCACGACAGAGAGACGCTGCGCCTCTGGTTCGAGCGCCTCGCGCGTGTCTTGCCCAATCTCCATCTCAAAATCAACGACATCTGGGTGAAAGGCTGGCCCTGGGAGACCACCGTGTTCGTGCAATGGGACGGGACCGCGTCGCTGCTGGACGGCGGCGGATACTCCCAACACGCCATCCACGTCATCACGCTGCGGTGGGGCAAGATCCATGCGCTCGATGTCTTCGAGGATTCGCAGGAAGTGGCCCGTGCGCTCGCCGCCCAGGCAGCAGCTGGCCTCGACGAGGCTGCCGCCGAACCGATCCTGAGCTAGCTCTTGGCGGGCTGCAGCGCCGTGTTGAAGTGGGCCGCCGGAAGATGGCCCAGCTCGTTACGAGAGGTGATCTCGAGTTTTACGAAGACTTTGCGCAGGTGGTACTCGACCGTTCGAGGGCTGATGAACAATCGTCCGCCGATCTCCGGGTTCGTGTGCCCGTCGCGGGCGAGCTGGGCGACCTGCGCCTCTTGAGCGGTGAGCTGGGAGCTGGTCTCGGCGGTGCGTTTGCGGGCGGTCTCACCGGTGGCCCGCAGCTCGCGCCGGGCGCGCTCGGCGAATGCCTCGAGTCCAATCTCGGTGAACAGGTCGTAAGCGGTGCGGAGCTGCCTGCGTGCGTCCAGTCGACGGCGGTCACGGCGCAGCCACTCGCCGTAGACGAGGTGGGCGCGGGCAAGCTCCGTGCGGATGCGGGTACGGCCAAGCCGCTCGATCGCCTCTTGGTAGCCTCTCCGCGACCTCGCCGCCGCTCACCAGGGCACGCGAGTGCGTCGAGTAACCCGTCGAGCGCAGCGCATTCCGCGTTGCGCCCGCTCAAGGGGGTATGCGTGGCCACTTTCGCGTGAGCATACCCCGACCCTCTTGGGGTTCCGATCGGCGCGTCAGCGAAGCGCCCGCCGGCACCGAGAAAATTCAAGCTGCCGATTCTCTGTGGAAGCGCCAAGCATGATGTCCAGTTAGTCGGCGTGTGTCTGGTAGCCACGACTGGGACGTCACGCCATCACATAGCACAATCCCTGGAGATAGCTCCGGGAGTCTTCGTGGAGGTGCCTGTTCGGTTTGAACGGTTCGGTGGCAGCTTCGAGCTGGCCGACGTGGCTTTCGTCGTCATCAGGTGTGCGTAGATCAACCAGGTTGTCTACGTCGAGCCGGAGGAGCGATGCCAGCCTGGCATAACCTGGGCAGCGGTCGGCCGCGTGAATCTCCGCGTTCAGCTATGACACGTGGGCGGTCCCCCTGCTCTAGGATGCGAGCACCTGCATGGCCGGATCAGCACGTGTCGCTGACAGGAGCACAACCCCATGATCATCTGGGCAGCGATCATCGTCGTCGCGACGCTCGCGGCGATGACGTCGGGCAAGATCCCTCCGGTCCTGGCGCTGGCGGCCGGGCTCGCCCTGGCCGGCCTGACCCGCGTCGCACCAGCCGAGGTCTTGTTCTCGGGGCTGAGCAACGCCGGGGTCATCACGGTCGGCGGCATGCTGGTGATCGCCAAGGGCGTCGTGCACACCGGGATCGTGACCAGGCTGATGGCGAGGTTGCTGGCCACCGTCAGCACGGCCCGGCAGGCCCTGCGCCGGCTGATTGGGCCAATCGGCGTGATGTCGGCCTTGATCAACACCACGCCGATCGTCGCCATGCTGGTGCCCGCGAGCAAGGAGCTGGAACAGTCTCGGGGCGTGTCGGCCCGCGAGCTGCTGCTGCCCATCACCCACGTGACCACGCTGGCCGGTTCGATCACCTTGATCGGCACGAGCTCCAACCTGTTGATCGCCGGCATCGCCGGGGACAACAACGTCACCATGACCATGCTCTCCTTCGCCCCGGTCGCCCTTCCGGTGGCTCTGGTCGGTGCGCTCGTGATCTACCTGACGGCGCCCCATCTGCTGCGGGGGACGGCGCCATCCGACATCCCGACCCGGGACTGGCGGGTCGAGATCCCGGTGTCGGACCGAGCCATCGCGCAGGGCCGGGTCGCCGCCGAGATCGGACTGGCGTCCAACCGAGAGTACGAGCTGGAGCAGATCCTGCGCCGGGGGGAGCCGGCCGCGCTGGGCGCGCCGATCGAGTCCGGTGACCTGATGGTGTTCGCGGCGACGGAGACCGGAGTCACCGCGCTGTGGAAGAGCCCGCGGTTCGGCCAGGGACCGCAGCGCCTGTACGAGGTCTCTGTGGGCTCCGAGGAGACCGGTCGGCTTGGTGACATCGAACAGAACGAGAACATCCGGGTCATCGCCGCACAGACCACGGTTCCGCTGCGCGAGACCGCCCTCGTGCCCGGCGCGACCTGTTTCATCACCAGCGACAGCTCCACAGCCTGGCAGAAGAGCTCCTCGATCTCACTGTGGCAGGACGCGGCCGGTCGCGCACCTCAGCCGGGCAAGACCTGGATCGCCGTCGCCGTGCTAGTTGGGGTGATCGTATCTGCGTCGTTCGGGTTGGCGCCGGTCTCGATCGTAGCCCTCAGCGGCGCCGTTCTGATGATCCTGACCGGGGTGATCACGCCCCGCTCGGCGGTCCGCGCGCTGGACTGGAACGTCTTGTTCATCCTGGCCGGGTCGGTCGGGCTGGGCTCGCTCGTGGTCAGCAGCGGGTTGGCCGACGTGCTGGCCACCGGACTGCGCTACCTGGCGTTCGGGAAGGTCTTCCTGGTCGTGGTGGTGTTCGCGGTCGGCACTGCGATCTTGACGAACCTGGTCAGCAATGCGGCGGCGGCATCGATCCTGACCCCGATCGGCATAAGCATCTCAGCTGACCTCGGTATCGACCCGGTACTCGTCCTAGCCCTGATCGGCACATGCATCGGCTTCACCTTCATCAACCCGTTCAGCCACCAGTCCAACCTGATGGTGATGCGCCCTGGCGGCTACAGTAACGCCGCCTTCGCGCGGTTCGGAGCACCAGTGATCGCTGCTGGGCTGCTCTCGGTGATCGCCGTGGCCTACCTGCTGATTCGTCTGTGATGATCCCGGCTGCAGGCGACGGCGCCGAGGCCGACCGCCCGGCGAGGTCGCTCTCGCCAACGGACTCCCGCGGCGACAACCCGTTCTCCGACGCCTGCGGATCGCCATGGACTACGGGCGCGAGACAGATCCCGAGCGCGGGGATCGACTAATCCGTCATCGGTCCCGGGTTCGGGACGAAGCGGTCGAGGAGGGCCGCGTGCCCCCAGGGTGCCCCCATTGCAGGCATGCGGGTAGCTGGCCATCGTTGGTGTTGGGTTGAATGGCTTGGGTGACGGAGAAGCGATCCATTGTGCTCCTCCACGGGGTGGTGTCCAGCCAGCTGACGTGGTGGCGGCTCAAGCCGGATCTGGAGGACCTTGGGTGGCAGGTGTACGCGGTCGACATGTTGGGTCACGGGTCACGGCACGCTGCCGGTCCGGCCGAGCTGACTATTGGTGATCTTGCTCAAGACGTCCTTGCACAGATACCAGGACCCGTGAATGTGCTGGCTGGTCATTCGCTCGGCTCGATCGTGGCCCTGACTCTTGTCGGGCTCGCGCCGGGGTACTGCGACTGTGTGGTAGTTGAGGATCCCCCTGGCCTTGGCGGGTCGCTCGACCTTCGCGACGTCGCCGACGGCGTGGAAGAGTTTGTGCGGGTTGCTCGTGCGGATCCCGCTGGGACCGTCGCGGCGCTATTAGAGGAGAACCCGATGTGGTCTCGCCTGGATGCGGAGAACTCGGTCAAGAACCGGCTGATGCTCGACGTCGTACGGGTTGCCGGACTACTGAGGACCGATAAGTGGAACCTTCAGGCACTCGTCCAGGACTGCCCCGTACCGGCGCTGCTGCTCGCCGCCACCGATGACTCGGCGCTCACAGATCCGGATCGGTCGGTCCTGATGAATCGGCTCCCTGCCGATCACATCGCCGTCTTGGAGAGTGGTCACACGATCCACCGCGAGCGACCTGCGTTGTGGCTTCATCACGTACTGAGATTTGCTGAGTCGACCTGATCCGGCGACCGCCAGACCGAATCCGGGCGCTCCGTGCCTCAAAGCGCGCCGCGATGGTTGACTGACCATCATGGCCGAGCTCGCCAGCCAGTCCGACGTCAGGCCCCAGGGGTGGCGTGCGTACTTGCCTGGTCTGGCACTGATCACCTCGTACCAGCGGAAATGGTTGCCCAGGGACATCGTCGCCGGACTCGTCCTCTCGGCGCTGCTGGTGCCGCAGGGGATGGCGTACGCCGAGCTCGCTGGGCTTCCGCCGGTGACCGGGCTCTATACCTCGATCCTGTGCTTGCTCGGCTACGCCGTCTTCGGCCCGTCTCGGATCCTGGTGCTAGGTCCTGACTCGGCCCTCGGTCCGATGATCGCGGCGACAATCGCCCCCCTTCTGCTCGCTAACGGCGACCCGGCGCGGGCCGTCGTGCTCGCGTCGCTGCTTGCCGTGCTCGTGGGTGTCGTGATGGTCATTGCCGGGCTGGCCAAGTTCGGGTTCGTGGCGGACTTGCTGTCCAAGCCGACCCAGATCGGCTATATGAACGGGCTGGCGCTGACCATCGTCATCAGTCAGTTGCCCAAGCTGCTCGGGTTTTCAGTGGACGCCGACGGGCTCGTCGCCGAAGCCCGTGCCTTCGTGTCCGGGCTGGCGCAGGGCGAGGCGAATGCGACAGCTGCAGTCCTCGGAGTCCTGTCACTCGTCGGCATCCTGCTGCTCAATAAGCTGCTTCCCAAGGTCCCGAGCATCCTCATCGTCGTAGTCCTGGCTTCCGTTGCGGTCAACGCGCTCGACCTGGAGTCGCACGGTGTGGACACGGTCGGCGTGATCCCTCAGGGCTTCCCACCCTTCACGGTCCCGATGATCAGCTGGAGCGATGTGCCGCCGCTCTTCGTCGGAGCGCTCGCTATCGCCGTGGTCGCGCTCGCGGACACCATGTCCACGGCGTCGGCGTTCGCCGCCCGCCGGGGCGAGCAGGTGCGCGGCAATCAGGAGATGATCGGCATTGGGGCGGCCAACATCGCCGCCGGCTTCTTTCAGGGCTTTCCGGTCAGCACCAGCGGGTCCCGCACCGCGGTCGCGGAACAGGCCCGCTCAAAGTCCCAGGTAACCGGCGTTGTCGGCGCTGCCGTGATCACACTGGTCCTGGTCTTCGCCAGCTCCGCAATGCAGTACGTGCCACAGCCGACCTTGGGTGCCATTGTCATCGCCGCGGCGCTCTCTTTAGCCGACGTCGCCGGAACGCGTCGGCTGTGGCGGCAGCGCCGAATGGAATTCACGCTCTCGATCATCGCGCTGCTTGGCGTTGCTCTTCTCGGCGTGCTGCCCGGCATCCTCGTGGCGGTGGGCCTGTCCATCCTCAACGTCTTCCGCCGCGCGTGGTGGCCGCACCACGTAGAGCTCGGTCGGGTCGAGGGAATCGCCGGCCTCCACGACACCGAGAGGTATCCAGAAGCAGAGGTATTGCCCGGTCTGGTCGTCTACCGCTTCGACGCGCCGCTGATCTTCGCGAACGCGCGAGTGTTCGGCATGGCCTTGCGGGCGATCGCCGAGGAGCGCCCAGACCTTCGCTGGCTCGTCGTCGCCGCCGAGCCCATCACCGACGTCGACACCACGGCCTCTGACATGCTGCAGGAGCTGGATATCTGGCTCAACGAGCGCGGGGTGTCGCTGATCTTCGCGGAGATGAAGGACCCCGTGCGCGAGAAGATCGAGCGGTACGAGCTCACCCGTACGATCGAGCCCGCCCACTTCTTCCGAACGCTCGACGAAGCCGTCGCCGAGTACGTGCGGCAAACGGGTGCGACCTGGCGGAGTCCCGGGGCGGCGTCGTGACCACCACGCTGCGCGGCGCGCAGTGTCGGTCGGGAAGTATCGCAACGATCAACCGCGCGGCCGCGCTAGCACAAGGCGATGCGGTAAGTGGCTGCGCTCCTCACCGCGTGCAGACCGAGCCAGTTCAGCACGCACGCCGCTAACTTAACTAGCGAGAGCCTGAAAGAAGATGAGGATCGAGCGAAAGACCACGGCAAGACCGCCAGCTACGGCACGGACGGCGCCCGCGGCAGCCTCAGGGTAGGCAATCAAATAGAACAGCGCGAAGCCCACGACCAAGAAGACGATAAACCGCTTGACCCACTTCATCTCGGACTGGTCATCTTTCCGGGCTTCTCAGACTATTCGAACACCCTGCCGCGTGTATAGGCAGAAGCCTCGATGCGCCGACAGACCTATTCCGTTGGCTGGAAGTCTCGACACGCCAACAGCGCGTCCGGCTGCATGATGAGTGCGTGGGCGTGCGGATCACGTGGGATGCCGGAGGAGGTCCGTCGCTTGTTGGATCGGCGCTTAGCAGCTGATCCGGTCCGCGCGACGGTGCTAGGGACCATCCGTCAGGCTCTTGACACGGCCAGTGTCGAATGCTGGTGCGCTGCAAACCGGGATGGTTCAGCCGTTGCGGTTCGTTCCGATCGCCGCTACCCCGTGGTCCTCGATGGGGTGTGGCCGCCGAGCGATCTGGATGAGTTGGCCGATGCGATCGCAAGCCTGCCTGAGCTGGCCGGTGTTCATGGTGCCGTCTCTACCGCTGAGGCGGTTGCTGCCAGGCTGCCCGGAAGGGCTGTGAATAGTATGGCCATCCGCTTGCACCGCTTGGACATCCTCACCGCCCCAGCAGACGTCCCAGGCCGATCCCGGCGGGCCGGCATCAGCGACCGGGAGTTGCTTCGACAGTGGTATCGGGCATTCCATCAGGAGGCGTATCCGCGCGGCGGAGACATCGACGATGCGGTCGACGACGCCCTGAATACTCATGGCTGTTGGTTGTGGGTCGACGCGAGCGGCGCGGTCGTGTCGATGGCGACCCGACGCCCGACTATCGCCGGATGTGCTCGTGTGGGGCCGGTCTACACGCCGAGTCGTTGGCGCGGGAAGGGTTACGGCTCTGCGGTCACCGCTGTTGCGACACGTGACGTCCTTGACGATGGTGGCGTCCCAGTGCTCTTCACCGATTTGGCGAACCAAACCTCCAACGACATCTACCAACGGCTCGGCTACTGCCCCGTGGAAGACCGCCTCGAGATCGAGTTCCGCTCGTAGAGCGCGCGGCCGTGTGAGGTGGAGCGTCCCGACCATGGAAGTCGCGGCAAATTATGCCTATCGTTGGCACCATGGCCGACGGCCTGGCCCATGGCACCAAGCGACTCCGCGCCGTTCAGATCACGGCGGCCCTGCTCCTCCTGATCGTCATCTGGTCCGTCGTCAAGCGTTTCGTCATTGACATGCCCAACCTGGCCGCTGGCACGCTGCCGGAGGATGAGTTCGACCATCGCTACGTGGAACAGCCATGGTTGGCGTACCTTCACATCGTGCCGGGTGCGGTTTACCTCCTTCTGGCACCGCTCCAGCTCGCCTACCGGATCCGCAGCCGCCACTACACATTCCATCGACGGCTCGGTCGGGTGCTTGCCACAGCGGCCATGATCAGCGGCGTCTTCGCGTTGATCTTCGGCGGCCTGTTCTCGTTCGGCGGACTGCCGGAAGCCTCGGCTGCGGTGGTGTTCGGCCTGTGGTTCCTGTCATGCCTGGTGCTTGCGGTTCGGGCCATCCGGCGCGACGACATCGTGCATCACCGTCGTTGGATGATCCGAGCATTCGCCATCGGCATCGGCATCGGCACCACCCGGATCTGGCTCCAGATCTTCGGGATAGCCGGGCTCGACTTCGCCGCGAGCTTCGGTCCGGCATTTTGGATCTCGTTTAGCCTGCATGCGCTGATTGCCGAACTCTGGCTCCGGGCATTTCCGAATCCTCCCGAGCTCGCCCACGAGTCGCTCGAATCTAGCTCGAGTCCACGCGTTGCGGGCGCTCCTAGCTCACCCTGACGGCCGAAGACGGCGAACGCCCCGCTCGCGACTTGTAATGCTTAGGTTCGGGGTTCGATTCCCCGAGGCGGCTCTTGGCTGAGATCCGGTCGGCGCAGCCATTCGGCGGCCCGGTCACTCCTACTCGAAGGAACCTATGGGGATCTCGCCGGCCGGCTCGTACCTGCCGATTACGACTCCGGTGGAGGAGACCGTGCTGTCGACGAGCTTCAATCCGGAGGGGATGGTGCCATCCGCAAACAGGCGTTTGCCCGACCCGATCACAACGGGAAAGACCCAGAGGCGGTACTCATCGACCAGGTTGTTGCGCAACAGTGTCTGGATCAGGTTCGCGCTGCCATGAACCTGCAGCTCTGGCCCGTCTTCCTTCTTGAGCGCCGCGAGGCCTTCTCCGGCGTCTCCCTCGATCAAGACTGAGTTGCTCCACTCCAGGGTGCGAGGACTCCGCGACGCAACGTATTTGGTGGCGTCGTTGAATACCTTGGCACCGGTCTCCTCTGGAGCGGTCGGCCAATACGCGGCCATGATGTCGTAGGTCTTGCGTCCGAGGACCATGGCAAACGGCTTGCTGGTCGCTTCGCCCATGACCTCGCCCATCTGATCATCCCAATAGGTCACCGACCAGCCACCCTCGGTGAAGCCACCGTCGTCGTCCTCTCCGGGTCCGCCCGGGGCCTGCATGACACCGTCAAGGCTCAGGAAAGTTTGAACGATCAGCTTTCTCATCTCTATGTCCCTTTCGACCGGATCTCCAGTGCTTGAGTTAAGTCCACTGGGGTATCGGACCGTCCGGCGGGGTGAAACTCATCGCGCTTCCGCAGACTGCGGCTCGCGGCCGTTTTGACGGCTGTGATGAAAGACGTATGCCTTTGGCCGGTGCCGGGCGGCGGTTTTGACGGCTGTGATGCAAGACGTACGCCGCAGCCACGAGCTGTACCTAGCTTTCTCACGCTGTGCATGGCATGCACGCCATGCACAGCGTCAACGTTCCACGCAGCGTGGGTTATTGACAGGCGCTAGCCCGGCATCATCTCGATGTCGCGGTGGCGACCCATCTGGGCGTACAGCTCCGGTGAGCGAGTTCTCAGGCTGACCGCTGCGATGATTCCGGCGATCGCTGCTACCAAGATCAGGGCCGGCAGGATCCAGCGCAGCGGGCTCTCCGGGTTGCCGATCAGCAGCCCGAACTGCGAGGCCGCGTATATGGCGACCGCAGTCATGGCCAGCCCTCCAACGATGGGTGCCACGGTGGTGCGGAGCACATTGGAGTCGAGATCCCGGTGGCGCGCGAAGAAGGCCACCACCGCAAAAGAGGCCAGTGCCATCAGCACGATGATCGCGAGCGTGCCGAGCTGGGTGAGCCAGGTGAACAGTGCCAGGACTGGGTCTTGACCAGTAATGACGAAGACCAGGACCACCACGATGGCCAGAACTGACTGGCTAAGCGATCCCATGTGCGGACTGAGGTGCTTGACGTGGGTGTGGCCGAGCCGTTCCGGGACAAGCCCTTCGCGGCCAAGAGCGTACAGGTACCGCGCTACCGCGTTGTGGAACGCCAACAGAGCGGCGAACACGCTGGAGATGAACAACAGCGACATCACTGTGGTCAGCGTGGCTCCGATATAGGTCGCGCCGAGGGCGAACAGGAACGCGGTCGGATCAGGCTGGAGACCGGCCAGGTATTCCTGCAGTCCTGCCGCGCCTTGGCCCTCAACCATGAGGTACGTAGTGACCGTATAGAAGATGCCGATGGTCAGAACGGCAACGTAGGTTGCTCGCGGGACAGTGCGCTTGGGATCCTTTGCCTCCTCGCTGTAAATCGTGGTGGCTTCAAAGCCGATGAACGATGCGAAGTTGAAGAGCAAGGCAATGGCAATGGAGCCGGTTGTGAAACTGGCCCAGGTAAACGGCGTGGCGGTCAGAGGCGCGGTACCGCCCTGGCCACCCTGGATCAAGATCGCCGCGTCAAGGATGAGCACGATCAAGAACTCAAGACTGACCAAGATCGCCAACACCTTGACCGAAAGATCAACTTGTCGGTAGCCCAGAACCGCGATGATCGCCATAGCAACGAACACGAACACCCACCAAGGGACGTTGATCCCGAGGACATCACCAAAAAAGCCCGACGCGGCGGCTCCGAACAGCCCGTACAGGCCGATCTGCATGGCGTTGTAGCCGAGCAGGGCGATCATGGCGGCGGCTCCGCCGGCGGGCTGCCTGAGACCGCGGGAGACGAAGCTGTAGAAGGCTCCGGTGCTGGTGTGATGCCGGGCCATCGCGGTGTAGCCGACCGCGAAGATCAGCAAGATCACACTCACCACGACATATGCGAGAGGAATGCCGGGGCCATTGCCGAGCAGCATGGCCACGGGGGCGCCGCCTGCCATAGCAGTCAGCGGAGCCGCTGCTGAGATGACCAAGAAGGCGATGCCCAACACCCCGACGGTGCTCCGCCGGAGCTGCTGAGAGTCGCGTCGCGCGATGTCGGTCGTTGGCGAAGACTCATCGGCCGGCGGTGGTGTGCTCGACGGAGTTTCCTGAGTCACGAGAGCTCCATTTCTTTCAATGCTTCACAGACGGTCCGGCTTGCGAATTCCGCGAAACTCCCAATCCCCGCCTTGGGCGGTGGACAGCACCTCTTCGGATTCGGTTGGTTGGGCGCCCACGTCGGTGCGGATGGGCGTTGGCCCTTCGACGATGTGATTGCGCAGCGTGCCAAGGCCCTCGACCTCTACTTCCACCACGTCACCGGGATAGACGGTGCGGGAGATCGCGGGCGTTCCGGACAGCAGGATGTCACCCGGCTGCAGCGTGATCGTGCGCGCGATGTCGGCAACCAGGTAGTGCATGTCCCACTTCATTTCGCTGGTGTTGCCGTCCTGACGGACACTCCCGTTCACCAGGGTCCGGATCTGCTTTCCATGGAAGTCCCAACCCTCCACGAGTCCCGGGCCAACCGGGCACAAAGTGTCGGAGCCCTTCACCCGAAGCATCGACCCGGAATCGGTATCGCGGAAGTCGTGCAGGCCGTAGTCGTTGGCGATCGAATAGCCGCGGATGTAGTCGCCGGCCTCGTCAGGTGAGATGTTGCGCGCGGTACGGCCGATCACGATGGCGATCTCGCCTTCATAGTTCAACCACTTACAGCCGAGTGGTCTCACCACCGCTGACTCGTGCGCATTGAGCGCCGACACGGGCTTGTGAAAGTAGGTCGGTGCCGGCGGCAGGGTCACCATCATCTCCTCCACCCTGGAGGAGTAGTTCAGATGCACGCAGATGATCTTGGACGGCGCCACCGGCGCCAGATGAACAGCCTCGGCGATGCCAACAGATCGGCCATCGCCGGCGACCAGCTCGTCGCCGCGACGCTCGACATCGACGATGTTGCCGTCCAGCAGGATCCGGCGCGTTTCGCGGAGAGGCATCAGCACTCCTTGGGTAGCTGGGCTGGCTCAGCCAGCTGCAGGCAGATCTGGACCGGCCGCCTGTTGCCGGACCTCGGGGTCTTCGGGCGTACGCCGTGGCCGGGGGAAGCCGCCCTCAGGCCGATCGAACCAGTAGTGAACCTGGCCGGTGCCAATTGAGTTCTCGTACTCTCCATAGCGGCGGCCGGTGGCCGTGCAGTCACCCTCGCCGATGGCGCCGATCATCATCAGGTAATGCCCAAACCGCGCCTCCGGCCGGAACCTGTAGAACTCGGGCATCGTGTCCAACACCCGCGCGTGATCGCCGGCCTCAAACCACTGCATCCGCTCGGCGTCCGCGGCGGCCGCCTCGGGTGTGAAAATGTGATCAACCTGCGCGGCCTCGTGCTTGCGCAGTTGCCGCAACGGCCAAAAAGTGTGGCTCAGCGCACCGGAAGCCAGCAGCACTACCTTGCGGTCACTCTCTGCGATTGCGTCGCCCAGCGCCCGGCCGAGCCGGAGGTTGTCCTCAGTATCGGCGGTCTGGCACACGCCGATGGAGATCCACCTCTTATCCGGCAGGCCCTGCCCAAGGAACTCCCACAGATTGGTGGTGGCGTAGAAGATCGGTAGGTGATCATCGGAGATTGCGGTGATCCATGTGCTGTGGTCGTCGGCCTTGGACGCGATCAACTGGGCCAGTTCCGGATCTCCGAGGAAGTCATAGGGCCGCTGGCTCATCCCCCGCGGCAGTTCCTCAGACGTGAAGAGGCCCTTCCGCCGCTCTTGCGCAGTGACCACGAACTCGACCGTCGTCGCCCAATGGGAGTCCAGTACGACGACGGTGTCGTAGTCGAGCGTTTCGAACACCTCTTTGCGCAGTTGCTGGAGGCCAGCGACCAGCGTGGTGTCTTCTCCGTTGTTCAACTCCCGACGGATCTCCTCCGGCAGCACGATCGTCGGAACGTGCGCGGTCAGACCCGCGCCCACCACCTCGCCCATGCTCGTGTTCCTTTCGCTCTCGATGGTTGCCGTTCAGGTGCTAGTCGTTCGTGGTCCAGCCAGTCGGCGAGAACACGGTGTTCTTGATGTCGCAGTAGAAATCGAACGAGTAGATCCCGCCTTCGCGGCCGATCCCGGACTTGCCATTGCCGCCGAAGGGTGCGCCGAGGTCGCGTACGAAGAAGCAGTTGACCCAAACGGTTCCGGCGTTGATCTGTGCGCTGACCCTTTCGGCACGATCCGGATCGCCAGTGACCAGGGTCGCAGCCAGCCCGAACCGGGTGTTGTTGGCCAGGTCGACGGCCTGCTCTTCGCGCGAGAAGGTCTGAATTGTCAAGACGGGGCCGAAGACTTCCTCCGTCAGAATTTCGCTGCCTGGCTCAGCGTCGACGAGAATCGTGGGCCGGTAGAAGAGGTGTCCCAGCTCGTCATTCAGTGAGCCGCCCAGGATGGCGCGGGCCCCGGCGGCCACGGCGCGCCGTACGAAGCCGTCGACCCTCTCGAAGTGCTGCCGGCTGATCAGGCAGGACATCTCGGTTGCCTCGTCGCGAGGGTCACCCTGCACGATCGTGCTTGCCTTAGCCAGCACTGCGTCCTGGAAGCGATCGGCGATGGAGTCTTCGACCAGAATCCGAAACGCACCGAGACACACCTGACCTGAATTGTCGAACTGCTCTACTGCCAGGCGGACCGCGAGGTCGAAGTCGCAGTCGGCAAAGATCACCAGCGGCGACTTGCCGCCAAGCTCAAAGGACAGCGGAACGATGTTGGGCGCCGCAGCCTTGGCGATCATGCCGGCCGTCGGCACGGAGCCGGTGAAGGCCAGGCGACGGATACCGGGGTGCGCCGTTAGCGGTGCGCCAGCCTGGGGGCCGGTGCCCTGCACGACGTTGAATACGCCTGCCGGCAGTCCAGCCTCATGTGTGATGTCGGCCAGCAGGGACGCGGTCAAAGGTGCCCACTCGGGTGGCTTCGCGACGACGGTGTTGCCGGCGGCGAGCGCAGGTCCGATACGCCAGGTGGCAAGCATGAGCGGCGCATTCCACGGTGTGATGATCGCCGTAACGCCGGCTGGGTCATAGCTGATCCGTTCCCGGTGGCCGCGGATCTCACCGTCCGGGTGCTCCAGCTTCTCGACATAATCGGCAAAGAATCGGAAGTTCATTCCCACCCGAGGCATCACGCTGCGCCGGTGGGACCGCAGCAGGGAACCGTTGTCTCGAGTCTCGACCCTGGCCAAGTCCTCGGTGCGGGCGTCGATTCCATCTGCCACCTTGCGAAGGAGCTCGGCTCGCTCACTCCGCGGCATCGCTGCCCAGTCGGGGAAGGCCTGCTGTGCAGCCTCGACCGCAGCGTCGACCTCCAGCGTGGAGCCTGCCGAGATCTCGGCAATGGGCTGCTCGTCGATCGGGGAGATGTCGGTGAAGGTCGTCTCCGACTTGACCCGTTCGCCACCGATCCAGTGCCGAGTGTCCACCTCCACGCCCTCGACTGTCGCCGTGGTCATCTGCACCCCTGTCTGTCGCTGGAGGTGGTTCGTGGGTCGACAGCGGTTTGGCGTTCCGCAGGTGCGACCAGCTATCGTTAGGGCCCAAACGTATTTAAGTTCGATCGATTGGTCAAGCCTAGGAAAGACTGGTTGAGCGCATGGTTTCCGACCCGGTAGCGGCCACCGATTGGCGGCAACTTGCCGCGGACATCCGCATTCCTGAGGGCCTATTCATTGGCGGCGAACGCCGTGCAGCGATCGACGGCTCGACTCGGACAGTGAACTCTGCGCGGGACGGCTCGCCACTGGTGAAGCTCGCCTGGGCACAGCCGGCTGACGCGGACGCCGCGGTGGCGGCGGCCCGGACGGCTTTTGATCATGGTGCGTGGCCTCGACTGCACCCTCGGGCCCGTGGCGAAATCTTGCAGCACTTCGCCGATCTGGTCGAGGAGCATCGCAAGGAAATCGCCTTGTTGATCAGTCTCGAGATGGGCAAGCCGATTCGGCACGCGTACGAGATTGAACTGCGTGCCCTGATCCGGTGCCTGCGCTTCTACGGTCAGCTTGCTGACAAGGAGTCCGGCGAGATCACGCCCAGCGAGGAGGGCGAGCTCGCTCTGGTCACCCGGGAGCCGGCAGGCGTGGTCGCAGCAGTGGTCCCGTGGAACTTTCCGCTGACCCTCGGCGGATGGAAGCTCGCGCCCGCCCTTGCAGCCGGCTGCACTGTTGTGCTGAAGACCGCCGAGCAGTCCCCACTGTCAATGCAGCGGGTTGCCGAGTTGGGCGTGACGGCAGGTTTGCCTCACGGTGTCTTCAATGTGCTTAGCGGGGACGGTCCGCTGGTCGGCCGACATCTGGGAGAGCACCCGGATGTCGACGTGCTGACCTTCACCGGATCTACCGATGTGGGTCGCCACTTCATGCGCTATGCCGCAGACAGCAACCTGAAGCGGGTCTACCTCGAACTCGGCGGGAAGTCCCCGAACATCATCTTTTCCGACGCTCCCGATTTGGACCTGGCTGCTGACACGGCCGCTTGGGCGATCTTCTTCAACTCCGGCGAGATGTGCACCGCAGGCTCCCGGTTGGTGGTTCATGCCGATGTCGCCGACAGGGTTGTGGACCGGATCGTTGAGACCTCTGCCCAGTGGTTCCCGGCCGATCCATTGCTCCCGGACACCAAGATGGGCCCGCTGGTCGACGAACAGAGTCTGCAGCGTGTGCTCGGACATCTCGAGCGTGGCCTCGCTGAAGGGGCTTCACTACGGGTCGGGGGGCAGCGGGTGCTCGCTGAGACAGGCGGCGCCTATCTCGAGCCGACTGTGGTGACCGGTGCGGCTCCAGACAACCCCATCGTCCGCGAGGAGATCTTCGGCCCGGTGCTTGCCGTGCAGGTGGTACGTGACGAAGCGGATGCAGTGCGAGTCGCCGGGGACACTCCGTACGGTCTGGCCGCCGGCCTCTGGACCTCTGATTTGGGCACTGCGCATCGAGTATCACGTGCCTTGCGAGCTGGGACCGTCTGGGTCAACTGCTATGAGGAGGGGGACATGGCCGTCCCGTTCGGCGGCGTCAAGCTATCGGGCTTCGGGCGAGACAAGTCTCGGCATGCGCTGGAGGAGTACACCTATCTCAAGACAACCTGGATCCGATATGCCTGAAAAGACCTCGACTGCCCGCCGCCCACTGATCCTCATTCCGGCGCGGTTCTCTCCTGGTGCGACGGCCCTTCGCTACGAGGCCGAAGTGACCGCCCGAGCCCTCGTCGAGGCGGTGTTTGCAGCCGGTGGGGAGCCGGTGGTGGTGCATCCGTACGCGCCGGACCTCGCGATCGATGTCGAGGCCGCTCGGGAGCGGATCTGGTTTGCCGACGGTGTGCTGCTGCCGGGCGGCGGAGATGTCGCGGCCAAATGGTCGGGCCAGCAGCCTCATCCGACCCAGTACGGGGTCGATGAGGAACAAGATGCATTTGATCTTGCCGTAGCGCGCGTCGCACTCAGTGATCACCTGCCGCTGCTGGCGATCTGCCGGGGTACTCAGATTGTCAATGTTGCGCTCGGAGGCGACCTGGTACAGGACATGGACGACACGGTCGGCAACCACCGGAACCGGGTTCATGATCTTGAGGTGGACGAGACGTCGCCCTTGGGCAAGGTCGTCGGGCGCAGGACGGCCATCTCCTGCTACCACCATCAGTGCATCGCCAGACTGGGAGCTGGCTTGATACCGGCAGCGTACTCAAGCGACGGGGTGATCGAGGCGGTGACGTTGCAAGATCACGCAGGCTGGTACCTGGGCGTCCAGTGGCATCCAGAAGACACCGCCGCCACAGATCCCGTGCAGGCTGAGATCTTCCGTCGTTTCGTCGGAGCCGCCAGAGCCGGCGCCCGACAGGCCGCGCCTGAATATGTGCGCTGAGCCCTTCGACAAGCTCAGGGCGCATTCGACAGGCTCAGGGCGCATTCGCTCAGCTCGAGTCTCCGTCGGTTGCTGCGGCGGTGGGCTTCGTCTCAAGCTCGGTCACGATCGATCGGAGGCTGTTCGTCAGCTGGGCCAGGTTTCTGGGCGACAATCCGGCAACAACTTCGGCCTCCGCGGCGTTGAAGACCGGATACAGCTCCTTCATCAGAGTCAGGCCTGCTGGCGTTAGCTCGAGGTTCACCAATCGCCGGTCGGTGTCGCTGACCCGCCGGGTTATCAGTCCACGCGATTCGAGGGTTTTGACGACCCCGGTGAGTGTGGCCTTGGAGATTGCTGCGTTCTCTGCCGCATGGCGGGTCTCCGCGCCGTCCCAGATCCACACCACCCAGAGCACCACGAAGCCAGTCCAGGTAAGTCCGTGCTCGCGTAGCACCGAATTCGTCAGATGTACGCGGACCGCATTCGCGGCTCGGTAGAGACTCGACACTGCGGCGGCGGCCTGAAAGTTCAGTGGCAGGTCGCTGACGTGTGCGCCCATCGCCTTCTCGGTTGCAGCGAGAGTGTGGCGATCCGGCATGACGGCCATGCTAAGTGAGCGTGGCTAATGTCCGACCCCCGTTCCAGACGACACCGACTTGCCGGTAGTAGCCGCCAATGATTTCGTCGACGCTCAGATTCGACAACTCCTCGGTGGGTGAATCGAACAGGCGCAGCTCGGCGTCGCCCGCCCACGCCGGCCCGGCTTGAAACTCACTGGAGCCCGACTCGATCAGTTCCGCATAGGCGTCCGGGGCGCCGGAAGCGATGCCCGGAAAGATCCGGTGGTGGGCCATCTTGTGCGAGTTGACGAAGCCATTTGTCTCCGACTGCCCGCGCAGCGTTAGCACCGCCTCGGCGAGGCGCCGGTCGCCAGCCGCGAGGGTTGCACCAAAGACTCCGCCGGCGGCGATCTGGGGTGCACCGTGCGGGAAGGGGTGTGGTCGGGTCTGCCACATCGAACCGAGCTTCTTCGGGTAGCCCTGGTGAATGCCGCGACCAATGGCGAAGTCCTTGTCGACCCAGATGTAGACACAACGGGAGAATGTCTGGCCCTCGAAGCTGCACCGTACGACGACGAAGGCCTCCTTGTATTGCGAGCGCACGGGGTCCAGCAGCTCTTCGCGCGAAGATGAGCACGACTGCCAGTCCGCCCAGATCAAAGCAACCGCCCCTGGGTCCTCTTCCGCCAGGGACAGCGGAGCCGGGAGCAGCTCGGCCACGCGAGCGGGGTCGGTCCGGTACTCGACGGTGAGAAGGTCACCGGAGTAGTACCACGGAGGTGATGGGATCAGCGATGACCGGCCGCTCGCGGTCCGTGGGTAGAAGAAACCCTTGAGGTCGGTCATGCAGCGCTCCTGGGGCCGGAAGACTCGAGATCGTTTGGATCCGTACGGTACTCGGCGACACCAGTACTTCGCAATCGGCGTTGAGCTGGTTCACTTGTCATGACTGCTTCAAACGCGATATTGTTCGGGCCCAAACGACAGGCCCGCAGCAGGCTCCATCTCACACAATGCGCGGAGGTTCGGGTGGCTCATTTCGACACCAGTGGTCTGGAGGACGCGGCTGCTGAACTCGTGACGCAGAACATCGACGTTGTCCGCGTCGGCTACTCGGATCTGATCGGCACTGAACGCGGCCGGGACGTCCTGGTCAACCGGTTCGCCCGCACGGTCGAAGACGGCGTCGCCTTCTGTCGGTCGGTGTATGGCACTACGCCTATGGGGGACGTTGTCGAGATCAAGGGCGGACTTGATGCTGGGCTGCCTGATGTCCTTGCCTTTCCCGACCTCAGCACGATTCAGCTGGTGCCGTGGGAACCAGGCGTCGCACACGTCATTGCCGATGTCTACAACCCGGATGGCTCGCCATCGGAGGAAAGCCCACGCATGGTGTTGAAGCGGGTGATTCAGCAGTTCGCTGAATTGGGCATGCGTCCGACCGTGGGTCCCGAACTCGAGTTCTACGTCCTGGAGCGAACCGACAAGAACCCGACCGGCTGGCAGCGCTACGGCGAGGCAACCGGCAATGTTTACGTCGCGGGCCTGAAGGGCGATCCGGAGAATGTGCTGCTCCGCACGCTCCGCCACCTCTCGGCCTACGGGCTCGAGGTCGTCGCCGCGAACCATGAGTTTTCCAGCGGACAGTTCGAGATCAACCTGTGGCACTCCGAAGCACTCGATGCGGCCGACCGTGCTTTCCGCTTCAAGGGCGCCATTAAGGAACTGGCACGTCAGGAGGACAAGCTGGCCACATTCATGGCCAAGCCGTTCAACGATGAAGGTGGATCCGGATTCCACATTCACTTCTCCACCTGGGACGACGCCGGTCAACCGCTGTTCGACGACCCGAAAGCCAAAGACGGATTGTCGAAGACGGGCAAATCGGCGATCGCCGGCGTGCTCGCCCACGCGCCCGCTCTGGCCGCCATCAGCAACCCGACCATCAACTCCTACAAGCGTTTCGGTCCCGACACGCTCGCTCCGTGGCTTATCGACTGGGGGTTCGACAACCGGAGCGCGATGGTGCGGATTCCACCGGAGCGCGGCAAGGCATCCCGGATGGAGCTCCGGCTGGGTGATGCCAGCGCCAACCCCTATCTCGCCATCGCCGGACTCCTTGCGGCGGCCTACCTCGGCATCCGCGACAAACTCGAGCCTCCGCCACCGCTGGAGGGTTACGGATACGACCCGAGCAAAGCCGACAAGCTCCCCGGTGATCTTGCTTCGGCGCTCGAGGCCTTTGAGGCGGACGCCGACATGGCCGGAATCCTTGGCAAACAGTTCGTCGAGACCTTCCTGACGTACAAGCGAAATGAGCTGGAACGCTTCCAGCACTGGGTGACCGACTGGGAGTTTCGCGAGTACGCCTACCACCTTTGATAAGGAGAGATCGTGTCGCAGCCCAGCGCCGTACCACTTGATCAAGTCGATTTGACCGATCTGGATGCTTTTGCCCGCAACGAGGGTTGGGCGATGTTCGACACCCTGCGCGCCGAGGACCCCGTGCACTGGACTCCTGAGGCGCCGCCCAGCAAGGGCTTCTGGGCCGTGACCAGGTACGAGGACATTGATGCGGTGGATCGTGATCCAGAGACCTTCACCTCGACGAAGTACGTGAACCTCGAGGAGGTCGACGACGACCTGATGGATCTGCGGCGCTCCATGCTCGAGACTGACGGGCTGCGTCACCGCGCTCTGCGCAAGCTGATCCAGCGCGAGTTCAGTCAGGGCCCGCTGACCCGAAAGTACGAGGAGTTCCTGCGCGGCTTGACCAAGGTGACGGTCGACAATGCCTTGCAGAACTCCGAATTCGACTTTGTTGAGAAGATCAGCGCTGACTTTCCGATCAACGTCCTGGTACGCCTGCTCGACGTACCCGTCAGCGATACCGGCATGCTGATCAATTGGGGCAACCAGATGGTCGCCAACACCGATCCCGATTACACCGAGCACCTGATCACCGACCCCGACAGCGATCAATACAAGCATCTGCCGTTCCGCTCACCAGCCGCACTCGAGGTGTTCGAGTACGGTCGCGAGCTCGCCCAACGGCGCAAGGGTGGGGACGGCACCGACTTGATCAGCATCCTGGCGAACCGAACCCCTGAGGACGGCGAGCCGATGTCGGCGAGCGACTTCGACAACTACTTCCTGTTGCTGGTGATAGCCGGCAACGAGACCACCCGGCACGCGATCAGTCAGTCGATGCTGGCGTTGATCGAAAACCAAGATCAACTGAAGCTGCTGCAGGAGCAGCCAGAGCTGATTCCGGGTGCGGTTGAGGAGTTCCTGCGCTGGGCGTCGCCGGTCTATCATTTCCGCCGCACCGCGACCCAGGATGTTGAACTTGGCGGCCAGCAGATCAAGGCCGACGACAAGGTCGTCATGTGGTTCGCCTCGGGCAACCGGGACGAGTCTGTGTTTGAAGACCCGTACCGGTTCGATGCCACCCGAACCAACATCGCCCATCTGACCTTCGGCAAGGGCAGCCCGCACATGTGCCTGGGCAACGCATTGGCCCGAATGGAGATCCGGCTCATGTTCACCGAGCTGCTTCCGCGACTCGCCTCGATAGAGCTGAACGGCGAGGTGACGAGGGTGCGCAGCAACTTCATCAATGGGATCAAGAAGTTTCCGGTAAGGGTCGGGGTCAATTGACGGCTCCGCATCTGCTCTCGGCGACTGCCTTCGTTGTTACGCCGCGGCCGGAGCGGTACATCAAGCAACTGGTCAGCCACTTCGGCAACAAGGTGAGGACCGAGCTCACTGAGGACGGCGGGAGGCTCCAGTTCGACTTCGGGGTATGTGACCTCAAAGCTGTGCCGACCGGCATTGAGCTGATCGGTACTGCTGAAGATCCAGCCCAGCTCGAGACACTCAAGGACGTCGTTGGCCGGCACCTGGTCCGCTTTGGTGCGAATGACGAACTAGCGGTCTCGTGGTCGTCATAGTCGTCGGCGCGAGGACTGACAGGTCGGCACTCACCCCAACGTTTCCCATCTCAAGACGGCAGACATGTGGCCAATGGCCTGATCGAACCCGCGTTTCCCATCTAAAGACGGCCGGCGTCGCATAGCCCCTGGGATCTTTAGCCGATCTGCAGTTGATCGCGTACCGCGAGCAAATGCCTATGCATCTCATCACGCGCTGCCTCGGCATCACCGCTCCGCAGCACTGCCAGCAGCTTCCGGTGTCCTTGGACAGCGGCCCGGGCCGATTCCGGACTGCCGCGGTCCCGATAGTGGATGGACTGCACCTGGCCGAGGCTGGCGAGGGTGGCCTGCAGCACGCGATTCCTGGAAGCCTCGGCAATTGCGTTGTGGAAGGCGAGCGCGAGCTGGTTGAACTCGTCCGGCTGGTCGATGACCTGTTCAGATTGATCAACAAGCTCCTTGAGCCGGTCCCACTCCTCGGCTGGCGTGCGGGCGGCGGCGAAGGCGGCCATGGCCGGCTCGACCGAACTCTGGGCGTCGAGCAGCTCCTCGGGGCCAACATCAAGAAGGTGATAGGCCACAGCCAGCCCGTCGGAGGCGTTTGCCAGCCGATCTGACTGCGACACCTCAGCCGTCAGCGCGCGATATCCACCTGCCCAATAGACCAGAGGCTCGCCAGTTCGACCACCGGCGGCGGCCACGCGGCCGACGAGAATCTCATGGTCGCCCCCGGGCAGGAGGTCCTCGACAGTGCAGTCGAACCAGCTGAGGCAGCCATCAATGATCGGCGCGCCCGTCTCCCTGGTCGTGGTCGGCACTGTCGCAAAACCGTCCGGCTGTGGCGTACGCCCTCGCATGGCGAAGTACTCAGCCACTTGCTGTTGATCACTTGCCAGCACACTGACGGCGAAAGCCTCCGCCGAACGCACGTACCCGAGCAACGGGCTGGATCGCTTGATCGACACAGTGACCAAGAGTGGGTTCAACGACAAAGATGCGAAGGAGGAGGCCGTCATCCCGTAGGCACCTTCGGAGGCTCGAGTCGTCACAACGGTTACGCCGGAAGCGAAGTGCCCCGCAGCATGCTTAAACGAGTGCCCGGAATCGTGGGTCACCGGCGACCGACCTCTGACTGCACCGCCACATGATCAAGAAACAGGTCGACCAGTCTGTGCGCCCTGTCACGATTGGATACATCCCGCTCAGCCGTCTGACGTACCAACTCGTCGATGCCGATACCAAGCTTGCCCATCTCTTCCGCCCCGCCGGTCGCGATCCAGCTGGCGAGAATCGCGGAGGACATCTCGGGATGGAACTGCACGGCGAGGTTCTGGCCGAGTACGAAAGCCTGCGACGAGCTCGCGTTACGCGCTAGCTCGGTTGCCCCCGCTGGCAGCTCCCAGCTGTCGTAATGCCATTGGAACCACTCGCCCGCGGGGACCAGGGATTCATCATCGGACTCAATCGCTACCCAGCCGATCTCTGGTGTTGCGGACCGAGAAACCGATCCTCCGTGCGCTGCGGCCAGCAGCTGCCCGCCGAAACAGATCCCGAACACCGGTACGTGATCATGGTGGGCGGTACGCAGCATAGCGAGCTCGGGCAGCACCCATGACCCGATGGTGTCATGATCATATACAGACCACGGTGCGCCCATGGAGATGATCACGTCGAAGTCCGTAGGCTCTGGAAACTGGGTCTCGACATTGGGTGATCGAAAGCGGCTCTCGGACACCACTTGGTGCATGCGCAGGTCATAACTGCGGTCGACAAACCGTTCGCCGACGAAGCCTGGAGTGCAGATGTGGTCATGCTGGATCATCAGGGCGTGCACGGCCCGAGTCTAATTTGGATCCGAACGATGCCGTTCGACAAGCTCAAGGGCACATCTTGTCGCCCGCCCTTCCGACCGCTATCGTTCGTATCCGAACAAATGTTGGCTGCTGCGACAGGCGGACGCGATTGTGACAGTGACGACGACCACGAAGACCATCATCCGGGAGCACGAGACCGACTTGGTTGTCCGGGAGGCGCGGGCCGTCGCTGATGACGTAGTGGTGCTCACTCTTGCCGACCCGCGTGGCGGCGAGCTGCCGCCGTGGACTCCGGGCGCCCACATCGACCTCATTCTGGGCGATGACCTGACCCGCCAATATTCGCTGTGCAGTAGCCCGTCGAAACCCGATGCTTGGCGCTTGGGCGTCCTCCGTGCCCCGGACAGCCGCGGTGGCTCAGAGCGGGTGCACACCGCCCTGACGACGGGATCGACAGTCCGCGTCCGAGGGCCGCGCAACCACTTTCCACTGGTCGCCAGCCCTCGTTACCTGTTCATCGTGGGCGGGATTGGAATAACGCCGATATTGCCCATGATCGCGGAGGCCGAGGCGGCCGGCGCGGACTGGCGCCTGCTCTATGGCGGCCGCCAACGAGCGTCAATGGCCTTCCTCGACGAATTGGCCGCGTACGGCGACCGGGTGACGATCGTGCCGCAGGACGAGCTGGGCATGCTCGATCTGGAATCTGTCCTCGGGACGCCGCAGCCAGACACGCTGGTCTATTGCTGCGGCCCGGAGGGTCTCCTCAGCGCGGTCGAGAAGTTCTGCGAGAACTGGCCACCGGGCATGCTTCACCTCGAACGGTTCTCGGCGAAGCCACAGGAGCCGGCTGCCGAGGCCGACTCATCGTTCGAGCTCGTCTTGGAACGCTCGGGCCTGACCTTGCAGGTGCCGCCCGACAAGTCCGTACTCAGCGTGATCCGGGAAGCAGGTGTAAGCGTGCTTGCCTCATGTCTGGAGGGCGTTTGCGGAACCTGCGAGACCGAAGTCATCGACGGCGATGTTGATCACCGCGATTCGGTACTCAACGAGGAAGAGCAAGCCTCGAACGAATACATGATGGTGTGTGTTTCACGGTGTCGCTCGCCCCGACTGACCCTCAACCTGTGAACTGAGGAGCCATGAGCCCAGAAGCCACAACCCGCAGCCGTCTCACGCAGGTTCACCCTCGCAACTGTTGGTACATGCTGGCCACCACCGAGGAAGTCGGCCGGGAACCGCTGGGTCGACGTGCTCTCGACACCGGAGTCGTCTTGTTCCGCACCACGGACGGAACGGCTGTCGCGCTGGAGGATCGGTGCGCGCACCGGCCGTACCCGCTCAGTCTCGGTCGCGTCGACGGAGACCACATCGTGTCCGGCTACACAGGCTTCGTGTACGACGCCCGCGGCTTCTGCGTCCATGTGCCGACCCAGAGCGAGATCCCGGTTGGTGCTCGGGTACGCGCGTTCCCGGTGCATGAAGACGGCGTTTTCGTGTGGGCCTGGCTGGGTGAGCCCTCGCTGGCTGCGCTGCGGCCACCGCCCACCACCCCATGGCTCAACGACCCAGGTTGGTCGACCCTCGGCGAGGTATGGGAGACAAAAGCCGACCTGATGCTGCTGCACGAGAACTTCGCCGACATCACCCATGTCGCGGTTGTCGACCCTTACATTGCGCCACCTGTGCTGAGCAGCTCGCCGCCGCCGCTTGAGGTGGAGGTCACCGAGACAACGGTTTCGTTCTCTCGGACATACCAGCCTGCTCCCATTCCCGCCTGGCAAGCCGAACTTCTCGGACTGCCGGCCGATGCCGAACACGTCCAGCATGAACAGGGCGCCTTCGTGACGCCTGGTCTCTGGGTGGACCGGTGGGACGTCCATGTGGAATCTGAAGCCAATGACACGAAGGTCCACACTTTCCGCTTCACACACGCCATTACGCCGATCTCGTCAGGGCGGACTCGGCACGCGTGGCGGGTAAGCCGAAATTTCGCTCTCGGTGAGCAGGCGGGAAAGGTATTGCTGCCGATCTTCACGGACTACTACCGGCGGGTGCAGCGGATTCTGGAGACCATGCAAGACGTCCTGGATGTCGACGGACCCCGGAGGGAGATCAATGTCAGCGCTGACACTGCAGCTCTCCAGGTGCGCAAGATCATCCGCAACATGGTGGCGGATGAGACCGGGAGTGGGGTGCAGCGGTCTGTTTCCACGACGGGCCGAGCGGTCCGCAGTCGCTAGAACCGGAGGCTGCTGATAAGAATCTAGTGATCACTCGTCAGCGACAGTGATCGGCTAAGCCCCTGGGCCAACAGCTTGTTCAAGCGCTGTTTGACGACCTGGGTACCTCCGGATCTGGGAGCAAGCCATGGTGGTTTCGAGCAGGATCAGCCTTCGCGGCCTGAACGTGAGCGGTCGACATGAACTGCTGGCCCAGGCGACCGGTCTCGAGGAGAACATCCTCGAGACACTTCTACCCGAGCACGGGCTGAGCCTGCAGCAGGCCGATCACATGATCGAGAATGCCGTCGGGATCTTCGGGATTCCCATCGGCATTGCTTGTAACTTCACCATCAACGGGAGAGACGTTCTAGTGCCGATGGCGACCGAGGAGCCATCTGTTGTCGCGGCCGCCAGCAACGCGGCGCGCATCGCGCGTGTCCAGGGCGGCTTCTTCACCTCGAGTACCGGGCCGATCATGCAGGCGCAGATTCAGGTGATCAATGTCGTCGATCCACATGCGGCTCGGCTCCGTCTCCTCGAGGCGCGTTCGTCCTTGATCGAGATGGCGAACCAGCAGGATCCGATGTTGATCAGACTCGGCGGTGGCGTGCAAGACCTCGTCGTACGACTGGTGGAGATACCGGGTGGCGCCTACGTGGTGGCCCACCTTGTCGTCGACGTCCGAGATGCGATGGGGGCGAACGCGGTCAACACCATGGCCGAGTCCATAGCGGACACCGTGGCGGATATCACCGGCGGTCGCGTACTCCTTCGCATTCTCACGAACAAGGCCGATCTGCGACTTGCCCGGGCTCGCGCGGTCTTCGATGCCGAGGCCCTCGGTGGCAGCGATGTCGTCGACGACATCCTGCATGCGTCCGCGCTGGCCGTTGCTGATCCTTACCGAGCGGCAACTCATAACAAGGGCATCATGAACGGCATTTCGGCCGTGGTCTTGGCGACCGGCAATGACACGCGGGCCGTTGAGGCGGGCGCTCACTCGCACGCCATCGATCGCATGGGGCGCTACACATCCCTGTCGCATTTCGAGCGAGACAAGGACGGAAATCTTGTCGGCGCGCTGGAACTTCCGATGCCTGTGGGGCTCGTCGGTGGGGCAACCAAGGTGCATCCGACCGCGCAGGCAGTGATCAAACTCCTGGAGGTGTCAACCGCTCAAGAACTCGGCGAAATCATTGTGGCCGTCGGGTTGGCGCAGAATCTAGCCGCCTGCCGAGCGCTAGTGACAGAGGGGATCCAGCGCGGTCACATGTCCTTGCATGCAAGCAATGTCGCGCTTGCGGCGGGTGCAACACCGGAGGAGCTACCAGAGGTGGTGGCACGACTGATCAAGGACAGGGCGGTACGTCAAGATCACGCGGAGCGGGTGATTGCTGAGCTGCGGTCAGCAGCGGCGACACCTCCTGCCTGAACCAAATGCGCTCTCTGCGGGGGTTCAAGGGGTCGCCCCCCTTGCTCTCCTGCAAGGGCAATCACCGCCCGGGATAATGCTGCGGTGGGCGAACTAGTCGTAGTGACAGGACCAGCGGGGGCCGGCAAGTCCGTAGTGTCGGAGGAACTGGCAAAGAGGTGGGAGCCGAGCGCGCTGGTGACTGGCGATTTGTTCTTCGCCATGATCAAACGGGGCTACGTGCTGCCCTGGCTGCCTCAGGCCCGCCCTCAGAACGCCGTGATCATCGAGGCGGCTGCAGCCGCTGCCGGCAGGCTGTGCGGCATCTGCTCCGTTGTCTATGACGGCGTCCTTGGCCCTTGGTTCTTGCCCACCTTCATACGCGCCACCGGCTTGGCCAACCTGCATTACGTTGTCTTGTTGCCTCCGCTCGAGATCTGCCTCGAGCGCGTTCGCAGTCGAGTAGGTCACGGCTTCGCGGATCTGTCAGTCACCCGCGATCTGTACCAGCAATTCGCCGACGCCCGGATCGACGACAGACACATGATCACCGATCCCGACGCCGATCCGACCCGGCTAGCCGAGCTGATCAATCGACAACTCGGCGACGGCGTCTTCGGTTACTCATCTTCCTGACTAAGCGGCGAGCACGATCAAAAGCATCGGCTGCTCGGGTGACCAGGGTGGTGGGGGTGTCGGCGCGACCCCAGCGGCCGGGAACGCCGGTCAGACCAAGGCTGCCGATGGCGCGTGGCACGTACGGTGTGCAGGTCAGATCATGCCCGCGCGGTTCGAGTCCGAGCAGTACGCGAATCAGCAGCAGCGGTGTGCCGGCAGCCCAAGCCTGCGGTGAGCAGGCCGTCGGGTATGCCACCGGAAACTCAGTCAGCGAGCGGGGATAGCCAGCGAAAACCTCCGGCAGCCGATGATCGAAGTAGGCAGCTGCCTCCAGCATGGCGAGCGCGATCCGACCGGCCTCCTCACGACGCTGGTAACGGGCGAGCCCAGCGGCGATCAGGCTGTTGTCGTGCGGCCAAACCGTGCCGTCGTGGTAGCCGAGCGGGTTGTAGGCCGGTTGCCCCATCGCCAGCGTGCGCACTCCCCAGCCGTTGAACAGCAGATCGCCCATGAGGTGATCAACGACAGCGTCCACCTTGGAGTCGTCCACGATTCCGCTCCAGAGCAGGTGGCCCATGTTGGAGCTCAGGGTCGCCACCTGACGTTTGTCGCCGTCCAATGCGAGGGCGAAGAAGTCGTCGCCGGAGACCCAGAAGTCTGAATTGAACCGGGCCTTGAGCTCGGCCGCGTCGCGTTCCAGACGGTCCGCCGTGGCATCGTCATGCCACACCTCCCGAGCCAGTCGGGCGGTTCGGACCCGGGCGTCGTAGGCGTAGCCCTGCAGCTCACACGTGGCCCTCGGCAGGCTTGCCAACTGCCCGTCGGGATGCACGATCGAGTCCCACGAGTCTTTCCAGCACTGGTTTGCCAGGCCGCTGTCGAGGTTGCGGCTTTGATACTCCAGGTAGCCGTCGCCATCCAGATCGCCGTGATGTTCCAGCCAGTCCAGTGCCGCTCGCGCCTGCGGTTCCAACTCGGCCACCAGATCGATGTCGCCCGACCATCGTTCGTACTCGTCGAGCAAGATCAAGAACAGCGGTGTGGAGTCCGCGGATCCGTAGTACGGCGACTGTGGCCAGTCCCGAAAGTAGGTGAGTTCACCGAAGCGCAGCTCATGCAGGATCTTGCCTGGCTCCGCGTCGCGAAAGTCGTCCCAGACCCCCGCCTGCCGCCGTGCCAGCACCTGCAGCGTGGCCGAGGCAAGCTGCGGAACGAACGGCAGTGCCTGGTAGCTGGTGATCAAGCTGTCGCGTCCGAATACCGCCATGAACCAAGGCAGCCCGGCCGCCGGGATGGCTGCGCCCTCGGGAAGTGCCTGGGCGTGCAAGCGCAGTGCGGCGAGATCGCGAAGGCTGCGGTCGTACGTGTGCCGCAGGGCGTCCCAGCTGGCTCGTAGTTCCGGTGCGGCTTCCAGCCAAGCGTCCATCTGGTCGCGGTGATCGATCCCTTGCGTGCGCTTGATCTTGGAAGACGGCCGGCCGCTCGCAGCGGCAGGCTCCACGCGTGGCGCGACGGACTCGAATGAAACCTGCAGGGTTCTGGACCAGGACTCCGCGGGACCCAGTCGCAACAGGAATTCCGCCGCACCCTGACTCAGCCGCGCACCTTCGGCGTGGACGATGGTGCGACGCTCGAAGTCCTCCCGCTGATAGCTCAGCTCAACTTCTTGACTGCGGACCCGCCGGGAGATCGTGCCCCTCTTGGTCAGCTGCCTGTCCTTGACCTCGAACAGGTCGGCGAAGTCGGCATCGAAAGTCATCGACAGCTCGATGACGATCTCCTCGCGGCCGGAGTTGATCACGGTCAGTTTCTCGTGTAGGTCTTCTCCACTGCCCGCGCCGAGGGTGCGTTCGCGGATCACCGACACGGCGGGATTCTGGTACACAGTGCTGCCTGGGCCGGCGAGGAAGAAGGTGGCTGACGGATAGCCCGATGCGCCGTTGGACAAGGTGTCCAGTCTCTCGCCGTCGATGGCGAGTTGCCAGCGGGAGAGGTGGCGCATGTCGCGGTAGAACAGCCCGAGCACCTCATCGGGGTCTGGGCTAGCGTCGCCGACCAGGTCACTGACCATGAAGGTGTTGCCTTCGAGGCAATTGATCAGCGGAGCCCTCACGCAACCCACCATTACACGGGATTCCTAACGACAGTTCTCAAGCCCGATCGCTCCGCGGTTCGGATGGCGGGCCGGCAACGCGCAAGACCAGCCATTCATGGAGGCCCGCCCGGCTGGATTCGGGCCGCTCCTTGGGGGGTAATGTCCCCGGTGGTAACCGACGCGCCCCCCGCGTCGGCTCGGGGGAGGGTCTGAGTTGCTGATCGGGTTGATTGCGCCACCCTGGTTGCCGGTTCCGCCGCGGCGGTATGGCGGGATTGAAATGGTCATTGACGTGCTTGCTCGCGGCCTCATCGCAGCGGGACATCAGGTGCTGCTAGCCACCCCGGCTGGCAGCAGCTGCCCGGTCCCACAGGTCGCTGGCCTGCCTACCAGCGAACCTGAGCGGATGGGCCACACGGTCGTGGAGATTCCTTACACGTTGAGTGCCTATGCAGCGCTGAAGGGGGTCGATGTCGTACACGACCACACGGTGGCCGGGCCGCTGTGTGTCCTGCCTTCCCGGGAGGCTCCGGTCGTCACGACCAATCACGGTCCCTTCAATGCCGACCTCAATCCGATCTACGCGGAGATGAGCCGTCAGGGAGTGGCCATTGTCGCGATCTCTCGTCACCAGGCCTCCACAGCCCGCAATGTCAATATCGCCACCGTCATTCACCACGGCATTGACATCGATTGCATTCCCGTTGGCGACGGCGCAGGTGGCTATGCCTGCACCCTTGGCCGGATGACGCCCGCCAAAGGGATCCGTGAGGCCATCCTCGTCGCTCGCGAGGCTGGGGTCCCACTTCGGATCGGGGCCAAGATGCGTGAACCGCTGGAACGTCAATATTTCGACGATTTCGTTCGCCCGCTGCTGGGTGGAGACATCGAGTACGTGGGTGAACCGAACCCTGAGGAGAAGTACCAGCTATTGGGCGGCGCTTTCGCGCTGCTCAATCCCATTCAATGGCCGGAGCCATTTGGCCTGGTGATGATCGAAGCGCTGGCTTGCGGCACACCTGTGATCGCGACGGGCTGCGGAGCGGCGCCTGAAATCATCGCCGACGGCGAGACCGGTTTTGTACGCACCGAGTTGTCCGCGCTTGCCGAGGCGTTGCACCGGGCGGGGGAGCTGGACCGCAACCGGTGCCGGGAGAGGGCGGTCAGCTGCTTCAGCACCGAACGCATGGTCGCCCAGCATCTCCAGCTCTATTGCCGATTGCAGCAGCCCAAACCGCAGGATCGCGGCACTCGCATACTCGACGCTGCCATCACGGCGGGTGCCACCGCTGTACCGAGCCGCGTGTTTCCCCAGCCAGTACTGCGTCGCCCCAGTTCGTACACCACTGCGCGCTAGTTACCTGCACATCGCGTTAGTTTGAACTACCGCGAGGTGCGGGCACACTACCGCGAAGTGGGACGAAGTAGCCGGCGGAGGCCGACGTAGGGTGGTTGGCTGTGACGCGTCGCGGGTGGCTGCTCTTCGCCACCCTCAGTGTGTGCTGGGGCATCCCGTACCTCTTCATCCGGATCGCCGTAGCTGATCTTGATCCGCTGATTGTCGCGTTCGGCCGGACAGCTCTCGGTGCTCTGCTGCTGCTTCCGCTGGCCTTACGGGCGGGGGCGCTCAAGCCGTTGCTGCCGTACTGGAAGATCCTGCTGATCTACACCGCGGTCGAGATCATTGGACCGTGGTGGCTGCTCGGTCACGCCGAGACTCGCCTCAACAGCTCGACCACCGGCTTGATCATCGCCGTCGTGCCGATCGTGGCGGCAGTCATCCTGACCGTGATGGGACACGATCGCCTAGGCGCCCGGCGGATCTCCGGCCTGGTGCTCGGGCTGGTCGGTGTCGCATTCCTGGTCGGCGTCGACGTGGAGGTCAGTGACTTCCTCTCGATCGGTCAGCTGCTGCTGGTGGTGATCGGCTACGCGATTGGTCCGATCATCATCAGCCGTAAGTTGGCACATCTGCCATCGCTGGGGGTGGTCACGGCCTCGTTGCTGATCTCGGCGGCGGCATATGCGCCGTTCACCCCGCTCGTCTGGCCGGACCGCTGGACCGCGCCGGCCGTTGGATCAGTGGTGGTGCTTGCCGTGGTCTGCACGGCCGTAGCGTTCATGGTCATGTTCGCACTCGTGGCCGAGGCCGGACCAGCCCGAATGACCTTGATCACCTACGTCAACCCGGCCGTGGCCATCCTCCTCGGAGCGATCGTCCTGGATGAACCGATCACCATCGGCTTGGCAATCGGCTTCCCCCTGGTGATCATCGGTTCGGTGCTCGGGACCTGGCGCAGCACCCCACCACCGCCCGACGCGACGGGTGCTAGTGCCGACCCGGTCGCTGACATCAGCGATCCGCGCTTGCGGTGAGGAGGGCCCCGCCGGAGGTCACACGATGCAACGTTTGCTGCCTCAAGACGGCAAACAGGCGTCGAATGCCCCATCAGCCCTCGCTAGCCGTCCAGAGACGGAAAACGTCGAAGCGTCTCGCCAGGTCGTTAGGAGTCCTATAGAGTTAAGTCCATGCCGGCCGCCGATGCCCTGCCGCCCGACGAGCCGCTCGACAGGCGAGTGACGACTGGACTGGCCAAGATCGGGATTGCCCTCAAGCAGCAGGCCTGGGCCGAGGCAGGCGGCCGCGGCCTGACCCCGACCCAAGGCCAGGTGCTGGCGCTGTTACGGGCCAATCCGGACGGCCTGCGCCTGGGCGCTCTGGCAGAACAGCTCGGCGTCACTGCCGCCACAACATCGGACAGCGTCGCCGCCCTGCACCGCAAAGGCCTGGTCGCCAAGAAACCGACCGCGGGCGACGGCCGCGGCGTGGTCGTCGTGCTTACCCCGACTGGCATCCGCGAGGCGGCCGCCGCCGCTTCTTGGCCCGACTTTCTGCTGGAAGCGGTCGGGGAGCTTTCGATCGCCGAGCAGGCCACTTTCCTGCGCGCCCTGGTCGCGATGATCCGTACGCTTCAAGAGAAGGGCCGTATCCCGGTAGCCCGGATGTGTGTGTCTTGCCGCTTCTTCCGGCCCTTTCAGCACGACAATCCTGCGCGCCCACATCACTGCGCCTTCGTCGATGCCCCCTTTGGTGACGGCGAGCTGCGCTTGGACTGTCCAGACCACTCCGCCGCGCCCGCCGACCAGGCCGCCCACAACTGGGAGACCTTCCGAGCCCCAACCGCAGCCAATCCAAGGAGGACCCCATGATCGAAACCGACATCCCCGGCTACACGTACGGAACCGACGCCGTGCCCCGCTCTGCGGTCAGCCTCGACGAGCTGCAGCTGCTGCAGGCGACCCTGCTGCTGGGCGAGGACGACCGGGCCGCGCTACGCCGCTCCGGTGACCTGCTGGCTCCGCAGGTCGAGGCGATCCTCGACGTCTGGTACGGCTTCGTCGGTGCCAACCCGCACCTGCTGGCTGCATTCACGGGCCATGACGGCCAACCCGACCAGGCGTATCTGGCTGCCGTGCGGCGTCGGTTCGGGCGCTGGATTCTCGACACCGCGCGGGCCGAGTTCGACCAAGCCTGGCTTGACTACCAGCAGGAGATCGGCGTACGCCACACCCGCAGGGGCAAGAACCGCACTGACGCCGTCCAAGCTGCCGACCATATCCCCCTGCGCTACGTCCTCGCACTGCTCATCCCGATCACGACCACCCTCAAGCCATTTCTCGCCGACGGTGGGGCCACCCCGGATGAGGTTGAGGCCATGTACCAGGCCTGGGTCAAGGCTGTGCTGCTCCAGGTGATCCTCTGGAGCCAGCCGTACGTCCGCGACGGCGACTTCTAAGACTCAGACTCAGGCGGCTCGGCGTCCGGCGGGTTGTCCTTGAGCGCTTCCCGTGCCGCCTCCCGGGCCTGGTCGATAGCGTCCTGGGAGCGTTGCAGCGGTTCGGTGTCGAGCTCGCTGTCGGTGTATGAGGTGTCGGTGTCTGGGGCCTCGGTGTCGGTGTCGGGGGCCTCGGTGTCGGGGCGGTCTGGGCTGGCGTCTTGGTCAGAGTTCATGGCCACGGGTATACACCGTCCCGCGCGGGGGTCATAACGGTGTCGGGGCTCAGCCAGGAAGGGACCCGCATCACCGCATCAAAGTACCGTCTCGGCACCAGACGAGACCGGCCAGCGGGGCCCTCCGCGTCATGCTCTGCGAGAAGCTGATGCAGCAGCCTGGCGTGGAGAGCTGCGACCTCCACTCCTCTCTCTGACCGCGGATCCAGGCAGCAGAGGCTGCTGCCGAGCGCGATGAGTCCGGTGGGCAAACGCTCGGCGAGGTCGAAGCGTCGGCGCAGACACAGGGTTGTGGTGTGCGATATGGCCGCTCCCGTTTCGCCGGCGTCGCGCACATCTGCGGGAGGCCGTACCTCGTACCGTTCGATCGGGATCCGGGTTCCCCAGAGCTCGGTCAGCCATAGTGACAGCCGGGATCCGGCGCCCATGGCGTCCACGAGGAGGTCAGCCGGGATGGTCCGTGCCGCGGCGCTGCGGCTTCGCGGCAGCACCTGCCCGCCGGCACATCGCTCTCTGTCACTTGCCAGTCCTACAGCGTCGCAACCGTCCATCAACACGACCCCGTCGAGGGAGTTGAGGCGCCGGGCCAGGTGATGCTCTGGCCGGCCGATCGCTACGGCATCCTCGACGAGGTCGGCGCAGAGGCCCGGAAAGAGTCCTTCCAGCTGAGCTCGGGCTGGGTCCGCGAGGACCTGAGCTAACGCTGGCGGGGTGACGTATTGATCATCTTGCCGCTGCGATGCTGGGGTGTCAGCGAGGTGGTAGTCGTGACGTTCGATGATCGTCACCTGCTCGAAGGTGTCGGCCAGCACGCGGGCAGCCAGCATGCCCGCCATCCCGCCACCGAGGACCACCGCCTGCCCGTAGCGGTCTGATGCCGCCTGTGGAGCTGCTCGGTGCGCTGACATTCTTCTACGTTCAGCTATCTGAATGCCACGGTCCAGGCCATCTCGCGCCCAATCAATGGTCATCGGCTGCCGGGCATGCTCGAACGCCGAGGTCCTTGAATCAACCGGCCCATAACTCGTACAGTGGCGTTCGAGAAACGTCCGACCGCAATGGAGTCACCGTGAGCGCCACGCCCGCGTCAACCGATGCACCTACGCGTCTGCGGGCGGATGCCCGCCGCAACATCGCGATGATCTTGGACGCCGCGGAGTCCTGTCTCGCGCGTGATCCCGACGCCAGCATGAGCGATATCGCCGCTGCAGCCGGGCTAGGGCGCGTAACGATCTATGGGCATTTCTCGTCGCGTCAGGCCCTCATCGAGGCAGTGGTCCATCGTGTGCTGGAGGCTGCGAATGCGGCCCTGGACGAAGTCGACCTTTCCGGCGATCCGGGCGAGGCGTTCCAGCGTCTGGTCGATGCGACCTGGCAGGTGACGTTGCGATCTGGCAACTTGATCATCGCTGCCGACAAGGCTCTCCCTGCCACGACAGTGAGACAGGCACACGCGGGCGGACTCGAGGCGCGAGTTCGCAACCTGCTCAGTGCCGGTCAGCAGTCCGGTGCATTTCGTTCCGACCTGTCCGCTGACTGGCTGCTGGCGACTTTTCATGCCGTCTTGCACGCCGCCGCGAACGAAATCGACGCAGGCCGCCTCGAGCGGGCGGAGGCCTCGCAGGTCATTACGGCCACGATGCTCGCGGCCCTGGGTTACCTGCCGGCATCCGACCGTGTCAGCTGAGCGAGATCACAAACTGACCAAGTCGAAGTGTGGGCAAGTTGCAACTCTGAATCGATTCAGGGAGGCAATTCGCCCACACTTTTCGATTGTTTGGCGCCGATAGGGTTCAACGCCGAGTCCAGCTGGACAGCAATTGGGCGGCAAGTGGCCTGGCCGCTGGTCAGATTCCCATCCCAGTCTGGTCTTGGCGCGACCTATCGAGAAGTCAGGCCCAGGACCGGAAGGACATCTCGCAATGAACACACCGCCGATCACGTCGAGGACGTTGACCGCTCAGCGCTCGAGATGGTCCACCAGGGAAGAGACTGATGAGCGATCTTGAGGCTATCGCTGACCGCTTCGAGATCGAGGCGCTGCGCGGCGAGTTCACCGACGCGGCGATGATGCGCGACTACGACCGCTTCGCATCGCTGTTCACCCAAGACGGCGCGTGGCGGATCCCCTACGTCAGCGTCGAGTTCGTCAGCCGGGAGGAGATTCGCGCCGGGATCGAGCGGCTGCAGGGTCACTGGGACTACTTCGTGCAAACCACGCACCCGGGCACGATCGAGGTTGCGGGCGACACCGCGGTCGGCCGTGCCTACGTCGCAGAGTTCGGGCGCTTCCGTGACGGCAGGTCGCAGCTGCACTACTCCGTGTACCACGACCGTTACCAGCGCACCCCGGACGGCTGGAAGTTCACCGAGCGCGTCTACGAGATCAGATACATCGACACCACTCCGCTGGCGGGCTCAGCGCCCCACGCAGCGCCCGGGCCTATGGGGAATCGTGATCGGCTCGGAACTGAAAGATCAACTACCTCTCTCCCCTCCAGGAGCGACCAAGCATGACAGCCACAACCAAGCTCGGTGAACTGACCGGCGCCTACGTCCTCGACACCGCCCATACGCGGATCGGCTTCGTCGCCCGGCAGGCGATGGTCACCAAGGTGCGCGGATATTTCGACGAGTTCGAGGGCAGCACGCACCTGGACGGCGACGAGCCGTCGAAGTCCAGCGCCCAGCTCACGATCAAGGCGAGGAGCATCCAGACCCGCAACGGCCTGCGCGACGAGCACCTGCGCAGCCACTTCCTCGACACCGCGAACCACCCGACCATCACCTTCACCTCGACGGGGGTCGAGCAGGTCAACGAGACCTGCTTCAAGGTCAGCGGTGACCTGACCATCCGCGGCGTGGCCCAGCCGGTCACCGTGGACTTCGAGCTGACAGGTGCCGAGAACGACGCGTCGGGCAGCCTCCGGATCGGCTTCGAGGGCAAGGCGACCATCAACCGCAAAGACTGGGGCGTCAGCTGGAACGCTGTGGTGGAGGGCGGCGGGGTCTTTGTCAGCGAGACGGTGACGCTGGAATTCGACATCGCCGCGATCCGGCAGTTCTGACCGACGGACCGGTGACCTCACTAGAGCGCTGGGAGTCCTAGACCCGCCCCGGCCATTGGCGTGTGGCCCCGATGAATTCATCCGGAGCTATCGGTCAGTTTCCCCAGGAGTCCAGCGAGCACAGGGAGCGAGGCAACTGCCAACATGGGACAAATGACGACGATGCCGGGCAGCGGGATCCTGCGTCCAGGCGAGGCGGGGTACGACGAGGCACGCCAGGTGTGGAACGCCATGGTGGACCGCCGTCCTGCGATGATCGCGCGCTGCAGGGAGACCAGGGACGTTGTGGCCGCTGTTTCGCTGGCCCGACGAGAAGGACTGGAGATCGGCGTGCGGTGTGGCGGCCACAGCGTCGTCGGGCACGCGGTGCCCGAGGGCGGGCTGATGGTCGACCTGAGGCCGATGGGCGGAGTGCGTGTCGATCCTGAGCGGCGGCGGGCCTGGGTACAGGGCGGTGCCCTGCTGGGGGCCCTCGACGCGGCCACCCAGCCGCACGGGCTGGCCACGACCGCCGGCAACGTCTCACATACCGGTGTCGGTGGCTTGACCCTGGGCGGCGGGATGGGTTGGCTCGCCCGTCAGCATGGCCTGTCTTGCGACAACGTGGTGTCGTTCGAGCTGGTCACGGCGACCGGCGACATCGTGCGCGCATCAGCAGAGGAGAACGCCGAGCTGTTCTGGGGGTTACGAGGCGGTGGCGGGAACTTCGGCGTGGTGACCGAGTTTGAGTTCCGGCTCCACCACACCGGCACTCAGGCACTGAGCGTCGAGTTCGACTTTCCCGCGGCGACGGCTGCGCCGGTGGTCGCCCGCTGGCGGGACCTAAACGCGATCGCGCCCCGCAGGGCGACGTACGCCGCGACCGTTCTCGAGGGCGTGGCCACACTCGGATTCGTCTGGGTCGGCGATCCGGAGGACGGCCGTGAGCACGCTCGAGCACTCGAGTCGCTCGGTCGCCCGGTTGATCGGCGAGTGGTGGAGCTGTCCTACCTCGACCTCCAGCGTCGCGAGGACACCCTCAAGGGCCATGAGCTGCGGCGGTACTGGAAGGGCCACTACTTCCGCGAGCTCCCCGACGCAGCGATCGATGCACTGCTGGCGCACCACTCGTCGGTGGGGGGCAGCCTGCAGGCGCACGGAGGGGCGATCGCAGACGTGCCCGACGAGGCGACCGCGTTCAGCCAGCGCGGCACGGCGTTCGAGTACGTCGGCGCTGCCCGCTGGACGGATCCCGCCGAGGACGAGAGGCGCATCGCCGACGCGCGGGAGAGCGCAAACCGCCTCGAGCGCTTCGCGAGCGGGGTCTACGTCAACGTGCTCGGTGATGACGGGGTGGCCGGCATACGACGTGCGTATCCGCCCGAGAAGTTGGCCAGGCTCACGGCGCTCAAGGACGCCATCGACCCGGACAACGTCTTTCACTTGAACCAAAACATCCCACCCACAAGCACACGGGCACCAAACGTCTGAGATCGACGAAGACAGTTTTGAGATGAGGGAGGTCCCGCCGAGGGCATTGACTCCCGACTTCGCCAGCGTCCGGAGCGCTTCGCAGCGAACGGCGAGCCCTTCAGCTTCGACGCTGAGACCGCGGTGGACATCGTCGGCGAGCAGTTTTCGATCACCGAGGTGCTGCGTTGGGACAAGGCTGTCGTACGGCTTCCCGACGCCGCTGCGGTGCGACTGTTTCTGCGTGGTCGCGGACTCAGCGCCGCCGCCGCGGCAGAGGAAGCTGCTCGGCGCCGCTGCCCACTCGGCGTCACCAAACGGGGCTGCCTGATCTGGGCTCAGAAGCATTCAGATGGCGACGAGTAGCGGTATCTGACGGTGGCGCTCAGGCGCGCTGACGTTCGTCCCGCTGCCGGACCAGCTCCTCTACCGCACTCGGGAGGGTCGTCTCGAAGTCGATCAGCTTCGCCCATGTCGGTACGACGATGATCCGTACCATGCCGTCGTAGAGCGAACGCACCTCGGCCTCCCACTCGACCCGTTGCTCGGGCGTCATCGTGTAGCTGCCGTTGATCTGGAGGTACTCGTCCGGGATGCCCTCGACGACGTCCAGCTCGGCCTGTCCGCGGATGAGCAGGATGCGCGGCGGGTGCTCTTCGGTGTCGATGGTCAGGGCGACCGCTGGGTTGTGTCGCAGGGCCGAGACCTTCGCGGCGTTCTTGGCGGTGCACATGACGATCGTCGATCCATTCCATGTGAACCCGATCGGGATGGACCGCGGCGTGCCGTCCTTGGCGACGTAGGCCAGGCGGGTCAGGTCGCGGGCCAGGAGCTCCTGGCTGATCGGACGGCTCAGGACGTCGTTGATTTCGCTCGGCTGCACGGTCAGGCCCCTTCCAACTGTCGTTCTTCAGCACGGTTGCGTCTCACGAGCGGTGTGAACGCCCTGACGAGAGATCCTCGTTGGTTTCCTCGTGGTTGTCTGAGCTCGACTATCTCCCATATCGGTGACTACCCACTAGGCCGAGTGATGGCCATCTTCGCGCCAGGCGCTGGTCAGTCCTGCTGCCCGCAACGGCTTCTCGTAGACCAGCAGGTCGCACGACGTCGCGAGCAACGGCGCCAGATGGGGGTAGGCGTCATCGACGTTGCGGGTCTGGATGACGCGGTAGCCGCGACGGCCGTACCAGGCGGAGAGGAACTCCTTGCTTGGATGCCGCCACGTCCGAGGAACGAGCAGCTCAAGTTGCATCGCCCGCATGCCACGCTCGAGGGCACGCTGCTCGGCGAAATCGACAAGGGCCCGGCCGACGCCGGTACCGCGGTACTCCGGAGCGGCCACCAGCATGCCGAACTCGGTCACGCCCGGGGTGAGGTCGTGGACGCGGACGCTGCCGGCCAACTCGCCGTGTCGCCGAGCGACCACGATGTCGCCCGCCGCAATGAATCGGGCGAGCTCGGCGATGGTCGTCCGTGTTGTGCCCTCACGCCACAGCCCGTTTTCGGCGTGCTGGTAAACGCTGTTGATCAAGCCGACCAGGTCGCGACGAGTCGGCGACGAGATCGGCGTTGTTGCTGTCAGTTGGAGCGAGTAGGCGGATCGCTGTCTGCGAATTGGTCTCCACATATACGAGCATGCCCAGTCAGCCTGACCGAGGGCATCGCCGCCGACATGTTCCGCCGACTTGCGGCCGACGAGCTCGACGCAGCTTTCTGTCTTCTGGCCGGCGAGGTCTCCGATCAGTTCGCCGTGGAGCACTTGAGCGAGGAGGAGGCGGTGGCCGCCTTCGCACCCGACCGTGCCCCGGTCGCACCGGACGTCAGCGTGTCCGATCTCAGCCGCCAGGCGCTTGTGGCGCCACGTCACGGCTCCACAATCACCTACGTCCTCGATGAAATGTTCGCCCGGGCTGGGCAAACTCTTCACCTCGCTCTGGAGAGCGGGGACCCGTTCCTCCTGCGGTCGCTCGCTGCTCGCGGCTTCGCGTGCGCGATCCTGCCCCGATCCGTCACCGCCTGGGACGGTCCAGCCATCGAGGTGCGCAGTCTGCGTCCCGCCGTACGCCTGCCGGTCGCCCTCGTCTGGCGTCGAGCCCGGAGCGCCTCACCCGCCGCGCGCACGTTCATCGAGTTCGTCGTCCAGGCCATCAGCGGCACGGCGCCAGCTGCACTCACTCCGTCACGAACTCGCTGAGCTGGCGTGCCAGGTTGCCGGCCCCGCCATGCGGCTCCCGACGAATACGCCACCTAACGATGGAGCCTGCCCGAGCGGTGTCTCGACCTCGAATCGTGCTGGGGATCTGTGCGGTCACGGCCTGACGTCGACGCGAACGTCGAACGGGACGTCCGGGTCGAGGATTGAGTACTCGAGCACGTTCGCCCGGTACAGCCGGAGCCGCGCCTCCCCGGTGACCCGGTCGGGCCTCCACTCCTCGCCCTCTTGGCGCACGGACTCGCGCGAGAAGACGCCGATCCCGTGCTCGATCGCGGCTGCGTCGATCAGCTGCTCCGCGGTGGCGGTCATATACACCGCCTGGCCGGTGCCCGGCGGAACCGTCGAGTCAAACACGACCATGGCGATTTGCGGCCGCACGGCGATGTTCTGTGAGTGACGCGCACCGGGGTAGGAGACCCAGTACAGCTCCCGGTAGTCCTCCTTCGCGAACCACACCGGCGAGGCCCACGGCACCCCATCTGCGTCCGCGGTCGCGAGCACGACGTAGATACCGGCGTCGAGGATCGCACGGGCGATGTCGTCGTTAGTCATGGTGCGCGAGCCTAGCTCTGATCTGCAGAGTCCGATCTCTTGTTGAACATGCATGTTCGAGTTATCGTATTAACTCGAACATAACTGTTCAGCTTCGGAGATATGCGAAAGCTCTAGAGAGAAAGGGAGAGCCCAGTGATCACGCTCCCGAACGTTGAGGAGATTTCACCAGTGCAATCGCGTTCACCGCAGCATCTGGGCCAGCGTCTGGAGTATGAACGTGCCCGCCGCTTCGTCGGTCGCGATGCCGAACTCGAGCTCTTCGCGGCCCGTCTCGCGGCAACCCGAACCCGGGCCGGCGACGCCGATCTGTTCAGCGTGTTGTGGGTGCACGGACCTGGTGGTATCGGAAAGTCGAGCCTCCTAGAGGCCTGCGGCCGGGCCGCTCGCAAAGCCGGTTTCGTCGTGGCTCGCGCTGATGGCGGCGGAATGGCATCGAGTCCGGCCGGGATCCGGGCGGCCGCCAACAACTCGCTTGCCGACGTGATCATCATCGATGCTGCGGATCGTCTGGGGCCGGCAGAGGACTGGCTACGGGATGAGTTCCTGCCTGCACTGCCGGCCAAGACGGTGGTACTCATCGCCAGTCGCAGGCCACCCGCTGCTGCATGGCTGTCCGATCCCGGGTGGCGAAATCTGCTACGGGTGATCTCGCTGCGCAACCTGTCGACCGAAGCCGTACGAGCTTTGCTCGACGTGGAGCGAATACCGGACATTGCGCTTGAGCAGGTGATGGCGTTGACGCACGGACACCCGCTAGCGGTATCGCTACTGATCGACGTCATTCGCCGATCAGGCAAGGGCACCGAGGTTCCGGGAGCTCTTGCCGATCTCCCTGATCTGGTGTCGGCGCTCCTGCAACGGCTGGTCGATCAAGCTCCGAGTCCCCGCCACCATGCCGCATTACAGGTATCCGCGCACGCCCCGGCCACCACGGAACCGGTCCTTCGGGCGGTGCTGCCTGCCTCTGATGATCATGAGGTGGCGGAGCTATGGGACTGGCTGCGTGACCTCACCTTCATGGAGGACACCCCGGCCGGCGTCCGCCCGCACGATGTGGCACGCGACATCCTCGAGGCCGACTTGCGGTGGCGGGACCCCGAGGCGTACGCCGATATTCACAGTCGGCTGCGCGGCTACATGATCGACAACATTCGCGCGCAGGCCGGAAATCCCGATGGTCTACAACACGCCGCGGCCGACCTGCTTTTCCTCGTTCGTGATCATCCGTTGCTGGGCTCGTACTGGGACTGGGATGCGGCGGCCGGGGAGGGCCTTCGACAACATGTGACACCCAAGCAAGCAGACGTGATCATTGCTATGACCCGTGCCACGCAAGGTGATCAGCAGGCAGACCTGGCCGCTCACTGGCTACGCGTGCAACCCGAAGCCTTCCGGTTATTCCGCACTCCCGAGGGCGAGGTCTGCGGCTACGCCGCCCGCCTGGCGCTCCATCTCGCCCGGCCCGAAGACATCGAGGTCGATCCCGGTGCGGCGGCGTTATGGCGGTACGCCCAGCGGCACCACCCTCCTCGGCCGGGGGAGCAGGTCTTGGCCTGGCGATTCCACGTTGACCGCGATCCCGATGAGCGCCATCCGCGTCTCTCGGGAACGATCCTTGGCGCCTGGCACATCGCGGACATGCTGTTGCGACCGCGTACGGCGTGGGAATTCGATGCGCCCTATACCGACCTCGGCTACTGGCAACCGTTCCTCAACCACTGGGACTTCTTCCACGTGCCCGAGGCCGACTATCAAGTTGGCGACACACGCTACGTAGCCTTTGCTCACGACTGGCGCCGGATCGGGGTGGCGGAGTGGCTGGAGCGTACGGCAGCTCGGGAACTGGGTGAGCAGGTCAGCGTTCAGCCGAGCGAGCCAGTTGCGGCACTCTCGCAGGAGGAGTTTGCTGCCTCGGTGAAGAACGCACTGCGCTCGCTACACCGGCCCCAGCAGCTGCTACGCAACCCCCTGCTCGCTGCCAGCATGATCCAGAACGCGCTACGTGAGCATCCGGACCAACGGCCCAACGAGATCCTGCGATCGCTGATCTTCGAATCCGCCCAGGTCCTCAAGTCTGACCCGAGGGCCGAAACCCAATACCGGGTGCTGGACCGCACCTACCTGCATCCGGCGCCGACCCAGGAGAAGGCGGCCGAGCTGTTGGATCTACCGTTCAGCACCTACCGCCGTTACCGTGACCGCGGCGTTGGGGCGATCACCGACTGGCTCTGGGAGCGCGACATCGATAGCAGCACTGAATGGGGGTTTTCATGATTGACGTGATCGTTGCCGGCGGCGGACCGACCGGCGTAATGCTGGCTAGCGAGTTGCGGCTGCACGGCGTGCACGCGCTCGTGCTGGAGAAGGAGACGGAGCCGACCAGGATTGTCCGCGCGCTCGGCCTGCACGCGCGCAGCGTCGAGGTGATGGACCAGCGCGGTCTGCTGGAGCGGTTCCTCGCGCTCGGCCAGCAGTACCCGGTCGGTGGTTTCTTCGCCGGCATCCCCAAGCCCTCGCCGGACCGGCTGGACACTGCACATCCGTACGTCCTCGGCATCCCGCAGACCACCACCGAGCGTCTGCTGACCGAGCACGCCACCGAGCTCGACGTCGAGATCCGGCGTGGCTGTGAACTGGTCGGGCTGAGCCAGGACGAGGACGGGGTGACCGTCGAGCTGGCCGACGGCACGCAGCTGCGCTCGCGCTACCTCGTCGGCTGCGACGGCGGCCGCAGCACGGTGCGCAAGCTGCTCGGCGTCGGCTTCCCCGGCGAGCCCGCCAGGGCCGAGTGGCTGCTGGCCGAAGTGGAAGTGACCGCGGCGCCGGAGACGCTGGCCGCCGTGGTGGCCGAAGTCCGCAAGACCCAGCTGGGGTTCGGCGCCGTGCCCCTCGGGGACGGGGTGTACCGCATTGTCGCGCCCGCCGACGGAGTGGCCGAGGACCGCACAGTCCCGCCGACTCTGGACGAGCTCAGGCAGCAGGTGCAGGCGCTCGCTGGCACCGACTTCGGCTTGCACTCACCGCGATGGATCTCCCGCTTCGGCGACGCCACCCGGCTGGCCGAGCGCTACCGGACCGGCCGGGTGCTGCTGGCCGGCGACGCGGCGCACATCCACCCGCCACTCGGCGGGCAGGGGCTCAACCTCGGCATCCAGGACGCGTTCAACCTGGGCTGGAAACTGGCCGCCGAGGTCAACGGCTGGGCACCGGAGGGGCTGCTGGACAGCTACCACACCGAACGGCACCCGGTGGCCGCCGACGTACTGGACAACACCCGCGCACAGGCTGAACTGTTGTCCCTCGAGCCGGGTCCCCAGGCAGTGCGTCGGCTGGTTTCGCAGCTGATGGACTTCGAGGAGGTGAACCGGTACCTGATCGAGAAGGTCACCGCGATCGGGGTCCGTTACGACTTCGGCGACGGCCATGAACTGCTCGGCCGTCGGCTGCGGGACGTGGGACTGAAGCGGGGGCGTCTCTACGAGCTGATGCATGGCGGCCGCGGGGTGCTGCTCGACCAGACCGGCCAGCTCTCGGTGGCGGGCTGGGCAGACCGGGTCGACCACATCGTCGACGTCAGCGAGGAACTGGACGTGCCCGCGGCGCTGCTGCGGCCGGACGGCCACGTCGCCTGGGTCGGTGAAGATCAGACGGATCTGCTCAGCCAGATGCCCAAGTGGTTCGGCGCACCCGTCAACTGAACGCGCTGTCTGGCCCGGCTGGAGGCGAGTTGCCTCCGCCGCCTCTCGCAGAAAGTGGTCGAATCCGACACGACTGAATCGATCAAGACCTGCAGTTCGTGACCACTTTCGCATGCCGCCATCCTGGCTTGAGGAGGCATAGTGACGCACCATGTGGGGATGCGCTTCTCGATCAACATCCCGAACTTCGGGGATTTCGCCGATGCCCGGACCGTCGCCACGGTGGCTGCAACGGCCGAGGAGGCCGGTTGGGACGCGCTGTTTGTCTGGGATCACGTGGTGCACGACAAACGGCAGCGCCGCGGGCAGCCGTTCGGCGATCCGTGGATGCTTCTGACGGCGGCCGCATTGGCCACCTCCCGTATTCGGCTGGGCACGCTGGTCACTCCGGTAGCCCGGCGGCGGCCGGAGCAGTTGGCCCGCCAGGTGGCCACATTGGACGCTCTCAGCGGCGGGAGGGTGATCTTCAGCGCTGGCCTGGGCGGACCGATCGAAGACGAGTTCGCGAGCTTCGGCGACACAACCGACCCAGTGATTCTGGCCGAGCGACTGGACGAGGGCCTGGATCTGCTGCGGCGCTACTGGTCGGGTGAGCCGGTGAACCACAGCGGACGGCACTATCAGGTCCGGGACGTCACCCTGCTACCCGCCTCGGTACAACGGCCCCATCCACCGGTGTGGATCGGTGGCTTCTGGCCGCACCGCCGGCCGATCCGTCGAGCCGTCCGCTGGGACGGCGTGGTTCCCCTTTTTCTGACCGCCAGGCACGGACACGCTCCATCAGTCGACGAGCTGCGCGATCTGGTTGGCTACGTGCATCAACTTCGCCCGGGCGGGCCCGATGACCGGTTCGAAGTTGTTCTCGGGGGCGCCAGCCCGGCTGACCGCAGCAAGGCCCGGGACCTGATCGGGCCACTGGCCGACGCGGGCGCCACATGGTGGGACGAACGGCAGCTGCAGACAACCGACGACGTCCAGCGGCTCGCTCCGGTACTGCGGCGCATCCACCAAGGGCCACCCAGCTTGTAGTTGGGTTGGTTGAGCCGCGGAGTGGCTAGCAAGTGGGCGGCAATTGGCCTGGTTGCTGGACACAATCCCTGCCGATCATGGGGTCATGTCCACATCACAGTCGACAACCTCGCTAGCTTCGACTCAAGCGAAGTCGACGCGCTGGCGCCGCTGGCCGGCAGCGGTTGGGCTGCTCGGCGCGGCCTTCGTGGCGGTCGTCAGCCCGGATCGCGACGCCGTTGTTGTTGCGCTGCTTGTCGCTCTTGGTTGCTATCTGGCCGCTGCGGCGCTCGGCGTGCGCTGGGTTGCCTGGGCAGCGATCCCGGTCGGAGGCGCCTTGGTGGTTGCCGGTGCGCTGATCGGTATCGATCCCTGGTTCGTGCTCGGTGGCGCTTCGTTCGTCCTCGTAGTCCTCGGTCTCGTGCTGCGGGTGTCGCGCACCGCTCTCGCCGCCCAATCAGTGGCGTTGGTCGCGTACGGGGGAGTTGCGGTAGCGGCACTCGCGTTGGGGCCGGTGGCCGGCGCAGTGCTCGCATCGCTGGCCCTCGCGGCGCACGCCATCTGGGATGTCATTCACTACCGTCGCAACGCGGTGGTACCTCGGTCGCTCGCCGAGGCATGCATGTTCTTCGATGTTCCGCTCGGTGTGGCGATCATCGTTCTGGCACTGGCGGGACTGTCATGATGCGCGAATCGTTGTTGAAGCTGATCCAGTTCGTCAGCATCATGCTGTACGTCCTGGTGGCTGGCGTGATGTGGGGCACCTGGCTGTCCCTGGCCCGGACCATGACCTCCTACGACGCCGCAACATTCCTGGCCGACGGCCAGCACATGATCAACAATCTGGCCACGGTGATGGCGGTGCTGATGATCTCTGCTGTGCTCGTCGGTGCGGTCGTTGTGGTGCTGTTGTTCTGGAGCCGATCCACTGTGGCCGCCTGGCTGGCACTGGCCGGACTGCTGCTGATGATCGCGGTGATGGCAATCACGCTGGTCGTCGAGGTTCCGATCGATAACTTGATCGCGAACTGGACCGAGGCGACGCTGCCCTCCGACTGGCAGCAGCTCCGCGCCCGGTGGGCGGCATTTCACATGCTGCGCACATTCCTGTCGCTCGGCGCCGTAGCCGCAGCTGTTGCTGCGGCGCTCACGACTCGGCTACCCGACCAGCCGCCCCGCTTGGCTGGCACGCCGCGCAGTTCCGTTGCAAGCACAGCGGGTACGCCGTGACCTCGACGCTCGCTCGTCCAGCAGAGCGGGTGGCCGCCTGGCGGCTGGGAGGTCGTGCCCGCAAGACGGTGCTGCTGCTGCACATCATGGCCGCTGGAACATGGTTCGGACTGGATGTCGCGATGGCGGTGCTCGTCTTCACCGCGATCTTCACTGAATCGGCCGAAGTGCGCGCTCACACCCTGCAGTCACTCCGTCTTGTCACGGTGTGGCCGATGTTCAGTGCGGCGATGCTCAGCCTGATCACCGGGGTGATCCTCGGGCTGGGCAGCAAGTACGGCCTAGTGCGGTACTGGTGGGTGGCGATCAAGCTTGGACTCAACATCATCCTCAGCACACTTATCGTCACCTCCTTACGCGGCGAGGTGGCGAAAGCCGCCGATCTTGGCAGTCAGCTCGCCGCCGGTGTCGATCTTGACTGGAACTTCAGCAACATGCTCTATCCGCCGATCGTGTCACCGACTGCGCTGACCGTCGCTTTCCTGCTGGCGGTCTTCAAACCCTGGGGCCGGATTCGACGCAATCGTGCGGGGCAGGGAGGCAAATCTTGAGTGTCCAGCTGGAATCGGGGATTACAGCGGCGAAGTCGGGCGACCTGCGGAGCCGTTTCCGTGGTGCGCTGATCCGACCGGATGATGAGGCCTACGCGGAAACGCGTCGGATATGGAACGGGGCGATCGATCGGCGACCAGCGCTGGTCGCGCGCTGCGCGGATCCTGGCGACGTCGTGACAGCACTGCGGTTTGCGCGGGAACGAGAGCTGCCCATCTCCGTGCGCGGCACCGGTCACGGTGTCGCCGGCCACGCGGTGTGCGATGCGGGCCTCATGATCGACTTGTCGCTCCTGAAGGGCGTGTCGGTCGATCGGGATGGGCGGCGTGCTCGAGCGGCCGGTGGGGCGACCTGGGGCGAGTTTGATCTTGCGACTCAGCGGTTCGGGCTGGCGACAACCGGCAGTACGGTGAGCCGGGTCAGCGTCGGTGGAGTCACGCTGCTTGGCGGGTTCGGGCATCTGCAGCGTCGCTATGGGCTCGCCGTCGACAACCTCCGCGCCGTGGATCTGATCACAGCCGAGGGGCAGCAGTTGCATGTCGACGCCAATAACGAACCGGAGCTGCTTTGGGGTCTGCGTGGTGGCGGTGGCAACTTCGGCATCGCCACTGGGTTGACTTTTGACCTGCATCCGGTCGGACCGCTGGTGCTCGGCGGCCCGGTCTACTGGCCGCTGGAACAGGCGCCACACGTACTGCGGTTCCTTCGCGACTTGGCACCGGTGGCACCCGACGACCTGGGCATCATGATCGTCGCGCAGCAGGCACCGCCGCTGCCCTTCCTGCCGTCGGAGGCGTACGGCAGGCCGGCGTTCGGTCTGCTGGTGACGTGGGCCGGAAATATCGCCGAAGGGATGCAGGTGCTCGCGCCGCTGCTGCATCTGGGAAAGCCACTCGGTGAACTGGTGAGGCCGGTGCCCTACCGCGCCATACAGACCCTGCTCGACGGATCCGCTGCACCCGGCAACGGCGCCCTCTGGCGCTCCGTACGCCTCTCGCAGCTGTCCGATCTGGCGATCGAGGATTTCGTCTCGCTGGCTGAGTCGCTTCCCACCCCGCTCTCCTTCCTGACGGGCTGGATGATCGGTGGCGCCGCCAGCCGAGTCGCTCCAGACGCCACTGCCCTCGGGCAACGTGAGGTCGGCTTCGAGCTCCGAGCTGATCGCCATGTGGCCGCCGCAGGATCCCGACGCCGCGCAGCACATCGCTTGGTTGCAGCAGGGCTGGGAGCGGCTGCGGGTCCACGGAAACGGCCGGGCGTACCCGACTTTCCTCGCGGATGAGGGATTGGCTGGCGTCCGGGCGGCATACCAGGACGGATGGTCGCGGCTCGTCGGCCTGAAGGACCGCTACGACCCGACGAACGTCTTCCGGCTGAACGCCAACATCCCGCCGGGCGACGGCGGGAGCGAATAGCCGGTTACCTCGCGCTCACGGCGGCAGACACGAAGGCTTCGCCGTTTCTCGGCAGCCCGCTCTCGACGTCGGTGTCGCTGAAGCGAAATGGCAAGCCGGCCGCAATCATGCGCCTTCTATCACTAGATAGACCAGGCCAGGCCATGATGTGCGGCTGCGATGGTCGCGTGCTGTGTCATACGCGCCGACAACCGTGCCGCTAGCTGGTGCGACGACCGGCTGCCCGAAGCTGGAGAACGAGTCGGCGGGGCGCGAAAGTGGGGTCCAAGCAAATTTCGGCCGGTAATCGCCACTGGCAGCGGGATACGAATCCTGGCACTGAATAGCGCGAATGCCATCGAACGAACCTACTCCGCGCGACCGGCTCAGCGACGGACGCGGTAGCGGATGTGCCTCTGTACGGGTGAATAGCAAGTGAACGGCAACTGGCCTGGTAGCTGACCAGGCTTTCGCTCAACTATGGGCTCAGTTCCAAGCGAGGAGGTGGGGTCTGATGCGATGGCGCACGGTCGGTCGGGTGGCTGTGACGGCGTTGGTCGGGTTGTTGGTCCCGGTCGCCGTAGCCGCTGTGGGGATTGCTGGGGCGACAGGTGAGATCTATACCCCACGCGACGCAAGCGCGCCACCAGTACCGGTCGACATCGCCGCGGCCACGTACGACCGCGGTAAGCCGACGGCGGTGGTGGTGCTGGGATCGGAGGGGGCGAACGTCGCTGATGTGCTGGCTCCGTACCAGGTTTTGGCCGATTCCGGCGGCTTCAATGTCTACACGGTCGCAGAGCAGCCCCAGCCGGTCACGCTCACTGGTGGTTTGGACCTGATTCCGGACCTCACGTTCCAGCAGTTGGAGGAGCGCCTGCCTGGCACTCCGGACGTGATTGTGATGCCACAGATACCTGAGGCGGGCGAGCCGACCGCCGGCCCAATCGTCGAGTGGCTGCAACAGCAACGAGCCGACGGCGATCCGCTGTTGCTCAGCGTCTGTGTCGGCGCCGAGGTGCTGGCCCAGGCGGGCCTGCTCGACGGCCGACCCGCGACCTCACACTGGCTTGGTCTGATCGGACATCGCCGGTACTACCCGGCGGTGCACTGGCAGGACGGAGTCCGCTACGTCGATGACGGTGATGTGATCACCTCGGCTGGGGTCTTGTCGGGGGTAGATGGCGCCCTTCGGGTTGTCGAGCGGATGCTCGGCGAGCCTGCGGCCTGGCAGGCGGCGCGGGCGGTCGACTGGCCGGACTATTCCCCTGGCGGGCCAGCACCGATCCCGAGATATCGGCTGGCACCTGCTGACGTGGTCGGGTTGCTCAGCGCCGCCTATCGGTGGGACCGTCCGACCATGGGTGTGCTGCTCACTGACGGGGTCGGGGAGATCGAGCTGGCGTCGGCATTTCGGCCCTACACCGAGTTCTCTTACCTGGCCCGCCCGGTTGCGGTGACCGCCGACGGGCGGCCGATCCGGTCCCGGCATGGTCTGACCTTTGTTCCACGCGCAGCTCTGAACACGGCAGCGCCACGGTTGGACCGGCTCGTGGTGCCTGGTGCTGACGCAGCCCGCGACGCCTACGCCGACGGGCTTTCCGTGCCTGAGCGATTGGCCCCGATCTATCTCCACGATCAGCCTGGTTTCGGCTTCGACGCCGCGCTGCGCGACATCGCGCGTACCCGGGATGTCGCCACAGCGCGTTGGGTGGCCAAGACACTGCAGTATCCCGGCACGAGTCCGCAGCTCTCCGGCCCGGACTGGCCGTGGGCCCTCACCTTGCGCCCAATCTTGATTGCCGCCGCCGCGGTGGCCGGCGCCTTGATCATCCAGCACTTGTTGGGCCGACGGAGGGAGCAGATCGATGCTGACCAGGTTGCCGAGCTAGGAGATGAAACCAAGAGCCGACAAGGAGGTATCGATGTCACAGCAGGTCGATCATGATCAGCACGATCGATTCCCGACCGACCCGTCCGGGCTGCCGGAGGCGGAAAGGCCGCAGCTGAGGGAACTGGCAGGCGGCGAGACGCTGGACCTAAGGGTCGGCCCAGTGGCCAAGCGCTTGGGCGACACCACCGTACGGATGCTGGGCTACAACGGCTCAATTCCTGGTCCCACTCTGAAGGTCCAGCAGGGCTCGGAGATTGTCGTCAACGTCACCAATGACGGTGACCTTGAGACGACTGTGCACTGGCACGGACTGCGGCTGGAGAACAAGTACGACGGAGTCCCACACGAGACCCAGGCGCCCATCCCGATCGGCGGTAGCTTCAGCTATCGCATCCAGTTCCCAGACCCCGGCTTGTACTGGTACCACCCACACATCCGCGAGGACTACAGCCAGGAGCTGGGCCTGTACGGCAACATCGTGGTGGTTCCCGCTGAACCGGACTACTGGCCGCCGGTTGACCGGGACCTCGTCCTTACGCTGGACGACCTGCTGCTGGAAGACGACAAAGTTGCGCCGTTCAGCCGTACCGAAACCAGCTACGCCGCGATGGGCCGTTTCGGCGACGTCTTTCTGGTGAGCGGCGATCCGGACTTGCACCTGATAACGGGGGTGGGGGAGGTGCTTCGGCTGTGGTTGACCAACACCGCCAGCACTCGCGTGTTCAACGTCCGGCTGCCTGGTGCTCTGATGAAACTGGTCGGGGGCGACGGCGGCCGCGTCGAGCACGAGGAGCTCATCGACCAAGTCCTACTGGCCCCTTCCGAGCGGGCAGTGGTCGATGTCCTCATGGAGCAACCGGGCGAGCTCGCGCTGCAGCACGTCACTCCGGATCGGACCTATCGGCTCGCTCGCTTCAATGTGCAGGATGAGCCAACGAGACGGTCGCGTGCTGTCAAGTTCTCCGAGTTGCGGACTGCCCCGGAGCTCGAGGCGGAGCGGCACCAGTTGGACGGTTGGCTAGCCGCGCCGCCCGATAAGACGCTGGCCATGGTCGCTCAGATGGACGACCCGGCCGCCATGCCGGAAGGTGCCGGGCCTGTGACGTATGCCTGCCCCATGCACCCCGAGGTGACCAGCGACCGGCCGGGCCGCTGCCCCAAGTGCGGCATGAAGCTACTCGCCGTCGAGCCTGCCGGCCAGCCAATGGCTGACCATCACGGCGACCATGGCGATCACGCTAGGCATAGCACCGCCGACGGGATCGAGTGGGAAGACGACATGGTCGAGGTCAATCGGTCGAGCACCAACGCGACCATGCACTGGAGGTTCCTCGATCGCACCGCTGGAGTCGACAGCACGGCAATCAACTGGCGGTTCAGCGTCGGACAACGGGTCAAGATCCGGCTGATCAACGAAATGGAGTCCGACCATCCCATGCATCACCCGTTCCACCTCCACGGTGCGGGGCGGTTCCTGGTCCTGGCCCGCGACGGGAGAGTCGAGCCGAACTTGGTGTGGAAGGACACGGTGCTCATCCGGACAGGCCAGACCGTGGACATCCTGTTCGACGTCAGCAACCCCGGCCTGTGGATGGCGCACTGCCACATCGCCGAGCACATGCAAAGCGGGATGATGTTCAGCTTCAGCGTGTCTCGGACGTAGCGAGACCGCACGTCCCAACACGAGTGCCAGCCGAGTTCAGTCCGGAACGAGTTCGATCATGCTGCGGATGTCGTCGGCTGTCTCGGTGTCGGCGAGGTCAGGGTGATCGGTCTTCACATGGGCCAGGATGAGAACGATGACCTCGTTATCGCTCCGACCGCGGGCGAGGTAGCCGCATTCGCATCGGGCCTGTCTGAGCATCATTACTCCTCTCAGTACACCCCACATCTAATTCAACTAGGCCAGGTACGCAATGCTGAAGTAGTGGACGAATCGGCCCGGGTACAACTGTGCGGGCCGTTCGCGGTAGAGCTGTGGGGCCGGCGGATAGACAATCTGCTTCCCGGACGTCAAGGGCGGCTGCTGTTCGCTTACCTCGCAATTTCTCGGCTGCAAACCGTCTCACGGGAGACCTTGATGGACGCTCTGTGGGGCGATACCCGGCCGGCCGATGCTGGCGGTGCTCTAAGTGCGCTGATCTCCAAGACCAGGGCAGTGGTCGGCGCAGATGTGCTTCGTGGGCGTACGGAACTGACCTTGGCCCTCCCGGAGCCTGCTCATGTCGACGTCGAGGTCGCCGTATCAATGTTGCACTCCGCCGAGTCTGCCGTCGCTGTGGGTGCCTGGCGACGAGCCTGGGCTCCCGCTTCGAGCGCTTTGAACGTGGGGCGCCGGCCGTTCTTGCCGGAGGCCGAGACACCGTGGGCCGAGGCGTGGCGGCGCCGTCTTGCCGATGTGCGAGTCCGCGCCCTGGAGTGCTACGCGGAAGTCTGCCTAGAACTCGGGGGCGCCGAGTTGCCGAGCGCGGAGCGTGCCGCTCGCGAACTTGTCGACGCGGCCCCGTTCCGAGAGTCAGCACATGTGCTGCTGATGCGCACACTTGCGGCGAGGGGCAATGTGGCCGAGGCGCTCACGGCGTATCAGCGCCTCCGAATCCTGCTGCGCGATGAACTGGGGGTTGACCCCAGCGAGGCCGTGCAGGACGCGTACTTGCGCCTCCTCGGCTAGCTCACCACAAGGTTTCCCCAAGGTTTCGCCAACGCTTCGACAACGCCGCCACAACTATGCCGGCGAATGCTTGAACCATGACAACAACAAGCAGACCAACCAGCGACCAGTTAGCTATTGATGATCTTGCCGGAGTCGTCATCGAAACAACACAAACATAGGAGCCACTCATGACAACGATGACAGCGACAGTGGCGACGCTCAAAGGCTCCGAGGCGAAGATCAGCGACGAGAACCTTGAGGAATTTCGCATGACGGTCCGGGGGGACGTGCTAACGCCCCACGATGCCGGATATGCGACGGTCCGCCCGGCGTACAACGCGATGCATCCGGGCAAACCGGCGCTGGTCGTCCGGCCCACAGGCACCGCCGACGTGATCGGCGCGGTCAATTTTGCCCGCGAGAACGGACTTATCGTCGCGGTTCGCGGGGGCGGTCACTCGGTCGCGGGACTCTCGAGTGTCGATGGCGGCCTGCTCCTCGACCTCGCCCGGATGAATGCCGTTGATGTCGACCCGGAGGCGCGGACGGTGCGCGTCCAGGGTGGAGCACTGGTCGGCGACATGGACCACGAAACCCAAGCCTTCGGGCTCGTCGCGCCGTGCGGCATCGTCTCCGACACCGGCGTAGCGGGGCTCACGCTCGGCGGTGGAGAGGGATGGGTTCGCCGCAAGTACGGGTTGTCGATCGACAACCTTTTGTCCGCCCAGGTGGTTTGTGCTGATGGTCAGGTACGCACGGCATCGGCGGATTCCAACCCTGATCTGTTCTGGGCCATCCGCGGCGGTGGCGGCAATTTCGGCGTGGTCACCTCGTTTACCTTTCAGTGCCATCCCGTTGGTCCGATGGTGGGGTTCGCCGGTGTGTTCCATCCTGTGGAGGACGCGGAGAACGTGTATCGACAGTTCCGCGATTGGGCCAAGACGGCGCCCGACGAGATCTCGGCGTTCATCGGATGCACGACGCTCCCGGCGAGCGAGCACACGCCGCCGGAGATCCACAACACGCCGTTCATCGTCACGGGCGCCGTGTTCTCCGGTGATCCGGAGGAAGGCATGAAGATCATTCAGCCGCTCCGCGACATCGGGACTCCGCTCGCCGACATTTCGGGTCCCATACCCTTCGTCGGCGTCCAGGCTGCTTTCGACGAGTTCTTCCAGCGCGGAACGCTTCGCAGCTATTGGAAGTCCACGTACGTCGAGGAGCTGACCGACCCGATCCTCGACATCATTGTGGACATGGCCCGCAACCGCCCGTCCGAGCGGACCTTCGTGATCGCTTTCTTCATGGGCGGCGCCATCAATCGCGTGGGAGCCGAAGAGACCGCATACAGTGAGCGATCGGCAAACTGGATGATTTCGATCGATGGCAACTGGGAGGATGCCAGCGACGACGACAAGGTCATCTCGTGGGTGCGCGGCGTGTGGGGCGAAGTCCACGAGCACGGAACGGGCTCGCTGTACCTGAACTTCACCAGCGTCGCCGATGAAGCAGTCACGGTGGGCGTCGAGAGTGCCTTCGGTAAGACGAACCTCCGGCGCCTCCAAGAGATCAAGGCGCAATACGACCCGGACAACTTCTTCCGCCTGAACAACAACATCTCCCCGGCTTCGTAGAGCGGCCAATCTCGACTTAGATCTGTTCCACATCAACCACAACATCCAACCTTTCTGTGGTGTGCATCGAACGCCAACCTCCCGCCGAGTGCGAGAGGCTGGCGTTCATGACGGGGCGGTTGCACCACGACGAAGTGCGGATCGACGAGGACCTTGTTCGGCAGCTCCTCCGAACTCAACTGCCCGACTTGGCCAACCTGGAACTCCGACCGGTTCCGGCTCAGGGCACGGACAATGTGGTGTTCCGCCTTGGGACGGAGCTTTCGGTGCGGCTACCTCGCAAGCCGGCGGCAGTTCGGAGTTTGCTCGTCGAACGCGAGTGGCTGCCCCGGGTTGCGCCGCGGCTGCCGCTTCCGGTGCCGCTACCGGTTGCGAGCGGCGAGCCGTCCGACGCCTATCCATTCCCGTGGATCGGTGTGCACGTGGCTGAGCGGCACGCCGTTGCCGCACGGCGGCGGGCTCGGCGCAGGCGACGTCGACACGCTGGCTGAATTTGTTGTTGCGTTGCAGGCATTCGACAGCGAGGACGGTCCTCAAGTTCAGCCTGGTCAACGTGCCGGACCGGTAGCGGCCTATGACGCCGTCGCACGCGCCGCGCTCGATGAGACCTCCGCATTGCAGGCGGCGGGACGCATCGAGCCCGATCTTGTCGACGAGCAGCTGGCAGCTTCAGTCTGGCGGGCGGCAGTCGACGCTCCAGCCTGGCCAGGGCCGGGCGTCTGGGTGCACCGGGATCTGATCGCCAGCAACCTCATGACCGTCGACGGGCGGCTGAGCGGCGTCCTGGACTTCGGCGGCCTGGCCCTCGGTGATCCTGCCGGCGACGTAATGGCGGCCTTTCATCTGTTCTCGGCCGAGGGCCGGTCGATGTTCCGTACAGCCGTTGGCGCCGACGACGCAACCTGGACCCGCGCACGCGGTTGGGCCCTGACCCAAGGCCTGGAGGCGCTGCCCTATTACTTAAATACACACCCAGGGATGGTCGCGATGGCACACCGAGTCATCCAGGCGACGCTCAATTCCCAGGAGGAGGAGCGCCCAGTCTGACGCTGGTTGCGCGTGGTAACGGCGGCAGATAGGACGCAACTGAGCCAGAGTCCTATTCGCTGAGATGACGCTCCTCAATCTGAGCCAGCGCCTGGGCGAAGGCTCGGCAGGCAGTGCGGACCAACTGGGTGGGAATTGCCCCGAAGCCCACAAGAAAACCTGCTGACGGGTCGGTGAAGTGGTAGGTGAGTCGCAAGGATCCGACAATGACCGGGGCACCGTTCCCGTGGCGTTCGTACGCGATCATGGTCCCATCGGCGGATGTGACAGACGCATTCGTCAGTGTGTTGTGGGTGCACGGACCGGGCGGCATCGGCAAGTCAACTACTGTCAGGATCGGCGGACCTGGATCAGCTAGGCGAGCCGGCTGCCGACTTGTGCCGCCGACGGGTTGGTCAGCACAGATCCGTCGCCGAGGACGACCGTCGGTACGGTGAGATGGCCGTCATTGATTCGAGCGACGACCGCGGCGCCATCGGGATGATCTTCGATGTCGATCTCACGGAAGTCGATTCCGGCGCGCGAGAGTTGTGACTTGAGCCGGACGCAATAGCCACACCACTGGGTGGTGAAGACGGTCGGCAGCTCAGCAGCCATCGTATTCATAGTCACGGTATGTATAAGCGGGACGTTGGCCCAGCTATTTCCGTTGCACTGTATTGCGTTCGTCACATTGCTGACAGATCTCGGAGCGCAATCTGTCAGCGAGATGCCTTGCCAGGGACCAGACTGCTGGGCTCGGCCCATACCGATTCACGATCAATGAGCGGACCCAGCAATGTGATGATCTCAGGGTCTGCGCGACCCTTGAGCTCGTCAGTGGCGAGCCGCCGGGCGATCCCGGCGACAAAATCGGCGAGCTGCACTCGAGGTTCCCGCCGGGAATCGACGAGTCGGACCTCGGTCAGCTGGCGTCCCGGGTGGTCGCTTGCGGCGAAGGCCGTTGCTATGTCGGCGATGCGCTCTGGGGTCAACGCGGACTGCTCGTCGTGTACGACGGAGAGGGTCTGGGTGTAGGAGCCCCAATAGCGGACCGTGCGGTTGAGTGCCGGAAGCAGCGGCTCCATCAGCGGAGTGATCTTCGGGTTCTGAAGGTGCGATGCCCGCGTTGCTTCGGCGACGGGCCGTGTCGAGTCCAGCAGGCTCATCACCTGCTGGACATCGGCTGCCGCGCTGGTCTGGGCCATCGCCTCGACCGCCGCGTAGAACATCTGAACTGGCGTCTTCGGCAGCCACCGGTTGTTGGTCCGGAAGAGATTTGCCGACAAAGTGAGGAACTCCTGCCACCGAGCGGTTCCATAGCTTTGCTCACCCGACCGGTAGAGGGCGAGCGCCATCGGTCGGGTGTGAGGATTCCGTCCTGGACAAGCGATCCCGCGCACCGCGTGCCCGCTGAGGAGCACGTCGAGGAGGCGGGCAAGGACGAAGAATCGGGTGTCCGTGAGGTGAACATGTGCGTTGCCGTGGATGGGACTGCTGGGGCCAAGCAGCCACAGCACAATTGGTCGTCGACGTGGCCGCAAGATTTCCGGCGACTTGTACTCGCCGTCGCCGCGGGCGCCGATTTCCCGCCGAAGGTGCTGAACCAACTCGCCAGCTGCCTCTAACTCGATGCGCACGCTGGCGTGAGCGAAGACCGGGCTATGTCCGCCGCCGACCAGGTTCCCGCCTGAGAAGCCTGACTCGTCGCAGGCGATCTCGATGTGTCGCGCTACGGACGGTTCGGATTGCGTGGTCATGTGGTATCCATTCCGGTAGTCCATCGCCGTTCATCCGGCAGGTCCACCCTTTTGCAGGGGGGCTGGCGTCTGACTCGGCAGAAGGTGCGCACTCCGGGCCCGGTTCAGCGGGCCGGAACCGGGCCACAGGTGCGCACTTGTTTCCGGATCTCTCAGCGGCGAGTGAGTCGCAGGACCTGGTCGCGCAGCGTCATTCCGAGTTGGGATCTTGGGATCAGCAGATGAGAAGCGATCCACACGCCGCGCTGTCGCGGACGCGTGACCGCACGGTGTGCGGATTCATATCGTGCCAGGGCGCTCGGAATGTCGTGCGGTGAAGCGGCCAGGGAGGCGGCGAGCGTGGCGGCGCCCTCCATGGCTGAACTGGAGCCTTCCCCGAACAGCGAGACACATGAAGCGGCATCACCCAGTAATGTCACTCGGCCGCGCGACCAAGAGGACATGCGAATCCTGGTCACGCTGTCAAAGTAGACATCCTCAGCAGCAAGATAGGCAGACAGCAGTTCCTCCGTACGCCAGCCGCCATTTCGGTAGGTCCCCTTCAGCAGCTGTCGGGCCGCGTCCGAGTCCCGATGATCAATGCGGGCTTGAGATCGAAACATGAAGGCGACGCCCGGCGATCCCGCCCCCGGATGCAGGGCGACCGCCGTTCCCGGCTCGTTGTGCATAATCACCACGTCGTCACGTTCCAGGGGAATTCCAAGCTGTGCCGTTGCGACATACATGCCGAGATGCTGTACGAAGTCGGCTTCCGGCCCGAAGGCCAAGCGGCGGACTCCCGAGTGGATGCCATCCGCCCCGACCACCAGGTCAAACCGGCGTGGAGCCGCCCGGTCGAAGATCACATCGACGCCGCCGTGGTCCGGATGGAGCTGAGTGATCATCTCGTCGAACAGGAATTCAGCATCCCCGCGGCCTGCTTCGACCAAGATCGCGCTGAGGTCCGCCCGCGGCACCTCAACCTCACGATCTTCACTCTGCCGAGTCCGCATGCTTGCGACGCGTCGGCCGGCGTGGTCGACAAAGATCAATTCGCGTACTCTGGTGGCGGCGTCCTGCAGGCGCGACATGACGCCTAACCGCTCCGCGACCTGGTACGCACCTCCGCGGACATCCACCGGATTGCCGCTCGATAGCACGCCTTGATCGCGCTCCACCACGGTTGCCCGGTGTCCCGCCCGTCCGAGCAGCGCGGCGAGCGTCGAACCGGCGATTCCGGCCCCTGAAATCAGTACCGTGAGGTCGTCGCGCTGCATGGCTCCATCCTGGCAACACAACGACATCGTCAAGGACGATGTACAGCAGAACTGAGGATCGTGCGCGTCTGACCTCTCAGCACACTGCTCAATCGCGCACGATCACCACGATGTCGTCAGCCGAGCTCATTGCGTTCGGCTTCGGCCCGCTTCTCAGCGCGCTCGAGCTCGTCGATCTCAGCCTGCAGCCGCTCCAATTCCAGCCGTTCGATCTCGGCCGGGTCAGCAACCAGTTCGCCCGCCCGTTGCTTGGCTTCGAGCCGCTCCGCCTCACGCTGTTCGGCCTCCCGTCGCTCGACCTCCAGCCGGTGCCCCTCGATGCGTTCCTCGCGCCGACGCTTCCGTTCGAGCCGCTCGGCCTCCTCGGCCGCAGCCCTTCGCTCTGCCTCGAGCCGCTCGGCCTCTTGGTCCCGAGCACGCTCGGCGGCCAGCTGAGCAGCGGCGGCGCGTTCAGCGTCGACCCGTTCGGCCTCGCGCGCCTCCGCCGCGATTCGCGCCTCCTCCATCCGCTCCAGCTCCCGCCGGTGTGCCTGGGCTCGCTCTGCCTGGAGCCACGCGGCAGCCTTCCGCAGCCGCTCAGCCTGGAGCATCGTCAGATCGATCCGGCCGGCGGCTGCGGCGGTCGTCGCCGCGTACGAAGCATTCGGTGGCAGCGGTGTCCACGTCACCGACTGGCTCCCGCGCTCTACCGTCCCGCGTGCGCGATCCTCGATCACCTTCCCAGGACTCTCTAGCGACTGCTCGACCCTGGCGGCCTCGCCAGCGGCGGCGTCCGCCTCATCGACCCGGCCGTACTCCAGCAGGTCGTGGGCTAGATCGTTCAGAGCTGATACCAAATCCAAGCGGGCCGGATCGCCCAGACGTCCGGTGAGCCCACGCAAGAGTTCAATGAGCCTGCGCCGGGTCGTCAGGCGGAGATCCACTTCCCCGATCGCGGCCAAGCGATCGGCCATGTCTTGATAAATGCTGAACAGCGGCTCGGCGAGGCGGTCCAGAAGGGCCGGACTGAGACGCGCCGGCTGCTCAAGACGTCCGTCGACCACTTCCTCATACCGATCTTTGGCTGCGTGCAGCAACGCGATGGATTCCTCAACGCGGTCCGCCGCCCAACGGCAGTCGGACGTGAGTCGGTCGACGTCCATTGCGAGATATTGCGAGTCAGGGTCGTCCGCGAGGCCAGACTCTGCCAGTCGGACGAGCGCTGCATCCGCGCAGGCGTTTGCCTCCGCAATATCCCCAGAGGCGAGTGCTGCCCGAGCGCTGCAGGACAATGCCCAGATGGCGGTCTGGGGCTGCAATTGCCTCTGCAGCCCTTCACCGAGTTGTTCCTGAATGTCCTTCAGCGATTCGATCGTCTTGCCGGCGGCATCCGTCAGGCCCATGCCGGCCTGAATGGTGGCCAGATGAATGACCGAAGTGACATAGCGCGCCGCGTCACTGACGGAGGTGTACGGCCCGATCGGGCCCTTTGCGGCCAGCAACTCGGCGGCGCGGCGTACCGCATCCTGAGCGTCCTCGGCAGCTGCGGCGTAGCCGTGCCCTAGCAGCCTGTGCGCTGTGAGCTGGATCAGCGCGTCCGTCAGCTCCGGTACTCGTGAGGGGTCTGATCCGACCCAGCCGCGAAGCCGCTGCACAAGCGAGGCCAGCTCTTTGCCTTGCTGTGCGTAAAGGTCTTGAGGTTGCTTTTGTGCCTTGTGCGCTTGGGTCATCATGCCTTTCGATGCCGAGCTTCAGGGTATCGGCTCCGCGACTGAGGCGTTGATGCCCCACTTGGGCGGAAACCATGACGTCAGAGCGTGATCGATGGGTGTGAAGCGCTGCTTGATGCGGGTTCTGCCTGAGTAGCCGGTGATCTCGGGATGCGCCACCCGAGCGTACTTGTCCACTTCACAGAAGAGGTTCTGACAGTCGATGAGTTGCAGGCGACGTCCAGCTAGACCGGGGAAGCGAAGCCCCAAACGGGCGAAGTGTTCCTCCTGCGTATCGCTCATGGAGCGGATGAGCTCCGCTTCAATACCCCGGACTCCAAGGCCAAAGCACTTACGGAGTCCATCCTTGGCGCCTGGTCCGGGAACCACGAAATCCATCTCATCGAAATTGATCACATTCGAGTAATTGATGTCGATGAGCAGCTGGTAAGCCAGAAAGTCGCCCATTCCCGGATAGCCGCGCAGCACATCAAAAGCCGCCGCCATCGACGCGCTGGCCTCCAATCTCTGCCACAGTCCGCCGCCCAGCATGTGTTGCAACAGCAGCAGATGATTGGTGTGCTTGCGCAACCCACCGAAGGTCGGGGAAGGAATGACATAGGCCGCGGAGTAGATTCGCTCGCCGCGAGAGAGCGCCTGAGTCAGCACCTGGTCGTAGCGGTCGACGCGGAACCTCGCCCAGCTGAGTTCACCTAGTGCGGAGAGCAGCAGCTCCCAAGTAGAGATGCGGTTGAAGAACTTGAACAGCAGAATCCGAAACAAGACCTCGTCCGCGTCCTGGCTGCCGCGATAGATCACCTCCTTGATCAGGTACTGGCTGACCCGATCCGCCGCGCGATAGCAGTTGGTGAAGCGGTACGTCGCGAGGATCGGGTCTGCCGTCCAAGGGCCTGGCTCACCGCGCAGACGTGCCTGATAAACCTGCTGCCGCGCCGCCGCGAACCGCCAATAGGTGTCGAAGGCTTTGGTCGGGCGGAGTCGACGGCCAGCCACCATGATCAAGTCGACCGGTCCGATGGGGCGTGGTCAGCGGGCTCTACGGCGGCGGAATCGGGAGGGCAGGCCACGAGTGAACAACCTCTCCGCGTCGTCCGGCGCCACATCCGGCGGGGGTGCCAGCGCACGCGCAGTGGCACCGAGCCAATCGTTCACCGCCGTCCACAGCCGGCCGAGCAGGTCGAGCTGCGGGCCGCGGGCCGCCAGCGGGCCGCCGTTGAGCTGCACGATTTGTTTGCCGAGCTCGAGGGAGTCGGGGTCGCGTAGCACGACAGTCACGGTCTCATCGGTCACCGACAGCTCGAGCTGGCGGGCTGCGGCTTGCTGCGGCGTGTCGTCGGCGGTGTCCTCGATGCTGACCTGGTCCAGCTTGGCGGCGAGCTGGTCGAGGTCGATGCCGGCGTCGCCGAGCACCTTCGCCGCGGCACTGTCCGGCTGCCGCAGCATCGCCTCCAGGATGTGGTGGCTGCCGACCGGTCCCTCGCCGGCGAGCTCCGCAGCCAGCGCCAACACCTCGTGCGCTGCTGGCGTACGGCCCGCGCCATGGACCTCGCGAGGCGCAGGCGACTCGATCCGCGTCAGCACCTCGCCGCGGATCCGGTCCAGCGGGTGCTTGTCCGCCAGGATCTGCGCGGCCATGCCCTCGCCCTCGCGCAGCAGGCCGAGCAGGATGTGTTCGGTGCCGATGTAGTTGTGCTTGAGCTGCAGCGCCTCGCGCAGTGACAGCTCGAGCACCTTCTTCGCCCGCGGAGTGAACGGGATGTGCCCGCCGGGCGAAGCCTTGCCCCGACCGACAGTCGCCACCACCTTGGCCTGTACGTCGTCACGGGTGTAACCGAGGGCGTTGAGGCTGGCGCTCGCCAGCGAATCCGACGTCAGCAGCCCAAGCAGCAAGTGCTCTGTGCCGATGTAGTTGTGGTCCAGCTCACGGGCCTCTTCCTGCGCGCTTACCACGACGTGCCGCGCCTGCCCAGAGAATCGCTCAAACATGATTCCATTATGAAAAACCATGTCAATACACTGATATTAATAGGGTCGTATAGGAGGTGGCACGGTGCCGTCCGAGTGGGATGACCGCCTCGATGCATGGCGCGACGAGCTGGAGCTGTTGGCCAGGCTAGACGACACGCCGTGGGTACCGTTGTCCATCGCAGAGGCTGAGGCGGGGGTATCCCGGTCGGCGCTGCGTGCCTGGTACCGGAACGGGGAAATTGCATCTCGGCTGGTCGACGGGCCACATGGCCCACAGCGGCTGGTGCCGCTGCAGGCGGTTCTGGATCGGGCAGCGCAGTCAGCCCGGATCCAGCGCCGGGCCGAGCGCGAGGTCAGCCTGGAGGCACAGATGACGCTACTGCGGCATCGGGTTGACCAGCTGGAGCTTCGGCTGGCTGCGCTGGAACGTCACTCGGACGCCAGGCGGGAGTAAGCGTGACCAATTTCCGCGCTGCTCGCGCATCGCGCTGTGAATCCGCCGCCGTCGTCGTCGCTCGCGGAGGAAAGAACGCCTTCGCTCGCTCCTTCTCCGCACGGCGGCGCGCGATCCCGACGCTCGCACCGCCGTCGCGCTAGCTGATCAGCTCGGCTCGACAACGAACCACACGCCCACCGCTGGGACCTCGCCGTCGTTGCGGTAGCCGTGCGGTTTGGTGGACTCGAAGCAGACGGAGTCTCCCGCGGCGAGCGGGTACTTGTCGAACCCCAGGTTCAGTTCCAGCTCACCACTGATCAGGTAGCCGTACTCGGTCCCGCTATGCCGCATCAGCCGGCCTTCCAGGGACGAGGCACTCCCTGGCGGGTAGGTGACGAGCAGGAAGTCGATGTGGTGATGCGGTACCTGACCCAGCCGTTCCCAGGTGACCCCGGAGTCGAGAGTCAGCAGCTCCCGGTCATCCGGAGGCACATGCGGCCCGACCGCTTTGGCCCGATTGGTGTCGAGGTAACGAAGACTCGTTCCGGTGGTTGGCGCAGGGGCTGCCGCCGGTTCGTCTGTATCGCTCGCGTCGAACAGATCCTCCAGCGACAGTGCGAGCGCAGAGGTGATCGAGTACAAAGAACTCACCGAAGGCTGGCTCTTTCCAGTTTCGATCTGGGAGATGAGGCTGGGCGATACCCCGATGACGCGCGCAAGCGCGCGGATCGTCACGTTGCGGCGCTCCCGTTCCGCGCGGATCCGCGGTCCTATCGGCGGCACCTTCGGGTCACCCATGTGCGCTCCTCGACGCGTTTTGGCTGCTCGCGCATCGCGCGGTGGATCCGCCGCTGTCGTCGTCGCTCGCAGAGGAAAGAACGCCTCCGCTCGCTCCTCCTCCATGCGGCGGCACGCGATTCCCGACGCTCGCAGCCACCTAGCCAGTGTCCCTAGTCAGTGTTACTGAACAGGCGTAATTTATATTGAACACCCTAAGGACGTGGAGTGGGTATGGCGATCCGCACGTACGGGCCCAACGCGGTCGACTGGGAGGCAAGGGTCGACGTCGATCGACTGCGCACTGATCGGCTTGACCGCCTCAGGCAGCACCTGGACGCCTCCGAACTTGGGTCGCTGCTGACGTTCGACTTCTCCAATATCCGCTACATGACCGCAACCCACATCGGTACCTGGGCCATGGACAAGCTGATCCGCTTCGCGCTACTGCCACGGGGAGCCCAGCCGGTGGTCTGGGACTTCGGGTCGGCAGCTAGGCATCATCAGCTCTACAACCCTTGGCTGGACTACGACCGGAAGCCCGGCGACCGCGAGCTCTCCGAGGCAGCCAGGGCCGGCCGATCCGGAGCGCGTGCCGGGATCTCTACGTTGCGTGGCGCGTTCCATCCGGACGCTGGCATTGCGCAAGAGGTCGCCCGCAAGGTGGCGACCGTCCTCCGGGAGCACGAGCTCGACAAGGAGCCGCTCGGGGTGGACGTGATCGAGATGCCGATCTTGTCCGCGCTCCAGGCAGAGGGGCTCACGGTGGTCGACGGCCAGCAGGTGTTTCTGGAGGCACGCCGGATCAAGACCGTTGACGAGATCGCGCTGCTCGCCCAGGCCTGTTCGATGGTCGACGCGGCGTACGACGAGCTGTACGCCTTTCTGCGTCCGGGGGTACGCGAGAACGAGTGCGTCGGCCTGGTCAGCAAGGTGCTCTACGACCTCGGCAGCGAGTACGTCGAGGGCGTGAACGCGATCTCGGGCGAGCGGTGTTCCCCGCATCCGCACGTCTACAGCGACCGGATCGTCCGGCCGGGTGACCCGGCGTTCTTCGACATCCTGCACAGCCACCTCGGCTATCGGACCTGCTACTACCGCTGCTTCGCCGTGGGCAGCGCGTCACCGGCGATGCGGGACGCCTATGTCCGCTGCCGGGAGTACATGGACCTGGCGATCGCGGCGGTCCGACCAGGCGCGACGACGGCCGACATCGTCTCGCTGTGGCCGACCGCGGAAGAGTTCGGTTTCGCCAACGAGGAAGCTGCGTTTGCCCTGCAATACGGCCATGGCGTCGGGCTGGCCATCTGGGAGAAGCCGATCTTCAGCCGCCTGGTGTCACTCGATCATCCAGAAGTGCTCGAGGAGGGGATGGTGTTCGCACTCGAGACGTACTGGCCCGCGGCGGACGGCTGGTCGGCGGCGCGGATCGAGGAGGAGGTCGTCGTCACGGCTGACGGCTGCGAGGTGATCACGAAGTTCCCCGCGGAGGAGCTGTTGATCGCCGGGCAGCGCTATTGGACCGTGGGTGGCGAATTGCCGACACTACGTCAGGCACAGTCCCATCTGAATACGCCGGCGGGCAGGGGCGAGCGGTGACGGTCCCGTCCGAGACGACCGTCACGGTCGACGCCGGCCGGCTGCTCGAATGGTACGAGCAGATGGCGCTGATCCGGCAGACCGAGCAGGCGGCGTACGACCTGTTCATGTCCGGGGAGGTCAAGGGCACCACCCACCTGGCTTCTGGACACGAGGCGGTTGCGGTCGGTACGAGTGCCGCCTTGCGCGAGGACGACTACGTCTTTGCGACGTACCGCGGACACCATCACGCGATGGCCCGAGGTGCCACGCCGGCCGAATGCCTGGCGGAGCTGATGAGCAAGGCCACCGGCCTCTGTGCCGCCAAGGGCGGCTCGATGCACCTGACCAAGGCCGACAAGGGAATGCTCGGCTCGTACGCGATTGTCGGGTCACACTTGCCCATTGCGGCTGGCGCCGCGTGGTCGGCGAAACTGCGTGGCACTGATCAGGTCGCGGTTGCGTTCTTCGGCGACGGCGCGACCAATATCGGTGCCTTCCACGAGGCGCTGAACCTGGCCGCGGTCTGGAAGCTCCCGGTGCTGTTCGTCTGCGAGAACAACTTCTACATGGAGTACACCCCGATCGCGTCGGTGACGGCGGTTCCCAACCCGGCGGCAGACCGAGCCGGCGCATACGGGCTACCGGCCGCGCTCATCGACGGCAATGACGTGATCGCGGTCTACGAGACGATGAGGGTTGCCGTCGATCGAGCACGGGCAGGCGATGGGCCTACCGTGGTCGAAGCCCAGACCTACCGCCACTTCGGGCACAGCCGGGCCGATCCTGCGAAGTACCGTCCCGCCGATGAGGTCGAGCGCTGGCTGCAGCACGACCCGCTGCTGGTCGCGCGTGCGCGGCTGATCAGTCTGGGGGTCGACGCGGCTGAGATAGACGCAGCCGACGCCCGGATGAAGAAGGTCGTCGAGGCGGCCGTGCAGGAGGCCAGGGACGCGCCCTTCCCCGACCCGGTCACGGCTCTAACCGATGTGTGGGCCGACGGTGGTGCAGCGTGGCGGAACTGACCACCTACCGCCAGGCCGTGTCCGAGGGGATCGCCCGTGAGATGCGTCGCGACTCGCGCGTGGTCTGTCTCGGGGAGGACATCGGAGCGGCTGAGGGGGTGTTCAAGACCACGGCCGGCCTCTTTGCCGAGTTCGGTCCGGAGCGCGTGTGGGATACGCCGATCTCCGAGCAGGCGATCGTCGGTGCCGCGCTTGGTGCGGCAATGACCGGGATGCGTCCGGTCGCGGAGATCATGTTCTCCGACTTCTTCGCGTGCTGCTACGACTACCTGGCCAACGAGATCCCCAAGATGCGCTACATGACGGGCGGCCAGGTCACCGTCCCGCTCGTGATTCGGACCGCCAACGGCGGCGGTCTCGGGTTCGGTGCCCAGCACTCCCAGGCGGTCGAAAACTGGGTCTTCACCGTGCCCGGTTTGAAGATCGCCGCACCGTCAACACCGGCCGACGTGGTGGGCATGATGGCGTCCGCGATTCGGAGCGACGATCCGGTCATGTTCTTCGAGCACAAAGGTCTGTTCGCGAGCAAGGGCGAGCCCGCACCGCCGGAGCACGTTGTGCCGCTGGGCGAGGCGGCAGTAGTTCGTCCCGGCGACGATGTGACGATCGTTGCCCTCGCGTCAACGGTGCCGACTGCGCTGTCGGCCGCCGAGCAGCTGGCTCGCGAGGACATCTCTATCGAGGTGGTCGACCTGCGTTGCCTGGTGCCGCTCGATGCGAAGACAGTGCTGTCGTCGGTTGCGCACACCTCCCGCCTCGTCCTGGTCGAGGAAAACCCCTACCAGGGCGGCTGGGGCGGCACGGTCGCCTCGATCGTTGCCGACGAGGGATTTGAATCCCTCGACGCGCCGATCCGGCGGGTGGCGTCGGAGTGCGTGCCGCTTCCGTTCGCAGATGCACTCGAGGACGCGGTGATCCCGACCGTCGACAAGGTCGTGGACGCCGTACGGCGGCTCGCCGCCTTCTGAAGGGGAACCAAGGAAACCAGCCAGATGCAAAGGAGCAGGGGCAGATGACAACTAAGACGCTGATTCGTGGGGGCACGGTCGTGAGCATGGACCCGCAGATCGGGGATCTCACCGCCGACGTGCTCGTCGAGGACGACAAGATCGTCTCAGTGGAGCCGAACATCAGCGCTGACGCCGACCTGATCGATGCAACCGACTGCATCGTGATCCCGGGATTTGTTGACACCCACCGCCATACCTGGGAGGCCGCGATCCGGGGCTGCGCGCCCAACGCCACGCTTGATGACTACTTCGTCGAGGTCCTTGATACGTTCGCGCCGGTCTATCGGGCCGAGGACGTGCACGCCAGCAACGTGGCCGGGTCCCTCGACTGCCTCAATGCCGGGATCACCACTCTGGTCGACTGGTCACACATCAACAACACCCCAGATCACGCGGATGCGGCTGTCACCGCGCTGCAGGAGACCGGCATCCGTGCGCAGTACGCGTACGGCAGCGCCAACCTCTCGCTGGCCGACTACTGGTTCAACAGCTCGATCGCGATTCCGGGCGACGACGTACGTCGGATCCGGGACACCTACTTCAGCTCCGACGACGGTTTGCTCACCATGGGCCTAGCGACTCGTGGCAGCGGCTTTTGTCAGGAGGATGTTGTTCGGGCGGAGTGGAAGCTCGCTCGCGAACTGGACATTCCGATTACTATCCACGTCTCAATGGGCCGGCTCGCCGGACGGTTCGCGATGGTCAAGACCCTCGACGAGTACGGACTGCTTGGTCCCGACACGACCTACATCCACTGTTGTCACTTCAGCGACGAGGAATGGCAGCTCGTCAAGGACAGTGGCGGCAAGATCTCGGTGGCGCCGCAGGTCGAGCTGTCGATGGGCCACGGCTGGCCGCCGCTGCTGCATTCACTGCGACTGGGGCTGCGGCCCAGCCTGTCGATCGACGTAGTGACGACGGCACCGGGGGACATGTTCACCCAAATGCGTGCCGCGTTTGCTGCCGACCGCGCCCGGGTGCATGCCGAGAAGTACGAGCCGAACGAGCAGGTGCCCAAGGATGTGCTGACCGCGCGAGAGATCCTCGAGGCTGCAACGATCGACGGCGCTTACACGGCCGGCGTAGAGGACCGCACCGGATCGCTGACCCCGGGTAAGCAGGCCGACATCGTGATCATCGAGGCCAAGTCGCTGAACATGGCCCCGGTGATCGACCCAGTTGCCGCCGTGGTGCTGTGCGCCGATGTGTCCAACGTTGACACGGTGCTCGTCGCAGGACAGGCCAAGAAGCGCGATGGCAAGCTGCTCGCCGATGTCGACAAGGCCCGTGCCGACGTCGAAGCTTCCCGTGACTACCTCCTAGAGGCTACGGTCGAGAAGCGACAGTGAGCGGAGGCCACCTGGTTCGTCCCGCCGATGCGGTCGAGCTCGTCGCTCCCACCACCGGGTGGTCTGGGGGAGCGACGGGCTACCGCCGCTATATTGCTGTGAGCGAAGACGATCATGCCGTGCACACGGGTTTCATGATCAGCGAACTTGACCCCGGCGGCTCAATCCCGTGGCACGTGCACTCGTTCGAGGAGAGCTTCTACGTCGTTACGGGCACTGCGGTCATCGACACCAGCGAGGGGTCGTTCCGCCTTTCTGAGGGCGGATACGGCGTAGTCCCGGTCGGCATGCCACACCGGCTGCACAACGACAGTGACCTACCGGTGCGGTGGGCGGAGATGCAGGCCCCGATGCCGCGATCTGCGTACGAGGACGACACGTTTCTGGTGGCGGCGCCGCCGGTCGGTGAGTCGGCCGATATCGATGTCCGCGACCCCCGCAACCGCTACTTCGGGCGAATTACGCCATCACAGATGGATCCAAGCAAGCAAAGCCAGGACTTGCTCGAGGTCACTGCGAGTATGCGCACCGCGCTGCTGGTCTACGGAGGGATCAACGTGAAGATGATGGTCGACCCCGACCTGGGCGCCCAGCTCTCGACGATGTTCATGGTGCAGTACGACCCGGACGGAGCGACCGGCCCGCACGATCACCCGTTCGAGGAGACATACTTCTTTCTCGAAGGACAGGCTGAGGCGACTTTCGACGGCAAACCTGTTGTCGTTGGCGCGGGAGACATCGCCTGGGCTGGTGTCGGGTGTCCCCATTCGTTCCGCAATCTCGGTGGTGGGCCGCTCCGCTGGCTGGAGACCCAGGCCCCGCAGCCGCCGCGGCGCTACTCCTATCGGTTCGCTCGTGACTGGGATTACTTACGGGAGGTACTTGGATGACGTCGTTGCTGATCGTCGGCGGTACGCACGGTATTGGCAAGGAGATCGCCCGACATTACGCCAAGCAGGGTTGGTCAGTGGTGCTGACAGGCCGTGACGGTTCGGCGGCCAAGTCGGTGGCTACCGAGCTGGGCGGTGACACCCGCGGGATCGCTCTGGACCTCTCCGAGCCGGAGCAGGTCGCGGACGCGCTAGCCGACGTAGCCGCGGTCGACCACCTCGTATTGGCGGCGATCGCCCGAGACACCAACACACTTGACAACTACGACATCGCCTCCGCGCGCAATCTCGTCAGCATGAAGCTCTTGGGTTACACCGCTGTGGTCAGCGCGATGCGAGACCGGTTGCCGGAGGACGGCTCGATCGTGCTGTTCGGTGGACGGGCCAAGGACCGTCCCTACCCAGGCGGGATGACCGTCGGTACCGTCAACGCCGGCATCTCTGGCATGGTCCCCGGGCTTGCCCTGCAGCTGTCACCTCGCCGGGTGAATGCGATCCATCCGGGCATTGTTGCCGACGCTCCATACTGGTCAGAGCGGCACGAGTTCACGGCAGAGGTCCGACGGGCGACACCTACCGGGCGCAATGTAGCGATGGAGGACATAGTCGACGGCGTCGATTTCCTGATCCGCAACCGGGCGGTCAACGGCATCGACCTGTACATCGACGGCGGCTGGCTGCTGCTGTGAAGGTGGCGCAGATTGGCGCCGGCCGCATGGGAAGTGCGATGGCCGGCCGGGTCGCCGCCGCGGGCCACGACCTTACGGTGTTCAACCGCACGCGGTCGCGGGCTGAGGAGGTCGCACGGCGTACCGGTGCACACGTAGCTGATACGGCTCGTGAAGCGGCGGCGTCTGCGGAGATCTGCCTGGTCTCGCTCGCTGACGACGCTGCGGCGATGGCGACCTACCTCGCCGACGATGGGCTGATCGCGGGCGTGCAGTCAGGTGCTGTGGTGTGCGACCTGAGCACGGTGGCACCTGCGACGGTCGGTGGGCTGACACCGCTGGTCGCACAGAAAGGTGCGACTTTGATCGATACCCCGGTGTCAGGAAGCGTCTCGGTCGTCGAGTCCGGCACTCTCACCTTGATGGTCGGCGGAGATCGAGCGGCGCTCGACCGGGCGCGGCCGGTGCTCGACTCGTTCGCGAAGTCGATCTTCCATCTCGGCGATGTCGGCGCGGGAGCGACCATGAAGCTGGTCGTGAACTCTCTGGTTCACTCGCTGAACGTCGCCATCAGCGAAGCGCTGGTGCTTGCCGAGAAGGCCGGGCTCAATCGCGAGACGGTCTACGACATCTTTGAGGCTGGCGCTGCCGGCGCGCCGTACGTGAAATACAAGCGGGAGGCCTTTCTCCGGCCTGGTGAGGTACCGGTGGCGTTCAGCCTGGATCTGGTTGCCAAGGACCAAAAGCTCATCCACGACCTGGCGGAGCGGACGGAAACGCGGATGGACCAGGGCGAGGCGTCACGACAGCTGGTCGCCGAAGCGCTCCGCGCGGGGATGGGAGAGCGGGACATTAGTGAGATCGCGGAGTTCCTGCGTCGCCTCTGACTGGCCGTTGTTCCCTGAAAACGCATCACGGTTGGGCCGAAAAGGATCCGAGTTGGCTCTTTCTCGCTGTTGGTGATGCGTTTCCAGGGCGACCTCCGCCCGGTACGGACAAGCAAGCTCGGAAAGCTTGGTCAGAAGATCTTGCCCGGATTGAGGATGTGATGTGGATCAAGGGCGGCTTTGACGGCGCGATGCATGTCGAGCACCGCAGGCGAGAGTTCACGAGAGAGCCCCCCGCGCTTGAGGAGACCGACGCCGTGCTCGCCGGTCACGGTGCCCCCAAGATCGAGTGCGGCAGTCAGGATCTCCTCGAACGCAAGCTTGGCGCGATCCCGGGCGGCAGCGTCGCCGGGCTCGGCAATGAGCAATGGATGCAGGTTGCCGTCGCCGATGTGGGCAATGCTCGCGATCAAGATGTCGTGCTTGCTAGCGATCTGCTCGATGCGGGCCAGCATGTCGGGCACGACTGCGATCGGTACGCAGACGTCCTCGGTCAGCACCGGGCCAAGCCGCTCGAGCGCGGGGTACGCGAGCCGGCGCGCGGCGAAGAGCGCATCCGCCTCTTCCTCGTCGGTGGACCGCGCCGCCCAGGTTGCGCCCGCGGTCTCGAAGCACGCCAGCATCTGGTCGGCGCGGTCGTCGCCGATCATGCCCGGGTCATCGATCCGGCCTAGCAGCAACACCTCGGCCTCAACGGATAGACCCATGTTCTTCCACTTGTCCACGGCGGCGAGGCAGTGCCGGTCGACCAACTCCAGAGCGGATGGAATGATGCCCGCCCGGGCGACTGCCCGCGCCGCCTCACCGGCGTCGACAATCGAGCTGAAGTAGCCAACGATCGTGCGCGGCGCGGCAGGAAGTGGCAGGAGCCGTACGGTCGCCTCCGTGATGATGCCCAAGGTGCCTTCGGAGCCGACCATCAGGCCGACCAGGTCGTAGCCGGCGACGCCCTTGGCGGTTGCCCGGCCCAGGCGCACAAGCTCGCCGGTCCCGGTCACCATCTCAAGGGCGAGCACATAGTCCTTGGTGACGCCGTACTTGACGCAGCACACTCCACCGGCGTTCGTCGCGATGTTGCCCCCGATAGTCGACCAGGGTGAGCTGGCCGGATCAGGGGGATACCAGAGCCCCTGCTGGGCAGCCGCCGCGCGCAGCTCGTCATTGATCACACCGGCCTGGACCACCGCCAGCCGTTCCAGCGGATCGATCAAGCGGATTTCGTTGAGCCGGTCGAGCGCGATGATCACGCCGTCATCGATGGCGTTGGCGCCACCGGAGAGTCCCGTGCCAGCGCCGCGGGCGGTGACCGGCACACCAAAGCTTGCGCAGATCCGTACGGTGGCCGCGACCTGATCACTCGAGGTTGCCCGTACCAACGCCAGGGGTTCGCCGACGGGAGCCCACTCGGCCTCGTCGTGGCTCAGGCTTCGGGTGACATCACGATCGACAATCAGCGCGTCCGACGGCAGCACGGAAGCCAACGCCGCGAGGACCTCGGCGCGGTCCATGATGTCCTCTTTCAATCGAGAAGGCTGGCTCGTCGTCCTTTTGGGCGTTGCAAATTGGGTGAGTTGCTAGCTGTTCACCGATGCACGGATCTCCGCTGCGCGATGCAGCTCGTTGGCCATCAAGACGCCGTAGGTAAACGCGCTGCCAGCCTCAATCTCTCCATCTGCACTCATCGTGGCGAGGAAGTCGGCGGCGACAATGGCATCTTGATGCTCACCTAGGAGGGTTTGCATCTCCTCGCCGTCCCGGGCGATGGCCTTCATCTCGCTGTCGGCCGGCTCGACGAGTTCAGCGGCGTACCGCGCCCGTTTGAACGCCTTCCGGGCCCGGTGCAGCTGCTCGATGTCGTCGCCGGCCTTCCGTAGCCGCTTGCCGGCCTTGCGCTGCGCCTTTTCCACATATCTGACCGCCGTCTTGGTCTTCTTATCGGCTGCGTCGGTGAGCGGTGGTGCTGCCTTCCAGCCACGCAACAGCTGCATGAGGTGTTGGTGACGCTGGGTGCGCATCGCCTTGTTCAGCCGCTGTAGAGCGTCATCTCGTTCTTTAGCGAGAGTCTTGGTGATCTCGGCTTCGACCGGTCCGCGAACCTGCTCCGGCGGCAATTCAGCGATCTGCTTGAGGAGTCGGCGGCTAAGAATGTCACGGTCGCGCACCTCGCCAAGTACGCCGGCGTACCACTTCAATTCCTCGTTCAGCTTCTCAGCCGGATCGGCGTCAACTATGTCGCCAAAGATCCGCAGCGTACTGCGCAGCCGGCGCGCCGCCACCCGAGTCTTGTGCACCTCTGGTGTGCCGGTACGCAATCCAACGTCGTTGCTGGCGAGCACATCGCACTGGTCTGCCACGTACGCGGCCACCAACGCCCCGACCGTGCCGCGTTCAGCCGCCTGTGCCGGCCCATCCTGCAACGTTGGACCGAGCGCCCGATCCAGCTTGGTCCTCGCGGTACTTGGGGTCGCGCCGGCGGCCAGCAAGAGCTCGCCTGCTCGCTTCAGATCCTTTTCCGTACCGGCGGACCCCAACTCAACTTCCACCTCGCGCCAGGAGCGCAGCGTCGACTCACCATCAAGAGGACCGGACTCCACCTGGTCATCGGCAATCTCCATTACCAGGTCACCGGCGGCATTGAGGAGCCGGTACGCCGTTCGAGTCGTCACGATCTTTGCGACTGGGCCAAGGCTCTCACCGGCCAGCAGACCCGCCACCGCTCCCGCCAGCGCGGGCGGCAGTGTCTTCGTTCGCGAGCCACTCTGCAGTTCCGTACGAGCCGTTCCGCTGGGAACCTTCAACTGCCAGCCTGTCTCTGAGCCCCCCACCCGACGTCGCAGCGTGATCCCAAACAACCGCAGACCAGCACTTGGTGTGTCGAAATAGGTATTGTCGAGCTTGCGCACGGCATGATCGAGACGGCCGCCATCCGGCCGAAGATCCGCTAATTGGGGGAGCACCCAATCTGCGTCGACCTCGAACTTGTTTTCCCGCTCCGTTACCACGCGCACGCGCAACATCCTCCTCACTGGACAGTCCCTAAGTTGGTGGTTGAAAACTAAATGAACTCAAAGTGACAATATTGCCACGGCAAGGTGAACGACCCTAGCTGCCGCTACGCATGTGCGGCGACCTGAACCTGTCAAAAGATCTTGCGGGATTGAGACCTGATCTAGTTCGAGTGCCCGCAGGCAGGTGGGCGGACCTGTGTTATTCGACCGCAGCCAACGAGGGGCCACTCGTACCGGTTCATTCATCGTCGTCCTTCATGGGCATTGCCGCCCCTCGGGTTGGTTGGTGACGGCTGGACACCGGGCCGATACGTTGAACGCTAGAGCGTCCGCGATGTCCGGCAATGTCGCCGGGGGAGGAGCGTCATGGTTCAGGAGCAGACATCACGCCTGGAGGGAACGCAGGCAGCTGATCAGGCGATCCGGTCAAGGGTCGATGAGCTCCTCGCCGGGATGACGGCGGCGGAGAAGGCTGGGCAGCTCACCCAGTACTTCTATTTCCGCTTACCAGGAGATACCGACAACCCGGCTTTAGGTCTCGACGTGGACACACAGCCGCTCATGGTCGAGGCTGCGCTAGGGCGCGGCGAAGCAGGGTCGCTGCTGTTCGTTACCAACCCGGCAGAGATCAACCGCCTACAGCGACTGGCGGTCGAGGGCAACCGGTTCGGCATTCCGGTGTTGTTCGGCTTCGACGTGATCCATGGGCTCCGCACGATCTTTCCGGTGCCGATCGCGATGGCGGCGTCGTGGGACCCTGAGACGATTGAGCGAGGCCAGGCAGTCGCCGCCCGTGAGGCCAGGGCTGTAGGCATTCACTGGGCCTTTGCGCCGATGGTCGACATTGCCCGTGATCCGCGTTGGGGTCGGATCATCGAGGGCGCAGGTGAGGATCCGTTCCTCGGCGCCGCTGTCGCGGTAGCCCAGGTCCGTGGCTTTCAGGGCGAGCGCATCGGCGCGCCTGAGCGGATCATCGCCGGCCCCAAGCACTTCGCCGGGTACGGCGCCGCCGTCGGCGGGCGAGACTACGACGAGGTCAACCTTTCGGACTATGAGCTCTGGAACGTCTACTTCCCGCCGTTCCGGGCCGCGCTCGAGGCCGGCGCCGGCAACGTCATGACGGCCTACATGGACCTCAACGGCGTCCCCGCGACCGGCAACCGCTGGCTGTTCACCGACGTGCTGCGTGACACATTCGGCTTCCAGGGTTTCGTGGTGAGTGACGCCAACGCGGTACGCAATCTGGTGACGCACGAGTTCGCTGCCGACCTCACCGATGCCGGCGCCCGCGCCGTCAGCGTCGGTATGGACATGGAAATGGCCATAGCCGACCCGGCGTACGCCCATCTGCCCGAGGCAATGGAGACCGGCGCGGCGAGCCAGGAGGCGGTCGACGCGAGCGTCCGCCGGGTGCTGGAGGCCAAGATCAAGATGGGTCTGTTGGACGAGCCGTACGTTGATGAGGATCGGGCGCGCGAAGTGCTCGGCGACCCCGCGCATCGGGACGTCGCCCGGACCGCGGCCGAACGGTCAGCTGTGCTACTGCGCAACGAAGGTGGCCTGTTGCCGCTGGACACGGGCAGCCTCGGATCGATCGCGGTGATCGGACCGCTCGCGGATTCCAAGCGCGACACGTTGGGACCTTGGTGTTTCGACTTTGATCTTGACGAGACGGTGACAGTCCTTGAGGGCATCCGGGGCAAGGTCGGCGAGGCGGTCAAGGTCGAGTCCGCACCCGGCATCCGCCCCGCGCAGCGGACGTTCCCGTCGATGTTCGACATGTTCGGCGGCAACGCGCCAGAGGAGCCGGAGGGCTTTGACGACGAGGCTGAGCTGCAACGTGCGGTCGACCTGGCACGCGAGTCCGACATTGCGGTCGTGGTTGCCGGGGAATGGCAGAACATGATCGGCGAATCGGCGTCACGGTCGTCGTTGGAGCTTCCGGGTCGTCAGCTGGACCTGTTGCAGGCTGTAGTCGAGGCCGGTACGCCAGTTGTGCTGTTGGTGATGAACGGGCGGCCGCTCGACCTGCGCTGGGCCGCGCAACACGTGCCTGCGATCCTCGACATCTGGTATCCCGGGACGCGCGGCGGTAGCGCGGTCGCCAACCTGCTGTTCGGCGAAGTCTCCCCGGGCGGCAAGCTGCCGTTCACTTGGCCTCGAACGGTGGGGCAGGTGCCGATGGTGTACGCCCACACCCGCTCGCACGAGCCCGAGAACCAGGAACGGCGGTACTGGGATGAGGAGAGTACGCCGCTGTTCCCCTTCGGGCACGGGCTCAGCTACGCCAGCTTCGACTACAGCAACCTTGCCGTCGATCGTGCCGCGATCGGCCCGGACGAGGCACTGACCGTGTCGGTGGACGTCACCAACACGGGAGAACGTGAGGCGGACGAGGTAGTCCAGCTCTACATCCACCAGCGACACGGGTCGGCGTCGCGGCCGGTGCGTGAACTCAAGGGTTTCCAGCGGATCAGCCTCGGGGCGGGGGAGTCTCGCGCGCTGCAGTTCACGCTTGGGCGCGTAGAGCTGAGCTACTGGAACGCGGTAGCGCGGGACTGGGTGCTGGACGCATCAACCTTCGACATCTGGGTTGGCGGCGACTCGACCGCGGAACTGTCGACGACGTTCGAGGTGAATGCAGCGTAAATCCCAGCGTCAAGGGCATACGTCTTGAGGGCTGTGCATACGGCCATAAACGCCTCAGCGGCCCGCGAAGACATCTTCGGCGCCGGTCGTCAGCCGCTGAGCCCAGCAAGATGGTGGTTAGTTGAGCGCCATAGTGCTCAATCCACAAATGGCGACTCTCAGGGTGAGCACAGTCCAAATCAGGTCATGTCCGGTAGCTCGTACGCCTCACCGTCCGGGCTGGCAACGACCACGGTGTAGCCGTCGGGGTCCTTGATCCAGATCTCGCGATGTCCTGGACCGTTGCCCTGGCCTTCAGGCGGATTTCGGTGAGGCGCTCGGACAATCGGCGCCTTGAGCTGTTCGGCGCGTACGACGACTTCATCGAAGTTGGGCACTTCACCGAACCACAGCAGAACGCCATTGCCGACTTCGGCGTCCGGGTTGACGAAAAGTCCATGGTGGTGTTCGACATCGCCGTGATGGAGCTGAAGGACGAGAGTGCTACCGGCAAGCAGCCGCTCGTACTCAGGGCCACCATGATCACTGCGGAGACCTAGCAACTGTTGATACCAGCGGCTCGACGCCTCGACATCGCGCACGGCGATCATGGTCTGGGACTGAGCTTCAGCAACCGCAACCACAACGCCGAGTCGGTTGCCGGCTGGGTCATCGATCTCCACAAGCCATCGCTCGCCGCCATCAAGTTGGGGCTTCCCGTGCACTTTGCCACCGTTAGCGACGACTCCTCTGAGGGCGCCAGACAGGTCGTCGGCTGAGATCCACAGAACCGGTCCGCCAGTCGCGGCAGGCGACTGATCAGTCGTCAACTGGCCGATCATTCCGGGTGCTTCGAAGCTGCCGTTGTCGGTGTCGATTGACCATCCGAAGGCTTTCTCGTAGAAGGCAGCGGAACGCTCGATTTCGAGCGCTGGAAGCTGGACGTAGTCGATCTGGCCGTGCGTCCGACCCTTTCCTTCTTGCTTCACCGCAGCGTCTCTCCCGGTTCCACCCTCTGAGTATTGAGTATGGCTATGCCCTAGTCAATTCTCAGCGCGCCGAGGTGAGCCGTCGATTGGCTCAAGAAGGGCTACCGGGATTGTCCGGCCAGCTCGCTGGGCGTATTTCTCTACCTCAGGGGCCTGAGCCAACACGATGTTCTTCCAGGTTGCATCGCGCTCGTCGGCAATCAGTTCGCGAGGTCGAGCTTTGATGGTCCTGGCTCCAATCTGCACGTCGGCAACCTTGGTTTTGCGCAGATTGCGGAACCAATCCGGGTCGCGCGGGGCGCCGGAGGCGGTTCCCCACACAACGAGGCCGTCAGGTGTCTCGAGGTAGCGCACACAGGTGGAGTGGAGCATTCCCGTTCGGCGGCCGGGGGTTGTGATCATCAAGACCTTGGCGTTCTTGGTGGTCAGTAGCCGACCGTCGGACACTCGATACATCCAGACGCCAATCCGGTTGCCGATCCGTACCAATCTGCGCTTGAAGGAAGTCATCGGATCACTGCAGTGCCGACACGAGTCGCATCACGTTGTCTATGTAGCGCTGGCCCTTGGGCCGGGCACGCCATTCGGCAAGGTTCATCTCGTGGCAGACCGCTCGGTATCCGTCGGAGATTGTTTGGAGGTCGGCAACAAACTGTTTGCCGGTTGACATGAGTGTGATTTCGTAGTCCAGCCCGAATGAGCGGTAGTCCATGTTGCTGGAGCCGATGATGCCGACCATGTCGTCGACGGTGAAGTGTTTGGCGTGCAGGATGGTCGGTTTGGGGTATTGGTAGATCCGTACGCCTGCCTCCATCAGGGCGTCGTAGTAGGAGGCTTGGGCGTGCCCGACCATGAACTGGTCGGCCTGTTCGGATACGAACAGCTCGACTGCGACGCCACGGTAGGCGGCGGTGGTGATCGCCTCCAACAAGGAGTCATCGGGCACGAAGTAGGGGCTGGTCAAGGACAACTTGTGCTGGGCGCGTTGCACGAGTGCGGAGAACAGTCTCAGGTTCGGCATGGTGAGGTAGCCGGGTCCTGACGGCAGCAGTTGCATCGGAACGTCCTCTACGCCGGGATCTGCCATGACCTCAATTTCGGCGCCCAGTTTTTCTCCGGTCTCGGTGTACCAATCCATGGCGAAGACCGCCTCCAGCGACTGAACGATCTGGCCGCTGATCTTGATGTTGAGATCCTTCCAATGCCGGCCGACCTTGATGTTGGCCGGCTTCAGGTAGCTGGAGTCGATCATGTTTTGGGAGCCCATGAAGGCGACCTTGCTGTCCACCACGAGCAGCTTGCGATGATTACGGAGATCTGGTCGGCGCCACTTGCCCTTGAAGGGCTTGATCGGCATCATCTCGTGCCACTCGATCCCGGCTGCGGTGAGCTTGGAGTTCAGCTCCTTGAAGCCTGGATACCCGCGGGAGGCGATGTCGTCATAGAGCAATCGCACCTTCACGCCGCGCTTGACCGCCTCCGCCAATGCCGTACAGAAAATGTCGGTGGTGTCATCCCACGCCGTGATGAAGTACTCCACGTGGACAGTCGCCTCAGCCTCATTGACCGCCTCGGCCAACGCTTTAATGGAGGCGTCGTACTCGCCGAACAATCCATGGCTGACACCAGTGACACACGGCAGCTGGGTCAACCGCCGGTTCAAGCGGAACAGGCTGTCCACCCCGACCGGGATATCAGCTCCGGGCGGCAGATCAGGAATCTCGGCGGTCCGTTCGGTGATGACCTTGTTCGCCTCAGCCTGGACCTTGGCTCGCCGGCCCCGCACAAATGGGCTGCCGATCAAAAGGAAGATCACTAAACCGAGAATCGGCGTCACCACAATGAGCAGCAACCATGCGATGGAGGAGGACGGCCGACGATTGTTAGGTACCGTACCGAGCGCCACAATCTTGATGGTCAACTCCACCAGATACAAGATCAATGGGGCCCAGGCAATCGCGTTCACCGATACCACCTCCCGAATCTCAGCTGTAAGTCGAAGTGCCTTCGGCAGCTCTCCAAACGTGACAACCTTGGACGCTCCATGGTCGAAGCGTGCCATGCGACGGACGAGCCGGGCATCACCCGAGAAAGGTGAAGTGGGGGCGTGAGCGGCCGTTTGGGCCCTAAGTAATGCTGAAGGGCCCGCGTGAGGCGTACCAAGCAGGTAGTGTCCCGAGCGGCAGACTCGGTCGCTACCTGGTCGAAAGGCTGGCTCGAGGTGTCATCCACAACGTGAGGAGCACCGCAGTATGCGAAGATTCGGGGCCTTCGTTCTAATTGCGGCTACCGCGGCGGCCACACTAACGCCAGCGAACGTTGCGACTGCCGCCTTAGCCGACTGCCAGACCGATAGTCCGGTCATGGGCGATGTCGACGGTGATGGAAGCTCGGACCTGGTAGTCGGCGTGCCGGGGCGTATCAACAGGACCGGAGAGGTCGATCTACGGCTCACCACGACCCCGAGCAGGATCCTGACGCAGGCGAACGCCGGTCTCGGGCAAGGCGCCCCGGGCGACGAGTTTGGCGCGGCCGTTGTCCTGGCCGACCTGAATAATGACGGCTGCGACGACATCATCGTCGGTGCCCCCGGCGCAGGTGCCCGCGCGGGCCGGGTCCAGGTGATCCTTGGGGCTGAGGATGGATTCCAGACCGCCGATGGGCAGACCTTGGCTGGCGGTGCAACCTCAGGCGACAGATTCGGCGCCTCGCTCGCAATTGCACCAAATCTCGCTCGTACAGGCTTCGACCTGTGGATTGGCGCACCACTCGACAACGTTGGCAGCGCGACCGATGCCGGCTCGGTCTCGCACTACTCGATCACCACCTCCGGTGGCAATCTCACTTTCAACCTGGTGCAAACGATCACTCAGAATTCGTCCGGAGTCCCAGGTGGCGCCGAGGCAAACGATCAATTTGGATCCGCCCTGTCAGCGACTCCACGAGGTGTTCTCGTCGGTGATCAACTTGAGGACGTCGGTACGGCGAAGGATGCAGGCTCGATCACGTTGCTCGCCAGCACCGACAACGACGCTCGATTTGATCAGGCCTTTGGTTGGTCGCAGGCATCGCCAGGCGTGCCCGGAAATGCTGAGGCGGCAGATCATTTTGGTGCCGCTGTCGGCTTCTTTGGAGAACATCTTGCTGCCGGAGTTCCCGACGAGGATGTCGACGTAAGCGGCAACGCAGGCATGGTGCAACTCTTCAGGTGGTCGTCCACCACGCCTGTGCCAACCGGTGAAGTCAAGCAATACACTCCGGGGGTTCCGGGAGTCGTCGAGACCGGCGACCGTTTTGGTGCAGCCGTGATGTTCGGCCGCAACATCGGGTGCCTTGACGCATCGATCCAGATCGTCGCTGGTGTACCTGGCGAGGACATCACCGCCAGCGGCTCAGCACGGGTCGACGCTGGAACTGTCGCGTTCTTTACGCCGCCACCGTTCGGCCCCTGTGCCGGATCTGTTGATCAAGCGAACCTGCTACCCCGCACTCCTGAATCAGGGGATCGTCTTGGGAGCGCGCTGGCACTGGGACGGCACAGCGACGACGACGATGCCAAGAGCGATCGGGCATTCATTGGTGTTCCCGGGGAGGACAGCGCCGCCGGCATCGTGCAATCGACAGCGATGAGCAGCGAAGCCTCGACCGACATCGTGGTCGCGGGCGTCCTCCACCCGTCCGTTGGTTACAGCGGGGGCGTGCAAGCAGGCACGAACTATGGCTCGGTGATCGCTTCACCAGCAGGTGAGTGATCAGGATCAGCTCGGCTCGGAGCGACGCGCCGGAAGCTCGACCCGCATTGTGGTCTCGCCGCGCCGGGAGTCGATACTGATCTTGCCGCCGTGGCGTTCCACGACGATGCGATGCGCAATGTCAAGACCCAGGCCGGTGCCCTTGCCGACGTCCTTGGTCGTATAGAACGCCTCGAACGCACGAGCAGCGACCTCCGGCGGCATGCCCGAACCGGTATCGCCGATTTCGATGACGACGTCGTTCTCCTCAACCCGCGTCGAGACTCGCAACGTGCCCGACCCGCCCATCGCGTCCAGCGCATTGTCGATCAGGTTCGTCCACACCTGGTTGAGCTCGCCGGCGTACGCGTCGATCATGGGCACGTCATTGCCGTACTCGCGTACCACGGTCACCCCACGAAGCTTGTGCCCGAGCATGACCAGCGTGCTGTCGAGGCCATCGGTCACATCAATGCGCTGCATCGAGGCGCGGTCCATTTGCGTGTACGAGCGGACCGCGGCAACGAGTTCGGAGATGCGCCGGGTGGATTCTTTTAGCTCTGACACCAGGGCGTTCGCCGCGAACGTACTAGCCACCCACTCCAGCCCCGGCTGGAGCGCCGGGCCCTCCAGGATGCCTGCCGCGCGAGCGCACCAAGCAAGATCAGCTCCGGCGGCGGCGAGCGGTTGGGCAATAATCCACGCCCGCGGAACACGATGGCGGTCGAGCCACGTCGCCAGGGTCTGCTCACGGTCGGCTCGAGTCAAGGGATCCAGGTCCGATGGCGTGAGCTCGGTGCGCAGCGCATCTAGCGCTGCGAACTGCTCCGGAGAGATGTTCTGCTGCGCAAGCTGGCCTACCGATGACAGCAGAGAGCGAAGCTCCGTTTCGAGTCCATCGACGGCGCGGGTCGCGGCCGCTGCGGGATTGTTGATCTCATGCGCAATGCCGGCCGCCAACGTGCCAAGAGTGACGAGGGAAGTGCGCTGCCTGGCTGTCGATTCTATGGAGCGCGCGGTTCGGTAGAGACCAGCGATGAGATGCGCACCAAACGGGAACCAGGCGTCGGCCCGATCGCGCAGCACCTCGGCGGGGACCTTCAGCACTCGGCCGTCGCTGGTTCCCCGGCCTGTTGCGAGATAGGTTCCGTGCTCATCCCAGGCCCGGAAACCGCCGGCCCAGCGGCCCGGCGCATCCATTCGCGCGACCACCGTGTCTTCGCGGCCAACATGGCGAATGAGGTCGATGGCGCCCTCGATCAGCACCCACCAGAAGTCGGCATGCTCGCCCTCATGAAACAACTCGCGGCCAGGCTCAATCCGGACCTCAGTACCGGCCTTGATCAAATCAGCGAGCTGATCATCTGTCAGGCCGTCGAAGATGTCCAGCGAGCGAAGATCATCAACGCGCATTAGTGTCGTGTCTCCTAAGTTCCTTTGCGGGTGGCGTCGTTCAGGTGCGTGGATCGCAAGGCCGACGAGGGAGGGATACCGGGTCGTATGTCGACCGAGGAGAACGCCGCGAGGTGCGTGCCTGGGCGGCGCGAACCGTAAAGGAACTTAGGAGACACGACACTAAATCGTCGCCAGGTAGCGGTGGACGAGGTAGACCGACATCGCGCCTTCACCGACGGCCGAGGCGACCCGCTTCATCGAGTTGAGCCGAACATCGCCGGCGGCGAATACCCCAGGCACACTCGTCTCGAGAGTGAAGGGAGGCCGTGCGAGCGGCCACCGGTTTTCGGAGTCGGGAGGCGTGAGATCTTGACCTGTCACGACGAACCCCCTCTCGTCGCGGACGATGTGGGGTCCCAGCCAATCGGTCCGAGGTGAGGCGCCGATAAAGATGAATAGCCAGCTGGACGGAACATCCTCGGTGATTCCAGTTTCGGTGTCGGCGAGGGTGAGCAACTCCAGGTGGCCCGCGCCGTGGACCGCCACCACCTCCCTGTGGTACCGCACGGCGATGTTGCGTGCCGTAGTGATCCGCGTGATCAAGTACGACGACATGGTTTCGGCCAGGGTGCCGGCGCGTACCACGAGCACAACCTGCTTGGCGAATTGGGACAGCTCCAGTGCAGCCTGGCCGGCCGAGTTCGCAGCACCGACGATGTAGACAACGTCACCCTGACATTGGTTTGCCTCGCCGACCGCGTTGCCGTAGTAGATCCCACGGCCGGTGAGCTCGGAGAGCCCGCGTGCCTCAAGGCGCCGGTAGGACACTCCGGTTGCCACGATGAGTGCGCGGCTCTCGATCTCCCCGGAACCCTCGAAGAGCACAGCGCGTACCGGGCCGCGGCTCTCGAAGCCGACCACCTCGCGCGCAAGAACCATCTCTGCGCCGAATCGAGAAACTTGGGCGATGGCCCGCCGTGCGAGGTCGGAGCCGCTCAAGCCCTTTGGAAAACCGAGGTAGTTCTCGATCGCCGCGCTCATCCCAGCCTGGCCGCCCGGCGCCTCACGCTCCACGATCACCGAACTCAAGCCCTCGGAGGCCGCATAGACGCCAGCGGCCAAGCCAGCCGGACCACCCCCGACGATGCACAGGTCGTAGAGCGGCTGCTCTGCGCTGGTGTGCAGCCCCAGGGCCGCGGCGAGACTGAGTGTCGAAGGGGAGCGAAGCGTCTCGCCGTCGGGGACGAGAACGAGCGGCAGGTCGATTGGTACCGCATCGGCGAGGCTACGCAACCGCTCGGCCTCGGCATCCCGCTCCACGTCGTACCAGCGGTACGGCACGTGGTTGCGTGCCAGGAACATCTTGATCTCGTGGCTGCGGTCGGACCAGCGGTGTCCGATCACTCGGACGTCAGACGTGTGATCGGGATTGGCCTTGTGCCAGTCATCGAGCAGGTCATCAATGATCGGATACAGCCGTCGCTCAGGCGGATCCCAGGGCTTGAGCAGGTAGTAGTCGAGTCCGATGTCGTTGATCGCCTTGATCGCGACATCGGTGTCCGCGTACGCCGTGAGGAGCAGCATTTTCGCTCCCGGCGCGTACGCCCGCGCCTGCTGGAGCATCTCGATGCCCGTCATCTCCGGCATCCGCTGGTCGGCCGCGATCAACGCCAGCGCCTCGTCACGGAGGGCGAGCTTGGTCAGCACCTCCAGTGCCTCTCGGCCCGAGGATGTCCGGATGATCCGGTAGTCAGCGCCGTATTGGGTGGTCAGGTCGCGGCTGATCGCCGCCGAGACTTGGGGATCGTCGTCGACCGTCAAGATCGTCGGTCTGCTCATGGAACATCTTTCGGACGACTTCCCTGCTGCCTGCAGTCGCTGCAGCATAACCGTCTGTGGCGAGTCGCAGGATGCCCGGGTCGCGCAGCCGAGCGTGGTCGCCTCGACGCACCCAGCCCGGCCCGAGGCCTCACTCGATGGGGGCTGGCACCTGCTCCAACGGCCGCGCCTCCCACGACTCGTCCGGCTCCCGAAGAACGCGGATGCCGATCGAGCAACCAAGCAATCGAGATTCGCGGCAGTGGGTACGCCTGGCGTCTGGCGTTCGCCCGTGTCACGATGAGGCCGTGACGACCGTGCCTGCGGTCACGGCGCTTGCCCGTGGTTACGAGGCGCTCGCCGTCGGCAATTGGTCGGACGCACGCACCGCGTTCGAAGATGCAGTTCGCACCGCGGAATCGCCCGAGGCGCTCGACGGGCTTGGCCGTTCGCTGTGGTGGCTTCGCGAAGGGCGCGAAGCCGTCGTCTATCGGGAGCGTGCTTACTCCGGGTTCAGGCGCGACGGGGAGCTGGGCCGGGCGGCACGGATTGCGCTCTGGCTCTCGCGCGAGTACGGGCTCGTCTTTGGAAACGACGCTGCGGCTCGTGGCTGGCTGGCGCGGGCCGAGCGCCTGCTGCGAGACGTCGCACCCGGCGCCGAGCAGGGTTGGCTCGACCTCACGCGTTCGGAAAGCTCACGCGAGTCGTCCGAGGCGGCGATGTATGCAGAGTCAGCGCTCGCCACGGCACTCAAAGCTGCTGATACCGACCTAGAGCTTCGTGCGCTCGCACAGCTGGGATTCGCGCGGGTTTCCGCAGGAGAGGTCGACGAAGGCCTAGCAGAGCTCGACGAGGCGATGGCTGCGGCTACGAGCGGTGAGCCGGCGAGCCTCGATACGTTTGCCGACATCTGTTGCACGCTGTTGCTCGCGTGCGAGCGAGCAGGTGACGTGGAACGCCCGCAGCAGTGGAGCGCAGTTCTCGAAGACTTCGTGAGGAAGTACGACCACGTGGTACTCCTCGCATTCTGCAGGACCTGCTGTGCGGACGTTTTCGCCGCCAATGGCCGTGTCGACGCCGCGGAGGAGGAGCTTCTGGCGGCGATCAAGGAGCTAACAGATGCCGGTCAGCGATCACGGTGCGTCAACCCGGCTGCCCGTCTTGCCGAGATCCGAGTGCTCCAAGGTCGCTTCGACGAGGCCGAGGAGCTCCTCGCGGGGTTCGATGGAGAGCCTGACACGACCCGTGCCGCGGTCGCGCTGAGGCTTGCGCGCGGTGAGCCCGCGCCTGCGGGGGCGCTCCTTGAGCGGCGGCTCGACGAGATCGGACGGATGACCGCGCTCGCCGTTCCCTTCCTCGAGCAGCTCGTCGATGTGCGTATTGCCGAGGGGCGACTGGATGACGCGAGTGCGGCTGCGGACTCCATTGCGGCGATCGCACCGTCGGACAGGGAGCGGATCGCAGCAGCGGCGGCCTTTGCGCGCGGACGCGTCGCGACGGCACGGGGCGATGTCACTGCCGTTTCGGAGCTCCAGAAAGCTGCCAATCAGTTCGCGGTGCTCGGCCTCCGATTGGACGCCGCGCGCTCGCGGCTCGCGCTTGCACGAGCGCTTGCGCCTGATTCCCCCGAGATCGCGGTCGACACGGCGCGTCAGGCTCGAAACGAGCTGGAAGCTCTCGGGGACAGCCGCGAAGCCGACATCGCAGCGGCACTCATGCGCTCGCTCGGCGCAAAAGGCCGTGCCGGTCCGAGGGCGGCCAGCCTCCTCACTCAGCGTGAGATCGACGTACTGCGACTGCTCGGGGAAGGTCTGACGAACAGGGAGATTGCGGCGCGGCTGTTCATTAGCCCGAAGACCGCAGAGCACCACGTAAGCCGAATCTTCGCGAAGCTCGGCCTGGCCAAGCGCTCGGAAGCCGCTGCGTATGCGGTTCGATACTTCGGGGCCGAATAGGGAGTTTGCCCCTACTGCTGGTGCGCTCCGCGCGCGATCCTCGGGGAAACAACAGAGGAGGATGTCATGTCAGAACAGAACAAGGATCTGGTCCGCCGGTACTACGACCAGGTGCTGAACGGTGGAGATCTGGACGCCGTCGGCGACTACTTCGCCGACGAGCGGGTCGCGGCCATGGTGCAGAAGGGCTGTTTCTTTTACTTTCAAGCATTCCCTGATCTGCACGTCGCACTGGACGAGTTCGTCGCGGAGGCCGACCGTGTTTTCCTCCGCTCTACCATGACGGGCACCCACGATGGCGAGTACAACGGCATTCCCGCAACAGGACGTCACATCGCCACCGAGTCAGCCGAGGTGTTCCGAATCGCCGATGGCAAGTTCGTCGGCTATTGGTGCATGGTGAATGTCGCCGGCCTGATGCACCAGCTCACTGAGGAGCCGGTGGCCGCGCGAGCATAACCGGCAACCCCTATATGCGGAGCGTAGCCTCAAGCCCTTCGCGAGCAGCTTCTGGATTGAGGAGGGACAACAGCGCTGACGCCCCAACCTTCTCGCTCACGTGCACCCATCAAAGGGTGCACGTGAGCGAGTGAAGTGGGGCGTCAGAAGGAGTCTGTCGGAAGGGCTAGGCCTGAGTGCGCCGAGCTCCCATCCGTGCCGTCAGCGTCGAGGCGATGATGACCAATACTGCAGCAACCACGATCGCAATGAGCCAGCGGACCCAATCGATCCCCGGGCTGCCGTTGCCGCCCACCAGGATGTAGACGTACCAGCCGATGATGACGCCACCGATGCCACACAGGATCGTGAGCCACAGCGGGATGTTGTCCCGACTACTCGGAGCGACGAACTTCCCCAGCAGGCCAATGATGATGCCGGCGACAATGACTCCGATGATCTCCATGTCTTTCCTCCTAGCTTCAGCTGGTCGCCCTATGCAACAGCTGTGTGTGAGCCATGCTCCCATTCTGACCTCGCCACCCCAAGTGCGAACATTGAGAACTAGTTGCAGAAGACTGGTCGTAGGCGAAACATTGAGTGCGCTCAGAGTGTCTTGTACGACAACTTGTTGCGCAATGACGGCTGTGACTCGGATGTCTGAGTCCTCCTCGTACGGAAAGTGGTCGCAGACATCAGCGCTAGATCGATTCAGCTCTGTCGTTCATGACCACTTTCTGGGAGGGGCGATCGGTGACCTGGGTGACCTGCTGAGTGAGGGACTGCTATGACCAATGAAGTTGACGACTGGTTTGCCGAACGCCAGCACCCACTGACGGACGCGATGCAGCTTGCCCGTCAGCTGATCTTGCAGGCCGACCCACGGGTGACTGAGTCGATCAAGTGGAAGACGCCGACATTCGCGTACGAGGGCAACATCGTCAGCTTCAATCCGTCAAAGAAGATCGTCAGTTTGATGTTTCACCGCGGCGCGGAGATCCAAGGCGACTTCCCACGCTTGGAGGGGGACGGACGTTTGGTACGGGTCATGCGCTTCGCCGACGTCAACGAAGTCGAGGCCGCCCGGGACGAACTTCAGGCCGTGATCCGCGCCTGGTGCAACGCCCACTGATCCCTTAGAAGCGTTTCTCCGCAGTGAGGCAGGTAACCAGCTCACTGCGGAGGAACGGATCAGGCGCCCGTGCGGGCTACTTCAACTTGGTCCACTTAGCGGTGGAGATAGCGCCTTTGTCGTTGATCGCGAACAGCCGGTAGTAGCCGCGTGGCGCCAGGCTGGATGTGGCGTTGATCGTGATCTTGCCATCGGCGTACTGCAGCGGAATCTCGCGCTGATTGGCGTCGAAGCTGTGTGTGGGTGAGGCCGGAGTCATCATGATCACCTTCGTGACATCGCTGCTCACGTCAATCGAGTAGGTCTGCCCGTACGTGATTTCGCTCTCCACGCCGTCCAAGGTCGGCCGGTCGGCAAGTGTGCCGTCCGGCTTGAACAGGTAGGGCGGCTCAAACCGAAGGACCGTATCGCTGCGGGCCTGACCCTTCGGGTTCGACGACAGGCTGATGATGCTGCCATCGTCGGCCAAGAACGCCATTGAGTGGTAGAGCCGATGCTCCCCAGTCGGCAGTGGATTCATCGGGGTCCACGAGGTGGAGGTAGGCGTCTTCAGCATGCTCACCTCCTGGCTGGCGTTTTCGATCTTGTTGGCCGAACCGCCGCCCAGCTCAACCACGCTGCCATCTGGCAGTTGCACACAGCTCACATACACCTTGGCGGCGCGCAGTGGCGGCCCCGCCTTGTACTTCGGCGCCGAGGAGCTATCGAGATCGATAACGTTCGTCGACGACGTGGCTGGATGTCCGCCACCCATCACCATGAGCCTCTGCCGACGAATGCTGCCCAGCCAGCAGGAACTTCCAAAGCCACGACGCGTGGGACTCGTCAGATCGTTGACCTTGGTGAACTTGTTGCCGCCGAACGGCTCCCAAAAGCCGGGGTGGAAGAACTGAGTCGAGCTGTCAACGTCCTCGGGGGCTTTCACCCAGCCAGCGCCGGTAAAGAAGTACTTGGCATTGGCGGTCAGGAAGATGTGCGGATACAAAGGAAACTCGCGGTTGCCGGGCCGGGGATCGTAGCCCCCGTCCCACGGCCGATAGACCTCAGACGTCTTGGAGTTCGCGCCGGTCCCGTTGAATCCGCCGACGATCAAGGCGTAGCCGCCACGGGTGTTGACCACGGTCGGGTACCAGCGGCCATCCACCATATTTCCTTGCTTCTTGAACTCCTTGGAGCCGAAGTCAAAGGTGTAGAGGGTCTTGGAGCCCTTCCATGGTGAGTAGTCGGTTGTGCCTCCAGCGGCAATTCCCTGGCCATTGCTCATCAGCATGTGGCCCGCACAGAACATGTCGTGCGGAACATTCTTCAGCTCTTCGAGCGCGCCCCCCGGCTCCCAGAGGTAGGCCTTGAAGGTACCGGCTTCGAAGACAGCAGAGTTGTTACCGGATCCGGCGATCAGGAGGATCTTTCCGCCCGGACCCATGATCAAGTGGTAGGCATTGGATCCCGAGGGCAGCGACTTCAGTTCCGACCATCGGCCACCCGCCACCGACGAGGCCCGTTGCAGGTCAGATGCGCTGTCGGGGTCTACGGCTTTGGTCACGACAGGCTTGTCGAGCTCCGCCTTGGCGCTGGCCTTCGTGCTGGACTTCGCCTCAGTGCCGATGGGAGCCTGCGGATCGATGAACTGCTTCTGATAGCTCTTGGTCCGCGCCGCGCTGTCCTTGGCATCGGCTGCCCCAGCACCGCCGAGGACGATGACGCCAGCAGTCAACGCCATTACGGCAGCGCCGAGAAGTGGTGTGCGCAGGCGCGATCGCGACATGTTCTTGCCCCCCGAGTATCAAGCGCGGCTCTCGCCCGACGACAGGACGCGCTAGGTGTTCCAGGGCATTCAACCAAAGAACGCGCAGGGTTGAGGCCGACATGCCATAAATCTCTGGTCCGTTTGGCACCGCCTGTGATCCAAACCTGCCTCCGACTCCGTATTAGATGTATGCAGGTCGATCCCAACGGCACTCCCAGCATGTCGTCTCGTGGACCGGGTGTGCTGTACCGGCTCAACATCGAGATCGGCGCCGCCTTCACCTCGGCGAGCTATCAGATGGCGGAAGAGAACGGGGTATTGCCGTTGAGCCCGTCTGCCCGCGATCTTCCTTCGGCACAGTTCGTGGCCGACGGCAGGGTCCAGGTTGCCTCCCTTGCCGAGACGCTTCGCAGCATTGTCAGCACCGCGAATCAGCAGCTCGGAGAGGTTCCGGCATCGGTCGAGGTGACCTATCCAGGGAGTTGGGATCCCAGCCGGCTTTTTCTGCTATGGGAGGCATTGGTTCTCGCCGGGATCCCCGATGCGGTGACGACCCAGGCCGTTGCTGACCCGAAGCCCTTGGCACCTGCGCCTCGTGTTGAGCACGAGCCGTCGGAGGCCAAGACCGCGCTCCTTTCCCAGCCAGCCGCACCCATCACGAAGCGCCGCTGGCCCGTCATTGCAGCGATCGCCGCCATCGGCGCGGGCGTGGCGGCTGGCGTCCTCGTCGATGGTGGTCCGGGTCCCGCTTCACGCCCTGGAGACGCGCAGTCGCGAGCGGTGAGTAGCTCGCCGACCGCCGCCCAAAGCGCGCCCTCGTCGTTACCCAGGAGGACGGCGCCACCGACCCGAGGGCCCGGCTCAGACCTTCCTGCTTCCGAGGCGCTCGCTCCGCATCAATTCGTGGTTCCGCGTGGAAGAAGTGATGCGACTCAGCTCAACCTGGCCAGCGTCTCCGGCGTTGTCCCTGCGCGCAGGCTGCCGCCGACTATCAGCGGCCGCAATTCCTGGCCGGTCCTCTCGGCAGATCGTCGCACGATCATTTACATCAGTCATGTTGCAGGGAGCTTGCGCACCAGGGCAGTGGATGGCAGCGGCGACCGCGCTTTGATCAAATCACCACCCAAGAGCTGCGGCCAGATCACCCGCGCGTCGTGGAGTCCGGCGGACCAGTCGATCATGGTTGTCGAGTGTCGCGCCGCGGGCCGGCCCGACCGGCTGTTGGTGATCAAGCTCGATGGCACCGTGGTGCGCGAGCTGAGGACCGGCCAGCCGCGCATCGAAGACCCTGCGATCTCCCCGGACGGACGTACGGTGGCGTACTGGGCCCACTCAACCGTGGGTGGGCCTAATGGTGGGTCGATCTACACACTGGCCATTGACGGATCATCCGGACCTCTTCGACTGACCAATCGCAAGGGTGGCAGCGACGCTGACCCGGCATGGTCGCCCGACGGCTCCATGATCGCCTTCCGGCGCAGAGGTCCCAATGACAACCTCGACGTGTACGTGATGCGATCCGACGGTTCAGGCGTGCGGCCGGTGGCCACCAGCCCCGCTGTGGATGAGAAGCCCGCGTGGTCTCCGGACGGCGGCCAGCTGATGATCATCTCCAACCGTGATGCCTCCGGCAATCCTGGCAAGCGCTACGACGTCTACGTGTTGGATCTCGACGGCGGCGAACCCCAACCGCTTGGGCTAACCGCCAATGTCGTCCTTACGCCGGTCTGGTCGTATCGCTGATCCCCCTCGCCCACCCAGGCGCCGCAACCTACGTGCACGTAGGTTGCGTCACTCTGCACAGGTTGCAACGTATGCAGAGCGCAGGCAACCTGTGCAGAGCTCCCAACGCTGCGTCAGTCGCCTGCGAGGCTGCGGCTGCGCTGGTCGACTCCCAGTTCACCGTACGGATAGTCGGTCGCCTGCAGGTCGCTTGCCTGGTCCAGCGCCGCGGTCTCCTCAGCGCTGAGGTGCAAGTCGGCTGCCCGCAGGTTGGTTTCCAGCTGATCCGTGGTACGCGCGCCCAAGATCGTCGACGTCACGGCCGGCCGGTCCGTGACCCACGCCAGAGCCACCTCCGCCATCGATACTCCGCGATCCTCGGCCACCTTTTGGACGGCATCGATCACGTTCCAGGTGCGCTCGGTACCTCGCCGGTCGTAGGCCTCCATGCCGCGTCCGGGATCGTCTCCGAGCCGGGTGCTCCCGGTCGGACGCTGGTCACGCTGGTACTTGCCCGATAGCCAGCCCCCGCCTAACGGGCTCCAAGGGAGCATCCCCATGCCTGCATCAAGCACAGCAGGCACGATCTCCCACTCGATCTCGCGGACGATCAGGCTGTACTGCGGCTGCAGCGTCACCGGTTGCGCAAGGCCGAGAGCCTTCGCTAGGTGGACCACCTTCGTCAGTTGCCAGCCCGTGAAGTTGGACAGGCCGTAGTAGCTGATCTTGCCCGCTCGGATGAAGCCGTCGAGCGTACGCAAAGTCTCGTCCAACGGCGTCCATGGGTCGAAGGCATGCACCTGATAGAGATCGATCGAGTCAAGCCCGAGTCGCGACAACGATGCGTCAAGCGCCCGCGTCAGGTGCCGGGTAGACAGCCCGAGAGAGTTGGGTTCACGACCCATGGGGAACCGGCCTTTGGTCGCGAGCACCACGCGCTCCGTGACATCGGCGGGTCGGCTGGCGAACCAGCGGCCGATGATCTCCTCCGACTGACCGCCGCCGTACACATCCGCCGTATCCACCAGCGTGCCGCCGGCCTCGACGAAGCGATCGAGCTGCTCATGTGAGCCGGCCTCGTCCGTCTCGACCCCGAAGGTCATGGTTCCCAAGCAGAGCGAAGAAACGGCGCAGCCACTGCGCCCAAGAGTGCGATAGTCCACATCCCCGTTTCTATCACCGCGCCTCTTCATGATCAGATCCGGGCAAGATCCAACCACCGCAGTCATTGATGGTCGACTGCCATCGCGGTATAGACGCCCTGTCTTCTGCTCTATACCCTATCGGGGTATAGGACGAGGTCACCGCACCAATTGAGTGGTCCTTCTCTACTTCCCAGCACCACACGACTTAGATACAATCGAATGCACGTTCGACCCCAGATGTCACCCAAGGATGTGTCGACGGGAGGTGACCATGTTCGAAGGATTTATCGACGAGCTGGTCGATCTCGGGGATGTGCGACTGCGCGTACGGTTCGGTGGCGACGGGCCGCCTTTGCTCCTGATCCACGGCCATCCCAGGACCTCGGCCACCTGGTATCGGGTCGCGCCGCAGCTGATCACTGCCGGATTCACTGTGGTCTGCCCCGACATGCGCGGCTATGGGCGGTCGAGCAAGCCGATCATTCGAGATGATCACCGCCAGCAGGCGAAACGCGCCGTCGCCGATGATCTTGCGGAGCTGATGTCGCAGCTGGACCTTGATCAGTTCGCGGTCGTCGGCGATGATCGGGGTGGCCATGTCGCCTTCCGTCTGGCGATGGACCATCCAAGCCGTGTTACCCGGCTCGTGATCATCGACGCGGTGCCGATCATTGAGGCCTTGGAGCGCTGTGACGCCCGGGTCGCCGATCGCTGGTTCGACTGGTTCTTCTTTGCTCAGCCCGACACGCCGGAACGAGTGATCTCTGCTGACCCGGTGGCTTGGTATCGGCCCGATCCTCATCAGATGGGTGCGGAGAACTACGCAGAACTGGTCGAAGCGATCCACGACCCTGAGACCGTACGCGCCATGCTCGAAGACCATCGGGCCGCGTTGAGCGTCGATCGTGAGGCGGACCGAGCTGACCGGCTCGCCGGGCGCACGATCGGCTGCCCGATGCTCTGTGTTGTTGGGGCAGGAGGGGATCTAGAGGAACTCTTTGGCGATCCGCTTCCGATCTGGAAGGCGTGGGCCGAGGACGTACGCGTCGTCTCCATCGACTCTGGTCCTTACATCGCTGAGGACAAGCCTGAGGCCCTGGTGGAGGCGCTCACAGATTTTCTGGCCGATCCCCTGTGAGTGCCTCAAACGGGGAAGTCTGACGGTTGACACCAGAATCCGCACAAATTTGACGATATTTCTTGTCTGTTGCCTGCATCCTTATTCTTGTGTCGGGATTCGGGGGGATCGGAACTAATGAAACGGGAGAGCCCATGAAAACGGTCTATCGGGTGCTGGCCTATGCCATCGCAGCGCTGGTTGCTGTCCAGTCGGCTGCAATCGGTTATGCGGTCTTTGCGCAGCTGCACTTTATTGAGGACGGCGGCACACTCGATGCGGCAGCATTCGAGTCCAAGCGCCCGGCACCGGGGCCATGATCTTCCACGCCTTGAACGGCGGCGTCGTACTGCTCGCGGCGCTCGCGTTGCTGATCGTTTCGTTCTTCGCGAAGATTCCGCACGGCGTGAGGTGGGCGGTGATTGTCTTGGTATGCACCGTCGTTCAGATCGCCCTGGGCACTTTGTCGCGTCTCGTGGCTCCGATCGGTGCTGTTCATGGTGCGGTCGCGTTGGCCCTCTTCGGAGTTGCAGTGATGGCCGCGATGCGGGTGCGGAAGCCGGCTGCCGTTGAGGAGACGGTGCCGGCGCCCGTCGCCTGACGGCGACCCACTATGGGCAGCCGCTCGACCCGCGTACGGCTCGTGGTCTCGGTGCTGGCCACGGTCTTGATCTTGGCGCCGCTGGCCTGGCTGTGGCAGTCGAGCCTGGTGGGCAAGAGCTATTCCGTGATGGGCATGGGCACCCTCGACTATGGGGGTGGGCCGGTTGTCGGTCACGGCCACGGCTCGACGGATCGCTCAATCACGGACTTTGTGGTCGACGACGCCCGGAAGGCCGACGTTCGTGTGGATCTCGTTGCTGAGCAGCAGAACCTCACGATCGGCGGACGATCGGTCCCCGGCTACACGCTGAATGGCACATCACCCGGGCCCACGATCACCGCACACCAGGGCGAGCTGGTCGAAGTGCACGTGCGGAACGCCTCGGTCAACGCGGGCATCACGCTGCACTGGCACGGGTACGACGTACCGGCGGCCATGGACGGTGTGGCCGGCGTCACCCAGGACGAGGTGCCGGTCGGCGGTGAGTTCACGTATCGCTTCGTGGCCAATCAGGTCGGGACCTATTGGTATCACTCCCACCAGGTCTCACATGAGCAGGTGATCGGCGGCCTCTTTGGCACGCTCGTGGTGCTGCCGAAGACTGGTGAGAGCCAGGCCGTTGATGTGATCGCAACCGCCCACACGTATGCCGGCATGAAGACGCTCAACGGCGTCGCCAGTGATCTTCAGGTCGCGGCCAAACCGGGTCAGCGGGTACGGGTCCGGGTGATCAATACCGACAACGGACCGATAGAGACCTGGGCCGACACGCCTTTCCAGGTGCTCGCAGTCGACGGCTACCAGGTCAACGCTCCGACGGATGTGACCGAGCGTTCGGTGACGGTCACAGCAGGCGGCCGTGCTGATCTTGGCGTCACGATGCCGAGCGACGGCAAGCAGCGTACGAGTGCAAGTGTCGAAGGGCACTGCCGTCCTGCTGGGTACCGGCGCTCCGCCAGCACCGCCGCAGCCGGCAACCGCACTCGATCTACTGAGCTACGGAAGTCCGACCGCGCTGAGCTTCGACCCAGCGACGGCGGACCGGCGTTTCGACTACTCGATCGGACGCCGACCAGGTTTCGTCCGTGGTCGGCCCGGCCTCTGGTGGTCGATCAACGGGCACCTCTATCCCCACGTGCCGATGTACGTGGTAGGGGAGGGCGACGTCGTGATCATGCGCATCGACAATCACAGTGGCGAGGTGCATCCCATGCACCTGCACGGACACCACGCTGTGGTGCTCGCCCGCAACGGCGTCGCCGCCACGGGCAGCCCGTGGTGGGTTGACTCGCTGAACGTGCTCGATGGCGAGACCTACGACATCGCATTCGTAGCCACGAACCCCGGCATCTGGCTCGACCACTGCCACCATCTCAAGCACGCCGCGGATGGCATGGTGGCTCACCTGATGTATGAGGGTGTCAGTACGCCCTATCGGATTGGTGGAACGCCCGACAACCAACCCGAGTAACGCTGACCAGCCAGATGAAGGAGGAGCAAGTGAGTGAGACATTCGATGTCGTGGTAAGCCGTACCTTTCCGGTCCCGCCCGACCAGGCATGGCGCGCCTGGAGCGAGTCTGATCTCGTAAAGCAGTGGTGGGGACCGACCGGCTTCAGCTGTCCGTTGGCAGATGTTGATCTTCGCGTTGATGGACGCACGTTGGTGGCGATGCGTGCTCCCGCCGAGTTTGGTGGTGGAGACATGTACAGCACGTGGACCTACACCGAGGTCACCCCGCACACTCGAATCGGATACGTCTTCAACTTCGCGGATCCACAGGGCAATCGGCTCGTGCCCGCTGATCTTGGGATGCCGCCCGGAATTCCGGATGACGGCGAACACCAGGTGACCTTCGATGATCTTGGCGATGGGCGGACCGAGATGACGATCATTGAGCACGGCTACACCACCGAAGACGCCCGGAACCTGTCTCAGGCAGGGCTTGAGCAGTGCGTGGACAAGATGGAGGCGATCTTCGTCTCGCAGCGCTGAGAGCGGAGAGGCCGCCTCAAGCTCAGACGCAGGTCGATCTCAAACTCTCCACAGAACGGTCAATCAGGGGTTTGACAACTCTGAGCGCGATGCCTAGAATCGAATACATGTTTGATATTGGTAGCGCCAGCAGCCGCAACCCCGAGCGGCATAGGTGGACGGAGTCAATCGCCGCCCGCTAAACGCTGACGTTGCCGTCGAGCATATTCCCCGAGCAGGCGGCCGGTACCGCGGTGCCGGCCGCCGCTTTCTTCGCAGCAGCCTAAGTGTGGGAGTTTGCCCGCCAAAGGCGATCTTGTGTCTACTTCTTCTCGCCGATCTCGCGTACGGCAGCGGCGACGGCCGGGGCGACCGAGGCGTCAAACACGCTGGGAATGATGTAGCTCGGGTTCAGCTGGTCCGGCGCCACCCGGTTGGCTATGGCATTAGCCGCCGCAGAGAGCATCTCGTCGGTGATGTGGCGGATGCCGCCGTCGAGCAACCCGCGGAAGACGCCGGGGAAAGCGAGCACGTTATTGATCTGGTTGGGGAAGTCGCTACGCCCGGTGGCCACAACGGCCGCATGCTGTTGCGCCTCCATCGGGTCGACCTCCGGGACGGGGTTGGCCAGCCCGAAGACGATCGCGTCCTTGGCCATGTTTGCGACGTCCTGCGCGTCGAGCAGGTTGGGAGCTGAAACCCCGATGAAGACATCAGCGCCGACCAGCACCTCCTTCAGGGAACCCGAACGCTTTTCCTCGTTGGTGTTCTCCACCAGCCATCGCCGCATGTCGGATGAGCCCTCAGGTGCGTCGTACACAGCTCCCTTGCTGTCGCACCCGATGATCATGGTCGCGCCTTGCCGCTTCAGGAGCCGGATGATCGCCGATCCTGCTGCACCGACGCCCGAGATCACGAACTGCACCTTGGCGATGTCCTTGCCGACCACCCGCAGCGCATTGATCAGCGCGGCCAGAACCACGATCGCGGTGCCGTGTTGATCATCGTGGAAAACCGGGATGTCCAGCTCGGCGCGGAGTCGCTCCTCGATTTCGAAGCAGCGAGGTGCTGAGATGTCCTCCAAGTTGACCCCGCCGTAGACCGGAGCAATCGCCTTGACGATCTCCACGATCTTGTCCGAGTCCTGGGTGTCCAGGCAGACCGGCCAGGCATCTACCCCGGCGAATCGCTTGAAGAGAGCCGCTTTGCCCTCCATCACCGGCAGGGATGCCTCCGGTCCAATGTTGCCGAGGCCCAAGACGGCGGAGCCGTCGGTGACGACGGCGATGGTATTTCTCTTGATCGTCAGCCGGCGGGCATCGGCGGGGTTCTCCGCGATCGCCAGGCACACCCGGGCCACGCCCGGTGTGTAGGCCCGGGAGAGGTCGTCGCGGTGCTTCAGCGGGACTTTCGGTGTCACTTCGATCTTGCCGCCAAGGTGCAGCAGGAAGGTACGATCCGAGACCTTCCGGACACTGAAGCCGTCGAGCGCGCCAATTGCCTTGGTGATCGACTCCGAATGCGCCACATCGCTGGCATTGCAGCTGACATCGACAACCAGCATGTTGGGGTGCGACTCGGCGACATCCAGGGCGGTGATCGCGCCGCCAGCCTCGGCCACGACGCTCGAGAGTCGGGCTGTCGCTGCCGGATCTGTCGGCGCCTCCACTCGTACGGTGATCGAATAGCCAGGACTCGGCGTAGGCATCGTTGACTCCAATGTGAGATGCGGACGTTCCGCGCTGAGGACTCTATCCGACGCCCTTCGCAGCCCGAGCGTCGCGGAGCCTAAGTCTCTTTGGCTCCACGACACTGGGAATCTGTAGGCTTCCGCTATGGCCGTGCTCGCGCTCGAGCCGGCGCTGTCCCGCAGGCGGCAGAGCCATCGGGGATCGCTGACAGCATGTCTGTGTCTGCTCCTGATTGTCATGATCAGTTCGTCCACCCTGCTGGCACGCAGACATCTCGATGCGACGATTCCGCTGGATGCGGCCGCTGTTGCGGTCGGCCCGGGCGGTGCGCTTGTCGAAGTCGCTGCGGCCGATGCCCTTGTCCCTGGCAGCAGGGTGCTCGCCGAAATGCCGGACAGTCTCGACCTGGCACGCGAACAGGCCGCGTGGCTTGCGGCCGGGACCGTCCCGCGGGTCAGTGGACTTGACGGCGACATGGTTGCCATGGCACTTCTCGACCTGCATGTATTGAGCCGGCCGTACGGCGTCCCGGTCGCTGGATGGAGCACCCCGTGGCGCTACGTGTGGCCCCGGGACTCGGCGCTGGCGGCCTCGGCGCTGGCTCGTACCGGGCACACGTCCGACGCCGAACGCATCGTTGACTTCCTGCAGCGAGTGCAACCAGAGTCGGGATTGTTCCAGGCCCGCTACTTGCCCGATGGCAGTGGCGTTCCGGATGATCGGGGCGTAGAACTCGATGGCGTCGGTTGGGCTTTGTGGGCTGCTGGACAGCTGGCGGCCGAGCTCTCCGGGAGCGACCGTACGGCGTTCGTGCAACGGCATCGGATGCTTCTTGACCGCAGTACCCAAGCAGCACTGAGTTCGATCGACAACCTTCCTTCGCTGCCTCCCCCATCGGCCGACTATTGGGAGGTCGAGGAGAGGCGGCCGACCTTGGCGACCGCGGCCGTACTCTGCGCCGGTCTTGAGGCCGCAGCAGAGCTCCACCGAATTCTGGGGGACGTTCGTGGGGCCGACCATGCCGCAGCTGGCGCGCGCCGGCTACGAGACTCGATCAGGACAAACTTTGGAAGGAACGGCTATCCGCGGCACCTCGGCGGGCGCAGCGACAGCATCGATCTGGGAGTCGATTTTCTGCTGCCGCCTGTGGGCTCCACCGTTGACCGGGCGGTGCTCCAGGCCTGGGAACAAGCACCAGTGCTCATGTCGCGTACGGGTGGAGGGTTGGCCCCGGGCGGGTCGTGGCGCCGGGACGGTGTCAGTTGGACGAACGTGACGGGCAGCCGGGCCATGACCGCAGCGTTCCTCGGCGAGCGTGATGAGGCGTTGGCGCGGTTGCGCTGGCTTGATCAACACCGTACGGCTGCAGGCTCACTGCCGGAGAAGGTCTTGTCCAACGGCCAGCCGGCCGCGGTATCACCGCTTGCCTGGACAGCAGCGGTCGTTGTGATCACGGCGGACCAGCTGGCGTCGTAGCGCCGAGTGGATCAGCTCACTGGTCGAGTCAGGCTGAGCGGGTCGTAGAAGCAGGCGTCCCGGGCGGCCAAAACCGCGCCGCCGACGACCCTCGGCGCACTCTGCTCCACGGCGACGACCTTGGTCTCGGCAAATGCCGGGATCGCCAGCCGGCGGGCGATGCGCTCTTCGATCGATGTCATCAGATGCGCGCTCAAGGCACCCAGGTAGCCGCCCAGCACGACGGTGTGCGGATTGACGACACCGATAACATCGTCGATCGCATCCCCCAAGGCACCGCCGACACGCTTGAGCATCTGGAGCATCGCAGCCTGGCCTTCATCTATGGCCTCGACGATCTTCCGGATCGCTTCCTCAGGTCGTTCGTCGACCAGCCGAGCCGCCTCATCAGCGGGCAGCAAGTCGCCGGAAGTCAGCAGGCTCTGAGGACCGATCAACGACTGCAGGCAGCCGTTCCGACCACACGAGCAGGCCGGCCCTGACGGATCCACGTTGAGATGGCCGAAGTCTCCAGCACCCCCGCCTGCGCCGCGGAAAATCTCGCCGCCGATGATCAGGCCGCTGCCGAGGGCACGCAGACCGCCGAAGTAGGTCGCGATGGCGTCCGGCCGCAAGCGAAGCTCGATCCGGACGGCATGCAAAGCCGCCAGCTGGCTGTCATTGGTGACGCCGACGTGAGCACCCTCAATACCCAGGTCGCTGAGTGTCGCGCTCACTTTGGTGCTGAGCGGAAAGTCCTGCCATTCCGGACTCTCCGACCAGCCCACGGTCGCCCGGTCTTCAGCGATGTAGCCCGGTACGCCAATCTCGACAGCTATCAATCGCTTGTCAGGTGGCAGCTGACCCAGCTGGGCACGCAGCTGGCTGTCCAAGGCGGCGAAGCCGGCGTCCGGCTCTGCTCGACGCAGGTCAGCCGCCACGCTGTCGCGCCACAGCTCGCGTCCTCCCAAAGTTGAGGCGGCGAACTGGAATCCGTCGATGTCGACGCGGACGCCAAGGACGCACCACGGCTCACCGTCGAAGTCAATCGGACGAGTCGGCCGACCGGCTCCGGGCCGGCGAATCGGATCGAGTTCCTTTACGATCCGGCGGGCCCTGAGTTCGCCGATCAGGTCGGTCATCGTAGAAATGCCGAGCCCGCAGCCGCGTGCAATGTCGTGACGGCTGCTAGCTCCATGGTCGCGTACGTAGCGAAGGATCTGGGTTAGATTTCCTTGGCGTAAATCCCCCGAACCTCCACTGCGCCGAAGCCCTAATTCGGGGGTCAGCCCAGCTGGCATGGTGACGATCGTAGCGGTTTCGGACGGCGCGGACAGGAAAACCAAAAACAATCTGGCCAGCGCCAAGCGGCCGTCTGCAGGTCTTGTTTTTCCTGCGCCTGAACTATTTGGTGAAGTCTCCATCAGCCCTTGTACGGTTGGGAAGTGAGCGGTCCCGATCACTTCCAGTACTTATTGCTGATGGCCTGCTGCTTGTTGATCACGCTGCCACTGGAGTTTGTCTTGAGTGCCCGGGTCTATCGTCGCGCCGCCGGTTTGGCCCTTGCAGTAATTCCGGTAGTGATCATCTTTTCGATCTGGGATATCGTCGGAATCCTGCGTGATCACTGGAGCTACAGCGCCCGTTTTACGACCGGTTGGACGTTGATCTTCGATATGCCAGTCGAGGAACTAGTGTTCTTCATCGTGATCCCCATCTGTGGGCTGCTGACGTATGAGGCGGTGGGTCATGTGCTGGGTCTACTGCAGCGAAGATCACGAGTCCGCGAGGGCCCGCATGCCTGAGTACACGGTGCTCACCGCGCTCGCCGTCGTAGCTGTGATCACCGCCGAGCTCGTTTACTTCAAGTCGGGGATCTTCCGCACGGCGCAGTACTGGTGGTCGATGGTGATCATCTTTGCGTTCCAGATTCCGGTGGACGGCTGGCTCACCAAGCTCTCTGCTCCGATCGTGATCTACAACCCTGACGAGATTCTCGGACTGCGTGCACCCTGGGACATTCCCATCGAGGACTTTGGTTTCGGATTTGCCATGGTCACGCTCGCTATCCTGTTCTGGCGCCGGTGGCTGGATCGCAGGCCGTCGCCCGAGGAGGTTGAAGATGTGCCCTGAGCCCCTCGACAAGCTCAGGACAGCGCCTGTCGAAGGGCGCACCACCCCTGCTGCGCTTCGACAAGCTCAGCGCGCATGGCGGTGACCATGATCACGAGCGAGGACGTCGCAGCGGCTTTCGACGAGGTCGCGTCTCGTTACGACCTCATGGTGGCGCTGAACCCTGGATACCACGCGCACCTGCGGGCGGCTGCTGATGCGTTGGTGGAGTGGCTCCCGCGACGCAAGATCGCAAGCTCGATGCGCCCTGAGCCTGTCGAAGGGCGCCAGTCACACCTTCACATTCTTGATCTTGGTTGCGGATCGGGTGCATCCACCCGTGCCGTGCTGCGCGCTGCCCAGGCGTCTGGCCTCCGATCCCAGATCGAGGGTGTGGATGCGTCTCCGGCCATGGTCGAGCAGGCGCTCGCCAAGCAGTGGCCTGCGGGCGTCCGGTTCGAGGTTGGCCAGGCCGAGAAGATCGCCTGGTCAGGGGGATCATGGTGGCGTGGTGATCCCATTGACGGAGCCTTCGCGGCGTACCTGTTCCGTAATGTGGCCGATCGGGATGCAGTGCTCGCCGGGCTCTTCGACCTGCTTGCCGATGGCGGCGTGTTGGTCGTTCAGGAGTACTCGATCGCCGAGTCCGGTTTTCTGGCCAAGGCGGTATGGACCGCAGTGTGCTGGCTGGTGGTCATTCCGCTTGGCTGGCTGACGTCTCGGCGTACACGCCTCTATCGCTACCTGTGGCGCAGCGTGCGATCCTTCGACTCGATCCAGACCTTTGTCGATCGCCTGTACCGTGCGGGTTTTGTCGACGTCGAGGTCCGGACCGTTGCGGGTTGGCAGCGCGGCATCCTGCATACCTTGCGGGCACGCAAGCCTTCGGCCGCTTCATGATCATCAGGCGCCGTGACGCCGGCTGGCGACCGGGCCGTGATGCTCGCGCAGTCCGCCATCCCGCGGCGCGCGGCGCGGCACGACTCACCGGCGAGTCCAGGCCGGTCGTCGTGGCCGGCGGTGGCATTGCTGGCATCGCTGCCGCCGTTGGGCTGGCCGAGCGGGGCGTACCAGTGATCATGGTCGAGCCGCATGATCAGCTCGGTGGACGAGTGCGTTCCTGGCCGGTGGCGCATGGCGATGATCAGGTCACGATGAGCCGCGGGTTTCATGCGTTCTTCCGGCAGTACTACAACCTTCGGGCACTGCTTCGGCGAATCGATCCCGATCTGCAGTCGCTGGTGGGAGTCGTGGACTATCCGCTGATCTCGGCCGACGGTCACGCCGACTCCTTCGCCTCGATCCCGCGGACACCGCCGTTGAACATCGCAGCGTTCGTGTTGCAGAGCCCATCGTTTGGGCTTCGTGATCTTGTTGCTGTGAACGTGCCGGCGGCTCTGGAACTGCTGGACATCGATTTCCCGAGCACGTTCTCCCGCTATGACGGCGAGAGTGCGGCGGACTTCCTTGATCGACTTCGCTTTCCGGAGGCGGCTCGGCACCTTGCGCTGGAGGTCTTTGCGCGCAGTTTCTTTGCCCACCCAGACGACTTCTCCGCCGGTGAGCTGGTCGCCATGTTCCACACGTATTTCCTGGGTTCCTCAGAAGGGCTGCTCTTCGACGTACCGCGAGACGACTATGACAGTTGCCTCTGGTCCCCGCTCCGGCGCTATCTGGAACGCCTCGGCGCTGACGTGCGCACCGGTGAGGCTGTCGCGTGGGTGGATGCGAGGCACGAGTTGCTGCGGATCGGTCTGGGTTCAGGCGGTGGAGATCGAGGCCGATGCGCTTGTGCTGGCGACAGATCCGGCCACCTTGCGCCGATTGACTCTTGAGTCTGCATTGGGTGATGAAGCCTGGCGGGAACGGGTCGCTGCGACGTGCAATGCGCCGCCCTTCGCTGTCTGGCGGCTGTGGCTCGATCGGCCGGTTGCACCCGATCGCCCTTTCTTCCTAGGCACCAGCGGCTTTGGCCCGCTCGACAACATCTCTGTACTGGAGCGGTTCGAGGAGGGCGCCGAGCGTTGGGCGGCGGCTCACGGCGGTTCGGTTGTCGAGCTGCACGCGTACGCGTTGACCGACAGTGCCGGAGCAGTCGGCGCTGAAGGCTCGACTACTGGCGGAGCTGCGTCGGATCTATCCGGAGCTGGAGCCAGCAACCATCGTGGCGGAGGAGTGGCTGGTGAATGACGACTGCCCGTTGTGGGGGACCGATCCTTGGGAGCAGCGACCGACAGTGCGTACGCCGGACCCGCGGATCGTGCTGGCTGGCGACGGCATTCGCTGCGACTTCCCGGTCGCGCTCATGGAGCGCGCCGCAACGACCGGCTTCCTAGCTGCCAACCAGCTCCTCAGCAGCTACGGTCTGGCCGGCCATGATCTCTGGACGGTCCCCATGCGCTCCCGTCCGTGTGCCTGGGCAGAGGCAATCAGCGCATCGTTCTCCGGAATGGTCGGCGCGTCGGTGTGCATATTCGCGTTGAACGCGCCGTAGTAGCCCTTCGGTCCGACGGCATTGTCGAGCAGGGTGTCGGGCGTGAACGGGTAGACCTGGCCCAGACTCGTCGGTCATCTGAGTCATCGACTGGTAGATGTCGATCATGGTTCCGTCTGTGTCTGCGAACCGCATCGGCATGCCCGAGCCTGTCATGAAGCCAGGTCGGTTCTGAATCCAAGACCCGGGCCAGTAGTAATAGTTGTCGTCCATCCGGATGCCGTTGGCCAGCTCGACCTTCGGCTGCGATGACCAGTCGCTGAAGACAATGCAGTGCAACCGGCTGCGTGCCCGGACTCGGCACGCTCGGGCAGGAAAGACTTCCAACTGGCCAGCTGGTTGGCGTAGACGCTGGCAATTGATGTTGGTGTGTAGTTCGCACAATTTGTCGACGGGTGAATCCCGACCTCGAAACCACTGTTGGTGTAGGAGACCGCGGCCGAGTCCGACAGCGGTGTTCCTGGGTACACATATGAACTAGAATCGCAGGCACGTCCAGTCCGTCACCGAGCAGCCGGCTGGGGCTGTTCGCGGCGTACTGGTCAAAACGACCGGCGGTGCCGCCATTGCCGTGATCATCTCCGGTGGCGATCACCACAGCCTCGATATCGCGCGGGAAGTACCAGAACCGAGGCAGCGGCTTCTTGTCCCGATTCATCACCTGGATCAGGTTGGCGAGCAACCGCTGCTGCTCGTCAGCCTGCGGAATCGCCGACCTTGCTGAGGTTGATCCAGTCAGTCGAGCCGCCACCGAAGAAGAGGTCATCGGATCGAATCGGAGACTGTCCGTCGCGTTCCATGCCCGACCCAGGCCGGGTTGCCCTGGCGTGTCAGCGACGATCGATCGCGGCAAGTCGAAGGTGAAGGCCGCAGCCTGGCCGCCATTGGTTCCGACATCGCGCAGCGTGACGGCCGGGAAGGTGGTCGCCGTCGTAGCGTTGGAGTGGATCGCGGCGATCGCCTGTGCGCCGGAGAGGGCGTAGCGATCAGCAGGTCCGTGGTATTGGATTGTCTCCGCCACGATGCCCGCACCGGGTGCCGTTGCAGGGTCCACCTTGAGATATGCGTTGTTGAACGCGCTGCCAGTCGCAGCACTGATGCCAAGCAGGCTGGATAGCGCGCTGTTCGGCTTCATCGCGATCAGGTTGCCGCCACCGTTGACCCAGGAGGTCAGCGTGCTGGCCTGTGCCGCGGTCACTGCGACGCTGCCGAGCACCACAACGTCGTACGCGGCGAGTGTCGATGCTGAGAGTGTGGCGACGTCGATGGTTGCGAACTCATTGAGTCCTTCGGTCCGCAGGATCTCGGCTAGGTACTTGGAGTACGAGGTTTCCGTTTGATGTGACCACTGCGATCGGCCCGCCGGGGCCTTGGTCCGGAGGTGGTGGAGGGGGAGCCGCAGTCGTAAACGACCAGGTGACCGGAGTCATGGTGTTGTTCGACGAATCGCGGGCGCCGCTCACCGTCGCCGCATAAGTCGTCGAGTTGGCCAGCGGATCGTTCGGCGTGAGGGTCGCGGTCTGGCTTGCCAGCGTTGTACGCCGTGTTTGCCGGGACCAGCGTGTTGTCCGGTCGACGCAGCTCCATAGCCGACGGAGCCGTTTACAACCGCCTCGGAGAAGGTTGCGCTCACCGGGGTGCCAACGGCGACTCCACTGGAGCCGGGCGCCGGAACTCGTGCCACAACCGTCGGGGCGGTGGTGTCTTCGGCGCTGCTGTCGAAGACGACGTCGACCCAGTAGTTGCTGGAGCGGAAGCTACTGGTCGGGAAGCCGCTTGCCCCGTACCTGTAGACCCCATTGGGGCCGTCGGTGCCGTTCGCGCAGGGCGGTCAGTGGACCACGTGTGGTGGCGGCCGAGGTGAAGTAGTCCTGGTTCACCGCATATCGGCCGACTGGTGCGTAGTAGGACGCGACGTACGTGGCGTTTGCTGTGACTGGTAGCGGTGCGCTGAAGGTAGCTTGCTGCCATCCGGTGGCTGACTCGCCAGTGAAGGTCACCGAGCCGAGCTTGTTGCCCTGGGACTGTCCACACTGAGCCCAACATGGGTGCCGGTGTTGCCGGCTGCCTTTGTAGAAGCGGATGCCGGTGATGTAACCAGCCTCGCTAGCGCGGAACTTGACGCCCAGCTCGACGGCCGAGTTGTCGGCCGCTGCCGCGGTCGCTGGCACTGTGGTGTTTGGCCAGATTGTGCATGGGCAACCTGTGGCGGCGGCAGCCGTGGTGAAGGTCCAGGTAACAGGATCCATCTGGTTGCTCGGCGCTGTCCCGGGCGCCTGAGACATTGACCGTGTACGTGGTTGATGGAGCCAGATTGGCATTCGGTGTCAGAGTGATGGTCCGGGTGCGCCGAGTCGTACGATGTCGAGGCCGGCAACCCCGCTGCTCGGCCGTCAGGGTCATCGTGATGGTTGACTCCTGCACGGGCTCGCTGAAGGTCGCCTCAACAGTCGTGGTAACGGCAACGCCAGTTGCTCCTGCGGCAGGTTCGCGATCGCTGACCGTCGGTTTGGTTGTGTCCGCGCCACTCGGGTTGAAAACCAGATCAACCCAGTAGTTCGTTGAGCTGAAGGAACTGTTGGGGAAACCTCCGCCGCTGACCCGTACCGGTAGACGCCGTTGGCTCCGTCCACTCCGTTCTGGCAGCGCGGTCAGCGGCGCGTTCGATGACGCCCGAGCTCGGCGAAGTAGCCTTCGTCGGCCGCGTAGCGACCATTAGGTGCGTAGTAGGACGCGACGTAGGTCGTGTTCGCGATGACAGCTACCGGGTGAGGCGAAGGTGGCCTGTTGCCAGCCGGTCGCGGTCTCGCCGGTGAAGGTCACTGTTGCCAGCCGGGTGCCAGTGCTACTCCACAGCGAGCCGGTGTGCGTGCCGGTGTTGCCGCTGCCCTTGTAGAAGCGAATGCCGGTGACGAACCCGGCCTGGTCGGCTCGGAACTTCACGCCCAGCTCAATGGGCACGGTTTCGGGGTCGGCGGCAACAGTAGGCGCCTGCGCAGGGGTGAAGATCGTGCAAGGGCACGTTGCCGCTTCGGCCGGATCGGGCGGGAGCACCACGAGAAAGCCAAGACTGAGCGCGAGCGCAAGGACGGCAGCCAGAACCGTGGTTCTCTTCCGGACGGGCCTGTCCATGACCGATGAATGCATCGAGTGTTCCCCCAAGTAGTCAGTCGGTCGCTAGCTCGTCGCTAAGACGACGTCGACCCAGTAGTTGCTTGATCTATAGCCAGTTGTCGGGAATCCGGTGGCGCCGTACTTATAGACGCCGTTCACCCCGTCGGTGCCGTTGCGCAGGGCTGTCAGCGGGCCTCGGGTCGTAGCGGAGGTGAAGTAGCTCTCGTTGACGGAGTAGTGACCCGCCGGTGCGTAGTAGGAGGCCACGTAGGTCGTATTGGCAGCGACGGCCACGGGAGTCGCAAACGTCGCTTGCTGCCAGCCGCTCGAGCTCTCGCCGGTGAAAGTGACGCTCGCGAGCTTCGTGCCAGTGCGCGTCCACAGCGAGCCAACATGCGTTCCGCTGTTTCCGGGGCCCTTGTAGAAGCGGATTCCCGTAATGGTTCCGGCCTGCGTGGTGCGGAACTTCACTCCTACTTCGATTCCGCCGTTATCCGGATCGGCCGCGAGCGCCGGAGTCGCTGTGCTCGGCCAGATGGTGCATGGGCAAGCGCTGCCGGTTGCGGCGGTGGTGAAGGTCCAGTTCACCGGGCTCATCGTGTTGCCCGCGAGATCCTTGGCGCCGGACACGTCGACGGTGTATGTCGTCGAGGCCGCGAGTGCAGCGCTCGGCGTGAAAGTGGCTCTCCGGCTCGCGGAGTCGTAGCCAACGCTGCCCGAGACTGAGCCGCCTGGACTTGATAGCGCCATGGTGATCGTCGCGGCCTGTACGGCTTCGCTGAAGGTGGCGGTGGCCGTCGAAGAGGTGGCGACACCGGTGGCTCCGGCCGCGGGCGTTCGTGCGGTGATGGTTGGCGGCGTGGTATCGGCTGGAGGTGCGGCGGCAGTGGTGAAGCTCCAGCTGACGGGATCCATCGTGTTGCCGGCAGCATCTGTCGCGCCGGAAACGCTGGCGGTGTAGCTCTCGGATTCCTCCAGCGCCGATGAGGGTGTGACTGTGGCACGTCGATTGGCCTCGTCATACGCCGGCGAACCGCTGACGAGCGCGTCGTTACTGTCGCGGAGCGTCATGGTGATCGATGACGGGGTGACCGGCTCGCTGAAAGTGGCCGTGACCGGCGTCGACGTCGCTACCCCGGTGGCGTCAGAGGCGGGCTGTCTGTCGGTCACGGTCGGCTTGGTGTTGTCGCTGGTGCTCGTCGTGTAAACGACATCGACCCAGTAGTTGGAGGCGGCAAAGCCAGTCGTCGGGAATCCGGTGGCGCCGTACTTGTAAACACCATTGGGTCCGTCAGCGCCGTCTTGCAGCGCGGTGAGCGGCCCGTTGCTGGTCGGCGTGCTGAAGTAGCCGTCGGTGGCCGAGTAGTGGCCGTTAGGCGCGTAGTAGGAGGCGACATAGGTCGTGTTCGCTGAAACTGCCACGGGCGAGGTGAAGTTCACCTGCTGCCACCCAGAGCCCGATTCGCCAGTGAACGTGGCCGATTCCAGCTTCGTACCGTTGGCCGACCACAAGCGAACCAACGTGGGTTCCGGTATTGCCAGATCCTTTGTAGAACCGGATGCCGCTAATGAACCCGGCCTGATTTGCCCGGAATTTGACCCCTACCTCAATCCCAGTCGAATCAGGATCGGAGGCGACGGCGGGCGTCGCCGTGCTCGGCCAGATGGTGCATGGACAGGTGCCGGGCGGTGGCGGTGTGCCTGTTCCGATCGTGATGGTGCGGCCAGCCGAAGGCGTCTCAATTCGCAGGCTGTCATCGGTGGCGCGCGTGCGGATCGTGAGAGTCCCGTTGCTGCCGGGTGTGAATGTGTATGACCAGGAGCCGCGTCCAGTGGCCGGATGCCACGAGGTGCCGTTGTCGGTTGAAATCTCGACACCGCCGACCTTGCCGCCGCCACTATCGGTCGCGGTGCCGCTGACCGTCAGTGGCTGGCCGACCGGAACGGTGGCGCCGTCTGCCGGTGCCGAGATGGTGGACGACGGTGCCGCAGTGTCGGTGCTGGCGCTCGCGGCTGAGAGGTCGGATTGCAGGGTTGCTGGCTGTGCGCCCATGTCGGCGAAGAGATTGACCGTCGCCTGGCGGACGGCGTCGTCGGAGGTCGTACCTGACCCGCCCGAGTGGTTGTTGTCCAATCCCCAGGCCCATTGCACTGTGCCAGCACCAAAGACCAAGGCGCCGCTCGGAGCCCGGTACATCGTCAGGTGGTGAGTTGCTGAGCCCGGCGCGTACGTGCTGCCGTAGTCCTGCAGATAATCGACCCCGTTCCGGGTCGTCGTGGACAGCCGGATCAGGCCAGCTGGCTGGTAGCCGTTGTCGGGTGACTCGTCCCATTCGTAGCCCAGAATCCCAGAGCCGAGTGTGGTCGACTGCCCAGCTGCTCAGGTCTGCGACCCGGGTGTCACGCCAGAACCGCATCTGGCCGTCGACTCCGTCGACCTCCATGTCGGTGGTGCAGCAGTTGACCGTGAAGATCGTGCCGGTCAGGCTGTTTTCCGGCCTGCCGCCGTCACCGGGAGGGCTGAAGCGCGGGTCGCGCCAGGTACCGGTCCAGGTCGCCGGTCCGGCGGGGTCGATCTTGGCGTTGGCGTGGGTCTCTTTGTACGTGACCAGCGTGCGGTGGGCAGTGCTTCCACCCGCGATGCTGTTCTCCCAACGGGTCTTCCAGAAGACCTCATTGCCGCTGAAGAAGGCGAGGTTGACCCCGTCTGACCGCGCCGCCTCGACGTTCGTCCGCTGCGCACCCGACCAGTACTCGTCGTGGCCGACCGACAGGAAGGTCTTGTGGTTGGTGATCAGGTTTCCGCGCCGGTCGCTGTCGACCCCTGTGGTGTAGCTGACGTCGTACCCGTTCGCCTCCAAGAACCTGACCGTCGGGTACTCGGCCCTCCAAACGAAGTCCTCAGGACTCTCGGCGTTGGTGTCGAAGGGCCGGTTGTAACTCACTTTGTACGCACGGTTGGCCGGGCTGCCCTCGTACAGGCTGTTGCCGCCGTAGTCGTTGTAGGCCTGCCAGGTGGTGTCAGAGGTCTGGAAGAACAGGTCGGACGCGCTGGCGTCGTTGCGCACGATGAAGAGGATGTGGCTGGCTGCTGAGCCGGACACGAGCTTTGCGAAGTAGATTCCCGACACTGCCGTACTCGGTACGGCCCAGGATGCGGTCTGAGTCCAGTTGCCGCAGTCGATCAGTCCGGTGCTGCCTTGGTTCTGGCAAGCGGGTTGCGTGGGGAAGGCGGTGGGATTGACCGTCGCGACCTTCCGGGCGCCCATTCCGCCGTAGTAGCCCATCCGGTAGATGTCGAGGCGGTAGTTGGTGGAGGTCGTCTTGACCTTGAAACCGATGGTCGAGCCGCGGTTGACGCTGATGTCCGGGACCGGCATGCAAATCCCGTTGCCGAAACCCGCCAGCCGGCGCCACCGGCTGGCTGCTCCGCTGCGCCGTCTCTCGCTCGCTAGAGGTCAGCCGGGGAACTCGCCGCGCTGGCGCAGCTCGTAGCGGCGTTCGGCGTACGCGAGGTCGTCCACCCAGAGCTTCCGGGCGGTATGCCGGATGCCGGGGCGCACCAGTGGCGACAGCCAGCGCGCGACTTGGAAGCCGGGCCGATCCGAGTACGCGATGGTGGCTTCGGTGACCATGGTGCGCGGGCGGCCGTCAGAGCCGAGGCCGAGCGGGGTGGCATGGGTCTCCACCAGGCTCCCCATACCTTCGCCCTCGGTGATGTGCATCACGATCGTCCGGCTGTCCGGGCAGGTGAATTCGGCTCGCACCGGCACACCCCAGGTCCGGCTCAGCCGGAAGGCCACCTCGACCACCAGCGCCTGATCACTACTGGCATCGTCGTCGACGACCAGGTGACTGAAGGCGTACGGATGGAACCAGGAGCCGTGCCACGGGTCGAGCCGGTTGGCGATCACATCCTCGGGCTCACAGATCCCCAGCTTCGTGATCACCGCGCTGACCGATTCGGACAAGGGCGGGCGGGCGGGCAGCGAAGGTCGATCGGTGACCACCTCGCCGTCAGTTGGCAGCCCGACCCAGATCAGCACGCCGTCGTCGTAGGCACGGTACGGGCTCCAGGTCTGATCGCCGCTCTGCGTCAGTGCGAGGCCGTGCCATCGGCAGTACATGGTGCCGTCCATCACCGGGCACTTGTCCAGCAGCGCCCCCAGGTGCGGGCACGCCCCCGGCCCTGCGATCAGGCCGCCTGCGGAGTTGCGCCAGAAGACCACCTCGCGGCCGGCGATGGTCCGGGTCACCGACTCCTTCCGTCCTACGTCAGCGCTGCTGCCGGCAACGAACCAGCCGCCTGCGTCTGCGCGACTGGGCCACTCGCAGCGCCGCGGCGATGCGAGCCGGCTTGGCCAGCCGCCAAGTCGCGGCCATCCGGTTCTCCCGCGGTTGCGGCATCCGTGAGATCGGGATTCGCGAGCGCACACTCGGCCTGGATACCTGCGGCAGTGAGCTAGTACGTGTCCTGAGTGACATCGGTCATGCTCCTTCGCTGGTAAAGCTCCGCTCGCTTGTTGAGCGTCCGCGGCCCTGTCACCATCATCCGGGCCGCCGTGGCAGCCTTGCGCAGCGTGGGTACGCGTGCTCGACGCGAGAATACGTCGTAGCCATTGCGCTCGATCTGATCAAGGATCTGGGCATAGAGCACACGGGCGGTTCCGACGCAGCGCGCCGACCGCGGCGGCAGCATCGCGATTCCGGTATCGGCAAAGGAGTAAAGAGCGCGGTTGCGTTCGATCTCGTACGCCAGAAAGGCCCGCCACTCAGGAGTCACCAAGCGCCGTCGAAGATCAACATCAAAAAGCCGGAGATCATCTTGCGGTAGATAGACCCGGCCTCGATCAAGATCTTCGCTGACGTCGCGAAGAAAGTTGGTGAGCTGGAAGGCCAGCCCGAGCGACCGCGCCGGCGCCTTTGCCTCCTGGCTGATGGGCTTGAGCACCGGCAACATCATCTCCCCGATGACGGCCGCCGAGCCCTCCATGTAGTTGCGCAGGTCTTCCCACGTGTCATACGAGCTTGTCGTGAGATCCATAGCCATGGCGCTGAAGAAGCGGTCGAAGCACTCCGGGTCGATGCCGCAGGTGATCACGGTGTGAACCACGGCTGCCATCACGGGGTCGGTACTGTCGCCCGCGGCCAAGCTGGTCCGGAACTGCTCCGCGAAGGCCTCGAGCTGCGCACTGACGGCTGTGTCGCCGGGATCAGGGAGGGTCGGATCGGGCTCGGTAGGGATGGCGTCATCAGAAATGTGGGCTGAGCTTGTCGAAGCCCCCGATTGGTGCCCTTCGACAGGCTGGCGATCGGGCGGCATCGTGGACTCGGGCTCGCGGGCGCATCTGACTGGGCTCAGGGTGGCTCGGCTGCTGACCATTCGGAAGATCAACAATGTCGTCGGCCAGCCGGCAGAGTGCGTAGACCGCGTGCACGTGCTTGCGTTGCGGCTTGGGCAGCAGGGCCGCGCCCCAGAAGTATGTGGTGCCGTACCGCCAGGTCAGCTTCGCGCAGCGTCGGTAGCCCTCGGTCAGCAGGGCTTCGTATGAGTTCCAGTCGCTCACTGTCCTGGCTCCCGAAGGTACGCCGCGACTCGGCTGGCCGCGAGCTTGCCGGAGATGAGCACCATGGGGACGCCGACTCCCGGGACCGTACCCGATCCGGCGAAGAACATCCCGGGGAGCCGGCGCTCGACGTTCGATGGCCGGAAGGGTCCGGTCTGGCCGAAGGTGTGAGCCAGCGCGAACGGCGTGCCTGCTGCCATTCCCTGGGCTTGCCAGTCCAGCGGAGTTACGAGGTGCTCGGTGATCACCTCACTCGGATATCCGTGCCTCGTCAGGAATGTGTGCATGCGCTCTCGTAGTAGCTGGGCCTCGGTTGACCAGTTGATCATGCCACGGAGGTTGGGAACCGGTTCCAGGACGTACAGAGTGGAGCAGCCTCCCGGGGCCAGTGTGGAGTCGTCCAGTGACGGGATGGTGACCAGCCGCGATGGGTCAGGCATCAGCTGTCCTCGACTCAGCGCATCGAATGACGCGCTCCATTCCTCGCCGAAGTGAATGTTGTGGTGGGCGACCGGAGGCGCCGGCACTCCGCGTACGCCGACGTGCCAGACCACCGCCGAAGGCGAGTACTGGCCGCGCCGGGCCGCCGCGTGGCGGACGAAGATCACCAAGCAGCTCGGCGTACGCGGTCGGAAGATCAAGAGTGCAGACCACAGCATCGGCCATGATCCGCTCTCCAGATGACGTGCGGACACCAGCAACCCGCCCCGTCGGCGAGCGCAAGATCGTTTCCACCGGCATCGCCGTAGCGGAAGGTCACGCCCGCCTTCTCTGCGACCTGCGCCATGATCGTCGGGACCGCGTGGATGCCACCCTCGGGGAACCAGACGCCCTCGATGCTGTCCATGTAGGTGATCACCGCGTAGAGCGAGAGGGCCGAATCGGGCGCCAGCCCGGCGTACATCGCCTGAAAGCTGAACAGCCGATGGAGGCGCGGATCGGCGAACCGCCTCCGCACCGCCGCGCCGAGCCGCCCGAAGGCGCCGAGCCGTACCAGCTGGGCAACCGCGCGGGGCGAAGACAGCAGGCCGAGCGGGGAGTCGTAGTTCCGGTCGATGAAGTTCGGCATCTCCACCAGATAGAGCTGGCGCAGCCAGTCGACGAACGAGTCAAAGGCGGCTGCGTCAACGCTGCCGCAGGTCTGGGCGATCTCTTCCCGCATCGCCTCTCGGCCGGAGCGCACGTTGATCGTGCTGCCGTCGGCGAAGCAGGCCCGGTACGCCGGGTCGAGGCGGCGCATCGGCAGCAGCTCGTGGAGGTTGGCGCTCGGATCACGGCTCGCGGCCCGCACGGCGTCGGCGATCAGGTCCGGCATGGTGAGCACCGTCGGCCCGGTGTCGAAGGTGAATCCGTCCTGGTGGAGTATGCCTGCGCGGCCGCCCGGCAGCTCTTCTCGTTCGACCACGGTGACGTCGTACCCGCGGCCCGTGAGGTAACACGCAGCTGACAGACCGGCCAGACCCGCCCCGATCACAACAACCGGGTTCATATCCGCGCACCGATCATGATCATGACGCTCACCGGGCGGCTCGCTCAGCTAGGCGAGGGCCCATTCACCAGTACCCATGGTCCAAGAAGTCGACGTCGGTCAGCGAGGCCGTCATGGGCGAAACTCTAGTCGCCGCTTCGCGACAGATCGGGATGCTGAGCGACCTGTGTCGGTTGGCTCGACCGCTGCGTCGCCACAACGCCTCTTTGTCGACAAGCCCAGCCAAGCTGCTGAATCCCCACTTATGCTGAAGGCCGTTTCAGGGTGGCCTGGACCGCCTCTCGAGTGAAGACCCAAGGACAGTGCACGTGCGATATCGACGAGCCCGATGGCTAGGCCCTGCGCTTGTAGCGTTATTGGTCCTCACAGCCTGCTCGGCAAGGGGAGCAGCGAACCCGTCTCGGTGACGACGCCGTACGGAGAGGTGACGTCCCACGGCGGCGCCATCGAGTGAGGGACCGTCGGCACCATCAACCGGCGAACCGGCGCACAACGACTTGAAGAAGGGGCGTGTCACTCGCTCACTTGGATGCGGGCGCTGTGAAGCGTCACGGTCAAGTACTCAGTTACGAAACCGTGTCCAACAGTGGTCTCCCGGTGTTGCCCAACCCCTGACGGTCTCGTTGACGGCCTTAGCCCAACAAGGCACCGGGCAGTACACAGTGTCGACCAATCAAAAGATCTATCTATCTCGCCTCACCGCTTACCTCGATGTCTCGGACGCCACCGGGCACCTGGATTCTCCAGACCCTCTGATTGACAAGGCTGACATCACACCAGGGTTCTTCGTGACCACTCCGAGCTCCTACAGCCAAGTGTTCGTGTTGCCATCGCTGCCTGATGAGGCAACGAGACTCACAATCGAGTTCCATTACGAGATGCTGGTTCTGCAGTCCGACTCCACCCCACGCGACTTCTCCAAACGAACTGCAACCGACACTCTCGTCATCTCCTTGCCGTAGCCGATTGTCACGACTTGGACACGAGTCGGAGATCTAGACCGTCAGCGTGTTTCGAGTTGGACACGGTCGGAGATCTGGAACGTCGACGTCGGTCTTCTGCACACAATGAGTGGGCTGTGTCCTCGCGGGACTCTGTGGGGCGCGGCGAAGATGAAATTGGGGGACTCGGCCGGCGCACCGCGATGGTGGTCGCACGGCTGAAAACTGATGGGTGGTGCGGTGAGGACTTCGCTCCGGCGTCATCTTCACCAACGACCGGCGCCCCCGCAGCTGAAGGACCGACCATGTACGTCACCCTGCGCAGCGTGCCCAAACAGTCTGAGCCCAAACGGTCTGGGGACCTAGCGAGCGGTATCGACCGGCAGCGGCGTCGAATTCCGTCGGCAGTGCTCGCCTTCGGCGTCGTTAGCATGCTCACCGACGTGTCGTCGGAGTCGGTCGCCGCGGTGTTGCCGCTTTACATCACAGCGGTGCTGGGAATGGGTCCGCTGGCGTACGGATTCATCGACGGCATCTACCAGGGCGTATCCGCGGCCGTCCGGATTCTTGGCGGCTGGTGGTCGGACTCGACAAAACGGCCCAAACGGGTGGCCTTCGTCGGATACGTAGCGTCGGCAATGTCGCGAGTGGGTCTGCTCTTGGTGACCGGTTTCTCCAGCATCGCCGCCGTGATCGCTGTGGATCGTCTAGGCAAGGGACTAAGGACCGGGCCGCGAGACGCGCTGATCGCGACGGCGTCGGAGCCAGCTGATCTGGGTCGCAACTTCGGCGTGCATCGGGCGATGGATACGGCCGGAGCACTTGCTGGCCCGCTGTTGGCGTTCGCCGTGCTGGCTGCCATCCCACTCGGCCTCGGCGGCTATCGTGCGGTCTTCGTCTTCAGCGCGGCGTTCGCCCTGCTGGGCGTGGTGGTGCTGGCGCTCGTCGTTCCTGACCTGCGAACGGCCCGAGGAAAGGCGGATGCAGGCGACCAGACGCCGCAGGCGCCGGATCGCGCTCCGGCTGTCCGACCTGTCCCAGCCCGCGTTGCGCCGGGTGTTGCTGGTTGCTGGTCTCCTTGGCCTGGTTACGGTTGGCGACGGGTTCATCTACTTGAGCCTGTCCGAATCTGGATCGTTGACGGCCAAGTACTTCCCACTGCTTTTCGTCGGTACCAGCGCGGCGTACATGGTGCTCGCTATCCCCATGGGTCGATTGGCTGACCGCGTGGGGCGGGGCAGGGTCTTTCTCGCCGGCCATGCCCTGCTGCTCGGCGTCTACCTGCTGACCGCCAGCCGCTATGGCGGGGCCTTGTGGTCGGTCGTCCTCGTGCTTCTCCTGATGGGCAGCTTCTATGCGGCCACCGACGGTGTGCTGTGCGGCGCTCGCCACCCAGTCGGTGCCCGAAGAAAGCCGGGCCAGTGGGATTGCGGCCGCCCAGACCGTGGTGGCGTTGGCCAGGTTCGCGTGCTCGATAACCTTCGGCTTGCTCTGGGAGCTGACCGGCCGTCAGACGGCCCTGTGGGTTATGGCTGTGGCACTTGCGGTGGGCCTAGCAGCTGCTGTCGTCGTGCTGCGTCCGATGTATCGCATGAACTCGGGCGGTCCGGCATGAAGCGTGCCAGATGGATCGTGATCATGGTCTCTGCGGCGCTATGCCTGGGCCTCGCGGGAGGTTACTTCATCTACGTGCGCGCGCAAGGTAGCTCGACGATGACGGGGTCGCCTGAATCGGTGGCCAACCCGGCCAGCGTGCTCGCCGAGCCCCATGTCGTGTTCCGAAGCAGCGCGCTCGGCGCTCACTACGGGCAACTGGCCGCCGTCCCGCTGGACAATCCCGGAGGCGCTCGCGCCAGCCTCGGCCTGACCTGCGAACGGACGTACGCGACAAGAACAGCAGGGGTCTGCCTGTTCGCCAAACGCGGCGTGGTGCAGACGTACGGGATCACCATGCTGGATAGCCAGCTCCGGCCGGCAGGCAACGCCGAACTCGCCGGTCTCCCGAGTCGGGTACGGATGTCAGCAGACTCGTCTCTGGTGGCCACCACAACCTTCGTCGCCGGCCACTCGTACGCGCAGGCCGCCTTTTCCACCGAGACGATTGTCCGCCGCGACGGTAAGAACCTCGGCAACATTGAGTCCTGGAGCAGTACGGTCGACGGCCGGCCTTTGCGGTCGGTCAACCGGAACTTCTGGGGCGTGACCTTCGCTGACGATGACGACACGTTCTACGCAACTGCAGCCAGCGGGAGCACAACTTGGTTGATGCGTGGCTCGCTGAGAGCGAAGAGTATGGTTTCGCTGCGTACCGATGCGGAGTGCCCGTCATTATCACCCGACCAAACCAAGATCGCCTATAAGAAGCGGCTCGACGGCAAGGCGCGGGAGGCGTGGCGGCTGGCCGTGCTAGATCTCCGGACTGGCCAAGAATCCCTGCTCGCCGAGACTCGCAGCGTCGACGATCAGGTCGAGTGGCTCGATGACAACCGGCTGCTCTACGGGCTGTCCCGGCCTGGATCCGATGCGACGACATCCGACGTCTGGGTCGTTCCGGCCGACGGAAGCGGGACGGCCGCAGTCTTCATCCCGGAGGCATCGTCACCGGCGGTGGTCAGGTGATACGTCCCAAACTCTTAAACGACGGCGGCCCGTAGGGAGCGGCTGAGTCGTGCGCAGTCATGGGCCCGCCTCTGGTGGAAAAGATCGGGCGGTCCGACTGGTCGATGATGCTTGGCTGGTGAGCAGGTGCAACTGTCGGTGACTGAAGCCGCTGATAACACTGCCAGGTGACGTTCACCTCGTCTGTGGGGTCGCCAGCACTGTTTGAAATGCCGCCAAACGGCATCAGTCGCCCCGCCTCCCCGCTCATGGGCACTACGCGCGCCACGAGCCGACGTCGGTAAAGGAGATGCCACGTGCGAATCTCTGATCACCATCGCCCATGAATCGGCTGCGGCGAACCCTTCGTCGGTGATGCTACGGGCATACCCAAGGCCCGCTCGCCGCGACAGACGCCCTATTCGTCGACGACCCAACCGATTTGGAATTAATCCACCTATGCTGGAGGTCACTTTCGGTCAATTGCAGCATGCACCGATCGTGAACTCGCAAGGACGGCGCGTGTGAATAACCCAGCGATGAAGCGGCTTGGCCTTGTGCTTGGAGCATTACTGATCCTGTCAGCTTGCTCGGAGCAAGGCGAACCTGTCTCAGAGACGACACCCAATGAACAGGTGTCGTCCACTGCGCCTCCATCGAGTGAGGAACCATCCACCCCCTCAACTGGAAAGCCATCCCAAAACGACCTAAGAACAGGGCGTCTCACTCGTTCATTGAAGGCGGGCGACGTCAAGCTAACCGTGGAATATTCGTTACGAAACCGTGTCCAACAATGGCCTCCAGGTGTCGACCAACCCCTGACAGTGTCGATGACAACAGATAGTCAATCGAGGCAAAAGATCTATCTGTCGCGCGTCACCGCTGACCTTGAGGTCTCAGACGTCACTGGCCACTTGGACTCTCCCGACGCTCTCGTCGACAAAGCTGATCTCTCACCAGGCTTTCTTGTGACCTTCCCCAGTTCCTATACGGAGGTGTTCCTCTTGCCGTCGCTGCCAGACGAGGCCACGAGACTCACGATCGACTTCCGTTACGAGCTACTGTTTTTGCAGCCGCGGTCCAACCCGCGGGATTTCGCGAAACAAACGGCAACCGACACTCTTGTCATCTCGAGGCCGTAGCGCTGAATTGTTTCGACTTGGACACAAGTTTCGGATCGATTTCCTCTGCGCCCCCCTTCCGTGCACACTTGATGAACTGCGCCAGTGGCGGGAGCCTCGTGCGCGCGGCGAGGGAGTTTCTGGGGGGTAGTCGGCCGATGCACGGCGACGTCAGGGTGCACGGCTAAAAGCTGATGGGTGGTGCGGTGACGACTTTGTTGCCACTGGACGGTGTTTTCGTGCATCCGCGCGGATTGTGCGAGAGCAATGAGATTGGCCACGGGACGCGAGTCTGGGCTTTTGCGCATGTCTTAGAAGGGGCGCGCATCGGCCGGGACTGCAACATATGCGATGGAGCCTTCGTGGAGAACGGCGCATCGATCGGCAACCGCGTCACGGTCAAAAACCAGGTGATGATCTTTGAGGGCGTGCATGTCTGCGACGACGTATTTCTTGGTCCGGGAGTCACATTCACTAATGACCTGCGCCCGCGGGCGCACATCAAGCGCCACGGTGCGGAGCTCCTGACGACCACAGTGCAACAAGGGGCCACTCTGGGTGCGGGAGTTGTGGTTGTCTGCGGCCTGACCGTTGGGGAGCACGCCTTCGTCGGAGCCGGTGCCGTCGTGACCCAGGATGTGCCTGCACACGGCTTCGTGGTCGGCAACCCAGGTCGGCTGATCGGGTGGGCGTGCACGTGTGGTGAGCGGCTCGCTGCTGATCTTCGTTGCAAGTGCGGCCGAGTCTTCGAACGACAGGGCAGCGGGCTCCGCCAGCAGCTCGTCTGAGATCAGCATGTACGTCAACTTGCGCATTGTGCCCAAACCGTCCCACGGGGTGGCCAGTACTGCCGTCCTGAATCGGCGCCGAATTCCGCCAGCCGTGCTCGCCTCGGGCGTCGTGAGCCCCCGCACCGACGTGTCGTCGGGACCGCGGCGCCGGGTGCTGATGTCAGGCGACTGGTCTCTGGTGGCCACTACGACCTTTGTTGGCGGCCACTCGTACGCGCAGGGGTCGTTCTCGACCGAGACATTGATTCGACGTAACGGGATGAACCTCGTGAAGCACGACCGGGCTGATGCGCGGCTCAATTAAGGAGAAAAGCATGGTATCGCTCCAAACCGACGCGAGATGCACTTCATCGTCGCGCGATCAAATCAGGATCGCCTATAAGAAGCGCCTCGACAGCAAGGTACGGGGGGTTTGGCGGCTGGCTGTGCCGGACCTTCGAACCGGCCAAGATTCCTTGCTGGCCGAGACGCGGAGCGTCGACGACCAGGTCGAGTGGCCTGGCGACGGCCGGATGCTCTACGCGTTGTCCCGGCCTGGATCGGAGGCGACAACCTCCGACGTGTGGGTCGTGCCGGCCGATGGAACCGGCACGCCAACTGTCTTCATCCGAGAGGCATCCTCACCAGGGGTAGTCCGGTGAGCGGCGCGCCAGGCACCCATGTGCTGATCATCGTCCAGAATCTTCCGGTGCCGCTGGATCGTCGGGTCTGGTTGGAATGCCAAGCGCTCGTGGCCAGCGGATACGAGGTGAGCGTGATATGTCCAAAGGGCCCGGGCGACTCAAGCAGGCAGCTCATTGATGGCGTCCATATCTACAAATACCGACCGGCTCCTGAGGCGAAGGGTCTGCTGGGGTTCGCACTGGAGTTTGGTTATTCCTGGCTGCGGACGGCTTGGTTGTCGCTGGCGGTGTGGCGTCGCCGCGGGTTCCACGTCATTCAGGCCTGCAACCCGCCCGACACCTACTGGCTTCTCGCTCGTTTGTGGCGGACACGTGCGGTCAGATTCGTGTTCGATCAGCACGACTTGAACCCGGAGCTGTTCCGCTCCCGGTTTGGCGAGCCCGAGGACTTGCTCCATCGGCTGGAGCTGCATGGGCTCCTTTGGCTTGAACGCATGACGTATCGAACAGCGGATCGGGTGATCTCGACCAACGAGTCGTACAAGCGGATCGCGATCGAGCGTGGCCATCGTGATCCCTCGGAGGTGACCGTGGTCCGAAGTGGGCCAGACACGCGGATCATGCGGCCGATTTATCCGACTGGCACGGGACTGAAGAAGACGTCTTTTTCGCTCGTCTATCTGGGCATCATGGGGCCCCAGGACAATGTCGATCTGGTCCTGGACGTCATGGAGTACCTGGTCAACAAGCGCGGGCGCAACGACGTGCACGCCACACTGCTTGGCTTTGGCGACTGCCTGGAGGAGCTGCGCTGGCGTGCCACCGAGCTCGGGCTGGACGACTGTGTCACCTTCACGGGGCGTGCGGACCGGACCATGATCGCCGACTACCTGAGCGTGGCCGATGTCGGCCTGTCCCCTGATCTGAAGACGCCGCTGAATGACGTTTCCACGATGAACAAGACGATGGAATACATGGCGTACGCGTTGCCGTCGGTGTCGTTCGACCTAGTGGAAACGTATGTCTCGGGCGATGATTCGGTCCTCTACGTCCCATCCGGAGACGTCGAGGCGTTCGCCGACGCGGTCGAGCAGCTGCTGGACGATCCCGCGCTGCGCCTTTCCATGGCCAAGCGGGCAAGAGCCCGCGTCGCTCGGGAGCTGGACTGGCGGCCGCAGGCGCGCTCCTACGTCGAGGTGTTCGACGATCTGAGCGGCCACGGCCCTCGGGACGCCAGGGATGAGCTGCTCGGTGATGCCAGCAGCGGATCTGGTGCTGACGATCGAGGTCGCACACTTGTGGACCTCACCGATGCGGACGAATTCGAGCGCTTCATTCTTGAGCGGAACCAGACATGAGGACGAATCTGCACCACCTGCTTGAGCAGACCGCCGAGCAGCGGGGTGAATCGCCCGCGCTGACCTACCGCGACGTGACGGTCAGCTACGCCGAACTCTGGCGCACTACCAGCCTTGCGGCGAGTGGCCTCGTGACCCTGGGCATAGCCCGGGATGATCGAGTCGGTGTCTACCTGGACAAGCGCATCGAGACCGTGGCGGCCATCTTTGCCACATCGGCGGCTGCAGGAGTATTCGTTCCAATCAACCACATCCTCAAGGCCCCGCAGGTCGGCTACATTTTGAGCGACTGTGACGTCCGGGTGCTGGTGACCTCACAAGATCGGCTTGCCCTGCTGCGCGAGGAGCTCAAGGCCTGCGCAGCACTTGAGCATGTGGTGCTGGTCGATGTTCACGAGGAGCTCCCTGCCGACGGAGATGGGTACGCCGTGCACGCGTGGTCGGATCTGGTCGCGGAAAGTTGGGACCCGGTCGCGACGCCGGTGTCACATGCTGTCGATCTGGACATGGCGGCGATCTTGTACACCTCCGGAAGCACCGGCAAGCCAAAGGGTGTCGTGCTCAGTCACCGCAACCTGATCGTCGGCGCCGAGAGCGTGAGTACATACCTGGAAAACACCGCGGACGATGTGATCTTGTCTGCGCTGCCACTGAGTTTCGATGCTGGATTCAGCCAGCTCACAACTGCCTTTGCTGTCGGCGCCCAAGTGATCTTGCTCAACTACCTGCTGCCCGGTGATCTGATCAAGCTCTGCGCCAAGCACAAAGTCACCGGACTGACCTGCGTGCCGCCTTTGTGGCTGCAGATCGCCGACCTTGAGTGGCCAGCTGAGGCGGCTGCAAGCATGCGTTATTTCGCCAACACCGGCGGGCGGATGCCGAAGACCACGCTCGAGCGGCTGCGGACGATATTCCCGCAGGCGGCCCCCTACCTGATGTACGGGTTGACCGAGGCTTTCCGGTCGACATACCTGGATCCGGGACAGGTCGACAAGCGGCCAGACTCCATCGGTAAGGCCATTCCCGATGCCGAAATTGTCGTCGTGCGTGCGGACGGGACACGGTGCGAGCCAGGTGAGCCGGGTGAGCTTGTGCATCGGGGCGCGCTGGTTGCACTGGGTTACTGGGGTGATCCTGTCCGGACGGCTGAGCGGTTCAAGCCGGCGCCCGGCGCCCGGCCTGACTGGCGCACACCCGAGCTGGCTGTCTGGTCCGGTGACACTGTGGTGGCGGACGAGGACGGCTACCTGTACTTCGTGGGCCGGCGCGACGAGATGATCAAGACCTCGGGATATCGGGTCAGTCCGACTGAGGTCGAGGAGGTGGCCTACGACTCCGGACTGGTGCGCGATGCGGTTGCATTGGGTGTGGAGGATCCTCGACTCGGTCAGCGCATCGTGTTGCTTGCTACGCCGGCGGACGAGGAGATTGACCAAACCGTGTTGCTCGGCTACATGCGCCAGAGGCTGCCGCTGTACATGGTGCCGTCTTCGATCGAGTGGCGTCATCAGCTGCCCAGATCGCCGAACGGGAAGTTCGACCGGAATCTGCTGAAGGCCGAGCTGAACAGATGAGCAGTCATCCCACTATCGCTGCGTTCCCCACGGTCAACGGCGAGTTGGCGGTCGGCGGCGTGCCACTGCGCAGGCTAGCCGAACGAGTCGGCTCGACGCCGTTCTTCGCCTACGATCGGGCCCTCATAGTCCAACGCGTGGAACAGCTCCGCAAGGCTCTTCCTGCTGTGGTCAAGCTCAGCTACGCGATGAAGGCGAACCCAATGCCTGCTGTTGTGCAGCACCTGGCCGGGCTCGTCGATGCCATCGACGTCGCATCGGCGTCCGAGATGGCCGTGGCGCTCGATACGCCGATGGAGCATGAGCAGATCAGCTTTGCGGGACCGGGCAAGACTGTGGGCGAAATCAGGCAAGCCGTGGCGGCCGGCGTCACCGTCGAACTTGAGTCTGCCCTCGAGGCGCGCCGGCTGGTCGAAATCGGTGACGCGCTCGGACTGCGGCCTCAGGCGGCTATCAGGGTCAATCCGGACTTCAAGGTCAAGGGCTCCGGGATGCGGATGGGCGGGGGTCCTCAGCAGTTCGGGGTGGATGCCGAGCAAGTGCCATCACTGCTGGATGATCTTGCGGCGGCCGATGTGGAGATGCTCGGTTTCCATGTCTTTGCTGGCTCCCAGAACCTGCAAGCGGAGATCTTGTGCGAGGCGCAGCGGCGTACGGTCGACCTCGTCTTGGAGCTGGCGCAGCACTGCCGGCAACCGGTGCGCTACGTCAACTTGGGTGGCGGCTTTGGCATCCCGTACTTCGAGAAGGACGAGCCGCTCGACTTGGCTGCGGTGGGTGACAACCTGGCAGCTCTGGTGGACGGGCCGCTGGCGCAGGAACTCCCGCTAGCGGAGCCTGTGATCGAGCTTGGCCGCTACATCGTCGGTGAGAGCGGCGTCTATGTCACCAAGATCATCGACCGCAAGGTGTCTCGCGGCCAGACCTATCTGGTAGTCGATGGCGGGCTGCACCATCAGCTGGCGGCGTCTGGCAACTTCGGGCAAGTGATCCGGCGGAACTACCCGTTGGTGGTCGGCACTCGCATGGACGATCCGGCTGAGGCGGCCTTCACCGTCGTCGGTTGTCTCTGCACTCCTCTGGATCTGCTGGGTGACAAGGTCGTGCTGCCGGACGCGCGCGTCGATGATCTCATTGTGATCTTCCAGGCTGGTGCTTACGGACTGACCGCTAGTCCGACCGCCTTCCTCGGACATCCCGCGCCGGCCGAGGTGCTCGTCTAACATGTGGCCGTTCGAAAGGAAACCATGACTAACCCAAGCTCCACCTTCGACGATGTCAAGCACGTCGCTCGTCGACACGCTCGGCATCGAGGATCGTGCGGCCAGTATCGATGCATCGACTCAGCTCTTCGGTAGCCTTCCCGAGCTGGACTCACTCGCTGTCCTGGAACTCGTGACCGCGCTTGAGGAGCAATTCGACATCGTCATCGATGACAGTGACTTCAGTGGGGAGGTCTTCGAGACCCTCGGTTCTCTAGCGTCGTTCGTGGATCAGAAACGCGTGGAGGCAGCGTAGTGGGAGCCGGCACCGCGGCCGAGTTCCTGAGCACGGAGCCGCTTCGAGCCGTCCAGCCGGGCATGCTGATCTTGTCTTATCCCCCCGGTTCGCGACCGGCGTTCGACGCCGTCGGGGTGGCTCGCACAGAGGTCTCGGATGTGTTGAGCGTTGACGAGCCAGGTGTCGCCATCGCTTCCTGGGGGCTCGGTGAGGGCCTGAATGAGCCTGGGCGCGCCGTACTGCTCGGGCGTGTGAACCGTCAACACGAAGTCGACATCTCATCCGATGTTGTCATTTCCATGATGCGACAAAAGGACCTCACTGGGCTGCGGCAGCTGTTGCCTCCCTTTGCTGCGGTGGCCCGAGAAGCGGACGGGAGGGTGCTTGCAGTTACCGATCACATGGGCTTCCGGCAGATGTATCTGGCGACAGGAGACCAGTGGGCGGCAATGTCGACATCTGCCCGGCTGCTCGCTCGGCTGATCGGTCGCGGCATTGACCGGGAGGCGGTCGGGGTGCAGAGCCTTCTCGGCTGGCAGCTCGGCCAGCGCACGCTCTTCGCGGGAGTACGCAAACTGGATCCGGGTGAGAGCGTGGAGCTTATGGCTGGCTCGGTTGTGAAGCGCCAGTTCCCGCCACCCAACGACGACACCCACGATGACATCGGCGGTGCGGTGAGCCGAGCGGCAGCGATGCTCCGGGACTATCTCCCTGCGTTCCTCGACGACCATCCCGACGCTGTGCTCCAGTTGACCGGAGGTCAAGACTCCAGGCTTTTGCTCAGCGCGATACCGATGACTCGGCGCAAAGGACTGAAGATCATGACGCTCGGGATGCCCGGTGACAGCGATGTCGAGATCGCGGCTGGCATGGCGCGTCGTTACGGCATGGTTCACCAAGTGCATTGGTTTGACGGCCTTGACTCCCTGCCGCACTGCCGAGGCCTACATGCTTTGTCGTCGGGCAGCGGCGCGATTGGACTGCATGGCCGATCCGATCGCCTTCGCGGCGCTTTCATGGGCCGAGGCCAGCTTCGACCAAGGCCCTCGGCTCTCCGGGCTCGGAGGCGAGGTCGCTCGCGGCTTTTACTATCTTGGTTCAACTAGGACGGTCCCCGTTACCCGGTCACGGGCTTCCCGCCTCGCGGCATGGCGGATGTTCGCAAACGAGTCGGCTGAGGCTGATGCGCTCGATCCGGAGTTCGCTGAGTGGGCGCGCGAGTTAGCGGATAGCGAGGTCTTCGCTGCCCTCAGCAAGAATGGATTGGACTGGCTCTCAGCGACCGATGAGCTGTATCTGCGGCATCGCATGCAGCGGTGGGCAGGAGTCACTGACACGGCTGTGTGTTTCGATCGCGAGGTGGTGAACCCGATGCTCGACGACCGATTCCTGGACACAGCCGATGCACTTCCACCGCGGTACAAGCATGCAGGTCTGTTCCTCAGCCGTCTGCAGCTGCAGCTGGATCCCGAGCTCGCCATGGTGCCGCTCGATGGGCGGCCCCCTCCTCACGTTTACGCGCAGCGCAGCCTAAGCAACACGGTCCGGCTGACCGCTGTTACAGCTGCGAAGTTCGCTCGCAAGGCACGCCAACGGTTGACCCGGTCGCATCGTCCTCCGGCTGGTGGCCCTGTCCTCGCAGCCAAAGTGGTGGAACATTGGCGGAAGAATCCCAACGAGCTGTCAGCGGTGAAAGACGCAGGCGTCGTTCGTCAGTCATGGCTAGACGAGGTCTTAAGCAGGGAGCGGCAGCCTGAGCCCAGCACGGTCGCCTTACTGGTGAATCTGGCAGTAGCCGACGAGGCTGCTGCCTTAACCGGATAGCCGTGGCCACATCAGCGGGTAGCAATTGCGATGATCGACTTCGTCAAGCCCGCGAATCGCTCACGCTTGATCTGCGAATTGGGAAAGTACGCGCGTAACTCAGTCACGCCTACAAGCTCAGTCCACAGCACCTCATCCTCGGCTTGTGCACGACTGTCAGGACGGGTGTGTGCAAGTGGCCACCGGTAGGCAATCGCGCGTCGAGCGAGCACCGGCAGGAACTGCATCAGCGGAAACAGCCAATGAGGCTCCATCGGGAAGTAGCGATATGGCGTCTGGACCCAGTGGCGTGGCGCGAGCGCATGGACCTGCCCCGCGAGTGCCTGTCGGCGAGCGTGACCTCCTACGTGCTCAATCAGGGAGTTGGAGAACGCAAGATCGTAGTGCACCTCACGACCGGCCTCGGCTAGCGCTGTCGCCGCATCGCAGGCGTCACCGAGGACAGGCAAGAGTCGAGGGTCATCCGAAATGCCGGGCTCGAAGAGGTTGACAATGGTGACCTGGGCCGGCCTTACTGGCGCCCGCAGCCAGGTCTCAACCGTTCCACCGAGATCGACCACGCTCATCCCATCGATGGCAGGGAAGACGCGACTAAACATCTCCCAGCGTCGTTCGCGCGCCCTGTCGCCGAAGGAGCTTGGCGAGTCAACGAAAAGATCGCGCACCCGTTTGGACCATGACCTCCGCAGCGCAACCTCCTCGCACGCTGTCTGGGGCGCTCGTCGAAAGGTGGGCCAATCAGCGCCCGGGACCGATGTTAGCCGGTCTGCGATGATCGGATTCAACATCCAGAGTCCGGTGCGTGCCGCCCAGCCGCGACCATACTGTGACCGGATCATCAACGACGCACAAACCCCACCACCGGTCAAGGTGTCGGTTGTCTCAGTTTGGCCACGCTTATGTTTCACTTCGGACTCGTTTGTGCCTTATGCTCGTCAAGCGTGTGAGATCAGGACTTCGGGCTGAGGTCAGCGTTCGTGGTTCGGGGGACTCGTCGCGCTTTGACCATGGAGGAGATCGAATGCCTGCTGGGCGCCTGCCTGTCCTGTCGCGAACCCGGAACCGTATACCAATTCACATTGCGGTGGCACTTGGGGTGTTGAGCCTCGTCGTCGGCGTGGCCTCCCTCAGCCTTGCGCAACCAACTGCTGCGGCTTACTCCATCTGGCCGGACCGTGTCGCGCCCGTTGTGGCGGCGGATCCAGAGTCGACGTCAGTCGAGCTCGGCACCAGATTCGTGAGTCGGGAGCGAGGGTCTGTAACGGCGATCCGGTTCTACAAGTCTTGGGCGAACCGAGGTCCTCATGTGGGCAGTCTCTGGTCCCCGGAAGGCAAAAAGCTCGCATCGGTACTGTTCGCTTCCAGCCTGCGCTCCGGTTGGCAGACGGCGAAGCTTGATAGGGCCGTTCAGATCGATGCAGGAAAGACCTACACGGTTTCCTATCGCGCCCCGCATGGCAGATACGCCGGCGATCAGTGGGTATTTGGTAACGGCAAGACCGTGAGTAACGGAGCCTTGACCGCGCTCGCCGGCGTATATACCTACGGCAGCGGGATGCCTCTTCAAGCCTGGAACGGATCGAACTACTACGTTGACGTGATCTTCCGCTCAGCTGCTACGAGCACCACTGGCAGTTCGACCACCGCTCCGGCTTCGACGCCAACCACGCAGTCGCCGACGCCCACGGCCAAGCCGTCTCCGACTGCGACCAGCCAGTCGCCGACGCCGACAGCTAAGCCCTCTCCTAGCCAGTCGGAGACGATAACGCCGACGTCAAATCCCAAGCCGACAAGCACGCCAACGTCGACAACACCAACAGCCTCGACCACACCGTCGGGGGGCTCGGCCAGCGGTGAGTGGCCGAATGCGAGCAATACCGGGGTGCCGGCCGGAGTTTCGTTGTCGACCTATACGGGGCCATGCACGATTACCGCGGCGAATACGGTAATTGATGCGAAAACGGTGAACTGTGATCTGACCATTAAGGCGAGCAATGTGAAGATCAGCAGGTCGAAGATCAATGGCAGCGTGTCCATCGATGAGAACGCACCATCATCGTACTCGTTCGCGATCAGTGATTCGATGGTTGATGGTGGGGATCGTGTCGAAACCTCGGTTGGGGCACAGAACTTCACCGCGAAACGGCTGCATGTGATCGGCGGCAATCGGTCAATGCACTGCTGGGTGAACTGTGTGGTGGAGGACTCCTACCTGCATGGGCAGATGACCGATGAGAAAGGTGTCGCTCACGAGTCGGGGATCCGTATGGGTCAGAACTCGACGATTCGTCACAACTCAATCACCTGTGATGCACCAAATGTGCCGCCGGATGCAGGTTGCTCAGCTGGACTGACGGGCTACGGGGACTTCGCACCGGTTCAGAACAACACCATTGATAACAACTTGTTCCAAGGAACGACCGGCGGATATTGCGCCTATGGCGGGTCTTCGAAGGGCAAACCTTACCCCGATACCAAGAACATCGTATTTACGAACAATGTTTTCGCGCGTGGCAATAACGGGCGCTGCGGGTACTGGGGGCCTATCACCGCCTTTGACTCTACCGATCCCGGAAACGTCTGGTCCGGCAACACATGGGCTGATGGAAAGCCTGTAGCAGCGGCCAACTGATTTCGATTTCGTGCGCGGCTTGTGCCACTGAGCTGTCGGTGACGGCTCTTACCGTCCGCAGTCGATTTGTAATCGTCCTGCCGTGCTGCAGCGGTGATGGAACCGAGCGTGTCAAGGTCCCGCCTATGGCGGCAAGTTCCCTCGCGAAGCTCCTTGAATCGACGGCCAGCGACTGGTAAATCCGCCCTGTTGGCCAATTCGGCGTTCGCGGCAGCAACTTTGCGTTGCGGCCAGACGTTCAACCTGTGGCAGCATGCGGGGTTTACCCAGTTGCCAGTAGCTAGCCCGCGGGGCCTAAGGGATGCCATGGACTGCACCGGTTGCCGTGGCATCCAGATGGGAAGTCATGAATTACCGACGCGCAAGCTTTGTTGGTGCGCTCATTCTCAGCTTTGTCGCCGGGGGCTGCGTAGTGGCGCTCGCGAACTCCATTGGCCGCGACATGGTCCGCTCGAGATCTGTCGGCCAGGCCAGTCAACCGGAGAGCGCGATCTCTTCGGCGCCGGCCAAGATGCCTGATGCGACAAACACCGGCGTGCCGCCGGGAACGGCTCTGAGCGAGTATACGGGCCCTATGTCCATCGACACGCCAAACGCGGTAATCGACGGCAAGATCATACGTGGGGCGCTTGTGATTCGGGCCAAGGATGTTAAGATCACGCGATCGCAAATCATAGGTACGGTGTCGAACGACGAGCGCAGCGTGGACACATCTTTCACTATTACCGATTCCTTTGTGGACGCTGGTGACAACCTCCAGACCGGTATAAGTTCGAGAGATTTCGTAGCCACGCGTGTCCACGTGATTGGTGGCAATCGCAGTATCTTGTGTTACCGCAACTGCGTGGTCGAGTATTCCTACGTTCATGGTCAGATGACGGACGAATCGGGGAAAGCCCATGAGTCTGGGATCCGTATGTCTCAGGGTTCCGCGATTCGATACAACACTATCGCGTGCGACGCACCAGACATTCCTCCGGATGCTGGCTGCTCTGCGGCTCTCACTGGGTACGGTGATTTTGAACCCGTCCAGGACAATCTCATCGAAGGCAATGTTTTCGTGCACGGAAGTGGCGGGTTCTGTGCATATGGTGGCTCCTCTGGCGCCAATGGTGCCAAGCCGTTCGGAGCCGAGGCAGCTAATATTCGATTTATCAACAATGTGTGGCAGCGAGGCACTAGTCCAGGTGACAAAGGCGTGCCAGTCTGTGGGCAGTGGGGTCCAATTGCCGACTTCGATTCCTCTCGCCCTGGTAACGTCTGGTCTGGAAACAAGTGGGATGACGGGACTCAGCTTGATCCATGATTCTTGGCCTAGCCAGCGTCCTTGATCACCACGCAATCTGGGTCAGCTCGCTGTAGAGGTAGTCAATATCTGCTGCCTCAAGACTTTCGCTCTTGAACATCTTCGGTCGGGACCGGCTCAAGGCGATAGAGCCGACCGGTCGAAGGTCGCCTACTATACGACGTTCGAGAATGGTAAAAGGCGCGCCATCGCGAATCAGGAAGTGATTGAACACGTGACGGTGGGTCCGTCGGAAGAGTTCTGGCTCGCCCACATAGAGCACCGTCATGAAGAGTTGAAGTCCTTTTCGCCGGTCGCGTCGGGCGACAAGGAGACAGTGTTGCGAACTCTCGATGATTAGAATGCTTAGCGACGTCGCCGACTTATGATCCCTAAAGGTTTGAAGATCGCGGTCACTGAGGTGAAGTTCGATCAGCGTCGGATCGTTGAGAATCGTCACGGATCGGTTCGCTGGCCACGGCGTATTGACCGCCAGGACTGTGGTCGGTATTCAAGAATTGAAAACCCAATCGCCTGTTGAGTTCGATCACGTTGCCGCTCGGCGACAGGTCGGTGAAGGTGTAGTTTGGTTGCTTCAGAATGGCTCGCATCAGCCGGACAGCGTAACCGCGATAGCGGTCGAGGACGCACAGCGCACCCAGGTTGCAGACGCGCTCAACCAGACCGTTGATCTGCCGCTCTGAGTAGAAGGCGATGTTTGCACCGACGACCTGGTCGTTGTCGATCAGCATGTACCCGTGATTGGGTGCGTCCTCGACCCAATGCGGGTCGATTCCGGTGGCCCACGCCTGGGTAGAGATTCGCTGATTCAGGTACTGGTGCAAGAACTTCGCGACACGCTGAATGTCGTCGTCCTCGATCGGACGAAGCACGATCGCCGCATGGGTCATACGAGTAGGTTAGATTACTTCATCCCATCAGATCAGGAGACGAGAGCGGCGGTTTCGCCGTGTACGCTCGACTAGGGAAGGACTCGCAATGGATTTTCACGAAATGAGCGAAATGTGATCTCAAGTTCCTCCTGCCCGAAGGCTATGGCGCAATGACCAGCGTCGTCATCCCGGCGCATGACGAAGGGAAGGTGATCGGGCAAAATCTGGCGAACCTTCAACGTGATGCTGATGAGGTCGATATCACGGTCATTCCTAACGGCTGTTCCGACGACACCGCGCAGGTGGCACGCGCTGCGGGTGTCAGGGTCCTGGAGATCAGCACGCCGAGCAAAGCCGCGGCCCTTAACGCGGGAGATGCCATCGCTGCGGGATTTCCGCGGGCATATCTTGACGCCGATATCCTGGTCCCGGCCGGTGGCCTAAAGCGAATGGCCTCTGTTTTTGGGCGTCCTGACTCACCGTTGGCCGCCGTACCCGCTCGCCAGTTGGATCTCAGCGGTCGGCCGCTGGCGGTCCGCGCCTACTTTGCAATTAACTCTCGGCTACCTGCAATTCAGTCAGGGCTTTTAGGTCGTGGAATGATTATGCTATCTGAGGAAGGTCGGTCACGTTTTGCCGAGTTTCCGCTCATGATGGCAGATGATCTTTTTTTGGATTCTCTCTTTTCGGATACCGAGAAGCGTACTGTGGAATCCGTAGTCGTGACTGTTGCGACGCCTCGACGCACGCGCGATCTTGTACGGCGCCTAACTCGCGTTCGACGGGGTAACGCTGCCCTACGTGCCGCGTGGGGTGAAGGCATACTGTCAGGCCAGATACGCCCGGTCAATCGCCTTTCGTGGCTCCGGGATGTGGTTGTTCCCCATCCCTGGTTGCTCCCAGCCGCCCTCCTGTATGTCTCGCTCACGACTTGGGCCGCCCTCTGGGCAAAGGCGACGCCAGACTCCCAGGAATGGGGGAGGGACGAAAGCTCGCGCGGCGGGTCCGATCTGTCGGAGACTCGGGCTCCCGGATCATGAACCAGCTGATCAATCTTTGTTTCCATGGCATTGGAGCCCCCCGTCGGACGCTCGAGCCAGATGAAGATCGTTATTGGATCACAGTCGATTTCTTCCTTCGGGTATTGGACGAGGTGGCAGGTCGACCCGATGTTAAGCTCACCTTTGACGACGGCAATGAATCCGACGCCGAGATCGCTCTGCCAGCATTGCGTGAGCGCGGACTCACCGCCCAGTTCTTCCCTCTCGCGGGCCGTCTGACCCAGCCTGGCAGCCTAAAGCGTGAGCACCTGCGGTCGCTGAGGGCTGCGGGAATGGCCATTGGCAGTCACGGCATGCATCACGTTCCTTGGCGGCAGTTGTCGACTGAGGATTGCTACCGGGAGCTGGTTGCCGCACGGGACGCAGCTGGTCGAGGCCTCCGAAGGCCCTATCAATGAAGCCGCGCTCCCACTCGGCCGGTACGACCGGAGCGTGCTTCGCGCGCTCCGTCGGCTTGGGTACGAAAAAGCTTTCTCGAGCGACCGCGCGCCAGCCTGGTCGCAATCCTGGCTCCAATCGCGTTACAGCATCCAATCAGATGACACTGTGGATACGTTGCGTGCCATCTTGGCTGGACCTTCGGCTCGCGAGTCGTTGACGACCCATACCAAGATTCTGATCAAACGATTCCGATAACAGATTTCACTGGTGGGGGAGAACGCAGCCGGCCAATCACTCCGGGAGCTGGTCAGTCATCCGACCGTCGACGCAACTGGGCGACCGTGGGTGGGTTTTCGTCGATGAGATTCTCCTTTGCCGGAGGGGTTCGACAGCAGAAATCGACGGCACAATAGGAGAGAGCGCGCTTATGATCATCGAATCGATAGGTCTCTCCTGACGCAATTAGGCGTTGCTGAGCGTGGGCGCGTCCGAGTATGCACCGGGTATCGCCCGCAGTCGTCTGATGCTCAGCAGCGCAGCAAGTGCTCGGCGGCTTTGAGCCTTGCCGAGGATTGCGCGACTCGCCTCCCGAAGAACAGTCGCGAACCAGAATGCCGCGGCCGGCGCCAATGCGTGGCGTCGACGAAAGTGGCGCACTCGATTTAGTTGGAGAAGGGTCCAGAGCTGAGGCGAAGTACCTGAGTCGCCTTCGAGGTGAACTGCGCCGGCTGACGGCTCGTAGACGGTGGTGAAGCCCGCGTCTCGTGCGCGAAGGTCGAAGTCAGCCTCTTCGGAGTAAAGAAAGAAACTCTCGTCCCACGGTCCGCAGGCATGCCAACAGTCGCGGCTGATCATCTGTGTCGAGCCCTCTGCCCAGTCCGCTGTTCTGCGCGCACCGTAGAGACTCCGGTCGCTCACCATCTCCCCTAGCGCACGCCACCTTCCGGCACGCTCCGCGCCTAGGCACGCATCACCGAAGGCGCGCAGTACTGAGGGCTCTCGACGCATCGACAAAATCAGATCGCCGTCCGCATCGATCAGTCGCGGGACGGCGATGCCGACACCGGGCGAGTCCAAGGTCTCCAGCAAGATCGGAATGCAGCCCGTGTCGAGACGTACGTCGGGATTCAAAACGAGAAACGCATCGCAGTCCCCGGCCCGACCGATCGCCGCATTGATCCCGGCGGCGTAGCCGGCGTTGCGGCCCATCTCAACGATGGTGCAATCCGGCGCGAGCCGGCGAAGACTTGGCACCGTTGCGTCATGCGAGTCGTTATCGGCCACAATCAGCTTCCAGCAGACGTTCGCCCCGGCGCCTCGAGGCAGCGACTCCAACAGATCGCGCAACAAAGGCTCACTGTTAAAGGTCACGACGATGATGGCTACCGTGCTCGTTCTCATGACGCCGCACCGAGGAGTGGCCGCCGGCTGACTGGCAGGCCGCTGGCCAGTGTTTGTGGCGCCCAGCGGTTGACTGACTTGCCGCACCAGCCATCCCGATGAGCAGGAACGTCAGTCCGGCAACCATGGGGAATCCCCAGGCGTCGAATGTGAAGTAGCTCACCGCGAGGCCCACAATGCCGCCCGAGATGACGAGCGCAAGGTCCCGCTCGCGAGGGTCCGAGGACCTGCGACGGGCGGCCCGGGCAAGCAGGTAACCCGTGCTGATGAATACGATCAAGACCGTGAGGCCGAACGCGCCCAACTCGATCAAGCTCAACAGCATCTGGTTGTCCACGATGCGGTAATAGCGCGGCACAAAGGTGTATAGGCCCTGGCCAAAGAGTGGGTTGTTCGCGTAGACGGTGAGTATCGCGTCATAGTCTTCGGTGCGACCAGTCACGCTCGGGTCGACGCGCAGATTGGTGAACAGCGAGCGGATCGTTCCGAGGAGCCCGGGGGCCAGCAACCTCATGCCGACCACGGCGAACGGCAGGATGAGAAGTGCCGCAAACCGCCACCGCGAGGGCCAGCCCGCAAAGATCACGATGCCGGTGATTGCTATAGCAAGGATTGCCGAGCGTGATACCGACATCGGCAGTGCGATGCCTATCAACAGAGTGGGCACCCAACTGAGCTTGGACGTTCGTGTGAAGAGGCTTCGGTGCAGGGCAAGGAAGAAAAGCCCGGCCATCACGACGCCGAACTCAATCGGATGGACGGCTGTGCTGGACACCCGGTTGACAACCGACCTCGTCGTCACCTCACCGAATTCTGCGTTGGCGGACAGACCCGGAATGGTGAACAGCGCTGCGATATCGACCCCGGTGAAGTATTGGATGATCCCGAGTGCCGCAACGAACCCTCCGAATCGGCTTAACCAGGTCACAATGAGCTCGAGGTCGCGCCACCCTCTCAGCCCTTCGCAGGTCAGCAGCACGACGCCGGCCCAACCCATAAAGGACAGCAGTCCGCGGTCTGCGGCACTGATTATCTTTTCGTTCATAGCGTCCGGCTGCACCATCACCAGGGTCCACAGCTCGTCAGTCTCCTGATGAATATTGGCTGGCGCGTACCAGCCTGTCGCCATCCCAGCGGCGTAGCTTGTGAGAACAGCCAGCGCAAGGAGTCCGAAGGTCGTCCGAGTCGGTGTCCAGCCGTGTACGCGGTTCTGCCCGCCCACGGTCGCGACGACCCACCACAAGAGACAAAAGATTCCCCATAGATTCGCGGGCGTGCCTGGGGAACCGATGGGTTGGATGATCAGCTGGGAAGGAATGCATATCAATAGGAACGCGTAGACCGCGATGAAGAAAACGGCTGGAATATGCATTGAGCCGTCGCGCCACGACAGGCGCAGTCGGCGGACCAGCTTGCCGATTCGGCCCCCGGCTCCTCGCCGGGCCGACCCAAGCGGGCTGCTGGCTTCAGCTGACTCGCTCACCTATCCAGCCAGGTCGTCTGCTGCGCTCTTATGCGCTCTCTGGTGTCGGAATCGCTCTCGCTGGTCGTCAACAAGCCCATTGCCGTTGACGAGAATCCACGAGGGCCGCGGCCATCCCGAATCGACAGCCGACTCCTCTTCCGGCACCTCCGTCCCACGGACCGACGGCTTCTCCGATTCCTGAGCTTGCGCACGCCTCGGCGAGTCTTCGTGCAACTGTGCTGGGACCCCTCCGGATAATGGGGCCGGCACGTCCTTGGGCAACGGCGATGGAGCATTCTCCGGCACCGGGGCCGCGAGCTCATCTCGCAACGTCGCAGGCCTGGAGAAACTCCTCATTCACCGCGGCGGGCGATTCCGACTCAGGGGAGGCATCGGCGCACCGGATTTGCACGCACCGCAGAAGCCTGAAGCATGCGGTCGCGGGTGAAGGCTACGAACAGGGTCAAGAAGATACCGACGCCTCCTATCACCGCGAGAGCCCTGATCTTGCTTCCGGGCAACGGATCGGCCTGTTGAGGCGCGCTGTTAATGCTCATATTGATCACCTGCCGCGAGGGCGCTCCCGCCTCACTCTGCATTCGGAGAAGCTCGCCCCGCAGCCTGCGGATGACCTCATCGCGGGTCTTCACTGCCATGAGCGGGTCTGTGTCCTCGGCGCTGACTTCAAGCAGCGGTCCGGCGCCGGGGCTCACGCCGATGGTGTACTCGGAGGTGTAGCCGGCTTCCTCGACACTCCGCTCAGCTGCTTTTGTTGAGAGCGCGGACGCTATAAGCGATGCTGTCACAGTCAAGCCAGGGTCTAGATTCAGGTACGGGTTCGTAGGAGTCCTTGAACTGCTTGCCCGTGGCGGCAGCAACAGAACAACTTGGCGGCCGATTGATAGTTTGTCGGTACCAAAATGATTGCACCGACAGCGGCCAATAAGGTCAGCGCCCCACCGACTAACAAGATTCGCCAGCGTCGCCCGAGAACCCTCACTGCGTCGATGAAGTCCATATCACACCTTAGTTCTTGCTTCTGTTCGTGTCGCAACGATTGCCCGGACCCTTTTCTCGAAATCACTCCCCACAGACGTCCAGCTGGGCAGATTGGCGTCCTCTGCCGCAAGGCGCGCAGTTCTTGCTTGCGCGACCGGTGACTGACGCACGATGGCGGTCAATTGCGCGGCAAGGGCGAATGGAGTTGGATCGGCGTAACGGACATGTCGATTGTCCAGCACAATTCGATTGTGCTCGGCGTCGTTCATGACTGGGATACATCCAGTTGAAAGCATTTCAAGCGGTACAAGCGATACGTTGGTTGCGGAGAGCACAAGGCCAGCCAGTGTCTTGTTGTAGAGGCGACCTAATGTGGAGGGGTTCAATAGTCCGTGGTGAGTAATCGGGAATGTTATTCCCTCGGCCGGATGACCAAAAAAATGTATTTCGGTCGACGGGTTATCTCGATGAAACAGTTCGAGACTCTTAATGGCCAGCTCATGAGCACGTCGAGGAGTTATCGGTCGGCAATAGTAACAAATGCCGGAACGCTCGAGTTTGTGATCGACTCCAGGATCGTAACGGTATTCTTCCGGATCACAGCCAAAATCAAAGTAGCTTGTGACCATCCCGTAATTCTTGTTAAGCATCTCGGCCAGCCATCGACCCGCCGTAACGCCAACAAACCCAAACCGGTATGTTCCTTCAGCCAGGAGAGATGCGGTGCCGGCCGGGGTGAACAACGGCTCGAAGTCCTGAACGAGGTAGCACCTGACTCCTTGGGCCGTCGACCCAAGCAACACGTATGCTGTTTCCCAACCGGTCGCAAAGATGGCATGGCTATCACGAAGTCCGAGATTCACATCCGCTATTTCGGCCTTCATCCACGGCCACCAGCCCCTAATCCTTTGCACATGGGTGTCAATCGACGACCCATGCAGGTTGTGCAGGTAGACGGTGCAATCGTGACCCGCCTGTTCGAGCGCTGCGATAATCCTGAATATCGTGGTGTGGCCGCCGGATCCTGGAAACGGGGGCGAACAGATGAATGAGATATTAAGGGGTTGTCCTTCGGTCCATGGCAGAGGTTCAGGCAGGGGGTTGCCACGGGCCATCACCTCAGCCGCACGGGCGAATTCCTCATCTGACACGAGAAGCCGGGTCTTCGCGACGGCGCAACGAGCTGCTGCAAGTCGACTTCTCGCACGGTCCAGGAGCCCGGAGGCGCCCTCCGTGTGCAGTAAACGACGAGCCTGTCGCAGTCGGTCCAGTGGAGGCACACGTATCGCGTTCACACGTGTACCGCCTCTCGAAGGACAGCCACGACCCTGTCCTGCTGAGCAACGGTGATCCCTGGGAAGATTGGCAGAGACAGGATCTCCTGGGCGAAGCGGTCTGAGTTCGACAACCCGCCGGACTTGCACAGGTCCGCGTACGCAGGAAGCTGATGAATCGGCTTCGGGTAGTGGATGCCAGCCCTGATCCCGCGGCTCTCAAGCTTTGCCAGCACGCGGTCGCGTTCAGCAACACGAACAACGTACAAGTGCCAGACGTGGCGGTTGCCGTCGAGGACCCGAGGCAGGACAACTTCGTCTGTGTCGGCGAGCAGGTCCGCGTACCGTTGAGCGGCGAGTTCCCGCTCGCGGTTCCAGGCAGGAAGTTCGGAGAGCTTAACGGCGAGGACGGCCGCCTGGATGGAGTCGAGGCGTGAGTTAGTGCCGACGACGACGTGTTCATAGCGCCGTTGACCGCCGTGGTTGCGAAGCTCGCGCACCCGATCGGCCAGACGGCCGTCGTGTGTCATGACCGCACCGGCGTCCCCGTATGCACCGAGATTCTTGCCCGGATAGAAGCTGGTCGACGCGGCGATGCCTAGAGAGCCAGCCGCCTGGCCCCAGCGGCTTGCACCGTGCGATTGAGCCGCGTCCTCGATTATGGCAACAGAGTCGTCCACAACGCTGGCGATCTCTTCGAACTTCGCTGCCTGACCGTAGAGATCGACACCGATAACGGCGCGTGTCCGGCTAGTCAGATTATCGGCAACCGATGCCGCATCAACGAGGTAGTCCTCATCACAGTCGGCTAATACCAGGCGTGCGCCGGCGCGGACAACTGCCTCGGCGGTCGCCACGAAAGTATTTGCGGGGATGATCACCTCGTCGCCGGATCCAATACCAGCCGCCCGCAGAGCCAGCTCGATGGCATCCGTTCCGTTGCCGACGCCGATGCAATGCGGGACCTCGCAGAACGCAGCGTAGGCCTGCTCAAAGGCTGACACCTGTGGGCCGAGTACGAACGACGTTGTCTCCATGACTTGAGCCATCTGATCGAGGACTTGGCGGGACATTCGCCGATGTTGAATCCCGAGATCGACCAGAGGCACTGGTAGCTCATCTGCTGCGTTCTCGATCGTCGTCGAAACGGTTCTAGGGCTCACGCGTTACCTCATTCATGTTCAGGTCATTGCCAGCACTGGCGCCAGACTGCAGCTCCTTGATTCGTGCAGTCCACCAGCGCGCCAGTGGAGCAGCATAGAGGAGGAGGCCGCAAAGTCCGCCGAGTGCCAGCTGCATCAGGGGTGGATAAGACGTACGAGCGATCAGGCTGCACGCAATTGCCGTCGGAATAATACACAGAGTGGGAAAAGTCCAAGCACGTAAGAGACTGAGCGGATTGACGCCTGCGCGTTTGAGGCAATAGAGGTACGCGGGCAACACGAACACGATGCCGACTGCGACATGTGCCCAGCCTGCACCCGCCAGTCCAAACCGGTCGATGGCCAGCCACATGATGGGGACCATCGTGACGAGCCACCAGACCTGGACCGCCAACACGGCTCGAGTCGCACCAGCGGCGATTAGGAATGTTGCGATGAGGTCAAAGGCGACTCGTAGCGCGCCGAAGACACCAAGACCGACGAGCGCGATCGCGGCGCCGACCCATCGTTCGCCGTATAACAGTGCGACGATCGGTGCCGCGAGCGTCGCGAGAATCGTTCCCATCATGATACTGACGGCCCAGAGTGGACCGTTGGCTGTGACGAGAGCCCGACTCCTCTGCGGTTGCGACTCCAGACGCGAGAAGACTGGGAGCGCGACAACCCGGATAGACTGCCCGATCGCGGTCATGGGCCACGAGGAGATGTTGAATGCAAGAGCGTAAAGTCCCAGCTGCGTTGGACCGAGCGCCCGTGCGACGATCAGGTTGTCGACGCTGATTAGAAGCCAGGAGATCAGGTTAGCTATTGCGAGCGGCAGGCAAAAATGGACTGATTCCTTGGCGACTGTCCGATCGAAAGCAAACCTGACCGGCACGCGCGCCGTAAGGTTCAGGCCAACGACAATTACGAGCTGACTTACGACTTGCCCGACTGCAAGCGCCATGGGACCCCAGCCGAGGATGGCCAAAACCGACATTGTCGCTACAGAGGCAACCAACCCGATGGCGTTAATTGCGAAAAGACTGCCCTGCCGGATCTCACGTTGCAGATAAGCGGCGGGCACGATCGAGAAGCCGAAGATTAGCAGGCTGATCGCCATGACCCGAATAACCGGCGCCGACTCCGGACTGTTGAAAGCGGCTGCAATCGGCCCGGCTGTGATGGCCATACCCAACGCCAGCAACCCGCTTGTGATCAGTCCAACGCTCGCCACGGTCGGAGCGCGAGCTCTGAAATCGCGGGCTCTGACCAAATCGGTGCCGAGTCCGAACTCGGCGAGGGTGCCCAGGATGCTCCAGGTCGTCAGCGCCACGGCAAATACGCCGAACTGATCGGGTGCAATGAGCCGTGCCATGATCAGGCTCATTGCGAAGTTGCCGATTCGCAGGACCAGGTTGCTGGTCGTGCTCCACCCGAGCCCACGGCCCACACGCTGGGCGGTAGGCATTGTCTGGGTCATGTTCCGTACCGTCGTTCCCACCGCCACTGAAGGTGGTGACGGACCTTTGAGGCATATCGGCGAGCGGCCGCGGCGGGCAGCTGGACATCTCGCAGCATGCCGAGCTGGCAGACGCGCCACCATGCGCTTCTCGCGATGGCCGGATCGGTCTCAACGGCATAGTCGAGGTATTCACGCACGAGGGACGGATCCGCATAGTCACGATGGGCCCACATCGCGCGGCGCAGCGCCTCGTTGGCAAGAGCACGCATAGCTGGCTTACGCAGACGGCCGATGTCAGTCCGACTCGGCTGGTGCTCATCGAACAGAAGATTAAACGTCTGACGCCGCGCGACGAGGTCGGTCAGCCACCCGGCGTAAGCGGTGAGGTGCATGTTGGCGTCGTGCACGCGATACAGCGCCTGGATCGGCCCGTTGACCCGGCCGACGTCCCAGAGGGCAGCGGTTCTCAGCCACATGTCGAGGTCGCCGGAGTGGGGCAGCCGCGGGTCATATCCACCCACCTGCCTTAGGGCATCGCGCCGCATCGTCACCTCCGGGCTCGAGATGAAACAGCGGCCGCGCCGGGCCGATACCCGTAGCCAGTCGATGCCGTTCCACACCGACCAGTTGCGTACCGCCGCGCTCACAACTGGTGGTTCGCCGGAGAAGGAGCGGGCGTACCCGTAGACGAAGCCGACGTTCGGGTGGGCTTCCATCAGCGCGACAGCGCGTGTCAGTGCGCCAGGCGGCAACAGATCGTCGGCCGAGAGCAGGACAACGTAGTCTCCGGTGACTGCTTGTAGTCCGTCGTTGTACGTCTGGATGTGGCCCTTGTTCGACGTGTGCTGGAGGACTTTGACGCGCGGGTTTCTGACCGCGAGTTGCTCGGCTATTTCACCGCTTCCGTCCGGAGACGCATCGTCGACGATCAGGATGTCGACATCGACACCCGGCTGGCTGAGCACTGTTTTGACCAGCTGAGGCAGATACCGGCCGTAGTTGTAGCACGGCACGACGACGCTCGCACGAGGCGTGCGGCTTAGTGGACGTGCACGGACGAACCTCACCACGGGGTCACTTTGGTCAGGCTCCGTGCCGGGACGCCAACCCAGACCTCGCCGGCCGGAATGTCGTTGAGCACGCAGGCACCCATGCCGACGGTCGAGTCAGGCCCTACCATCACACGCTCTCGGACTGAGGCGTTCATGCCGACGTACGCCGCTGCGCCGATCGTGACACTGCCCCCCAGGCTGACGCCGGCACAGACAGTGGCGAAGTCCTCAAGCACGTTGTCGTGGGTTAGCGTGGCGTTGGGCATCACGACAACGTGCCGCCCTAGCCGAACGTCGGCCGTCAGCGCAGATTGGGCAAGCAAAATGCTTCCCGCACCAATCGAGCAGGTCCTTGAGACCGCCGCTGAAGGATCGGTGACGGTGGCGTACCGCCCGTTGTCGACGCCGAGCGCGGCCAGACGTTCAGAGATGTGCCGACGCACCGATCCTCGACCGGCACAGAGAAGTAGATGGGCCTCGGGGAAGCGGGCGACCGCGTCGAGTGGTCCGAGGATTGGAACCCCTCGGACCGAAGTACCGTGCAGGCTGGGCTCGTCGTCGAGAATCCCAACAACGCTGAACTGTGGAAGCCTGTCCAGCATTGAGAGAACCTCGCGGGCCAGCCCGCTCGCAGCAACGAGTATTAGCGGCGGCATCTCAGCTTCCTGCCGCATTAGCCGTGAGAACCTCGATCACCCGAGCTTGTTCGGACTCACTCATCTGATGGAACAGCGGCAAGATCAGAGTGTTGTCGGTCAGCCGCTCGGTCACGGGCAGGCTGCCCGGCGCAGACGTTGACGCGTACGGCGGCTGTCGATGGCTCGACATGATGCCGCGCCGGGCCGAGATATCAGCGACGGCCAGCCGGCTCAACAGCTCTTCGCGAGATAGCGGGAAGTTCGGGCCCACCTCCACCCAGAATGACTGAAAGTTGCATTTTCCCCACGGAGGATCGGCGACTGCACGCAGGCCTGGGATTTCGTCGATTTGCTTCGTGTAGGCCTCGGCAAGCTCCCGTCGGCGTTGGACGATCTCAGGCAGCCTGCTGAGCTGGACGAGTCCGATCGCAGCCTGCAGGTCGGTCATCCGGTAGTTGTAGCCAACCTCCAGGTAGCTCTCGGCCGGCGCGAGGACCTTGCCGTGTCGGTCGGCGGCCGACACGCTCATCGCGTGCTCACGAAGCCACCGCGCCCGATCGGCCCAGTCCTCGTGCGGCGTAGTGATCATCCCGCCCTCGCCGGTGGTGATGATCTTGCGTGGATGGAATGACCAGGCAGTGATCTCGGCGCCAGCCCCAACCGGCCGGCCACGATATGTGGAGCCAGCACCGCACGCCGCGTCCTCGATCACGGTGATTCCTCGCGGATCGCAGAGGGCGCGGATCGAGTCGAGGTCGACGGGGACGCCGCCTTGATCAACGGCGATCACGGCCTTGGTGGCAGGCGTCAGCACAGCCTCGACGGTCTTCGAGGTGAGGTTCCCCGTTGTCGCATCGACGTCAGCGAAAACGGGCCGCGCGCCAACGTAGGTCGGAGCATTGGCTGTGGCGATGAAGGAGAACGACGGGACGACAACGTCGTCACCGCGACTTACGCCGGCAACGATCAGCGCTAGGTGCAGCGCCGTCGTACACGAAGAGGTAGCGACCGCGAAGTCTGCTTGCTGGACCTCGGCGAAGGCGGCCTCGAACGCCGCCACTCGAGGGCCCTGCGCTACCCATCCGGACTCGATCACTTCGGTGACCGCGGCGATCTCTTCCTGCCCGAGATATGGCAGCATCACATTGATCCGGCTCATGGAGCGCTTCCGATAAGTTGTGCCTCAGCCTCATCCAGTGCACGCTCGGCGCGCCACCAGGCGACCAGGTCGCGCAGCCCGTCAGCCAGGTCGACACCTGGCGGTGAAGCCAAGGTCTCGGCTTGCCGCCTCGGTGCTGGCCAGACGGCGTGTCACGCCGTTGACCGGACGTTCCGGGCCGTGCTCGACGCCAAGATCGGAGCCCATCGCCGCGAGCAGGGCCTCGGCAAGTCCCTTGAGGGAGGTCTCTACACCGCTGGCGACGTTGTAGACACCCTCGTTGATCTTGCTGCTGGCGGCCAGCAGGTTTGCTCGAGCGATGTCGGTGGTGTACACAAAATCCATCGTCTGAAGGCCGTCACCGAAGATCAGCGGCGGCAGGCCGGCTGTGATTCGCTCCATCCAGCGGATCAACACCTCGGTGTAGAGGCCGTGGATGTCCATCCGCGGTCCGTACACATTGAAGTAGCGCAAAGCGACGTAATTGAGCCCGTACATGGCGCGGAAGCTCTTGAGCATCCCTTCGTTGAAGGTTTTCGCCGCCCCGTAGAAGGTGTCGTTGTTGTATGGATGGTGCCTCTCGGTGGTCGGGAACTGCTCGGCCAGCCCGTACGCCGAGGCGGACGACGCGGCGATCACCTTGGTGACGCTGTTCCGCTGGGCCGCTTCCAGCACATTGAAGGTGCCGTCCACCAGGACTTCAAGGGCGAGCCTTGGCTCCTCGGCGCATTGTGTGATGCGGATCGCGGCTTGGTGGAAGACAACGTCGCAACCCCTGGTGATGTCGTGGACAAGGTCGATGTCTCGAATGTCCCCGATGACCAGCTTCAGGCGTGGATCACCGAGGGCTTCCCGCAGGTTGGCCCTGCGCCCGCGTACCAGGTTGTCGAGCACCCTGACCTCAGCCGCACCAGCTGCCAGGAGCTGGTCCACGATCGTGGAGCCGATCGTTCCGGCACCGCCAGTAACGAGCGCCGTTGCGCCGGCGAGACGAGTAGTCGTCATCGAACAAGCTCCCGCACCTTGGGCAGCGTGGGCCGAACCGACTGACCTGTGGCCAGACTGGTAGTGACAGCCTCCAGAACCGAGAGCACCCGAAGGCCGGCCGCTCCGTCCGTGAGAGGAGGCCGCTCCTCATTGATTGCCTGAGCGAACTCGGTGGCCATCGATGACAGCGCCTCGCGTTCGGGTAGCGCGGGAACCACGATGTCACCCATTCGATAGGACACGGTGGCTGCCGCGCGCTGCTGTGCGGCGTCCTCCGCCTGGATCGCGAGGTCGACGCCACGATCGTGGATCGAGACGCGCTGCTGCGGGTTCAAGTCGTCCCAGACCAAGGTCCGCTTGCTGCCGCCGATCACCATCTGCCGGATTTTGGTAGGCGACAGCCAGTTGACGGTGACGTGAGCGATCCCGCCCGCAGCCAAGGGCATAGACAAGTAGCCGACGCAGGCCTTACCGGCGCCCAGCGGATCGGAGCCAGTCGCTGAGATTGTCACAGGGTCCAAGCCCCCAGGAAGAATGAAATCCAAGATCGACAAGTCGTGCGGAGCGAGGTCCCAGAAGACGTCCACGTCGGGCTGAACCAGCCCGAGGTTGATGCGGACGGAATCGACATACAAAATCTCGCCAAGGGTCCCCAATGCCACCGCTTCGCGGATGTAAGCGACGGCAGGTGTGTAGCAGTAGGTGTGGTCGATCATCAGCACGCGGTCGGCGCGTTCCGCGGCCTCGACCATATCGGCTGCATGAGCCGCGTCATCGGCTAGCGGCTTCTCGACCAGCACATGCTTGCCGGCTTCGAACGCCGCCAGGGCAAGCGGGGCATGGGTACGGGCGGGTGTTGCGATCGCGACGGCGTCGATGTCCTTGCGGCTCAGTAGGCGGGCAACCGAGCTCTCGACGTCGACGGTGGACCGGTTACCGATCACCTTTCGGGCGCGAGCTTCATCGAGATCGCATACGGCGACCAGGTCCCATTCCGGGTTGTTCCGGAAGTTGCGGACCAGGTTGGGCCCCCAGTAACCCGCTCCGATCACCGCAATGCTGCGTTGTGTTGACATGATGAAAATGCTTCCTCGCTCGTATGGCCTGCGCCGCAAATTTCAGCGCAGGCTTGACTTCCCGGATGAGTTCTTCTCAGTCCGTTTCGATCACAAGGTCAAACGATCACCACCCACAGCTATCCGGCAGGGCCTAGTGAGCTCCGCGGCGAGCCAGCACCGCCGACGCGGTTTTCCACAAGATTTGCAGGTCGAGCGCTAACGACCAGTTCTCGACGTAACGCAGGTCGAGCTTGATCGCATCCTCCTCCTGAAGATCCGATCGACCACTGACTTGCCAGAGTCCCGTCAGGCCAGGGCTCACGAGAGATCGCCGGTTGGCATCAAGCGGCATCTGCGCGACTTCATGAACCAAGTGCGGCCGAGGGCCAACAAGCGACATTGATCCGCGCAGCACATTGAATAGCTGAGGCAACTCGTCCAGGGAGAAATCGCGCATGAACTTGCCTAGGCGGGTGATCCGCGGGTCGTCCCGCAACTTGAAGAGTGCGCCGTGGCCTTCATTCAATGCCAGCAAATCGACCTTGCGAGCCTCTGCGTCGACGACCATGGATCGGAACTTGAGCATCGTGAACAGCTTGCCGCCCCGGCCAACGCGAGACTGCCGGAAGATAACGGGTCCGCGATCCTGGAGTTTCACGGCGACAGCAATTGCGAGCATGACGGGAGCGGCCGCGATTAGGCCAACTGATGTCAAAACGATTTCGCCGACCCGCTTGATTAGTCGCTGCCAGCCGCTGAATATGGGCTCCTTGACCTCAACCAGCGAAAATCCTGTGCCTGGGCGGATATGGAGTCGTGGCCCTGCTACCTCCTCGATGCCCGGGTCGACCAGTAAGTCGACTTCGGTCCCCTCGAGTGACCAGGCAAGTTGACGTAGGTAGTTGTAACGTGTGGCGTCGTCGCTAGTCACCGCGACCGCATCGCAGCCGACCGAGCGTGCCACGTTAGCCACTTGATGCAGGCTGCCGAGGACCGGAATCCCATCGGCGACCGCTTTTGGCAACTCCTTGGATGGCAGGCAGTAACCAATCACTTTAATTCCGCTGTGCGGCTCCCGCTGAATCCGATCGGTGAGCTGCTGAGCCGCTGCAAAGCTTCCCGCCACAATCACGTGCCGGGTATTGCGCCCTTTCTTCTGCAGCCGGTGCAGAAACTTCCGGGCAAAGAGTCGAGCAAACAAACTCAGGAAGATCGCGATCGGCGCAGCGACCACAGCAACCTTGAGGAACAAGAGCGGGGATCCCGGCACTTGACCATGGCCTGCGTTCGGGACGGTCAGAAATCCAGCCGGAAGCGCTGCAGCCACAATTAATAGCGTTCCGCCTAGCATCACGGCTCGGAACTCGCTGGAGCCAACATCGATCCGAGCTCGACGATAGCCCCGGCTCAGCGCGATGGCGGCTGGCCAGAAGAGCAAGCCGACCAGGCAGATGAGCGGCACGGCCTGGTAAAAATAGAGAGTGTCGCTCATTAATGCTGGGACCCCACCAGCGATACCGCCAATAAGCGCATCCACGGCGGCGAGCACCAAAAGGTAGTGGAGGCTCCACACCGCAAAACGTCGGTTTGTCGGAATAGTTGCGGCGAAACCGATAACAGCTTCGTCGTGGTCATGGCTGACAAGTTGCTGATCGCCAGTTTGTAAGTGCCAGAGAACCCTCGACCATTTCAACGCCTGCACCCGGACCGGGCTGCAGTCTGGCGAACTCATTTTCGTTGAGATGCTCATCTCGCGCGACGTTCGCGTATCTGAAGTGTGCTGCAGCATCTCCGCCAGATGCTGATGCCAGACTCTGCTGCCCAGCCATTCCCCAAAAGTCTCCACATTCGACATTCGCCGGCCCCCCCGGACGAGTTGACGTGCTCGAACGAGCACGATCTGAATGACCGCCTGACACAGCATCAGATCGTTTGGGAATGTTGGCAGTTTGGGAAACCAATCTGGCGCATACAGCCCCGAGTTCGCTCAGGCAGGTGGAGCATACCTGTGGACTTTGTGAGTCAAGGCTGTGATTAGCACCTCTGTCCAATCGTGATCTTGTGGTGAGCGCCACCCTGCAGCCGATTTGTCGATGATCGACTTGATGGCCAACAGTTGATGGCGGCTGCTTTCCACCGATCGAGAATCCGTTGGCAGCAAGGAAATTGAGGAAGTTCTGGAAGCATGAAACACGCTGATACAAGATCATCTTCTCCTGCATGTCGGGAGTGTGTTGTACGAATACAGTCGACTGTTTGCTGGTGTGGCTCTCACAGGAATGTTACGAACTCGTTACTTTATCCGGGATCCGAATCAGTCTGTGACGACCAAAGCTGTCCAATTTCTTTGAGTTTCCTATGAAAATTCTCGATCTTCGCTTTGAGTTCGACCATATTTCGCGTGCCATGAGGAATGACACTCGGCGGTCAACTTCACCCGCAAGGTGACGCAGCTCACGTTTTGTTTGCTGCTTGCAAGGTGCCTAACGATGGATCAAGGTCAGACGATCACCACCACGTCCACCCAGTAGTTCGCGTTCGACGAGGCCGTTGGGAACCCGGTCGGATAGCGGTAGGTGCCGCCGCCCGCCGGCACTGTCAAGGGCCCGCTGTTGTAGGGCTCGCTGAAGCTCCCGGACGTGACGGCGTAGTGGCCGACCGGTGCACGATAGGCCGCCGTATAGGTCTCCCCGGCGGTGATTTCAACCGGCGAGGTCAGCGTCACGGTCCGCCAGCCCGTTCCGCTTGCCGACGACGTTCCCGTGCCGAGCTGATCGCCAGAGGAAGACCAAAGGGACACCGTATGTGGTCCCGTGTTACCGGGCCCCGCATAGAACTTGATCGCTGTGACGGTCCCGTCGACTGCCGAGGAGAACTTGACGCCGACAGTCACCGGATCACTGTCATCCCATGCCGGAACAGCCGGCGTCGACCCAGCTGCGAACAAGCTGACCGGCGTACCACTCGGCGGCGCTGCGACGGTCGTAAACGTCCAGCTCTTCGGGGTGATCATCGACGTTCCGCCGGTGCTCGTTGCGTCAACTTCCGCCTTGTAGGTCACGCCCGGCGTCAAGTCAGCGTCGGACGTAAAAGTTGCCGTGCGGGTCGAGGCGTTGAAGCTCACATCGCCATCGACGGACGTCGTGCCTGGTCCGCTCAGTGTGAAGGCAAGCGAGGCTTCATCAATAGCGCGATCGAACTTCGCCTTGACCGTTGAATCCACCTCAACGCCGCTGGCCTGGTTGTTCGGTGTGGTGTCCGAGACCTCCGGAGGACCATCCTCATTCGTCGTAAAGATGGCGTCGACGTAGTAGTTGGTATTCAAGTACGAGTTATCCGGGAAGTTGTTGCCATTTGCATAAACACCTCCTGTACCAACCGAGCTGAGGGGCACATTGACTACAGGGCTATTGAAGTAGCCAGAGCTAGCGGAGTAGTGGCCGTTCGGTGCGTAGTAGCTGATGACGTAGGTCGTGTCTTCGGAGACCGAAACAGGACTGGAGAAGTTGGCCGACTGCCAGCCCGCACCCTGAGTCGGAATGGTCACGCTGGCCAGTTCGTTGCCGCCGGCCGTGAACAGTTTGCCGACGTGCGTACCGGTGTTTGCAGAATCCCGGTAGTACCTCACGCCGCGTATGAAGCCGTCGACGCTCGGCTTGAACTTCAGCCCGAGGGTGACAGCCGATGAGTCGTCCGCATCAGGCAAGGTGGGCTGCGTCGTTGTCTCCATAAGGGAGCAGGGGCAGGCATCAGCGCCGGAGGTCGTGAACTGGCTGGTGACAGGCCTGCGTCATCGCGTTGCCGCCGAGGCTCGTGGCTCCGTCTCACCGACACGGTGTATCTGGTTCCAGACGCAGGTCGCTCGACGGGACGAACGTGACGCTCGAGCCCGCCGTTTCCAAGGTCGTGCTGCCGGGAACAGTGTTGTTGCTCGGATCCTTGACCGTGATCTGGGTGGTGCCTGGCTGTACGGGCCGGTCAAAGGTGACGCGTACGGCGCCCGCCACGCGGTACCGAGGTCGCTTCGTCACCAGGTGAGACCGCGCTGACCTCGGCGCCTGGTCCGGTGCCGGTTCGAAGACCGGGTCGACGAAGTAGTTCGCCGAGGATGTGCCAAGTGGTGCACCAGTTCCGTAGGTGTATCGGCCACCAGTAGACACAGACCTGAGTGGGCTCCGCACGATCGGCGAGGCGAGCCCACCAGGGGTAGAGGAGTATCGCCCATTCGGCGCCGTGTAGGACGCGATGTAGGTCGTGTTGGTCGTATACGGCGACTGGTGCGCTGAAGGAGGCCTCCTGCCAGCCAGACGTGCTCTCGTTGGTCACGGTCGCGGTGGCGAGCTGGGTGCCGTCGGACTTCCACAGCGCGATCGTGTGGGTGCCGCTGTTCTGCGCGGCCTTGTAGAAGCGGACGCCAGTGATGTTGCCTGGTGAGTCCGCCTTGAAGGCGACGCCCAGTGGACGCTGTCGTTCTCCGAGCTTGGGCCGCTGCCCGGTCCGTCAGCATCGTCAAACAGCGTGCATGGGCAGACCCCAGGTGCGGCCGGCGGCTTCGCGGTGGTGAACGACCACTGGGCTGGCGCCGCCATCCCCCCGCCCGTAGCAGCGGTGGCGGTGACTGTGACCGTGTACTGGGTGAAGCGGAGCGAGTGCCTGGTTGGGGGTGAATGTGGCCTTCTTGGTGGCCGCGTCGTAGCTCACAGTTCCCGCCGCCGGAGTGTTGGCGCTATCGAGGACGGCGTAGCTGATCGAAGAAGGCTCAACTGCGCGTGCAAATGTGGTGGTGATCGCGGTGGTTGTCGGTACAGAGGTGGCACCCGCCGGCGGTGAGGTGGCGGAAACCGTCAATGGCGTGCTGTCCCAGCTGTTGTAGACGGCGTCCACGTAGTAGTTAGTCCTCTGGAAGCTCTGGTCCGGGAACCGGTCGCCGGTAGTGAAAACGCCGTTCGGTGTGCTCGGACCTCCCGGGGCGCTCAGATGCCCGGAGCTGAACCCATGGGAGGAGAAGAACCGCAGGTCAGCCGCATAGTGCCCGTTAGGCGCGTAGTAGGCGGCGACATAAGTAGTCCCGGCCGTAACGGGCACAGCCGATGCGAAGTTCAGCATCTGCCAGCCGGTCGCGGTCTCGTTGCTGAAGGTTCCCGTCGCGAGAACACTGCCGGATGCGGAGTAGAGCGTTCCGGTGTGTGTCCCGGTGTTGCCAGGGCCCTTGTAGAACCGGACGCCGGTGATGTATCCGTCGGCCGCCGGAACGATCTTCGTGCCAAGCGTGACGGCGGTGGAGTCCGCCGTATCCGGGTTCAGCGGAGTCATCGCGCCGAACAAGGAGCAGGGGCAGTTGGAAGTGATAGCGATCTTGGCCGGATTCGGTTGGATGTTGGCGGAGTCGTCGATGGCGCGCACCTGGATGGCGCCATCTCCGGAGCCGTAGAGCACGCCGGTGTAGCTGAAGCTGCCACGGCCATCCGCGGGTGCCAGGAGGCGCCACTGTCCATCGACACCTCGACCCCGGCGACGCGCCCGCCGGTGTCGGAGGCGGTGCCCTTCGACCGTGACCAGGCTGCCCTGGGCAATGGTCGATCCGGAGGTGGGCTGGCTCACGGTCACTGTTGGCGGGGTCGTGTCCGTCGACTTAGTGCTCGCCACAAGCCCGGATGCGATGGTGGTGGCCGGGGCATCCATATCCGCGAGGATGTTGACGGTCGCCTGCCGGATCCGGGGATCCGCCGGCTGGCTGGTGCCGTCGTGGTTGCTGTCCAGCCCCCATGCCCACTGAATGGTTCCTGCGGAGAAGACCAGCGCTCCACTGGGCGCGCGGTACTGAGTGACGTGGTGGGTCGTGGTGCCTGGAACGACGGTATTGCCGAAGTCGGTGAGGTACTCGGGGGTCGGCCCTGTTGTTGTCGACATTCTGATCAGGCCGTGTGGGCGGTAGCCGTTGTCGAGGTCCTCATTGGACTCGTAGCCGATGGTGTGCGCTGCCAAGGTGGCCGTGCTCCCGCTGGGCAGCGAGTCTAGCGTCGTATTGCGCCACATGCCGGAGGTTGCCCTCGCCGGCACTGACCTTGATCGCCAGGTCGACCGAGTTGGCCTTGTACATGGTGCCGGTCAGCGAGTTCTCCGGCCCGTGACCAAGATCGCCGAATCGAGGGTCGCGCCAGGTCGCGGTGGGCGTAACCGGATCGATCTGGGTGTTGGCCCAGGTGTCCTTGTAGCAGACCAGCGTCCGGTTCGGAGTATCGCTGCCGTCCTGGGACTTCTCCCACCGGGTCTTCCAGTAGACCTCGTTGCCGGAGAAGAAAGCGAGATTGGTGCCCGCGTCACGCGCGGCGAGCACGTGGTCCCGCTGCTCCTTCGACCAGTACTCGTCGTGTCCAACCGACAGGAAGGCCTTGTGCTTGGTGATCAGGTCCGCGTCGAGATGGGTGTCGAGGCCGGAGACATAGGAGACGTCGTACCCGTTCTGCTCGAGAAACCTGATCATCGGGTACTCGTTGGAGAACAGGAAGTCGCGGCCGTTCTCCAGCCCTCGGGTGGACCATGGACGGTTGTAGCTGACCTTTAAGGCGCGACCCTGTGGGCCACCCCAGTAGAAGTTGGAGCCGCCGTAGGTGTTGTAGGCCTGCCAGGTTGTGTCGGAGGTCTGGAAGAGCACCTTCGAGGTATTGCCGTCGTTCCTGACCACGAACGGAATGTGTGATGAGTCGCCGTTGTCGACGGATCAAGTGGGCGAAGTAGACACCCGACACTGCGCTGCTCGGAACGTTCCAGGAGGCCGAGACGGCCCAGGTTCCGCAGTCGTAGATCTCTGTGTTGGCGTCCGTTGCGCACGCCGGCTGGTTCTGCGGCAAGCTGGCCGAGGGGTTGACCGTGGTGATCAAGCGCGCGCCGTCGCCCTGGTAGTAGCCGATCCGGTAGATCTTGATCGAGTACGCATTGGCATCGGTGTCGATCTTGAACTGGATCGGCGAACCCGCATTAACGCTCATCTTGGTCGCGAAGCCTTGAATGCTCTCGTCGCCAGCGCCGTCAATGTCCCATTCGCTTGCTGGCGTACCAGGAAGCTGGTTCTCGCACACGATGGCATTCCCAGTGCACGCCGCTTCGGCTCGTGAGGGCATAGACACGAGCAGCGCGGCCACGAGTGCCAAGAAGACAAGCCCCGCAAGGCCTCTGCGGCCCCACGGTGCGAGTCTGCGATCAATCCCCGATACGGTCATCGACTTCCTTTGCCTCTTGGCCTAGTGAGCTCCGCGCCGAGCCAGCACGGCCCAGGCGGTCTTCCACAGAATCTGAAGGTCATACGTCAATGACCAGTTCTCGACGTAGCGCAGATCGAGCCTGATCGCATCCTCTTCTTCAAGATCAGATCGACCACTGACCTGCCAGAGACCGGTGACGCCGGGTGGCACGAGAGACCGACGCTGCGCGTGCTGTGGCATCTGTGCCACCTCGTGGGCCAGATGGGGCCGTGGACCGACAAGCGACATCGATCCGCGCAGCACGTTGAACAGTTGCGGCAACTCATCAAGAGAGAAGGCACGCAGGAATCGGCCGAGGCGGGTAATCCGCGGGTCGTCCCGCAACTTGAACAAGGCACCGTGGCCTTCGTTCAACGCCAGCAGATCAACCTTGCGGGCTTCGGCGTCGATGACCATGGAACGGAACTTGAGCAACGTGAACAGCTCGCCGCCGCGGCCGACGCGAGTCTGACGGAAGATCACTGGCCCACCGTCCTGCAGCTTGATGAGGGCGGTGATCACCAGCATGACCGGAGCAACGACGATCAAGCCGAAGGACGTCAGAACCACGTCGCCGACCCGCTTGATCAGGCGACGCCAACCGGTGAAATGGGGCTCTGCAACGTGAACCAGCGGAAGTCCGGGGAGTGGGCGGATGCGCACTCGCGGACCAGCTACATCATCGAGGCCCGGGTCGACCAGCAGCTCGACATCTGAACCCTCAAGCGACCACGCAACCTTGCGCAAATAGTTGCAGCGTGTGGTGTCATCGCTGGTCACCGCGACCGCATCGCAGCCGAGCGCGCGTACCACGTCGGCCACCTGATCGAGGTTGCCGAGAACCGGAATTCCGTCGTCGACCGGTTGCGGCAGCTCCTCGGACGGCAGGCAGAGACCAATGATCTTCATTCCCGCGTGCGGCTCCCGCTCGATCCGTTCGATGAGCTGCTGAGCTGCCGCAGAGTTTCCAGCCACAATCACCTGCCGGATGCTTCGGCCCTGCCGCTGCAGTCGGCGCAGCAACTTCCAGGCAAAGACACGACTGGTCAGGCTCAGTACGACGGCAATCGGCGTGCCGACGACAACCGCGCTGAGTAGGGCAAAAAGTGGTGAGGCCATCCCGAGATCAGGACTGAGCGCCTCATTTCGGATGACGAGGAATCCGGCCGGTAGCGCGCAGGCCACAACCATGACCGATCCGGCCAGCAGCACAGCGCGGAATTCATCAGAGCCAACGCCGATCCGCGAGCGGCGATACCCCTGACTTACCGCAATGGCCGCTGGCCAGAAGAGCAAGCCGATCACGCAGAGCAGCGGTACCGCCTGGTATGCGTAGAGGGTGTCGCTCAGCGATGCAGGTAAAGCTGCAGCGACACCACCGATGACCGCATCGACTCCTGCCAGCACCAGCACGTAGCGGAGGCTCGACGACGCGAAACGTCGCCGTGGCGGTACCGCGAAGCCTGCGACGGTGTCCTGTTGATCACGGCTAGCTAGTTCTCGTTGCTGATCGTCTGGCTGAAGGGCCAGAGAACCTTCGAGCATTCCGACGGCCGGATCCGAGCTGGGATGTAATTCCCGCAGCTCACCGGCGACAAGATGCTCTTCACGCACATCATGACCCGCGATGACCGCATACGCGAGCTCGTGTGCAGCGCCTCCCGCAGATGCGCGCATCAGGCTTTCTGGCCCAGCCATTCCCCAACGCCCCCCGATCCGACCACTCGCCGGCCCCCCCGGCGAGTTGACGCACTCGACGAGACACGATCTGGCGCTGACTTTTGGACAGTCCAGATCATGTGGGGTGGCTGACAGTGGGGAAGATCACTTCTGTCGAACACACCCTGACCTCGGCAAGCACGGGGAGCGTATCCCGCGGCCGAAGCCGGAATCTGTCGCTATATCCAATCGTGACCCTGCGTGTCGTGGGTGCCGACAAGGTCACAGATCGCGCATCTTGTCGACAGGAATGATGTTGATCACGAGCAGATGGTCAAGGGATGATCTTGCAAGCTCCGACCGAGGTCCCAGACGATCGGGAATCCATTGTGGACAAGGAAACCGCAGCGGAGAGTAATGCGAACCAGCGTCGCCACAAGATCATTCTTCAGAAGCGCTGGGTGGCTGCCTGTAGTCGATCGACGGTTTGCGCACGGGGCCGCCGTGGTGACGTTATGGATTCGTCACCTTCGCTGGGCGCGGACGCGAGGTTTCGAGCACTCAGGAACTTCCGGTCCGACATCTCCCACCAATTGCAGCATCGCTGCCGAGCTCGTCTCCATCCGATCTCGAGATGGCCGTCTTCTTGCGATTTCAAGGTGCGTACCGCTGGGGCTGGTTAGACTGACGCGGTCAAAAGAGGGCTCGGGGGTCACTGTTCAAGTCGGGCTGACTTCTCTGCGCCCCTGCTCGTTGCCTGCTCCCGAGCGTCAGAAGAGGAGATGCCCGCGTCGTGACGCTTCACCTTCGGGATGGGCATAACCAGCCGGAGCCGGCAGGGAAATCCGAGGTTCAATGAGCACGCTCGCGCTCAGGGCGAACCGCGCAGCGAACCGATTGCTTGCAGGTCGGGCTCAACCAACGCCCCCACTCGGTAACCCGCTGCCTGTGTGGGCAGCGCTGTTCGCCAACGTGCTCGCGTTCTCTGAGCTGCCTACCCTGATCCCAATCCCGACCACCGTCGGCCGGGTGATCACCCAGGGTGCGCTCATCTTGGCCTTCCTGCTCGCGCTGCGGGCCAATCCGCGAGGCGTGATCCGACCAAACCTCTTCATGGTGCTGCTGACCATGCTGGCTGTCGTCGCCCTCGTCGTCAGCATCCACAACGAATTCCTGTTCGGGTCGACGTTCCGTGCGTGTCGGCTACTCGGCTTCACGACGGTCCTATGGCTACTCACTCCGTGGTGGGGGAGGTCTGACGTCATATTGCTGCGGGCTCATCTCACGTGCTTACGGGTCGTGCTCGGCACGGTTCTGGTGGGCGCCTTACTTGCCCCTGCCGCGGCGTTCTCTTACGACGGCCGTCTCACCGGAGCACTGTGGCCGATACCCCCGACACAGGTAGCCCACTACGCGGCCGTCCTGCTCGGGTGCACCGTGGTGCTCTGGTTCGGTGGGACCGTACGTGGTCGAACCGCCTTATTGACACTTCTCGTGGCGGGAGCGGTTCTTGTCGGCGCGCAAACCCGGACGGCGCTCATTGCCATGGCAGTCGGGCTGGTCGTGGCCGGAGCAAGTATGTTCATCGGCCACGCGCGAGTTCGGCGTACCTTGACGCTGCTGGGCGCGCTCGTCGTGGTCGTCGCAATCTTCTTCGCGCCATTGATCACCAACTGGTTCTGGCGAGGGCAGACAGTCGAGGAGGCTGCGCAGCTCACCGGGCGTACCAAGGTCTGGTCGGAAATCTTCGGGTTACAGCGCCCGTGGCTGGAGCAACTCTTCGGGTCGGGGCTGACCAACAAGTCCTTCAATGGCCTCCCGATCGACAGCAACTGGCTCGCCGTCTACCTGGACCAAGGCTGGTTCGGGATCCTCATCGACGCTGCGCTGCTGCTAGTTCTGATCATCGCCGCAGTCACCCACCCGCGCGGAGTCAGGCGCGCTACGGCACTTTTCTTGATCGCCTACTGCCTGGTGGCCTCGATCACCGAGACGGGTCTCGGTGACGCGTCGCCCTACCTGCTCAGCCTGTTCGTTGCGGCGTCGCTGCTGGCCACGCCCGCCGGAGTGGGGCGACGATGAAGATCCTGATCGTCCACAACCGATATCGGGCGACAGCGCCTAGCGGCGAGAACGCAGTCGTCGACCAGGAGTCGTCGGCCCTCTCGACGCGTGGCCACGACGTCGCCTTGTTCCAGCGAGACAGCGAAGATATCGCGACCTGGTCGCGGCTGCGGCGCGCCACACTGCCAGCCCGCGTGTTGTGGAGCCAAGACTCACGGCGCGGAATCACCGACTTCTTGATCAAGTTTGAGCCGGACGTTGTCCACGTCCACAACACCTTTCCTTTGGTAACTCCCTCGGTCCTGTACGCCTGCCGCGACGCCTCGGTCCCAGTCGTCGTGACGGTGCACAACTACAAGCTGGGCTGTGCCAGCGGGACGTTCTTCCGCGACGGCCGGGTTTGCCACGATTGCTTGGGCCGCTCCTCTCTTCCCGCGCTTGCCCACGGCTGCTACCGCGGCTCGGCCGCGTCAACGGCCCCTGTCGTGCTCGGTTCCTGGCTGCACCGCGCCGCGTGGCGGACCATGATCACCGCCTACATCTTCATCTCAGGTGCACAGCGTGAGCTGCTTGCACCGGTCGGGCTACCGGCGGACCGTAGCTTCGTCAAGCACAACTTCGTGCCTGCTCCGATTCCTTACGGTGATATTGCCACTGAGCCACAGGTTGCCTATGTGGGCCGCCTGGACGAGCCGAAGGGTGCACCGTTTCTGATGCGGGCGTGGGACAGCTTCCGCGCCCGGAGTCCTGAGTCGCCGCTACGCCTCATTGTGGTCGGCGGGGGAGAGCTGTCGACGGCTGTGGCCAACTGGGCAACTCGCCACCCATCTGTGAGGATGGCCGGCCACGTTTCGCGCCCGGAGGTGTCCCGAATCCTGGCAGCTTCCCGTGCCGTAATCGTCCCCTCGCAATGGGAGGAGACCTTCGGCATGGTTGCGGTCGAGGCCATGGCCGCCGGGACGGCTCCGGTGGCCTCGGCGCACGGAGCCTTCCCCGAGTTGGTCACCCACGGGTCTGACGGTGCGCTGTTCCCGGCTACCGGTATCAATGCTCTGGTCGACATCTTGGCGGACATCGACGACAACCCGCAGCGGTGGGAAGCGTACGGTCAGCAAGCACGCCAGACCTACCTCAGCCGTTTCAGCGCTGATGCGGGCATCGCCCGGCTGCTGGAGATCTACCGCTTCGCGGTGGAACACCCACTCGAACGGTCCGGTCGCCCCGAAGACATCGCCGACCGGTCCGGTCGCTCAGGGGTTCCGATATGACCATCTCAACCGATGCCCCAGCAGCTCCTGCAGAAACTGGTCGGCCAGGTGTGATCCAGGCTGTGAGACGCCTGGGCTGGGGTGTCGCCGACCAAGGCATTTCGAGCCTCAGCAATTTCGCGCTGGGCCTGTTCGTGGCCCGCTCCATCGGTGCCAGCGGATTCGGTGCCTTCGCACTCGCCTTCATCACCTACACCGTGGTCATCAACGCAGCACGCGGCCTGGCGACGGATCCGCTCCTCGTCCGGTTCAGCGGCGATCTGGTTAATCGCTGGCGTCGTGCCACATCGGCCGCAACGGGGACCGCGCTCGTCGTCGGTGTAGCCGCTGGTGCCTTGTGCGTTGTCGCAGGGCTACTCCTGCCCGATTCGGTAGGCCCCGCGTTCGTCGCGCTCGGCATCGGATTGCCTGGACTTGCCCTGCAGGACAGCTGGCGGTTCGCATTCTTCGCCCGTGGTCGCGGATCGTCGGCGTTCCTCAACGACTTGTTCTGGACCGTCCTGCTCGTCCTGGCCCTCGTCCTGATGCACGGCCGAGCAAACAGTGCGGCACATTGTCTGCTTGCCTTCGGTGGCACGGCCACGATCGCTGCCCTGCTCGGGATGGTTCAGGCACGAGTTCTACCACGCCCATTTCGCGCGCTGGGGTGGCTTCGGACCCACCACGAACTGTCGGTTCGGTACCTCGTCGAGAACGTCAGCAGCAGTGGCGCATCCCAGGTCCGTTCCTTCGTGCTGGGTGCGGTTGCCGGCCTCGCCGCCGTCGGCTACGTACGGGCCTCCGAGATCTTGATGGGCCCGTTCCTGGTGGTGCTCATGGGGATCAGCCAGGTTGCAGTTCCCGAAGCCTCGCGAGTCTTCCACCGCGAGTCTGGGCACCTCGGGCGCTTCTGTCTGCTACTCGGGGGTGTCCAGGCTGCCGCAGCCATTGCGTGGGGAGTCGTCCTGATCACGGTCTTTCCGCTTGGTCCTGGGCCCGCCCTACTCAAGGAACTCTGGATACCCACTCAGCAGCTGCTTCCAGCGATTACGCTTACGGTCGCTGCTGCCGCGTTCATCACTGCGGCCATCGCCGGATTGCGCGCCATGGGGGTGGCGCGCCGCAGCCTGCGGGCGCAGTTGACCGCCTCGGCGGCCTACGTGATCGGGGGGTCAATCGGAGCCATGTTGGGGGGAGCTGTGGGTTCGAGCTGGGGTGTGACGATTGCCGAGTGCTTCGCCGCGCTGGTGTGGTGGCATCAGCTTCGATCGGCGCTGGCTGATCACCACGCTGTGCCGGAGGTGGTGAAATGAGCACTACCGCAGCCGTTCCTCGTCTCACACTTGGTCTCCCTGTTTACAACGGCGAGCGTTATCTCGCTGCATCCTTGGACGCCCTCTTGGCACAGACCTTCACCGACTTCCAGCTGATCATTTCCGATAACGGCTCTACCGACCGTACGGGTGAGATCGCCCGGCACTATGAGGCGACTGATTCCCGTGTGCGATATGTCCATCACCCTGAAAACCGCGGCTCGACGTTCAATCACAACTACGTTGTCGAACAGGCCCGCGGGGAATTCTTCAAGTGGGTGTCAGACGACGACCTCTACGCCCCAGACCTGCTCCAGCGGTGCATCGACGCGCTCGACTCCCGGCCGGAGATCGTCCTGGCGCATGCGTGGACGGCGTTCATCGACGAGGACGGACAGATCACCAACGCGATTGACTACCCCCTGACGACCGATGTCGCCGATCCGGTGGAACGCTTCCGGAGCCTGCTGTACACGCATGGAGGCGACGATTTCTACGGCGTCATCCGGATGTCGGTCCTCCACCAGATCAAGCCCTTCGGCAGCTTCCACTGGGCCGACCGCACGATCGTCGCTGAGTTGGCTTTGCAGGGTCCGTTCTACAACGTCCCCGACTTTCTCTACTTCCGGCGTGACCACCCCATGCGGGCTACCCGGATCGGACGCAAAGTGCGGCGCAGGTGCACGACTCTCGACCCGCAGGCGGGCCAACCGTTGGCGACATCCTGTGGTCCGTCTACTCGGGGAGTACCTGCTGGCTTACGCGTCAGCAATTTGGCGCGCGCCGATCAGCACGACCGATCGTTGGCGGTGCGGGAAGGAACTCGCCGTCTGGATTCTGCGTCATGCCAATCCGCTGTACAGGCGACGGCTACTGGAAAGTCCCGATCCAGCAGTCAAAGACATCGGAGCCGCCTCGCTGGTCAGCCGGCTGGGCAGCAAGGCACACCTGGATGTCGAGCCGGTTGCCCCCGTCGGGCAGCGCGAGAGTAAGTCTCCATGAGCCGCCCCGTTCACCGGGTGGCGTTATACGGCTACCTCGGCAGCGGCAATATCGGCAACGACGCCACCCTCGAGACGGTCTTGGCCTGGTTGAAGTCCACCCACCCGGACGTCGAGGTGCGGTGCATCACCATCGCACCGGGTGAGGTAGCTGCCAGGTACGGTGTCCCGTCAGTGCCGTTGGCGTGGCGTTCTTCTGGTCGTGGCGGCCACGAGCAACGGAGGCATGTCCGCAAGCTGCTCGGGCGACTGCTCGACGTGCCGCGCAGCTACACACTGGCCGGCTCGGTGGACGCAGTCATCGTCCCCGGAATGGGTGTGCTCGAGGCGACGCTCGGCGAGTCCGTCCCTGGGGCTTGCCCCTCTGGCTCTTTCTCATGCGGCCGCCTGCCGGCTGCGCGGAATCGGCGCTTCGTGCTTCTCGACGTCGGAGCGGAATGGGCGTCGAATCCCGTTACCAGATGGCTCAACGTCGCCACCGTTCGCCTGGCGACACACGTCAGTTACCGAGACCGCTCGTCGGCGGCAGCGATGGCCCGGGCCGGTGCTCGCGATCCCGATGCGGTTGCGCCTGACCTCGCTTTCGCCCATCCCGCCCCGACCCAGACGAAGCCCGAACCAGGGCGCCTCGTCGTAGGCGTGATGGCCTTCTACGGGCACGGGGACGACCCGAGTACGAGGTGCGCAGGTCCGCCGCAGGTACGTCGCGACAATGGCGGACGCTCTAGCGCAGCTCACCGACTCAGGTGATCACGTTGTGCTCGTCGGCGGAGACCGGGTCGACATCGATGTCGCGCGTGAAGTATGCGCCGCTGTCTTCACTGCGCGTCCATGGCTTGCCCGATGACGCGGTTCTCGTTCGCGAGTTCACGACGTTCACCGAACTGACCGAAGAGATGATGCAGGCCGATGTCGTCATCGCGTCGCGCTTCCACAACCTGATCTGTGCACTCCGCCTCGCCAGGCCGACCGTCTCGGTTGGCTACGCCAAGAAGAATCGCGACCTCATGCGGGGCTTGGGTCTTGCTGGCTACTGCCAGGACATCGAGGACCTGGACGGGAAGCTGCTCGTGGCACAGATCCAATCGGCGCGAAGGGACAGTGAGGTGCTCACCGACCGGATCCGGCGCGGTACGGCCGACTATGCAATTGAGATCGACTGCCTGCTCGAGCGGGTGGCTAGTGAGGCATTGGGCCTGGCCACGTTGCGGCGCGGGCTCGAGCTAGAGGACGAGATGGACGCATGGCAGGGCACGTAGCTGCGAAGCTTGGCCCGTGGCGCAGGGCGACAAGCATCGTCCTGACCATCGCCGCGGTGGCCGTGCTGGGGGTGGCGGCCTGCGACGCCGATTCCGGTAGTGCCCCGACCGGTGAACCCGAAACGCTCCCTGCTGGAGCTACCCCATCCAGCAGTCTGCCGTCGTCCGCATCAGCGGAGTCGGCATCTGCGGCACCGGAAAAACCCACTGCTCAGCAATGCGACAGTGCAGCCCTGCGCGGACCTTCCGAACCTCCTGCCGGTGCGGTGGTCGTCTCGACTTCGCAAAATCTCGCTGATGTCGTGGCCCAACATGCCGGGAAGACCACGTACTGGCTCTCACCTGGCACCCACCGGTTGGGTAGCGGAGAGTATGACCAGGTCACGCCCCAGGCCGGCGATGCGTTTGTCGGGGCTCCCGGTGCAGTCTTCGATGGTGGACACAAGAACCGCTACGCCTTTGGGGGAAATGCCCCCGATGTGACGATTTCATTCCTGACCGTGCAGAACTTCGGTTCCCGCGGAGACAACAACAACGAAGGCGTCGTGAATCACGACTCGGCCGAGCGCTGGACCGTCGACAAGAACACCATCCAGAAGAATGCCGGCGCCGGCGTGATGCTCGGCTCGGGTAGCCGGTTGACGGCGAACTGCCTCCGCGACAACGGGCAGTATGCGTTCAGCGCCTACCACGCCGACGGTGTCAAGGACGTGGTGCTGGACGGAAATGAGATCTCAGGCAACAACACCGACGACTGGGAGAAACGGCAGCCGGGATGTGGCTGCACTGGTGGGGGCAAATTCTGGGAGACCAACGGCGCAAGGGTCACCGACAACTACGTCCACGACAACAAAGGTGTCGGCCTCTGGGCGGACTCCAACAACGTCGGCTTCCGCTTTGCGGGCAACTACATCTCGGGCAACGACGCCGAAGGCATCATGTACGAGACGAGCTACAACGCGGTGATCGTGGACAACACCTTCGTCCGAAATGCGCTCGCCAAGGGTCCCACGAACCCGAAATTCCCGGCATCTGCGATCTACCTCTCAGAGGCGGGGAGCGATAGCAGGGTCCCGGGCCCGTACAACGAGGCACTTCGAGTCTCGGGCAACGTGTTCATCGACAACTGGTCGGGCGTCGTGGCGTGGGAGAACGCGGATCGGTTCGCCGGATCGCCCGCCAACACGAGCACCGGGCGTCGGCACGTTGGTGAACCCCTCTGTCGCCACCGTGGCGGCTTGTTCGAACAAGTCGAAGATCAAGAAGAAGCCGTTCTATCGACGACTGCCGATGGAAGACGCAGAACCTGGTGGTAGAAGGCAACGTCTTCGCGTTCGATCCGACCAAGATCCCGTTGTGCGCCGCCTCGAAGGGCTGTGGTTTCAACGGACTCTTCTCGAACTACGGCACCTATCCACGCTGGTCGCCGTACAAGGCGAAAGTCGTACAAAAGGACATCACCTTCGAGCAGAACAACGTGTGGCGGAACAACACCTACACCGGGGAGTGGCATTTCATGGTGGAGGAGTATGGACACGTGGTCACCTGGGATGCCTGGCGATCAGCGCCCTACCATCAGGACGCCGGCAGCAGCATGAACTGATCGACTGCGACGGCGCTGAAGCGCAGATATTTCCCGCTCGGCCGGCATTGGATCCTGCCGAGCGTCAACCTGCCTTGGGGGAACATCGCGATGAGAGTGTTGGTAGACGGCGACCGTGGCTACATCGGCGCGGTACTCGTGCCTTTCGTGCAGGCTGCCGGCCATGAGGTCGTCGGCCTCGATGTCGGTTGGTACGACGGATGCGACTTCGGCCCGCAACCGAACGGCTACGAACAGCGGACCGGCGATATTCGTGATGTGACGCCTGAGGACCTCGAGGGATTCGACGCGATCATCCATCTCGCGGCGATCTCCAACGATCCGATCGGTCACCTGAATCCGGAGGCCACCTACGGGGTCAACGCGCACGGCGCCGTCCACATGGCGAAGATGGCCAAGGCGGCTGGGGTGCCCCGCTTTCTCTTTTCGTCGTCGTGCTCGCTCTATGGCGCGGCTGGCGACAAGCCGGTCGACGAGACCGGCCGATTCAACCCGGTGACTCCGTACGGCGAGAGCAAGGCGATGGCCGAGGAGGGCCTCGCCGAGCTCGCGGACGACGACTTCAGCCCCACCTATCTGCGTAACGCCACGGCGTACGGATCCTCGCCTCGGCTGCGGGCCGACATCGTGGTCAACAACCTGACCGGAACTGCCTTCACCCAGGGCAGCGTGCGGCTGCAGTCCGACGGCAGCCCGTGGCGACCGCTCGTGCACGTCGGAGGACATTTCTCGGGCGTTTCTCGCCTTGCTCGAGGCGCCGCGCGACGTGGTTCACAACCAGGCCTTCAATGTCGGCCGCGACGAGGACGTCGTGCAGATCCGTACGATCGCTGAGCAAGTCAGCGAGATCACCGGTGCTCCGGTCAGCTTCGCCGAGGGTGCCGGACCGGACACCCGCAACTACCAGGTCGACTTCACCAAGATTCGCAGCCAGGTTCCCGCCTTCGAGCCGCATCTGGACCGTCCCCCAGGGGATCAAGGAGATCTGGAGCGACGCTGGCGAACGCGGACTGACGACGGAGGACTTCGAAGGTCCTCGCTTTGTGCGACTGCGCCAAATTCAGCGGCTCGCCGCAGAAGGCCGGCTCGACCTGAAAGACCTGCGGCTCCGCTGAACGGTGGCACGAGCCAGTCAGGTTACGAGGGCAGCGGCTCTGGAATCAGAGCGGTCTACCCGCAGGGGATTGCTGTCCTTGGTGGCCTCGAAGACCTCGAGCTGGGCAGGCTGACGACGAATCGGCCGCCCCAGTCCCGGACGTAGCTCAGCTGCTGCGGTGATCTCGTCTCGCAGGTTCCACGGCATGATCACCACGTAGTCCGGACGCTCCTCCGCCAGCCGCTCCACCGGGTGGATCGGGATGTGAGTGCCCGGCAGGAACAGGCCGTGCTTGTGCGGGTTGCGGTCCACGGTGAACTCGATGAGGTCCGAGCGGATGCCGCAATGGTTGAGCAGCGTATTGCCCTTACCCGGTGCGCCGTAGCCAGCGACGCGCATTCCGGTCCGCTGGCAGCTGATGAGGAACTCGACGAAGTCGTTACGTGCGGTCGCCACCTGGCGGGCGAACCCGTCGTGGCCCTGAACGGTGTCGAGGCCAGCGGCGGCTTCCTCAGCCAGCACGCGTGCCACGGAGGGAGCTACCTCTACGCCAGCGGCAGCCGGCGCCGACCAGATCCGCATCGAGCCGCCGTGAGTGGGCAGCTCCTCGATGTCGACCACCGTCAGATCCGCGGTTGCAAGCACCCGCTGTCGCCGTCAGCAGGGTCAGGTACGAGTAGTGCTCGTGGTAGATGGTGTCGTACTCGTTGCCCTCGATCAGCCGCAGCAGGTGCGGAATCTCGATGCTCACCCGCCCGGAGTCGGCCACCAGCGCACGCAAGCCCCTTGCTGAAGTCGACGATGTCGGGAACATGTGCGAACACATTGTTGGCGACGACCAGGTCGGCCTTGCCGTGCCGGGCCGCGACATCACGACCGGTCTGCTCGCCGAGGAACATCACCTCGGTGTCAATTCCCTTGTCCCGCGCCACCTCGGCGATGTTGGCGGCCGGCTCGATTCCGAGCGATCGGATGCCACGCGCGACGGTGTGCTGGAGCAGGTAGCCGTCGTTGCTCGCCACCTCAACGACGAAGGACTCCGTGCCCGAGTCCCAGCCGCGTCGCGGCCGTGTCGACGAACCGACGGGCATGCGCCACCCAGGAGTCCGAGTAAGAGGAGAAGTACGCGTAGTCGGAGAAGACGTCCTCCGGCGCGATGTACGCGGGCAGCTGGACCAACAGGCAGTTCTCACAGACGCGAACGTGCAAGGGATAGAACGTCTCGCCCGCGTCGATCTGGGATGCGGTGAGGTAGCTCTCGCAGGGCGGAGACATACCGAGGTCGACAAAGGTGTGCCGTAGCTCCGCCGAGCACAGCCGACAGCGGGGGTAGGACATAGACGCGCTTCCTCCACGTGACTTCGACAATCCGCGGGTCTCATCCTGACACGACTTGTATTGTCTTTCTGGCGCAACGGCTCGAACTCTTCACCGAAGACTGAGGTTCGAGTCAGCGACCACGCAGGAGAGTGATGATCGAGGCCACGAGCACAACTCGAGGGCGCTAACAGCTCAATGGCCTCCGCCGACCCGGCGTGGTCGTGTCGCTGGTGCGAGAGCCACAACGGCGTGCGCGTCCTCGACGCCGGATTCCAGCCGCGCGTCAGATCTCCATCCCCAGCCGTCGGATCCAGAGCCCGATCCGGAATACCCACTCGTCATGGTGATGTGCCTGGACTGCCGACTGGTCCAGTTGGAGAGCGACCCGACCACGCCTGAGGAGCCGCGAGGCCTGGAGCCCAGCGGCGCTGGTCGAGCAGGCCGAGGCCGCAGTCAACGATGCAGCGGCGTACGGGTACGTCCGACCGGGAATCCGGGTCCTCGAGTATCCGAGCCCGCACGGCGGATCCTGGGTCGAGCAGCTAGAACGTCGCTCGCTGATCGAGGTTTCGCAAGGTCCCGCCGAGCTGCTGGTCGACATCTTCGGCATGATGCACGACGCCGACCAGCGAGCAGCCTTGACGCACGCGGGTATCGCAGATGAGTGCGGACGCGATCTTGCTCATGCAGTTCCACACGGTGGCCGCGATCGTCCGGTCCGGCTTCTGGAACGCTCTGCGCCACGGGCATTTCGCGTACTACTCGACGCCGGTTCTGGTCCGCATGGCGGCAGAGCTCGGACTCACCGCCATCACGGCCTGGGAGTACCCGCTCTACGGCGGAACGATCGTGTTGGCACTCGCCAAGAGAGGCTCTCGCTGGGGAGACCAGGGGGAGAGCGTGACGAGTCTTATCGAGCGCGAGATCGCTGAGGGGGTTCTCGACCCTACGGCAGTCGCCTCGCTCAACGAGTCGCTCGCGAGTTCGGCCGCCGGCCTCGCAACCTATCTCGCGGATGCGAGGTCTCGCTCTGAAACGGTGGCAGGGTACAGCGCCGCCTCTCGTACGTCGGCGTTGATGCGGTGCGGTCAGGTCACTGCCCAAGATCTCGTCGCAGTGGCTGATGCTGCGCACGGCCTCCATGGACGCACCATGCCGGGCAGTCGCATCCCGATCGTGTCACCGGCTGAGCTGGTGGCGAAAAGGCCGGACAAGGTCCTGCTGTTCGTGCCAGATCTGCTCAACGAGGTTCGCCAGGCCCTGCCGGAGATCGAGCTCAACGGTGGTCGATGGGTCGTGCTGGACCCGATGCCACGCGAGATTGCGCCGGCCGGTCGCTGCTTAGGGAAGTGAGCCGGCCTCAGGCGACTCCGAGCTGACGACGGTAGTCTGCCCAGCTGATGCCGGTCTCGCGATCGCGCGCGCTCATGATCGTTGCCGGCGCCGGCCACGGAATCGCGAGGTCGGGATCGTCATGTCGTACGGTCACATCACTGTTCGGAGCGTGGAACTCATCGATCCGGTAGACGACATCGGTGACCCCGGTCAGCGCCTGGAACCCGTGCAGGAACCCGCGCGGAATGTAGACCTGGGTGCAGACCTGATCGTCGAGCAGGAAGGTCATGACCTGGCCGAAGGTCGCCGATCCCGGCCGGGCGTCGACGACCACGTCGAGCACGGCGCCATTGGCGCAGCGGACCAGCTTCGCCTCACCAGCCCCGGATCGACCGTGCAGTCCGCGGCGTACGCCCTGGTAGGAGCGTGATTGGTTCTCCTGCTTGAAGCTGGCCGGGTCGATGCCCGCCTCAGCGAGAATCTGAACGTCGAGCGTGCGAGAGAAGTAGCCGCGCTCATCCCGAATGGGAGTCGGTCGAAAGATGATCAGATCCTCGATCGGGGTCCGGATGATCTCCATGTCGGGCAGCTTAGTGAAATCCACTGAATCGTCCGGGAATCGGCCGAAAGTCACGAAATGCTCGGCAATGCCCTTGCTGGAGCGAGATTCTCGGTCATAATGATTCGGGCATGCCTGCGGGGAGAGGAAGCGGGGGACTGCATGACACATGCTGTGTTGTCCAGGGGGGCAACGACGTTTGAGAAGTCAGTGCTTGCACAGGCACGCCTTCATGAGTTGATACCTGGCGGGGCGCACACCTACGCACGCGGATCCGACCAGTATCCCGGAGGACATGACTCCGGTCCTGGTGCGCGGGCGCGGAGCGAGAGTCGAAGACCTGGACGGCAACTGGTTTGTCGAGTACGGGATGGGTCTGCGGTCGATCACTCTCGGTCACGGCTATCAGCCTGTGGTGGCCGCTGTCTGCGACGCGGCTGCCGAAGGAGTCAACTTCTCACGGCCCACCGTTTGGGAGCTGCGTGCCGCCGAGGACTTCCTGGAGAAGGTTCCGGGCGCGGACATGGTGAAGTTCGCCAAGAATGGTTCGGACGCCACCACGGCGGCGATCAAGCTCGCACGGGCTGCGACCGGTCGTGATCTTGTCGCTATCTGCGGCACCCAGCCGTTCTTCTCTATCGATGACTGGTTCATCGCGAGCACCCAGATGAAGGCCGGGATCCCGTCCGCGTACGGATCGATGACGGTGAAGTTCAACTACAACGATCTGCCTTCGGTGCAGGCCCTCTTCGACGCTTATCCCGGTCAGATCGCCGCGGTGATCTTGGAAGCGGCCACGACCACGGCCGAGCCTGCACCTGGTTTCCTCGAGGGTCTGCGATCAGCTGACCCAGCAGCACGGCGCCGTGTTGATCTTCGACGAGATGATCACCGGCATGCGCTGGTCCCGGCACGGTGCGCAGTCGGTGTACGGGGTCACGCCCGACCTGTCGACGTGGGGCAAGGCGATCGGCAACGGGTTCGCTGTCTCTGCGCTGGCCGGCAAGCGGGAGCTGATGGAGGCAGGCGGGCTCAATACCGATGTGTCGCGGGTGTTCCTGTTGTCCACCACCCACGGCGCCGAGACCACCGGCCTGGCAGCCTATCTCGCGGTGTCCAAGGCGTACGCCGAACGGGACGTGGTCGCCGAGATGGAGGTTCAGGGCACGAAGCTCCGCTCCGGGCTCGAGCAGGTCGCCAAGGAGGCGGGCATGTCCGAGCATGTGGTCATCATGGGACGACCCTCATGCCTGGTCTTTGCAACCAAAGATCACAAAGGGCAGCCGTCTCAGGCATTCCGCACCCTTTTCATTCAGGAGTTACTGCGTCGTGGAGTGCTCGGACAATCGCTGGTGATCTCCGCTGCTCACACCGACGCCGACATTGACCAGACCATCGACGCGGCAGCCGGGGCGCTGGAGGTTTACGCCCGAGCGGTCGAGGCGGGCAGCACTGATGGCTTGCTCGTCGGGAGACCGGTCGCGCCAGCGATACGCGAATTCGCCGAGCCCCGACGACTGAGGCCGGCCAGCACCAACCGAACGCGAGGGGCATCATGAAAGTCGTCTTGTTCTGCGGAGGCCTCGGCATGCGGATGCGCTCTGGGAGCGACTCCCCCTTGCCCAAGCCGATGATGCCGATCGGCACCAGGCCGGTGTTGTGGCACATCATGCGCTATTACGCGCACTTCGGACACAACGAATTCATTCTGTGCCTTGGGTTTGGAGCGCATTCGGTCAAGGACTATTTCCTGGACTACCACGAAACTCATTCCAATGATTTCGTCTTATCCAACGCGGGTCAGACTGTCGAGCTGCTGTCCAGCGACATCAGCGACTGGCGTATCACGTTCGCTGACACCGGGTTTGAGACGCCGATCGGCGAACGCCTGCGTCGCGTTCGTGACTACCTCGGCGACGACGAGGTGTTCCTGGCAAACTACGGGGACGTTCTGACAAATGCGCCGATGAACGACCTGATCGATGGTTTCTTGCAGACCGACGCTGTCGGATCATTGCTGGCAGTGCCGCCCCAGGACTCCTTCCATGTCGTCCGGATCGACGACGACAGCCACCTGACGGGCATCGAGCCCGTTGTAGACATGGACATGAGGATCAACGGTGGCTACTTCATTCTCCGCAAGGAGATCTTCGACTACCTGAATCCGGGCGATGACCTCGTGATGGACGGCTTCACCCGAGCGGCCCGCGCTGGGAAGTTCCGAGCCGTACGATTTGATGGCTTCTGGGCGCCGATGGACACCCTCAAGGAGCGTGCGGCGCTTGAGGAGATGCATCGGAGTGGTCAATCGTCCGTGGGCACTGTGGGAGCCGTCGTCGGGTAACGAATTCGCGATACGCCCGCCGGTACGGACGTTGCCGATACCAACAGACTCGTTTTATGTCGCGTGATCACTCGCGTTCGGTGAATCTCAGTCTGCTCGCAGGAATTGAGACTTGACGTCTGCAATGCAGCAACTGAGCCTCCCGGCCGGCCCGCTCAAGATCGTATGCCTGGCGGCTCACCCTGATGACATCGAGATCGCTGCCGGCGCTACGCTGCTTGCCCTCGCCGAACGAGGCGCCGTTGAAGGCCACTGGCTGACACTGACTGGTTCACCCGAGCGGCGCGCTGAAGCCGAGGCGGCGGCTCGCGCATTCCTGCTCGGATTCCCAGTCGAGCTTCCACGCATTCCCAGATGGACGGCTCCCAGCGCACTGGAACGAGGTCAAGGACATCCTCCATGCCTTCGCTGCTGCGATACCCGACGCCGATGTGGTTCTTGCGCCGAGAATCGACGACGCTCATCAAGATCACCGGCTGTTGGGCACGATGGCGCCAACGGTCTGGCGAGATGCTCTCGTCCTCCATTACGAGATTCCGAAGTGGGACGGGGATCTCGGGCGATCCAATTGCTACGTGCCCGATCTCTGCGGAGCTAGGCGCGACGCAAGGTCTCGCTGCTGAATGAGCACTATCCGTCGCAGCGAACGCGCGACTGGTGGGACGATGAGACGTTTCTTGCTCTGATGCGCATACGCGGAATGGAATGCCGGAGCCGTTACGCAGAAGCATTCCAAGCGTCGAAGGCCGTGCTTTCTGTCGGCTGACGCCGGGCGATCTCAGGCGGAGCGGTCCGGCGTTTCTCGACGGAGCGTGCCCAGTTCGCCTCGGTCATCTGCGAGGTTCGTCACGCAGCACTCAGCTTTGGTCGACCACCTCTCGCAGCTTGTCAGCAAGGCGGAGGGCCAGGGCGACGATGGTCAAGATGGGGTTGGATGCTCCGTACGTTGGGAACACTGAGCATCCCGCAACGAAGAGATTGTCGACCGAATGGACCCGGCAGCTGGGGTCTACCACTCCCAGCCGTGGATTCGTGTGCATCCTCGTGGTGCCGAGATGGTGATTGTTGCCTTCGACCAGTGTGGTGCTGTCTAGGCAAGCCGTCCACTCGACATGTCCGAAGCCCCGCGAGCGTAGGACCGCGTCCACCACCCGCGCCGATGCCTCGATGGATCGATGGTCGTCGTGGGTCATCCGCCAGGTGACGCGCGCCACCGGTGTCCCGAGGTCGTCCCTCCTCAAACCCAAGCTGACGCGGGACTCTCGGTTGGGTGTCTGCTCGCCCTGCGCCCGCAAGGCAAGGACGCGAGGGCCCGACATCACTCGGTTCATCGCGAGGCCCACAAGGTCGCGCGTGCCGATCAAGGCGTTTCGCGTATGCCAGCCGATGTCGGAGATCAAAGGACGTCGGTCGACAGCCTTGCGCAAGGTCGACAGCGACCGAACCGCATTCGAAATGACGGCAGCAGGGCGCGGCACGAGGAAGAAAACGACGTTCAAGAGGTGCCGTTCGCGTTGCACCTTCTCCGCCACGCGAAGCGCCCCGGCAATCTCGGCGCCGTCGGGTCGATGAAAGCAGTCGAGCTGATCTACAGATGTCTTGTCCGAAAGCACGACATGTCCGGCATGGAACGACAACCGCTCGGCGAAGTACCGACCGACGAGATCATGCTCATTGCCGAGACCACGCCCGTCGTTTGCTGCCAGCAACAGGCGTGCATTCTCGATCCCGCCGGCGGCCAACACAACCAGCCGCGGGCGTATCACTATGCGGTGGTGGCTGCCGCGCACGGCAACAATGCTCTCCACACGCCGACCGGTGGGGTCGACCCTGATCTCAGCAGCGCGCGTCTCGAGCAGCAAACGCACGTTGGAGGACGCCGAGAGGACATCCCAAGCATCGTGGAAGGCGGTCGTCGGGAACTGGAAAATCGTCGACTCGAGCTCACTGTTCTCAAGCGAAAGCGCATCCGCCGAGGCTTGCTTTGACCGCATGGCAGTCGCGACGTCGAACGGGCGAATACCGCACACCTTCCCAGCGCGCAGGTAGTAGGGATCAAGGTGCTTCCGATCAAACGGCCACCCGAACTCGGGCCGACCTTCACGTGGCTCGAAGTCGATCGGGTCGAGAGGACGGGCAGCCCAACCCGCGTCCCAGATCCTCGGGTGTCTTAACGTGCCACCGAAGGCCCGAACCCTTGACCCTTGCAACCGGTGAATCGGGTAGCCGTCGCTCTCAGTGACGATTCAGACCCTGCTCGAGCTGGGGTTTTGAACCTTGCGCCTCCTGCGCCGAGGCCGGCGCCTTGTCCTCGTCGCGCTCTGGCCGTTGGACACCTGACCATGCGCCAGCCGGCTCTTTCGCTGCCGCTCGCCCATCTACTTCCTCGGTGACCTCAGGCGCGAGCCTGGGTTCCTTGCCGTTCTCGGCCTCGCCCTGGACACCATTGGCGGCCGAATCATGGTCGGAATCCAGTCCATTGCTTCCCGGACCAGGCGCGGAACCCACATGCACAGGTGGATATTTGACCAGGTAGAGGTTCCAGCTCTGCGGACCCTCTTCCTCTTCCGGACCGTCGGGCACTTGGTCGGGTTCAGCTGATGCGTCTGCCTCACGCGTGTGCTCGGCATCGGGCTTCTGTTCGGTGTTAGCCGGCTGTTCGGAAACTGCCTCCTCGTCGGAGGTTGTCTGCTCTTCCTCGGTCGTTTGCTGATCGCCGAGACTCTGTTGATCGTTGGCTGGCTGCTCTTCGGCGTCTGCTTGCTGCTCAGCTTCAGTTACGTCGTCCCCAGGCTGCTGCTCGGCATCGGCTACTTCGGCTTCGGCCAGCGGTTCGCCTTCGGCGGTCATTTCGGCTTCGACCTGCTCTTCGGTTTCGGCCACCTCGGAGTCGCCCGTTTCTCCTCGGTCTGTTGTTCCTCGACCTCTGCTTCCTCGCCCACGTCAGCCTCAGGCCGCGGTTCGACTTCCGCGCTCACCTCGCGGTCGATCAGCTCCTCGGTTTGTGCCACCTCGGCGTCGGCGTGCAATACGCCTAGAGCTAGCAGTTCCTCGGCCTCTGGTTGTTCCTCAGCCGCATGAGCTTCGGGCTGCTGTTCTGGTCTTCGGCGGTCATCTTCGGCTTCGACTTGCTCTTTGGTTTCGGCCACCTCGGCGTCGGCCTGCAATGCGCCTTGCGCTAGCAGTTCCGCGGTCTGTTGTTGCCTCGGTCTGTTGTTCCTCAGCCACCTCAGCTTCGGGCTCCAGTTCGACTTCGAGGCTCACCTCGGTATCGGCCTGTTGCTCGGCCTCAGCGTCAGAAGCTTCAGCCATGGGCTGGTGCTCGTCATCGGCGACTTCAGCTATGGGCTGCTGTTCGTCTTCGGCCGCGGCTTCGGCTTCGGGTTGCTGTTCGTCTTCGTCCGCGACTTCGGTTTCGGGCTGCCGTTCGTCTTCGGCGTCTACTTTGGCCTCGACCAACTGCTCAGCGTCGGCTACCTCGCTGTCGGCGTGCAATACGGCTTCGGCTTGTTGCTCGTCGGCGGTCGCCTGATCCTCGACGGTCGCCTCCTCGTCATCAGCGGTCTGCTTATCGGCGGGCGCCTGCTCCTCATCGATGCTTAGTCCGGACTCCGCGTCGAGCTCCTCTATGGTCCGATCGTCGTCTGACTCCGGCGTGCGGCGGCCGCAGCGGCCGTAACGGTCATGATCTCGGCCGCCAGTCCGGTGTCGACTTGCTCCTCAAACTCCAGCAACGGCTGCTCATGCCCATCGTCAAGGGGAACGGCGGCGGGTTGACTGAATCCGGATACACCTGACGAGTTGTCCGTACGCTCAGTGCGCAGTAGAACTGCGACTCGCATTTCCAGGCCCGCGGTGCGGACCAATTCGGCAGCGGTTGTGACCCTTTCCGCGCTGGAGTGACCAGCGGTCACAGGAACGATCACTCGGTCAGTCCATGTCTTGAGATGGTGAGCCCCTACCGACGGGTCCAGGTCTGCGAGGACCAGCGTGACGTCATTTCGTTCGAGCTGGGGAGGACTCCCGTCCTCATTCCCGACGGCACGGAGGTCGGCAGCGCCGCCAGCGAGCGCCGGTATCCCACGTGGACGGAAGACGGTGGGCGTAGGGGTCGAGTTGGTCGAGCCGGCATTCAGCCGCGCGACTTCACCATCGAGAGTGCCGTGTTCGGTGAGATCAATGAGAGCGATGGAGCGCCCACCTGCAGCGAGGTCCGCCGCAGCGGTCGCAAAGGCGAAGCGGACCTCATCTGCGTTGTCAATGCAGGCTACGGCGAGCCGACCCCTTTGGCCCGGGACAGGAAGCTCCAGTTCGATCGCGCGTGCCAGCCTCTGGCGCTCATCGGTACGGCGGCCGTCGACAGCGCGTAGGTGAGGGAGCCATAGCCACCGTTTCGGGATCGGGGCGATCTTGCCGACGCTGACTGGCACCGGCACCTCGAGGGCGGCCGCGACGTCGGATCGCCGACGAAGCCGATCGGAGATGATGGCGAAGAACAGCACTATCCCGCAGCCGAGCGCGAGACCGCCGATGAGCCCCGACGCTAGGGCCAGCGCTATGCGGCGCTTCAACCCGGCCGCGTCTGTCGCCGCGGGGTCAATCACCCTGCTCGAGGACACCACGGACGTGTGCCGCAACGTGGCATCTTCCACGGATTGCTGCAAAGTCTCTATCTGCCCCTGGAGGTTCGCCCGCTGGGCGATCGCGTCGCTAAGCCTCGCGCTTGGATTGCCACGAGTGGCGAGCTGGTCGATCGTCCGCGAGAGCCCTGCGACCTCACCCTGCAGTGTCTTGATGCGCTCCTGCATGCCGCCCACGAGAACGTCGGATTGCATGGAGAGCTGCTCGGCCCGGAAGTCGAGATAGGTCGACGTGAGGGCGGTGAGGCGGTGTACTGCCTCGGCGTCGCTGGGTGCCGAGAGGGTGAGTGACAACAGCTCCGAGCTGACCGGCTCGACCGTCACGCTCTTGAGGAACTCGTCGGGGCTCATCGTCAACCCGAGGTTCGCGATGGTCTTGGTGGCGACAGTCCGAGTTCCCAGCAGACTCACATCGGTTGCCATGGCGCGCGACGGGTCGACTTGTGGGTCGTGTGCCAACACCAGTGTCGCCTTCGCGGTATGCGACCCAGTGGACGCGACGAGGAAGGCCCCGGCCGCAAGCAGTCCCAGTACCCCGGCCAGCACACACACCAGCCAACGACGTCGCAGTGCAGAGCGAACGAAATGCAGGCTCACCAGGGTCGGAATCGGACGTTCGGTCGAGGCCTGGTTATCGACGTCGAATTCAGAGACGTCCCAGCGTGCCTGGGTCATGAGCTGCTCCTGGCCTGATCGCCGACGGCACCGACAGATGATGCGATGCCGGTAAGGCGTACGGGTAACGGCGGCCGGCTGGATCGCTCGTCCAATGTGTGTCGTCCGGACGTACGGTCGGTCGGATCGGGGTCTGCCACCACGATTCCGTCGATGTCGACGACCGGCGTCGTCCACGGCAACGGCTACGCCAGCGAGCTCCTGTTCAGTGGCCGTGGCCGCGGCAACGGAGAGAATCGTCGCGGCAGTGGCGGGCGCGTCACCCAGATCGGGCTGCCCTCGGTCCACCACGACCAGGTTGACCGTCAGGTCGACCATCTCCTCACCTCGGCACGTCCCCGACGTACAGGCCCGGCCGCGGTGCGCTCTCGCGCTCGGCGGCACACGCCGCCCACAAGGCTGCCGCCGTCTCATGACCCACAGCGGTGACCGAGACGGGTCGCAATGCCCAGCGACGCGGCGAACGCCGCAAGCTGCGGACCAATGGCGAGGCCCCGCCCGTCACCGGAGATCGACACCACGGTCAGCGACTGCGGATGCTCCACCTTTCCGGCAGCGCGCGGTTCACCTTTGCGGTCCGCGGGTACCAGACCACGCAGCAGCTGACGGAATGCCCACGACTCCACGGGAGTCGCCTCGTAGGTCTTCAGCAGCGTCGACCAGGCCGCCACCGACTGCTGCGGCGTACTCCGCACTGCCGCCAACACCGGGCTACCGACAGCATCGGCGATGTCATCGCGAACCCTGCAGCCGCGCATCGCGCCGTGTCGTCACGAGCAGGACAACCGCCGTCATGATCAGACAGACCAATGCAGCCAAGGGTGCCCAGATCAGAAGCCGCACCGGGGTAGGAAGGCCCGTGGGTTCAGTCGCCCGCTGGATGACCGAGGTGCCGACGGTCGTGGAAGACCCCACCGGGCCGCCGGTGACGATCTTGTCCTCGACCTTGTCCAGCTGCACCGCCAAGTCGGCCTGTTCCGTCCGGAGCCCGGCAAGCAGCTGCGCCTCTTTAACGCCCGCAGGTGAGTCCGGGTCCGCCGCCTGCTGACGTTTCGTGGCGGCCGCAATGTCATCTTGCAGTTGCGCGATCTGCGCTTGCAGGTCGTCCCTGCGGAGCTTGAGGTCCGCCAGTGCCGCAGCGCTCACCTCCCGTGCGGTGTCGCTGACGTAGCCGACGTAGGAGTCTGCGACGGCTTGCGACAGCGTCTGGGCCTCCGCCGCGTTGGTGGAGGTCGCGTCGATTTGGATGAGCTGGTTCGTCGGCGCCGAAACGTCGACCATCTTTTCTACCGAACGCGCTGGAAGGGGCGGCGCTACGGCCTGTCCCGCTTGTTCCAGAACTGTGGTGCTGAGAGCTATGTGCACCTGAGTGGCAATGTCGGAGCTACTGCTCTCTGCGAGGGCAGGCGTGGGGAGCAACACCAAGGTGGTGCTGGTCAGCGCTGGCGGCTGCACCATCACGATGACAACACCCGCGGCCAGGCCTACCAGGGCAGCCGCGGCCAGCACGCGACCGCGGCGGCGCAGCGTCCCAGCGGTCGACCGAAGGTCGGTCACCCGACCACTCATGGCAGCTCCAGTTCGGTGACGAGACGGGTGGAGGACAGGGCCATCCCCTGCCCGACCAAGGAAGTTGCTGGAACCCGTACGCCGAAGCGTGGCGAATACCAACCCACTACTTCGGTCCACCTCGGCCCGATGCACGGTCCAGGCCAGCTCTTGGAGGAAGCACGAGCCTGCCCTGCCTTCGGTCTCGCCCGACCTGCCAGGAAAGCGTTGCGTGCGTTCCATTCAGATCAATCAGGATGTCCGGGCCCAGATGCCACGACAGCAGCAATGGGACGGCTGAGGTGGCCTCGACGATGTCGACGACGGTCAGGCGGCGCTCGCGCGAGTCCAGCGTCACCGTACGGCGGTGCATCGCGGGAGTGCTCAGGCGCATGGTAGCCGTCGTGCTCTGCGCTCCAGGTCTGCACCGGCTGCTCGCCGACCTCGCAGGTCAACGTGGATGTCCGGGCATGGGTATTCCAGAGAAAGGGACCGCCGGATTCGGACTGGCTTACGCCGCCGATCTCGACGGTGTTGTGGGCCGCCGTCGAGCGGAACCACTCCCGCCACACCGGCTCCCCGTGGTAGCAGTACGTTCCGGGGTCAGCGAGGACGTCGACACCGTCGTGCCGCACCTCCAGCGAAAGGGCATCGGCGTGGGCGTGGGCCGCGATGGACAGGAACCCATGGGGGCCGCCATCGCACCGGCACCAGATTTCCGGTCCGTCCTGCGTGCGCGAACGCAGGACGACCAGGCCCGCGTCCGTGAACCGACGTGGCCGGACCGGCAGTCGGGGCAGCTCACGTGGCCGCCCGATAGCGCGGAGCAGGGATGCCTGGACTGAGCCGGCAAGTGGAGGCCACCAGCCCGGCGCACCCAGCAGTGCCGCACCGGCGGCCAGGACCGCAGCCCACGGATCGCGCTCCGGGTCGTCGACCACGAGCGCGCGACCTTCGTCGCCGTCACCCTGCCGCGGCGGGCGGCCAGTGGCATCCAGGATGGCGGCGCCGGCATCGAGCATCCGCGCCAGGCGCTCCCACGTCGCTTCCGACAGGGCATGACCGTCGGCGTCGGCCTCCACGGCGGCCAGCAACCCGAGTTCGAGGACGAAACGGTGGTAGTCGGTGGCCAGCTCACGGTTGAGACCGTCGTCGAAGGTGTTGGCCGCAAGCTCGCGCTCCAGCAGCGCGGCTGCGTTCTCGCGCCAGTGGCCGGCTCCGTGAGTACCAGGGAAACGCACACGCAGCGATGAGCCGACCTGCCGCCTCGGCGACGACATGGTTGTTGGCAGATGAACCTCGGCTCGGGAAGGCGGCCAGGAACTCCTGGTGCCAGGCAATCTGCCGGACGGCGTCGTCATTGTGCTCGAACAGGTCGCCCACCTTCGGCCATTCGTCGAGCAACCGGCGAATCCAGGTCCAAGAGATCAGGCGGATCGCCGCCTCGATACCGCTTGTCCAGTGCACGCCGCTCAGGAACGGGTTGGCACCCCACCAGGAGCGCAGCTGCGTCGCGGTCGCCTCGGCGTATCGCTCGTCCTGCGTCAGCCACCAGGCGGCGGCCAGGACGGTGAGGTGATGATGCCGCGACATCTCCCAGATCTGCTTGATGTTGCCGGTTTCCGCCTCGTCCCGGTGGTGGATGCGGAATGCCAGCCGGGTCGTCGGGCGCGCGGCGCCCGGTCACCGGATCGTGAGAACCAGTCCGGATCGGCGCTGTCGGCACGTCGGATACCCAGCACAGTCCATGTCCCGGCCAGAACTGTGTCAGCGGCATGGATGAGTGCGGAGGCTGCTTCCGGCTCCACGTCGGTGCGGGCCGACGTCGGCAGCGACGACGCGAAGGCCCGCTCCTTCCGGGTGTCCCGCGGCAGCGGGGCCGTCTCGCCAGGCTGGACCTGGCGACGCGCCCAGATGCGGCGACGCCCGGCATCCAGGGTGCGGTAGATCACCTCGGTCAGCGACATGCCGCGTAGTCGTCGGATGTACCAACCGGCACTGGGGACGGCTCACCAGGTAACCGGCCTTCTTGACGAAAGACTGGTTTCCACGGCGAGCGTTGCGCGGGTCGTCGCTACCAGGGACTCGAGCGGGATGGGCATTGCGGAGCCCGTACGGACGGCCTGTACAAAGCGGTCCAGTTGTGCGCGCTGGCCCTTGTCCTGCCCAGCAAGCATCCGGCGCCCGCTCTTATCCTTGGCCGACCACACGGTGACCCGTTGGAAGTTGTCCAGCCGTCCGTTGCGGCCGTCACCGACGACGTCCAGGGTCTCTTTGGGAAAACGTGAGCTGCCGTCGGTCACGTAGGAGATCGTCCCCACGGACCCGTCGACGAAGCGCAACGTGGTGTGGACATTCCCGCCGGCAGCCGTGGCGTACGCCTCGACCGGGTGGTGGCCCACCAGGGCGCTCAGCGTGTCGATGAAATGACCGCCTTCGCCGGCGAATCGTGATCCCTCCAGTTCCTCGTTGAGATACCAGCTGCCGGCGATCCAGGCGGCCCGCATTGATCAGGTAGCGAGCCGACACCGGGCCACGGGATGAACCGAAGCGCTCCTGCAGATCGGTGAAAAGCGGAGCGAACCTCCGGTTGAACCCGACCATGAGCCTGGCGTTGCCTGTCCTTTCAACGGTGTCCAGGACTGCAGCGAGCTGCTCCTCGGTGAGGGCCAGCGGCTTCTCGACGAAGACGGTGAGGCCGCGCTCGAGGGCCTGGCATACCAGGCCGGCATGCGAGTGATGCCGGGTCACGATGAACACCGCGTCGAGGGTGTCATCGTCGAGTACCGACTCGACGCTCGTCGTGATTGTTGTAAAGCCGAATTTGCGTTGGGCGTTGAGCCCGGATAGTGCTTTCGTCGTAGCGACCGACACGAGCTCAACCTCGGAGCTGTCCCGCAGGTGAGGCAGCAACATCGACGTGGCGTAGTTTCCTGCTCCAATGAAGCCAAGGCGTACGCCAGCAGATGAACGCGGTCGAGGAGCTTCAGATTTGGCGGGGGGCGCCGCTGGTTTCAGCGTCCGGGTGAGCGACAGGGGATCCGGCGGATCGCCATAGGACAAGAGGAATCCAACGCCTTGTAGAGAACCCGCGCGCAACCGCTCGTAGGTGTCCGCTGCCTCTTCGACCGGGTGGACGCCGGAGATCAGCGACGCGACATCGACCGAACCGTCGACCAGAAGATCGAGGAAGCACGCCAGGTTGCGGCGCTCAGTCCATCGGACGTATCCAGCCGGATAGTCGATGCCCTCGAGTTCGTAGCGGTCGTCGTACCGACCTGGTCCATACGACCGCGAGAAGCGGACGTCCAGTTCTTTGTCGTAGTAGGCGTTCCAGGGCAGGTCGAGTCGGGTCTTGCCGATGTCGACTACCCGGGCCCGGTCCCGTGCCAGGCGGGCCGCTACCTCGACGGGCCCGTTCGAGTCACCGCCGGCGGCCAGCAGGATGTGGTCCGCTCCCAGGCCTCCGGTGCGTTCCAGCAGGACCCGCTCCACCTCACGCAGGCCGTCCTCGTCAGGTGCGGCACAAATCAAGGCACCGGCCTTCTCCGCAGTTCGGCAGCGGGCCTCCACCACGTCCAGGCCGACCACCTGCACGCCGGAAGCGACGAGCAGGCGTACCGCGAGCTGTCCGATGAGCCCGAGCCCGATGACGCAGGCGGTCTCACCGAGGGCGACCTCGGCGCGCCGTACGCCTTGCATGGCAATGGCCCCGACCGTCGCGAACGCCGCGTGCTCCGGCGCAACGCCGTCCGGAACCGGGACGCACAAATTCGTTGGTACCCAATTCACCTCAGCGTGCAGGGCGAACTCGTTGCCCGCCGCGGCTACTAGCTGACCCACCGAGAACTGCATCGGCGCCAGCGCCGACCTCGACCACGACGCCGCACAGCGAGTAGCCGAGCGGGGTGTAGCTGTCGAGCCGGTTCATCGCCTTCTGGTACGTCGCCAGCGCGCCCTGCTGGGCGACCGAGTCGAGCAGCTTGCGCACCTGGTCCGGTCTGGCGCGGGCCTTGCCGACCAGCGACATCCGCGCTTCGCTGACCTTCATCATCTCGGTGCCGGTCGAGATCAACGAGTAGAGCGAGCGAACCAGGACGCCCCCCGGCTGGCAGGCGGGAACAGGGACGTCGAGGACAGCGAGGTCACCGGACTTGTAGTTTTGTGCGACTTGCTTCATACGAACTTCCCCCGAGCGTTTGCCGGCTACCGCAGCACGTTTTACGGTGGCGCGACCCCCGCAGCCAGAGCGCCGCGGTACCACAGCTCCATGGAGAGCAACTGCCACAACTGCTTGGACTGGTCCCGCCGACCGCTGCGTTGATCGGTCACCATCTGGCGTAGCGGCGGCCGACGCAGAAACCCCGACGATACCAGTTGGCCGTCGAGCAGGACGTCATCAATCAAAGGTCCGAGATCGTTGGTGACCCAGGCACGCAGCGGAGCGCCGAACGAGGCCTTCGGGCGATCGACCACCTCGCGCGGCACCCAGTCCTCTGCGGCGGCGCGCAACGGAACCTTCTGCGTACGTCCCTTGATCTTCTGGCTGCCACCGAAGCTGAAGGCGGCCCGAAAGACGTAGGGGTCGACGAAGGGCACCCGCACCTCCGTCGACGCCGACATGCTCGAGCGGTCGGTGTAGGCCAGGTTGAGTCCCGGGCAGGAACAGGCGAGTGTCGGTGAGGCACATCCGATTGACGTGGTCGGACAGCTGGTTGTCGGTATATAAGGTGCGATGCGCGTCCACAACACCTTGCACGCGCGGTGCCAGTTCGGGATCGAGCAGCCCCGCGAGCTCGGCTGGGTCGTAGAGGGTGTAGCTGCGGCGGAACGCCGCCTCTTCCGGCAACTCGGCGAAGCTGAGGAATCGCTTGGCCCACCGGCTGTAGCGAAGTCCGCGCCCGCCGGCCGCAACAGGGAGCCGGTTGACGCTCGGCGCCACCACGCGTGAGCGAAGCGACTGCGGGAGCGTCTGGTACCTGCGCCCCCAGGACGCAGGCCAGGTGCTTGCGGTAACCACCGAACAACTCGTCTGCGCCCATTCCCGACAGCAGGACTTTGACGCCGGCGTCCCGCGCGGCCTGGCACATCAGCACGGTGTTGATGGCCGCCGGGTCGCCGATGGGCTCGTCGAGGACTTCCACGACCCGTGGAAGCATGTCGACCACGTCCGGGCTGATCTCGATCTCGTGCAGCCGGATGCCTAGGTGGGCCGCCATCTTGCGGGCGTAGGCAGCGTCGTCGGGCATCGCCTCGAGACGCTGATCCTCCGCACGGAACGTGATGGTGTACGCCTCGATCGACGGGTCGTGGTGCGCGGCCATCGCGGTGATGAGGCTTGAGTCCAGACCGCCGCTGAGGAATGACGCCACCGGTACGTCGGCCACCATGTGCGCCGCTACCGACTCCTCGAGCACCTTCTCCAGCTCCGCGGTCGGGCCGGTCGCGGCAGCCAAGAGCTTCCTCGGCTGGCTCCCAGTAACGTCCGGCCCGCTTGGTGCCGTCGGCACGCCACTGCGGCCCACGATCCCGGCTGGAAGCTTGAAGACCCCCTTGACGGCGGACTGTTCTTCCGGCAGGAAATAGAACAGGGTGGATGCCACCAGCCCATCAAGGTCGACTGTGAGTTCCGGGCCCACGGCGGCCACCAGCGCCTTGAGCTCGGAAGCGAACAGGATGCCGCTCCCACGTGGCATGACGTACATCGGCTTGATGCCGAGTGGATCCCGCACCAGCGTGAGGGCCGCATCGCGCTCGTCGTAGAGCGCGAACGCGAACATCCCACGGAACTTCGGAAGGGCTGCGGGCCCCCAATGCCGCCAGCACTCCAGGACGACCTCGGTGTCCGACTCGGTGGAGAACTGGACGCCTCTGCCGCGCAGTGTGTTGCGTAGCTCGCGGTAGTTGTACAGCTCGCCGTTGTAGCTCAGGTGCAGCCCGTGCTTGACGAACGGCTGATCAGCCGCAGTCGACAGGTCAATGATCGAGAGTCGCCGATGCGCGAGCTGCAGTGCCGCCTGCGGCGACAGGTCCGTAAACCCAGCTGCATCCGGCCCGCGGTGACTGATGCGATCCGTCATGGTCCGCACCAGCCGAGCTCCGTCGGGTTGGAGGAATGCTCCAGCAACCCCGCACATCTCAGCCTCGGACCCGATGTCGCCCGACAAGTGCCTCGTAGACGCCGACGTAAGCATCGCGCTGATAGGACCAGCCCAGCTCTTGCTCGATCCGGACGCGTCCTGCCTTGCCCATGACCTCGCGCTTGTCGTCGTCGTCGAGAAGATCCACGATTGCCCGGGCATAAGCCGGCACATCGCCGCTCTCGACGTAGCACGCCGCCTCTTCGGCGGAGACCCGGGTCTCTTTGAGGTCGAACGCGACAACCGGTAACTCGAAGGCCATGTACTCCAGCGTCTTGTTCATCGTGGAGACGTCGTTGAGCGGGTTCTTCGGATCGGGCGAAAGCCCCACCACCGCAGTCGAGAGCACGTCGAGGACGGTTTCGTCGGGAACACGGCCCGGCAACTCCAGGTAGTCCTGAAGTCCCAGCTCGTCGCGGAGCGCCACGAGCTGGTCATAGCAGTCGCCCCCGCCCATGAAGGTGAAGGCGACGTCCTCGCGACCAAGGTCGTGAACGACATGTGCCGCCGCCCGGACCGCCAGGTCGACGCCGTCCTGCGGCCCCATGACGCCGATGTAGCGCGACGAGGTGATCGCGACCGCGTCGTAGCGCCGGTATCGGCGGCCTTCCGCCGCAGCCGATCTTGGTCGGGCCCGGTACGCACCACCGTCACGTCTGCCGGGTCCTTGCCGCCGCGGCGCATCGCGATCTCGGCATATGAGGCGTTCGTGGCAACGACATGGTCGGCGGTCCGGAAGGTCGCCTTCTCCAGCGCGATCAGACCGCGCCGCGGCAAGGCGCTGCCGTCGGGAAAGCGCGAGTCGTAGAGCTCGGGGCAGAGATCGTGGTGGTCGAAGACGAACCGCGAACCATCGATGCGGCGTAGCCAGCGGGCGATCGGCCAGAAGATGTCGGGAGGGTTGCACGCCTGTAGCACGTCGAACTTGCCCACGCGGCGAGCGCGGAGCACCAGCGCGGCAGTTGCGAGGAAGGAGTACGCGTACTCCAGAACGAAGCCGAGTGCCCCGCCCCCCGGAGCGTAGGGAGGGTACTTCAGGAGTGTGACGCCCTCGCGCACTTCGTAACCGGGGTCACCTTTACCCTTTGGGCAGACGACGGTGACGTCATAGCCCGCGGCGGTCAGTGCCTTGCACTCCAACCAGACCCGACGATCGAACGGGACCGGCAGGTTCTGCACGATGATCAGGGTCCGTGGCCGCGCGCTGACCTTGCGCGAACCACTCACACCGCCCACCCAATACCCTCATAGCCGGGCAGCCGTTCGATGTCAGGGCCGAGACGGCCATGGAGGTCGAGGATCCAGGCAGGCGGCGCGGCCGACAGCTCGTCGACAACTGCGCAGTCCGACGTAGCAACTACTGCCGCCTCACACCCTTCCAGGGCCTCGTGAGGGGTTTTGAACAGCAATCGGCGCAGATGCGGAAGCCGGTTCTCGATGTATCGAAGGTTGGAGCCCATGAGGCTTCCGGGTGGACTATCGGGTCGTAGATCTTGACCTCGAAGCCCTTGCCGATCAGCCGCTCCGCCAGCTCGACGTTAGGGCTTTCCCTCAGGTCGTCGGTGTTCATCTTGAAACTCAGTCCGAGCATGGCGATCTTGCGGAACGGGCTGGCGATCAGGCGGTCGACTGCGTCGGCGATTACGAGTTCGTTGCTCCACGCAGTGCCGGCGAGCAATGGGACATCAAGTGCGTTGACCCGGGCCATGTCGAGCAGGGCGCGGAGATCCTTGGGTAGGCAGGAGCCGCCGAAAGCGAACCCCGGTCTCAAGTAGGCCGGGGAGATGTTGAGAACGGTGTCCTGGCTGAACACCCGCATGACCTCACGCGAGTCGACACCGAACGCGCGGAAGATGCGAGCCATCTCGTTGGTGAAGGCGACCTTGGTGGCGTGGAAGGCGTTGCATGCGTACTTCAGCGCTTCGGCGCTGCGGATATCGACATGCGTTATCTCAGACTTCAGGAACGAGAACATCTCGGTCAGCCGGTCGACCACCCACCGGTCGGCAGTGCCGACGACCAAGAACGGCGGGTTGAAGAAGTCGGCGACGCTAGAGCCCTCACGGATGAACTCCGGGCACATTGCCGTTCCTACGGCCGGGCCGCCAGCGTGTGCCATACCCCTGAAGGTCGTGCTGACGAGATCATCCCCAGTTCCCGGTGGAACAGTGCTCCGCATTACCACTGCATGGAAGCCCGATGTCGGCGGCGCGGCAAGCGAAAGTCCTCGCCGAATGTCGTCTAGCGCGCGTCGTACATAGGTCAGGTCCGTGCCGCCCTGCGGCCTCGAGGGCGTACCGACACAGACCAAAGACACATCGGCTCGGTCGAGCGCCACGACAGGATCCGTGGTCGCAGTGAGGTTTCCACTGCTTGACGGCAGTCGCTACGAGGTCGTCAATGCCCGGCTCGACTACTGGACTTCGCCCAGACTGGATGTGATCGACCTTCACAGCGTCGATGTCGACGCCGCACACTTCGTGGCCTCCAGAAGCTAGACCCGCGGCCGTCACGGTACCGACATAGCCCAGGCCCAAGATGGCGATCCTCATTGTCCCCCGTAGGATCAGAACACTTGTGAGGCAGGATCGTAGCAGTGGGTGACCATCGATTTGGAGAGGTTCGCTAGCGAGTCTCAGAGTCGGTGCCAAACGAGCTGGCTGGCGTGACGGGAACGGCCCGTCCCACCTCAGATTTCCTCGATCCCTCATCGGTTTCTGCCGGACCGTGCGACCAACGACTCAGACCCGAGGCGCTCGCGAAAGCGAGGAGACTGGTGGCGAGCAAGCCACCGCCGACGACGTCTGTGAACCAGTGCGTCGCCTGGAGCAGCAGCGACGCTGCCATGAGACCGCCGCCCAGAGCCGGGATGAGCCAGACCCACCGGCCAGCGCGCGGACGCGCCACCAGGACTGCTAAGCCCAAGCAGACTATGACTGTCGTCACATGACCCGACGGGAAGCTGCCTCCGAAGCCATTCGTAATCGATCCGTGGGTATCGGGACGACCCACAGCTGTCTTCGTCGCGGCGGTCAAGGCAACGGTCGCCAAACCGACACTGCCGACGAACCAGACCAGTCTCATTGACCGACGTTTCATTCCGAAGGCCACCGTGAACGCCGCCAGGAGCGCCGCCAGCACGGCTGGGCGCAGACCGTGGACCACGAGGTCGGCTCGCACCTGCGCGGCGCCCCATACATCATGAGGTCGCGCCCATTCACCGACGATTGAGTCGAACTCGTCGAGGAGGCCGACGTGGACGGAGACCGCCAGCGCGGTGAAGGCACTCACCGAGCCCAGTGCGATCCACCAACGGGTCATCAGCTTCTCCCACGGACGTCGGCTATCACCCTTGGACTAACTCCGAGGGCAGACCAGCGTAAGCCAGTCAGGCCGCTCCGCGCTTGGTCAGCACGGCGAAGATCGTCTTCCACAGGATCCACAGATCCAGGGTGAACGACCAGTTCTCGACATAGCGAAGGTCGAAGCGGACGGCATCATCGCCTTCCAGGTCGGAGCGTCCGCTGACCTGCCAGAGTCCGGTGAGACCGGGTGTCACCAGCGACCGCCGGCTCGCCTCGCTCGGCATTTGGGCGAGCTCGGATGCCAGATGCGGACGTGGCCCGACCAGCGACATCGAGCCACCCAAGACGTTGCAGAGCTGCGGTAGCTCGTCGAGAGAGAAGTCACGCATGAATCGGCCGAAGCGGGTCACCCGAGGGTCGTCGCTGAGTTTGAACAACCCGCCCTTGCCCTCATTGCTGCTCCATCAGGTCTGGCTTGCGATCTTCAGCGTCCACCACCATGGAGCGGAACTTGAGCATGGTGAATTGCTTGCCGTCACGACCGATCCGAGCCTGGCGGAAGATCACTGGCCCACCGTCTTGAAGCTTGATCACTGCTGCGATGCCAAGCATCAGCGGGGAAATGATCAGCAGGCCCACCGACGTCAGCACCAGGTCTGTGACCCGCTTGACCACCCGGCGCCAGCCGGTGAAGTGCGGTTCCTCGACATGGAGCAGTGGAAAGCCCATAAGCGGCCGGATATGCATGCGCGGTCCGGCCACCTCGACCAGCCCGGGGTCTACCAGGAGCTCGACGTCGGCGCCTTCCAGCGACCAAGCGAGCTGGCGCAGATAGTTGTACCGAGTCGCATCGTCACTAGTCACCGCGACAGCGTCGCAGCCTCTGGCACGGACCACATCGGGCACCTGGCTGGAGACTGCCGAGCACCGGAATCCCCGCCAGGACGGGTCGGGGCAGCTGAGAAGAGGGTAGGCAAAGGCCGATCACTTTCATGCCGGCATCGGGCTCTCGTTGAATCCGCTCGCTGAGCTGCTGTGCCGCGCCGAAGCTGCCGACGACGAGGACATGTCGGAGGCTGTGTCCGTGGCGTTGCATCAGATGCAGAATCCTCCGGGCGACAAAGCGAACCATCAGGCTGAGCAGCACGGCGAATGGAATGCCGGTTGCCACCAGCTTCAGCGACGCGTACAGGGTCAGGGGGTCAGCCGCCAGGATGCCCGCCGGGAGCGCGCCTGCCACCACGACCACCATGCCGGCCCGAATGACCGCACCCGGTTCGTCCAATCCAATGCCGATCCGATTACGCCGGTACCCACGGCACATGGCAATCGCGGCGGGCCAGACGACCAAGCCCACAAGGCAGAGCAGCGGGACCACATGCGGCCGCCCAGACAGGGTGTTGCTGATCGATGCCGGGGTGGCTGCGGAGATACCGCCGACCAGTGCATCGGCGCTCGCGACCAGCTATGAGATACCGTCGACCCCACGCCGCAAAACGCTTGGTCGCCGGGACGGTGGCAGCGGGATCCGGCCGCGTCGGAAGTTGATCATCGCTTGCCAGGTCGAGGTGCTCAAGGCGTACTGTCGGTGAGTCGTCTAGGAGGTCGACAGCCTCGCCGACGCCGAGTCGTGACGCATCAGTGGGGTGGGAATCTGGATGAAGTGCCCGTACGTCGTGGCGCGCCAGACCTGCGAACGCAGGCTCAAGTGCGGCGCGTCTCGGAGATGCCCGCAGTAGGCGTTCTGGCCTCGCCATTCCCCCAACGACCCCACGTCCGACGCTCACCGGCCCCCCGGCGAATTGGCACGCTCGAACGAGCCACGATCTGGCGCTGACTTTCCCGGACAGTGTCAGATCGTTGGGGGGTTAGCAGTGGGGGAAGGGCTACTCTGCCGGACACACCCCGAGCTCGGTCAAGCACCAGAAGCGTATCGTGCGACCGAAGCCGGATTGGGACCTATCTCCAATCGTGATCTTGGTCAACGGCCCATCCTGATTTGCATCTACAGATTTGGCAACCGGTTGTACCGAACGAGCTCGATGGCAATCGGGATGTTACGTCCTTGTCTCATCGGGATGGGCGCGGAGACCGTTGCGTGCAAGGAAAATATCGAAGGGTCGTGTCCACTGGCGCTTGGTCAATGCAAGATCATTTTTCTAGCAATGTGGAGTCGTTTGGCATTGGCTACGGTCGACCCTCTCTCGGCGTCGACCTAGCCGCGGTATGAAATTTGTCACTTTCGGCGTGTCGCTGGCTCAGGATGGCACGACGCCGGATGCGATGATGAGCCCGACGCCACAGCGGTGATCAACTTCGGTGATCAACTTCTGGTCTGACCTGGCATCCGGACAGAGACGAGCGAGCCTGTCTCGACTGCAGACCAGTCACCCTCGAAATCCAGCTGGGCCAGCGCAGCGGCCGGAAAGCGACCCTCGATCGCACTGACTGCCTCCGGTGTGGAGGTCGCCTGGTCAGTTAGTTCGTACACCACTCCCGGTGCACCGGGGGCGTGGCCGACGAGCAGGGCCACGTGGCAAACGTCGGGAAGCTCGCGTACGGCGTTGATCAAGGTATCGGCGCCCGCATTGTAGAAGCGATCGGCGATCTCAACCCGGTCCGGATCGAGTTGATCATCCAGCTTCAGCAGGTCGAGTGTTTGCCGGGCGCGGGCAGCGCTGGAGCACAGCACGGCATCGACTGTGATGCGTTGCGTCCGCAGATAGTCCGCTACCTCAAGCGCCTGGCGTTCGCCGTCGGGGGTGAGCCGTCGCTCGCTGTCCTTGCTGCCTGGCCGGATGTCTTCGGTTTGCGCATGGCGAAGTACGAGCAGGGTGCGTCGCTGGTCCATCTCTGCAGCCTAAGGTGCCGCCTGGCCAGCCGACCTCCCGCTGGCGCGCTCCCGCAGCAACCTCCGCTCCTGCTCGTTCTGGGTCATCGTGGCCGCTCGGGCAAACTCCGCTCTTGCCTCCTCGTGCCGCCCGAGCTTGTCCAGCAGGTCGCCGCGGACACTCGGCAGCAGGTGATAGCCGCTCAGCGCTGGTAGCCCGTCGAGCTGGTCGAGCAGCGCCAGCCCGGCCTCTGGCCCGTACGCCATACCAACCGCCACCGCCCGGTTCAGCTCGACCACCGGCGATCCGGTGACTCGAGCCAACCGCTCGTACAGGTCGGCAATGCTCACCCAATCTGTGGCCTGAGCTGTCTCAGCCCGCGCATGGCATGCCGCAATCGCAGCCTGGATTGCGTACGGGCCAAGCTCGGTCGACAAGGTCTGCGCCCGGTCCAGGGCGGCCAAGCCATGCATGATGTGCACCGGATCCCATCGCGCACGATCCTGATCAAGCAGCAAGATCGGTGACCCGTCGTCAGCGACGCGAGCCGCGAGGCGAGACGACTGCAGTTCCATGAGTGCGGACAGGCCGTGCACCTCGCTATCTCGCGGAGCCAAAGCGGCGAGGATCCGCCCCAGCCGCAGCGCCTCGTCACACAGCGTCGGCCGCATCCATTCACTTCCGGCAGTGGCTGAATACCCCTCGTTGTAGAGCAGGTAGATCACGCTCAGCACCGCGGTGAACCGCTCAGCACGCTCGGTCTCGTTCGGCTCCTCCATGGCTGCTCCGGCCTCGGTGAGCGTCCGCTTGGCGCGTACGATCCGCTGGCCGACCGTGGACTCCGTTGTCAGATACGCTCGCGCGATCTCGCGGGTGGTCAACCCGCCAACCAGCTTCAGTGTCAACGTGCACTGCGCCTCGGGCGTCAGCACCGGGTGACAGCAGATGAACATCAGCCGCAGCACGTCATCTTCGACATGATCGACTGCCGCCAGGACGTCCTGTTCAGACGCAACGGTTCCCTGCGTATGAGCGATCGCGGCATAGATGTGATCTTGGCGGTCCCGCCGCCGGAACTGATCAACTCCGCGGCGCTTGGCGATGGTCATCAGCCAAGCGCCCGGGTTGTCGGGGACGCCGTTTCCAGGCCACTGCGCCAATGCGGCTACCAGTGCATCCTGCGCAAGGTCCTCGGCCAGGCCGACATCCCGTACGATCCGGACCAGCCCAGCGATCAGCCTCGTTGACTCCAGGCGCCAGACCGCCTCGATGGCCTGCTGAGTGGTCGGATCGGTCACATCTCCGATCAGATCACGAGTCGCCCAACTGGCGAACCTCGCAGCTGCCTTCCCAACCCGGCCAGTGATCGGCGTGAATCTGCAGCAGCCGCCTGGCGAGCTCGACGGCCTCCGCCTTGCTTCGCACCTCCACCACGCCGTAGCCGCCGACCAGTTCCTTGGCTTCGGTGAATGGGCCGTCGACAGCCTTGATCGAGCCGTTGACGAGCGACACGATCGCGCCGGCCGCGCTTGGCAGCAAGCCACCCTGATCCACCAACGTGCCGTTTCGGGCGCCCTCGGCGGCGAACTCTGCCATCGCCTCGGCTACCGCTGGCGGCGGTGGTCCCGCCGGCAACGACTCGTCGAACTTCACCATCGTCATGAAACGCATAGCTGTCTCCTTACTCTTTGACCGCTCTCGGTTGACCGGCCTTCACCCTCGCGTCGCGTCGCCCTTAACGAATTCGACATGGCCAAGGCACTTCGGCGAGAACTTTCTCAGATTCCATGTCGAGAACAGCTCCCCGCGGTCGACGCACAGGCAGAGTCACCTATCGAAAGGACGTGTTGATCATGACCGCTATCACAACCGCAAGCAAGACGACCGATGTGACCCGGACGCTGCTTGGCGCGGGAGTCATCGCCGGGCCGCTCTTCGTGTGCACCGCCGCCGTGCAGGCGTTGACGCGCGATGGTTTTGATCTACGGCGCCATCCACTCAGCATGCTCGCGCTAGGCGAATACGGCTGGATTCAGGTGATCAACTTCATCATCGCTGGCGTACTCAGCCTGATCTTCGCGGTCGGCGTGGCTCGCCGCTTGCCTGATGGGCCCGGCAGCACGTGGGCACCCAGGCTGCTTGCGCTCTACGGTGCGGGCCTGGTGATCGGCGGCGTCTTCAAGGCCGATCCGGCCCTCGGCTTTCCCGCTGGCGCGCCGCAGGGTTATCCCGAGCAGCTCAGCCTGCACGGCACGATTCACGCATTCGCGCCGCCGATTGCCTTCCTGTCGGTGGTCGCGGCCTGCTTCGTGATCGCCCGTCGGTTCTCCGCCGAGGGAATGCGACGGGCGGCCGTGCTCACTCGAGTGCTGGCAGTGGCGTGCTTCGTGCTCAGTGTGCCTGTCGGACCAGGAGCCAGCGTGCGCCTCTTCGTTGCGGTGGCGCTGGCATTCGGCTGGGTTACCGCATACGCCGTGTACCTACGGCGCCGTTGAACCAGCTCGAACGTCATGGCTTGATGGCGACGACAATGTCGCGACGGATTGAGGAGTCGACTCGGTGTTCGAAGTCCCGATAAGGACCGAAGTCCAAGGGTTCCAAGCCGGCTCCGGCAAGGATCTCTAGGAGCCGCTCTCGGCTCAGGCCGATCGCGTTCCAGGACAAGCCGAGAGCTCCGCCGGCCTTCAGCTGCTGAGCCCAGACAGGAAGTGCGTCGCTGATCAGGCCGGCGGCAGAACGGTCCTTTTTCCCACTGGCACCCCGTACGTCGGATCGGCTGCCGTGCACCACCCCGTACGGGGCGTCGGCCAGCACCGCATCGAACTTGCGCTTTCCGAAGAGCGCCGCCGACTGCCGGGTGTCGCCGGAGAAGACGGTCAGCGCAACGGGCTGCTGATGACCGGCGGGACTCACCTCGGCGTCAAGCCGCTTGCCAATGATCTTGCCCTCGCGGCGTACCGGGCTGACCTCGACGACGTGCTTCAGTCGCTTGCGACGCCAATAAGTCCGCAGGTACGCCGCGTACGCTTCCACTGCCTTCAGCTCGGCCTCCACGCCGGCCGCGTTGCAGCCCAGCATCATCGCAGTGCTCAGCGTGGTACCGCGACCGCACAGCGGGTCCAAGATCGTGATCGGCCCACTGATCGGGCGTCTCATCGAGGCTAGCGTCACATTGACCAGCAGCCGCGTGAACTGCTCGTTGGTCTTGCCCGGGTACTTCGGGATGGTGACCAGATCGTCGTCGAAGAGATCCGGCGTAGCCACCTCGATGGGCAGCAGCCGATCCTGCTCTCGTTGGAAGGCGGCGTAGAAACCAGAGAGTCGGCCGAGCGCCCAACGGATCTGGTCGTCAAGGCTCTCCGTCGACACTGCCAAATATCCGACCCCGGCCACCGTCACCGGCTGGATCGCTGGATGATCTTGAGCACCGAGCATGATCTTGAGTTCAGCTGCTACCAGTCGGTCAGCCTCGAACGCATAGACGCGATTGGCCGACGGTGCAAGCAAGATCAGATGGTCAGTCACTGCTCTCTGTCCTGACGGCGGTCAGGTCTGAACCCCATCAAAGAGTGGTCACCACCGACATGCTTCTGGGTCGAAATGCTGCGGTCTTTGAGCACTTCGCGGGAAGCGGCCTTACGGGGCCGATGAATCAGTGCCGATGGCCGCTATAGCCATGCTCCTTGGCCCGCGCGAAGCTCGCCTGAACCTCCTGCTCGGCTTCCTCCACGCCGACCCAGGTCGCGCCCTCCACAGACTTGCCGGGCTCGAGGTCCTTGTAAACAGTGAAGAAATGCTCGATCTCAAGGAGCACATACTCCCGGACGTCGGAGAGATCGCGGATGTGGTCGCGTCGATGGTCGGACGCCGGCACGCAGAGCACCTTGTCGTCGCCGCCCGCCTCGTCCTTCATCCGGAACATCGCGATAGCCCGGCACTTGACCAGGCAGCCTGGAAATGTTGGCTCGGTGATCATCACCAGCGCATCCAGAGGATCGCCGTCCTGACCGAGAGTCCCCTCAATGAAGCCGTAGTCGGCGGGGTACTGGGTTGAGGTAAACAGCGTACGGTCCAGCCGGATGCGGCCGGTGTCATGATCGACTTCGTACTTGTTCTTCTGGCCTTTGGGAATCTCAACGGTGACATCGAAGGTCAGTCCGCTCATCGGCTTCAGACCTCGCTCGACGTTGGGTGCGGTCACGTGACCTCCTTAGGATGAGTACTGACTGTGCGAGAGTGCGCACCAGTAACTGTCCGGCGGCTTGAGCCTAGCGTGAAGGAGGTGGGCGTAACCCTTGGGTCCCAAGCGGATTGCCGTGGTAATTCTGGCGGTCGTTGCTGCGATCGCTGTCGTGACCAGCGTGATCGCCGTGGCCATTGCTGCACTGCCGCGAGAGAACCGATACGCCATTGGGGCACAATCAGGCGCTCCTGGGTCCACCTCTCCAGCCGGCACTCCGAGCGCTCTGAGCACCCCAGTGGCCAACAGCAGCAGCTCGGCAACGGCCACGCCGACGCCGTCGCCTCAAGAGCCTGACCTGCCCGGCCCCGTGCTGGCAGCAGCCGCGCCCCGGGTCGTTCCCGACACGACCGCAGTCGCCGCCAGAATTCGAGCGATCAAGGTCAAAGGCATGACCGGCACCTACTCCGGCTCGGTGGTCGAGGTTGGAACCGGCAAGGTGCTGTTTGCCCACAACGCCACCCGTCCTCAGATCCCGGCCTCAACCATGAAGCTGCTCACCGCGACAGCGGCGCTGTCGATCTTGGGCCCTGAACACACCTTCAAAACGTCGGTGGTCAGTCCTCAGCGGGGTCAGCTCATTCTGGTCGGTGGCGGGGATCCCTACCTGGCCAGGAAAGGCAGCGCAGACTATCCCAGGCGAGCCACAATCACCGGCCTAGCTCGTGCCACGGCAAGCAAACTCAAGCAGGACAAGATCAAGAAAGTCAGCCTTGGCTACGACGCCTCGCTGTTCAGTGGCCCGGCCTGGAACCCGCGCTGGCCCAGCTCCTACGGTGACTCAGTCTCACGGACCTCCGCGCTTGTGGTTGACGACGGTGGGGTGGGATCGGTCTCCCCGAGCCCGCGTTACAGAGATCCGGCCAAGGAAGCGGCCACTGCCTTCGCCGCGGCGCTTTCCAAGCAGGGGATCAAGGTCACCACCACCGAGCGCGCGCGGGCGCCGAAATCGGCGCCGGTCGTTGCCAGGGCTTCCTCGATGCGCCTGGAGCGGATCGTTGAGCACGTGCTCATGATCAGCGACAACGATGCGGCCGAGGTGCTCTTCCGCCAGGCGGCCGTCGGTGCTGGGAAGGCGGGGTCGATCGCGGAAGCGACCAAGGTCGTACGGTCAGAGCTCACCAAGCTCGGCATCTGGGGTCCCGGCATGACGATCAGCGACGGCAGCGGCCTGGCTCGCCAGACCAAAGTGCCTGCCGACGCGATGGTCAAGATGCTGCGGCTGGCCGCTGGCGAGCAACATCCCGAGCTACGTGCGGTGATCACTGGCCTGTCGGTGGCCGGGGTCGAGGGCAGCCTGCGGATTCGATATTCCGACGACCAGAGCCTGGCCGGACGCGGAGTCGTCCGCGGCAAGACCGGCACGCTGAACAAGGTGCGCGCTCGGGCGGGTTTGGTACGCACCACCGACGGCTCGCTGCTGGTGTACGCCTTCTTGATCAACAAGCCGAAGAACGAGTACAACGCCGTGGTCTGGCTGGATCGCGTGACCACCGCAATCAGCAGGTGCGGGTGTCGCTAGCCGACCGTACCCGCTCGGAGCCCGCACATAGACTCGCCCGCATGACAACCTCGATGGTCGACTGGACCGTGGCGTTGAATACGGCTACCAAGCTGGTCAAGCCCGGCCCGGAGATCTCCCGCGAAGGTGCCGCGGCGGTCGTCGGTGAGCTGCGCAGCTTCGCCGACCGAGCCGAGGCGTACGTCCGCGAGGTGACGGGAATGGAAGCTGACAGCGGTACGGCTCCGGTGCTGGTTGTCGATCGGCCGCGATGGATTCAGGCCAACCTGGACGGCTTCCGACAGATTCTGGGACCGCTCAACGCCAAGGTGATTGAGCGGATGAAGCAGTCGAGCCCCACCGTTGCCAGCGTCGGCCCCCGAATCACAGGCGTCGAAGTGGGTGCCCTGCTCAGCTATCTGTCCTCGAAGGTCCTCGGTCAGTTCGACCCCTTCTATCCGGGAGCCGATCCCAACGCACCCGGCGGTCGCCTGCTACTTGTCGCACCGAACATCGTCTCCATCGAACGCGAGCTCGATGTCGAGCCTGCCGACTTCCGGCTCTGGGTCTGCCTGCACGAGGAGACTCACCGGGTGCAGTTCGCGGCAGTGCCATGGCTGCGTGGTTATCTCAACGGCCAGATCGCCGAGATCGTCGACTCGGCCGAGCTGGACCCGGCGATCGTGGCCCAGATGCTGCGGGATGCGCTCAGCCGCGTCATCGAGGCGGTCACCCACAACGAAGAGGTGTCGATCATCGACTTGGTTCAAACGCCAGCACAGCGCGAAACGGTCGATCGCGTCACGGCCGTGATGTCGCTGCTCGAGGGTCACGCAGATGTCGTCATGGACAGCGTTGGTCCAGATGTCATTCCCACCGTGGAGACCATCCGGTCCAAGTTCACGGTACGCCGGCAGGGCCAGGGCTTCGACAAGATCATCCGCAAGCTGCTCGGACTGGACGCCAAGATGCGGCAATACCGCGACGGCGCCAAATTCTGCCGCGCGGTGATGGCTGAAGTGGGTATGTCGGGCCTGAACAAGGTCTGGACCTCTCCGGAGAGCCTGCCAACCGCGTCAGAGATCACCAACCCGAGGCTCTGGCTGACTCGCATGCACCCTGAGCTGACCACAGGCTAAAGCTGAAATCTCGGTGGGTTATCGCGAGCTCGGCCCGGCCGGCCTGGCGGTCGTCCAAGCAGTTGACGGGGCGCTGAACAGCCAGGACACGCATCTCCTCGTCGCCTGCTCAGGCGGCGTTGACTCGCTCGCACTCGCCTTTGCTGCTCGTTACGTGGCGATTCGCCGCTATCTGGAATACGCCGCAGTTGTGATCGATCACCGACTGCAGGAGGAATCTACCGAGGTTGCCGCACGCGTACAGCAGCAACTCGACCGGCTGGGCTATGACGACGTGACCGTCACCACCGTTCAGGTAGACGAGTCGGCGACTGTCGGGCCTGAAGCAGCAGCCCGCCAGGCCCGATACCTGGCCCTCGACGCCGAGGCCCGAGCGCGTTCCGCCACCGTGCTGATCGGTCACACCCTCGACGACCAGGCCGAGACGGTGCTGCTTGGCCTGGCTCGTGGATCAGGCGGCAGATCGCTGGCCGGGATGGCACCCCGAGCCGGCCATCTGCTGCGGCCATTCCTGAACCTGCGCCGCGGCACGACCGAGCAGGCGTGCGCGGAGCTCGGACTCGACCCTTGGCAGGATCCACACAACACAGATCGTCGGTTTAGGCGGGTCCGGGTACGCGAGACCGTGCTGCCGACCCTGGAGGCCGAGCTAGGTCCGGGCGTCGCCGAAGCCCTGGCACGGACCGCGGAGCTGCTCCGCGACGACACTGAGCTGCTGGATCGGCTTGCTGCGGAGGCGTACCGGACAGCGGAAGGGCTCGGCGGCACGGACACTTTGGATTGCACCGCCCTGGAATCCCAGCCGCCCGCGCTGCGCCGCCGGATCCTCCGGCTGTGGTTACTAGCACACGGAATCGGTGACCTCACGCTGCGGCATATCGGCGCCGTGGAGTCCTTGATCATCGACTGGCATGGCCAAAAGTCCATTCAGCTGCCCGGCGCAACTGTCACGCGTAGCGGGGGACGACTGTCAGTCGGCTGACCTGCCGGGAACAACCCGACTGCCCGGTCCGCGGGACCGCTTTTCCTGTGGCAGGCTGAGGCCCGTGGACGACACCCAGCTCAACGGTGATTTGACGAGCGTCCTCGTCACCAAAGAGGAACTCGCCACCCGCATCACCGAGCTCGCCGCCGAGATTGATCGCGACTACGCAGGCAAGGACCTGCTCCTCGTCGGTGTGCTCAATGGAGCGGTCATGGTGATGGCCGACCTCTCCCGCGCGCTCACGATCCACTGCCGGATGGACTGGATGGCGGTGTCCTCTTACGGCTCGGGCAGCAAATCCTCGGGTGTCGTCCGGATCCTCAAGGATCTCAGCACCGACGTGACCGGACTGGACGTGTTGCTGGTCGAGGACATCATCGATACGGGTCTGACCTTGTCGTACCTGGTCAGCAACCTGCGCTCCCGGGGACCAGCCAGCTTGAAGGTGCTGACCGTATTCAGAAAGCCTGAGGCGGCGCGAAATCCGGTCGAAATTGCCTATGTCGGATTCGACATTCCCAACGAGTTCGTGGTCGGCTACGGCCTGGATTACGACGGGCTCTATCGCAACCTGACCTCGGTCGGTGCCCTCTCACCCCACGTTTACAGCTGAGCGAGCCCGTTTCTATGTGCCGCTGAGCCTGTCTTCTATGTGCCCTGAGCCTGTCGAAGGGCACGATGCGGACGCTTCGACAAGCTCAGCGGGCATGAAGACAGACGTGGTCGAGACGTGCCAGTCAGCTTGGACGCGAACGATAGCCTAGGCAGGAGGATCTCCCAGATTCCCAAACCTCACTAGGCAGGTTATGAACCTACGACGGATATTCCGCTCACCTCTGACGTGGATCGTCCTTGCGGTGATCGCGATCGGTCTGCTGATCGACTTCAGTCAGCGGGTGACTAGCGGATATAAGGAAGCGCCTACCTCTCAGGTGGTCTCGATCATCAACGGCAACGAGCCGTTGAGCGAGGTCATCTTGATCGATAAGGAACAAGAAGTCCGCGTCACCCTGAAGGACGCGAACAAGACTGGCTACAAAGCAACCTGGGTTGGGAATCAGAGTGACCAGCTGATCACCCGTCTCGACCAAAGAGTGGCTGAGAAGACCCTGGATCAATGGAAGGGCGAGAACGCAACCCCAGGCTTCTTCAGTTCCCTGCTGGGCACCCTGATCCCGTTCATCATCATCGGCGTGCTCTTCTTCTTCCTGCTGAACTCCGTTCAGGGCGGCGGCAGCCGGGTCATGCAGTTCGGCAAGTCGAAGGCCAAGATCGCCAACAAGGACACGCCCAAGACCACGTTCCGCGACGTCGCCGGGTGCGACGAGGCGATCGAGGAGCTCGAGGAGATCAAGGAGTTCCTGGCCGAGCCCGCCAAGTTCCAGGCCGTCGGCGCCAAGATCCCCAAGGGTGTCTTGCTGTACGGCCAACCCGGCACCGGCAAGACCCTGCTGGCCCGCGCGGTGGCCGGGGAGGCCGGGGTGCCGTTCTACTCGATCTCCGGCTCGGACTTCGTCGAGATGTTCGTCGGCGTCGGCGCCTCCCGCGTCCGCGACCTGTTCGAGCAGGCGAAGGAGAACGCTCCCGCGATCGTCTTCATCGACGAGATCGACGCTGTCGGCCGGCACCGTGGCGCCGGCATGGGCGGCGGCCACGACGAGCGCGAGCAGACGCTGAACCAGCTGCTGGTCGAGATGGACGGTTTCGACGTACGCGGCGGCGTGATCCTGATCGCCGCCACCAACCGGCCGGACGTCCTCGACCCCGCGCTGCTGCGCCCCGGGCGGTTCGACCGCCAGATCGCCGTCGACACTCCCGACCTCAGGGGTCGCTTCGACATCTTGAAGGTGCACGCGGAGGGCAAGCCGATGGCCCCTGATGTCGATCTGGAAGGCGTGGCGCGGCGTACGCCTGGCTTCACCGGCGCCGATCTGGCCAATGTGTTGAACGAGGCCGCGCTACTGACCGCACGGCAGAACGCCCGGATGATCACCGACGAGTACCTCGACGAGGCGATCGACCGCGTCGTCGCCGGCCCGCAGAAGCGCAGCCGGCTGATGAACGACAAGGACAAGCTGGTGACCGCCTATCACGAAGGTGGCCATGCGCTGGTTGCTGCGGCGCTGCCTGGCACCGATCCGGTGCAGAAGGTCACCATCCTGCCGCGCGGCCGGGCTCTCGGCTACACCATGGTGCTGCCGGAGCAGGACAAGTACGCCAACACGCGTGCGGAACTGCTCGACCAGCTGGCATACATGATGGGCGGCCGGGCAGCCGAGGAACTGGTCTTCCACGACCCGACCACCGGAGCCAGCAACGACATCGAGAAGGCAACGGCCTTGGCGCGCGCCATGGTCACCCAGTACGGGATGACCGAGCGGCTGGGCGCGATCAAGCTCGGATCCGGGGACGCGGAACCGTTCCTGGGCCGCGATATCGGCCACGGTCGCGACTACTCCGAAGAGGTCGCCGCGATCGTCGACGAGGAGGTCGCCAAGCTCATCAGCAACGCCCACCAGGAGGCGTTCGACATCCTCAACGAGAACCGGGATGTCCTCGATGACCTGGTGCGCGCGCTGTTCGAGAAGGAGACCCTGGATCGGCAACAGGTAGCTGAGGTCTTCCAGCCACTGCGGCTCTGGCCGAAGCGGCCCGCCTGGACCGGTTCCGATGAGCGCATCCCCTCGATCCATCCCGCCGGTAACCCCGCCGCCGCCGTCGATCAACGGTCAGAACGGGGCAAACGGCCAGGCTGTCAGCGGTCAGGCACCGGACTCAGGCCATCAGATTCCAGCTGGTGGGGCGCCGCAGCCCCCGGGACATTCGCCTGTTCCGTCGCAGTTGCCAGCCCCTGGTGAATCCGATCCGCAGCCGCAAAGAGGCCCAGACTTTCGGTGACCGAGCTCGACGAGGCCGCCGCCATCAGTCGTGATGGCGGCGACAGCATGAGGGGCATTGACCCGATCCACTTCCCGCAGCGAGTCGGAGAATTCGATCATGATCGCATCGTCGCTGCCGTGCGCGAGATCCTGATCGGAATCGGCGAGGATCCGGACCGGCAGGGCCTCCGCGAAACCCCGGAGCGGGTCGCACGGGCGTACGCGGAGATGTTCGGCGGCCTGCGGCAGGATCCGGAGAAGGTCCTGGCCACCGTCTTCGACCTCGGCCACGACGAGTTGGTTTTGGTCAAGGACATCGAGGTCTGGAGCTGCTGCGAACACCACCTGGTGCCCTTCACCGGCGTCGCCCATGTCGGCTACATCCCCAGCCAAGAAGGCAAGATCACCGGGCTCAGCAAGCTAGCTCGCCTGGTTGATATCTACGCCAAACGGCCCCAGGTGCAGGAGCGACTGACCACCCAGATCGCAGATGCGATCAACCGCATCCTGGAGCCTCGCGGGGTCATCGTGGTGATCGAGTGCGAGCACCTCTGCATGACCATGCGCGGCGTACGCAAGCCGGGCTCGAAGACCATCACCAGCGCCGTACGCGGGCAGCTGCGCAACGCTGCTACCCGCGCCGAGGCGATGGGCCTGATCACCAGCTAAGTCCGCCCTCGCTTACCGAAAGTGGTCGCAAACGACACCAATTTCGCCAATTCTCTGTGGTCACTGACCGCTTTCGGATAGTCGAGAGGCTCAAGGCAGGATCTACTTGACGGACTTCTTCTTAGCCGTCCAGGTATTGCAGCGCCCGAAATCGGCCGAGTTCAGACCACGATTGAGCCAGCGAATCTGCGCCGCGCTGCTGCCATGGTCGGGCTTACGGCTTGTCGGCGGGTCCTCATCGCCGGTGAAGGCGTGCCAGACCCTGAGCTGGTAGCGGTCGTTGCTGCTGAGTCCGATCGATTGGGCCGCCGCAGCCAGGAAGACGCCCTCGAAGCACTGCGCCTGGAGTTCGAGGCGGCGGCTGAGCAGATACCGTTCGCTGCGGCTTTTCGTGGCGTACGAGCGCTGCGCATACTCGCTGAGCATGCCGCTCGCAGCCTGTAGGTGATGGCCGAATTCGTGAGCGACAAGGCCGACGTACCCGAGTCGCGCGTACGTGTACGCCTCGGCGCCGTCGTCACCGGTCGCCGGCCAGTAGATCGTCTGGGTAATCGAGCAGTAGTAGGCCGGGGCACCATTCTGGCCGAACCGTCCGCACGGAGTCTTGATGGTGTTGCGGTAAGCCTTGATCTTCGGTGTGGTCAAGTTGATGCCATACGCGGCCAGCGGCTCGGCAAAGGCCTTGACCAGGCACCGACCAGCCGTTTGCCGTACGAGGCCAGGTTGGAATCCTTGAGCGGCGGCTTCGGCGACCGGACCTTGACCTTGCAGGAGACCTGGGTATCGCCGAGATCTATGGCGTAGATGCTGTTCTTTGCGAGCGACTTGTTAGGCCTGGTCGTGGTTCCACCGGTGCTGGATCCTGCGGTGCTGGTCGGCTCCGGTGGAGATGGGACTGCTGTCGGACTTGCAGTCGCGCCTGCCGTCGCCGCACTCTGGTGCGCCCGCGGCGGTTGCAGCCCAGGTATCACACCGTCTGATCTGTGGCACCCGGCCAGCGTCACGATGGCGATCGTCAGCCCGAGAACCAACATGGCTCTCGTGCCAATGAGGAGCCGACGCCATGACCGCGACGGGCGGAGAGGCGAGGCCTGCCCCGGCCGGAGGACGGCAAGCCGAACTTCGTGTTGGGAGCGCGCAGACCCGTACGGCGGAAGCGGCACGGGGGAGAGCATAAGGTGATCCGGATGAGTCCGCTGCCTGTCGTCCCGGATCTGCCGCAGCCTGGTCGCACTCTGGTCGTGGGCGTGGTCAACGTCACGCCAGACTCCTTCTCCGACGGCGGCGAGTGGTTCGATCCGGCCGCGGCGATCACCCACGGCTTGGACCTGCTGGCCGACGGCGCCGACATCATCGACGTCGGCGGCGAATCGACTCGGCCAGGTGCGACTCGACCAGAGGTTGCCGAGGAGTTACGGCGGGTACTGCCTGTGATCCGCGAACTGGCAGCCACCGGTGCTTGCGTCAGCATCGACACCATGCGTGCGGCGGTCGCTGAGCGTGCGATCGCAGCCGGCGCCCGCGTGGTGAATGACGTCTCCGGTGGCAAGGCCGATGGCCGGCTGCTGCACCTGGTCGCCGAGTCCGGTGTCCCGTACATCTGCATGCACTGGCGCGGCCACTCCGAAGACATGCAGAGCAAAGCCTCGCTACACCGACGTCGTCGCTGAGGTGATTGCCGAGCTGCGCAGCCAGCTCGACGAGGCAGATCGCGCCGGCGTGGCCGCAGACAAGGTGATCATCGATCCAGGGTTCGGGTTCGCCAAGACCGGTGAACACAACTGGCAACTCCTGGAACGCCTCGAGGAGTTCGATGTCCTCGGGCGACCGATGCTTGCCGGCGTCTCACGGAAGGCCTTTCTTGGCCATCTGCTCGCCGATCCTGACGGAAGCCCACGGCCTGCCAAAGAGCGCGATGACGCGACCACCGCGCTCACCACGGTGCTCGCATTGCGAGGGGTTTGGGGGGTCAGGGTGCACTCGGTCCGCGCGAGCCGGGACGCCATTGCCGTGGCGCAGCGACTGCTGGAGCAGTGAACCCGGTTGTCGTCGCCCAGCCTCTGTTGAAGCAGTGACGCCTCGGATAGGGTCGCATGCGTCAGGAGGTGACATGGCGGCACACACAGTCGTTGACACCGGGCCCCAGCAGCGATCCAACGGGCCCGTCGAGGCCGGCCGCGATCGGATCAGCCTGACTGGAATTTCCGCCTTCGGCCATCACGGCGTATTCGACTCCGAGCGTCAGCAGGGTCAGCGATTCGTGGTTGATGTGAGCTGCACCCTGGATCTTTCCTCAGCAGCCAGCACTGATGATCTTGGGCACACCATCGACTATGGAGCACTGGCGCAGGCGGTCGCCGCGGACGTCGAACGGGACCCGCTGAACCTGATCGAAGCCCTTGCCGACAGAATTGCCCTGACGTGCCTACGCTATGACGCCATCCAGTGCGTCGAGGTCACCGTGCACAAGCCACAGGCGCCAATGCCGGTCGACGTTGCCGATGTAACGGTCACGCTGACAAGGAGTAAAACGACGTGAGCAGTCCCAATCCTCATGCCATCGACGCGGACACCTTGAGCGGCATGAAACCGTTGCGCAAGGTCGTCTACTCCATCGGCTCGAATCTCGGTGATCGGCTCGGCAACGTGCAAGGTGCTGTCGACGCCTTGAGCGATACCCCCGACGTGATCGTGGTGGATGTCTCGTCGGTGTATGAGACCAAGCCGATCGGGGGCACGCCCGACAGTCCGGAATTCCTCAACATTGTGGTAGTCGCGGAAACCACCCTCGAGCCGCAAACCCTGGTGGAGCGGGCATTTGCGATCGAGGACGCTTTCGGTCGGACTCGCGAGGGCGAGCGGTGGGGGCCGCGTACCCTGGACGTAGATTTGATCATGGTCGGGAACGCCGTAGTCGACCAAGATGATCTGAGGCTGCCACATCCGCTAGCGCACGAGCGCGCGTTCGTGCTAGTGCCGTGGTACGAGATTGACCCCACCGCGGAGATTGTTGGCAAGGGAGCCATCGCGGATTTTCTCGTCAAGGCGGACGCATCTGGTGTGGTCCGGCGAGATGATCTTGTGATCGACCAAGACTGAGGATCAGCGGGCTTGGCTCAGCAACCTTCCGGCGGCTCGCTCCACCTGACACCGTTCCGCACGCTCGTCGTTGCGGCCCTGTTCGGCGGCCTGGCCGGCTGGCTCCTGGTGGTGACCACCAACGCCTTTGACCTGATCCCACCCGAGGTGCCCTGGACTGCCCCCATTGGTTTGATCTTGGTCGCTGCGCTGGTCGGTGTCCTGGCCTATACGACTCATCAGCGGATCCAGGTGCGCCATGAACGCATGGAACCCCAGCGGGCCGTTGCCTTCCTGGTGCTCGGCAAGGCCTCCGCGTTGGCAGGTGCGCTGGTGGCGGGCGGCTACTTCGGGTTTGCGTTGATGTTTCTGACGCGGCTGGACGCTGCCGCTCCGCGTGATCGGGTGATCCGGTCTGCCGTGGCGATTGTTGCCGGGATCGTCCTTTGTGTCATGGGCCTGCTGCTGGAACGGGCATGCAAGGTGCCCACTGAGCCGGATGAGGGCGCGGATGCCGACAAGGGGGACGACCTAGAGGCCGACACGCGCGACTGACATTGAAATCCGCGGCGGTCAGCACGCCGAGGCATATGTTGACGGGCGTGACTTCGCCAGCCACTGCCACTCGCGGGCTCAACGCCTCGCCATTCCAGCGCATTTCCGAAATCGTCTTGGTCGTCGGCACGGTGCTGGCGGCCGCTGCCGCCTCCGGACCCCTCTGGGTCGTCCGCCTCGGGGTCGCCGCAGCCATCACAGCCGCTCTCGTGGCGTGTGCCTTTGCCTGGCGCGCGCTCAACACGGCCAGGCGCACTCAAGCGGAAGCCATTCTCAAGGCCGCCCGGGAGCATGGTGAGGCGCTGACCGAGGAACGTTCCCGGAACGCTGCGGTCGTCGACACTCTGAGCAGGCGGATCCGCGATGCCGGCAAAGTAATTGAAAAACAGCGGGTGACGATTGCCCTGGAGCGGGAACAGATCTCTCGCCTGCGGGGCGATCGGGTTTTCCTCATGGGAGAGGTCGAGTATCGCGACAAGGTCATCTCGGGTCTGCGCGAAACCGTACGCGAGCGTGAGGCGGAGCTGATCGTACTGCGTGACGAACCGGACGCCGAAGTCCACCACATGCCGCGCCGGGTGCTGGCCGAGCATGAGTCGATCTGGCAAGAGCTCAACGCCACCGACGGCACCGCCGCCGAATTGTCCAGCACCCTTGTTGACTTCAAGATCATCGAGATGGTCATCCCCAACCACGACGCAGAACGCCAGCCCGCGTAAGCCTGACGAGGCGCGCGTTACTTGTCGATATCGCCGACGACGTAGCCGATCGAGGCGAGGGTTGCCTCTAGCGCTTCGGTGCGTACCCCGACCAGCACCCGCTCCAGGCTGGAGACGTTGTTGAATGACGGCGTCCGCAGCTTGAGTCGCCACGGAGTCTTCTCGCCGCGGGAGACCAGAAACACACCGGCGATGCCCAGCGGTGCCTCGATCGCTGAGTACGCCTCACCTTCCGGCACCCGGATGATCTTGCCCAGCTTCACCGAGACCGGGCCGGGCAGCTCCTCGAGACGGTCTATGCAGGCAATGATCAATGACGCGCTGATGGTCAGCTCCTCAGCGAGCAATGCCAGCCGGGATTGCGCGTCGCCTGAGCGGCGTACCGGAGGAGCGATCAAGTCAGCCAGCTCGCGGTAGGCCAGATAGGGGAGCTGCAGGCGCATGTCAAGATCCACCCCGCTTGCCCGTGCTGCGGGGCCGCTCACTCCGAACTGCTGGATCGTCTCTTGGTCTAGGAGGCCAACTCCGCTTGTCAGACCAGCGAACGGCGGAGACTCGATCATGGTCAACACCGCCTCAGCTGCCCGTGCCGCCTGCGTGGCGACCTGCCGTTCGGCTTGTAGCCAGGCGTCGTCGGCATCGACCGCCAGGCCGCCGATCCGTGTTGCCATGGGGTGGATCCGGTTTCCAGTCAGTCGCAGAGTCTGGGTACGCAGGTCCTCACGCAATCGGCGGAGTCCGGGGTCGCCGGGAATCCGATGCGGCACGTAACTGAGAAATCCGCAGTGGCTGAGAATGCGGGTGTGTTCGGCCAGCAGGGTGCGCAGCCAGATGGCACGATCTGGGACCGCAAGTCCCATCATCTCTTCGCAGACGAGGGCGACCGCGAGCTCGCCGAAGAACGGAGCCTGCCAATCGTGCCGGTCTGCCAGCATCAGGATCTGCCGGTAGTCGCGGACCTCGAAGAGCTTCTCCGCGCCTCGATGCATGGCGCCGACCACGACCCTGGCAGTGGTGATCACGTCGTCCTCGGCCCAGAGCCGGAGCTCGATGAGTCCCGCCTGACTGGGGTGTTCAGGACCGAGGTCGAGCAGGATCGTTCCGGTCGGCATCTTGGCTGGCTGAGTGGAAGGCAGCACGCCGGGGGCAAGAGATCCAACCAAGACGCGGAGCGGCTTGTGGGGCATCAGGACGGGCCTTTGGCGTACGTTTTCGCGACCGTGATGGCAAACGCACGGGGATTGACTTGCTCAGGCGTACATTTCCGCGGCTGTGATGGAAAACGTATGCAGCAGAAGCGGAGCGAACCGCCTAACACTGCAGTAACCACCAATGTGAGCCCCAGACATATTGTGAGCTGAGCGCCGCATGCTGGCTTCGCCGACCAAGATCAACGAGCGGATCGGGATGGGCTTCGGCCTGCAGCAACTCTGGTACGACCTCGCCCTGCAGACCGCAGAAAGCGGTGGTCGCTCCGACCTCCTCACCTGCCGCACGTACCGCATCGATCGCAACATGCGCGGTGAGATTCACGCTTGACTCAGGTGTCGGCTCGAGGGCCCGACCGTCGCGATAGGCCGCGAGGGAACCGGTGACAGGGCGACGCGTCGCAGTATGCCCGTAGTCGATCATGACAGCACAACCGCCGCGTTTCATGATCAACTTAACCAATTCGATCCATGCCCGGTCCCTGGTGAGACCGATCTCGGCACGTTCGCCGCCCGACCACCACCGGTCGGCCCAGGCGAGCTGCTCACTGTCCAATCGCGGCCCAGGCTGCTCCTGGCCATCATCGTTGATGATCAACTCCCGCCAGCCGTCGGCATGTCGCGCGACTACCGGGCACGGCAAGTCGTCCAGCCATTCGCAGCAGATGATCATGACCGGCTCGGTCCTAGCCAGGGCGGCGCCGGCCTCGCCAGTGGTCCAGCGCCCATATCGCACGTCCCATAGGTCCTGGGCCCAGCCCACCTGGGCCGCCAGGCTTCGGGGCCGGGGTCGAAGATCAATTCCTACCAGCTGCAGATCAGGTCGGATCACCGAGAGTTCCTCCAGCAGGCGCCCATTGCCGGCACCGACGTCGACCACATGGGCGATCTCATCGTGGCGGTCGACCAGGGCAGCCAGCATCTCGGCGATCATCGGCCCGCTCGTTGCCGCGGTACGAAAATGGACGTCAGGGCTGTGAATGCGCCAGAAGCCATCCGCACCGTACGCCGATTCGACCCAGGCGTCGAACCACGTGCGCGACCCCCGTGTGGGGGGATCAGGGGGGCCCGCTCCCCCCGCCGACGTATGCGGGAGCATGGCCCTATGGTGCCTGATGCTGCGTCCCTGACGTTCAGCCCCGCCCAGGCAAATTCACTACCTTCCTTCCCCGCACTGCCGCCACTGCCAGCACTGCCGCACCGGCTCTCCGCGGAACCGCCGGGATGGATACGCGAGGTGGACGTCGTTGTAGTCGGATCGGGCATCGCAGGTCTGACGGCCGCTCTGGAGTGCCGGGATCTCGGAAAGATCATGGTCGTGACCAAGCACGAGGTCGCAGCCGGCTCGACCCACTGGGCGCAGGGTGGGATCGCCTGGGTGCAGGCCGAGGGCGACACCATCCAACAGCACATCGACGACACCTTGGTGGCCGGTGCTGGGCTGTGCATCGAAGAGGCAGTACGCGTGCTGGTCACCGAAGGACCCGACGAGGTTGCCAAGCTCATCCACCGAGGGGCTGAGTTTGATCGCGACCTCGCCGGCCAGCTGGAACTGACGCGGGAAGGCGGCCACAAGCGGAACCGGATCGCACACGCCGGAGGCGACGCCACCGGAGCCGAGATCGAACGCGCGCTGATCGCCGCGGTCACCGCCGATCGCGCGATCGAGATCGTCGAGCATGCACTTGTCCTCGACCTCATTCCGGCCGAGGTCGGGCCCGACGAGAGGCCGGCAGTGGCCGGGGTGACGCTGCACGTCCTTGGGGAGGGCACTCGCGGAGGCGTCGGCGCGGTGCACGCCAGGGCCGTTGTGTTGGCCTCGGGCGGCATCGGCCAGATCTACGCCGTGACGACGAATCCGCCAGTCTCCACCGGAGACGGGATCGCGGCCGCACTCCGCGCCGGGGCGCGGTTGCGGGACATCGAATTCATCCAATTCCACCCGACCGTGCTCTACCTCGGTCCAGGAGCCCGCGGCCAACTGCCGCTGGTCAGCGAGGCGGTACGGGGGGAGGGTGGCCAGCTGGTCAACTCCCGTGGCGAGCGCTTCATGGTCGGGAAGCATGAGCTGGCTGAGCTGGCTCCTCGGGACGTTGTCGCCAAACAGATCATGAAGGAGATGGCGGCGGCCGGCGTTGATCATGTCTATGTTGACGGCCGGATGTTGGGTGAGGAGGCCTGGCGGGTGAGGTTCCCCACCATCTGGCACAGCTGTCGGCAAGCCGGTATCAACCCGGCCACAGATCTGATCCCGGTGGCACCCGCGTGCCACTACTTCTGTGGAGGTGTGGAGACCGACATTGATGGTGCGACGAACTTGTCGGGTCTCTATGCCTGTGGAGAGGTGGCCTCGTCCGGCGTGCATGGCGCTAATCGGCTGGCATCGAACTCCCTGCTCGAAGGGCTGGTCTTCGCTCGTCGGATTGCGGAACGGCTGCAGGACCAGCGACCACCGCGCCGACTTCCCGCTCCGGATCGTCGGCAAGCAGGACTCATCGATCGATCAGTGGTCCCCCCGTTGCAGCAGGCCATGAGCCGTCATGCCGGAGGACTCCGGGATGCCGCTGGACTCGATCGGTGCGTCCACGAGCTGGCGAAGCTGGCACGACAAGCGGCCGCGGAGCCCGGCCTGGAGTCCTGGGAGGCAACGAACCTGATGACGGTGGCCACGGCGGTTGTGGCCTCTGCCCGCCTCCGCGAGGAATCCCGAGGGGCTCATTGGCGCGATGACTTCGAGGGACGTCGCGACGCCTGGAGGGGGCACCTCCTCGTCGAACACGATGATCAGCAAGCGCTGCGGCATCACTTCGTACCGGCGCTGGCCGCGAGTCCGGGATGGGACCCCGAACCGTTGATGACTTGCACCACATTGGCCGAGATAGAGGGCCTCGTGACAGCGGCAGGACTCGACCTGGATGCCGTGTCGTTGATCATCTCCGAGGCATTCGACGAGGATTTGGGCGGCCGAGGTGTGCTGCCGCCCGGCGCTGGTGCGGGGCTCGACGTCACTTCCTATGCCACGATTCCGGCCGCCCAGACTGCGCACGGCGAGTTCGTGGTACGCGAGCCGGGGACCGTCGCAGGGCTGCCCGTCGCCGCGTACGCGGTTGCGACGGTCTGTGCACCGCTCGGCGACTTCGAAGTCACTCTGCACGCAACCGACGGTGACCGTGTCGTGCGCGGCGATGTATTGATCTCGGTCGCGGGCAATGCGCGGGCGCTATTGACTGCTGAGCGGGTTGCATTGAATTTGATCACCATGATGTCGGGTGTTGCCACGGCCACTCGCGCCTGGGTCGACGCGCTCGCGGGAACTAATACGAAAGTTCGGGACTCACGTAAGACTCTTCCGGGCCTGAGAATGCTTCAGAAGTACGCGGTCCGTGTTGCCGGTGGTATCAATCACCGGATGTCGTTGGCTGATGCGGCGCTGATCAAGGACAACCATGTGATCGCAGCCGGGGGAGTAGTAGAGGCTTATCGCGCAGTACGGCGGTCTTTTCCCCACGTTGCAGTCGAGGTGGAGGTGACCTCGGCTGAGCAGGCGCGACAGGTCGTGGCAGCGGGTGCTACCGACATCCTCCTGGACAATATGAGCGTTGCTGCTATGGCCGGTATCGTCACTGAGTTGGCGGATCTGGCCACTTTCGAGGCTAGCGGCGGCCTGACATTACTGAACGCGGCCGAAGTCGCTCAGACTGGTGTCAATTTCGTTGCAGTAGGCGCGATCACCCATTCCGCGCCTGCCTTAGATATTGCTCTCGATTTTTCTTCTAGAAAGTGAAGAACACGAGTAATCTCGCACCTGTCAGGACTTTCACTTTCGCAACTGGAGGAGCTTATGGCGCAGCGCGTGCAGATCATTCTCGAAGACGATTACGACGGGGGAACCGCCGAGGAGACGGTCACTTTCGCATTGGACGGGGCTGAGTATGAAATCGACCTGTCGTCCAAGAACGCAACCGGGCTCCGCGAAGCCTTGGCGCCATGGGTGGCACACGCCCGCAAGACCGGCGGCCGGCGCAAGCGGGGTACGAAAGCGTCCAACTCTGCGAGCACCAGCGACATCCGAGCCTGGGCACTAGCAAACGGTCACGATGTCAGCAGCCGCGGCCGCGTCTCGGCAGACGTACGAGACGCGTACGAGAAGGCTCATGCTTGATGTGAGTGTTCAGTCGACTGTTCGAACGGCTCTTCTCAGGCGTCGCCGGTAGCCGCTGGCATCTAACATCGTCGTTGTCGTTGCGCCCTGGGCGAACATGCCTCGCCCAGGGCGCTCGCTGTTCCCGGCCAGGTCGCGACGGTTTCACGCCTAATCGACGGCCCTCCACCATCATCCGCGCAGTCTCACAAACGTGGCCGGCAAGGGGGAATATCCGGCGGTCGGGTGACTGTTGTAACCCGACATCGCACTCTGGTCGTTCGCGTACAGCCCGAGCCGACAGCCGGGCGGGCGACGAATGTGCAACAAGGCAAGTGAGGGCCTGGCCGACTAGAGTGAGAGACATCGGTGCTCGTTCCGAGGCGGCAGGGCGAGACCCGCACCGACAACGAGGGAGCAACCATCATGTTCGAGCGGTTTACAGACCGGGCCCGGCGCGTCGTGGTATTGGCGCAAGAAGAGGCTCGCATGCTGAACCACAACTACATCGGGACTGAGCACATCCTGCTGGGACTCATCCATGAGGGCGAGGGCGTGGCTGCCAAAGCTTTGGAGTCCCTCGGTATTTCCTTGGAAGCTGTTCGGCAAAAGGTTGAAGAGATCATCGGCCATGGGCAGCAATCTCCTAGTGGACACATCCCATTCACACCGCGAGCAAAAAAGGTACTGGAACTGAGCTTGCGCGAAGCGCTCCAGATCAATCATTCCTACATCGGCACCGAGCACATCCTTCTCGGCTTGATTCGGGAAGGTGAAGGCGTTGCTGCCCAGGTTTTGGTGAAGCTCGGCGCGGACCTCAACCGGGTTAGAAATCAGGTTCTGCAATTGCTCAGCGGCTTCCAAGGTAAGGAAGCGGCAACCGCGGGCGCTCCAGAGCAGGGCAGCACTCCCTCGTCGTCGATGGTGCTCGACCAGTTCGGTCGTAATCTCACCCAGGCGGCTCGGGAGAACAAGCTTGATCCGGTAATCGGCCGGGAGACCGAGATCGAGCGAGTGATGACCGTGCTCTCGCGGCGTACCAAAAACAATCCGGTGCTGATTGGCGAGCCCGGCGTCGGCAAGACCGCCGTGGTGGAAGGCCTTTCACAGGCCATCGTCCGGGGGGATGTTCCGGAAACACTGCGAGATAAGCAGATTTACACCCTCGACCTTGGTGCTTTGGTTGCAGGTAGCCGTTATCGCGGCGATTTCGAGGAGCGCCTGAAGAAGGTACTGAAGGAGATCAAAACCCGCGGCGACGTCGTACTGTTCATCGACGAGATCCATACTCTCGTTGGCGCCGGTGCAGCCGAGGGCGCGATCGACGCCGCCAGCATCCTCAAGCCGATGCTGGCTCGCGGTGAGTTGCAGACCATTGGCGCGACCACATTGGACGAGTATCGGAAGTATGTGGAGAAGGACGCCGCGCTGGAGCGGCGCTTCCAGCCGATCCAGGTAGCGGAGCCGAGCATCGCGCACACCATCGACATCTTGCGTGGGCTTCGCGACCGCTACGAGGCGCACCACCGGATCACCATCACTGACGAGGCGCTGGTCGCGGCCGCGCAGATGGCCGACCGGTACATCTCTGATCGCTTCCTACCTGACAAAGCGATCGACCTGATCGACGAGGCGGGCGCGCGGCTGCGGATCCGCAGGATGACCGCTCCGCCGGACCTGCGGGAATTCGACGAGAAGGTGGCCGCGGTACGGCTGGAGAAGGAAGCCGCCATCGACGCCCAGGACTTCGAGCGCGCCGCCGGTCTCCGCGATGACGAGAAGAAGCTGCTGACTGCACGTGCCGAGCGTGAGGCACAGTGGAAGTCCGGTGATCTTGACGTTGTCGCCGAGGTGGATGAGGAGATCATCGCCGAGGTGCTGTCCACGGCAACCGGCATCCCTGTGTTCAAGCTGACCGAGGAAGAGTCGGCCAGGTTGCTGCGGATGGAAGAGGAGATCGGCAAGCGCTATATCGGCCAGCACGACGCGGTCAAGGCGCTATCCCGATCAATCCGGCGTACCAGGGCAGGCCTGAAGGACCCGAAGCGACCCAGCGGCTCATTCATCTTCGCTGGCCCATCCGGTGTCGGCAAGACCGAGCTGACCAAGGCCTGACCGAGTTCTTGTTCGGCGACGAGAACGCGTTGATCCAGCTGGATATGAGCGAGTACTCCGAGAAGCACACCGCGTCCCGGCTCTTCGGCTCGCCTCCGGGCTATGTCGGCTACGAGGAAGGCGGCCAGCTCACCGAGAAGGTGCGCCGCAAGCCGTTCAGCGTGGTGCTCTTCGACGAGGTGGAGAAGGCCCATCCGGACATCTTCAACTCGCTGCTGCAGATCCTGGATGAAGGCCGGCTGACCGATGCCCAGGGCCGGGTCGTGGACTTCAAGAACACCGTGATTGTGATGACCACCAACCTGGGCACCCGGGACATCGCCAAGAGCGTCTCCCTGGGCTTCAGCGGGTCGAGCGGCACCGAGGGCGGCTACGACAAGATGAAGGCCAAGGTCACCGACGAGCTCAAACAGCACTTCCGTCCGGAGTTTCTCAACCGGGTGGACGAGATCGTGGTCTTCCGCCAGCTCAGTCAGGAGGACATCGAGCGCATCGTCGACCTGATGGTGGCCCAGATCGAGATCCGGCTCAAGGACAAGGACATGGGCATCGAGCTCACGCCGGCGGCGAAGACGTTGATCGGTCAGCGCGGCTTCGACCCGGTGCTGGGAGCTCGACCGCTGCGTCGGGCGATTCAGCGCGATGTCGAGGATCTGCTCGCGGAGAAGATCTTGTTCTCGGAGCTGAAATCTGGCGAGATTGTCGTCGTCGACGTTGCTGATCCGGGCTCAGAGCACCCGTTCACCTTCACCGGCACACCGCGTTCGGCCGCGCCGGACGTACCGCCCGTGGAGTTCGGCGGCATCGTCGAAGGCTTCAACGAAGGTTCCGAAGCCGCCAACGAGTAACAACTCCTGATACGCCAGACCGGCCGCATCCGTATGGGTGCGGCCGGTTTCACTTCCGCTGATCTGGGTCTCGCCCGGTCAATATCCCACGCAGCGTGGGATATTGACGCTGTACATGGCATGCACGCCATGCACAGCGTAGGCAAACTGGGTACAGCCGCTTGAGTCTGCGACCTATCCGAATGTCGTACGACGGCACGCGAGCCGTGACCCATCGTCGCTGACGCTAATCGTAAGCATCTGGCAGAGTGGCGCGGTGCCCGTGATAGACCGGATTCCCCCTGTCTGGCTGGTGCTATCCGGAATCATTTCGGTCCAGGTCGGCGCAGCAATCGCCAAGGACCTGTTTGATCTAATCCCGCCGACGGCGATGGTTTGGCTGCGGCTCATTACGTCCGCCGTGATCTTGCTTTTGGTGGCGCGCCCACGGTGGACCGGGCATTCAGGGCGTGACTGGTTGATCGTGCTTGGCTTCGGCGTCAGCCTGCTGACCATGAACTGGGCGATCTACCAGTCCTTCGCTCGGATTCCGTTGGGCATCGCGGTGACCATTGAGTTCCTCGGTCCTCTCACGGTTGCTGTCATCGGTTCCCGTCGTTTGACGGATCTGATTTGGGTCGCCCTCGCGGGAATGGGAGTTGCCCTACTCGGTGTGTCCAGGGCCAGCCTGACCCTCGCCGGAGTGGGGTTCGCTCTACTCGCGGCCGTCAGCTGGGCCTTCTACATCCTGTTGAGCGCGCAGACCGGCCGTCGCTGGCCGGGGATCAGTGGCATTGCCATCGCCAGCGTCGTCGGGGCGATTGTGTTGGCGCCTCCGGCAATCGTCGAGGCGGGTAGTCGAATGCTCGACCCGACAGTCCTTGCGCTCGGGGTCGCGGTTGGTCTGCTCAGCTCCGTCATCCCCTACAGCTTCGAGCTGATCGCGTTACGTCGCATTCCGCCTCGCGTCTTCAGCATCTTGATGAGTCTGGAGCCTGCCGCGGCCGCGCTCGCCGCGATGATTGTGCTGGAGGAGTTTCTGAGTGTGGTGCAGTGGCTCGCCATGGCTTGCGTCGTGATTGCAAGCATTGGCGCAACTCGTACGTCGTCGACTTTGGATCAGCCGGCGCCGGACTGACCGGATGCCAAACGCTAGTGGCCGGAGACGTCGGAGTCGGCGACCACGGACTCGCCGCGGTCGAGTCCGCTGATTGTGCTCATTTCCTGCTCAGTTAGCTCGAAGTCAAAGATGTCGATGTTCTCTGCGATCCGGCCGGGATTTCCTGACCGCGGGATGGCGACCAGACCGAGCTGAATGTGCCATCGGAGTACGACCTGCGTCGGGGACTTCCCGTGATCTTTCGCTATCCCAGTGATCACAGGATCGTTTCGCAGTTCATCACCGGACGCGCCAAGAGGGCTCCACGACTCGGTGACAATGCCGTGCGCTGCGTGGTACTCCCGGCTTGCACTCCTTGTCGAGTGTGGGCTCAGCTGGATCTGGTTGACATCGGGCGTAATGCCGGTCTCATCGAGCACTCGCCGCAGATGGGCAGGTTTGAAATTCGACGTGCCTATTGCGCGGAGTCCACCTTGGTCCAGAATTCCCTGGAGGCCACGCAGTGCATCGACGTAGCGATCTTGGTCAGGGTTCGGCCAGTGCACCAGCAACAGATCGATGTAGTCGACGCCCAGCCGCTCGAGGCTCGCCTCGTACGCCTCCCGGACGCCATCGACGCTATGCCACCGGCGGTTGAACTTTGTGGTGATGAAGACCTCGGACCGATCGATACCGGAGTCACGGATCGCTTGACCTACCGCATCTTCGTTGCGGTAGTTCTCGGCAGTGTCGATCAGCCGATAGCCGGCCTCGAGGGCTGTCCGGACCTGAGTCGCTGACTCGGCGCCCTGGAGCGGCGATGTGCCGATTCCGAGCACCGGGATGTCAGCACCATTGCGCAGGTGGAGGGTCGGGGCGAGTTCGGGCATGAGACAAGTGCCTCCTGATCAAGGGCGTCAAGAATCTAACCTGGTAACGACCATCGGTTGCCGATCGCGACCACCAGCCCGTCTTGTACGAGTGAGGCCAGTGCGCGGTCACGTTGCCCCAGATCTTGCCATGCCTCCGCCAGCTCACTGTCCTGCGATCGGCCCGTTGCTGGATCGGAGCACAGCGAGCAAAGCGCCCCGGCACTGCCGGTCGGTCCCCACGTAGGCCTGGCCGTGCCGCGGCGCGCCATCCCATGCCGGATAGCCAGCCTGACGCCAGGCACACAGAGTCGCGACCGGGCAGGCGCTACAGAGGGGATCGCGAGCGCGGCACACCAATGCACCAAGCTCCATCGAGGCGACGGCCCAGCCCGCCGCGCGCTGCGGGTTCCGCGGCGCCAGCTCCTCGGCCAGCGCCCCCTCCCGCCTGGTCGGTGCCGGACTGGGGTAGGCGACACCCCTTGCAAGTCTGGTCTGTAGCCGGCGGACATTCGTATCGAGCACGATCTCGCGTTGACCGTACGCGAAGCTCCTGATCGCCGCCGCCGTGTACGAGCCGACTCCGGGAAGTCTCAGTAGGGACTCGCGATCTTCGGGCACCTTGCCGTCGAACTCGTTCATGATCATCTGTGCCGCCTGGTGCAGCCGCAGCGCTCGTCTCGGATAGCCGAGGCGGCCCCATGCTCGCACGGCGTCACCAGGCGCCGCTGCGGCGAGCGATGCGGGCGTGGGCCACCGCTCCAACCAGGCCTGCCACGGGCCGCGTACCCGCTCCACGGGGGTCTGTTGCAGCATGAACTCGCTGACCATGATCGCCCACGGTGTCGCGTCCGGGCGCCGCCACGGCAGATCGCGCGCGTGCCCGGCGTACCAGCTCAGGATCCGCCCAACCACGGCACGGGTCTTGCCGATCGGCAGCTGTCGATCCGCGACGCCGTTGGACACGTGCGCCACGGTACTCTGTTCAATTCCTCGCTCCGCTCGCTGCGGATCGCGCTCGGAGTCCGCCTACTTCGTCGTCGTTCTCAGACGAAAAGCGTGTCTGCTCACTCCTCCTCAGCACGGCGGGCGCGCGATCCGCGGCCCCGGGCGGCGTGCCTCCGGCCTGGGCAACGCCCTGCTGCCTAGGCTCGGCTGCATGAGCGGCATGCTGCGTCCGGTCGGCCCCGAGGCCCCGTGGACGTACTGGGTGCGGCGGGGGCTCGTCTTGGGCGCAACGATGGTGCTCGCGGTCGCTGTGGTTTTGATCATCAGCGGCGCCAGCAGCGGCTCGGCAGTGCAAGCAAATCCGTCACCTGCTACCGCCGGCAATTCGGTGCCGAGCCCGGCAGCAGCAAGCTCGATGCCGACAGCCACGCCCACACCATCGGCGATCGACTCCTCAGGTCCAACCTCATCGACGGCTCCAGAGCCGAGTGCCACCACGCGGAAAGCGTCGACGAAGAAGACACATCGGAGCGGCCCGGACGACTGCCCAGCCGAAGAACTCCGGCCAACCCTGACTGGAAAGCAGCGCCTGGCATCCAAGCGGCCCACGACTTTTCAACTGTCCTTGATCAACGGCTCGGACCAGACCTGCATCGCGCGGGTGACCAGGAAGAACTTCGAGTTGAAGATCTATTCCGGCAGCGACCGGATCTGGAGTACCGCGGACTGTCGGTCTGCGATCAAGCCGATCACCCGCAAGCTCCCCTCCGAACATGCCGTTGCCTGGTCTCTGACTTGGGACGGCAAGCGCTCCAAGTCAAAATGCAAGTCGGCTGGGGACGCGCCGGATCCAGGCAGGTACATCGCAACCGCACAATTGGAGGGTGCTGAGCCGGTGCAGCTGCGGATGCGGTTGAGTGACTAGTGCACGACACTAGGTCCCTGATTTGAGCTTCTTGGCGCATCGCGCCCGGCGTCTAAGCCATGCGTTCCGTGTACGCCGACTCGGCTAGCCGGACAAGGCCGTCCCGAATCACCCGGGCGCGGCTCTCACCGACCCCCTCGACCGCCTGCAGGTCGGTGCTACTGGCGCCGAACAGAGCCTGGAGCGTGCCGAAGTGCTCGATCAGGCGGTCTCCGAGGTAGGAAGGCAGGCGGTTGATCTGCGACATCTGCCGGAAGCCGCGGGTCGTGACATGGCTTTCCAGGTGCATGTTGTGCGGGAAACCGGCGGCTCGTGCGACTGCGAGCGGATCCAACAACTCGTTGGTGTTCAGATGCTGCAGACCCACGAGACCAAACGCTGATGAATCGCTCGGACGGTAGTCCCGCTCGAGCAGGCAGCGCAGCTCATCGATCCCGGCGCGCAGCTCATGCAGCTGAAGGGTAAGAAGTCGGCCGTCGCTGCCCAGTTCAACGACGTAGGTGTCGAGTTCTTCCTCCAGCCGCCGCACCATCTCCAGTCGCTGGGCCACCAGCGCAAAGTCCCTGACCGTTACCTGATCTTGGACCTCCAGTGAGGACAGCCGGGTTGTGACCTCCCAAAGCCGCCCCCGGTACCGTTCCAGGGTCTGCAGCGCCTGATGTGCCCTGGTCAAGATCTGGTCGGAATGCTCGACGAGATGGCGACGGTGATCCAGGTAGAGAGCGATGGTTGACATCGATGCCGAGATCGAGACCACAGGCAGCCCCGACTGGCGCGACACCCTGTCAGCCGTGCGGTGCCGAGTGCCAGTTTCAACGGTGTCGGTGTCCGCGTCGGGCATGAGCTGAACCCCAGCACGGATGATGCGGTCGTTCTCCCAGTCGAAGATGATCGCGCCATCCATCTTCGCCAGCTCACGCAGCGCAGTGGGCGTGTAGACGACATCCAGCGCGAAGCCACCAGTCGAGATCTGAGAGATGATCTTGTTTCGGCCGAGCACGACCAAGGCACCGGTACGCCCTCGCAGGATTCGCTCGAAGCCATCGCGAAGCGGCGTACCTGGTGCCATCATCGCGAGATATTCGAGCAGCCGGCGGTGCTGATCGAGGTCCGACGCCACAATCGCTCCCCTCCCGGTCAGCCTCGAAGATCGAAAAACGGGGGCGGGCCCGCCGCGTCGTTGCGACCAGACCCACTCCCTCGGCCGACCGTATCAACTGCTCCACTCACCCAACGCGCCGTGTCATGTCAGTGTCGCTAGTCGCGCGGAGGTAGCGCCAGAGCCGCGAGCGCCTGCTCGACCGTCGCCACCGAGTGCACCAGCATCCCCGCATGAACCGTCATGGACTGATCCCGAGGGTCTCGGACTTCGGCAGGGATGACCGCTTCCGCCGAACCGAGCCTTGCGGCCTCGCTCAGCCGGCGATCGGTTCCCGGCACGCGGCGCAGCTCGCCGGCAAGGCCGATCTCGCCCAAGGCGACGATGCGTTGCGGCACTGGCCTATTGCATGCAGCCGAGGCGATGGCCAGCGCGGCCGCCAGGTCAGCTGCCGGATCGCTCACCTTGGCTCCGCCGACCGTCGAGACGTAAACGTCGCGATCGTTGAGCCGCAGACCGCAGCGTTGCTCCAGCACCGCGAGCACCATGGCAATCCGGCCGGACTCGACGCCGTTCATGATGCGCCGCGGTTGCGCCAACGTCGGTTTCGCGACCAGCGCCTGAATTTCGGCAAGCAGCGGCCGGCGTCCCTCCATAGTGACCGTCACCGCAGTGCCAGGCACTGGCTCGCAGTGCTGCGAGGTGAACAGACCTGAGGGGTCAGGCACCTCCAGGATTCCAGAGTCAACCATCTCGAAGCAGCCGACTTCATCGGCCGGGCCGAAGCGGTTCTTGGTCGCGCGTACCATCCGAAAGCCGGAGTGGCGGTCACCCTCAAATGCGAGCACGACATCGACCAGATGCTCTAGCAGCCGAGGGCCAGCAATTGCTCCGTCCTTGGTCACATGTCCCACGATGATCACTGCCATCCCGCGCCGCTTCGCCACCCGCACCAATGCACTCGTCACTTCGCGGACCTGAGTCACGCCACCGGGTGATCCATCAGCCTCAACGGTGCCGATGGTCTGCACCGAGTCGAGCACCATGAGGGACGGCCCAACCTCTTCGACGTGGCCGAGGACTGTGCCGAGATCGGTCTCGGCTGCCAAGTAGAGCTGATCGGCCACCGCGTTCGTACGGCCCGCTCGTAGCCGCACTTGGGCGGCCGACTCCTCTCCCGTCACGTACAGGGTGGTATGCCCCTTTCGTGCCCAGCGCGCCGCGACCTCGAGCAGCAGTGTGGATTTTCCCACGCCGGGCTCTCCAGCGAGGAGCACTACAACGCCTGGCACGAGGCCGTCGCCGAGCACCCGGTCGAGCTCGGCTACCCCGGTTCGCGCATGAGTGGCGAGCTCGGCGTTGACCTTGCCGATCGGAACCGCCTTGCTCACCGGCACTGATGAGGAAACCTGGCTCAACTTCGGCGTGGCCTCCTCGACGACGCTTCCCCAGGCCTGACACTCTCCACAGCGGCCGACCCAGCGACTCGACCTCCAGCCGCATTCAGTGCAGGTGTGGCTAGGTTTGGTGCTCGTCTTGGGCATGCCGGAGAGGCTAGAACCCCGGACTGACACTTCTCGAACTCGCTCAGAGAGCGCTGCGGCTACTCTGACGACAGCACCGTCGTCCCTGGGAGCGTCATGAACATCGAGCAGACTGCTCGCGATGGCCGCCGGGTCACAGTGGACGAAAGAGCCTGGTTCGTCGCCGGAGCACTGCTCATCCTCGCTTGCTTCGCAACGGCAATCTCGGCCATGCGGCAGTGGTCACTGTGTGGCTCAGACTCCGGATCTCAGGCCTGCCTGGCGTTGCAACAGACCATGAACATGCTGCCGATCCAAGCGGACACGATGGCGCTGCGGGTGCCCTGGGCGGCCCCATTGGCCGCCTTGGGGCTCACACTCGCTACCGGCGCCTGGATCGCTTTCCTGCTGCTGCACCCGTTGGGTCGCGGCATCAAGATCTTCGGTGCAGTCGTCGCCGTCCCGTTGGTGATCATGAGCATCGGTGGGTGGTTTGGGGTGTGGTCAGTCGAGAGCTGGGTCGCTCGCGGCGGTGCCTGGATCATTCTTGGAACGATCTCAGAGTTCGTTGCCATCGGGTTCCTGGTCTACGCGACCATGAGTCGGGAAGCCGTGAATGTCACCACGATGCAACGGCTGGTGGTCTTGATCTTCGGTGTGACCGCGTTTGGCACCATGCATCAGTCCGCCGAGTTCATTCTCCTTGCCTTCTTCGACCAGGCAGCTCAGGGCGTGCCGCGCTACTTGGGCGTGTGCACGGCAGTCACCCTCGGCCTGACCGGTGCCGGCGTGATCTGGCTTACCCTACGGGCCCGCAAGAAGCCTCATCGCCACGAGGTTTCGATCCTTGGCTAGGGCAATTGGTGTCCTAGTTTCCGGTCGATCCCGCAAGCGCTGCGGCAACCTCTAGCACGAGTGCATTGGCGGCTGGCTCACCGACGGTGATACGAAGACCATCCCAATCACCACCCGAGGCGTAGGTCCGTACCGCCACCCCGGCACGGACGAACGCCGCCGCGTACGCCTCAGTCTGCGGGCCACCTGGCAGCCAGACGAAGTTGCCCTGAGCGTCCGGGACGTCAAAGCCGAGGTCCCGCAAGCCGACGGCGAGCGCGTCCCGGGCCTTGACGAGCTCGGCAACGCGGTCGAGCAGCAGTGGCTCCGCGTCCAAAGAGGCGATGACCGCCGCCTGGGCGGCGATGGACACCCCAAACGGGAGTGCCACGGCGCGAACGGCCGCGGCAACCTGAGGATCGGCCACGCAGTAGCCGACGCGAAAGCCGGCAAGCCCGTACGCCTTTGAGAACGTCCGCAGCACCACAACATTGGGTCGCCCCACCATCGCGTCCAAGCCCCGAACCCCCTGCGGATCGGTGATGAACTCCACGTAGGCCTGGTCGAGAACGATCATGATGTGATCAGGTACGGAGTCGATGAAGTCGATCACGTGCTGATGTTGTAGCGCCGGGCCGGTCGGGTTGTTCGGGGTGCAGAGCATGATCACCTTCGTAGCCGGGGTGACCGCCTGTCGCATCGCCTCAAGATCATGAACGGCGCCCGGCGCCAGCGGCACCGGCACCTGGGTCGCGCCCGTCAGCTGTACGGCGATCGGATAGGCCTCGAAACTGCGCCATGCGTAGATCACCTCATCGCCGGCCTCACACGCCGCCTGAAGCAGGTGGTAGAGCAGCGCCACTGAGCCCGTGCCGAACGCGAGTTGCTCCCCGCGTACGCCGAGCCGGCTACTCAGCGCGTTGGTCATGCGAGTGTTGGCAATGTCGGGGTAGCGGTTCATCTGGGCCACGGCCGCGGCTGTGGCCTCCATGACGCCGGGAAGCGGTGGGAAGGGGTTCTCGTTGCTGGACAGCTTGAACGAGGGCGCCCGATCCGTCACCGGAGCAGGCTTGCCGGCTGTGTACACCGGCAGTCCTGCGATCGCTGACCGCAACTTGATCAAATCCGCACCTCACCGCGCGGCGTGCTGAAGATCGCAGCGGCCAGGCCGGTGCGATCCCGCGGCCGACACCAGGCAATGTCGACGTCGGCCAAGATCTCCTTGCTCCGTCCACCCAGCCACTGATCGACGCGCGCCCGATCACCGGCGATCTCGATCTTGAGGAGCTCGACCTCACGACCGCCCACCGAGGGATGGATCGCGTCGCGCGACCACTGGACGAAGAAGGGAAGCTGCGGATCGACCTGAAGATCCTTCACTCCGAGCTGGTGCCAGGTCAGCACTGTCCCGTCCGGCAGATGACGATGGCCCTCGATCGCCGAGCGACCCATCCGCTGCTCGATCGGAGCAAGATCATCAACAGCGATCACCCAACCCAGCCAGCCCCCACCTTCAGCTGATCGTGCACGGACCGCCTGACCAAACGGCGCATTGTCAGCCGCAGGATGATCCAGCACGCCGACCACCTCGACATAATGCCCGTCTGTCAGCGGCAAGATCCAGTTGCGAGTGCCGAACCGTGGATGGAATCCGCCGTCGAGAAAGGTCACCCCCAGCTGCGCTCCGAGCCACTGCGCCGTAGCCTCCAGGCCTTCCGGCCCGGCCGCGAACGACAGGTGATCCAAGTGCATTCCCACATTGTTGCTGGGGGTCTTCTGCACAGAGCAGGGGGCCTCGGCCCGGGTACCTGGATGCTGAGGGCTATGGTGTCAGATCGGCCGGATGCCGCATGGCTTGACCGCGTCGGGACTCGAATGCCTGACACATCTCGACAAGCACCTCGTACGCTGCCGCGCCCATGAGCGCGACCAGCTCGGCGCGATTCTCCTCATACACCGGACGAACACCGTGATGCGCCTCAGTGTTGGACGAGCAGTACCAATCGAGGTCGGCTCCGCCGGGACCCCAGCCGTCGCGGCCGTACTCGCCGATCGTGATCTCGGTGTAGGTCGTCTCGTCTGTGCGGGTGACCGTACGAAACTGGCGGCGGATCGGCAGCTGCCAGCAGACGTCAGGCTTGGTCTCCAGAAAGTCGCGGCCCTTGCTGAGTGCCAGCAGGTGCAGCGCGCAGCCTTGACCGGCTGGAAAGCCGGGGCGGTTGAGAAAGATGCAGGCGCCGTCGATCACCCTCGTCTTGCGGCCAGGCAGTTCACCCTCGGCAAGATGTTCCGGATGCTCCTCCTCGGCCCAGCCACCAACGCGGGCGTCCTGCTTGTACTGCCACTGGCTACCCTTCAGCTGCCGGACCGCCTTGCCGACTCGTTTCTCGTCCTCGGCGTCAGCGAAATGGGCGCCCAAGGTGCAGCAGCCATCGTTCGGCCGGTCGGCGTAAATACCCTGGCAACCTTGGCCGAAGATGCAGGCCCACCGCGAAGTGAGCCAGGTGAGGTCACAGCGAAACACCTGAGCCTTGTCGCCTGGATCGGGAAACTCGACGTACGCGCGAGGGAATCCGATCAGCACTTCGGGCACGCGCGACAGTGTATGCCTGCTGCCCGGGCCGTGAGCGTCGGTAATCGCGCGCGCGCCGTGCTGAGGAGGAGCGAGCAGACACGCTCTTCTCGTCTGCGAGTGACGACGAAGTAGGCGCGATTCCACGCGCGATGCGCGAACGGCCCTAGAGGACGAGGTCTAGGCTGGGCGCGTGCCCGCAGATGACTCGTCACCGTCGAGGGCGCGGGGGGCGGAGCTGGTGCAGGTGAACTCCGAAGGCCAGTTGATCAAGATCCCACCCGCCCGGATCGGACTGTCCACCTCCTCGGTGTATCCGGAGAGCACATCGAGCGCGTTCGAACTCGCCCATCGGCTGGGTTATGACGGGGTGGAGATCATGATCGGCATCGACCCGGTGGCCGCAGACATCGATGCGGTGGAGAAGCTGCGTGACTACCACGGGGTGCCTGTGCTGTCGATCCACTCGCCTTGTTTGTTGATCAGTCAGCGGGTGTGGGGGACCGATCCTTGGGCGAAGCTCGAGCGGTCAGTCGAGGCGGCCCGCCGGCTCGACGCCGATGTGGTGGTAGTCCATCCCCCATTCCGCTGGCAGCGGGATTACGCCAAGGGCTTCGTCGAAGGCGTCCGGCGCCTGGCGGAGAGCACCGGCATCTTGGTATCTGTCGAGAACATGTATCCCTGGCGTACCCCGGGCGGCGAGCTAAAGGCATACGTGCCCGGTTGGGATCCGACTGAACTGGACTACGACGATCTGACGCTGGATCTCTCTCACGCCTCGACCGCCAACCAGCAGTCGATTGATCTTGTTCGTTCCTGGGGACCGCGGCTGCGGCACGTCCATCTCACCGATGGCACAGGATCGGTCAAAGATGAGCACCTAGTGCCCGGCCGCGGCGACCAACAGGCCGGGCTGGTGTTGCAGTACCTGGCCGAGCGGAACTTCTCCGGCCACGTGGTGCTCGAGGTGAATTCGCGCAAGAGCGGCACCCGGGCGCAGCGGGAGGCCGACCTGGCCGAGTCGCTGGCTTTCGCGCGGCTGCACCTCGCGGCGCCGATTCAGCCCTCGTACGCGGTGGATGCAACCGGAGTTGCCAGAGCGCTCTAATACCAGCCGGTATGCAACAAACTCATCGCGGGCGCCCCTCACGGATCGTCGGGCGAGTTGCCGGTAACGCAGAACACCATCCCCACCGGGTCACGTAGCACGAGCCAGCCACGGCCGGGCCCGAGCTGCTGGGCGCCGAGTCCAACCAGCCGGGCCGCTTCAGCCTCGATATCGTCGGCGCCTAGGTCAATATGGACTCGCACGGCGGTCGCCGCGTCATCAGCACCAAGCCTCTGGAAGAGGAGCTGAACGCTGGAGCCGGCCGGCGGATACAACTTGCCGGCGAACTCGTCACCGTCACCTTCACGCCACCGCCAGCCGGTTGCAGCGCGCCAGAACGCCACCTCTTGATCATGCAAGTTCGCCGGCGAGTCGACGCAGATCTGCACCAGACGGCTGCGGTGCCCTTCGAAGCGCGATGCCTGCGGCCGTATGTGTTCTTCCCGATCCACCAGGCAGAAGGGCAGTCCACCCGGCGATCTCATCGGGCACCATCCCTGAAACTGGCCGGTGACGACCGCTCCCAGCTCAACCAGCCGGTCGGCGAAGCCACGGTCGTCAACCTCGAGATCGAAATGAATCCGCGGGCCGTGATCCCCGATCTGCTGGTGGATGTAGGAGTTGCCCTCCGGTGGGGCAAAGCTGCGGAATTCCGGGTACCCGGGCCACGGCTCAGCGAGCGGCCAGCCCAGCGCCGATGACCAAAAGGCCGCCGACTCCTCGGCGACGCCGGACGCTACGTCGATGAGGACGTGCAGCCATTGACTCTGCTCGGCCAAGGAACCTCCTCTAACGAGGACCGTCCACGCGGTAGCGCAGATGCGTCACATTGGGGGCGTCGATTACCCGGATCTTCGTCAGCTGCCATGGCTGATCGAAGCCGCTGAAAAGCCGGACGCCCTTTCCGAGGATAAGTGGGACGACGTGCAGTTGCAGCTCATCGACGAGTCCAGCCACGAGGCACTGTCTGGCGATGTCGGCACCGCCGCCGATTGTCGCGTAGCGGTCGCCGGCTGCCTTCTTCGCGGCGTCGATCGCGGCCGCAATGCCGTCGGTGACGAAGACGAACTCGGTCGTGCGCCCAGGTACCGGAGGCGGAGGATGGTGAGTGATCACGAAGTGCGGCACCGCGTACGGCGTGTCCTCCCAGCCACCAGCCTCCTCACCGGTGGCGAAGGCACCCCGGCCCATGACGATGGCGCCGGTGGTTTCGACCAGTTCCCCGATCACGGGCTGGCTGACCTCCGTCGGACTGAAGTACCAGTCGTACAGGCCCGCGTCCGCACCGTCTGGCCCGGCGATGAGCCCATCGAGCGAAACCGCCATGTCCAGGAGGACTTCGGCCATGACCACACCCCTCTCTCCGATCGTTGATGACCGTGGAAGCGGCCACCCTCTCATGATCAGACTGGCGACGTGCCACGAACTCACCGGCACGGACGGACTATGTCAAGCTGGACAGGAACTCGACCAGTAGTCTCGCGACGACTTGGGGCTGCTGGGCCCGCCAGCCCGCGCCGGCTTGCGGCACGACACGCAGATTACCGAGTGGCAGCGATCTGGCTAGGACTGTGCTGGGCCCTCTGTTGGCGACATCCTGCTCGCCGACGATGACTAGCGCAGGCGCCGGCACCTGCTCGGCAAGGGCTCGGAAGTCCGCTGGCCGGACCTGGCCGAGAAGATTGAGAACCTCAGATGGCCGAGCGCCGAGTTGCTGGACGACCGCGGCGGGAAACAAGCTGAGGACGCCGTAGTAGAGGGAGCGGACCACGATCGTCTCGAGGCGGGCGTTGGTACTCAGTAACAGTGCAGCGACCCGCTCGACACGAGTGGCAGCGATCTGCAGGGCGACCATGCTTCCCCAACCATGGCCGACGAGCACTGCACGATCGATGCCGGCCGCTGAGAGAGCGCCGAGCACCCTGTGCGCTGGATCTTCCAAGATCACCGGTTTGGTGCGGCTGACAGTGATGTCAGGAGTGAGCACCTGGGCAACATCCGCAACGTTGGCCAGCGCCGCCTTCACGGCGGTCGTCTGGGTGCTGGTGTCGTGCAGGCCCGGCAACAGCACGACTGTGTGGCCGATGCTCATGGGCCAAGGTTAGAGTCAGGGCAGTTCGCAGAAGGTGCACGTGAATTACCGGCATCCGCGAAGGGAGGAAGCGAATGCTGCGTCGCGCCCTGCTTCGAGTCTCCCGTAGCGCAAAGATCAAGAACCTGGTTACCACTGCGCCAGTGACTGCCGGGGTGGTCGAGCGCTTTATTGCAGGCGAGACCTCCGATGAAGTAGTGACCGTAACCCGCCGGCTGGTCGGTGCCGGGCTGCTGGTCAGCATCGACTACCTCGGTGAGGACACCATCGACCGGTCGCACGTCGATGCGGTGGTGGTCGCTTATCTTGATCTGCTCACCAAGCTTCGGGAATCTGGCCTCAGCGCCTCGGCCGAGGTCTCGATCAAGCTGACCGCAATGGGTCAGCATCTCCGGGATGGGCCACAGCTCGCGCTGGAGAACGCCGAGCTGATCTGCCGCGCGGCGCGCAAAGCCGATGCCACCGTGACGCTCGACATGGAGAACCACACGACTACGGACTCGACCTTGGAGATTCTGCACACGCTACGCAAGGAGTACCCCGACACTGGCGCGGTGCTGCAGGCGTACCTGTACCGGACCGAAGATGACTGTCGGGACTTGGCTGTAGCCGGATCGAGAGTGCGGCTCTGCAAGGGGGCGTACGCGGAGCCGGAGACCGTGGCATTACAAGATCGTCAGGAGATCGACAAGTCCTACGTGCGCTGCATGAAGATCTTGATGGCGGGCAATGGCTTCCCGATGTTGGCCACTCACGACCCCACGTTGATCGACATCGGCCTCAAGCTGGCCGCAGATTATGGACGCGAGCCAGGGGACTTTGAATTTCAGATGCTTCATGGCATCCGGCCGACCGAGCAGCTACGGCTCGCCAAACTCGGTCATGCGGTTCGCGTCTACGTCCCTTACGGCACCGATTGGTACGGCTACCTGGTGCGCCGCCTTGCCGAGCGTCCCTCAAATTTGAGGTTCTTCGCTCGCAGCCTGATCACCAAGAACTGAGGCAGCGGAATTCTCCCCGGCTGCAACTCAAAGCCAGTTGACGTAGGGAGCAACGAGGGCGTATCCCACGAAGGCCGCGATATCCAGCAGGGTGTGGGCAACCACGAGCGGGCCGACGCGCTTCCAGCGCAGGTAGATCAGGCCGAAGATGACGCCCATGATCAGGTTGCCGACGAAGCCGCCGATGCCTTGGTAGAGGTGGTATGAGCCACGAATGACCGCGCTGAGGGCGATGATCGCGGCGGCGTTCCAAGCGAGCTGGCGCAATCGGGTGAACAGGTACCCGATCACGACGACCTCTTCCAGCAAGGCATTCTGGGCTGCCGACAAGATCAACACAGGGATGGTCCACCACTGATCACCCAGCCCCGACGCCTGCACCTCTGTATTGAAGCCGAGTGCGCGGGCGAGGGCGTACAAGCCAAGCCCGGGTATGCCGATGACGACAGCGATCAGGGCTCCGAAGCCGAGGTCGAATCGAGGCCGGGTTAGGTCGAAGCCGATCGTCCGGCCAGCCGGCGCGTTGGTGAGGTTCAGCAGGTACAGCGCCAGCAGCACCGGCATCAGACCGAAGGCGATGCCGACCAGCTGGTAGGTCAGGTCGAGCCAGGGACGGTCCGGGGTTACCGAGGGATTCAGAGTGGAGGTTTGCTGGGCCAACGGCACCTCGCGCGTCAGCCGCTCGATAATGCGAAGCACCGAATAGACCGCCGACTGCCCCAGCGAGAGACCGAGCACGATCGCAACTTCAATACCGAGACGCGTCCGGTCCACCGCAGACTCAGACGCGCCCAGCTCTGTCACGACGCCCATCCTGCCTTCCCAGCTCTGCGGCGTGGTCGTTCAGTCCGCGCTGGCCGCGGACAGACGGAACACCATGTCGGGGTCGCTACCAGTGACCTCGACGTCTCCGTTGCCATACCAGTCGAACAGCGGTCCGACTTGATCGTTGGTGCCAGCGATGAAGCCGTCCAGCGACATGGAGGCCTGCGTGACCACTTTCCCCATGCTCCGGCCTTCCTGATCTTGAGACGTCACACGAACCTACCTGTTCCTGAGCTCTGAGAGCAGCCTGACCCGTGCCCATGTCGAAACCTGCGTGCACGTAGCTTTCGGTCGCTTTGCACAGGTTGCAAACTGTGCAGACCGTTGGCAACCTGTGCAGACCCTGGAGCCACTCAATTTTCCTTGTTTTGTTGGGAAAGCACCTTGTCATCGAACGCATCTTCGAATAGGATGGAAGCATGCAACTCGGGGACCAATCGACACGTGAGCGCGCTGAGCGGGCGCGTTTGGATGTGGTCCTCGACAGACTCAAAAACGACTTGACTGAACTCGTCGACACGGTTGAGGCAGGCGGACTTGATCAACTCACCGCGGCGGAGAAGATCAGCTTTTGGCAAGAGTTTGAAACCTTCCGGAACCGGCTGCCATTGATCGACCACAGTTTGATCGCCGACGCGGAAGCAACAGATCTGGCGGGCGAGCGTTGCTTCTCCTCCTTGACCATGTTGTTGACCCGCACGCTGTTGCTGTCGCGAACCGAGGCGGCCGCCCGAGTACGGGCGGCGGCAGCGGTTGGGCCGCGCACGTCCACGACTGGGGAAGCCTTGGAGCCGCTGCTGCCGAATCTGGCTGCTGCACAACAGGCTGGTGCGGTGTCATCGGAGCAGGCGCGGATTGTGGAGCGGGCCATGCAGAAGTTGTCCCGTCCCGACCTGAACCCCGATGAGGTGGCGATTGCGGAGCAGCAGCTCGCCAAACACGCCCAGGAGCTAGGGCCCAAGGATTTGCAGCTGATCGCCTCCCGGATAGTGGAGGCGGTCGATCCGGACCGTCCGGAATCGATCGATGATCAACTGCAACAAGACCGTCGGCATCTAGAGCTGAGGCAGCGACGCGACGGGATGTGGCAGCTGCGGGGCAAACTGACCAACACCGTGGGTGCCCAGTTGCATGCGGTCTTGGATCCACTGACCCGGCCACGCCCTACCACGGTTGAGGTTGATGGCAAGACGACTGAGATACCCGATCCACGGCACTACGGGCAGCGAATGCACGATGGGTTCGAGGACGTCTGTGGCCGGTTGTTGCAGCTGGCTGACCGGCCCTCTACCGGTGGCACATCGGCGTCAGTGATCGTCACCATCAACGTCGACAATCTGCTTGCGAAGGCTGGGATCGCCGAAACCACCGACGGCACTCAACTGACCAGCGACCAACTGTTGCGGATCGCGGATGAGGCCGAAATCTGGCCCACCATCACCGATCGCCACGGCGTCCCCCTCGCATTAGGGAGGACCCGACGCATCGCCTCCCGGGGTCAAACCATGGCACTGATCGCCAGGGAAGGCGGCTGCTCTTTCCCCGGTTGTGATCATCCGCCGCAATGGTGCGACCGGCACCACATCATCGACTGGATTGATGGTGGGTCGACCGATCTGGACAATCTGACCCTCTTATGCAGATATCACCACACCCATTTCCTGCAGAAAGGCTGGACCTGCCAGATGAGTCCCGACGGACTCCCAGAGTGGATCCCGCCGCGGTGGATCGACCCGGCGCAACGGCCTCAACTCAATGCTCGGATCCGACGCCTCCGCACCCAACGCCAACTCGGCCGACGACGAACATCCGAAGCCGCATGACTGAGATTGAGTTGCCTGCATCGCTGTTGCTACCTGCGCGGAACCCACGATGTCCTGACATCGCAGCCGTTCCTGCACCTAGGCCGAAATTCTGCCGGCGCGCGGAGCGGTCAAGATGCAGCCCCCCACGGCGGAACGATCTTGACGGCGCCGAGCACCGGCACACCATCAATCCCGCAGGGACGACCGCCCCGACGAGCGGTCACCGGGAAGCCGGGCGAGGGCCCACGCCTGGGAATGGAAAGGTGGTCTCCGTGCAAGGACTTAGGCTTGGCGACATGCGTGTTGGGGTCTTCGGTGCCACAGGTCAGGTTGGCGGCGTCATGCGGGCGATGCTCGGCGAGCGCCGGTTTCCGATCAGTGAAGTGCGGTTCTTCGCGTCAGCTCGCTCAGCGGGTCAGCGCCTTCCCTGGGGTGACGATCAGGTCATCGTGGAGGACACTGCCACCGCTGATTTTGCTGGTCTCGACCTCGCCGTCTTCTCCAACGGCAAGGCAGCCTCGCTGGTGACGGCGCCCAAGGTGACGGCTCGTCGGCGCCATCGTGATTGACAACTCCTCCGCCTGGCGGATGGACCCGGACGTGCCGCTCGTGGTCTCCGAGGTCAACCCAGAGGATGCGATCCGCCCGCCCAAGGGCATCATCGCCAATCCCAACTGCACGACGATGGCGGCCATGCCGGTACTGGCCCCACTACATCGAGCCGCCGGTCTGGTGCGCCTTCAGGTCGCGACGTACCAAGCGGTCTCAGGATCAGGCGGCGTAGGCGTCGAGGAGCTCGATGGCCAAATCAAGGCCGTCGGCGATCGGGCAAGCGAACTCACCTATGACGGTCACGCACTTGACCTCCCCGCGCCGAGCAAGTACGTCAAAGCGATCGCTTACAACGTCCTTCCCCAGGCAGGCTCGTTCGTCGAGGACGGCACGGGCGAGACCGATGAGGAGCAGAAGTTCCGCAATGAGTCGCGGAAGATCTTGCACATTCCCGATCTTCGCGTCTCCGCCACTTGCGTCCGCGTGCCGGTCTTTACCGGGCATTCGCTCGCCGTCCACGCAGAGTTCGCTGAGGATCTCAGCCCCGACCAGGCAACTGATCTGCTCGCTCGCGCGCCGGGTGTCCAGCTCATGGACGTACCGACGCCGTTGGACGCCGCCGGCCGGGATCCGAGTCTCGTCGGTCGGATCCGGGCTGACCAAGCTGCGCCGGCCGGCAAGGGTCTGATCATGTTCATTTCGAGCGACAACCTGCGTAAGGGCGCAGCGCTGAACGCCGTGCAGATTGCTGAGCTGGTGAGCAGCCAGCTCGTCGCCGGCGGGCGGGCTGGAACCCTGTGACGTCACCGACTTCGCCCTCGAGTGCGCATCCGCTGGCCATTCTGGGGGCGGGCGTGATGGGCGAGACGGTCCTCTCCGGTCTGTTGCGGGCCGGTTGGCATGCCGATCAGATCGTCGCCACCGACCGCAGGCTGGAGCGGCAGCATGAGCTGACCGCTAGATATGGCATCAAAATGCTCGAGAACACGGAGGCCGTGGCCGAGGCGGAGACGGTGATCTTGGTCGTCAAACCCCAGGACATGAACGATCTGCTCAATGAGATTTCGCAGTCGATCAAGCCAGGCGCGCTCGTGGTGTCACTCGCTGCTGGGGTCGACACCGCCTTTATCGAGTCCCGCTTGCCAGAAGGAGTTGCCGTGGTGCGCGTGATGCCGAATACGCCGGCTCAGGTGGACGAGGGGATGGCTGCGATTTCCCCCGGATCGCACAGTACCCAAGATCATCTCGATCGCGTGACGGAAATATTGTCGGCCACTGGTCGCGTGATCACTGTCCCGGAGCGTTACCAGGACGCCGTGACGGCGATTTCGGGCACTGGCCCCGCCTACCTTTTCTTCGTGGTGGAAGCCATGATCGAGGCTGGCGTACATCTCGGACTGCCGCGTGACACCGCCACTGAGCTGGTGGTGCAAACCATGCTCGGCTCAGCCAAGCTACTGCGTGAGACCGGAGAGCACCCCACGGTGTTGCGGGAGCGCGTCACCTCGCCGGGCGGCACCACAGCAGCGGCCGTACGCGAGCTCGAAGATCACAAGGTACGGGCTGCCTTCCTGCGTGCCATGGAGGCAGCCCGAGATCGCAGCCGTGATCTTGCCGCCGCCGCCCGAGAGGACAAGCAGGGCACGGGCCGAGGATGACTGGGCTGCTCGTCTTCTCGGATGATCTGACCAAATACGACTTCGGATCTGATCATCCAATGGCGCCGGGTCGGGTCACCAACACCATTTCGCTGGCTCGCCAACTCGGCGTACTGGACCGGCTTCGGATCGTGCCACCACCCGAGATCGATCTTGGGCTGCTGCAGACCGTGCATACTCCGGACTACATCGCGGCCGTGCAGCGCGGCGAGCCCAATCAGCGGTATGGGCTCGGGACGAGCGACAACCCGGTCTTTCCTGGAATGCACGACATCGCAGCCCGGGTTGCGATGGCAAGCGTCGAAGCGGCTCGCAGGGTCTGGACTGGCGATGCGCAGCGCGCCTGCAACATCAGTGGGGGCTTGCATCACGCCATGCCCAGCAATACAAGCGGCTTCTGTGTCTACAACGACGTTGCCCTTGCCATCCGCTGGCTGTTGGACAACGGCTGCGAACGGGTTGGCTATGTAGACGTTGACGTCCACCATGGCGACGGCGTACAGGCGATCTTCTACGACGACCCGCGGGTAATGACGATCAGCCTGCACGAGACGCCCGTGTACCTGTTCCCAGGCACAGGGTTTCCGAACGAGATTGGTGGGCAGGGAGCCGAGGGCACTGCGGTGAACATCGCACTGCCCCCCGGCAGTACCGATGCCGACTGGCTTCGGGCCTTTCACGCCGTAGTGCCACTGGCCCTCCGTGCGCACAAGCCGACGGTCTTGGTTACCCAGCACGGCTGCGACTCGCACAAAGTAGATCCGCTGGCCGACCTGAATCTTTCCCTGGACGGGCAGCGCGCGTCTTATCTGGCATTGGCGAGCCTGGCCGATGAACTATGCGCGGGACGCTGGATGTGCACTGGCGGCGGCGGGTACTCGGTGCGCAATGTGGTGCCTCGGGCTTGGACCCATCTGCTGGGTATCGTCAGCGGTCAGCCGGTCGACCCGGGCACCCTAGTACCTGAGAGCTGGCGGGCCGAAGTAGGAGAGTCGGCGCCGCTCACCATGTCTGATGGTGCCGATGCCAGCTTCCGTCCGTTCCATGAGGGCGTTACGCCACAGAGCCGCGTCGATCAGGCGATTCTCGCAACGCGACGGGCAGTGTTTCCTGAGCTGGGTCTCGATCCGAGCCTGTAAGCGCACCGCGAGGTGGCTAAGTTGGGTAATCAGCCCGTCGTCAACTCTCTCGGCGGCGTGTCACTGATTTTTCCTGTGTATCTGCTGTACCAGCAGCATCGTTTGCCACTATTCTCACTTCAGTACCTACGACGCCGGAGGGGAAGCCGGCGCGGAGGGGTGCAGATTGAGAGTCGCAGGATGAACGAGGAATCGAAGTCGGCAGAGTCCGCGCCTGGGGGCGTGACTCCGCTCACCAGCAATCTCCAGGCGGGCAAGTTCCTGACCGTCGCTGAGGTGGCCGCCATTCTCCGGCTCTCCAAGATGTCGGTCTATCGGCTGATTCATTCCGGCCAACTCGAGGCTGTGCAGTTCGGCCGCAGTTTTCGGGTGACCGAGAAGGCGCTCAATACCTACCTGGAGAACGCGTACTTCAGCGCCGGCTGACGTCTACGGCTGGTGAAACTGAAGCCCGAACTGCCGCTGACTTGGCCAAAGCGCGTGCTCAGGCAACACATCCACGCCACAGGAGCGCGAGCCAATCCCGTGGACCGCGTCATCGACGAACAGGTAGACACGATCGCTGGGAACCAGCTCGTACGGATGTCGCGCTAGGTCGAGCTGCTGCGGTGTGTACGCGCTCAGTGTGAAGCCAGGACGATGGTGGCTCCGGTTCGGCCAGGTAGTGACGCCCAACCTTGCGGACGTTCCGTCAGCGATCACCAGCGAGCGCAGCTCGCCGCGATGTCCGGTCTCTTGTGGTCGGGAGTAAGCGACATTGAGCTCGTCGATATCGGCTGTGAAACGGCCGACCCGTGCCGCCTGCCGAGTATCGGGATAGGACTCGTTCGGGCCCGTGCCGAACCAGCTTGCATACCGCAGCTCGGGCGGCAGGTCGAACCGTACGCCGACTCGCGGCCAGGTGCAGTCCCACCCTGGGGACGGCACGACGTTGACAAGCAGCGCGAGACCATCCGTCAACAGCCAGTGATAGGTCACATCGACGAAGCGGTTGCTTCCCGCGGCCGATACTCGTACCGTCGCCAAAAGTTGATCATGGTCGCAACTGATCTGATCCAGCCGGTGCACCAGCCGGTCCAGGCCCCGATCCCGCCAGCGCTGTTCCGATGATGGGCCGGGTACGCCTTCGCCGTCTGTCTCTTCCGGGCGGCTCAGCTCGAAGGAGCCTCGGGCGCTGCTCCGGTCGTTGTCGGTTGGTCCACGCCAAAGCTCGAGCCGGGGACCGTCGACATTCATTCCGTAGAGCCGGAGCAGCCGACCGGTGTAGGCGTCGAACTGCGCGGAGCCGAGCGTGATCACCGGCTCCGACGGCTTGAGGAGTGGCGGCGTCGGCCAGGTCGGCAGCGTGGAGATCGACTCCGGCGCAGTCAGCTCGAACTGGCCCGCGGCCACCTCATGGCCAGGATCGGCCCATACCGTGGGCACGGCCAGCTCGGCTCTCAGCGTGAGCCAGGTCTCGCCGGCGCCGGGCATCACCAGCTCATCAGGCAACGCGACGGCTTCCTGGTGACCAGGCTGAATCGCCGGGACCTGGACTGGCGCCTCGGCGACGGCATGCCCGTCCACCTCTTTGACCGCGACGAAGCGCAGGTGCTCGGTGGAGAGGGTGTGGTAGCGATTGCGGACCGTAACCAGACTGCCCTCGAGATCGAAGACGACCGGCTGGTTCACCCTGGTGAACTCGGCGAGGCTCGGCGTCGGCGTACCGTCCGGCAAGCACCATGCCGTCCATCACGAAGTTGCCGTCGTGCACGACCTCCCCGAAGTCACCGCCGTAGCCGTAGAACTCGGTGCCGTCCGGGGTACGTGTCAACAGTCCATGATCACGCCATTCCCACACGAAGCCGCCGTGCAGCCGGGGATAGCGCTCGGTCAGTTCGTCGTAGAGCTTCAGGCCGCCTGGCCCGTTGCCCATTGCATGGGCGTACTCGCACATCACAAAGGGCTTGCTGCGGACTCGCTCGGCGTCGGCGGGCTCGTTGAGGTAGGAGATGAAGCCGCTCTCTGCACCAATCGCCTCGGTCTCGAGGTAGTTCGGGTACATCCGCGAGTACAAGTCGGTGTAGGCGCAGGTGTGGTCACCCTCGTAGTGAATCGGCCGCCCGGGATCGCGGTTCCTCGCCCAGTCGGCCATCTGAGCGAGGTTTCTGCCGGTTCCGGCCTCGTTGCCGAGGGACCAAATGATCACTGACGGGTGGTTCTTGTCCCGCTCGACGGTACGTTCCATGCGGTCCAGGCAGACCTCCGTCCAGCGCGGATCATCGCTCGGGTTTCCCTGCCAGTCACAGGCCACAAAGCCGTGTGTTTCGTAGTCACATTCATCGATCACCCAGAAGCCGAGCTCGTCAGCAAGATCAAGGACGCGCGGATGCGGCGGATAGTGGCTGGTGCGGATGGCATTGATCCCCGCTCGCTTCATCATGATCATGCCGGCTCGCGCATACTGCTCGTCGAACATCCGGCCCTGGACGGGGTGAATCTCATGCCGGTTCACGCCGCGGAAGATCACCTGCGTCCCGTTGACGCTGAAGATGTCACCCTGAATCTCAACCCGCCGAAAACCCAGCCGGAGCGTGAGCGTCTCGCCTGCGGAGCTGACGCGCACCCCGTAGAGCCTGGGCACCTCCGCACTCCACGGCTCAACCTGGCCGACCGAGAACGCACTGACTTCGCTGGGCGCTGCGAAGCGCTGCCTGACACCCAGCTCGGCAATCTCGATCACGAGTGGGAACGCCCACTCCGACGCGATGATTTCTGGATCAATCGATCCCGAGCCGTCAGGCGCGTATTGGGTGCGCAACCAGATGTCATCCACCGCGCCGGATGGACGGCTCAGCACCGTGACCTCGCGAAAGATCCCTGGCAGCCACCATTGATCTTGGTCCTCGATATAGCTCATCGAGGACCACTGGTGTACCCGCACCAAGATCACGTTCTGGCCTGGCTGAACCACATCCGTGATGTCGAACTCCTGCACCAGTCGGTTTCCCTTGCCAACCCCGACCTCGCTGCCGTTCAACCAGACGCGATAGACCGACTCCACACCGGCGAAGCGAAGCAGCACCCGTTCCGAAGACCAGTCCGGCATCTCGAAGGTCCGACGATGATCACCAGTTGGGTTGTCGTCGGGGACATGCGGCGGATCGATCGGAAACGGGTACTGCACATTGGTGTAGATCGGCTGGCCATACTTGCCCTGCTGAGCCTTCGCGGAGGTGCCGGGCAGCACCCAATGAGACGGCACTGGGATGGTGTCCCACGCCGCGTCGTCGAAGTCTGGATCGGCGGCTGCATCGTCAAGGCCATGCGCCACCGGCGACCACCGGAACCTCCAATCACCGTTCAGGCTGAGCATCGGAGCGTCGCTCGCCAGCCAGGCTCGCGGCCGGCTGCGGAGGCCACTTCCAGGGGAGAAGTCGTCGAGGTAGCTGCTCACGAGACTAGTCTCGCGGTGAGCCGCTTGTGGCTGCTATGCGGGCTGAGCACTTCGACAAGTTCAGGACGGCGCTGGTCGAAATCCGCGGGGTGCCCTTCGACAAGCTCAGGGCACATAAGCCCTCCTGACTCGCATCTATCAGTGGCGCCCGGTAGCATTCGAGAGTTGTCCGGCGACAGGCGCCGGCAGTGATCAGGTCCGGGACCGGAGTGACGTCTCGGGAACGAGGGGTTACACAGTGGGTTCGGTCATCAAGAAGCGTCGCAAGCGGATGGCGAAGAAGAAGCATCGCAAACTGCTCAAGCGCACTCGGATCCAGCGCCGTCGCGCGGGCAAGTAGCCTCGCGGCTGGACCATGATGGCCACGAAACGGGTCGTCCTCGTCACTGGAGTCTCGCGTGACCTGGGGGCCCGGTTCGTCCGCTCGCTCGCCGCTGAGGAGGACGTCGAGGTCGTCGGGCTCGATGTGATCCCGCCCCGTCACGACCTGGGTGCGGCCGATTTTGTACGCGCCGACATCCGCAATCCCGTGATTGCCAAGGTGATCGCCGCGCGTCGGGTCGACACCGTCGTTCATCTTGCGGTGGTGGCCACTCCGGGAAGTGCCGGTGGACGCTCCTCCATGAAGGAGATCAATGTCATCGGCACGATGCAACTGCTCGCCGCATGCCAACGGGCAGACACCCTCCGGAAACTGGTCGTGCAAAGTTCGATATCGGTGTACGGGGCATCTCCGCGAGATCCGGCTAGGTTCACCGAGGACATGTCGCCGCGCGCTCAGCCGCGGTCGGGTTTCGGCAAGGACTCAGTCGAGATCGAAAGTTACGTTCGTGGACTCGCACGTCGCCGCCCCGATGTTGTCGTGACAACTTTGCGGCTGGCGAACCTCATGGGCGCGGGCGTGGACAGCCACATCACGCGCTACCTATCGCTCCAAGTCGTGCCGCGAGTCATGGGGTTCGATGCGCGGCTGCAGTTCCTGCATCCCAGCGACGCCGTTGCTGCCTTGCTGCTGGTTACTCGCCGTGACGTAGCCGGAACCTTCAACGTGGCGGCGCCCGATATCGTCACCCTCCATCAGGCGCTCCGCAAGATGGGTCGGCCCACCCTCGGCGTCCCGAGGGTCACTGCGCCCTTGGTTGCCACGCTGGTACGCCAGGCGCGGCTGGTGGACTTCTCAGCCGACCAGATCGACGCGCTGACCTATGGTCGTGCCATGGACACGTCCCGATTCACTTCCCAGGCAGGATTCCTCCCGAAGTTCACCAGCCTGGCAGCTCTGGAGGAGTTCGTCGGCGTGAGCAAGGTTGGGATGCTGAGCCCGGAGCGGGTTGACAGCGCCCTTGCGGCGGTGCGCCGGGTGCTCGAAACTGCGGCGGTGCGAGATGGCTGAGGCGGAGATCATCCCGTTCGGCAGCCGCGGCCCGCGGGGGCGTGCTGGCAGTGCCGGACCTGAGGCGACGCCCCAAGAGGCGCCCACTCCTGGTGACCAGGGTTTCGAGTCCGAGGAGGTTCCTCCGACCCCGACGCTTGGTGCTCTGCTGGGAGAGTTGGTTCGACTGGGCTCTCGGTCGCTGGGGAGCCTGAAGTCAATTCCGATCACCCAGCTGGGCAGCCTCGTAGCCGATCCACAGCACGCCCTGGCTTCGCTGGCGGAGACGGTGGGGGTCGACTGGGATGAGTCGCTGGAGGAGATCGTGACCTTCATGCGCCAGCGACTTCGTGGCGACTATGCAGTCGATGAGTTCGGATTCGATCCCGAGTTCACTGCCACGATCTACTTGCCGCTGCTGCGCCGGCTCGCGGACTCCTGGTTCCGGGTTGAGGTTCGAGGGGCGGAGAACCTTCCCATGGATGGTTCAGCGCTGTTGGTTTCCAACCACGCAGGCACGTTGCCAATCGACGGGATGATCTTGCACACGGTGGTCTATGACGAGGTTGGCCGCCATGTCCGGATGCTGGGCGCAGACTTGATCTTCAAGACGGCCTTCTCTCATGATCTTGCTCGCAAAACGGGCACTACCTTGGCCTGCCAGGAAGATGCTGAACGTCTGCTGGCATCCAACCAGCTGGTGGCAGTCTTCCCTGAAGGATTCAAAGGCCTTGGCAAGCCGTACGCCGATCGCTACAAGCTGCAGCGGTTCGGCCGTGGGGGCTTCGTCTCGGCTGCCCTGCGGGCTCAGGTGCCGATCATCCCCGTGGCGATTGTCGGCTCGGAGGAGATCTACCCCCTGATCGCCAGGGTGCCGGCGCTCGCCCGGATGCTCGGCCTGCCGTACTTCCCCATTACGCCGCTGTTTCCGTGGCTAGGGCCGCTCGGTCTGATCCCGCTGCCGAGCAAGTGGATCATCCAGTTCGGCGAGGAAATAACCACCGACGAGCTCGGTTCCGGCGCCGCCGACGATCCCATGATCGTGTTCAACATCACCGACCAAGTGCGGGAGACGATTCAGCAGACCCTGTACGCACTTCTCATGCAACGGCGGAGCGCTTTCTTCTAAGACGCCGAACCGAACCCCTCGCCGTCGGCTGCTGTCAAGGCAGGGAAAGTGGGGTGCACAGCTAATCTGTGCCACGTGTTCTGGGCCCTGGCGGTGATCTTGCTGGCCTTTGCCGGCTTCACCGTGATTGTGGTCAGACTGCGCCGCCCAGCACGCGCTGCAGACGAGCCGAGTGACGCCACAGTCGGCGCCGATCAGGGGCGGCGGATTGATCTCGAGCAGCTCCGTGGCTTCGTGTACGTCGGCGCCGCCGCCTTGGCCCTCCTCGCAGTGGCTGTCATCCTGATGGGTCTGTTCGCGAACCGGAGCGGCCGTGCCGAGGGCCTGGCCGTACTCGGATTCTTCGGCTATGCGGCCTACCTTGCCGCAGCAACAGTTGTGCTCTACGTGATGAGCCGGAAGAGTTAGTGTCGTGTCTCCTAAGTCTCTTTACGGTTCGCAAAGGAACCTAGGAGACACGACACTGGTCCGCGCGCGCACTATCCCCTCAAGGCACGCTTGACGGCAAATCCCGTCGCCACTGCTCCGGCAGTCGCACCAGCCGCCCCAGCGCCAAACAGCCCGAGACGTGCCGCCTTCCGCCCGCTCCGATAGTCCTGAATCTGCCAGTCCAGTTCTTCGGCGTGCGCCAGCAGCCTGCGGTCGGGATTGATCGCGCAGGGGTGGCCGACAAGGGACAGCATGGGGAGGTCGTTATAGGAGTCTGAGTACGCGAAGCAGTGGGCAAGATCGAAACCGTGCTCATGTGCCAGCGCGCGTATCGCGTCGGCTTTGGCCGGTCCATGGAGGAGATCGCCTTTGAGCCGCCCGGTGTAGACACCGTCGAGGTGTTCGGCGGTCGTGCCCAGCGCGCCGGTCAGTCCCAGCCGAGCGGCGATGATGCCGGCCACCTCCACCGGTGCTGCCGTCACTAGCCAGACCTGCTGCCCAACATCGAGATGCATCTGAGCAAGCGACCTGGTACCTGGCCAGATGCGGTGAGCGATCGACTCCTCGTAAACCTCGTTTGATATCTCGGTCAGTTCCGTGACGGTGTGCCCTTCAATAAAGCCCAATGTCACGCCGCGGGCATCCTCGATGTGGCCCACCTTCTCGCGCCCCACCAGGCGGAAGTAGACCTGCAACCATAGGCCCTTCAAGATCACTCGCGTCGGAAAGAAGCCGCGCCGATATAGACCTTTGGCGAGATGAAACAGTGAGGCTCCCTGGATCACCGTGTTGTCGAGGTCGAAGAACGCCGCCGCCGTTGGATCCTCATGGATCAGCGGAACTTGGTGGCTACCGCTTGAGCTGAAATCGTCCGGGTGCTCGTGCAGGGGCCCGGCTGCCGCACGAGGATCGTCGTGGTCGACGGGAATTGCCGACGCGTCACTGCCCGGCAAGGACTCAACATGGCCGACGTGCGCGGAGGGCTTGCCCTCCGATCTACTCATCGCGCTCTCCGGTCCGATCACGTCATCACCATAGTGTCCGGTCCGCTGCTCGTCGTGCCAGACTCAGGTGGGTGAACGACCAGGACACAGCCGTCCAACTGCTCAGCACCGGGCCACTGGACACCAACCTTGCCGATCTTGTGACTCGGCAAGCGGAGGCTCAGCCCGAGGCCGTCGCGCTCGTTCAGCCGACGCCGGTCCGGCGCACCATGACCTGGGCCGAGCTGGACCGCCGGATCCACGCCGTCGCCGCCGGATTGTCAGCGCACGGACTTGTGGCGGGGCATCGAATCGCCATCCTCGGTCCCAACAGCATTGAATTTGTCGTGGCCTACTTCGCCACTCTGCGCGCCGGCTACGTCGCCGTGCCGATCAATCCGCAGTCCACAGCCACCGAACTGCGCGCAATGATCAACGACTCTGGCGCACGGGTGCTGTTCACAGCTGCAGCCCAACCGCTCGAGGGTGTGCACCAGATAGACCTCACCCTTCGAGGGCTCGATGAGTTGTCCAACGCGGCAGCCCAACCGGTGAGCTCGCCGAAGGATCCAGAAGCGCTGGCCGTCCTGCTCTATACGGCCGGCACCTCAGGGGAGCCGAAGGCCGCGATGCTTAGCCACCGCGCGCTGCTGAATCACCTGGACAGCGTCGAGTCCTTCGAGGTCCTCGACAGCGAGTCCGTGGTGCTGGCGATGCTGCCACTGTTCCACGTGTTCGGCCTGAACGCGGTGCTCGGGAGTTGGGCGAAGGCAGGTGCCCGGTTGGTGATCATGGACGGATTCGAGGGCTTCGCCGAGGTGCTGGCCGGCGAGGCCATCACGAATGTCCCGTTGGCGCCCCCAGTGCTCGCCCGAATCTTGGAGGACGAGCAGGCCATTGCCAGCCTCGGGTCTGTCAGCACCGTCGTGTCCGGTGCCGCGCCGCTGCCAGTTGATCTTCGAGAGCAGTTCACCGCGCGGACTGGGCTCAGAGTCGATCAGGGCTACGGACTGACCGAGGCGGCGCCGGGCGTTTCGGCCACCTTGGGCGGAGAACTGCTCGGGCACGGTCACGTGGGTCGCCCGCTTCCCGGCGTCGAGGTCAAGATCGGTGACGGTACCGACCCGACCGAGCCCGGCGAAATCTGGATCCGCGGTGACAACCTGTTCTCCGGCTACTGGCCGGACGGTCGTGGCGGTCCAGGCGAGCTCGGCTGGTTCCCCACTGGAGACGTCGGCTACCTGCTCGACAGCGAGTTGTTCCTCGTCGACCGGGCCCGTGAGCTGATCATTGTCAATGGCTTCAACGTCTACCCGGCCGAGGTTGAGGAAGCGATCGCCGAGCTGCCCGGCGTTGAGTCGGTGGCCGTGGTCGGTCGGCCCTACCGGCGTACCGGCGAGCAGGTTGTGGCGTTTGTCACTGGACCTGGCCTGAGTGTCGAGGCAGTCAACGAATACTGCGCCGATCGGCTCGCGAGGTTCAAGCGTCCGGGCTTGGTTCAGCTGGTCGAGGAGCTTCCCAGAGGGATAACCGGCAAGGTTAGAAAAGGCGTCCTACGGCACAGCCTGGAGTCGGTCAGTGGCAAGTGAGGCTGGGGCGTTGCGTCGATGACCACGTTCGCCGCCAGGGCAGAGCGCGTCGTCGTGCTGACCCGGCAGGGCTGCCATCTGTGTGACGAGGCGATCGCGCAAGTGGCTGCTGTCTGCGCGGAGACCGGCGAGGCGTATGCCGTGCTTGACGTCGACAGTGACCCGGAACTGCAGCGGCGCTACACCGAGCAGGTGCCTGTGACGTTCGTCGATGGTGCACAGCACGACTTCTGGCGGGTGGATCCGGCACGGCTCAAGGCTGCCCTGCTGCGGACTCACTGAGCGCAATGTTGTTCAGCGCTGCCACACTGCGTGGTCTCACCGAGGGCACGGTGAACTGCACGTACCGACGCTGGGAGGTGGTACGACCCAAGGTCGGGGCGAGATTCACCACATCCGCCGGAATCGTCGAGGTCACCTCGATCACAGCCGTCGACGATGAGCAGCTGACCGCCCAGGACGCTGCTGACGCAGGCTTCGACTCGGTCGCCGCGCTGGTCAAGTGGACGAGCGGGAAGGGCCGCGGCGATCTCTACCGAATTGGCATCGTTTTGGCCGGACCTGATCCGCGCGTTGCCCTCCGGCGCTCAGTCGAGCTCGCTCCGACAGATGTCACGGCCTTGAGCGCGCGACTTGATCGGATGGATCGCGCGGCTGAGCAGCCCTGGACCCGCAGCACACTGCGGCAGATTCAACGGCTGCCAGGTGTGGTGTCGACCGACCTCGCGGCGGAGGCCGGTCAGGAGCGTCGCGCGTACAAGCTCAGGGTGCGCCGGCTCAAGGCGCTTGGGCTGACCGAATCGCTGGAACGCGGCTACCGACTCTCGCCCCGAGGCCACGCCTATCTCGCAGCAATCGAATCGTCGCCGCCGTAAGTCCAGTCCGGGCACTCGTCCTCACTGTTCGTCTTGACGGCTGTGATGGCAAACGAGTCGCCTGGAACGCGACGTCTAGGCCAGCTGCGAGCGTTGGGATCGGTCCGCGGGAGTGTGAGCAGCTCCCAGAAGAATTGTGCACCTGTTCACAAAGCTCCTAGAGTGGCGCTGTTTGGACCGGATCCGAGCGCTGATTCAGGAGTTGTGTGTCGCATACCTTCCCGACCGACCCTCCGTCGCGTACGGCGGCAGGTCAACATTGGCGAACGGTCGCAACCCTCAAGGGAATCCCGGACGCCACCGTTGCCCGGCTGCCTGTCTACCTTCGAGCACTCAACCAGTTGACCGAGCAGCAGATCGCGACCATAAGCAGCGGTGCGCTCGCCGAGGCCGCGGGGGTGAACTCTGCCCAGCTTCGCAAGGACCTCTCGTATCTGGGCTCGTACGGCACGCGAGGAGTTGGGTACGACGTGCAGTACCTGCGGCTCCAGATCGGCCGCGTAGTGGGCTCGGCGCACGACTGGCCTGTGATCATCGTCGGCCTCGGCAACCTCGGCACGGCCCTGGCCAACTACTCCGGTTTCTACTCGCATGGGTTTCGCGTTGTCGGCTTGATCGATACCTCGCCTGAGCTGGTGGGCAAGCGGATTCATGATCTGGCGATCTCCGATCTGACAGAACTCGAGGAGGTCGTCGCTCACACGGGCGCGGTGATAGCGGTGATCGCGACTCCGGCAGAGGCTGCCCAGGCTGTCGCCGACAGACTTGTGTATCTGGGTGTCACCAGCATCCTCAACTTTGCGCCGACGGTGCTTGTGGTGCCCGATGGGGTCAATGTCCGTAAAGTCGACCTTGGCCAGGAACTGCAGATTCTGGCCTATCACGAGCAACGCAAGGCCGTCGACAGCACTCAGATCTTGACTGAGAGCAGAGGGGCGAGTTCATGAGCATTCTGGTGGTCAGCGTCTCCCACAAGTCCACTTCGGTCTCTCATCTGGGTCAGCTGGCCCTGGATTCAGCCGCTTCAGCCAAGCTCGCGGAACAGCTCGTGGAATCCGAGCACATCGACGAGGCAGTGGTTCTGTCCACCTGCAACCGCACCGAGGTCTACGCGTCCGTCTCCCGGTTTCACGGTGCTTTGGACGACGCGACCCAGGTCCTCGCCGATATTGCCGGCCTTCGTGGCAGTGAGCTGCGGGCCTTGTGTGCGGTGTTCTTCGACGAGGGTGCGGTTGCCCACGGGTTCTCGGTGGCGTCCGGTCTTGACTCGCTGGTGATCGGTGAGAGCCAGATTCTCGGACAGGTCAAGGGCGCGCTGACCCTTGGTCAGTCTCATCAGACAGTTGGCCCGGTCCTCAACTCCCTGTTTCAGCAGGCGATCCGGGTGGGCAAGCGGGTTCACACCGAGACCGGGATTGGCTCGGCCGGTCATTCGCTGGTCAGCGCCGCGTACGGGCTCCTGGCTGACCAGCTGGGTGGTGGACTAGACGGCCAGCGGGTCCTGGTCGTCGGGGCCGGCGCGATGGCTGGGCTGGCAGCACGGACCGCTGCGGCGGACGGTGCATCGGTCATCTGCGCCAACCGCACACTGTCCCGCGCTGAGCGGTTGGCCGAAGCGGTCGGCGGCAAAGCAGTCGCGCTCACAGAGCTCGCCCAGGCGCTGGCAGAGACCGATGTCCTGGTGACCTGCACAGGAGCCCGGACCCTCACCATTGGCGTCGACGACCTAGCGGGTACCCCGGTGCGCGGTGTCGTTGATCTTGCTCTTCCGGCCGACGTAGCACCAGAGGTGGTGGAACACGGCATTTGTCTGGTGAATCTGGATCGGCTCGTCACCGAACCACCAGATGCCGCCAGTGCCCAGGAAATCGAGGATGCCCGCGCCCTGGTTCGAGAAGAGGTAGCCGACTTCCTTGGCCTGCGCCGTGCCGCCCAGGTCGCGCCAACTGTCGTCGCGTTGCGTTCGATGGCCTCGGAGGTGGTGGCCAGCGAACTGCGCCGATTGGACGCCCGACTGCCGCTTCTTGATGATCATGAGCGGGAGCAGATCCAACGGAGCATGCGACGCATTGTCGACAAGCTGCTGCACGCCCCGACCGTACGAGTACAAGAGCTGTCGGCGGGGCCCGACGCCGTGGACTACGCCGCCGCCCTACGCGAGCTCTTCGCACTCGACCCGCAGACCGTCGCCGCTGTGATGTCACCAGAGGTCGGTCCGTAGTGTCGCGATCCACGCACCTGAACGACGCCAACCGCAAAGGAACTTAGGAGACACGACACTGATGCTTCGTTGGACCTGATGCCTGGAGCGCCCCTGAACCGACCCATCCGGCTCGGCGCACGTAAGTCGGCGCTGGCCCGTGCACAGGCGAGCCAGGTAGCCGCCGCCCTGGCGGCCGATGGCATCGACACAACCTTCGTGGGCATTACGACGACCGGTGATCTTGATCAGCGCCAGCTCACCGAGATCGGCGGCACCGGGGTCTTCGTCAGCGCGGTACGCGATGCCCTGCGCCGGGATGAGATTGATGTCGCGGTGCACTCGCTCAAGGACCTACCGACCACGCCTGCCGAGGATCTGGAGATCATCGCGATTCCAGCGCGTGAGGACACCCGAGATGTTCTAGTAGGTCGGCGACTCGATGATCTGTTCGACGGCACCCGGCTTGGCACCGGAGCTCCGCGGCGCGCGATGCAGATGATCGACTGGGCTGCAGGCCGGGACATGCAGTTGGAGGTCGTCCCGATCCGCGGGAATGTCGAGACCCGAATCGAGCGGGCACGAGAAGGGAAGGTCGATGCGGTGATCTTGGCCGCGGCTGGGTTGCGGCGGCTCGGCCTACTCCCAGAGATCGACATGATCCCTGAAGGCATCGTCGTCAAGCAGCTCCCAGCACAGATCCTTGATCATCAGGTGATGATTCCAGCACCCGGACAAGGGGCCCTCGCTCTAGAAATTCATCGTTCTCTCAGCATTGAGCTGCGGGAGCGGCTGGCGGTTCTCGACAACTTGGTTGCGCGGGCAGAATCCCTTGTAGAGCGGGGTTTTCTCGGTGCGCTGGAAGCTGGCTGCACCGCGCCGGTGGGGGCCCATGCAGTGGTGACAGCAGTCCGTGGTACAAGTCTCGATTTGACTCTGAGGGCGGTAATTGGGAGAACGTTACTGAGCAACTTGTCAGAACCTACCAAAGCAGGCTCAGTCCTACGGCTGGAGGCGCACGGATCATCCACCGATCCGGAGCAGTTCGGGGTCGCCCACGCTGGTGAGGTGCTGGCGCAGTTGCGGGAGCAACACGTTTGAACAACCTGAAGCTCTCACCGCCAAGAGGCGGCTGGGCTGAACAACAGAACGCGAGAAGTCAGTGAGCACATCCTCGGCTCGTAGGCCCCGGACCTCCACCTCAGCCACTCCAACCGCACCCATCGCCAAAGGTCGCGTGATCTTTGTCGGCACCGGACCTGGTGACCCTGATCTGCTGACGCTGGGCGCCATTGCGGCCCTGGCCGACGCCAGTTCGGTGATCTTGGACAATGATCGGCAGCAAGAGATCTTGGCTCATCCAGCCATCACGCTGGCCGAGGGTGCCGAGGTGCTCACGCTTGGCCTGACCGAGGCTCGCAGGCCATTGAGCCCTTCCGCGCGCGCCAAGATCGTGCTCAAGCAGGCCTCGACTGGTACCCGGGTGGTGCGGCTCGTCAGCGGTGACCCGTTCTTGGACAACGCTGTCGCCGACGAGGCTGCAGCATGCGTACGAGGCGGCATCGACTTCGAGGTCGTACCGGGGGTGTCCAGCCTCACCGCAGTCCCGGAATATGCCGGCATCGATCTGATCCATGCTGGAGGGGTGCAGTTCGCTTCGGTCATTGACGGCAAGTTCAGCAAGAACGGAACGGCTCAATGGGGTTCCGCCGCGACGATTGTGGTGAGCACCGTGGTCTCGATGATCGGTGGTTTGGTCGAGGCAGCGAAGTCCGCCGGGCGGCCTGGAGATGATCATGTGGTCGTCACCCTGCACGGAGGCAGCACCGAACAGATCACTTTGACGACCAACTTGGATGGGCTGGTGGCTGCGGTGCGGTCGGCAAAGCCGCCGGCTTCCGACCCGGTGCACGTCATCATCGGGGCCGCCGCTGAGCAACGTCACGAGCTGAGTTGGTACGAGACCAAGCCTCTCTTCGGCTGGCGGGTGCTGGTGCCGCGCACCAAGGACCAGGCGGCGCCGATGGTGGCGCGCCTGCGCACTTATGGAGCGCACAGCGAAGAGGTGCCCACGATCTCAGTCGAGCCTCCTCGCAGTCCGCTGCAGATGGACAAGGCGATCCGAGGGCTAGTCGAGGGCCGCTATGAGTGGGTGGCGTTCACCTCGGTCAATGCGGTCAGGGCGGTACGGGAGAAGTTCGAGGAGTACGGGCTGGACGCTCGCGCTTTCTCCGGTTTGAAAGTTGCCGCCGTTGGTGAGGTGACCGCCAATTCTTTGCAGGCTTGGGGAATCGAACCTGATCTTGTGCCAGAAGGCGAGCAGTCCGCCGCCGGCCTGGCGGCCGAGTTCCCGCCGTACGACGACGTGCTGGACCCGATCAATCGGGTCTTTCTACCGCGTGCCGACATCGCCACGGAGACCCTGGCCGAAGGCTTGAAGGACTTGGGCTGGGAGGTCGAGGACGTCACCGCCTACCGCACCGTACGGGCCACTCCACCACCCGCACCGGTGCGTGAGGCGATCAAGACCGGCAAATTCGACGCCGTGGTGTTCACCTCCTCATCGACAGTGCGCAATCTGGTTGGCATCGCGGGGAAGCCGCATGCCTCAACGATCATCGCGGTGATTGGGCCGGCGACGGCGCGCACCTGTGAGGAACATGGCCTCCGTGTGGACGTCATCGCCGCGAAGCCGTCGGTTGTGGACCTGGCGGATGCGCTGGCCAGTTTCGCGGCGCAACGCCGCGACGCCTTCCTGGAAGCCGGCGAGCCGGTCCTGAAGCCGTCACAGCGGCGTCCAGGCACTCGCCGCAGAATCTGATCCCAGCTCCGTGTTGTGTTGGCAGAATAGTGCGGGCAGCTTGCAGATTCCTCGCTCGGGACCCTGCGATTTGCCCACACTTTTCTGAAGGAGCGAGCAATTAAGCACAGACCGCGGAGGCTACGAACCTCGCCCGCTATGCGGGCCATGGTTGCCGAGACCAGCCTCGAGCCGCGCCAATTGATCTTGCCCATGTTCGTGGCGGAAGGTCTGCGTGAGCCACGCCCGATCAGCTCCATGCCCGGGGTTGTTCAGCACACCCTCGATACGCTCCGCAAGGCCGCCGTGGAAGCGGCGGATGCAGGCCTCGCGGGCGTCATGCTCTTCGGTATCCCCCTGCACAAAGACGCACGCGGCTCTGGTGCGCTCGACCCGGACGGTGTTTTGACCGCCGCCATCAAGGCGGTGCGTGAGGAAGTCGGCGACGAGTGTCTGGTCATGTCGGACGTCTGCCTCGATGAGTTCACCGATCACGGACACTGCGGCGTGCTCACCGCATCAGGCGCGGTCGACAATGACGCGACTGTTGAGATCTACGCCCAGATGGCGGCGCTGCACGCAGCCGTTGGATCGCACGTGGTGGGACCGAGCGGCATGATGGATGGCCAGGTCGGAGCGATCCGGGAGGCCCTGGACGCATCAGGAGCCTCGGATGTGTCGATCCTGGCCTATTCGGTGAAGTACGCCTCGGCGTTCTACGGGCCCTTCCGCGAGGCTGTCGCGTCCTCGCTCACCGGCAATCGCAGGACCTATCAGCAGGATCCGGCCAACATCCGCGAGGCGCTCCGGGAGGTGGCGCTGGATGTGGCCGAGGGCGCCGACATAGTGATGGTGAAGCCGGCGCTCGGTTACCTGGATGTGGTACGCGCGGTCCGCGAGGCGGTAGACCTGCCGGTGGCGGCGTACAACGTGTCCGGCGAGTACGCGATGGTCGAGGCGGCAGCGGCAAACGGTTGGATCAACAGGGAGCCGGCGATCAAGGAAACCCTCACCTCGATCCGCCGTGCTGGTGCCGATCTGATCTTGAGCTACTGGGCTCTGGAGTGGGCGCAGTCGCTACGGCTTGGGTCGGCCACGCCGGAGCACCGATCGTGAGATGCCGCCTGTAATGACCGTCCGGCCAGCTTCAAGCACCGTACGCAGCGATGCTGCCTTCGAGCGGGCCAAGACCGTAACGCCGGGCGGGGTGAACTCACCGGTTCGCGCGTTCAGATCTGTCGGCGGCACGCCGCGGTTCATCGCGAGCGCCAGCGGAGCGTACCTCTACGACATCGACGGCAACGAGCTGGTCGACCTGGTCTGTTCCTGGGGTCCGATGCTGTTGGGCCATGCCCATCCCGAGGTCATCGGCGCTGTGGCTGACGCGGCTCGCCGCGGCACCTCGTACGGCGCACCAACGCTAGCCGAAGTCGATCTTGCTGCCGAGATCATTGATCGGATGCCTGTCGAGCAGGTCCGCCTGGTCAACTCTGGCACCGAGGCCACCATGTCGGTGCTGCGCCTGGCTCGAGGTGTGACCGGGCGCAACAAGATCATCAAGTTTGCCGGCTGCTACCACGGACACGTGGATGCGCTGCTCGCTGCCGCCGGCTCTGGGGTAGCAACCCTGTCGATACCTGGCACTCCAGGTGTGACAGACGCGACCATCGCAGACACCATCGTGCTCGGCTACAACGACCGGGACGCCGTTCGAGAGGCCTTCGCAAGCTTCGGCGGCGAGATCGCTGCGGTGATCACCGAGGCCGCCCCCGGCAACATGGGCGTTATTCCGCCCGGGATCAAAGATGGCATCGGCTTCAACGCCTTCCTGGCCGGCATTGCCCGCGATCATGGCGCCTTGTTCATCTCCGACGAGGTGATGACCGGCTTCCGGGTGAGCCGATCAGGACAGTTCGGCCTCGATGGGGTACGGCCGGACCTGATGACCTTCGGCAAGGTGATGGGCGGTGGTTTCCCTGCGGCGGCGTTCGGCGGCCGCGCCGACCTCATGCAGAACTTGGCGCCGGTTGGCACGGTCTACCAGGCCGGCACGCTCTCCGGGAACCCCATAGCCACGGCGGCCGGACTAGCGACACTGCGGCTGGCGACTCATGAGATCTATGCAGCAGATCGACCGCGCAGCGGCGCAACTGCGGGCTGAGGTGAAAGCGGCCCTGGATACGGCTGGTGTGCCGCATGTCATCCAGCACGCCGGGAACTTGTTCAGCGTTTTCTTCGTAACCGAGGGCGTGACCGCCGTGCCGGACTACGCCACCGCCACACAGCAGTCCACCGCGGCATACGCCGCGTTCTTCCATTCGATGCTTCGCTCAGGCGTCTACTTGCCGCCGAGCGTGTACGAAGCTTGGTTTCTTTCAGCTGCGCACGATGATAGAGCCGTGAATCGGATCGTGGACGCGCTGCCGGCCGCGGCAGCCGCCGCGAGCGCCTCGGGATAGCGGGACGAGGGGGCCCGGATGGGTCAGAACCGGACAATTGTGCATCTCGTACGACACGGAGAGGTGGAGAACCCCGCGGGGTTGCTCTACGGGCGCCTGCCCGACTATCACCTCTCCGAGCTGGGCAGGGAGATGGCCGAGCGGGTCGCCGAGCATCTCCGCGGGCGGGACGTCGTGCATCTGGTGAGCTCGCCGCTGGAGCGGGCACAGGAGACGGCCGCACCACTGGCCGAAACACTCGGTCTGCCGGTGGTCATCGACGAACGGGTGATCGAAGCGGCCAACTATTTCGAGGGGCTGCGGCTTTCCTTTGATGGCGCGCTGCGTCACCCCAAGAACTGGCTCTACTTCCGAAACCCGTTCAAGCCGAGCTGGGGTGAGGCATACACCGAGATCCTGACCAGAATGCGCCCCGCGATGAAAGAGGCTGCCGATGCCGCCCTCGGCCACGAGGCGGTGATCGTGACCCATCAACTCCCAATCTGGGTGGCACGCATCAACGCTGAGGGCCGACGGATGATCCACGACCCGCGGAAACGCCAGTGCACGCTGGGTAGCGTCACATCGTTCACCTACATCGATGCGCGCGTCACGTCGGTCAGCTACTTGGAGCCGGCTGCTGAGCTACTCCGTCCGCATCAGACCAAGAAGTTCGTTGCAGGGGCCTGATGCTGCGGCATACTGCGGTCCGCATTGCTGCGGCTTTGGCCGCCACGCTGATCTTGGTCTCCTGTGCTCGCACTGGGGCAGATGAGCAGACCCGGAGTGCGGGCCAGGTGGGTTATCCCACAGTGCCGCGCAACCTCACCCGGATCGCGCCCGAGCAGCGTAAAGAGTTGCCAACGGTGTCCGGTCCCACTCTCGGCAGTAACCAGACAATCTCGAGCCAGGACTACCGCGGCAAGGTTGTGGTGATCAACGTCTGGGGATCCTGGTGTCCGCCTTGTCGGAAGGAAGCTCCCGATCTTCAGGCGGCGAGTGTCGAGACCAAAGAAATCGCCCAGTTCGTTGGCATCACCAGCAAGGACTATGACCCGGCCCCTGCTGAGGCATTCGTTCGGAGCTTCAAGATCACCTATCCCAGCATCTACGACCCCACTGGGAAAGTGCTGCTAGCCTTCGCCGGCGAACTCCCGCCGAGCGCCATTCCCTCGACCATGATCATCGATCGAGAGGGCCGACTTGCCGTCCGCGTGCTGAGTGAGGTTTCCAAGATCACCCTGGTGGACATGATCAACGATGTCGCGAATGGTCAATAGTGACTCCTCTCGACGTGGCGAGCTGGGCGGAGACCGCGGTCGGCGGATCGATGGCCTTGGCGCTGCCGGTGGCTCTGCTTGCCGGCCTGGTGTCCTTCTTCTCGCCCTGCGTGGTGCCACTGCTGCCGGGCTATCTGTCGTACGCGACGGGGTTGGGCGCCGCCGAAGTTGTCGAGGGATCGCCCCGCCGTGGCCGGATGCTGGCCGGTGCGTCGCTTTTCGTGCTGGGCTTCGCGGTGGTCTTCGTCATAACCGGAGTCGTCGCCGGTTCCGCCGGACGCTTGCTGGCGGAGTACCGGGACGTCATTACCCGGGTGCTCGGCGTAGTGATCATCATGCTCGGCCTGATCTTCGCGGGTGTCTTGAAGATCGGCCAACGCGACCTGCGGCTGCATCGCATTCCCGCGGTCGGCGTTGCTGCGGCACCCCTGGTCGGTGTGGTGTTCGCGCTCGGCTGGACACCCTGCCTGTCACCGACTCTGGGCGTGGTGGTCAACCTTGGCTTCAACGAGGGCACGGCGGTACGCGGCGGACTGCTCGGCTTTGTCTACGCACTCGGGCTCGGCATACCGTTCGTGCTCGCCGGACTCGCCTTCACCAAGATGGCCAGCGCGGTCGCATTCCTCAGGGAACGCCAGCAGCTGATCATGCGCATCGGTGGCATCCTGATGATCATCGTCGGGCTGCTCGTTGTCACCGGCACCTGGAACACGCTGACTGCCATGCTGCGACAGTGGGCGTCAACCTTTGAGACGGTGATCTGACGTGACGACGGTCAAGACTCGCGAGCCGGCGGCCGAGTCCAGCAAGGCGGCTGGTCCCGACCTGCCCAGGTTGGGTTGGCGCGGTGGATTGCGCTACCTGTGGACCCAGCTCACCTCAATGCGTACGGCACTGATCTTGTTGTTCGCGCTCGCGCTTGCCGCGATTCCCGGCTCGCTGGTACCGCAGCGCAGGGTATCGCCGGTCCGGGTAACCGACTTCATCAACGAACATCCCAGGCTGGGGCCTATCTACGACCGGCTCAGCCTCTTCGACGTCTACAGCTCGCCGTGGTTCTCCGCGATCTACCTGCTGCTGTTCGTGTCCCTGGTGGGCTGCATCATCCCGAGGATCGGCGTGTACGCCAGGGCACTGCGTGCCCGCCCGCCCAAGACGCCGCGCAATCTCGCCCGGCTGCCGGCGTATGCCACCGCGGATACCACCGATAACGACCATGACGTTCTCGACCGTGCCGCCGCTGCGTTGCGCCAGCGGCACTACCGCGTTGACGTCCACGACGACAGCGTGGCAGCAGAACGTGGCTACCTGCGCGAAGCCGGCAATCTGGTGTTCCACATCAGCCTGGTCTTCGTTCTCATCGGGGTGGCGATCGGCGTGCTCTTCGGTTTCCGTGGCACCAGCGTGGTGATCGTCGGGCAGGGCTTCTCCAACAACCTCACCCAATACGACGACTTCTCGGCCGGCGCTCGGTTCACTGAGGCGGATCTGGTGCCTTTCAGCGTCACCGTGAAGGACTTCGACGTGAAGTTCGAGACTGGACCGGTGCAGCGCGGGGCCGCCCGGCTGTTCCGGGCGGGAGTCGAGGTAACCGAGCGGCCCGGGGCAGCTCCGCGCCAAGAGATTCTCGAGGTCAACAAGCCGCTCCGCATCGGTGACACGACGGTGCATCTGATCGGGCATGGCTACGCCCCCAAGGTCACCATCAAGGATGCCGAGGGCAACGTCGCCTTCTCCGGCCCTGTCGTGTTGCTGCCGCAGGACGGCAACTTCAGCTCGATCGGCGCCATCAAGGCTCCGGACGCCCGACCAGAGCGCCTCGCCTTCGAGGCGTTCTTCTTCCCGACCGCAGTGCTCAACGACCAGGGACCGCAGTCGATCTTCCCGGATGCCCTGAACCCTGCGCTCTTTGTGAACGTCTGGCACGGACCGCCGAAGGTGGAGACCGGAAAGCCGGAGAACGTCTACTCGCTCGACACAACCGGCCTCAGGCAATTGAAGGAAGCCGACGGTCAGCCGGTACGGATCGGCCTCAGCGTGGGAGATGGCGTGAACCTCCCGGACGGCAAGGGCTCAATCCAGTTGGACGGATGGGTTCGCTGGGTCAAGGTGCAGATCGGTGCCACGCCCGGCGTACCGATCTCTCTCATCGCGCTGGGGTTTGCCGTCACCGGCTTGTGCTTGTCGCTGTTCGTCCGTCCGCGCCGGGTCTGGATTCGGGTCCGTGGCGGCGAGGCAGGCCGTAGGGTGGTGGAGGTCGGCGGCCTGGACCGTGCCGATGCTCGCGCCGGCCTCAGCGAGGATGTCGCCGAGCTGGCCGGTGAGCTGTCCCGCAGGCCCGAGGATGTGAGCGCGAGATGAGCTACGAGTACTACTCCAGCCTCGCCCTGGTCAGCTCGGTGGTTGTCTACGCGCTAGCGATGTTCGCGCACACGGCCGAATGGGCAGCGGCGCGGCGTCCCGGCGCTGCCAAGCCTGCCACCCGCGAGTTGGTGGATGTTGTGGCCGTGGAACGCAGCGACGGGCAGATGCGCCCTGAGCCCTTCGACAAGCTCAGGCGGCGCCTGAGCCGAACTGCTCCGAGCAGTCGACTGCGCCCGAGCCTCCCGAATGCGCCCTGAGCCCGCCCAAATGCGCCCTGAGCCTGTCGAAGGGCACGAGCAGGCAGCCAGCCGTCGGGTCGAGCAATTCGGCCGCATTGGCGTTGCGCTGACCGTGATCGGCTTCGTGCTGAGCGTTGTCGGTGTGCTGACGCGGGGGCTCGCCGCGCAACGAGCACCGTGGGGCAACATGTTCGAGTTCACGATCACGGCGATGGTCTTTGTCGTGGGGGTGTACTTGATCTTGGTCTGGCGAGCCGGATTCCGTTGGCTCGGACTCCCCGTCACAATGCTCGCCGCCGTTGGAAACGGTCTTGCGGTAACCGTGTTCTATGTTGCGGTGGCACCGCTCGTACCGGCGTTGCACTCGGTCTGGTTCCTGATCCACATTGTGGCAGCGGCGATCTCAGGGGCTGCATTCAACATCGGCGGCCTGATGTCGATCTTCTATCTGATCAAGAAGCGCGCCGAGGAACGGGGCACGGTTCGCGGCTACCTCGGGCGGCTTCCGGACTTGCGCAAGATCGACTTGATCGCCTACCGCTGCAACGCTTTCGCGTTCCCGCTGTGGACCTTCACTGTGGTCGCGGGAGCAATCTGGGCCGAGTACGCGTGGGGCCGCTACTGGGGCTGGGACCCCAAAGAGACCTGGGCGCTGGTCACCTGGGTGATCTACGCGTGTTATCTGCACGCCCGCTCAACGGCTGGCTGGCGCGGCAGCAGGGCGGCCGTCATCGCGATCATTGGCCTCGCGTCGTTTTGGTTCAACTTCGTCGGCATCAACCTGCTGGTCTCGGGCCTACATTCCTACGCCGGTATCTGAGACATCAGCCTGTACCCAGCTTGCTCACGCTGTACCCGGCATGCACGCCATGCACAGCGTCAACATCCCACGCAGCGTGGGATATCGATCGCCTACGAGCGGCGACCGTCAGTGGCTCATGGCATTGTGGCGATCGTGGAAGACCTCGTACGGGCCATGGATGCTGTCGCCAGTCCGGAGAATGCACGGGCACTTTCCAGGTATTTCAAGGTGGCACCCGGGAGCTACGGAGAGGGGGACATCTTCCTCGGTCTCAAACTTGGCGAACTCCGCCAGCTGGCCAAGCCCTATCTCAACTCGGCTTTCGAGCCCGATCAGTGGCTTCCGATGCTACGCAGCCCGATTCACGAGCATCGACTGATCACCTTGATCGTCATGAGCGAGCGGGCGAAGAAGATTGTCAAGCGCGGCGACGATGACGAACTGCGGCTGATCTATGACACCTATCTCGGCAACACCGGCCATGTGAACAACTGGGATCTCGTCGATATCAGCTGTGGCCCGATCGTTGGGGGCTACCTGCTCGACCGCGACCGATCACCGCTCTACGAGCTGGCTCGGTCGGCATTGCTGTGGGACCGCCGGATTGCGATGGTCGGGAGTCAGCGCTTCCTGCGTCGTGGTGAAACATCTGATCTTTACCGGCTAGCCGAGATCCTGTTGCCTGACCGTCATGACCTGATCCACAAGGCCGTGGGCTGGTCGCTCCGAGAGGCGGGCAAGAAGGTCGATGCGGACGAACTGCGTCGCTTTCTTGATCACCACGTGGCAACCATGCCCCGTACGGCGCTGCGCTACGCGATCGAGCATTTCGATCCGGCTGAGCGCCAGTATTACCTGTCGCTGCCGCGAATGCCGACTTCAAGCGCTATGCGCGAACGGAAGGTAAGTCCTGGCTAGCAGCGCCGCCGAGTGCCTGGCGACATCACCGTCGAAAGGTCCGGTGCGGTCAGGAAATGGCGATGCTCGGCGGCGAAGGCCGCAAGGATGCCCTTCTTGTTCCGGGTACGCCCCGGGTGCGGGATGTCGTGGAACTTTTCATTGAACTGGATGGCGGCCTCGGTTGCGCGGTCTTTGAAGCCTCGCAAGCTGCTCGAATCGACATGCAGCATCTCGGCGACAAGCGCCATGTCACCGGCCGCGTCGCGGATTGCCCGCCAGACTCTCACCCACGATGCGTCGGGCAGCAGGTTATCGATCAGCGGAGCCCACTGGAGTCGCCGCTGCCAGGGCACAGGCGTCGGGTTGATGCCGTTGCAGATCGACTCGCGATAGAGCACCAACGTGCCAGGATCATTCTTCGTCTTGTCCATCAGCGCAGACGCCTTGAACCATTGATGGGCGGCGGCTGCGTAGAGGGTTCGACCACTCTCAGTGAACTGGCTATAGGTGACGATCTGGGTGGCCGGACGCCCGTGGTGTAGGCGGAGTAAGGCGGTCAGGCCAGTGCTGGTCTGCGAGCTGAGGTTGAAGTCCACGAAGGCGATGTCCCAGGTCAGACCGCGGCGGAGCTGGTCGTTCAGTTGGTCGATTGAAGGGGCAACCGTGAGATCCGGCCCGAACGCGTGCTCAAAGTTCGCACGCTCGCCCGGCACGTCGTCCACGAGCAAAACTCCGCTCATCGACGGCCGACCTCGAGGCACCTGATCATCTGTCGAAGCTTGATCATCTGCAAACTTCGATCACTCACTTTCTGGTAACCAGCGGGCCGTGACAGTCTTGCCGGCCCCGTTCTGTACGGAGGTCAGCGATCCGGCGAGTCCTCTCAGACGAGCCTCCAGACGCGCCGAGCTTGTTTCGGGAGTCTTCCATACCCCAGATGCCATAGGCGGAGCATCATCAGTCACTGAGATCGCAACCTGCGCTCCGGCGGGCGCCACAGCTACCTGAATGGCGCCCGCTCCGGCATTCAGCGCATTGCCGACCAGGTCGTTCAGCACCAACCGCGCAAGATCACGATCGCCGGCGGATAGCGTGTCGACACTGATGTCGATGTGAGCTTTGGCTCCGACGGCCCGCGCCAATGTGAGTACCGGCGCCTCGAGATTCTGCACGCTCGTGGAGCTGTCACGGCCGAGTTGACCGAGGGTAAGCGTCTCCCGCAGCCGACTGTTTGCCGAGACAGCAAGTTCGTACAGGCAGGGGGAGACATCGCGGATCTCACGGGCCTGCTGCTCGATGAGCCTGAGGTTGGTTGAGAGCGCGCCGTGCGTCTCGCTGATCACCAATTCGCGTCCCGCGTGCGACTCCGCCTGAACCAGATCGGGCAGCGTCTTCAGGATCAGGTCAGTGTCTGATATTCGCGAGCCGACGACCGCGAGAGGCATCAACGAGATAGCCAGGGCTGCGAGCCAGCCGTTGGGTTCCCAATCGGCGGGCAGTGCAATCAGACAGACAGGCAGCGCTGTGATCGGCCCCGCCAGGCGTCGGAAGATCTCGTGCCAAGCTGGAGGGTCCAGCTCGTCCGGATTGAACCAGGTGTGGTCATTGAAGATCAGCAAGGACGTCGTGATCAGGAACACCGTGGCCGCCGCCAACATGATCAGGCGTGCCCAGAGCGGATCATCGATCGCTATCCATGAGGGGATCGCGATCAGCACAAAGGCTTCCGGAATCTCGAAGTAGGAGCCAAGGCTCAGACGGTGTAGACCATCGGTCTTGATCACGTTCCGGAGGTAGGCCTGCGACAACCAAAAGCGCGGCTGGGTACCGCGTCGCAGGTGCCGCTCGTTGATCCACAAGAGAAAACTGCCAAGAGAGGCAGCGAGGCAGAGCGCGATCGCCAGCAGACTGCTGCGACTGCCAATGGACAATCCGGCGATGACGACCAAGGCGACCACCCGGATGTACCACGCATGCATCGTGTAGTTGCTGGAGCGCCGCGCCAGCGCGAGATAGGGGATCCGGTGCCGCCGATGACGGCTCAGCCTGCCGCCGAGGCTTATGCCAGCCACGCCTTATCGTTGCCCGATTTTCTCGCCCACGGCAAGCGCTACCGGACAGTAACGAGGCACGATGGCGGGGTGCGTCACTTTGACCTCTGCATCATTGGCACCGGATCTGGAAACTCCATCATCGACGACAGGTTTGACCACCTAACGGTGGCCTTGGTCGAAATGGGCACGTTTGGGGGGACCTGCCTTAACGTTGGCTGCATTCCGAGCAAGATGTTCGTTCACCCGGCCGATCTTGCTGCCTCGACAGTGGAGGCGACCAAGCTCGGGGTTGACCTGGATCTCCGGGGCGTTCGGTGGCGGGAAATTCGTGATCGGATCTTCGGTCGGGTTGATCCCATGGCCGCAAACGGCCGCGGCTACCGGCAGCGAAGCGACAATGTGACCGTTTTTGACGCGCGTGCACGCTTTGTAGGGCCGCGGGAGCTGGACGTCGGGGCTGCCCACACGATCACCGCCGACCGGTTGGTGATCGCGGCCGGCAGCCGTCCGGTGGTCCCGGACCTCGCGGGGCTGAGCTCGGTGGACTTCCACACCTCGGATTCGGTGATGAGGCTGCCGGAGCTGCCTCGATCCATGATCATCATCGGCGGAGGGTATGTCTCTGCCGAGTTTGCTCACATCTTCTCCGCGTTCGGAACCTCCGTCACTGTGTTGAGCCGCTCGGAGGTGCTGTTGCGGAGAGAGGACGCTGACGTTGCGAAGCGTTTCACCGAGCTCCTCGGTCGGCGAGTGGATGTCCGTCTTGAAACGAGCGTCGAGCTGGTCGAGAGTACGCCGGACGGGCAGGTACGGGTGCATGTCAGCGGCACAGAGGGGGAGCAAGAAAGCCTAGAGGCGGAGACTCTGCTGATCGCCACCGGTCGCGCACCGAATGGCGACACCCTCGACCTGGCGCACGGAGAGATCGAGGTGGACGACGACGGGTTGATCGTTGTCGACGACTACCAACGGACCACGGCTGAGGGCGTCTTTGCGCTGGGTGACGTGTGCTCCGAACAACAGCTCAAGCACGTCGCCAATAAGGACGCTCGAGTTGTGCAGCACAACCTGCTTCACCCCGACTCGATGATCACCAGCGACCGACGGTTCGTACCCCACGCTGTGTTCTCCATGCCACAAGTGGCTTCAGTCGGCCTGACAGAGGCAGATGCTGAGGAGCAGGGCATCGACTATGTCGTTTCCCTCGAGGATTACGGGGGGACCGCATTCGGCTGGGCCATGGAGGACGCAGATCATTTCGTCAAGATCATCGCTGATTCGAAATCGAAGATCATCATCGGGGCCCACGTGATTGGGCCGCAGGCATCATCACTGATCCAGCCGCTGATCCAAGCGATGAGCTTCGAGCAGCCCGCACCCGAAGTCGCCCGCGGCCAGTACTGGATCCACCCCGCGATGACCGAAGTGGTCGAGAACGCCCTGATTGGCCTCACCGACTAGGGCCCTGCGGCGCCTCGCACCCTCCGTCAGGAACCTGCCCAGGTTTCCGACCGAGCACATGGTTGATGGCGTATGGAGCGTACGGAGCGAGCGAGCGGGAGGTTTCCGCAGGTTTCAGCGAGCCTCGGTCAGCCGCTTGATTGTCTTGGCTACTCGATCAGCCCGGGTCTCAGGCTTCTTCCCCTCGTCAATCCACCGCGCGTACTCGGTGCGGTGGCTGTAGGGCAGTTGCTCGTACGCGGCCTTGGCTGCTGGATTCTCCGCCGAGCGCCGCGGTGAGCTCAGGTGGCTCGACCACCACTCGCTCCTCATGGTCCTCCACGAGTTCGACCTCAACCAGATCGCCAGCTCCGACCTCCAGCCGACGAAGCAGGTCTTTGCGCAGTCCGAGATAGCTCTGACCGCCATAGACCGCCAGCCGGGAGCGATACTCCACACCGTTCACATGCGCCAAAACCGTTGGCCGCTTGGAGCCAAACATCGCCGCGACCTCCTTAGGCACCACGACCGCGTGGCCGCCGCCCTGGCCTGCCGAGAGGACTTCGGCCGAGAACGCCATGCCGATGATCTAGGAGCTGCGGCGCGAGTTGATCAGCTTCCAGGTTCCGGGCAGCAGCACAGCAGCCAGCAGAATCTTGATCACATCGCCGATCAGGAACGGCAATACCCCGAGCGTGAGCGCCCTACCGAAGGACATGTCCGCGATCAGCATCAAGCCAGCCACCCCGAACACGTAGATAACGGCGTTCCCGAGCGCCATCATGCCAATAGTTGGCACCACGCGGCGGTCAGCGCCTCGCTCGGCAAGCCGCCCGACCAGCCACGCCGCCGCAACGAAGCCCACGATGTAGCCGAAGGAGGCGAAGGCCCAGCCACTCTGCTGGCTCGCGAACCACGGCACGCCAGCCACCCCGGCAAGCAGATATAGGGCCATGGAGGCTGCTCCGCGGACACTGCCCAAAGCAGCACCAACGAGCAACACGGAGAAGGTCTGCAGCGTGAGAGGAACCGGCGTAAACGGTAAGGGGATCGCGACCTGAGCAGTCAGACCGACGAAAACGGCTCCGCCTATCACGAGAGCGATGCTGCGGACCAGGCCGCCAGGAATTACGTCGCCCAGTGTGCGTGGGCTTACGCTGGTGACGCTCGACATGGGGTTGTCCTCCAGACCGTGTGGGCATGCGGTGTGGATGCAGCGTCGCCTCCGCACCGGGATGCGACAACCCTAGTGTCCGGACCGCTGGGGCCGCCAACAGGCTCATGCGGTGAACTGACGGGGATCGAGGTGCTGTGCGTCCAGCGATAGGCGGTCGGCGGGCCTGGCTCCTCGGCTGCGCGATCCCGACAATTGTCGTGTTCGCTGGCTGCGGCGTGGGGCCCACTGCTACCCCGACGGTTGTCGAGAGCTCCGGGTCAGCCCCGAATTCTGCTAAGCGGACACCCTCCCCGAAGGACAGCAAGAAGCCAACCCCGACGGAGTCGTTCACAGTGCACGAAAGCTGCGCGCGGGTCGTCGCCAGGATGAGTCTGTCAGAGCGGACGGGACAGCTGCTGATGATCGGTGTTAGCTCAGGGGGGATCAGCGCGTCGGAGAAGATGATCGTCGAGGAGACCCGGGCAGGCAGCGTCATCCTGCTGGGTAACACCACAGCAGGAGCGGGCGCCGTCCGACGAGTCGTCAGTGACGTACGCGCGGCGACGCGCAGTCCCGAAGACGCGAAGGTGATCGTCGCCGCCGACCAAGAGGGTGGACTTGTTCAGCGGCTCAAGGGTTCCGGTTTCGCGACGATTCCGTCGGCTCGCGTCCAGGCTAAACAGTCCGATGCTGAACTCCGCCGGAATGCGTATTACTGGGGCCGCCAGCTCAAGGAAGCCGGGATCAACGTCAACTTGGCGCCGGTGGCCGATGTTGTGCCCATGTCGATGGCCTGGGTCAACCAGCCGATCGGTCAACTTCGTCGCGGATATGGCTCATCGCCTAAGAGGGTGGCCGCAAAAGTGACTGCATTCACCGAGGGCATGGATCGCGCCGGGGTGGCGACAGCCGTCAAGCACTTCCCCGGGCTGGGGCGAGTACGCGGCAACACCGACTACGCCAGCCGAGTCGTCGACACCAAGACAACCCGAGATGATGCCGCTCTCGCTGGCTTCAGGGCGGGGGTCGACGCAGGTGCCGACATGGTGATGGTGTCTTCGGCGTCCTACCGGAAGATCGACGCCGATCACCGAGCAGCCTTCTCGAACGTGATCATGGATGAAATGCTGCGGGAGGATCTCGGATTCTCAGGTGTGGTGATCTCCGATGATCTTGCGGCCGCCGCGATGCGGGTGCTCCCTCCAGAGGAGCGCGCGCGCCGCTTCATCCGCGCGGGAGGCGACCTTCTGATAGTCGGCGATGCGAGGCTGGCGACCCCGATGGCCGACGCGATCACGCGTGAGGCCTCCGACAACCCAGCGTTCGCAAAGCGGGTAATGAATAGCGCAACACGCGTCGTGGCGATGAAAGAGCGCCGCGGCCTAGCGCATTGTTGAGGGCTGCTCGCGCAATCGCAGCCGAAACGCGAGTTTCTTTAGCCGTCGACCTGCAGCTGCTCCAGGGCATACCGGGCAGGCTGGACGAGTTCCGGCACAGTGTCGGGAATCGAGGCGTAGTAGAGACCTGACCGGTTGCCAGCCGACACAATCGCCACAATGAGCAGCTCGCCCTTGGTCTCCAGCCCTGCGATGTCGAAAGTGAGCTGGGATTCCACCAACCAGGCCTCGTGACCATCGATGATGGTCTTCTCGTTCACCTTCACGTCGCTGTTGACGGGATTGTCGCCGTAGAAACTGCCGAGAATGCACTTCACGACAATTTGAGAGCCCTGCTCTGGGGTGAAGAACCCGTCGCCGGCCTGCAATTCACCAACGAGGACTGAGGCGACCCAGTTGGCGCCCTTGCCGTCATAGTTTGTCTCAACCGGAACGAGCTGGCTCAGCACGTCACTGCCGAACGGCACCCGGTTCTCAGCTTGCGGCGCGCCCCATGGTGCACCGAGCTGCGGGTAGGACACCGGGCCGCCGTGAACGCGTCCGTCGGCCGGGTGGCTGGCGGTCGCCTCAGGGCTTGCAGTAATTGGCGGCGGGCAGGCGTCCTGCGAGGGTTGCGTTACGGGTCCGCCGGTAGTGCTGGTATCGCCCCCGGTCACGGCACGGATGGCAAGAACGGCCACGACGATAATGACGATCACCAATGCGGCCCCGGCGATCCACCAGCCGATCGGTGACTTCTTCTTCTCTAGCTCCTGATAGTTCGCGTAAGCGCTGCTGCCGTAGTCCTGACCGTACGGTGACTGGCCGTACGCGGGCTGCCCACCCTGTCCGTAGGGCTGTGCACTCTGGCCCTGGGCGGGCTGTCCACCCTGTCCGTAGGGCTGGCTGCCCTGCTGCGGCGTCCCGGCACCAACGAGACCTTGCGATGGTGGAGGCGCGCTCGGATTGGGCGAGGTTGCTGCCGACCAGGCCTTGCCATCCCAGTACCGGAAGAGACCTTGTCCGCCGCCCGGATCGGGATACCACCCAGGGTTCGCACTCACGGGCAGAGTCTATGTGCCGAAGTGAGAAGCCCCATGCGGACAAAGCTAGTCGTTACCAGACGCGCAGCATGCGGAAAAACCTCAGCTGAAGCCTCCTGTGATGTAGTCCTCGGTCGCTTGGGTCAGGGTTGGAGATGCTGGCTCGCATCGCCGATCCAGCGTTCGCAAGAGGGTGACGAATGGCGCAGCGCGCGTAGTGGTCATGAAAAGAGTCACGGCATGCCGACTGCTGAGGGGATAGGGCCTCTAGCCGTCGACCTGCAGCTGCTTCAGGGTGTCCCGAGCGGGCTGCACGAGTTCGGGAAGCGTGTCAGGGATCGTGGCGTAGTAAAGACCTGACCGGTTGCCGGCGGAGACGATTGCCACGATGAGGTACTCGCCTTTGGCCTCCAGGTTTGGGATGTCGAAGGTGAGCTGGGATTCCACCAGCCAGGCGTCGTGGCCGTCGATGGTGGTTTTCTCGTTCACCTTCACGTTGCTGTTGATGGGGTGGTTGCCATAGAACGCGCCCAGAATGCATTTCACAACGATCTGTGAGCCCTGCTCGGGGGTGAAGAACCCATCGCCGGCCTGCAATTCACCAACAAGGATTGAGGCGACCCAATTGTTGCCCTGGCCGTCATAGTTGAGCTGGTCGAGAACCATCTGGGTCTGCACGTCGGTTCCGAACGGTACCGGGTTTGGGGGGCCTTGCGGCGGCCCCCACGGGGAGCCGAGCAGGGGATAGGAAACCGGGCCTCCATGGACGCGTCCGTCGGCCGGGTGAGAAGCGGGGGCGTCAGGGCTTGCAGTGTTCTCTGGTGGACAAAAGTCCTGTGACGGTTGTCCTACCGGCCCACCACCTGTGGTGCCTGTGTCGCCGCCGGTCACCGCACGGATGGCCAAAACGGCGACGACGACAATGACGATCACCAAGGCGGCTCCGGCGATCCACCAGCCGATCGGCGTTTTCTTCTTGTCTAACTCCTGATAGTTGGCATACGCGCTGCTGCCGTAGTCCTGGCCGTAGGGCGATTGGCCGTACGCCGGCTGTCCGCTTGCTTGGCCGTACCCGGGCTGTCCACCCTGTCCGTATGGCTGGCCGCCGCCCTGCTGCGGCGTCCCGCCACCAACGAGACCTTGCGATGGTGGGGGCGCGCTCGGATTGGGCGAGGTTGCTGCCGACCAGGCCTTGCCATCCCAGTACCGGAAGAGACCTTGTCCGCCGCCTGGATCGGGATACCACCCAGGGTTCGCACTCACGGGGCGAGTTTATGTGCCGAAGGGGTAGCCCCCTTGTGGACAAAGCCAGTCGTTACCAGACGCACAGCATGCGGAAAGCCCTCAGCCGAACCTTCCGGTGATGTAGTCCTCGGTCGCCTTCTCGTCGGGGTTTGAGAAGATCTTCTCGGTCGAACCAATCTCAATGAGCTTGCCCGGTTTTCCTTGGGCGGCGAGGTTGAAGAATGCGGTCTGGTCGCTGACCCGGGCAGCCTGTTGCATGTTGTGCGTGACGATCACCACGGTGTACTGCTCTTTCAGTTCGCCGATCAGGTCCTCGATAGCAAGCGTGGAGATCGGATCGAGTGCGGAGCACGGCTCGTCCATCAGGATCACCTGAGGCTCCACGGCGATGGCCCGAGCGATGCAGAGTCGCTGCTGCTGGCCGCCGGAGAGTCCGATGCCCGCCTTCCCCAGGCGATCCTTGACCTCGTTCCACAGATTGGCCGAGATCAGCGAGCGTTCGACGGAGTCGTCCAAGATCTTCTTGTTCTTCACTCCGTTCAGCCGCAGGCCTGCGGCGACATTGTCGTAGATCGACATCGACGGGAACGGGTTGGGTCGCTGGAACACCATGCCGACAACTCGGCGCACCGCTACGGGATCGACGCCCTGCCCGTACAGCTCGGTGCCGTCGAGCTGCACGCTGCCCTTGACATGGGCGCCCGGGATCACCTCGTGCATCCGGTTCAAAGTGCGCAGCAGCGTGGACTTTCCGCATCCTGATGGCCCGATGAAGGCCGTCACCGTACGTGGCTCCACCGTCATCGAGACGTCCTCCACCGCGTGGAAGCCGCCGTAGTAGACGTCCAGGTTCCGCACGTCGATTCGCCTGGCCATGGTTATTTCTCCTTCAGCTTGCTGGCCCGGGCAATGGCGCGCGCCAGCAGATTGAGCAACATCGAGATGAGGATCAGGGTCAGGGCGGCGGCCCACACCCGTTCGTAGCCGGGCAGCTGCGGCGCTTGGTCCCGCCCGGAGTTGATCATCGTTGGGAGCGCGCCCATGGTGTCGCTGGTCGGTGAGAAGTTGATGCCGACCGCGTACGAGACCAAGATCAGCAGCGGCGCGGTCTCGCCCATCACACGCGCCAGGCCAAGCATGACCCCGGTCATGATGCCGGCGAATGCGGTTGGAATGACCACCCTCACGATGGTTTTCCACTTCGGCACACCGAGCGCGTACGACGGCCTCGCGCAGTTCATTCGGCACGAGTTTGAGCATCTCCTCGGTCGATCGGAGTACCACCGGCAGCATGAGCAGCACCAGGGCAAACGACACCGCGACGGCGGAGCGGCCGAACCCGAAGATCGTAATGAACAGCGCGTAGATGAAAAGCGCGGCGACGATAGAGGGGATACCGCTGAGGATGTCAACCATGAAGCTCACGGCGCGCGCGACCTTGGTGCCCTTCGCGTACTCGATCAGAAAGATCGCGCCCAAGATACCTAGCGGAACCGCTATCGCAGCACAGATCAAGGCCATCTCAACAGTGCCGACGATTGCGTGGTAGGCGCCACCGCCCTCCCGACGCGGGGTGATGCCGCGCTGGCTTTGCAGCCACCATTCTTGGCTGAGGATGAGGCGGATGCCCTTGGTGATCACGGTATAGAGCACCCAGGCCAGCGGGATAATCGCGAGCGCCGTGGCGAGGAACACATAGATCGTGGCGAGGCCGTTCTTGATCGTGCGTCCCCCGCTCGGGCGCCGAAAGGTCACCTGAGCGTCAGTGGTGGTGGTGCGTCGTCGTCGCGCTCATGACTTCGCTCCTCCACGATCGGCGATAATCCGGGCGATTGCGTTCACCGCGAAGGTCACCACGAAGAGCACCAGGCCCGCGGCAATGAAGGCCCCGGTCTTGGACGGACTGTCGAACTCGGCAGCGTTGTTCGCGATCTTGCTGGCAAAGGTCTCGCCACCGGCGAAGATCGAAGGGCTGAACGGGCTACCCGGTGCCGGCGTCGACAAGATGATCATGACTGCGATGGTCTCGCCGAGCGCACGACCGAGCCCGAGCATAGACGCGCTGATCACGCCCGATCGCCCATAGGGCAGCACCGCGGTGCGGATGACCTCCCAGCGGGTCGCGCCGAGTGAAAGCGCGGCCTCGATGTGGTCGCGAGGGGTCTGGGCGAAGACATCGCGCGAGATGGCAGTCACGATGGGCAAGATCATGATCGCCAGCACTACAGCGGCGACGAACACCGACCCCTTGGGATCGATGCTCTCGCTGAATAGCGGTATCCAGCCGATCTTGCTGATCAGCCACTCGGCCCCGGGAGCCAAGAACGGTCCCAGAACGGTCAGGCCCCACAGGCCGAAGATGATCGACGGTACGGCGGCAAGAAGATCGACCACGAAGGAGACCGGCCCGGAGGCTCGCTTGTGCAAGTACTGGGTCAGACAGAGCGCCACGCCGACGGCGATCGGGACAGCGATCGCCATGGCCAGGATCGAGGACAAGACGGTGGTCCAGAGCAGTCCGGCGATCCCGAAGCGAAGCTCGTTGCCGCTGACTGTCCAGTTACGCGAGGTGAGGAAGTTGTCCTGGTCGGCCTGCAGGCTGGGTAGTGCCAGAGCCAACAGGAAGATGCCGACGAAGAGCACCAGCAAGACGATGGCCAAGCCGGCAGTGGTCGCCAACGCACGGAACACCCGATCCCCGGTCTGGCTGATCTTGGCCAGCTTGACCCCTCGCGGCGCCTTCTCGACTTGGTCGATCGGCGCCGAAGCGGGCTCATGGTGGTGATGCAGGACCGTAGGGACCGGGGAGTGCATGTGCTCCACATGGCCCTCTGCCGGCGACAGACTCGGATCCTGCGCTGCGGGCGGTTCAGGCTCGGCCCTCTCGGTCGCATCCGTATCGGGCATTGCCATGGGTCTTCCTGCTCCGATCCGTGAATGTGACGGCGGGTCACCGCGTGTCAGTCGCCGCGATGACCCGCCCCTGGGGGAGGTGACTACTGGATCGCTGCGACCGCCGTCTGGACCTTCGACTGCAGTTCGCTGGGCAGCGGGGCGTACCCGAGCTCCTCCAGCTTGCTCTGCTCGTCTCGACGAGGAGAAGTAGGTCAGGAAGTCCTTGACGATCGCCGTCTTGTCCGCCGCCAGACCCTTGCTGCAGACGATCTCGTAGGTCACCAGCAGTGCGGGGTAGGCACCGGCCGCGGTATCGGCGTACTTCAGTTCCAGGCTCAGGTCGTTGCCGCTGCCCTTGACCGTGGCCTCAGACACCGCCTTACCGACAGACTCACCTGTCAGCTCGACCGCGCCGTTGCCGCTGTCCAGCTGGGCCATGCTCAGGTTGTTGTCCTTGGCGTAGCTCCACTCCATGTAGGAGATGGAGTTCTTCGTGTTGGCGACGGCCTCCGCGACACCGGAGGACTTGTTCTTGCCCTCCCCGGTGCCAGTCCAAGCCTTGGATGGCTCATCCTTCCAAGCGCCGTTGCCCGCCTTGGAGAGGAACTTCGCGGTGTTCTCAGTGGTGCCGGACTCGTCGGAGCGGAAGAACACTGTGATGTTCTCGCCGGGCAGCTTGGCGCCGGAGTTGAGCTTGGCGATCTTCGGGTCATTCCAGGTCTTGATGGTGCCGTTGAAGATCTCGGCCAGCACCTCGGCGTTCAGCACGAGTTTGTCGAGGCCGTCAACGTTGTATGCGAAGGCGATCGGGCCGACCACCATCGGCAGGTTCCAGGCCGGGTTGCCCTGGCAGCGTTCCTTGGCCTTATCAGCCTCGACGACGCCGTCCTTCTCCTCGGTCTTGAGTACCGAGTCGGATCCGGCGAAGTCGACAAGTCCGTTGTAGAACGACTTGATGCCGGCACCTGAGCCAGTCGGGTTGTACTCGATTGTCGCCTTGTCGCCGCATTCGGCGTTGTAGTTGGCGATGACTTCGGTGATGGCGTTGGCTTGGGCGCTCGAGCCCTCAGCGGAAAGCTTGCCCGCGGGGCAGGCGAGGCCAGATGCATTGGCACTACTGCCGGCTCGGCTCCTCCGGCAGGTTCGCCGGCGCTGGTGGGGTCGGAGCCGCACGCAGTGAGACTGAGGGTGGCCAGAGCAGCCAACGCGGCGAGCTTGCTGGCTCGCGAGCTCACGAGGCGGTTCGTCGGCCGCGCCGCAAAGGTCTGGGTCGTCATGCGTGTCCTTCACAGACGGGGGGTCATTCCCCTGGGTGAACCCGGAGGCACAATGCACGCCGGGCTTGGCTCGAGAAGGCTCGCTCCTGCGCGACCTCCCGATGCGCGCGAAAGTACGCGGGTCACGTGTCCTGATGGGCCTGCGAAGGTGAACAACGGGTGAACGATGGCAACCGGTTTCAGCCTGACAAGGGTCTCAACGTCGAGGAACGGGACGATGACCGACAACCTGATCATCTTCTCGACCATAAAGCAGTCGGCTGCGGCGCTTGTTGATCACGCGGTAAGTGCCGGGGGAACGCTCGGTGAACTCCAGACAACGAGGCGCCCCGTGTTGTCGACTGTTTGCCTGTTGTTCAGATCCCGACACACGCTTGGCCATCTCTGCTGCCTACGGTCGTGATCGTTAGGAACTCGGGGGCGGCGCACCACCAGCCCGCCAGAGAGGTGGATTCATGAGCAACAAGTCATGGTTTCCGGACACCCCATCGCGGCGACTGGGCGATCGCCTGGTTGGGACCGGCCAGCCGGTCTACATCACTGGGGAAATTGGCATCAACCACAACGGCGACCTCGCCAATGCCATCGCCTTGATCGACCAAGCAGCCGATGCCGGCTGCGACGCGGTCAAGTTCCAGAAGCGAACGCCGGAAATATGCACGCCGCGTGATCAGTGGGACATTGAGCGGGATACCCCCTGGGGCCGGATGAGATACATCGACTACAGGCACCGCGTGGAGTTCGGCATCGAGGACTATGCGGCCATCGACGAGCACGCGAAGCGTCGCGGCATTGCCTGGTTCGCGTCGCCGTGGGACATCGAGTCGGTTGACTTCCTGGAGGGGTTCGACGTGCCGGCACACAAGGTGGCCTCCGCGTGCCTGACCGACGACGAGCTGCTGCGTCGGTTACGTGCCACTGGACGGACCATCATTCTTTCCACGGGCATGTCCACGATGCGTCAGATCCGCCACGCTGTTGAAGTACTCGGCAGCGACAACATCATCCTGTGCCACGCCACCAGCACCTACCCGGCTCACACCAGCGAGCTCAACCTCAAGATGATCAATACCTTGCAGGAGGAGTTTCCGAACGTCCCGATCGGCTATTCCGGACACGAGACCGGCTTGCAGACGACGTTGGCGGCCGTGGCCATGGGCGCCACCTTCGTGGAACGGCACATCACACTTGACCGCTCTATGTGGGGCTCCGACCAGGCCGCGTCCGTCGAGCCGCAGGGCCTTGCGCGGTTGGTGCGCGACGTACGGGTGATCAGCGAGGCCATGGGCGACGGGGTAAAACGGATCTACGACGGCGAGCGAGCCGCGATGAAGAAGCTCCGCCGGGTGCCCGGTGAGATGGCCGACCATGCTGATCTGGTGGCGGTGTCGTGACCTTCTACGCCGGACCTGAGCGAAGTGCGCTGGCTCTCGTGGAAAGTCCTGCGCAGCTGCTCAACGTGATCGAATTGGCGCAGCACGAAGCTGACCTAGCGGCATTGAAGATCGCAGTGCTCGCACCGAGCGCCGGCATCACACGTAATCAGCTGCGGTCCATGATCGCCCTCGCGCGCGAGGTCGGCCACAAGGTCACCTGGCATGAACCACGGCTGGGCGGAATGTCTGTTGCTCGCAGCGTACGAGCCCTGGCCGGCGAGCTGACTGGCGTACGGCGGCTGGTGGTCGGCGATCCCTACTCGGGTGTCATCCAGGTGATGATCAGCGTCACGAAGGTCTCTGAGGTCACCATCGTCGACGACGGCACTGCGACGCTGGAGTTCGCGCGTCAATGGGTGGCTGGGGAGCACCTCTCACGCTGGCACCAGCGGGCAGCTCCTGGCCAGCGTCGCCAGATTGCCAAACTCGCGCGGGACCAGATGTCCGGCAATGTACGCCGCCGCCTATCCCCGGGTTCCGGTTGCCGGCTCCGGCTGTTCACCTGCATGCAAGTAGACATCCCGCGGGTCCGGACCATCGCCAACGACTTCTCTTGGGTACGCGCCCGGTATCCGGCTCCTCAGCTCAAGCCCGCCGCCGACCTGGTCGGCACATCGCTGGTCGAGTCCGGGGTTGTGAAAGCAGACGCCTACCTCCGCGGGGTCGAGAACTTGATCATGCGCTATGGGGCAGACCGCTACTTCGCGCACCGCAAGGAAGCTGACTGGAAGCTCGACCTGATCGATCGGATGGGTGTCCAAGTGGTCCGCCCGTCACTGCCGCTTGAGATTGTCGCCCGCCGCGGGCCTATCGGCAGCACAATTGTCAGCTTCCCTTCCACAGTGGTGCACACACTGCCGACAGTGCTGGCCGATACGGACGCGGAGGTGGTGGTCTGCAAGATCGCGCAGGAGTGGTACCAACCCCCGACTACGCCGCAGGCCGACGACTTCCTCGGCCGCGTCACCGCCTCAGCGCAGCGCAGCTATAGCTTGTCGGCTGTGGCTGGCTGATCAGCCCATCGAGAGAACACACCAACATGAAACATCCGCGAGTTATCGCGATCATTCCGGCGCGAGGCGGTTCCAAGGGAGTACCGGGCAAGAACCTCCGGCGGGTCGGCGGACGCAGCCTGGTTGAGCGCGCCATTGACGCATGCCGTGCTGCGCGGCTGGTCGAGGAGGTCTACGTCAGTACCGACCATGCCGAGATCGCGGCGGCTGCTGAGGCCGCTGGTGCAACGGTGATCATGCGGCCCGCCGAGTTGTCGAGTGACACCGCTTCGTCGGAAGCGGCGTTGCTCCATGCTCTTGACCAGCTGATCATGGTCGACGAGGAGCCGGAGGTACTGGTCTTCGTGCAGTGCACCAGCCCGTTCATTGCACCCGATGATCTCGATCGAGGCGTAGAGCTGGTCGTTCACAACCACGCCGACTCAGTCTTCTCGGCTGTGGCAACCTATGAGTTCCTGTGGCGAGCAGGAGGTCGCTTCGGCCTGGTGACCGGGCAGAACCACGATGCTGCCGTACGACCGCGACGCCAGGATCGAGAGCCAGACTTCCGCGAGACGGGGGCGTTCTATGTCATGTCAACAGGCGGGTTCCGGGCGGCCCGGCATCGCTTCTTCGGGCGCACGGCGGTCGTTCAGGTGCCGGAGCTGACCGCGATCGATGTCGACCATCTGCATGATCTGACCTTGGCAAGCGCGCTGGCCCAAGTGATCGAGCCGCCTCAGCAGATCGATGTCGATGCGGTGATCACCGACTTCGACGGAGTGCACACGGACAACTTGGCCACCATCGCACAGGACGGTCAGGAGTCAGTGAAGGTCAGCCGGGCGGATGGGCTCGGCGTCGAGCAGCTGCGATCGGTCGGGATACCGCTGCTGATTGTGTCCAAGGAGATCAACCCCGTGGTGCAGGCGCGTGCGGCCAAGCTGGGTGTGGAGGTGCTGCACAGCATTGAGGACAAGCGCCCTGTGGTGCGCGACTGGCTGGTGGCGCACAGCATCCCAGCCAACCGTGCTGCCTATCTGGGCAACGACGTAAATGATCTTGGGCCAATGGGTCTTGTCGGCTGGCCAGTTGCGGTTGCCGATGCTCATCCAGCGGTTCGACAGGCAGCACGGCTGGTGTTGGCGCGTCCAGGCGGTCATGGAGCAGTCCGGGAACTCTGCGATCTGGTCATCGACTACCGCGAGCGAGCCGGACGTCCCGCGGATACCAGCTCTGGAGGCGGGCAGGAATCATTTGCCATTCCTCTGCACACGGTCGGGTACGAGGCCCAATTCAGCCGGAGTCGCCTTCATTCCTGACCGCGTGCGGGGAAACGCGCAGAGTAAGGGCGACCCTGTCGACTACGGACTGGTGCGGACAGCACGATGGAACCGGCGAAGGTGGGGCCACAGCGCGGCGGGAATCATCAGGCGTAGGCGCCGTCGTACCCGCCCCTGCAGGAAGGCTCCCCGGTGAGGCCGCGGAGGCAAGTGGCCCGCAGCACGTGCCTGGAGCAGCTGGTTGAGCAACTCCACCCAGTTGTTCTCCTCGGGGGGATGGAAGTAGTTGGCCTCAAGCCACCGCAAATCGGGTTGGCAGAGCCGGCCAGATCGAAGATCATCCAGTGTGCCCAGGCAACCGGATTCTTCAAATACGAGATTGATCATTTCCGCCGAGACTCCGAAGTCGGAGATGATCAACGTTGGGCGATTCATCGCCATGGCCTCGAGCGCAGCGGTCGATGAGACCGTGACGAAGCCTCGTGACGTGCGCAGTACGTCCTGCATGGAGCCACCGACAAAGGCGACTGAGTCCACCGGCACGCGGCGCTGAGCAACCAGCTCCTCCATGAGGTCGGGATACGACCAGGTCTCATTGTGGGTCTGCTGTTCCTCCGACCAGGCCCGGAGCTTGACCACGGCAGACCCGGCATCGGCCAGTGTCAGCAAGATCTGTTCCCGCTGGGCCCGATCGACGGGCACCTTCGCCTGCGCAGCAAACACCAGATCCGGCCCAAGCTGGGCGTGAGCGACAGCCTCTGGCGTACGAGCAGGCAAGAAGGGCAGTGGGGCCAACCCGAAGATGAGCCGTGGCGCCCGCCGTGCGCCGATTTGGGCGAATTCGGCAACTTCCCGCTTGCTGTGCAGCAGGAACAGATCGCACGCGGCTCGCGAAGCTACCGCCCGGCTGGTCGCCGGCACACTGATTCCGGGCAGACCGGTGACCAGCACGGGTCGAGTGCGGCCCCAGAACACCCGTTGCACTGACAGCGCGGCGACCACTGGTCCAGTACATGCCAGCAGCACCACATCAGGGCACTCGATGCGAATCCGGCGTACCACCTCAGCATTCGTCAGGACCTCTACCGGCCGGCTGCTCACCGCCCCGATCTGAGCCGCCGACGGCATCACCGGGTTCTCAATGATCAACTGGGTGGACTGCCACGAGCTGGGAAGCGCTTCCAGGGTTGCCGCGCTCCACTTCAGGTACGAGTCGGTGTCCGCGATAGCGAGCAGGCGGACTGCCGCTCGGGCTCCGACCGCCGCCTCAGCTTGCACAGCAGGTTCGCTCGTTCATGATCACGAGGAACATATGAGGGCTGGGTGTCGAGATACCCGGTCTGTGATGAATGTCAGGTGAACTCTTGCGGACCCGGGATGCCTGAGCAGCGCGGTACATCACGGACAGTGTTCTGAAACCTGAGGGCACTAGGCCAGGGGTCGGTGCCGTTCCAGCGCGTGCACCGTACCGTCCGCCGTCAGGTGCGCGACCAGGAACTCTGCAGTTACCAAACTGGTCGACGCAATATCAAGCGCGTCGAGAATGTGCGGCAGGACAGGCCGGTGCACACATACGGCAGTTGGCTCGCCCCTCTCGAGTGTCGTCGCCCGAATCTTGCGCATCAGAATCCCGACGGCTTTCGGATCGTCCTGGCCTTCCTCCTCGCTCAGCAGGCTGTGCGTTTCAAGGGTCAGCTCGTTCTCATCCGCGTACGGCAGCACGGTCGCCACGCAGCGTGTCGAGGTTGAACTGACCAGTTTGGTCACTCCGTATGACGCCAGCATCGGCATTAGCATCGTGACCTGGCGCCGACCACGGGAATTGATGGGCCGGGCCGCGTCCTCTTCGTGACCAGTCCTGGCGATCCATCGCCTTGGCGTGCCGCACGATGATCAGCGGAGTCGTGGGCGGCTGGGCCAAGTGCTGCTGTACCAGGAAATGATCATGGGAGTAGGTGAGTCGGCCGAGCGCGGCGCGGACCGGCAGCCAGGAAACTACGTCGACCTCCGCGTCCGGCGTCCGGGGTACGGAGTCCAAGGTGACGCCGCCCCAATAACTGACCTTCTTCAGTCCGGCGTTGCCGGCCTCATAGCTGATGGAATCCAGCGGCGCGCTGAGCCGGATTGTGACGGCTGTCTCCTCTCGCACCTCCCGCACGGCACAGGCGGGAAGGGACTCGGCGACTTCGAGCTTTCCTTTCGGCAACGTCCAGTCGTCATAGCGCTTCCGATGGATGATCAACACCTCGGTGCCCCGCAGCTCGTCATCTCTGGTCACGACAGCTCCGCCTGCCAGGATCGGGCGGCGCGGCGGCGGCGCCGGGTCTTTGCTGGTCTGGCTGGGGCTCACCGAGGACACGGAATGGCTACTTCGTAGCAGCAGCAGCGCGGCGGCGGCCCGAGGTGTTGATCAGGTAGTCCTGCATGTCGCGCAGCGGCTCACCTGCTGCGTCGGTGGTGTGCGGAATCCAGGTACCGTCCGGCTGCAGCTGCCAGGACGCCGTGCTCTCGTCGAATGCGATGTCGAAGAGCTCCCGAATCTCAGCGACGTGTGCTGGATTGGTGATCGAGACAAGCACCTCCACCCGGCGGTCGAGGTTGCGGTGCATCAGGTCCGCCGAGCCGATCCCGACGGATGGCGAACCGTCGTTGGCGAACCAGAAGAGTCGGCTGTGCTCCAGGAAACGGCCGAGGATGCTGCGCACCCGGATGTTCTCGCTGAGACCCGGCACACCTGGGCGGATCGTGCAGGTGCCGCGCACCCACAGCTCCACCGAAACGCCGGCCTGCGAGGCACGGTAAAGCGCGTCGGAAGTAGCCTCGTCCACGATCGAGTTGACTTTGATCTTGATGCCTGCCGGCTTGCCGTCCCTGTGATTGGCGATCTCGTGGTTGATCCGGTCGATCAGCCCGGTGCGGATTCCGTGCGGAGCGACAAGCAGCCGCTTGTACTGGATTTCCTGGGCCATTCCCGAAAGATGGTTGAACAGTCGGCCGATGTCATCGGTGACGATGGGATTGGCGGTGAGCAGCCCCATGTCCTCATACAGTCGAGCCGTCTTGGGATTGTAGTTCCCGGTACCGATGTGGGCGTAGCGGTGGAGGCCGTCCGGCTCGTCACGCACCACCATCGAAAGCTTGCAATGGGTCTTCAGGCCAAGCAGTCCATAGACCACGTGGCAACCATGCTGCTCGAGCCGCCGCGCCCACGCGATGTTGGCCTGCTCGTCAAATCGCGCCTTGATTTCCACCAGGGCCAATACCTGCTTGCCGGCCTCGGCCGCCTCAATCAAGGCGTCAATGATGGGGGAGTCGCCGGATGTGCGGTAGAGAGTCTGTTTGATCGCCAGGACATGCGGATCATCGGCCGCTTGCTCAATGAAGCGCTGCACACTCGTCGCGAACGAGTCGTACGGATGGTGCAGCAATACATCGCGCTGCTTCAGGGCGGCGAACATATCGGCGGGCTTCGCCGTTTCGACCTCTGCAAGGTGAGGGTGGGTGGAGGGAAGAAAGGTCGGGTATTTCAGTTCTGCTCGATCGATGTCGGCCAGGGAGAATAGGCCGCGCAGGTCGAGCGGCCCCGGTAGATGGAAGACTTCCCGCTCGCTGATGTCGAGCTCACTGCGCAGCAGATCGAGCATCTTCGGGTCAATGTCGTCCTCAACCTCCAGCCGGACTGGCGGCCGGCCGACTTTGCGACGAAGGATCTCCCTCTCCAAGGCAAGCAGCAGATTCTCGGCGTCGTCCTCCTCCACCTCGACGTCCTCATTGCGGGTTACCCGGAATGTGTGATGCCCCACCACCTGCATGCCGCTGAACAGTTGATCGAGATGGTGAGCAATCACGTCCTCCAGCGCGACATAGCGGCCCTCGGCCAGCGGGATGAAGCGCGAAAGCATGGTTGGCACCTTGACCCGGGCGAACTGGCGAATGCCTGTCTGCGGGTTACGGACCAGCACGGCGAGGTTGATCGACAAGCCGGAGATGTATGGGAAGGGATGTGATGGATCGACGGCAAGTGGAGTGAGCACGGGAAAGATGCGCTCGGCGAACAACCCGTCCATCCGATCCTTCTCGGTGGCGGTGAGCTCATCCCAACGAAGGATCTCAATGCCCTCCTTGGCCAGTGCGGGCCGGACATCCTCCTGGAACACTCGTGCCTGCTCAGTCACCATCTCCCGAGTCCGGTTGAGGATCGCCGAGTGCACCTCCCGGGGCATCATTCCGCTCACCGTTGGGACTGCAACACCCGCTGCAATGCGGCGCTTCAGCCCGGCGACCCGGACCATATAGAACTCGTCCAAATTGGAGGAGAAGATCGCCAGGAATTTCGCTCGTTCCAACAGCGGAACTCGCTTGGTGTCCTTAGCCAAATCGAGGACTCGGTTGTTGAAGGCGAGCCAGGACAGCTCGCGATCTAGGAAGCGATCAGGCGGCAGGTCAGGTGCTGGGACGGGAAGCAGGTCGTCCATTACGGTTGACACTTCGACTGCTTCCATTTCGTTCTCCTGACTTACGTGATCTCTATCGTGTCCACGCGGATCGGACGAAGGCTCAAGCCTGCGCGTACATCACATCACGGCTGACTGTGGCGAATCCATAGTTCAGATATAGCTCGATTGCAGCCCGGTGGTCTGCCTCCACATACAACCTCACGCGGGTGCATCCCCGCTCGTGCAAGTAGCGCAGCCCGGTCACCAGTAGCGCCTTGCCGAGTCCACGCCCGGCCGCCGACGGAGTGACGCCGAGCACGTAGACCTCCCCCAGCTGATCTTGGTGCTGCTTGGTCCAATGGAAGCCGACCATGGTGTCCTCGATCGTCGCGACGAAGAAACCCTTTGGGTCGAACCATGGCTCGGCCATCCGATCCGCGAGGTCGTCCCCGTCGATCAGCGCCTGCTCGGGGTGATGGGCGAATGCTGCCGCGTTGACCCGCAACCACTGCTGCTCGTCCCGGCCGGGTACGAAGGTTCGGATCTGTACGCCGGCTGGGATCGCCGGTTCCGGCATCTCTTCATCGAGCTCGCGTTCCATGATCAGCAGCTCGCGCTGGCGGATCATCCCGGCAGTCGTAGCAAGAGCCCGCGCCGCAGGAGTATCACCCATCACCCAGACTCGCAGTGGACTGCTCGACTCAGCGATCAGGCGCTCCAGCAGCAGAGTGCCGATACCCCGTCGCCGATGGTCAGCTGAGACCAAGAGCTGACCAGCGCTCCACTCGGTTGCCGATTCCAGTTGGGCCCCTGACTCCAATTGGGCATAGCCCACCAGATCCTCACCCTCACTGACCAGGAGATGCTGGGTCGTGGGATGCGGACGCCGCAGCCGCAGCAGTGCAGCCTCATTGAGAGCACGCATCTGGTCGACGGGCTCGGCATCGGCCACCAACTGCAGCACGCTGTTGATCTCCGTTTCGGTGAGCTCGGCTACAACCGCGATAGTCAGCAGCTCGGACATACGCCCACGCTAGCGTGCGAAATGCAGCCCCATTTGCTGGCGGCTCGCGCATCGCGCTGTGTTTGATTGCTCACTCCGCTCGCTTCTCCTCCGTGCGGCGGCGCGCGATTGCCTTGTCTGATGGCTCGCTCCGCTCGCAGCGTTTCGCGCTTGGCAGCCGCCTAATTCGTCGTCGCTCGCGGACGGAAGAGCGTGTCCGCTCGTTCCTCCTCACCACGGCGGCGCGCGAAACGAACGCTCGCAGCCGTTTTATGCTGCCCTCCATGAGCGACCGTGAGGACCCGTCGATGCAGGTCGCTGCATATGGGGCCACCGCACAACCGGCCATCGCGGCTCGAATGGCGCCTCACCTGCGATTGACTCAGATCGGGGCAGCGTGTGCTGTGGTTGCGGTCCTCGCCGCAACCGCGGCGGTCGTCGTCTTCCCCTCGTTCGCCGGTGCCGGGCCCGGACTCGCTTGGGCAGTCGGAGCGCTCGTCTCGGCGGCTTTGATGCTGGCCGTCTGTGTCATCCAGGTCGCCGTCTGGCGGCGGGCCATGGCCTCCTGGCTCGGCAAGCGGATACAGGATCTGCAGGGTGAAAAGCGGCTCTCCTGGATCGCACACCTGGCGTCGTACGCGGCAGCCCTGGCCGCGCTTCTCAGCTGCATGGCTGGCAGCGCCGCAGCTGGCTGGTCGTCCGCCTCCGCTGTTCTGCTGGCGGTCACCGTGTTCTTTGTCCTTGCGGCCCAAGTGCTTGCTGGCGTGCAATTCCTGCGTCCGAGTGGCCCTCCGGGTACGCTCCCGGCACATCTCCGGCGTCTCAACGTGCGGTCCCGCTACCGCAACGACTGACGCAACCTTCTTGGAGCTACCGGAATTACCCGGTGAGTCGAGCCGACTCCTCAACTGGCGTGACGAATCGGTACCCCACATTGCGCACCGTGCCAATGACCGACTCGTACTCGGGGCCGAGCTTGGCGCGCAGCCGCCGCACGTGCACGTCGACAGTGCGCGTGCCGCCGTAATAGTCGTAACCCCAGACGTCGCTCAGGAGTTGCTGGCGGCTGAACACGCGGCCAGGGTGTTGCGCGAGGTACTTCAGTAGCTCGAACTCGGTGTAGGTGAGATCGAGCTGCACCCCGTTGAGCTTGGCGCTGTAACCGGCCTCGTCGATCACGATGTTGCCCGACTGGATCAGAGGGTCAGCGTTGGCTGCGATGGTCGGCGTCATGGCGAGTCTGAGGCGTACGTCGACCTCGGCAGGCCCGGCGGTCGCGAGCAGCACGTCGTCGAATCCCCAGTCCGCCGAGAGCGCGGGCAACCCGCCCTCGTTGGCGATGACGAGGAGGGGGGCTTCCTTGCCGGTCGTTTCCATGAGCCGGCACAGTGAACGCGCACCGACCAGGTCCCGCCGGGCATCGAGCAAGATCACATCCGCGGCAGGCGCATCCAGCAGCGCAGTGGCTTCGGCCTGGGCAACTTTGACTTGGTGGGGGAGGAGCTCTAGCGCGGGCAGGATTTCCGCGGACGAACGCATATCGTTGGTGAGCAGCAGCAAGGTGGCCATATCGGTCTCCTCACCTCGGGGGATGCCGTTGCTAGCCTTCAGCCCACCTCGAGAAATGGCCTGAAAGCATGCTTGAGACTAACGCAATGGTGCCCGTTTCCCTTCATTACTGGGCAGGGGCAAAGGCCGCTGCTGGCGTCGCCGAGGAGCAAATCGAGGCCCGATCCGTTGCTGAAGCCCTACGATTTGCCAGCGATGAGCGGTCTGATCCGCATTTCGACAAGGTCATCAAGGCGAGTTCGGTGCTGATTGACGGACTGACGGCTCATCCAGCAGATCTCGAAAGGCCGCTCAGGGCCCCTGTACGAGTGGAGATTTTGCCGCCTTTCGCAGGTGGTAGATAGATAGTTCGGTCGACTTAGCGATCGAGCGAAATGCTCGCCTACGAGGAGGCATTACAACTCGCCCATGTGGCAATGGGCACGATAACGAAAACATGACGGACTGCGCCCGGACCCCTCCTCAGACACGATCTGTCCAAGATTTGGAACGCAGTCTCGTAATTCGAGATGAGTGTTAGGAGGAGCGAGACTCCACCTCTAGTCTTCTCCTCGTGACATCGACGAACGCGTGGGCGCTGTCGCTCACCCGCCGGCGTGCTGTAGACCACGGCCGGATGCGCTCGTCCTTGTGTCAGCTTCGGCGAATGTAGAGGCGCGCTCTCGTCGTCTCGAGTCTGACCCTTCGGGCTCGTGATCGCGGATGCCCTCTTCCCGCTTCCTCCCCGTACGGCCATCCGTACTCACCCTCGGCTGCCGAGCCAACAACACATCAGGAGAAGACACAACATGAGCAGGCAAGAAGTACTCGTCGACGCTGACTGGGTCGCTGAGCATGCTGGCGATGACAACCTCGTTCTTGTCGAGGTCGATGAAGACACCACCGCCTACGACGGGGGTCACATCCCAGGCGCGATCAAGCTGGACTGGAAAAAGGACCTGCAGGATCCGGTCCGCCGCGACTTCATCAACAAGGAACAGTTCGAGAAACTGTTGTCCGAGCGAGGCATCAGCACCGACGACACCATCGTGCTCTACGGCGGCAACAACAACTGGTTCGCAGCGTACGCGTACTGGTACTTCAAGCTGTATGGGCACGACAAGGTCCTGTTGCTCGACGGTGGTCGCAAGAAGTGGGAACTGGACGCGCGTGAGCTGAGCAGTGAAACGGTCACCCGGCCAGCCACGAGCTACACAGCGACGGATCCCAACCTGAACATCCGGGCTTTCCGGGACGAGGTGGTTGCCGCAATCGGTACCAAGAGCCTGATTGATGTTCGCAGCCCTGACGAATACGCGGGTCGCCTCCTTGCGCCAGCCCACCTGCCGCAGGAGCAGGCCCAGCGCGGCGGTCACATTCCCACCGCGGTCAACGTGCCGTGGAGCAAGGCAGCCAATGATGATGGCACCTTCAGGTCCGATGACGAGCTCAAGGAGCTTTACAGCGGTGCGGGCCTGAACTGGGACACAGACATCATTGCCTACTGCCGGATCGGGGAACGCAGCGCGCACACCTGGTTCGTTCTGCACCAGATCCTCGGACAGCAGAACGTGAAGAACTACGACGGTTCTTGGACCGAGTACGGCTCGCTGGTCGGTGTGCCGGTGGCCGTCGGAGACGAACCCGGCAATGCCTGACCATTCAGGGCCTGACTACTCGGGGCCTGACCATTCACGCGATTCCCGCGTCAACTCATAAGGAGAACATCATGTGCGCAGCAACCAAGGGTGGACTCAGTCTGGCCGGTGTTGATGTCACGAAGGAAGCCGTGATTCAGGGCCGCGTGCTGCGGGGCGGGAATCCTGTTGCCGCAGCGTACGTTCGGCTGCTCGACTCGAGCGGCGAGTTCACCGCTGAGGTCCCGACATCGGCGACGGGCCACTTCCGCTTTTTCGCCGCTGACGGCAACTGGACGCTGCGCACCCTTGCACCAGGCGCGAAGACAGTGGATAGCCAAGTCGTGGCCGCACGCGGCATCGTCAAAGAGATCGACGTCGACATCGAAGCTGCCTAACTTTGTGAGCTGCTCGCGCAATCGCGCCCTGTTTGATTGCTCGCTCCGCTCGCGGCGATGTTCGCTGGGTTGCCGCCGTCTTCGTCGGAGCTGACGGAACGGAAGAACGTTGTCCCGCCAGCTCCTCCTGCAGATCGGCGGCGCGAACATCGAGAATCCGCCGACTTCATCGTCGCTCGCAGCTCAAGGTCGCCACCTTCACGAAACGTCCCCGAGCTGCCGGGCTCGGGGTTACGGTGAGGGTCTATGTCTCCGGTGTCAGGTGGCGAACCGCTGCATCCCATGGCCGCATTTGGCCCGACCGATGATCCCGACGGTGGAGAACCGACCACGTCGAGGCAGCACTCTTTCACAGAAGACCCGGACACCCTGCCGCAACCACGGCACAACGAGCCGGCGCCAAACTTGTCCAAGCGTGCCGGAGATGACTTTGCGTGGCTTTATCGCCAGGACGCTTCCACCTCCGGCGTAGCAAGCGGCGACCCGGGGACACTTCTGCTGTCGTTGGATGCGCATCCTTCGTATCCCCCCAGTTATCCGCCTGTCCCAGCACCCCCGCCCCCATCCCCACGCGGCCGCAATCCCGCAATCATCATGGTCGTGATCTTGCTGTGTCTCACAGTCGGAGCGGTTGCCGGGATGGCGTTGTTGCTGCAGTCGGAATGGCGAACATCAGCGCCCGGTTCGGGGGAGTCCAGCGCGCAGCAGGCTGCGTCCTCTGACGCGCCGCACTCCGGACAAGTCGCGACGTTGACGCCGAGTCAGGTGACAGTCGGCTGTCAGGCGCCGCAGAGCACCGATGGCGCCGGTGCCCCGGTCGTCTACGTGCCCGAACAGATGTCTGACGGGAAGATGAACACGGCGTGGCGGTGCAACGGCAATGGTGTTGGCAAGGTCGTCACGTTCGGATTTCCGGCGGAAACCACTATCGCCCAGGTCGGTCTGGTGAATGGGTACGCCAAGGTAGACCCGGCGAGCGGGACCCAGCGCTACGGCGAGTATCGCCGGATCACCAAGGTGACCTGGACCTTTGCCAATGGCACCTCGTTTCAACAGTCGCTGGACGACGGAGTGGAAACCGTGCAGAAGTTGAGCATCCCGCCCCAGTCGGGGGGCCATGTCACACTCACCATCGAGGCCAGCACCGAGCCTGGATCGACTGCCAGGGGTCGCGACGCCGTCTTGATCTCTGAGGTCGTCTTTGGCGGTTCTGCTTAGCCAGCCGAGTCGAGGATGAGCGTTACCGGCCCGTCATTGGTCAAGGAGACGCGCATGTCGGCGCCGAATACCCCGGTCCTGACCTCCGCGCCGCGGAGGCGCAATGAGGAAACAAAGGCCTCGATCAGAGGTTCGCTGACAGCCCGCGGTGCCGCCGCGCTCCACGATGGACGACGGCCCTTGCGGGTGTCGGCGTACAGCGTGAACTGGCTGACCACCAGGATCGGCGCGTTCTCTTCCTGACACGATCGCTCGCCATGAAGGATGCGGAGTGTCCACACCTTCTCGGCCAGCCGTTCGGCAGTCGCTGGCTGATCATCATGGGTAACTCCCACCAAGATCACCAGGCCGGGCCGGTCAATTGCACCCACGACCTCGTCGTCCACCTCGACCCGTGCCGAGGTCACGCGCTGAACCACCAGACGCATGGTTAGTGTCGTGTCTCCTAAGTCTCTTTACGGTTCGCACCGCCCAGGCACGCACCTCGCGGCGTTCTCCTCGGTCGGCATACGATCCGGTATCCCTCCCTCGTCGGCCTTGCGTGTCGACGCCCCGCGTCGCCTTGCGACGACAGGCACGCACCTGAACGACGCCAACCGCAAAGGAACTTAGGAGACACGACACTGGATGTGGAACCGCTCGATCACGGCTATCAGTCTTCCATCGTGGGCGATCGATATCTCAGCTTCCGACGTACGCCTCGACTTCCACCTCGACCAGATGGGCAGGATCGGCGAGCCGCGCCACCTCGACCATGGTTGCCACAGGCCGAATGTGCCCGAGCATTTCCTGGTGCGCCCGCCCGACCTCGTCTTGCGAGGTGATGTCGGTGACATACATCCGGGTACGCACCACCTGCTCCGGTGCCACACCCGCTGCTGTCAGAGCATCGAGCGCAATCGTGAAAGCTGCCAGCGCCTGCCGGTACGGGTCACCGGGATGCAGCACCCCATCTGGTCCTGTCGCCGTAGTGCCGGCTGTGATAGCCCAACCACCAGCCACGACAACGCGCGAGTAGCCGTATCTGGCCTCCCAAGGTGCCTGCCCTGCGAATCTTGTGATCAACACAGCGACACTCTCTGCCACAATGTCGGCCATGTCCACCGAAATGACATCCCGCTCGCTCTTGATCAAGATCACCTGCGGCGCCGAGGCAGCCGAGCGTGCCAACCAGGCATGGACCGTCGCGGCAATGGGCGTTGCTGCCGGAGCGTCGGTATCGGTCTGGCTGACCGGCGAAGCGGTGTGGTTCGCCGTGCCGGGGCGGCAGCCCGATCTCGAGCTCCCGTACGCCACGCCGGTCGCGGAGCTGGTGGAGACTGTCCGGCTCGGCGGCGCGATCATCGTGTGCACCCAGTGCGCCGCCCGGCGTGAGCTGGCCGAGGCCGACCTGATCGAGTCGGCAACAATCCAAGGCGCAGCGAGCTTCGTTGAGGCAGCGCTCGCCGACGATGCTCGGGCCCTGGTCTACTAAGTCGCTCGTAGCCCCTTCACACAAAGGGAGATGTCGGCGACTGCTGGAGAATGTCGGCAAGCTGCTCGGCGCTCATGTCCCCAGGCTTTGCACCGCTAGCGGCCGCGCGCCGAGCCAGCATGGCCAGCCGCTGGTTGATCGGCGCCTCGATGCCCAACCGGTGCGCAATCATCACGATTTCACCGTTGAGATAGTCCGTTTCGATATTCCCCGTGCCGCGCTGCAGAGATTGCCAGGTTGATCCGCCGACCGACGCCGGAACGCCAGGTACCGGCTTGATGATGAAGCCGGCGGCCCGCACGGCGGCCTCCTCAGCCTCGCTGATGTATCTGATTCCGGCCGCATCGAGCACCCGGCGTGCCTCGGCTTCGGCATCTGTGACCAGCGGGCGCCAATCTCCATTACGGGCCACCAGTGCCTGGAAGACGTTGCCAACGTTGCTGATCAATTTGCGATACTTCCACAGCATCACATCGTCGGGGAGGGGGACATCGAAGTTCGCTGCCGCCAGATCTAAAGCAACCTGCTGCAGTGCCTGATCTTGATCGTCATGGTTCGCGGGCACTCGTCCGACATGCAGCGTCCCCGAGCGAGGAGTGCTGCGAATGATCACCTCTCCCGGCAGCAGATGCACCACTGGCATCCAGACACACACTCCATAGACCAGCCGAAAATACCGATGGGCGATGGTTTCCGCCGCGACCCCGTTGAGCGCAATGAAGATCGGCAGGCGCCCGCCTGCCGTGCCAACCACCTGACCGTTCTGATGCACCGCGGCATCAGTCCAGGTCACAAGAGCCGCGTTGGCCTGCTGCGTCTTGGTTGCGAGGATCAGCACGTCGTCAATATCGAGCTCGATCTCCTCAGGCCCGCTGATTGCCCGGAGTGAGATGGTCACGTCTTCGTCGGGGGTACGCAACCGGAGCCCATGCCCACGCAGAGCTGCGAGATGGTCGCCACGGGCTACCAGTACAACGTCGCGTCCAACAAGCCCGAGTCGACCGCCGAGGGCTGCGCCAACCGCCCCTGCACCAACAATGATGTAGCGAGGCATGTTGCTCACCGTAACCTGGCACAGTGGTGAGCCATGGACCTGCGGTTTAGTTTTCGTGATCTTGAGGCGGCCGACCTGGGCGATCTGACCTGGTCAGGCGGGGCAGAGCATATCCGTGCTGTGGCCGCGGCCCTCGAGGTCGCGTACGCCGGAGAGGTCGCGTTGCTCGTAGGCTCCCTGCCGAACGGCCGGCTGATTGCGATGGGTGGGGTCGACTTTCGGCCATCGGAGGACGCTGGCAGTATCTGGATGCTTGCGGTGCATGAACGGTTCCAATCGTTGGGGGTCGGGACTCAGCTGATCACGGCGTTGGAGCAGAAGATCATCGATCATGGTCGGCCGATCGCCAGGATGCTGGTTGAGCATGACAACCCCCGGGCCCGGGCGCTCTACGAGCGATTGGGCTATTCCGAGGCTTGGGCGGCGCTCGACAGCTGGCCGGTGGCAGGGGACAAGACCTACGTGACGGCCTGCACGATCATGGAACGCAGGCTGCGCGAGATCCAAGGCGACGATACGGTGCCCCACTAGACTCCGAGCCATGTCGCTGTCCCTTACTTTCGCGGTACTGCTGATCTGCGGTGTCGCCGCGCTCGGCCTAGTGCTGCTGATCATGCTGATCCGGCTCATTTTCCGAGCTATGGGCTCGGCAGCCGCACGTTCCGGCGGTTGAGCCGATGGCGTTCGAGCTTTCAGCGGACCTCCACCCGGATCTGACGCCCATCGCTTGGATGATCGGTCGCTGGGAGGGCAGCGGCAAGGCAACCTATCCGGGCACTCAGGACTTCGAGTTCGGACAGCAGATCGACTTCGCCCACAATGGCGGAAACTACCTGCACTACCTGTCACAGATGTTCGAGGTCGATGATCACGGAATGGCCATCCGGCCACTTGCCATGGAGACCGGATTCTGGCGGCCGCAGCCCGACGGCAGTCTGGAAGTCGTGATGTGCCACCCAGCTGGGTACGCGGAGGTGTGGTACGGATCGGTCAGTGGAACAAAGATCGAGCTGGTGACCGACGCGGTGGTGCGGACCGCCTCAGCTGAGGAGTATGCCGCGGGTCAGCGCCTGTACGGAAATGTTGCCGGGGACCTGCTGTGGACATTCGACAAGGCTGCGCACGGGCACAGTTTGCAGACCCACATGTGGGGCAGACTCCGCCGAGTCTGATCAACTTTCCCGCATCAGGCTTGTGTGGCGACCTATCTACCATGGCAGGCGTACGGGAAGAAAAGTCGGGACGGGAGTGCTGAAGCGACATGACCGCTGTGGTGGCCGAGACCGGGCCAGATGTCGGTGTTCCGTGGCACTACGGCGACCCGATGCGCGAGCAGCGGCTGCTGACCGGCGGCGAAGGCTTGGTTGACCTGTCCCACCGCGGTGTGATCAGCGTCGCCGGGCCCGACCGGCTGACGTGGCTGCATTCGCTGACGACGCAATACCTCGAGGGGCTGGCGCCGGGGCGTGGTGTAACGACGCTTGTGTTGTCTCCGCACGGCCACATCGAACACGTGCTGTATGGCGTGGATGACGGCGAAACCTTCTGGGCGCACACCGAACCAGGCTCAGCCCCGGCGCTGGTGAGCTGGCTCGAAGGGATGCGTTTCTTGATGCGGGTTGAGGTGCGCGACCGGAGCGATGATTACGCGGTCGTGTGGTCCGCTGCACAGCTGGCCGGCGATAACCTTGTGCGAGTCGGCCCTGACTCGCTCGGTGGTCGCGAGCTGTTCCTGGTGCGTGATCGGCTCGGAGACATCATGAGCCGCGGCCCACGAGCTGGCACGTGGGCGCTCGAGGCCCATCGGATCGCTGCCGGCGTGCCAAGGATCGGCCTCGACACCGACCACCGCACCATCCCGAACGAGATCGGTCTGCTCGGCCCTGCCGTCCACTTGGACAAAGGCTGTTACCGAGGTCAGGAGACAATCGCCCGAGTTCACAATCTCGGCCGACCGCCGCGCCGGCTGGTGCGCCTGCACCTTGACGGAAGCGTGGATGCGCTGCCAGCGGCCAAGGCTGAGCTGCAGCTCGATGGCCGCGGCGTGGGATTTGTGGGCGGTTCCGCCCGGCACTTCGAGCTCGGGCCCATCGCCTTAGGTCTGATCAAGCGCAGCACAGCCGTCGAGGCACCACTGATCGTCGATGGCATCGCTGCAGCACAAGAGCCGTTGGTCGATCCCGAGATCGGCCTCCACGTTCGCCCGGCACACTGAACTCTGCGCGCCGAGATCGGGGCAGCTACAGCGACCCCCTTACGTCGGAAACCTGGGTCAGGCGCCGAGTTCGGCCAGGGTTTCCTTGCACGGACGGATCTCGCCGACCCTCTCACCGCCACCCAGCACCGGAGTGCTGACCTGGACATCCAATGTTTCATGATCAAATCCAAGCCGCTTGAGTACCCCGGCCATGGCGACGGGACGGGCGCGCGGATTGCCATCGCTGATCTTGATCGCCACTCCGCGGCCGTCGGCGAGCCCGACCGCGTAGACCGACTCAGCGCCCGCCTTCCCCATCAGACCCGGAATCGCTCGGTGCAGCTCGAGCTCGTCACGCCGGGTGCCTGATACATACTCTGGGTGGCTCCGGATCGCCGTCGCGACGCGATGCTCCGCACCGTCGGAGGCGCTGGCGACACGCCCAAATGCCCGCGCCAGGCCGTAGAGCGAGATCGCATACAGCGGGGCGCCGCAGCCGTCGATCGCCAAGTTAGCGGCCTGCTCATGAGCAAGGTCATCAATGGTTTGCACGATCGCCAGTTGCATCGGATGATCAGGATCGCGATAGCTGGCGATACTCCAGCCGTTCACGACAGCAGTCCTGATCATTCCTGCATGCTTTCCCGAGCAGTTCATCGCGAGCGAGGATTTTGCCACGCCGCTCCGAATCGCGTCCTCCCTGGCCTGCTCGTCCACAGGCCAGTCCGCCGGCATCTGCAACGCCGACTCGTCGAGCCCTGACATGCCGAGGATGCGCCGTACGCCCTCCAGGTGGAAGGACTCGCCTGAGTGTGACGCACAGACCAGCGCCAGCAACTCGCCATCAAGATCAAGACCGGCCCGCAACATGCCGACCGCCTGAAGCGGTTTGTTGGCGCTACGGGGATACATCGGGGCGAAATCGGCGCCGACCGAGGAGGCCAGACTCCCGTCTGGATTGGTGATGGCCACCCGCCCCCGATGCACGCTTTCGACGAAGCCGTTGCGCACAACCTCGACGAGCACCGGATCCGATTCGAAAGGGCTGGCCACGACCCGACACTACGCTTTGATCACCTGCGGAGAGCCTACGTTCTGCGGTGGGCGAACGCACTTCTGCGTTATTCCGCAACGGGGCTCCCCACGCTCTAATCTTCATGGTGTGAACTGGCATGAGTACGACGCCGCCCTGTTCGACCTGGACGGCGTGCTGACCCCGACTGCTGAGGTGCACATGCGGGCGTGGCAGCAGCTCTTTGTCGACTTCCTCATCAAGCGGGGCATCGACCAGCCCTACGTCGAAAGCGACTACTTCAACTACATCGACGGCAAGCCACGCTACGACGGCATCCGCGCGTTCCTCGCCTCGCGAAGCATTCAGCTGGCTGAGGGCGTTCCCAGCGACAGTCCCCAGGTCGAGACCGTGTGCGGACTCGCCAATCGCAAGAACGAATTCTTTGCCGCGCTGTTGCGCGAAGAGGGCGTCCGGCCCTATGCCGGGTCGGTGCAGCTACTTGATCATCTTGAAGAGCGCGGAACGAAGGTCGCCGTCGTGACGTCGTCACGCAATGCGTCTGCGGTGCTGGAGGCCGCCGACTTGCGACTACGATTCGACGTCATTGTCGACGGCAATGTCGCCGCTGAGAACGGCCTACGCGGTAAGCCGTCCCCTGACACCTTCATCGCCGCCGCGGACCAACTCGGCGTACCCGTCGAGCGTGCGGTGGTGCTCGAGGACGCAGTTTCTGGCGTCCAGGCCGGCCATGCCGGCGGCTTCGGCATGGTCATCGGGGTCGATCGTGGTGTCGGCGCGCAGCGGCTGAGCGAGTCCGGTGCCGATGTCGTTGTTGCTGATCTTGCTGAGCTGGTGGCCTGATGACCCGTCGCAGTCCCGACGACCCGATCAGCGCGGCCGACCCACTCGACCGCAACCGCTTCCCGATCGATGAGTGGAAGTTCACCGAGGCGGAGTACATCGCAGATGATCTTGGTGTGACCGAGTCGCTGTTTGCGGTTGGCAACGGCTATCTGGGCATGCGTGGAAATGTCGAGGAGGGCCGGGAGACCTACGCCCACGGAACCTTCATCAACGGCTTTCACGAGACGTGGCCGATCCGGCACGCCGAGGAGGCATTCGGCTTCGCTCGAGTTGGCCAGACGATTGTCAACGTTCCGGACAACAAGACGATCAAGCTGTACGTCGACGACGAGCCGATGCTGCTATCGGTAGCCGATCTTGATTCGTACGAGCGCTCGCTGGACTTCCGTGACGGCTTGCTGCATCGCAACATCGTCTGGCGGACCCCGGGCGGCAAGCGGGTCAAGGTCTCCTCGACTCGCATGGTCTCCTTTACCCAGCGGCACCTGGCGATCATGACCATGGAAGTTACGATGCTGGACGCCGAGGCCCCGGTGGTGATCTCCTCTCAGACCCTGAATCGCCAAGACGGCCGCGACGAGTACCACGTACGATCCGCGGCGATGGGCAGCGGGGTCGATCCACGCAAGGGTGCGGCTTTCGAGGCTCGGGTGCTCGAGCCGCAAAGCCACTGGTGGCAAGATCAGCGGATCATCCTCGGCTACCGTTGCGCCAACTCCAAGATGACCCTTTCCGTCGGGGTTGATCATCAGATCATCACCGACAACGACTACCGCACCTTTACCAGCACGGATGAGGACACCGGCAAGATGGTGTACCGGGTGCAGGCCAAGCCGGGTCAGCCGATCAAGGTCACGAAGGTTGTTGCCTACCACACCTCACGCGGAGTGCCTTCTCGCGAGCTTGTTGATCGCTGCCGGCGCACTCTTGATCGGGTGCATGAGCACGGTGTCGAACCGGAATTCGCCGCCCAGCGCGAGTGGCTGGACAAGTTCTGGGAGCGGGCCGATGTCGTCGTGCACGGTCAGCCGGCGTTGCAGCAGGCGATTCGCTGGAATCTGTTCCAGCTCGCTCAGGCTACGGCGCGCGCTGAGCAGTCGGGAGTGCCCGCCAAGGGTGTGACCGGGACTGGCTACAGCGGGCACTACTTCTGGGACACCGAGATCTTCGTGGTTCCGTTCCTCACCTACACATCACCGCAGATGGCCCGCAGCGAACTGCGCTTCCGCTACAACATGCTCGGTGCAGCTCGCCGCCGTGCGGAAGAGCTTGCCCAAAATGGAGCGCTCTTCCCCTGGCGTACGGTCAACGGCGAGGAGGCATCGGCCTACTACGCGGCCGGCACGGCGCAGTATCACATCGACGCAGACATCGCCTATGCCCTCTGCAAGTACGTCGCCGCCAGCGGTGATCAAGACTTCATGAATCGCGAAGGCGTGGACCTTCTGGTCGAGACCGCGAGGTTGTGGGCTGACCTCGGCTTCTGGCGGGAGAACGGTTCTGGCCACCGCAGCTTCCACATCCACGGAGTGACGGGCCCCGACGAGTACACCACGGTCGTCAACGACAACCTCTTCACCAACGTCATGGCCCGGTTCAACCTAGCCAAGGCAGCGGAGTTGCTCCGCCAGCTGCAACGAGAACTCCCGCGGGCGTACCGGCGCGTGGTCGAGCGGCTCGAGCTCGCCGACGAGGAGATCGAGGAGTGGGCCGCCTGTGCGGAAGCGATGTCGATCCCCTACGACGAGGTCACCGGGATCAACCCGCAGGACGCGCACTTCCTTGATCGGGAAGTCTGGGATCTGAAGAACACGCCGGCGGAGAAACGGCCGCTGCTGCTGCACTATCACCCGCTGGTGATCTACCGGTTCCAGGTGCTGAAGCAGGCAGATGTGGTGCTGGCCCTGTTTCTACAAGGTGATCATTTCAGCAAGGAGCAGAAGCGGAACAACTTCGAGTACTACGACCCCATCACCACCGGCGATTCCACGTTGTCCGGGATCGTGCAATCGATCATCGCCGCCGAGGTTGGTTACCGCGATCTCGCTCTGCGCTACTTCTACAACGCGCTGTTCGTCGACCTCGCCGATCTGCACGGCAACACCAGCGATGGGGTCCATGTGGCTTCCACCGGCGGCGTCTGGAACATTCTGGCCTACGGGTTCGGGGGTATGCGCGACTACAACGGGACCATCACGTTCGACCCCCGGTTGCCTGAGTCGTGGGCCGGTTTGACCTTCCAGATCACGCTCCGTGGCACTCGCGTAAAGGTGGATCTTACGAGGCAGGAGATTGCCTTCACAGTCGTCGAAGGCGAGAGCGTCGAGCTGGCCGTTCGTAGTGAGTACTTCACGGTGTGGGCTGGTATGCCGGTGCGTGTTCCCTTGGCCGACCAAGGGTCCTGGATCCGAGGCCCGTTCCCGTCCAAGACAGCCGATCGACGTCCCGACGGGACGCTGATCACCGCTTCAGTGCCGCAGGCTGTCATGTTGGGGCGCTAACTTTGTTCGCTCGCGCCCGAGCGGGCGCTGAAAGCTGCTGTCTTCCTCCCTCGCAGGCGCGCCAGCCCACCAATACAAAGCTCGCTCCTGGTCAATCACCTGGCGTGCCTGCTCGATCGTCCAGACAGCAGCGCCGCCCGCTCTACCCGACGCTCGCTAACGCTAGCTAGCCGCTTGCAAATGCTTGCAATTGCAAGCACACTGGTTGGCATGGCGAGAGTCCGCACCCAGAAGCTTGGCGAGCAGCTCGGCTCGCTCGGTGAGTTCATTGCCGCTCAGCGCAAGACGGCGCAGCTGTCGCTGCGTCAGCTCGCCGACCAGACCGGTATCTCCAACCCCTACCTGAGTCAGATCGAGCGCGGGCTCCGCAAGCCCTCAGCGGAGGTGCTGCTGCAGCTGTCCAAGGCGTTGCGCGTGTCCGCCGAGACACTGTATGTCCGTGCTGGGATCTTGGATCCGGAAGACCATCCGGCCACGTCGGTGGAGATGGCCGTGCTAGCGGACATGGCGATCAGTGAGCGGCAGAAGCGCGTCCTGATCGACGTATACACATCATTCGTCAACGAGAACGAGAAGGCCGCGACCAGCAGCAAACCCCCAAAATGATCAAGTCGAACCCAACAGAGAAGGAGAACGCGATGTCAGAGAAGGAAGCTTCCCCCGAGGCCCGCAAGTCGGCGCTTGAGTCCGACTACGCCGCGCTGTACGCGGTTGCCGGCCTGACTGATGCGCTGGCCGAGGCGCTCAAGGGTGCCCTCGCCGATACGCAGCAGAAGGCCAGCAAGCGGCTGAACGAACTGCAGGGCAAGCGGCCGGAACTGAGCCAACAGGCCAAGTCAGGCGCCGAAGATGTGCGCACGTTTGTGATCACGCTGCCGGAGCAGTTCAAGCACTTGCCGGAGGCCACCAAGGCCCGGATCGCCGAGCTGCAGAAGCAGGCCAATGACCTGCTTGCTCAGGCAACGAGCACCTACGGCGACTTTGCTGGACGGGGCAAGCTGGCGGTCGATGAGGTGCGGAAGTCGACACGCGACCGGTCCAGCAAGACCATCAAGCCAGTCACTCCCCGCAGTTCCGACGACGGCAGTTCCGAAGAAGGCAATTTAGACGAGGCCTCCGAGACCGGCAGCACTCCGGCCAACAAGACCACTGCCGATCAGGCTTAGGCCAGTAAATGACCCCTCACGCCCCACCTCCCGCTCGCGCCCCCCGCGGGCAAGAGAGGTGGGGCGTGAGTTCGCCTCCCCCCGGGCTGACCTAAAGAGTCGAATTGTCGCCAGCTTGCGAGTTGTGTCGTTTCTGCGGTGGGGAAGGGCCGAAGTTCAGAGTGACAACGAGAACATCTTCACCGATCGGCTGGTGAATCGCGGGCGAGCGCCGCGGTCGTGATCGACTTGTGTCGAAGGTGGTCGCGGTAGGTCACGAAATGGGAACGGCTGTGTGGGCCCTTGCCGAAATGGCTCCTCTCAGGCCTGTTTGGAGCGTGCGCGGGCGCGGGCACGCGTCGCCGCCGACAGCACGACCTTCCGCATGCGCACCGCCTCCGGGGTCACTTCTATGCACTCGTCAACGCGACAGAACTCCAGCGCCTGCTCCAAGTTCATGAGTTGCGGAGGCACCAGCCGTTCCAGCTCCTCGCCTGTGGAGGAGCGCACGTTGCTGAGTTTCTTCTCCTTTGTCGGGTTGACATCCATATCCTCGGCGCGGGCGTTCTCGCCGATGATCATGCCCTCATATACATCCGTGCCCGGAACAACGAATATTGTGCCGCGCTCTTGCAGGTTGAACAGCGCATACGAGGTGACTTGGCCGGACCGGTCTGCCACAAGGGAGCCTGTGGTCCGGATACGCAGATCGCCGGCCCAAGGCTCATACGCCTCGAAAACGTGATGCATCAGCCCGGTGCCACGGGTTTCGGTCAGGAACTCGGTACGGAAACCGATCAACCCACGAGCTGGCACTAGATACTCCATGCGGACCCAGCCAGTGCCGTGGTTGACCATCTGTTCCAACCTGCCGCGGCGTAGCCCGAGCAACTGGGTGACGACCCCAACAAAGTGTTCTGGGATGTCGACGGTTAGCCGCTCAACCGGCTCATGGACCTTGCCACCGATCTCACGGACCACCACCTGTGGCTTCCCGACGGTCAACTCAAAGAACTCACGGCGCATCATCTCGACCAGGATCGCCAGTTGCAGTTCACCACGGCCCTGCACCTCCCACGTATCGGGTCGTTCGGTGGGAAGGACTCGAATCGAGACGTTCCCCACCAGCTCAGCATCCAGCCGCGCTTTCAGCAGCCGCGCCGTGAGACTCTTGCCGGCGCGCCCGGCGAGTGGAGAGGTGTTGATGCCAATGGTCATTGATATCGACGGCTCGTCCACGGTGATCAGTGGCAAAGGCTTCGGGTCGTCTGGGTCGGAAAGCGTCTCCCCAATGGTGATCTCCGGGATGCCAGCGATGGCGACGATGTCGCCGGGGCCCGCCGACTCGGCAGGCTCTCGATTCAATGCGTTGGTGATCAACAGCTCGGAGAGTCTGACGGTTTGGATGGTGCCGTCGGCGCGGCACCAGGCCACATTCTGATTGCGTCGCAAGGTTCCGGCGACGACCCGGCAGAGCGCGAGGCGTCCCAGATAGGGCGAGGCGTCCAGATTCGTGACGTGTGCCTGCAGCGTCGCTCCCGCGATGTAGCTGGGCGCCGGGATGTGCCGCAGGATGGTGGCAAATAAGGGGGCGAGATCTCCACTGTCGGGCATCTCGCCATTGGCCGGGGCGGTCAGCGACGCGCGACCGGCCTTGGCCGAGGCATAGACCACTGGGAAGTCGAGGCCATCTGCGTTGTCGTCGTCCAACAGGTCCAAGAAGAGTTCATAGGTTTCCTCCACTACCTCGGGGATGCGGGCATCGTGACGATCGACCTTGTTCACCACCAGAATGATCGGCAGCTGCTTTGCCAGGGCCTTGCGGAGCACGAAGCGAGTCTGGGGAAGCGGGCCCTCAGAGGCGTCCACAAGCAGCAGTACCCCGTCGACCATCTCCAGGCCGCGCTCAACCTCGCCACCGAAGTCCGCGTGACCGGGCGTGTCAATGATGTTGATGGTGACAGCCGAACCATCCGGCGGCCGGTGCCGTACGGCGGTGTTCTTGGCGAGGATGGTGATGCCTTTTTCCCGCTCCAGGTCCATAGAGTCCAGCACCCGTTTCTGGACAGCCTGACCGGCGCGAAACGCCCCGGACTGCCAGAGCATCGCGTCGACCAGCGTCGTCTTGCCGTGGTCGACGTGCGCGACGATCGCTACGTTCCGCAGATCAGAACGGACGGGCAAACAGAAACACTCTCTCCCGGGCTTGGGCAACCCGGCGAGTCTATGGCAGATGGCCTAAATGGACCATTGCCAGCCAGTGTCAGCCGCGCTGGGGGAGCTCGTGGGACGTGCCTGGACACAGTATTGAGCGCATTGCCTCCCTTCGGCGGACTCCTGTCCCCCGTACGCTTGCCGTATGGCGGGCAGCACAGACTGGTTTCGAGACTCGTTTCGAACCGAGTACGAGAAGCAGAACGCGGCCATCGGCCGGTTCAACTTGGCGATCTTCGGCAAGACCGGTGTCGGCAAGTCCACCTTGATCAACGCGATCTTCGGCGAAGAGGTCGCGCGCACTGGCATCGGAGAGCCAGTCACCCGCGGCAGCCACCTCTACCTTGACAAGATTGGCCATCTCGGGATCGTCGACACCCAAGGCCTCGAGGTGGGCAAGGACAACAAGGAGATCCTGTCCGACCTCGACAAGGCCATGACCCAGATGCGCAAGCTCCCGCTCTCGGAGCAGATCCATGTTGCCTGGTACTGCCTACGCGGCATGGACCGGCGCTTCGAGGAGGCCGAGGCGGATTTCATCCGCCGGCTCGATGAGATGGGTCTACCGGTGATCGTGGTGTTGACCCAGGTGCCGATGCGTGGCGGTCACTACCACCCCGACGCGGTGCTGCTAGCCGAGCAGATCACGGCCAAACGACTGCCGATCGTGGCAGGGCGGCCATTCATGACCTACGCCAAGGCGGATGAGTTCGCCGGCCAGCCGGCCTACGGGCTCATGGAACTGCTAGATGCCACCTTTCGCGTTGCACCCGAAGGTGTCCATGGAGCGCTCGTCGCGGCGCAAGAAATCGATCATGCGCGGAAAGCGCAGGAAGCGAACAAGTACATAACTGCTGCAGTTGCTAGTGCTGCCGCCGCTGCCGCCACCCCGATCCCGTTCTCATCTGCCGCACTGCTGGTGCCGATCCAACTTGCCATGATGTCCCGGATCGCCCAGATCTACAAGATCAAGTTCGAGCGTGCGGCGTTGATGGCGATCGCTTCCACGACCGCGGCGACCCAGCTCGGGCGGGCTACCTTCACGAGCCTGATCAAGTTGGTGCCAGGGGCCGGCACGGTCGTTGGCGGTGTCATCGGGGCAGGAGTCGCGTCGACCTTCACCTACGCCATGGGCCAGGCGTGGTTGACGCTCTGCCAGCGTGTGGTGAAAGGCAAGCTGGGCACAGCCGGGACCGTTGTGGACAATCAGGAGCTCCGCGAAGTCTTCATGGACGAGTTCCGGAAGCGGATCAAGATGGGCCCCAAGGCGCTGCGCACTGCCTCGCAGACCGATCCCAATCTGATGGATTCCAGCAAGCGCGGCTAGTCGGGGCGAGCTCGTGATCGCAGGCATCCATCAGTGCAAAGCGGGCAAACTGCTGACAAGCTGAGGTTTGCTCCAATAGCCTGCGAGCGATGAGTATTCCGGACGTGGCGCCGCTCCTGGAGGGCGAGCCGCCTCATGATCAAGTCGTCTTCGCGACGCGACTGCAGCGCTATTGGCCGGATCTGCTGACCGGCCTGACTGGTGCCTATCCGGATCATGCGCCGGAGATGGCTTATCGTCTGGTGGAGATCGCCGCGCAGAACTTTCAGCAGCGGCCCGCCGACCTGCGGCTCCTGGATCTGCGGCGGCACGCCGATCCCCAGTGGTTTCAACACCCGCGGATGCTCGGCTACGCCACCTATACCGATCTCTTCGCGGGCGACCTGAAAGGTGTCGCCGACCGGGTCGACTATCTTGCGGAGCTTGGGGTCACCTATCTGCACCTCATGCCACTGCTCAAACCGCGGCCTGGTCAGAATGATGGCGGCTACGCGGTCATGGACTATCGGGCCGTGCGCTCCGATCTCGGCAGCATTGACGATCTTCGGGACCTGGCCACGGTGCTGCGCTCGCGCGGTATTTCGTTGACTCTGGATCTCGTCCTGAACCACGTGGCGTCCGAGCATCAGTGGGCAGTGAACGCACGGACCGGCGACCCTTTCTACCGGAAGTACTTCCACATGTACGCCGACCGGGAGCTGCCGGATGCGTACGAGCGGACGTTGCCCGAGGTCTTTCCCGACTTCGCGCCTGGCAACTTCAGCTACGACGAGGAGTCCGCCTCCTGGGTGTGGACGACCTTCAACACCTGGCAATGGGACCTCAATTGGCACAATCCTGACGTCTTCTACGAGTTCGCGGATTTGATCTTGTGGCTGGCCAATCTCGGTGTGGAGTGCCTGCGCCTCGACGCGATTGCCTTCATCTACAAACGGATGGGCACCAACTGCCAGAACCAGCCCGAGGTGCACGCCATCACCCAGGCACTGCGTACGGTCGCCCGGATCGCAGCCCCGGCGTTGATCTTCAAGGCGGAGGCGATCGTCGGCCCTTCGGACCTTGCACCGTATCTGGGAGTGGGCAAGCATGCCGGCAAGGTCAGCGACATGGCGTACCAGAACTCCCTGATGGTGCAGATCTGGTCAGCGCTGGCTGCGAAGGACACCCGGCTGTTCTGCGCGGCGATGAACCGGTTCCCGGCCAAGCCGCCGACCACGGTGTGGGGCACCTACCTGCGCTGCCACGACGACATCGGGTGGGCGATCGACGACGGCGACGCAGCCTCTGTCGAGCTGAACGGCTTCGAACATCGCCGCTTCCTCGCTGAGTACTACGCAGGGCTCTTTCCGATGAGCGATGCCCGTGGCCTGGTATTCCAGGAGAATCTCGCTACCGGTGACCGCCGGATCAGCGGAACCGCAGCCTCGCTGGCCGGCATCGAGTCGGCGCTGAACAGTGGCGATGAAATGCACTTGGACCTCGCCGTGCGTCGTTATCTCCTGGCCTACAGCCTGGTTCTGGGATTCGGCGGTTTGCCGCTGATCTACATGGGCGACGAGCTCGCTCTGCGGAACTACTACGACTTCGTCGAGGAGTCAGACCATGCCGATGACAACCGCTGGGTTCATCGGCCGCCGATGCCGTGGGATTTGGTGGACAACCGCCACATTGAAGGCACCGTGGAGTATCGCGTTTGGCACGGCCTGCGGCATGTCATCGCGGTGCGATCCTCGTTGCCAAGCCTGGATGCCTCGGTCGAGAGTGAGATCCTTGATCCGGTGAATCCGGCGGTCCTGGTGTTTCATCGCCGGTACCAGACTCAGACCATGGTCGGCGTCTACAACATGACGCCCGAGCCGCAGAAACTGCCGCGCTGGGTCATTCCGCTGGGCAACTGGGCATGGGATGCGCTCACTGAGGAGACTCCGCTGACCGATGGGCCGCTCACCCTGGACGGCTACCAGGTGCGCTGGTTCGTGCAGCAGACGTGAGCGACATTCGCGATAACGCGATTAGTCAGATACGCGCCGAGCTATCGGAGCTTGATCTCGACTGGACCGAATCGGCGCCGGGCCTGTTCTCGGTCAGCCTGCCGGGAACCCGCAAGCTGGTCACCGACTGTGCCCTCCAGGTGGGCAAGCACGGCATGAACCTACGGGCCTTTGTCGCACGCAAGCCCGATGAGAACCATGTCGGGGTCTATCGATGGCTGCTGGAGCGCAACCTCAAACTGCACGGAATTTGCTTTGCAGTGGACGCGCTTGGAGACATCTATCTCACTGGCAACGTACCGGTCGGGCTCGTTAGCCGAGCCGAGGTCGACCGACTCCTCGGCGCGGTGGCCGAAGCGGCCGACGACAGCTTCAACGTGATCTTGGAGCTGGGGTTCGCCGAGAGCATCCGCCAGGAGTGGGCCTGGCGGCGCTCGCGCGGAGAGTCGACAGCGAACCTGGCAGCTTTCACCCATCTGGACCCGGGCGAGCGGCCGAAAAGCTGATCAGGGTGCAGCGGGCCCAACCTGTTGACCACTAGGCTCGCTGCCATGAAAACGACGCGGGAGCGTGTGTCATGACAGGAACCTTGATCCTCTTGCGCCACGGTGAGAGCGAGTGGAACGCCAAGAACCTGTTCACGGGCTGGGTCGATGTTGGCCTGAGCGCCAAGGGCGAAGCCGAGGCTCTGCGGGGCGGTGAGCTGCTCGTTGAGAGCAATCTGTTGCCCAATGTGGTGCACACCTCGGTACTCCGCAGGGCGATCGAGACCGCACAGATTTCACTCGATGTCGCCGATCGGCTCTGGATCGAGACGAAGCGTTCCTGGCGGCTGAACGAGCGTCACTACGGTGCGCTGCAGGGCAAGGACAAAGCAGCCACTCTCGCGGAGTTCGGCGAGGAGCAGTTCATGTTGTGGCGGCGCTCGTACGACATCCCGCCGCCACCGATTGACGACGATGATCAGTACGCGAACTTTGACGATCCGCGCTACGCCTTCCTGCCGAGCGAGGCACGGCCGAGAACCGAATGCCTCAAGGACGTTCTGATACGTGCGCTGCCGTACTGGTACGACGAGATCGTGCCCGACCTACGGGCTGAGAAGGTCACGCTGATCGCTGCTCACGGCAACTCACTGCGCGCAATCGTCAAGCATCTGGATGGAATGAGTGACCAGGCGGTGGTGGGCCTCAACATTCCCACCGGCATTCCGCTGATCTACGAGCTCGATGACGACCTGAAGCCGGTTGAGGTTGGTGGCCGTTACCTTGACCCTGAGGCGGCCGCTGCTGCCATTGAAGCCGTCAAAATGCAGGGCAAGAAGTAACGACGGGTCTCTCGGCGTACGTTTCTCATCACAGCCGTCAAGAAAGGCCGCCGCAAGCACGGCTGGCCGTACGTTTCTCATCACAGCCGTCAAGAAGGGCGACCTTGGGCACGCTGCAGCGTGCGTTTCTCATCAGAGCCGCTTAGACCATCGTTTGCGTGTCTCCGGGCTCATCCTGCCGCCTGCTGCGGTTATCCACAGCTATCCACAGGTTGACAAGATTTTCCTGGCGCTGCGGAGTTCGAAGGCCTCAAGATCGGCGGCATGGCCGTTCCCGGACGCGAATACCGCGTCTTCGACACCCACCGACCCTTCAGCCGATCCGATGCCCGTAGGGCGGGTATCAAACTCAGAGAGCTCCTGAGTCCTCGCTTCCACAAGATCTTCTACGACTGCTATGTCGCTTCCACGATTCCGATCACTACCGAGCTGCGCGCGGCAGCGGCCCTCGGCATCTCGCCACCCGGCTCCTATGTGAGTCACTTCACGGCGGCCCAGCTCTGGGGAGCGGTTGTTCCCAACGTCTCCGATGTGTATGTGACCGTGCCTGGTGACGCCGGTCGCACGGTGCGACGCGGAGTCAAGGCTCATGCCGCCGCAGATGGCGCAGCCACGACCCGCATCCGAGCGCTCCCGATCACGACACCTGAGCAGACGTTCCTTGATCTGGCGGCAGCCGGCCTCGATCTCATCGCGCTCGTTGTGCTCGGGGACAGCCTGATCAGGGCTTGCAGGACGAGCGCCCGCGAACTCGTCGATGCGGCTATCGCGTGGCGTGGCCGGGGAGCCAAGCAGGCGCGCAGAGCAGCGCGCTACGTACGCGACGGTGTGGACTCGGTCATGGAGAGCCGGTTGAGAATGCTCCTGGTGTTGGCCGGACTTCCAGAGCCGCAAGTGAACTTCATCATCCGCCATCCAGATGGCTCTTGGCGGATGCGCTTCGACCTCTGCTATCCGGCACTGAAACTGATCATCGAGTACGACGGACGCCATCACGCCATGAACAGCGCGCAATGGCAGCGTGATCTCAAGCGACGGGAGGAGCTGGACGCGCTCGGCTGGCGGCTCATCGTCGTGACGGCGGCGGACCTGTATAACGCAGCAGAGGAAGTGCTGGCCCGAGTGCGCGCGGCCCTGATCGAGCGCGGAGCAACCGGTATTCGACGTCAATTCAAGACCGAGTGGCTTCGCTACTTCACGGCGTCCTGAACGTTTGGACGGCTGTGATGGGAAACGCTCGCTCTAGACCCATGGAAGCCGCACTTCTCGACGGCTGTGATGGAAAACGTGCGCTCCAGCCGAAACCGACAGCTACTGCTGCGACCAGATCTCGTCGTGCTCGGGCAGTTGGCCGGTCACGACGTAGATGATCCGTCGCCCCATCGACGCCGCATGGTCGGCGATGCGCTCGTAGTAACGACCGAGCAGAGCTACGTCAACTGCCGCCTCAACGCCATACGCCCAGTCGTCGCTCAGCATCACTCGGAACTGGGTACGCCGCAGTTCGTCCATCTCCTCGTCCCGGGCTCGCAACTCTTGTGCGCTCTGGATGTTGCGGTCGTTCAGAGTCTGTCCGGCCGTGATAACCATCTTCTCGGCGACATCGCCCATCCGTACGAAGTTAGGGCGTAGCGACTCAGCCACCGCGGTCTCCGGATAGCGGAGCCTCGCGATCTTGGCAATGTGGGCGGCGAGATCTCCCATGCGCTCCAGCTCGGTCACCATCCGCAGGGTGGCAACGATGGTCCGCAGTTCACCTGCAACCGGGGCCTGACGGGCAAGGAGCGAGAACGCTCGGCCTTCGATCTCTGCCTTCTTGGCGTCGATTCGCGCATCATCGCCGATCACCTGCTCAGCCATGTGGATGTCGGCTTCGAGGAGTGCCGTCGTCGCGGCACGAACTGAGGATGAAACCATCTGGGCCATATGCACCAGGTCTGCGATGACGTCGTCCAGCTGCTCCCGGTAGAAGTCACGCATGAGTATGTCCCATCTATTGTCGGTGTTCTTCAGCACCAATAACCCTATGTCGGCCCGCTACACCGAATCGTGCACATGGTTAACGAACCGTGAACAAGTACCAAACGCTTGAGGCCCTCGGTGCGTACTCAGTGATCAACTGGTCGGCCAGCGCGCTCTCTACCCCTACTATCTTCCTTGTGAACCCGATTGGGGTCGCCATTGTGACGCTCGTCATCGGCCTTGGGATCGGCGTGCTGCTCACGTGGGCCGCGCTGCGGACTCGACAAGCAGAGCCGAGTCCGACCTTCGATGTCGCCGAGCCAGTGGTCCCGGCTGGCGTCGCGGAGGTGCTCGTGGTGCTGCCTGCTGCTGGCGTGGTCGTCGGCCCGCACGATGAAGTACTACAGGCGAACGCGACGGCAAGGTCGCTGGGCTTGGTTCGGGGCAGCCGGATCAGCGTGCCCGAGTTGTTGCAACTGGTCCGCATCGTGCGCCGCGAAGGTGGCGTCCGTTCGATCGACCTACAGATCAGCCGAGGTGCTCGAGTCGCCTCCAGCTACCTCACCGCCCGAGTGGCGCCACTGGATGAGAGCCTGATTCTCATCCTGGCCGACGACCAGACCACGGCTCGCCGGATAGAGGAAACCCGTCGGGATTTCGTCGCCAACATCAGCCACGAGCTCAAGACCCCGATTGGGGCGATCTCGTTGCTGGCTGAGGCGGTCGAGGATGCTGCCGACGACCCTGCGGCCGTTCGCAAATTCGCGAGTCGCATGGGCATCGAGTCGGCTCGGCTGACCGATCTCGTAGGTCAGATTATCGAGCTGTCGAGACTCCAATCCGACGACCCGCTCGCTGATCCTGAGATCGTCGACGTCGACGAGGTGCTGACTGACGCTGTCGAACGGCGCCGAATGGACGCGGAGCGGCATCGGATCACTCTCACGGTGGCGGGGGTTGCCGGGACGCGGGTGTTGGGTAACGCTCGCCAGCTCGGCGTCGCCGTCGGCAACCTGGTTGAGAACGCCATCGTCTATTCCGACACCGGAGCGCGCGTCGTCGTTGCGGCGCATGTGCAAGCCAGAAGCGACGACGACTACGTCGAAATCACAGTCTCCGACAATGGCATCGGCATTCCGGCAGCCGAGCTCGATCGGATCTTCGAACGCTTCTACCGCGTCGACTATGCGCGCAGCCGGGCCAACGGTGGCACCGGGCTCGGGCTGGCCATCGTGAAGCACATCGCTGCCATCCACGGCGGAGATGTGTCGGTGTGGAGCCAAGTGGGTCAGGGCTCAACCTTCACCATCAAGATCCCTGCACATCTGCATCAAGTCGCGCCCGTTCAAGACCACGCCACATCTCCGAATAGTCAGGGGCCGCCGGAGCAGCCATTGCCCGACCGCCAGGAGATCAACCAATGACGAGAGTGCTTGTTATTGAGGACGAGGAGTCATACCTCGAAGCGCTGTCCTACATGCTCTCCAAGGAGGGCTTCGAGGTAGTCGAGGCGCGCGATGGTGCCACTGGCATCGGTGAGTTCGATCGGCATGGTGCCGATATCGTGTTGCTCGACTTGATGATGCCCGGCCTGCCCGGAACCGAGGTGTGTCGCCAACTACGACTCCGCGGCTCCGTGCCGGTGATCATGCTCACCGCTCGCGACTCCGAGGTCGACAAGGTCGTGGGGCTCGAATTGGGCGCCGATGACTACGTCACCAAGCCGTTCAGTCACCGTGAGTTGGTCGCGCGAATCCGTGCGGTGCTGCGCCGGGGACATGACACCGAGCTGGTCCCTGACATTGTCGAGGTCGCTGGGGTCCGGATGGATGTCGAGCGGCATGAGGTGTCGGTCAATGGTGATCGGATCAAGCTCGCGCTCAAAGAATTCGAGCTGCTGGAAATGCTGCTCCGCAACGCCGGTCGGGTGATGACCCGCGGCCAGCTGATCGACCGGGTCTGGGGTGCCGATTACGTGGGGGACACCAAGACCCTGGACGTCCACATCAAGCGGCTCCGGACCAAAATCGAACCGGATCCGGCCAATCCGCGATACCTGGTGACTGTTAGAGGACTCGGCTACAAGTTCGACGGCTGAGGGTTCTCCCGGCGCGGCTGGTTCCGTCAATCTGGTGGAGAACTGAACTACTATGCCGCCCCGGCCGGCAAACCCGCGTCAGGCGCTGGAGGTGGGCGTCGGCGTCGGCTTGATTGTGGCGTACTGAGGCTCATTGCCGTCGACCACGGGTACTCGCGTGGTCACCTCGCCGGCGTTCTGAAACGCTAGCGTCACGCTTGCGTCGAGACCGGCCATCAGGTCCGGGCTCTTCACGGTGATCGGTGACTGATCGGTGAGCACGACTTGTGCGCCATTTGCAAGCGAGACTGTGTTGCCGAGGGTGGCAGTGAATGGTGCACCCTCGGTTCCGTCCACCTTGATCGGCATGCCGCTCACGGCAGTCAAGGCATCGCGGCCATTGGTCACGATTGATGCTGAAACGACGGCTTCGCCAGGTGCCCAGCTGATGAGGAGGAGGTTGCGGACATGGACCACATTGTCAGGGTTCGCTGGGTCGCCGACATCGACGTTCACGCCTTCAGCGGGCGTGTACGGGAGATTCGTCTGGACGTTCTGTCCGCATGCTCCCGACACCAGGAGCAGACCGATGACAAGAAGCAAGCTCACACCACCCCGCAGTGCCAGGACCCCCGCGCCGGCGCGGAACCCTAATGCGGCCTGCTTGACTTGCTCGACTCGGGTTCCAAGACACGATGGCCGACTCCTGCCTGGCGAGGGGACACTTTGCGATGCAGCCTATCGACACCTTCGCCGTTCGTGCAGGTACCGCCCAAGTGAGGTTACCCAGCCGCTCGCGCATCGCGCTCTGTTTGATTGCTCGCTCCGCTCGCTGGGCCTGGCGCTGGTAGCCGCTGCCTTCCTCACTCACTCGCAGACGAAAAGACTTTGGGATGTTAGTGACCCAGCGCACACCCAAGGCACATTCCAGCCCGGTTTGTCAAGCCCAACACCACCCCAATACTGCCCTCTGGCTAGCGCAAACGCCGCCAGTACGGGGGCGCCGCCGTGCTAAACTTGGTTGCGCGAAAGGGGTACAAAACAATATGACCTTTACAGTCGGCGAAACGGTGGTCTACCCCAATCATGGGGCCGCTGTCATCGAGGACATTGAAACCCGGCAGATCAAGGGTGAGGACAAGCTCTATCTCGTATTGAGGATTGTTGGCCAGAGTGATCTCGTAGTTCGCGTACCTGCATGCAACCTCGACCTTGTTGGGGTTCGCGACGTTGTAGACGCTGACGGTTTGGAAAGAGTTTTCGGTGTTCTTCGCGCGCCCCACACCGAGGAGCCGACCAACTGGTCGCGTCGGTACAAAGCCAATCTTGAGAAGCTCCACTCCGGCAACGTGCTGAAGGTTGCCGAGGTTGTCCGCGACCTCTGGCGCCGCGAGCGGGAGCGTGGGCTTTCCGCCGGCGAGAAGCGCATGCTTGCCAAGGCGAGGCAGATCCTGGTGTCCGAGCTCGCTCTTGCGGAGCGGGTCGAGGAGGACAAGGCCGAGGTCCTGCTCGACGAGGTCCTCGCTTCCTGACTTCGCAGGCACACCCTCCTCGCACCGGAATCGGAATCGACGTTCATCGGCTGGCAGCGGGTCGGCCGATGAACGTTGCCTGTCTGCTCTTTGATGACGAGGTCGGCCCCCAGGGTCATTCCGATGGTGATGTCGTCGCCCATGCAGCTTGTGATGCGTTGCTGAGCGCCGCCGGTCTCGGGGATCTGGGCAGTAATTACGGGACGACTGATGCCGCGTGGTCAGATGCCCCAGGTGCAGCCTTTCTTACCGAAACCGCTGTGCGCGTACGAGCGGCTGGCTTCGAGATCGCCAACATTGCCGTCCAGCTGATCGGTGACCGTCCCAGGATCGGCTCGCGACGTGCCGAGGCGGAGCGGGTGATGAGTGAAGCGGTGGGCGCTCCCGTCAATCTTTCTGCGACCACCTCAGACGGCCTTGGCCTGACCGGTCGTGGTGAAGGCATCGCGGCAATTGCAACCGCACTTCTGGTCTCCGCTTAGGAAAGCACTAGCGCACGAGCTTGGACGGAGCGACGAAGGTGTTGCATGGCGCAACCGCGCTTGTCGTCAGGCCGACGGTGCCCCAATATCTACGCGATCGCGCGAGCCCGTGGTTCCCGACGACATCGCTTTTACCGGTGAGCGTGTCGTCGCCGATGGCGACGTAGATCTGCAAGATTCCCTCTTCGTCTTGCTGCTGTACGCCGATCGACTGCGAAACAGCCCGTACGAACATGCCTGAGAAACAGTCCGCCTGCGTTTCGAGCCGCCGCATGTATTGCAGATCAGTCCCCTCGTCACCCGAGTTCTGGCCGAGGGCGTGTGCAGAGATCAAAATGCCGGTTCGGGCCTGCAATGCGTGACCGAATTCATGCGCCATGACAATATCGGCGGTCCACTTATTCCTTCTTACGGGTAGCAGAGCCTCTGGTAACAGGTTGCTGTAGTACACCTGCTGATCAGCCGTGCAGTAGAACGCATTCACGCCGCTCTTGCCACACTTGGTGGTTAGCTCCTCGCCATAGATGGTCACCGTCGGCCGCACGATGGTGAAGCCAGCACTAGTGACGGGTGGCTCCCAAACGCGTACTAAACACTCCATCAAGCCCTCAAAATGGGCCTTCAATTGGGCATCACTTGCAGTCGACACGTTGATGGGCTGGGAGTTGCAGCGCACCGGCGCAGGCGCGGTCTGGTCGTAGAAGGTGCTCTGGGTAATCCACTGCTCAGCTTGCTCGTACGTCTCCGGTATCGGGATAGGCGGCGGGCTGGTATCCGGGGGCGGGACCTGATAGTCGTCATTCTGGTATGCGAAATTTGAGGCTTCTGAGGTCAGGCCGCTGATCACCAGTCCGCCGAGCGCGGCAAGTGTGACGAGGATGACGGCCAGCAGCACCAGCCGGAGTGGATTCCTTCTGCGCGGCGCGGGCATAGGCGGCGTCGGTCCGTACTGCGGCACTCCGCCGCCGAAAGGCGGCCGACCGAATCCTGGAGAGGGGTATTGGTTGTAGCCACCACCCGTCGGCGTCCCGGGTGCCGGCCAGCCGCGAGGTGAGCCATACGCTCCGTACGACGTTGAGCCTGCTTGTGGAGCCCCTTGGGGTGGTGCGTACGGGGGACCGCTCCACTGCTGCTGGCTCACAGGCGCAACGATAACCGCGTACCGCAGACCGCTGGGGGCGCTTCTTCAATCAGACCCGCCCAGGCCGGTCCGCCGAGCGCCGGCAAGATCGCAAACCCCAAGATTGAAACCTTGGTGCTGTCGCAACGCTCCGCTCGCGAGCGGATTTTAGGTTCCCAGCCGCGACTCTGTACGACTAGTGGGAGGCTGTATCTCGTGCTCGCCAACCGCCCCAGGACGCTGCATCGGATCGGGTCGATGATCGCGTTCTGCCTCTTGACCTGTGGTTTGCTGGCAGGTCCGCTGGCTTTGACTGCACATGCCGAGGGCAACGCGTCGACGTTCGTCGCCGAGGGCAATCTGGCGAAAGACGGCACACTCAGGGTGAAGCAAACGATCATTCTGACCGGGGCGGTGCCAGCTGAGCTGTCGCAGAAGTTCGAGACCCGCGAAGACCTGGTCGGAGACCGCCAGTATGTCCAGACACTCTCCGAGATCACGGCCACAGTCAAAGGCGCGGCGGTTCAGCCGACGATCACCACAGATGATCGCTTCACGACGGTGACGGTGCCCACGAACGGGTCCACTGAGATCGTGATGAGCTACACGGTGACGGGTGCGGTGGTCACCATCGATGGCGGTACGGCGTTGCAATGGCGGATGCTGCAGGGACTCAGCGCCCAGGTCGACCAGTTCACCGCGATGGTGCAGATCCCCACCCAGTTCAGCTACATCAAATGCACTGCTGGCAGCCCGAACTCCACCATTCCCTGCAACTTTGCCGCGGCCGGCACCGAGGGCACCCAGATCCCGACGTTCCGGGATGGTCCGCGCGGCGAGGGTGAAGTAGTCGCCATCGACATCGGATTTCCTCCTGGAGGCATTGCGACGAACGAGGTGATCGACTACCGATGGACTCTCGGGCGAGCCTTCTCCGCTAGCCCGCTGCCACTGGCGTTGGCATTGGGTCTGCTAGCCCTCGGCGGCGTCGCGCTGTACGGACTTCATCGGCGGGCTGGGGCCGACAGGAACCCCGACGGTCAGATCAGCAAAGCTGGCGAATTCGTGCCGACCGGTGCTGGGCAGTCTGAGTTCCGGGTGGTCGGCGATGTCCGGCCCGGCCACGTCGGTACGGTGGCAGACGAGCGTGTCGATCCCATCGACGTCACTGCGACCCTCGTTGACCTGGCCATACGTGGGCATCTGGTGATCATCGAGCTGCCTCGGGAAAGCGAGTTCGCCCGGACCGACTGGAAGCTGACACGGGTTGATGGGCGTGACGGCCTACGACCATTCGAGCAACAGCTGCTCGACGGCATTGCAGCGCCCGGCTCGAGCGTGCTGGTGTCGGAACTGGCCGGCCGCGTGCAGGAGTCCATTGGTGGCGTTCAGAACGCGCTGTACGACGAGATGGTCAGCAATGGTTGGTTCGAGCGCCGACCCGATGACACCAGGAACCGCTGGACGCAGCTGGCGCTAGCTGCACTGATCATCTCCGTGGTCGTGACGGCTGTGCTAGCAGCGTTCACCATCTTGGGGCTGGTGGGTTTGGCGCTGATCGCGGTGTCGCTCGGCTTGGTTTTTGTCGCGCAGGAGATGCCTGCTCGCACAACCGAGGGAGCCGCCCTGCTCGGCGGCCTCGGCGCATTGCGCTCGGATCTGATGAGTCACCCGACCAACCAGATGCCGCCGGGCAGCGAGTTGCAGGAGATCTCTGAGGTGCTGCCGTACGCGATTGTGCTCGGCGGCACCGACCGCTGGCTGGATGCGATGGTTGCCACGGATGTTGACGAGCATCCAGACTCTTATGACGTGTCGTGGTATCACGGGCCGGAGCACTGGCACCTAAGCGACCTACCGGACTCGATGAGGAACTTCGTGACTACCGTTTCCGGGAGCTTGTTCTCCCGCTGAGTTGCGCTTTCAAAGGTCTACCCGCGACGGAGCATTATGCAGCGTCAATGTTCTGTAGCGGGTAGCCGTTCTTCGCACAACCGTCCTTGATCAACTTCTGGACGTCGTCCGGGGCATTCTTGGGATCGTCGGAATCCAACATGCTGATGACCGCGTCCAGCCATCGTTGGGGCTCTGGGTCCAGCCTGCCTGACTCGCTGAGCTTCTTCAGTCCGGCCACCGTCACCTTGCTGACCGCCGAGCCACCCCCGGCCGCAGCGTCCACGGCAGGACAACCGATCTTGTAGATGTCCGACGAGCTGAGATTTGTTTCGGCGCAGGAGGCAAGCCCCAGCAGCACGGCAATGGCGAGGACAGTGGCAGCAATGACACGGTGCATACAACGAGCGTATGTGAGGCTGAGGCTCCGCGGGCGCACCACAAGATCGAAGTGCTGATCGGATTAGAGGTGTCGATCCCCTCGCTCGTAGTCCGCGATCGCCTGCCGCATCTGCCGTACGGCCGCCTGGATATCAGCCTCGAGTTGCTCCTCTGGAGTCAGGTACCGTCGCACCACCGGCTGCCAGTCGCTGAACCAACAGTAGAGGGCCCAGCTCGTGACACCGATGGCAAACAGAATCATGAAGATCGTCGTAACGGTCGTCGGCTCCATGCCTGAGTCCTTCGCACGCGCGGTGTCTAAAGGGTAAGCCCTGGGTAAAGAGGGTTGGCGTCCAACAGCTCGGCTGAAGCCGCTTTGGTGGATTCGGCTACGCCTTCGGCGAGCACATACTTAGCCTTCCCAGGCCGCCCGCTTGAGGCAATCACGGGCGTGGAGTTCTTCAGCACATTCACAATCAGCTCAGCCACCTTGTCGAACTCGTCTGCACCGAACCCGCGGGTGGTGAGCGCCGGCGTGCCGATCCGCACGCCTGAGGTGTACCAGGCGCCGTTGGGGTCGGACGGCACCGCGTTCCGGTTGGTGACGATGCCTGCGTCCAGCAGTGCGGACTCGGCCTGGCGGCCGGTCAGCCCGTAGGACGACACGTCGATCAGCACCAGGTGGTTGTCGGTTCCGCCGGTAACCAACTCCGCGCCACGGCGCAGCAGACCGTCGGCCAAAGTCTTGGCATTGTCGGCGACTGCCTGCGCGTACGCCCGGAACTCCTGGGTCCGTGCCTCGGCAAGTGCCACGGCCTTGGCCGCCATGACATGGCCGAGCGGCCCACCGAGGACCAGTGGGCAGCCGCGGTCGACCGAGTCCGCATACTCCCTGGTGGCTAGAACGAGACCACCGCGCGGCCCACGCAGCGACTTGTGTGTGGTCGTTGTCACCAGATGCGCATGCGGGATCGGATCCTCATCACCGGTGAAGACCTTGCCGGCCACCAGACCCGCGAAGTGCGCCATGTCGACCATGAAGGTGGCGCCCACCTCGTCGGCGATCTCGCGCATCGTGGCGAAGTTGATCCGCCGCGGATAGGCGGAGTACCCGGCGATCAGGATCAACGGCTTGAACTCACGCGCCATCGCGCGTACCGCGTCGTAGTCCAGCAGCTGGGTCTCGGGATCAGTGCCGTAGGAGCGCTGATGGAACATCTTGCCCGAAATGTTGGGCCGGAAGCCGTGGGTGAGGTGACCGCCGGCGTCCAGCGACATGCCGAGGGCGCGCTGGTTGCCGAACTTGTGCCGCAGTTCCTCCCACTGCTCCTCGCTCAGGTCATTGACGGTCTTCACGCCTTGCGCGGCCAACTCGGGCAGCTCAATTCTGTTGGCCAAGATGGCCCAGAAGGCAACCAGGTTGGCGTCGATGCCGGAGTGCGGCTGGGCGTAGGCATACTCGGCGCCGAAGAGCTCACGCGCGTGCTCGGCGGCGACTGCCTCGACCGTGTCGATGTTCTGACAGCCGGCGTAAAAGCGATGCCCGATGGTGCCCTCGGCGTACTTGTCGGACAGCCAGCTGCCCATGGTCAGCAGTACGGCAGGTGAGGCGTAGTTCTCGGATGCGATGAGTTTCAGGGAGCCGCGCTGGTCGGTCAGCTCAGAGCGGATCGCACCGGCGATCCGTGGCTCGACCGTCTCAACGATGGAGAGCACCGAGCGGTATGCCTGGGAGGCGGTGGCCGAATAGTCGGTGGCCGAATAGTCAGTGCCTGAATCGCCGGGGCCCGAGCCTTCGGTTTGAGGGGCGGGGGAGAGAATGTCGGTCACGAGCGCTCCTGAGGTGAGAACCGGGCGCCGCCTAGACTAGTCCAGCCCTCCGACGCGATGCCGCGAGATTTCATAGAGTGCGATCCCGGCAGCCACTCCAGCGTTGAGGGATTCCACGCTGGTGCTGATGGGGATCGAGGCGAGAGCGTCACAGGACTCGCGGACCAGCCGGGACAGGCCAGCTCCCTCGCTGCCGACCAGCAGTACGACCGGTCCCGAGATGGCGGGCACTTCGGAGATGCTCATGACCGCCCGGCCGTCTAGCCCAATCAGGGTCAGCCCCGCGCTTGCGTACGCGCGCAAGCTGCGGTTGAGGTTGGTGGCACGTGCGATCGGGATGCGAGCCGCCGCGCCCGCCGAGGTCTTCCAGGCAGCAGCGGTCATGCCTGCCGAGCGGCGTTCCGGAATGAGCACGCCATGTGCACCAAATGCGGCGGCCGACCTGACGATCGCCCCTAGATTGCGCGGATCGGTGATCGAGTCGAGCGCAACGATGAGCGGCTTCCGATCCGAATCGAGGGCAGCCGCCAGCAGGTCGTCCGGGTGGGCGTACTCGAAGGACGGTAGTTGCAGGGCGATGCCCTGGTGCAGCGCGCCACCGGTGAGCCGGTCGAGTTCCGCCCGGGTGACCTCGAGCAGCGCCGTACCCCGGCTCGCAGCGATCCTGAAAATGTCGCGGAGCCGGTCGTCGCGTTCGGCGCCCTCTGCCACATACGCGGCTCTCATGGGCATCTCGACCTCCATCGCCTCCAGCACGGCATTGCGGCCCACGACCCACTCAGGGCCCGATCCAGGACGCCCAGTCTTGGGAGCTGATGAACCTGACGATCCGCGCGGGCCTGGCGCCTTCTTCGCACGGTAGGCGACGTGGTACGGCCGATCTTCGGCCTTGGGGGTGGGGCCCTTTCCCTCCAGGCCACGCCGCACCCGACCACCCGAACCGGCTGTGTTGCCTCTGCCTTTGCGCCGCACCGCACCCTTGCGCTGGCTGTTGCCCGGCATAGTGCCTACTCCCTTGCCGAGTTGTCAGCGCCTGTGGTCACCTGGGCAGCCGCAGGGGATGACAAGTCGGCGTGTAGGGACCAGCGGGTGCCCTGGGAAGTATCGGAAACCTCGATGCCCAGGGCAGTCAGCGAGCTCCGGATGGCATCGGCTGTTGCAAAGTCCTTGCGCTCGCGAGCCGCCGCGCGCTGCTGCAGCAGTTCGTTGACCAGACCGTCGACCACTGCCGTCAAATGGTGATCATCCCACTGCCAGACCTCGCTGTCAGCGTTCAATCCCAAGATCATCAGCATTCCATTCACCTCGCTGAGGCGGCTTGCGATCTGATCATGATCACCAGGCTCGAGAGCCTGGTTGCCGTCTCTGACGGCCCTGTGCAGCACAGCAACCGCGCCTGGAGTGCCGAGATCATCATTCATAGCGGCGATGAAGTCCTCGGGCACGTCAGGCGGCCTGCTGCCCACCCGCTCGGTGGCTCGCTCCACGAAGTTGTCGATCCGGCCAAGTGCGGCTACCGACTCCGCAAGCGCCGCGTCGGAATACTCGATCGTCGAGCGGTAGTGCGGCTGAAGCAGGTAGAGCCGTACGGCGCGGGCCGGAAATCTCTTGATCACCTCGGATACCAGTGCGCTGTTGTCCAGCGACTTGCTCATCTTCTCCCCGGCGGCGGTCACCAGCGCGTTGTGCATCCAGTACCGTGCAAAGCGCTGTCCCGCGGCCCTGGACTGAGCCAGCTCGTTCTCGTGGTGCGGAAAGCGAAGGTCCAAGCCACCGCCGTGGATATCGAACTCCTCGCCCAGGTATTTGCCCGCCATGGCAGAGCACTCCAGGTGCCATCCCGGACGACCTCGCCCCCATGGCGTCGCCCAGCTGGCCGTCACAGGCTCGGTGTCCTTGTGGCCCTTCCAGAGCGCGAAGTCCCGAGGGTCCTTCTTTCCCAGGGGATCAGCGTCGCTGGCCGGCTCCATGTCGTCGATGTTCTGGTGGGACAGCGAGCCGTACGCCGGCCACGACTTCACATCGAAGTAGACATCGCCGGAGGAATCGGGCGCGGGATACGCATGACCGCGTTCAATCAGAACCTTGATCATTTCGATCATCTCGGGAATGTGACCAGTGGCCCGCGGTTCGTAGGTCGGTGGCAGGCAGCCCAGTGCGGCGTACGCGTCGTGCAATTCACGCTCGAAGCGGTAGGCGTGCGCGAACCATGGCACACCGGCCTCCGCTGACTTGATCAAGATCTTGTCGTCGATGTCGGTGATGTTGGCGATCACGGTGACCTCGTACCCGGACCAGGTCAGCCAGCGCCGGAGTACGTCAAAGACCACCTCTTTACGGATGTGTCCTAGATGTGGGACCGGCCTGGACTGTGAGCCCGCAGTGGTAGATCGACACCCGGCCGGGTACGACGGGCTCGAAGGGGCGTACGGAGCGCGTGGCGGTGTCGTAGAGCCGGAATGCGGTTGATCCCGCTTCCGGTTCGGATTGTTGGGTCACGAGTGTCGAGTCTCCGTCTCCACCGCCATCAGGCGCTGCATCGCCTGCACGCCTTCGCGTAGCGCCTTGAGGTCACGTCGGGACATCGTAGCCAGATAAGGCTCGAGGCTGGTACCGATCGAGTCGCGCATCGATGACAGCTGCTGGTCGCCTTTCTTGGTCAGCTTGATCATCCATGCTCGGGCGTCGCGCGGGTCGGCGGTGCGATCGACAAGATGCGCGGCCTCCAGACGCTTGACATGGTTGGTGATTGTGGGCTGGGAGCACTTCTCGGCCAGTGCGAGTTCGCTGATCCTCGTCGGCCCGTCGTCCTGCAGGCGTGCCAGGAGACGGGCCGCGGCAAGGCTGATACCGAAACCGTTCTCTTTGGGAACCCAGCGCACCACGCGTGCGGCGGTCGTGATGAGATCCTCGCCGAGCGCGTGCAAGTCGTCGTCCATTCGGGCAGGATATTCGGTTCGGCTAGTTCAGCGAGCGGCGCGTCATCTGCGGATGGCGGCAACCACGAGCTGGGCCAGCTCCGAATAGGCCTCCGCGTCGCTGAGCCCGGTGGCGGCTGCGATCTCTCCGCTCGTGATGCGGCGCATCGTGGCGGTCACCGCCTCACCGACGAAGGCAGCGTGGACGCGCCGGAATGCGCCGGCCTGGGTCCCTTCGTCAATCAGTTCCCGTACCCGCTTGGCTGCGGCCAGCGTGTTCTGTTCGTAGATCTCCGTTGCGGGACGGAAGTGTGCGATGTCATCCCGGAAGGCACGGCTGGCGGGGCGCAGCGCCTCGGCGACCGCCTCGAGATAGCGGGCGACCCGCTTGGCAGGCGCCCGGGTGCGCGCGATGGCGGTCTCAACCTGGTCGGTCGCCCGTTTGAAAAAGTGCCGAACTGCCAGGACTGCGATCTGTTCCTTGCTCGAGGCAAGCGCATAGAGCGTGCGTTTCGAGCAGTTCAGTTGCGCCGCGAACTGGTCCATCGTCAGGTGGCTGAATCCCTGCTCCAGAACGAGATCGACGAGGGCATCGCGCAGATGAGCTTGTCGATGGGTCAGTGGACGCTCCAGCAAAGTGGCTACCATAGTGGTACTAGCGTACTGTCTTTAGTACCGGCTTGCTGCTTGAGATGCGCGAGCAGCAAGGCCAAATAGACAAGGAGTGAGATGGCGGTCGATCGGCTGTTGCCAACCGAAGAGGCTGCAGAACTGGTGGCCTTGGTGCGTGAGATCGCACAGGCTGAACTGGCGCCGCGTGCCGCCGAGGACGAGGCTGCGGGACGGTTCCCTCGCGATGCCTTTGACATGTTGGGCGAGGTGGGACTGCTAGGTCTGCCGTATCCGGAGGAGTACGGGGGCGCCGGGCAGCCCTACGAGGTCTACCTGCAGGCACTGGAAGAGGTCGCGGCAGCGTGGATGACGGTCGGCGTCGGCGTCTCGGTGCATGTGATGGCGTCGTACGCGATGGCAGCGTTCGGGACGCCGGAACAGCGGGCGACTTACCTGCCGGAGATGATCGGCGGAAAAATGCTGGGCGCTTACGCGCTGTCGGAGGCGCAGGCCGGATCGGACATCTCAAGCATGACCGCCCGCGCAAAGCGTGCTGATCATGGGTATGAGCTCAACGGCGCGAAGGCGTGGACCACTCATGGCTCGTACGCGGACTTCTACACGACTTTTGCGCGGACTGGCGACGATCCACGCGGCGGTGTCAGCTGTTTCCACGTGCCCGGACACGCGCCCGGGCTGACCTTCGGCAATCCTGAGCACAAGATGGGGCTGAACGGATCGCCGACGACCGCGCTGTACTTCGACGCGGTCACCATCGGGGACGGCCAGCGCATCGGAGATGAAGGTCAGGGTGCCCGGATTGCCTTGGCCTCGTTGGACTCTGGCCGGCTCGGCATTGCCGCATGTGCGACCGGACTCGCTCAGGCCGCGTTGGATCTGGCAGCAGACTATGCGACGACGCGGGAGCAGTTTCGGCGTCCGATTGCGGAGTTCCAAGGGATTCGCTTCCTGCTCGCTGACATGGCGGCAGCTGTGGACTCCGCCCGCGCGACGTACCTGATGGCGGCCCGCAAGCGGGATGCTGGCCGGCCGTTCAGCCGCGACGCGGCGGTCGCGAAGTTGATCGCCTCGGATGTCGCGATGAAGGTGACGATCGACGCAGTTCAGGTGCTCGGTGGTTACGGTTACACCTGCGACTACCCGGCCGAGCGGTATATGCGGGAGGCCAAGGTGACCCAGATCTTCGAGGGCACCAACCAGATTCAGCGGCTGGTCATCAGCCGTCAGTTGCTGAAGTAACCTCCGACTGAGTTCGGAGGAGGGGGAGTGGGGGAATGAGGCTGGGCGAGCGCGATGTGGTGCTGGTGACCGGGGGCGCGTCGGGGCTGGGGGCGGCCACCGTACGGCGAGTGGTTGCGCAAGGGGCATCGGCATTGATCGTCGACCTGCCAAGCTCGTCCGGACCCGAGCTGGCGGCCGAGCTGGGGGACCGGGTGCGGTTCGCAGCGGCCGACGTACGCGACGAAGATCAAGTGCAGGCGGCAGTCGCGGCCGCGACTCAGCTTGGCGCTCTCCGAGTTGTGGTGAACTGTGCCGGGGTGGCGACGCCCGGACGTGTGATCGGCAAACGCGGCGTGCTGCCGCTGGAGACCTTTCGTACCGTGATCGACATCAACCTGGTCGGCACCTTCAACGTGCTGCGGCTAGCCGCTGCGGCCATGATCGACAATGAGCCTATCGACGGCGACCGCGGATTAGTGATCATGACCGCTAGCGTCGCGGCGTTCGATGGCCAGATCGGCCAGGCGGCGTACGCGGCAAGCAAAGGTGGCATCGTCGGTTTGACGTTGAGCGCAGCCAGAGACCTTGCAGACAAAGCAATCCGGGTGATGACCATCGCGCCAGGTGTGATGGAGACGCCGATGATGGCTGGCCTCCCCGGTGACACGAGGTCGATCTTGGAGGCTTTGGTGCCGCATCCGCCGCGGCTGGGTCGGCCTGAGGAGTACGCCATGCTCGTCTCCTCGATCATCGAGAATCCGCTGCTCAACGGCGAGGTCATCCGTCTCGACGGCGCCCTCCGTATGCCGCCCCGTTGATTCTGGCAGGCGGTTTACCTCTTGGCCTTCGCGCGTAGTGCGGCAATATCCAGGTACGCCGCACCAGGTTCTTCCTCTTCCTCGGATTCGGCCGTCTCATCTTCCCAAGGGTCGTAAGGCTTCTCATGTTCATCGTCGGCAAAGCCCTGTGACGGGTCGAATGGGTTGGCCAGCGGTCCCATCGAATCCATCGCCGAGAAGGCGACCGCCTCATCCGGGAGCCCGTGCAGCACAGTGTTCATGTACGACCGTGCCGCCTCCTCCATGGAGACCTCAGTCCCGGCCGCCTCGCTGAGGAACCAACGGTGCTCGAGTACCTCGTGGTAGAGCTCGGCAGGCTCCAGCTTGGCCCGCAGCTCGATCGGCACCGACTGCACGATCGGCTCGAACTGCTCGGTCAGCCACTCGTGCGCCACGATTGCCTCGTCGGCTCCCTGCTGGTCGGTGCGGGCACGGTAGTAGTCGAGATCATTGAGTAGCCGCCGAGCCTGGTTCTCCTCGGTATCCATCCCGGTGAGCCGGATCAACCTGCGCGAATGGTGCCCAGCGTCGACGACCTTGGGTTGGATTCGGATTGTTGAGCCGGCGAAGTCGGTGATGATGTCCAGTTCAGCGACATCGAAGCCGAGTGCGTTGAGCCGCCGTACCCGGGTCTCGATGCGATGCATCTCGCCCGTGTCGAACTCCTCAGCGCCGGTCAGCTCGTCCCACAGCTCGCGGTAACGGCTCTCGATGGTCTCCACCAGAACCAGCGGATCCAAGGCCTCATCCAAGAGATCGCCGGCCTCGAGATCACAGAACTCCCCGTACAAGTTGGTACGCGCGATGGTCAGGTCATGCTCGCGCTGACCCGGCGTGAGCTGGTCATGGAGTTCGCTGGTCTCAGCGTCGACCAGGTAGGCCGCAAACGCCCCGGCGTCGCGCCGGAACAGTGTGTTGGACAGCGATACGTCACCCCACAGGAATCCGATGAGATGCAGTCGTGCCAACAGCACGACCATGGCGTCGACCAGCCGGTTGACGGTGTCCTGCCGTACGCCGCGGTTGAAAAGTGACCGGTACGGCAGCGAGAACTGCAGATGCCGGGTGATCAGGATCGGGTCGAGCGGCTCGCCCATTTTGTCGACACGTGTTGTGACCACTCCCACCGCCTCGACAGACGGGGTATCCAGCCGGGCGAGGTCACGCAGGAGCTCGTACTCGTGCAGTGCGAGGTGCTCCATCACCTCTTTCAATGCGTAGACATCACTGCCCACGCGGACGAAACGCACGACGTGCCGTGAGATGCCGCGTGGCAGCGCCACCAAGTTCTCCTCAGGCCAATCGGCCAGGGGAATGTCCCAGGGCAGAGTGATCAACTCGGTGTTAGGCCGTGCAGCGAGGAACCTGGGCATGAGCCAATCCTGACATTAGGTTCGCGAGCGTCGGGGGCGCGAGCGAACACTAGTCTTCAAAGCAATCGGCCTCCCGCACAATTGCGGGAGGCCGATCGTTCTGATCAGGTCATCTCGGATAATCGTCGTTGATGCTATGCAGTTCAGGAGAGAGGCGTTCGCCGCTCTCCTTGGAGAACACGTGCACGTGTACCGGATCGATCTGCAGCCGCACGGTCTCGCCACGTTTTGGCGGTGTCCGGCCGTGGATTCGGGCGACGATCTGCTGAGCGGTGATCAACTCGTCCTCGGCGATTCCCGCCAGGGTGCCGTAAATGAACGCGTCGGCGCCCAGTTCCTCGACGACGCCAACGTCGATGCCGATGCCATTATCGGGGTCGTCGGAGAGCTCGAAGTTCTCCGGGCGGATCCCCAGCACGAGGTTCTTCTCATTCGGTGACTTTTCGAGGGTCTCGCGGGGCACAGGAACGGTGTAGTCACCCAGGTGTATGCCGTCCTCCGCCACGATGCCCTCGATCAGGTTCATGGCAGGCGAGCCGATGAAGCCGGCGACGAACAGGTTCTTTGGCGCGTCGTACAACTTCAGTGGTGTGTCGCATTGCATCATGAGGCCGTCCTTCAACACCGCTACGCGGTCACCCATCGTCATGGCCTCAACCTGGTCGTGGGTCACGTAAACGGTGGTGACGCCGAGGCGGGTCTGCAGGGCCGCAATCTGGGTGCGGGTGGAGACGCGGAGCTTGGCATCGAGGTTAGACAGCGGCTCATCCATCAAGAACACCTGCGGTGAGCGGACGATGGCACGGCCCATAGCGACGCGCTGCCGCTGGCCGCCGGAGAGAGCCTTCGGCTTGCGGTTGAGGAAGTCCTCCAAGCCCAGTAGATGGGCGGCCTCTTGGACACGCTGCTGGCGCTCCGTCTTGGGGATGCCAGCCATCTTCAGAGCAAAGCCCATGTTGTCGCCCACGGTCATGTGGGGGTACAGCGCGTAATTCTGGAAGACCATGGCGATATCGCGGTCCTTGGGCGGCAGGTCGGTGACATCGCGTTCACCGATCCAGATGGCTCCGGCATTGATCTCCTCCAAGCCCGCAAGCATGCGGAGCGAGGTGGACTTGCCGCAGCCGGATGGTCCGACCAGCACCATGAATTCGCCGTCGTCGATGTCCAGATTGAGTTTGTCGACGGAGGGGTGGTCGGCACCCGGGTAGACGCGGGTCGCGTCTTTGAATGAAACAGTGGCCACGCCACACTTCCTTTCCACGGGCAGGTACGTGCCCGACGATCCGTAGTGGAAATTCACAGCCCGGGGACAGGGTTCCCGTGCTGGGGAGAACACTAGCGCAGCAGCGCCCTCCTGGGCAGTGGCTGCGCGGACCACCTACGCGCGTGGCGCATCACGACTCAAGATCAGCTGCGGGCCATCCCTTGTTCCCCAAACGAGGTTCAGCCTAAGATCTTGTGGGCACGGTCGTGGCGGCACCTCGGGAAGGGGATGGCATGCGCGGCTGGCTCATCGAAGTGGTTGACGCTCTGCGTCGCGACATCGATGCCGGCAATACTCGTGATTGCCAAACGGCTATCGAGGACCTCTCGGATTCGTTCATCGAGCTGGAGGAGTCCGACGTTCCGGCCAACTACGTGGTGCGGCTACGGCAAGAGCAAGCGGGGCTTCGGAAGGCCGCCCTGCGCATCTACCACATTCAGCGCGAGGAGTTCCTTCCCTCGGCTTATGCCATGATCGTCAGCTTCGTGATCATGATCTTGCTTCTATTGCTGTTCACCACGATCGAAGGTCCGGCTGAGACCCTCGTGACAGTGGCATTCCTCACCTTCTTCTTCGTCTACCTGCTGCGGCTGCTCAACGTGATCAATAAGCCATTCAAGGTAGGCAGTGAGCGTAACGACGACGACGTCAGCTTGTTCCTGCTGTACGAGTTCGTTGTGCATGCGCGTATCGGGGACGCGGACCTTACCAGTGAGCAGATCGTTGAAATCGCCGAGCATCTCGAGGAACACGAGGAAGTGGCAGAGGAGGCTGGAGAAGCCACTCAGTCGGGGGAAGACGAGACAGCGATTACCGATCTTGACGAGGTCGTGGACGCCGCCGTGGCGTCGGTTCAGAGCGAGCAGGAGTCGGACGCCAACCGCGAGCGATGACTTAGTGACACGGCTCTAGGATTCTCAGCACTCCACGATATTGACCGCTAGTCCACCGCGCGCTGTCTCCTTGTACTTGATCTTCATGTCCGCGCCGGTCTGCATCATGGTCTTGATCACCTTGTCGAGGCTGACGGTGTGCTCGCCGTCGCCATGAAGTGCCAGCCGGGCCGCAGTGATTGCCTGCACGGAGCCGACAGCGTTCCTTTCGATGCAAGGAATCTGGACCAGTCCGCCCACTGGATCGCAGGTGAGGCCGAGATTGTGCTCCATGCCGATTTCGGCGGCGTTCTCCACTTGCTCCGGCGTCCCACCGAGGGTCTCGGCAAGCGCACCCGACGCCATCGAGCATGCCACCCCGACCTCGCCCTGGCAGCCGACCTCCGCGCCGGAGATGGACGCAGTCTGCTGGTAGATCGCCCCCAGGGCCCCGGCGACGAGCAGGAAGTTGACGATAGTGTCGTCGTCGGTGCCGGGCACAAACTTGACCGCGTAATGCAGAACCGCCGGAATGATGCCAGCAGCACCGTTGGTCGGCGCGGTCACTACACGCCCGCCGGAGGCGTTTTCCTCGTTGACGGCCAGTGCCCATAACGTCACCCAGTCCATAGCGGCAAGGGGATCTACTTCATTACGGCCCGCGTTCCCGGTGAGCCGCTGGTAGATCTCCGCCGAACGACGCCGGACCTTGAGGCCGCCAGGAAGGACGCCGGGACGGGAGCAACCGCGCGCGATGCACTCAGCCATGACTGACCAGATCTTGAGTAGGCCAGACCGAACGTCGGCCTCGGAGCGTCGTACGCATTCGTTAGCGAGCATCACTTGGCTGATGCTCATGTTCTCCTGATTGCAGAAATCCAGCAGTTCGATGCCGGTGCGGAACGGGTACGGCACCGGCGTCGGGTCTGGCAGCAGCTGGGGGTGTCCGGACCCGTCGTCGTCCAGGACGAACCCGCCGCCGATCGAGTAGTAGGTTCGCTCACTCAGCACCTCGCCGTCGCGGTACGCGGTGAAGGTCATGCCGTTGGGGTGGAACGGCAGCGAGCGGCGACGATACAGAATCAGATCGTCTTCAGGATTGAACGCGACTTGTTGCGTGCCATTGAGCAGCAGTTGCCCGGTTCGCTTGATCTCCTCGGCGCGCAGTGGGCCGCTTGTGGTGTCAACGGTCTCTGGATCCTCTCCCTCCAGGCCCCACAGCACGGCGTTGAAGCTGCCGTGGCCATGTCCCGTCGCGCCCAAAGAGCCGAACAGCTCGGAGCGAACCTGTGTGGTACGGGGGAGTAGGTCGTCGCGGACCAACGTAGTGACGAAGCGCCTCGCTGCACGCATCGGCCCAACGGTGTGGGAACTGGATGGACCAATGCCGATGCTGAAGAGATCGAAGACACTGACCGGCACCGTTCCAGTCTGCCCCCGGTCGAGGCAAGGAACCAATGAGCCCTGCCGGCTCATACCCGGCAGGGCCCGGGAAGGGCACTCTCAGTCTCCTGCTTGGGCTCATTCGAGCTCCGCAGCGACACGCCCCCGGGCCCTAGTTGGTATCAATCGTCTCGACACGCCGTTAATTCCCGGTGACACGCCGATGACGAATAAAAGAAAGACAGCGCAGCCTATTGCCAAGGGGTTCCAGGGGGCATTTAATTGGTCTACGCCACACGCGAGCTTCGGTTCGCAAGTGGCACGAAGCTCCGGTCAACTCATACTTGACCGGAGCTTCACCCATTTATTGAGGTTGCGCTCGCGCAACGGGCGCTCTGTCTGATTGCTCGCTCCGCTCGCGGCGATGTTCGCTGGTCGCCGCCGTCTTCGTCGGATCCGGTGAAACCAACCTTGGCGCAAGGGCTCGGCACGTCGACTAGGGGTTTCACCGTCTCCTCCTGCAGATCGGCGGCACGAACATCGCCAAGCTGAGTCGTTCGTCACGCTTCGCGAAACACACACTCAACCGCGCCTAGGCCTGCCACCCGCGGTGTGTTTGCTCATCGCGCCTGCACTCCTGACCGCCCTCCGACGCTCGCGCATCAGGCCTCTGTGGCAGTGTGGCGATGTGGGAGGTGGCTAGTGAAAGCCCTCGTGAAGACAGGGCCGGGACCAGGGCTGGAACTGGTCGACACTCCGGTGCCAGTGGTAGGGGCCGGCGATGTGCTGGTCAAGGTCAAGGCGACAGGTATTTGCGGCACTGACCTGCATATCGAGTCCTGGGACGAATGGGCGCAGAGGACGCTGCGGCCGCCGGTGACCGTGGGTCATGAGTTCTGCGGTGAGGTGGTACAGATCGGCGCCAGCGTCACCGACGTCGCGGTCGGGGATCTGGTGAGCGGCGAAGGGCACCTGGTCTGCGGCCGGTGTCGCAACTGTCGCGCTGGTCGGCGCCATCTCTGCATTCACAATCGTGTCCTTGGTGTCCACCTCGCCGGCGGGTTCGCTGAGTACGTCGCATTGCCTTCCGGCAACGCCTGGGTGCACCGCGAACCAATCGATCCAGCGGTCGCTGCGATCTTTGATCCCTTTGGCAATGCGGTCCACACCGCGCTCGCCTTTCCGATGCTCGGCGAGGACGTCTTGGTTACCGGGGCCGGACCGATCGGCATCATGGCGGCAATGGTCAGCAAGCACGCTGGCGCACGGCATGTGGTGATCACCGATCACAGCGACGAGCGGCTAGCTCTGGCGAGCAAGCTTGGCGTCACGCGAGCTGTGAACATCGATCGCGAAGGTGTTCGGGAGGCGCAGCACGAGCTCGGCATGCGTGAAGGTTTCGATGTTGGGCTTGAAATGTCCGGCAGCTCAGCGGCGCTTCGCGACATGATCACACAGATGACCCATGGTGGCAGGATCGCGGTGCTCGGTCTGCCGTCGGCTGAGATCAGTGTCGATGTCGCGGCCATCGTGCTGAAGATGCTGACCATCAAGGGCATCCACGGTCGTGAGATGTTTGAAACCTGGTACGAGATGTCGGTGCTGCTGGAGAGCGGACTCGACATCTCCGGAGTGATCACTGATCGTTTCCACTACACCGAGTACGAGAAAGCCTTCGCTGTGGCGCGTTCGGGCCATGGTGGGAAGGTGATCATGAGCTGGGAAGGATAGGAGGGATCATGTACGGCACTCTCAAAGATCAGCTCGCTGATGATCTCGCGACGCTGAAAACGGAGGGTCTCTTCAAGGCCGAGGCAGTGATCAGCACACCTCAGTCGGCCAGGATCACTGTCGGCGATCAGACGCTGATCAATTTCTGCGCAAACAACTACCTCGGTCTTGCTGATCACCCGGCCATGATCGGCGCCGCCCAGCAGGCTCTTGATCGTTGGGGCTTCGGCATGGCGTCGGTACGGTTCATCTGTGGCACCGCCGGGATTCACAAGGAGCTCGAGCGTCGCATCGCGCACTTCCTGGGTACTGAGGATGCGATCTTGTACGGCTCCTGCTTCGACGCGAATGGTGGTCTTTTTGAGACCTTGCTCGGTCCCGATGATGCCGTCATCTCCGATGAGCTGAATCACGCGAGCATCATTGATGGCGTACGGCTGTGCAAGGCCACGCGGATGCGCTACGCCAATAGGGACATGGCCGACCTCGAAGCGAAACTGCGCGACTCGCAAAGCGCACGGCACCGGCTGATCGCAACCGATGGAGTGTTCTCCATGGACGGCTATGTCGCGCCGCTCGACGCCATTGTGGAACTGGCCGAGCGTTACCGCGCGCTGGTCATGGTGGACGACTCCCACGCTGTGGGCTTTATGGGGCATACCGGCGCTGGGACGCCCGAGTTGTTCGGTGTCCAGGATCGGGTCGACATTGTGACCGGAACACTGGGCAAGGCCATGGGGGGCGCGAGTGGAGGGTATACCGCTGCCCATGCCGAGATCGTCGAAATGCTCCGGCAGCGGTCCCGGCCGTATCTCTTCTCCAATTCCCTGGCACCCTCCATCGCAGCTGCGGGCATTGCCACGCTGGATCTGCTTGAGACATCAGGCGAGTTGTTACAGCGGCTACGCGAGAACACGGCGTACTTCCGCTCGGAGATGGTTGCGCGTGACTTCGAGATTCCCGAATCCGATCATGCGATCGTACCGATCATGATCGGAGATGCGGTCGCGGCGGCGGAGATGGCCGACCGGCTGCTGGCTGAGGGAATCTATGTCCGAGCGTTCTCGTACCCAGTCGTGCCGCGAGGCAAGGCGAGAATCAGAACTCAGATGTCCGCCGCACACTCCCGCGATGATCTTGATCAGGCGATTACGGCATTTGAGAAGGTTCGCCGGTAGTTGGGCGCTCAACTGGAACCTCCACCGAGCGCGAAGGCTTCCGCACGATCTGCTTACCGAGGGGCATCAGCGAGACCTCGATCAGCTTGAAGTTTGCGATCCCCAGCGGGATCCCGATGATCGTGAGGCACAGCAAGATTCCAGTGACAATGTGAGTCAGCGCAAGCCACCAGCCGGCGACAATCACCCAGATGACGTTGCCGAGGAAGGAGAAGATCCCTGAGTTTGGCTTATCGACCAACTCCCGGCCGAACGGCCAGACGGCATAGCTCGCCATGCGGAAGGACGCAATGCCCCAAGGGATGGTGATGATCAACAGACAGCAGATGATCCCGGCCAGCATGTAGGCGATCCAGAGCCAAAGGCCACTGAAGACGAACCAGATGATGTTGAGCAAGGTACGCACGAGTCCAGGGTCCTACGCCACCCGCATGCAGGCAATAGGGCGATTCCCGGGCCTAACCCTCGCTCTTCGATGCCAGGGCGGTGAAGACGTCGTACGCGCTCTGGTCGAAGAGCACGAACCTCACCTCATCCGCGCGCGTATCGCTGGCTCGCACTGCTTCCAGGGCTATCCGAGCCGCATCATCAACCGGCCAGCGATAGACGCCGGTCGAGATCGCTGGGAACGCGACAGTGGACGCACCGAGCTCGTCGGCGATCCGCAGCGAATTGCGAAAGCAGTCAGCCAGCAGCTGCGACTTGTCCTTGGACTCGGCGTAGGTCGGCCCAACGGTGTGTATGACCCAGCGCGTCTTGAGGCGTCCGGCCGTGGTCGCGACAGCCTGGCCGGTCGGCAGCCCGTCCGGATAGCGGCTCTCGCGAAGCTTCTTGCACTCAGCCAAGATCTCCGGACCACCCCGGCGATGAATTGCTCCGTCAACCCCGCCGCCGCCCATCAGGGTGTGGTTGGCCGCGTTGACGATGGCATCGACGTCTTGTTCGGTGATGTCGCCGAGCTCGAAGGTGATCTTCATTCCATCAACCTAATGCCGCGAGACTGCTGCCAGCAGTGTGCGATGACTTTGGCCCGTTCGTCCGGTCCAAGCCTTGGAGGGCGATGCTTGGGTAGATCGCCGACGAGATCAAACGATGAAGGAGTGAAGTGATGGACGCGTTCACCACATGTCTGTGGTTCGACACCGAGGGCGAGGAGGCAGCGAACTTCTATGCGGAGATCTTTCCGAACTCGAGTGTTGGCAAGGTGACCCCGTACGCCGCCGGGGAACGGGCTGGGCAGGCGATGACCGTCGACTTCGTGTTGAACGGGAGCAAGTTCGTTGCCCTCAATGGCGGCCCCCAGTTCAGGTTTAACGAGTCGATCTCGTTCGTGGCGCCCTGCGAGGACCAGGCTGAGGTAGATCGTTACTGGAGCGCGCTTACCGAAGGCGGCGGCGAGGAGTCCATGTGCGGCTGGCTCAAGGACCGGTTTGGCGTCTCGTGGCAGATTGTGCCAACGCAACTCGAGGAGCTGCTCGCTAGTAGCGATCCCGCGCAAGCAGAGCGAGTCACCCAGGCGTTGTTCCAGATGAAGAAGATTGTGATTGCCGACCTGGAGGCTGCTGCTGCCGCTTAGTCATCAGTCAGGCCGCTTGCAGAATCGTTCGTGCCCTGCGGGAAACTGCTGACAAGTCGCAACCTGCTCGCATGGAATCATGCAAGTTGCCAGCACCTGAGGGAGTGGAATGGATCACGCCGATTTGGAACCAAGCAGTGCAACCTTGATCGCGACCCGCCGCCAGCTGCATGGCATCGCTGAGTGTCTGCTTGCCGGGCCCGAGCACCGAGTCACAGGCGAGATTGCGCTCAGGATTACCCCAGGAGGATTCGGCACTACCGCCGGGCCCGAGATACGCCTGGACGGGCTGGAGCTTGTCCACGTGGATCGGCGGATGCCGGCTGCCGGGTCGTTCGGTGAACTTGCTGATCAACTCGGTGTCGAGTTCGGAGCGCCGGCGATGCTGTATGCCGACGGCAGCGGCGCGCAGCCGAATGACATTGTTGATCTTGATTCGGCAGCTGTGCGGCGCATTGCCGACTGGTTCATGTTGAGCGATGCTGCACTGCGCCTCCTCGATCCGAGCCAGCAGCCGATCTTGTGGCCCGAACACTTCGATGTGGCGGTCCTGCTGGACAACCGCTCCTACGGATCATCACCAGGAGACGACTTTCACCCGACTCCGTACGCCTACATCAGCGCACACGATCATGATGGTGGCCCCTTCTGGAACGCGCCATTCGGTGCGCTCCGGGATGCCGGAGAGGTTCGGTCGACCGGCGATCTCGTGGCCTTCTGGCGCGAGGGCAGAGCATTGCTGCGCTCGGGTTAGCCTGCGCTGCGAGCGGAGCCGCGGGGCTACAGTGTGTGTGCCGAAAGGATCCACGGTGAGCTTTGATACCGAGCGCATCAGTTCGCCTGCCCGAGTTGCGAATCCCGAGGAGGGCATCTCCGTCGACGAACTCCAGCTGGCCGCTCGTAACCACGGGATGCCGCTGGAGGCGCTGCGTTGGGACATCACCCCGCCCGGCTTGCATTATTTGCTGACCCACTACGACATTCCCGCCATCGATCAGACCACCTTTGAGCTGATCGTCGACGGCTTTGTCGATACGCCGCTGTCACTGGACCTTGAAACCATCCGCAGCCGACCCCGGATCTCAGCAGCCGTGACGCTTGAATGCGCGGGAAACGGTCGGGCGCAACTGCTGCCGCGCCCGGTCAGCCAACCGTGGTTGACCGAAGCTGTCGGCACCGCCCAGTGGAGCGGGACGTCATTGTCGGGCTTGTTGCGCGAAGCCGGAATTGCTGATGGTGCGGTCGATATCGTCTTCACAGCCGCTGACCATGGCATCGAGCGAGGTTTCGAGCAGGACTACCAACGGGGGCTGCCGCTCGCCGAAGCGCTGCGCGAGGACGTCATGCTGGCGTACGAGATGAACGGCGCGCCGCTGCCGCCGCAGCACGGAGCCCCTCTCAGGCTGATCGTTCCCGGCTGGTACGGCATGGCGCATGTGAAGTGGCTGCGCCGGATCACCGTCGTGCGCGAGAAGTTCGATGGATTCCAGATGCGGGCGTACCGATTGCGCGACGCCTCTGACGAGCCTGGCATCCCGCTGACCCGCATCGAGCCGCGGGCTTTGCTGATGCCGCCTGGATTCCCGGACTTCATGTCGCGCAGGCGTGTCGTGCGGTCTGGTGCAGTGCAGATTGAGGGTCGGGCCTGGTCAGGTTGGGCGCCGGTGAGCGTGGTCGAGGTCAGTATCGATGACGGGGACACCTGGGTACTTGCTGATCTTGAGCCAGCGCAGGGCCCTCACGGCTGGGCACACTGGACATGGACGTGGGAATCGGAGCCGGGCAGCTACGTGCTGTCCTGCCGGGCAACCGATGCCAGTGGCCGGACTCAACCGCGTGGGCAACGGTGGAGTCGCGGTGGGTTCGCCAACAACACCGTCCAAAGGGTCCCCGTCGATGTCATCAGTTCGGAAATGTGACTGCGACGAAATCATCGGCGATTTGGTATGAGGATCGGTCGGCACGCGGTGTTCATATTTCCTGAGATGGGTAATGAAAGGGTGACCCAGGCGATCCTGCCGGGCCAGATGTTGGCGCGATAAGAACAGGGAGGTTCTTGTGGGTTTAGCAGACAAGGCGAAGAACAAAGCCGAGGAGCTCGTCGGCAAGGCTAAGGCCACCGCGGGCGACGCAACGGACAACCCCGATCTCGAGGCCGAAGGGCGTACGCAGGAAGCCAAGGCGGACGTCAAGCAGGCTGGCGAGGATGTCAAGGACACCGGCGATGACGTTACCGACGCTCTGCGTTCGGCAAGCGATGCCACAAAGTTCGACAACAAGGACACGTTGCGTTAACCGGCACGACGTATAGGGACCCGGACGTCTCCGGCTCGAACAGATTTGGGACGTTCGGGTCCTTCGTTGTTTCTTGGCTGCTTGTAATCTCCGCCAGGGCGGTGTGCTAGAACCCTCCGTGTGGAATTGATTCGCCAGGGCAAGGTCCGCGATGTGTACGCCGACGGGGACGATCTGATCTTGGTCGCCTCGGATCGGGTGTCGGTGTACGACGTGGTGCTGCCAACGCCGATTCCGGACAAGGGCGCGATCCTGACGCAGTTGTCCTTGTGGTGGTTCGGTCAGGTGGCCGATCTGGTACCGAATCATGTGTTGAGCGAGGACGTCCCACCGGAGTGGAAAGGTCGCGCCATCCGCTGTCGGCGGCTCGACATGGTGCCGGTGGAATGTATCGCCCGCGGCTATCTGGCCGGACTGGGACTGGAGAGCTATCGCGCAACTGGTTCAATCTCGGGAGTCCCGGTGGCACCCGGGCTCGTTGAGGCGGACCTGCTGCCGCAGCCGATCTTTACCCCGACCACTAAGGCCGAGGGTGGACAGCATGACGAATTCATGACCATGGATGAAGTGCGGCACCTGGTCGGCGAGGCGACTGCGGACGATCTTGAACGACTCACGCTGGCGGTCTACTCCCGAGGTGTCGAGATTGCTCGGGAAAAGGGAGTGATCATCGCCGACACCAAGTTTGAGTTCGGACGGGACACCTCGGGAAGACTGATCTTGGCCGATGAGGTGCTGACCCCCGACTCGTCACGGTTTTGGAAGATGTCTGAGTATCAGCCTGGTCGTGCCGCAGTGGTCGTACGACAAGCAGTACCTGAGGGACTGGTCGTCATCGCTGGGCTCCTGGGACCGCACGTATCCGGGTCCGCCGGTTCCGCCGGAGGTGGTGGAGGAGACCCGCGCTCGCTATGTGGAGATCTATGAGCAACTGATCGGCGAGAAATGGAGTGCTTGAGCTAGGACTGCTTCCTCCTCTGCTGACAGTGAATTCACAGCCAAGGGCTCTGGGTGGGCGCAATTGGAGGCGTCGCTGGCTAAGTGTCCTTGCCGCAGGGGACTGCTTCAGGCAATCCTGATTCCGGATCTGGGCCTGATTCCGGATCTGGGCCTGATTCTCGGCGTTGAGGTCTTGGACAGAAGGGCTGCATTTGGCGAACGACGATTCTGCTGCAGGCACTTCGGGCCGGACCAGCCGGTTTCTCCCAGGAATCCACGTTCTGCGGCATTACAGACGGGCTTGGCTGCGCGGCGATGTCGTCGCCGGCTGCACTGTCGCGGCCTATCTGGTTCCGCAGGTCATGGCCTACGCAGAGGTAGCCGGCCTGCCTCCAGTCACCGGCCTTTGGGCGGCGATGGGCCCACTGCTTGTGTACGCGGTCCTCGGGTCGTCCCGGCAGCTGTCCGTGGGCCCCGAATCGACCACGGCACTCATGACGGCAACCGCCTTAGCTGCTCTCACGGTCAATGGTGCGCTCCCGGGCGAGGCTGCTGCGGCTCTGGCGATTGCTGTCGGCGGAGTGTGCCTGGTCGGCTGGCTGGCCCGGCTGGGGTTTCTGGCCAATCTGCTGTCCCGACCGATTCTCACTGGTTATATGGCGGGAATCGCCGTATTGATGATCATCAGTCAGCTCGACAACTTCACCGGCATTCCCATTCCGCCGGGTGGCATTTTGCCGAAGTCGGATACCTAATACGGCATCTGGATCAGGTTCATCTCCTCACCCTTGCTGTGGCCATCGTGGTGCTCGTGCTGCTGATTGCGTTACGCCGCTGGGTTCCGGCTGCGCCGGGTCCGCTGGTGGCTGTTGTCGGGTCGACAGTCGTGGTGGCGCTCTTCGACCTGCAGAGTGCTGGTGTCGCGGTGGTGGGCGAGATCCCTGCGGGACTGCCTCAGCCGTCGCTGCCCGACTTCGGAGCGATTGATCTTGGTGCGTTGGTCGGCGCCGCGCTTGGCATCACCATCGTCGGTTACACGGACAACGTTCTGACCGCTCGGGCCTTCGCCGTTCGGGCCGAAGATCGGGTCGATCCACAGCAGGAGTTCCTCGCACTCGGTGCGTCCAATCTCTCAGCCGGTGTATTGCAGGGCTTCCCGGTGAGCAGCAGCGGCAGCCGCACGGCGGTCGGCGATGCCGCTGGCAGCCGCACTCAGCTTCATTCCCTGGTCGCGCTGGCCTTCGTTCTCATTACGCTTCTTGCGCTTAGGCCGGTTCTTTCCAGCTTTCCGCTGGCTGCGTTGGCGGCCATTGTGGTATTCGCGGCTTTGCGGTTGATTGACATAGCGGAGCTACGTCGGATCGGCCGTTTCCGCCGCAGTGAAATCGTGCTGGCCGTCGCCACCACAGCAGGAGTGCTGGTCGTCGGCGTCCTGTACGGGATTGCTGTGGCAATTGGGCTGTCTGTGCTGGATCTGCTTCGCCGGATTGCCCGGCCACATGATGCGGTGCTCGGCTATGTGCCGGGTCTGGCTGGGATGCACGACATCGAGGATTACAAGAACGGGCGTCAACTGCCTGGACTGCTGATCTACCGCTACGACTCGCCGCTATTCTTCGCGAACGCTGACGATTTCGAGCGGCGCGCCCTTGCCGCGTTGGACGAGGATGGCCACCACCCAGTCCTGTGGTTTGTGCTCAACACCGAGGCCATCAGCGAGATCGACATCACCGGCGCGGACGCTCTGGAGAATCTGCGGCGGGAACTGGCCAACAGGAATATCGTCTTCGGCTTGGCCCGGCTCAAGTACGAGCTCGGGCAGACACTTGCGACTGCCGGCTTCCTGGACAAGATCGGCGCCGATCGGGTCTACGCGACTTTGCCGACCGCTGTCGAGGCCTACCAGGAGTGGCGCCGAGCCCAATCTCCGGGCGAGGATCAGCCGAGAGCTCACTGAGGTCCCCAGTTCGCGCCTGGATCCACGTCGTCAAGATGAGCGACCAAGGTCCCACTCGCGAGGAGCTTTCTGCCGTGGAGGTGCGGAGCAACGCGTCCAAGAGTGGGTACAGAGGTGGAGAACTCACATGCCCGGCACACCTGACTCACCAGACACGGGGTCTTTCATGAGGCCTCTGCCTGAGGCTGAGTGTTTCGAGCTGCTCGCGGTTGGCATCGTCGGACGAATCGGATTCGTGTCGCCGGACGGGGTGCAGATCATCCCGATGAACTACCGCCTCGGCGCCGGCCATCAACTCTTCATGAAAACCGCACCTGGCAGCGCGCTGGCCCAACTGGCAGAGGTCGATGCTCCGGCGGCTTTTGAGGTGGATTATCACGCTGATGATTTTCGGATCGCCTGGAGTGTGTTGATGAACGGCACGATCAGCCGCCTGGATGCTTCGGCAACGGCGGCGTATGAGGAGCTGCGCCGGCCACCGGTGCCGTGGGCGGGGTCAGCCAGCTCCCTGCCGGTGCGCTTTGTGCCGCGGACGGTGTCCGGGCGTGGGCTGCACCGCACTCGCCCCGACTGAGCGGGTGGACGCCCTACCGTCGACGGGCACAGACGGCAGGGTTGTCAGAAACCGGTTGGGAGGTGAAATCGATGGCGCGGATCGGTTGGTGCGTCCTCGGATCGGTGCTGATCGGGTACGGCGCGCTGCAGCTGCTGGGTCGCCGTGCAGGTTCCACTGCGGCGGAGCGGCGGATGCGGATGCCGGGGGATGAGTTGGTGGCGCAGCCGCACATCTTGACCAACCACGCGAGCACCATCGAGGCCCGGCCCTCAGAGGTGTGGCCGTGGCTTACCCAGGTGGGCTGGCACCTGGGCGGCTATTACACGCCCGCGTGGGTTGACCGGCTACTTTTCCCGCAGAACTGGCCGAGTCTGGATCACCTCGACCCGGCGCTGCTGCGCACTCTCGAGGTGGGGGACACCATCCCGGACGGCCCACCCGGCACGGCCGAGTTTGTCGTGGTGGAGGTCGAAGCCCCGCATGCGCTGGTGCTGCGCTCAACCACGCATCTGCCACCGACCTGGCGGGAAAGGTTGGGCGCCGAGATCGATTGGACGTGGAGCTTCCGGCTCGCCGAACTGCCTGGCGGCACAACTCGGCTACAGCTGCGGGTGCGCGGTCGAACCGCGCCCCGATGGCTGACTGCGACCTACCTGGCCACCATCATCCCGGCCGACTACGTCATGGCCGGTGGGATGCTGCGCGGGATCAAACGACGCGCCGAATCTGGCGCGATGCCGAGGTCCTCAGGTAGGTCACCAGCGGCTGCCCGGAACGCGGCGGCAAAGTGACCTTCAGGGAGCGGACCCTTGGTGTTGGGATGCGCCGCCGGTTTCAGGCGCGGGTCGACCAGCTGAACCTCCCTGCAGATCCAGTTGCCACGACACCGGTCTCAGAGGAGGACATTGCGGCTCTTCCCAACGCTGCGCAGCGATATCTGCGGTTCATGGGTGTCGTGGGCCGGCCACGGGATTGGTCGTTCCGCGCCCGCTTCGTCGGCGAGTTCAGACAGCGGCCGGGACAGAAGTTCATGCCGTGCGAGGCGTGGCAGTACAACACGTCCCTGGTCCCGGCGCGCGTCTATTACGTGCGTATCGACTTCGCTGGTGTCTTGCCGATGTTCGGTGTCGATGTCTACCATGCCGGGCACGGCCGCATGCACGGCAAAGTTCTCGGCCTGATCAGCGTGGCAGATGGCTCGGGGCTGGAGTTCGACGTCAGCGAACTGGCCACCTACCTCAACGATGCCCTCATGTTCGCCCCGTCCATGCTCCTCACCCCGGCTGTCACCTGGGCGCCGGTCGACGACTACTCCTTCGACGTCACCATGTTGGACGGCAGAAACAGCGCAACCTCACGAGCTTTCCTCGACCAGCAGGCCCGCATGGTCGACTTCAGCACCACCGATCGCTGGGCAGCTCTGCCGGGCGGGTTGACCCGTGCATGCTGGACTACACCGATCGATGGCTGGATGGATCATCAGGGCCGGTGGCTTCCAACCGGTGGGCATGCCATCTGGCACCTCGATACCGGCGACCTCGAGTACGTGCACGGCAGGTTCATCCCGGAAAGCGTCGAGTTCAATGTCCCACCCGGAGCCGCTGGAATCTGACACCTGACCGTACGGCGGCCCTCGAGCGGGCAGTCAGCCGAGGAGGCCCTGGAACACCTCGTACACCAGAAACGCCGCCTGGAAGGGTGGGCCAAGCCCCCGGTTGCAGATTGCCAACCCACACCAGCGGGGTATACCTGCATAAAAGAGAGGGATCGAGATGAAGGCTGAGTTGGTTGCGTTCGGATCGATCGAGATCGACGGACGCCAATACGATCACGACGTCGTCATCGACCAGGGGGCGGTGCGCAAGCGAGTCAAGAAACCCTCCAAACCGCAACGGGCTCGATATGGCCACACTCCGCTGTCTGCCGACGAGAAAATTCCCTGGGCCGGCAGTCGGTTGATCGTCGGTACTGGAGCCTACGGCTCGCTTCCCATCACGCCCGAGGTCGAGCAGGAGGCGATCAGTCGCGGTGTGGAGCTCGTTGCTCTCCCAACAGCTGACGCGTGCGGCCTTATCGCCGACCTCGATCCGCGCGAGGTCAACGCCATCCTCCACGTCACCTGCTAACCCTCGGAACAGCCGGACGCTCCTTGTGGAGCACCCGCCGGAGGGCAAGCTTCTTGACTGGTTTCTGCCGTATGTGGGTGCTCTGCAGCACCGTCCGGGTCTGGAACTTGATCGTCCCAAAAACTGACCGCCAAGAGCCCTGTCAGTTGAGGACCTTCGACTCGTGATCATGTTCAGGCTTGCCGTCCAGACTGGGGTTGAGGACCGAGACTCCATGAACCCGACGTCAACTTCGACGAGCCAGTCCGAGACCCGGATAGGCCGCCACCCTCTGATCTGGTATTTCGCATTGGCCTATGCGCTCTCCTGGCCGATGTGGCTGCTGTCCCATCTCGCTGGCGGGACGCTGGGCATCGTCTTCATTGTGATCGGTGGGTTCGGGCCGATGCTGGCAGCGGTGATCATCATCTCCCGAACTGGCGGTTCGCTGTCTGAGTGGCTGCGCAGCATGCTGCGCTGGCGAGTGTCTGTGGGCTACTACGCGTACGCGCTCGGGCTGCCGGTGTTTCTGGCAGTGGTGTTGAACCTCACGCTGGCGGCGCTGGGCAAGCAGCCGGACGTGTCTCTGGTCCTCGAACGAATCCCGGCCTATTTGCAAACACTTCTGCTCACCGCGGTGATCTTCGGTGGACAGGAGGAGCCAGGGTGGCGTGGCTTCGCGCTTCCCCGGCTGCAGCAGCGGCACGCCCCGCTGGTCGCCACGCTGATCCTCGGTTTGGGCTGGGGGATCTGGCACGTCCCGTTGTACGGCCCGGCTGGGTTCGTGGTGCCGCTGGTGCTCGCCTTCTACTACACCTGGCTGTACAACAAGACCAAGAGCGTTTTGCTGTGCATCCTGCTGCACGCCAGCTTCACCCCGGCCCAAGATCACCTGCTGCTGACCGCAGATTCGCCGCTGGTCGACGCGGTGCTGCTGGCCACCTACCTGGTGGGTGCCGGCATACTCATCGCCCTCACCAGAGGGCGGCTGGGCTACGGGGCTACGAAGTCAGATGCAGACAGCGATCAACGATCAGTCGTTGGTTGAGCGCTCGGCAGGCGGTCTCGCTGGCTCGGTTGCGGCTATCGCCCGTGCCCTGGCCCATAGGCCGGCTGCCTAGCTCAGTGCCGATCGACGAACCGCGCGAGCTACGGCCCGTCAGCTGACAGGCCGTCGGTCTGCTCGATCAACTCGGCCAGCCGTCGTGCGAACCTGGCGGCCGGCGCACCGTCAACGACCTCGTGGTCGACAGAGATGGTGAGGTCGAGAAGCTCGCGGGCTTGCAGGCCCCCGTCAACGTAGCGGGGCTTCGTGGCGATGCCGCCAACGGTGATCATCAAGGTGCACGGGGCAATCGGGATACCCCAACCACCCGCCGGGCCGAACATCCCAACCGAGCTGATCCCGACGGTTCCGCCAAGCCGCTTGAACCATTCCGGGTTCCCCAGTATGAACCGCCAGGCCAGCGCGCGTACCGGCCGCGGCAGGCTGAGGAACGCCAAGGCGGCCTGGTAGCGCCGCTCCGACGGCGCATCGTGACGCTGGCCGGCCCGGATCTCGCTTGAAAGCTGCTCAACGCTCTTGCGGTTGGCCGACCGGATCAGCAACGACTCGACGATCCGCTGCCCACCGACCGCTGCCTCGATCTGAGTGTTGACGTCCACGTCGTCGAACATGATCAGCCGGCCACGGCGCCGGTAGGCGTGCATGATGCGGTCCTCATCGACCGCCCGTGCGACGGCATGGATGAGGAACGCGGTGAAGGACAAGTCCTCACCGGCCGCCTCACGTTGCCGCAGCAGCCGGTGGGCGTTCGTGACGTCGATCTCCACCAAACCGTGGATGATGTTCTTTCGCTTGGTGGCGGTGAGGAGGTCGGTGTAGCCCTTACGAATCTTCAGGAAGGGCCGGCTCTGGTACCCGGGTCCGCCTCCAGCCGGGGTCCCTGTGTCGCGCTCAGTTTCGGGTTTCTCGGCGCGCGTGTTCAGAGTCTCCATCAAGTTCCTAACTCAACCCTCATACGGTCGGGCTTCAGTCCACGCGATCGATCCGGGGTTTGGTAGAGCCGAACGTCCCATGGTCAACCGCCACCAGTCGTCTCGCCCTTCAGCGCCGACCGCCGCCGGGTCTTGCAGCAGCTCGCCACGGTGCATGCTCGGGATGACGTGGTAGCGGATCGACCCCCGTGCGCTCACCAGGGCGAGTACTCGCCACAGCGCCCGCGCGTACTCCTCCGCCAGGCGGGCGCCGTCCCACGCATACAGCCCGCGGTAGGTATCCCGGACGTCGTGGGCCAACCACAGCTTCGAGACAAACCCGTCGAACCCGACGAAGAGTGGGGTATTGAGCAGGCTCTCCAACCGAAACAGGCGGTGCCCCCGGCCTCGTACGCCGCGGAGCCGGAAAGCCACCAGCAGCACCACGGGTTCCGTGGGCGGCGGGCGGTCCACGACGGTTTCACGGTAGACCCTGGCTGACGTGCCGTCGGCGAAGTACAGCTGGTCGTCCACGTGTGTCCGCGGCATGTGGATTCTGCGCCGGGCGAGGAGCCCGGCTGTCGTGACCACGCACCTCGCGACGGCGATCCAGGCCTTACCAGGTGGTAACGGAGACTGTGGCGACACGCTGAGCTTCTCTGGTGGTACCTGATGCGTTTCCACTCTGTGATTCCATCCCACGCAGGACAGTGCCGGCACGGGTCTTTGGGCCCCTTGTTGCGAAGACATGTGTCGTCTCGTGGGTCGGGTGCGGCCAGTCTCGGCTAGTGAAGTGAAATCGGATGTGAGACCGACGGAGACTAGATCAAGATCATTTAGCAGGGCCCGTTAAGCAGCCCGGTCCCGCTGACCTCATGGGAGCATTGTCAAAGCTTGACGTAGCACCTCGAGGCTTCGCTCCCAAGCACCGGCCTCGTGCTCGTCCATCCTCGGGTGAAGTGGCTTGCCAGCACCGTCGGGACCGAGCACGCATGGCAAACTGGCGCAGAGCCGATCGGCGACGCGGACCGAAACGGGAACGATTCGGCCGTGGTCTCGTACGATGATGCGCACTAGTGCCGCGACCGCAAGCCCGATCGCGTCCCACGTGGAGCCTTTGAGTTCACGCACTCGATATGCAGCAGTTCGCACCGTTTCGGCAATCGTGGCCAGCCGCTCGACAGATAAGTCGATGCCAGTCTGCGAAGCGAACTCATCCAGTGTGAGGCCGGCGATTGTTGCCGAACTGAACAGCAGCACCGCGGAGTCGCCGTGCTCGCCCACGACCCATGCGTGCACCGCAGCCGGATGTACGCGGCAGACCGAGGAAAGCTCCCCGCGGAGCCGCCAGGTGTCGAGCGATGTGCCGGAGCCGATCACATTGACCACGCGTCCCGCCCAGCGCCGCGTGAGGTACTCGGTGAGAAGATCGAGCGGACTCGTCGCTACGAGACAGACGCGAGGAAGTCCACCTACCTCGACATGCTCGGCGACCTCCTCGCAGATAGCGAGATTCACGCGTGCCAGGTCGAGGCGGGTCTGACCGGCAGCGGTATGACTACCGAACGCCATAACGAGCACATCTTCGGGTTCGACGGCAGTCAGGGGTCGCCCGCGAATCTCGCACGGCTCGAGCATGGGCAATGCGTGACTGAGATCGAGAGCCTCGCCCTGCGCGTGACTCTCGGTTCGGTCGTAAATCGTTAATCGCGTGGCTAGTCCGTCACGGACGATTGCCCGCGCACACGACGCCCCAACGCGGCCTGCGCCGATAACCCCAACAGTCGTCATGACTCGAACCATCCAGACTCATCGTCCCTCGGATCGTACTAATCGATCGCCCGGCTGTGATATCGACGTCTCCAGGGCTCCATTGCTTGGCGACGCCGCTTCTCGGCCTCCTAGTCTCGCCAGGCGTCGCATGATTCTTTTAAGTCCCAGAAGGAGACGCCGATGATCTCTTGGCCGTCCTCGGACCAATAGGCGTTTTGGGGGAATCCATTGTGCTCCTTCAGAGAGTGTGTCCCTCAAGACGTAACTCTTCCCCCTGGTGGTCCAAACATCGGTCACGAGCTGTCGGCACGGGCGAGAAAGTCCCCCACCGCCGCGGTGTCGTAGAGGAACATGCGTGACTCAACCACACGCCCGTCATGGAAGCGGTAGTGGCTGATCGCCGGGAAAGTTGATTCGGCTGGATCGCCGGGCTGTTGGGCACGTAGCGTCCACAGGACTATGGCCTCGGTGTCAGTGGCGATAATCCGCGGACCCAGCTGCCGTTGCTCACCGGTTTGCCAGCGATCCCAGGTCCGGGTGAACCCGATCGCGTGCCGAGCCACCCCCTCCAGGCCGTGATAGTCGCCGCCGTACGGCAGAGACGGCGCCTCGTGGATGCAGATGTCGTCGTGATAGGTCCGGTCGAGGTACGCCTCGGCGTCACGGGCACTCACGCCGTCGACGAAGAGCCTGTGGATCGTGTCTTCGACCGCGACCCTTCCTGGGTCGCCCGGGCTCGTAGCCGCTCCTGGCCCACGACCGGGTCCACCGCCGAGCCGTAGTCGTGAATAACCGGCCCACGGCCGGATCCTCGTCAATGAACGCCTGGACGGCGTCCGGGTCGGGGGAGCGGAACAGCGCGAAGCCACCGTCGAGGCGCCCATCGCTGCTGGCGATCGGACCGGCTAGCAGCACTTCCCCATTCCGGTGCAGACGCTGGAGATGGGCGAGGTGCTCCGTCAGGAGGCGGTCGGCCTCGGCGCGGTCATGCTGCCTAGTTATGGAATATGACACGAGCCTGTGCCGGCCGACGCGTTTGGGATCCTGGTTGGCGACTGGAGGGGTCATCGATGGTGATCCTTCATGCGGAAACCGAGATGCTGCTCGGGTGGGCGCGAGGCGTGGTGTTTGCGTCACCGAATATGCCGAGGCACGGCGGGCAGTTCACACTGGTCGCGTAGGCCTTGGCTGGTCAGCCCGAGGGCGCTGTTGGTGCGCGACCGCTGGTTTTCCAACGCGATCAAGGCGGTTAGCTCGACTACCTGGGCGGCCGTGAATCGCGCGCGCAGATCGGTGACCATGTCGTCGGTCACCTCTGGCGGAGTCTGAGTCATGGCGACGGCGTACCTGATGGCTGCCCGCTCCCTTTCGCTGTACACCGTCGACCGCTGCCAGTTGGCGATCTCACGCAGCTTGACGGGCTCGACCCCACGGTGGAATGACTCCCAGAATCCGAAGTCCAGGCACCATCCACAGCCGATCTCGGCTGCCGCGGCCAAAGCGGCCACAGCCTTCACCGTCGGGTCCAGGGCGTCCCAGCGTGCCACCTTGTTCTCGTGGGCGATCATGGCGAAGAGCACTTTACGGTTGTGCAGGAAAGCTAGGCCGGGTTCCAGCACTGCGCCGTAGCGGCGCTTGCTGTAGATCTCGGCGATCCGAAGCAGCGGCGTGGGTTTGTGATCAAGCGGAATGCGAGACATGCGTGGCCTCCTCGGGTGGCGCGTAGGAATCCTTCCGAGAAGCAGACGTCACCGACCGTCAAGCCGTGACATCTGAGTGGGCGGAACACATGTGACGGCGCGTCTATGTCACGAGCTGACAGGGGTGTGGCGTCTAACTTGACGAGGAGCAGGTGAGGGGAGGCGTGGTGCAGACCGAAGAGGCGAACCTAAAGCAGGCACTTCATCAGCAGCGGCAGGTCGGGCGGGCAAGCCGGGTCCTCGTCAGGTCGGTGGTGCTTGTGTGCGCGGCATCCATGCTGAGTCTTGGACTGTGGGCGGTGGCAGCGCCGAGGTCGTTCGCTGGCTGGACCTCATTCCCCCCGTACAACGAGCACCTCATCCACGATGCCGGAGCCTTTCAGATCGGGATAGGCGTCGCGCTGCTGTTGAGCCTGCTGTTGGATGACGTGCTCACGGTCGCCCTCGGAGGCTTCCTCGCGGGAGGGACACTGCATGTCTTCAACCACGCGATGGATGGCCACCTCGGCGGTCACCCCAGCGACCCGTGGTGGCTCGCGGCGCAGATGCTGCTGGCTGCAGTCGCTCTGGGAATTCATCTCCGCAGCCGCTCCCGACTACGTCGACAACAAGACTCCAGCTGACCCGCCGGACTCCAGCACCTGAGCACCTGTTGTTCCTCATCTGCGGCTGGCGATTGCGTCGGGCCGGTCACCGGGCTAATGGGTCCCAGCCGCGCAGGTGCGTAACGGACTGGCGGTACTCCCACTCGATGATGTCCTTGAGCAGGTGGGCCAGCCGCCCGCCGCTGGTGATTCCGGCGATGTCGGCGACCCCGCGGCGGGTCCCGACCGAGACGACGAACCCCTTGTCATGGAAGGTGAACGCCTCGAGTGGCCGGCCCTCCAGCTCCGCGTCCAGGTTGCGGGCCACGGTCTCGCCCTCCTCCAGCGCCACCTGCGCCAGCGGCGGCAGCACATGCCCGCTGCGCGGATCCACCACCGAGGCAAGGTCGCCGGCGACATAGACCTCCGGTTGGTCCAGCACGCGCAGGTACTGGTCGACCTTAACGCGGCCGTTGTGGCCGATCGGCAAGCCCGAACCCACTACCAGCTCGGGCGCCTTCACCCCACCCGCCCATACGAACACGCCACCCTCCACCAGCTGGCCGCCCTTGAGCTCGAAGCCCTCCTCGGTCGCGGCCGCGACCATCGCGTTGGTGCGGACCTGCACGCCCAGGTCAGAGAGGATCCTGGTGGCATTGTCGATCAGCTGCGGCGAGGAGCCGGCCAGGATGGTGGGGCCCGCCTCGACAAGCAGCACGGCGGGCCGGTCCGGCGCCAGGCCGTGGCCCCTGGCCACGTCGGGCAGCATCTCGGCCAGCTCGCCGGCGAGCTCGACCCCGGTGGCGCCGCCGCCGCCGACCACCACGGTCGCCAGGCGGCGCTGCCGCTCAGGGTCGGCGGCGGCCGCGGCGTTGTCGAGCGCCCTGTTGACCGCTGCCCACACCCGCTGGGCATCGCTGGCCGAGTACAACGACAGGGCGCGCTGGGCCAGGCCGGGAATGGCGAAGTCGTTGGGCCGGCTGCCCAGCGCCAGCACCAGCCGGCTCCAGCCGATCGGCCCGGCCTTGGTGAGCACCCGCCGGCCGGGCAGGTCGAAACCGCTGATCTCGGCCTCGACGAAGTGGACCCGCTTGGCCAGCACGTCCTGGAGCGGGATGCGCACCGCGTCGGCGGCGCGGGTGCCGGCAGCGACCCGGGGCAGCTCGGTGAGCGCCTGGTGGTAGTCGTGCCGGTCGACCAGGGTCAGCTCCACCACGGGGTTGTTGCGCAGCTTGGCCGTCAGGCGCAAGGCGACGTGCAACCCGGCGTAGCCCGCCCCGGCGACCACGATCTGGCCGCCACTCCAGGCGGTGGATGCGCTCACGGCGTCCTCCAAGGGACCTGCTCCTGGTGGCGAAGAAGACGTCCAGCAAGTCGCATGACTCCTGCCCCAGCCGAGTCGGGTTGTTGACGTGGCACCGTCGACCCCGGGCAACCCGGACGGCCGCGCACCTGGAACCTGCGATCCATCTGCATCTTCGATGGGGTCGAGTGAGTGCTCAGCGTGTGGCCGCCACCGCTTCGGCGGCCGTCTTGATCAACTGCAGCACCTCATCTGGGTGGGAGACCATGGCCACGTGGTTGGTCGAGACCTCCACGGTGGTGGCGCCCATGCGAGCGGCGAACTGCCGCTGGGCATCGGGCGGGATCGTCTGGTCGCCGTCGGCGACCAGGAACCAGGACGGCAGCGACTTCCAGGCCGGGACGCCCATCACCTCCTCGAGCGCACTCCAGTGCAACGGTTGCTGGACCGCGAACATGACCTTGGCCTTGACCGGGTCGACGTCGGCCGCGAAGTGGTTGACGAAGTCGTCCTCGGGCAGCCAGGCGAAGCCATTCTGGTCGACGTCGAGATGCGCCAGGGCGGGACTCGGCGGTGCCTGGCCCAGCAGGGCGCCGATCGACTCGCCCTCATCCAGCCCGAACCCGGCGATGTAGACCAGGCCGACGACGTTGGGCCCCTCGGTGCCGAGCGCGGTGATGATCTGGCCGCCGTAGGAGTGCCCGGCAACGACGGTCGGCCCGTTCTGGCGGGCCAGGACTCGGCGCAGCCGGGCAACGTCATCCGCCAGTCTGGTTACCGGGAACTGGGGTGCGGTGACGCTGTACCCGTCGGCCTGCAAGCGCTCGATGATCGCGCTCCAACTTGAACCGTCGGCCCAGGCGCCATGGACAAGGACGATGTTGGGCAGCGCATTCATATTGGGGCTCCTTCCCAGTCTGCGCTCGACTTATGACAACCCGCTGACTCCCAGGGCTGCCCCCCGGATACGCTACCGCGCTACGCCGTCTTGACGGCTTCCGCGGGTGACCTGCACGGGGCGCGCTGGCGGGTCACGAAACCCGCGGCAATCCACTTACTGGCAGCCTTCGCGGGCGGCCCCGAACCTGAGCGCACCAAGATCGAAAGCTGGTGCTCTCAGCCTCAGGATGGGCAATCCGAGGCCCATCTGAAGTCCGGCTTCCTGTGATACGGAGACCGATCCTCCGGTGTTGGCCATCAACTGGAGATCGTAGTCGTCGAGCCCGGTGCAACGGACGAACTCGCAATCTCCTATGCCGCAGCGGCGAGGATGCGTTCGACGTTCTCGTCCGAGAAGAACTCGGCCGGTGACGTCACTCCTGCGGCGACCCGCGCGAACCCGTCCATCGCTTCCTGGCTCCTGCTGACCGCACTCAGCAGCTGCTGCATCTCGGGCGAGGGAGGCGCGAGCGCGGCGAGCTCAGCCGTGAACTCATACATTGGCAAGACCTGCCCGTCTCGACGCAGCTGGTACTCGGTCAAGGCGTTCTCAAAGCTGCGCCGGCCCTCGAATGCTTCGTCGAGCGCAGCTGCGCACAGCTCGGCGTCGCGGAAGGCGTCGTGGATGTCCTGAGCTGTGATGAAGTCCGTGTTGTAACCCGCGTCGCCGACCAGAGCCCAGCCAGGGCCGAAAGGCTTGCGGAAGTATCCCCGGACCGCCGTGCCAACGAAGCGCTCCTCCCGCTTAGCGTCCCGAACCCGGGATGACGGCCCTAAACTCGTCGGGCGAGATGTAGGTCTGCCTCCCTGAGTGCCATTTTCTTGCTCATGGTCGAGATCACTTTGGCGAATGGCTGGCCTCAGCATCCTCAGTACGCCCTCTAGCGCGTATGGGTCGTCCAATGCCAATTGCAGGTACCGCCGCCGCTCTGGCTCTTCAGGAATCGTACTCGCCAGCCGTGTCACAGCTTCTCGAGCCGTCGGCGGGCTTAAGGCAGACTGAAGCGGCGTGACTTTGACCTCACCCCACGCCTCGGCTTGGCAGACATTCGCCGATCTGCTCGACCCACCAGAGACCCGTATGCCCGTGATCCTCCATCACCCTCGTTGGCGAGGCGAAGATCAGCAGCTCTGATCCAGCTCTGACGACCGTCTGGCCCGCGTACACGTCCGTACCACTCCATGTTCGGTCGATGTTCTTTTACCCACCAGTCGAGCGTGCCGCCCGCAGACCACGTGGCTGCTTCAACTTCGATCGGCGGATCTACTTCTCGACGATCTGCTTCGTCGTACTAAGTCGGATCGCGATCCTGCATAGATCATTCGAACACAGATTCGAACTGGGCGGAAGAGAGCCACGCCAGACCGCAAGATTTCGCGTAGACTCGGTCGGCTTGAGATAAATCGTGCCATCGCCTGGACTTTTCGCCAAGGCTGCGCGCCAATGGATCGTAGGGCCCACAGGGGGAAGGCTCCAGCTAGATGGCGGCACAAGACCTGGACCTAGCTGGAGTCTCCTGCTGAACCTACGTCTGTGTGCCTGAATCTTTCTTCTGTTCAGGCCCTCGTCATCCTGCGCGAGTCGCGTTGACCTGTATCGAGGCTTCGTCGATAGTGGTCAAGGCGGGGTCTGGCCGCCCCATCCAAGGAGGGCACCATGAGCTCTACCGCTTACCCACCTTTGATCGCCTACCCACTTTCCGTGCGAGGCTTTTTTGATCAGCCGAGCCGGGCGTTGTGGCTGGTCAAGTGGTTACTGCTGATCCCGCACTACATCATTCTGGTTTTCTTGTGGCTCGCGTTCTGGATTGTGACGGTGATCGCTTTCTTCGCGATCTTGTTCACGACCAGGTATCCGAAGGGCTTGTTCGATTTCAACGTCGGGGTGATTCGGTGGTCGTGGCGGGTGAGCTTTTACGGCTATACGGCGCTGGGTACTGACCGGTACCCGCCGTTCACTCTCGCCGATGTCCCCGACTACCCGGCCCGACTTGAGATCGACTACCCCGAGCAGCTGAACCGTTGGCTACCACTGGTCAAGTGGCTGCTCGCCTTCCCGCAATACATCCTCGTCGGCGCGCTTGTCGGCTCCGGTTATGTCGTGTCCATAAGCGTGCAGGAAAGTAGCGTGATTAGCTATTCCACTCCCAGCCTGATCGGCGCGTGTGTGCTGATCGCGGCTATCGCCATGCTGTTCACGACCCGTTATCCCCCTGGCCTCTTTGATTTTGCAGTTGGAATCAATCGGTGGGGCTATCCGGCTGCTGGTTTATCTGGCGTTGATGACCGACCGCTACCCGCCGTTCCGGCTCGACCAGGGCAGTATCGACATCGAGCGTCCGGAACAGCCCCCTGAGACCAGCGTGCCCGGTCAGTAGTGCCTTCACCCGTTGTTTCCAAACGCTGAACGGGTGATAGCGGGAAGTTCGCTGCCTGTTCGATACTGAAAAATGCCTACCATCCAAATCCTCGTACGTGTCATCGAGAGCTTTGACTTGGAACTGCCCGACCCTCCTGGCCCGGGCAAGCGGTACCTCTTCAGCAACGATCTTGCGCTGGAGCGTTATGACGACAGCACGCCGGGAAGCGGCCTGCCGCAGACCGAGTCAGAACGGCTTGCAGGCACGCATTCAGGATTCGTGACCCTGCTCCGGGTGGCAGGGGCCAGTGACCGCTTTTTTCCGGAGGGCAGCGAACTATGGGAGTACGACGCCACGTACAAGTTCAACACCCTGGACGACACTCCTTTGCAGAAGGGGCAGGTCACTGCACGAGGCGTGATTCTGTTTCAGGGCGTCGACCCCTTCGAGCCACCCGTTCGGCTCGCGATCACTGGCGGCACGGGACCCTACGCAACAGCTTATGGAACGATCACTGAGGGGATCCCAACCGGGGACCACAGACTGCTCGATATCGAGCTGTAGCTCGCCGCAACTACTGCGCAAAGATTGAGCCGGAAGGCCACGGTCGACAGGCCGAGGACTTCTAAGGCACCGCACGCAAAGCGAACAATCGCCGGGCCTCGGCACTGAACGCGGCGCTGATTCGCGTCACTGCCAGCACGTTCGTGAAAGACGCTGTCAGCCGGAGCTATGAACATTGGCAACTCGGCCGAGCTCTTGTCGATCAAGAAGGGTTATCGAGGCCCATTGGCGGCTGTGCGTGATGCCGCTGGAAGGATGAGCAGGGCTCGCGCTGAGAGAATTGGGGGTTTCCCGGGAGTTGAGTCCTTCGGGAAGCCCCCGATTCATGCAAAAGCCCTAGTGAGAGAGCTGGCGAGGAGACTCGAACTCCTAACCTGCTGTTTACAAGACAGCTGCGCTACCGATTGCGCCACGCCAGCACGACGGCTATTTGCCCGAATGGGAGGCCCATAGCCGCTGAGGATCAAGCCACATCAGGCGCTCACTCCCTCAAGTGTGTGCGATCAATCTAGCGGCCCCATTTACCGCGTCTGATGCAACCGTGCCGATCAGGTGCCCATACGCGTCAGCGGCCAGCGCATGCCACGATGTCCCGCTCGACGGCGAATCCGACGATGGTGGAGCATCGGTCATGTTGGCAGTGATCGAGAACCGGAGGATCGAGATGACCGCACGTGCCCGTCCCCCGTTCGACGTTGAGCTCGAACCCGCACTCGACGCGGTGCCCCCGTTCTTCACCACGCTCGAGCCCGGTTCCATTGCGGAGTTCCGAGCGGCGACCACGCGTCCATCGTCGCTCGACGACGTCATCGCGGGGCGGCCGGTCGAGGTCACCGACCACGCGGTCAGCGGTCACGGTGGCGGCGAGATCGTCGTCACGGTGCTGCGGCACAGTGGGCACAAGGGTGCGGCGGGTCCGGGCGTCTATCTCATCCACGGTGGCGGCATGGTCGGCGGGAGCCGATGGTCGGTCGCACCGATGCTCGTCGAGTGGGTCCTCGAGTACGGCGCCGTCGCGGCCGCCGTGGATTACCGTCTCGCACCCGAGTTCCCCGACCCGGCGCCCGTCGAGGACTGCTACGCGGGGCTCGAGTGGTTCGCCGGCCGCGCTGACGTGTTCGGCTTCGACCCGCGACGGGTGCTCATCGGGGGCCCGAGCGCCGGCGGGGGCCTCAGCGTCGGCACCACGCTTCTCGCCCGTGATCGCGGTACGCCGATGCCGGCCGCGATGCTGCTCATGTGGCCGATGCTCGACGATCGGAACGAGACCGTCTCAGCGCAGCAGATCGACGGCGTTGGGATCTGGGATCGCACCAGCAACGAGACCGGATGGACGGCGCTGCTCGGTGATCGCCGCGGCACTGCCGAGGTGTCGATATACGCGGCGCCGGCACGTGCGACCGACCTGTCGGGCCTGCCGCCGGCCTACATCGAGGCGGGGAGCGCCGAGGTGTTCCGTGACGAGGCCGTCGCCCTCGCGAGTGGGATCTGGGAGGCGGGCGGCAGCGCCGAGCTTCACATCTGGGCCGGCGGCTTCCACGGGTTCCAGACGATCGTGCCGACGGCGGCGGTGTCACAGACAGCCGTGCAGACGCGCGAGTCCTGGGTGCGCCGCGTGTTGGCGCCGTGACCTGGGGGTCTCATGCCTGAGGAGCCGTGCTCGAGCCGGTGATGAGCGAATACCGAGACGCGCTCGCGTGGGCTGACGAGCAGGTCGCCGCAGCGCGCGACGATCCGGCGGCGCGTCTCGCGCTGCTCGCCCGGACCTACCACGGGCCGACCGGACGCGCGCCCCGACATCTGCCGTTCCGGCGGGCGGCACTGTCGTTCATGCGTTGGCAGGCGCACCGCGGTCTGCTCAATCCGCTCGACGCGTCGCCGTCGGGCAGCGTCTGGTGGCGGGCGATGAACGAGCGCCTGTTGCGAGACGGCTGCGAAGCGGTTGCGCTGGTCGGGAGCCTCAGTGGAGATCCGTCGTCGCAGGCCGTGCGGCTGTGGCTGGAGTTCATCGCTACCCCGACACCCTCGCATTGGTACCGGGCCCACAACGCCAGCATCGTGGCGGGCTACCTGGAGCACGAAGGACTTGCCGAAGAAGAGAGCGTCCCGGAGCGCTTCTTCATGAACGTTGCGCTGGCGCGCGTGCTCTACGCGCACGCCCTCGTTGCGGCGCCACGCCTCGCGCTGGGGCGATTCGCTCCGCTTGCCCGCGTGCTCGGCGATCCCCGGCTCGGGATGGTGGGAGCGTTCCTCTCACTCCGCCGCGTCGTCCCGAACTACTACCCGCTCGAGCACGATGTCGAGTGGTACGTCGCCGACGAGCAGCGTCTTGGCCGGTTGCTCGACTACGGGGTGATCGTGCCGCGGCTGCAACGCCTGTACGAGTGGTCCGCCGACGAGCTCGGGGAACCCCGTGTGGTCAAGCTGATTCGTGACGGCAACCCGATCTACGCCTGGCCTTATGAGAAGCGAAACGTCTGGTCCGCTCCACATATGCCGTTGCCAGGCCGGGTGGTCGAACGCATCACCCGGGTCCGCTGACGCGGCGGTCGGGGGCGAAGCTGGGCCGGTGCTCGGCCGGCGGGTTCCCGGTGGCTTTCGCTGGTCGATGTGAAGTTCATCGAGCCCTTCGGCCAGAAGACATGACCATGGATGCGGCGCACGGCTGAGACATAGGCTCGCGACAGCCGCATCAGAGGAGTGCCCATGTCGGACGGACGCGAGCGAGCGCCGCGGATCCCTCCCCGCTGGTTCGTCCGCCTCGCCTGGTACACGCACCGTGCCTTGTACCGCGTCACCGGTGGAAGGGTCGGACTATGGAGGGCGAGGTCCAACCGCTGGGGCACCCTGCGCCTTACGACGACTGGGCGTCGCAGCAACCAAGAGCGCAGCGTCATCCTCGGCTATCTCGAGGACGGTCCGAATCTCGTCACCATGGCGATGAACGGTTGGGCCGACGGCGAGCCCGCTTGGTGGCTCAACCTGCAGTCGCAGCCAAACGCCCGAGTCGACCTCGCCGACGGGCTACGTTCGGTCACAGCACGCGCAGCTGCCGGAGCGGAGCGGTCCCGCCTGTGGGCCAAGTGGCGCGAAGTAGAGCCGAAACTAGATGGCTACGCGGCTCTTCGTTCGTCTGAGACCGCAGTGGTGATCCTAGTGCCCAGGGCAGTAGAGCCACGGGACACCGACCAGCCGTAGAAAGCTGTGTCTCCGAGGCCAGCCAGAACGAAAGCGGCGGTCGGTTTCCGAATGCTGGCTCGGCGATAGCCAGCATCAACTGCGTCTGGCGATACTGATAGATCTCGGCCGTCAAGGGACAGCCGGGAGCGAGAGCGGAGGGAACGAAATGGCTGAGGGACAGGGCAGAGCTACGGGAGCGGCACGGCCGGCGCTGAACATCGAGCGGATCTATAGCACCACCGTCCCAGCGGAGGAGCTCGCCCGGACGCTGGCAGACCACTTCCGCGCACAGGAGTTCGAGGTACAGGTCTACCTCACCAGTGAAAACCGCACGGTGATGCAGGCGCGCAAGGAGAGCCTGTGGCGCCAGCTCCTGGGAGTCACTTACGCACTGACCGTGGTCTTCACCCCCGGAGAGAATCAGGTGAGCATCAGCCTGGGGGGTCACGAGTGGGTCGATGCGGCGGTGAGCGGGGCGATCGGGCTGGTGGCGGTACCGCCGGTGCTGCTGGGGACGGCGTACGGCATCTGGAAGGAGAACCAGCTGGACAAGGAGGTCTGGCAGGTGATCGAGAAGGCAGTCGGCGCCAGCGAGGTCTAGCTGGAGTACAAGATCGTTTGGCCCAACTGACAGCGATGCGCTGCCGATTGTGCCAGCCAGCAATGCCGGGGAAGCCTACCCAATCTGGGAGTGGCGAGACCCCTGGACCACCGACGAAGGCCGTCCCGCGACCGGTGAGCACGGCCTCCTCGTCCGCACTCAGCAGAGCCGCCTGACCGCGTACGAGATCTAGCTTTGCCGTTGCCGACATAGCCGTGAGTCCACCGTCGGTTACCAGCAGTACGCGCCCGCTACCGGCCGCAGGAACAGCCACCTGCTCGCCGTGCGGCTCAATGCGCCAGAGCGCAAACTCCGGCGCCGGCGTCGGATAGCGCCATACCCCTCGCGACTCCTCGATGGGAGTGATCAAACCCCGAAGACCAGGTGTGAAATCCAAGATCGTAAGCAACTCGTCGACGTTGACGTACTTCGGTGTCAGGCCGCCCCGCATCACGTTGTCGGAGTTGGCCATGATCTCCACCCCGCCTCCGCTCAGGTAGGCGTGCAGATTTCCCGACGGCATGAACAGCGCATCCCCCGGCTGCAGAGTGATCCGGTTCATCAGCAGAGCGGCCAGTACGCCGGGGTCGCCCGGATAGTACGCATTGAGCTCGCAGGCGGTGCGCGCGAAGGACACCAAGTCATCGGGCTCCTGCACCGCCTCCGCAGCCTGCACTATCTCCGAGATCACGGTCCGCTGATCCGCAAGGCGCAGCAGTCGCGAGAACACCATCCCCAACCGCTCTGCGGCCGGCACGTCGGCATCCGCCAAAGGAGCGACAAGCTCGAGAGCGCTGCCAACTGCCAGCTCCTCGAACAGGTGGTAGGTCTCTCCCGGTTCACGGAATCCGCAGAGAGCCTCAGTTTCGACGAGTGCACACAACAGCTCGGGCTTGGGCCAGCCGTCGCGATAGGTGCGGTGGGGTGAGTCTCTGGGAACGCCGGCCGCCTGCTCCCGGGCATAGCCAGCTTCGGCCTGCTCGCGTGACGGATGAGCCTGCAGGGACAGCGGCTGTGCGGCGGCGATGATCTTGAGCAGAAAGGGCAGCCGCGAGCCGAACGCCTCGACGGAGGCCCGGCCAACCACGCCTCACCGGATCGTGAGCGACAACCTTGTCCAGCGGTTCGCCCTCCACTAGGGAAGGGGCGAGTGGATGCGCGCCGAACCACAGTTCGGCCTGCGGCTCACCCGTAGGTTCTACGTCGAGCAGCTCCGGTATGGCTGTTAGCGAACCCCAGGCGTACGGCTGAATCACCCCCGTGAGCCGCTCCATCACGATTCCTCCCGTTTCGGCGTTGGATCACCGACGGCTGCTTGCCAGAGGGCGAGCGTACGCGCAACGGCCAGCGAATCGCGCCAGGGGACCATCGGTGACTCCACCTCGCCGGCCCGCAGGCAACGCATGACTTCTTGGGCCTGGAAGGTGTAGCCGGCGCCGGGCCACTGGGTCACCAAGACCTCAGGTGCCACATCACGATGATGACCGCGATAGACCAGCATTTCCTTCGGAAGAATGAAAAAATCGTTGATCATGATCCGGCCGAAGCTGCCGAACACCTCGAGGCTGGTGGGCAGGTCCGCCTCCAGAGAGCAGATCACCGTGGCTGTAGCGGCCGGTCGCTCCGCAGTCGCCGGAAAACTGAGCAGAGCGGCGGCGTGATTGTCCACACCAGTCGCAGCGTGGCTCCCGTAACCGAACAGGTCCGCCGGCTCACCCAGGAACAGATTGATCATATGGACCGGATACACACCAGCGTCCAGGATGGCTCCGCCGGCCTGGGCAGGATCGAGCAACCGATGAGTCGATGGTCCCCGAAACGCGAAGCCGAAATTTGCTGAAACATGCCGGATCTCACCAAGATCACCTGAGGCTGCCAATGCCGCCGCCTTGCGAAGCAGTGGGTTGGTCCGAGTCCAAAGAGCCTCCATCAAGAACAAGCCGCGCTCGTCCGCCAGGTTGATCAGTTCCGCAGTGTCATCAGGACTGGTGGTCAATGGTTTCTCAACCAGGACAGACTTTCCGGCCTCGAGGCACAGCTTCGCGGATGCAAAATGATCAAGGTGGCTCGAGGCGATGTAGATCACATCTACATCGGGATCTCCAGCCAACTCCGCGTACGAGTCATATGCGCGGGGAATGCCATGATCGGCTGCGAACGCCATGGCCCTCTCGAGCGTGCGGGAGCCGACGGCGATCAGTCGGGCCTCGTTCGGGAGCAGGGCAAGATCACGCGCGAACACCGATGCAATGTGCCCGGTGGCGAGAATGCCCCACCCCGTGAGAGCCGTCACAGTTCCATCCAACAGCATTCGGCCCCGCGAGTGTCGAGTGGCCGAGTCGGCCACCAGCGGCTATGTTGCTCCCTTGTGGCGAATGGCGAGCTGCTGAGAGCAAGCTTGAGCAAATTCCGCGAGGCGACGAATGACATCGATGTGATTTCACTTTACGATGAGCCTATGATCGTCGTTTCGAGTCCTCAGCATGACGGTAAGGAGCCGCTTGGTGAGTTGAGCGCGCGGGACGCCGACATCCTCACCTTCGAGCGACAGTGGTGGAAGTTCGCCGGGGCTAAGGAGCAGGCGATCCGTGACAGGTTCCAGATGTCGGCAACGCGCTATTACCAGGTTCTGAACGCATTGATCGACAAGCCGGAGGCGCTCGCTCAGGATCCGCTTCTCATCAAGCGGCTGCGTCGGCTGCGTGCGACCAGGCAGCGCAACCGCTCAGCCAAACGGCTCGGCATAGATCTCACGACCGAGTGAGCTTCAGCTTTCCCAGCACCGCGCGAATGCCTTCACCGATCGGTCTCACCGGATAGTCGATATAGCCACCGGTGGCCAGCCCGGCCTGCCGCTCGAAGAAGTTCCGTGCCGCACGGTCGCCGGTACGCAGCACCGACCAGCCCATGCAGATGACGTAGGGGATGTAGTAGGGCAGTCCGAGGCAGTAGAAGTACTGCCAGGTGTGGCCCTCTTCGTGCTTGATCAAGTCGGGATACTTGCCCAACATCTTGTCCCACGTAGTGCTCGTAGTGAGCACATTGCCGATCGTGAATGCGCCCGCGATGGGGAACTTGAAGCGGTAGCCCTCGCCCAGGTACAGGCCGCGTGGGCCGCGCGTGATGCTGGCACGGCCGAGTTTCGCTACTGCCAACCCGACGATCGTGCTGAGGTTGGCGTAGTTGCCGACCAAGCGCACCCAGTGCCACCCGGTCGTCGGCCCGCTAGGTTCCACGGTCTCAATCCTGCAGCGTGGCGGCGGCTCTGCCTACGAGCTGAGCCTCGCCGCCCCAAGGTTTGAACACCGTCAATCGGTCGTCTGTGATCACAAGCGTCGAAAGGGCCTACTTCTGGCTGCAATCAGGATCTTTTTCGATCACAAGCGCCGAAACGGTCAGCCTTGCCCGGTCGCGGAACTCACGACGCCACACGCCCAAGACCTGAGGCCTGGAGCGGCCCGCCCTGCAGAGGCTGGCCTTGGCCGACGCGACGTTCGTTGTCCCGGACGCGGGGCTCGTAGTGAGTAAAGAAGACCCTTCCGACAAGGTCTCGTCGGCTACGCACGCCGGTCTTGTCAAAGACGCTCTTCAAGTGCTGCTGAACAGTGCCGGTCGACATCCGGAGACCTTGGGCGATCTCGGTCGTCGAGTTCCCTTGCAGCACGAGCCGGGTGACCTCTTGCTCGCGCCCCGTCAGACCGTACGCGGCCATGAGTAACGGCGCGATGCGCGCCGGGTGGGCCGGCTCCACGATCACGGCGACCCGGCGAGCGCTGGAGGAGATCAGTGGGGTGCCGTGCAACACCACCCAGTCACCAGAGCGGGACATGACGCGTGACACCGCGACCTCGCCGGCTTGATCCGGGTACGCCGCCGTACGCAAGGCTCGGCCGGCAATGGCCAATATGCATGAAGGCAACCGTCCGGTCGCCAAGTCGCCGTCTGGCAGCTGGGCCAGCCAGCGCTCCACGCCGGGCGTGGCCGACTCGATCTCCCAGCGCTCGGTCACCACGATAAGACCCAGCTCATCCGGCCGCTCCGCCTCAGAGGCCTCAGCGAGCAGCAGTGCTCGACGAGCACCGTCGGCGAGCTGAGGCGCCACCGCGCGGACAAAGGCCAGCTCGGATTCATCGAACATCGGTTGACCCGGCTCGCGGTACAGACCCAGTGCCCCCCAGATCTCCCCGTCTCTTGTCCGCAGACTCGCGATCATTTCCTGGTCCCCGCCCAGGGTCATGTTCGCATGCCAGCGGGGGCTGCTGGCCGGATCGCCCGCGGTGGCCTCGTGCAGCGTCGAGACGCCCAGTTCGGACCTGACGACGTCCACGAGCTGGTTGACATCGTCTCCGTAATATTCCTCCGCTAGCCATTCCGCGGGTAGCACAGGCATCTGCTCGTTGAAGTGGCTGGTGATGAGCAGCGAGGCAGGGTCGAGGGTGAACCAGCACGGCGCCTGGTAGTACGGAACCGCGGAAGCGATAACAGCCGACGACTCGCGCCAGTAACTCACCAGATCTAGACCCTGGGTGGTCACCGCAGCGATCTTGTCCGCCGCACACTGCTTGGCATACGCGGTCGTCACGAACTCAACGGTACGACGGCGCAGCGCTTGGGGGTACCACCTTTGTGGTATGGCCTGCCTCAGACACAACCCGTAGCTTCCGACTGTGTGCTCACAACGCCAAGGAGGAAGCAATGCGCGCCAACAGTGAAGTGGCCGGAGTCCGCGTGCTGGAACCCCACGATGGGCTGATCCTGCGGGATACCGATGGAGCTCGCAGTGACCGGTACATGATCGACAGCGAGGATGCCACCGGCAGGTTCTCGCTGATCGAACACGTTCTGGGACCGCACGTGCTCGCTGCGCCGCTGCACTTCCATACCCGAGAAGATGAGTACAGCTTCGTGCTCGAAGGCCGACTCGGGGCGGTCTTAGGCGGGGAGGAGGTCTTTGCGGAGGCAGGCACCCTGGTCTTCAAGCCGCGCGGGCAGTGGCATACCTTCTGGAACGCCGGAGATACGCCGGTACGACTGCTCGAGATCATTTCTCCGGGCGGGCTGGAGAAACTGTTCCGCAAGCTCGGAGAGCCTGGTGGCGACTACGATCCGGAAACGCTCCCGGCGCTTGCCGCCAGCTACGGCTGCGACGTGGACTTCGAGCGCACGATGCCCATCATCGAACGCCACGGTCTCCTCTTCTAGCCGTCGCTGATGGCTGAGGCCGCGGGCATCTTGTGAGGTGAGGATCGGCGGGCGCCTGGCGAGCAGGGCGTACGCCGCGCGCATCTCTCAATCTGGACGTCGTTCCCAGGATGCGGAATGGAGCTGCGCGATATCGAAACCCACCCCTAGGCTGAGCCGTGTTCATCCAGAGGGGACGAGGGACCGGCCCGGCGACTCCCCGGCAACCGACTGACCGATCAGAAACGGTGCCAACTCCGACTCGGCCGAAAGCCGGCTGAGAAAGATGAAGAAGGACTGCTGATGACCGCGGTGGTTGACACCGATCCGGCTCCCGCTCCTGGCGTCCGGGCAGGGGCCTTCGGAAACGCGACGCACCTGGTCTGTCGGGAGTGTGGGGCGAGCACAGCGCTCGGCCCCTTCTACGCCTGTACCGAGTGCTTCGGTCCGCTCGAGGTCGGCTACAAGTTTCCGGCCATGACCCGCGAACGGATCGAGGCGGGCCCGCGGAGCATCTGGCGATATGCCCCGCTGTTGCCGGTCCCAGCCGACATCGCCACCTTCCGCTCTACCGACCCCGGCTTCACCCGGCTGGTCGATGCCCGCAATCTCGCGGATGATCTTGGTCTGAAGCAGCTCTGGGTCAAGGACGACTCGGGCAATCCGACGCATTCGTTCAAGGACCGAGTTGTCGCGGTCGCCCTCTCGGCTGCCCGGGAGCTGGGGCTTCGGGTTCTGGCCTGTCCTTCCACCGGCAACCTCGCCAATGCTGTTGCCGCAGCCGCTGCCCGCGCTGGCATCAAATCGGTTGTCCTTGTGCCCGACAATCTCGAGCGGCAAAAAATCTTGGCTTCCGCCGTCTATGACACGACCCTGATCGCCATCGAGGGCACCTACGACGACGTTAACAAGCTCGCCATTGAGATCGCGGCCGAGGAAGAGGGTTGGGCCTTCGTCAACGTCAACGTCAGGCCCTATTACGCGGAGGGCTCGAAGACTCTGGGGTATGAGATCGCCGAGCAGCTGGGCTGGCGGATTCCCGACCAGGTCGTCGTCCCCATTGCTTCCGGCGCACAGCTGACCAAGATTGACAAGGGCTTCCGCGAACTGATCAAGCTCGGCCTGGTTGAGGACAAGCCTTTCGTGATCTTCGGCGCGCAGGCAACCGGCTGCTCACCGGTAGCTCAGGCCTTCCGCGCCGGCCAGGATTTCGTCGCACCGGTGAAGCCGGACACCATCGCCAAATCACTGGCCATCGGCAACCCGGCGGACGGGCCGTATGTGCTGGATGTGGTGCGGCGTACGGGCGGTGTGGTGGCCGACGTCGACGATGACACCTTGGCTGCGAGTATTCAGCGCCTGGCGCGTACCGAAGGCATCTTTGCAGAGACGGCCGGCGGAGTCACGGTCGGCGTCACGGCCAAACTCCTGTCCGACGGCGTGCTCGACCCTGAGGCCGAAACCGTGGTGATCAACTCCGGCGACGGGCTGAAGACGCTCGATGCGATCTCCGACCGCGTTGGGCCGAAGATCACGATTCCGCCGCGCTATGAGGCGTTCAGCGACTTCTGGAAGGAAACGAACTCATGAGTGCCACCGTCCGCATTCCCACCATCTTGCGGACCTACACCGGGGGTGTGGGAGAGGTGACCGCTGACGGCAGCACTCTGGCCGAGGTCCTTGATTCCTTGGAAGGCAATCATCCGGGGATCCGAGCGAGGATTCTGGACGATTCCGGCGCGCTTCGTCGTTTCGTCAATGTCTACGTTGGTGACGACGATGTGCGTTTCATCGGTGGCCTGGAGGCTCAGGTGGCTGAGGGTACCAAGATCTCGATCATTCCGGCCGTTGCGGGCGGGGCCGAAGGCTAGCGGGTGCCGCGCCGGGCACTAACGTCGGGCGCATGGACCTCGAGCGTTTCGTCACTGCTCAAGACAGCGCCGGCACCTACCGGCGCGCGGTCGCAGAACTGCGCACGGGACGCAAGACCAGTCATTGGATGTGGTTCATCTTTCCGCAGATCTCCGGGCTCGGCCGCAGTGCCATGGCCCAGGCGTACGCGATCAGCGATCTGGCCGAGGCACAGGCATACCTCGCGCATCCCGTCATCGGCCCACGGCTCATCGAATGTGCCGAGATCGTCGCTTCACATCGCGGGCTCAGTGCCGAAGAGATCTTTGGTGGCATCGATGCGATCAAGCTGCGCTCTTCCATGACACTCTTCGCGCACGCTGATCCCGATCAAGAGGTCTTCAGGCAGGTCATCGACAAGTATTTCGAGGGACCGGACCCGGAGACCGAGCGTCGAATCTGATCCATACGCATCACCTGATCTCGATCCGTCCCCTCATGCTGCCTGATCATGCCGTGCTCGTCAGCCGCAATGTGGCTGCCCGCCCTGCCGCCGTACTCTGGGACGGGGCAGGTGGGTGCTGAGCAGCTAGTGCCCTGGAAGGGAAGTTCCTTGGCGCTTGGCGACGTTCAGGTGCGTGCATCGCAAGGCCGACGAGGGAGGGATACCGGGTCGTATGTCGACCGAGGAGAACGCCGCGAGGTGCGTGCCTGGGCGCCGCGAAGCGTCAAGAGATTTCCCTTCCAGGGCACTAGTTAAGTGCTGAGCAGCTAATGAAGAGGGAGGTAGCCGTTGTCGGGAAGTAGCCGCGCGGCCAAGGAACTCACCGTCATGATGACTGATGTCGTCCGCTCGACCGCGCTGCGGCGGGCGCGCGGTGACCTGGACGCTGACGACATCCTGGGGTTGCAGGCAGGAATCGTGAACGACAAGGTCATGGAGTTCGGTGGCTGGGTGCGCAGGTCTCTGGGCGACGGGTTCCTCATCTCCTTCCCGTCCACCGTGGCAGCGGTTCGTGCCGCCGCCGCCATCCAGAGCGCGTTGCACGAGCACAACGCAGCCGATCCCCAACACGCCGTCGAGATACGCATCGGCATCCACACCGGCCAGGTCACCGAGCGCGACGGCGACTTGCACGGGCAGGCGGTGCATGCTGCGGCGCGGGTGATGGCCGAGGCGATCGGCGGGCAGATCCTGACCTCCGAACAGGTGCGCAAGCACGCCGAGCCGCAGGTGGACTTTTCCTTTCTCGATTCGGGGCTGTTCTGGCTGCGGGGGTTCCCGGACCGCTGGCGGCTGTACGAGGTGTCCTGGAGCGATACCTCATCTGGCGCGCGGCCAAGTGCTGTGCCCGCGCGGCTCACGCCCTTCGTCGCGCGGGACACCGAGCGGGCCAGCCTGCGCCGGCTCGTAGATGACGCGCTAGTGGGGCACGGCGGGTTGGCGCTGGTTCTCGGAGAGCCAGGCGTCGGCAAGTCGCGGCTGGTGGCCGAGATCGGAGACGAGGCTCAAGCGCGCGGGATGCGAGTGCTCACTGGACACTGCGTAGAGATGAGCGGTGCTGCGCCGTATCTGCCGTATGTCGAGATCATCGAGCAGGCGATCAGCAACCCGCGCAGCCCGCTGGCGCTGCGGAAGGCGCTTGGCGACGTGGCTGCGGAGATCGCTCGTATCGCGCCGGCGCTACGACGCGCCTTCCCGGATATCCCGCCGCCCATCGAGCTGCCGCCGGAACTGGCACGCCGCTACGTCTGGAACAGCTTTGGTGAGTTCCTCGGCCGCGCCGCGCAGGGCCAGCCGCTGCTGCTGGTGCTGGAGGACCTGCACTGGGCCGACGAGTCGACAGTGCAGCTCACCGAGTACCTGGCGCCGCTGCTGCCCGAGATGCCGGTGCTAGTGCTCGGCACCTGCAGGGAAGTCGAAGTGGATCTCCACCATCCGCTGTCCCGCCTTATCGGCCAGCTGGGGCGCCGGCGCCTGGTGGAACGGGTGCACCTGCGCCGGCTGTCCTTCGACGGTGTCCGCGGGATGCTGCGGGCCCTGGCGGGGCAGCCGGTGCCGGAGCAATTGGTGCGAGTGATCTACCGCGAGACCGAGGGCAACCCGTTCTTCGTAGAGGAGGTCTACCTGCACCTTGTCGAGTCCGGCTCGCTGTTGGACGAGCACGGTCGGGTGCGTCCTGACCTGCGGCTGGAGGAGGTGTCGGTGCCGGAGAGTATTCGGCTGGTGCTGGGGCAACGGCTGGACCGCCTCACCGCGTCTACCCGCGAGGTGCTGGTCGCGGCCGCGGTGTCGGGCAGGGTATTCGCCTCCGATCTCGTCGGCGAGGTGGCTGGCGCTGGGCAGGACGAGCTTGTCGAGGCCCTCGACGAAGCGGAGCAAGCCCGCCTGGTCCTGCCGGGCAAGGTCCCTGGGGAACTGATGTTCAGCCATGAGCTAATCCGCCAGACGCTGCTGTCCGGCGTCGCAGCGGTGAAACGTGAGCGGCTGCACCGACGGGCGGCTGAGGCGATCTCGCGGCGCTACTCCGATGACCTGGAGGCACACGCCGGGGATCTCGCCTACCACCTGTCCCGTGCGGGCCGCTTCGGCGACAGGGCGAGCCTGGTGCGCTATCTGACGATCGCCGGCGACCGGGCGTTCGACGCTGCGGCATTCGACGACGCGGTCGGCCACTTCGAGAAGGCGCTGTCGCTGATGCCGAACGATGATCAGCTCGGCCGTGCCCAGCTGCTGGAGCGGCTGGCGATGGCGCTCCGCAGCGTTGGCCGCTGGCAAGACGCGCTGGGCACGATGAACGATGCGTTGGACCGCTACCAGACGCTCGGGCAAGTCGAGGCCATCGGTCGGTTGGGTTGGGCCATGGTGTACCAGCTGGTGTGGACTGCCCGGTTTGTCGAAGGAGTGCAGGTTGGCCAGCGGACGTTGGCGGCACTCGGCGACACCGTCAGCGCCGACAAAGCTCGCCTGCTATCAGCGCTGGCGTTTGCGATCAGCGTCAGCGGCGACTATGCCGCGGCGACCGCCACCTTCGACCAGGCGCGCGCGCTTGCTGAGCAGGTGGGCAACGAGCGGGCGATGGCCGACGTGCTGCACATGCAGACCATCCACCATCTCGGCTACGCCGAGTTTGCCGATGGAGTTCGAGTCGGGCTGCGGGCCGCCGAGACGTTCGAGCGGGAGAGTGCGCTGTGGGATCTCTGCAGCGTGCAGGCGTTCGTGATCTATCAAGACGGCAATCTCGGCAGTCGCGAGCAGGCGACAAGCCTTGCCGACAAGACGCTGGGCCTCGCGGAGCGGCTAGGTCATCTCGGCGCGGCGTTCATGGTGCTCTCCGACCGGATCCGCGAGGCGGCGATGCTCGGCGACCTGCCGCAGGTGGAGGCTCTCGGTCCGCGGATCGTGGATATCGGCGAGCGAGGCGGGCTGCCGTGGCGCTACTTCGGCCACCTCTACCTTGGCCTGGCCGCGCACCGGCGAGGCAATGCCGAACGCGCCGAGGCTGAGCTGCGCAACGCCGTCGAGCTGGAGCCGCCGGGCGCGTTCGCCGGACAGAGCGCCTCGCTGCTGGCGCGGCACCTCGCCTACTACGGGCGCGCCGACGAGGTGATGGAACTCTTCGAGTCAGCTCGGTCGAGGCTGCCCAGCCTCGACCGGGTCAACGGCATCGGCTCGTGGAGCTGCCTGCTCTACTTCGTTGAGGCGCTCTACCTGTGTGGCCTGTACGAGCAGGCCGCGGCACTGTCACCGCTCGTCGAAAGGGCGCTCGAGCTCGGCAAACCGATGGATCAGCCCACGACGGCCGGCTAGTGCGAGACCCGCGCCGGTCTCGTGGCCGCGGCGGCTCGTCGGTGGGACGAAGCCGAACGCCAGTTCGGCATCGCCCGCGAGGTCGCTGAGCAGATGCGCAATCGGGTCGAGCTGGCCGACCTAGCCCGCCTACACGCCCGGATGCTGTTGGACTCGTGGCGGCGCCGGCGACCGCGAGCGTGCCGCCGAGATGCTCCAGCAGGCGCTGTCGGCCTATCGTGCCTTCGGCATGCCCAGCTACGCCGCCGAGGCGGAACGCCTACAACATCAGGCGCGGGCCTAACGGCCGCGAGGCAGCTAACAGGGAGGCAGACCTTGTCGGATCGCAGCCAGGCAGCCACGTCGCTCACGATCATGATGACCGATGTGGTCGGCTCGATCGCGCTGCGACGAGCTCGCGGCGACGCGGACGCCGACGACATTCTGAAGTTGCAGGCAGGAATCGTGCACGACAAGGTCATGGCGTTCGGTGGTCGCGTGCGCAAGTCCCTGGGCGACGGGTTCCTCATCTCCTTCCCGTCTGCTGTGGCAGCGGTCCGCGCCGCCGCTGCCATCCAAGGGGCGCTGCGTAAGCACAACGCCGCTGACCCGCAGCGGCCGGTCGAGATCCGCATCGGCATCCACACTGGCCAGGTCACCGAGCACGACGGGGACCTGTACGGGCAGGCGGTGCACGCCGCGGCGCGAGTGATGGCCGAGGCGGTCGGCGGGCAGATTCTGACCTCGGACGAGGTGCGCAAGCACGCCGAGCCGCAGGTGGACTGGTCCTTTCTGGACTCGGGGCTGTTCTGGCTGCGCGGGTTTCCCGAGCGCTGGCGGCTGTACGAGGTGTCCTGGAACCACACCTCAGCGGCCGCCCGGACCAGTGCTGTGCCGGCCCCGCGGACGCTGCTCGTGGAGCGGGATGCAGAGCGGGCCATATTGCACCAGCTCTTAGACCAGGCCCTGGCTGGGCACGGCCGGTTAGCACTGGTCGCCGGCGAGCCAGGCGTCGGCAAGTCACGGCTGGCGGCTGAGATCGGCGACGAGGCTCAAGCGCGCGGGATGCGGGTGCTCGTCGGGCACTGTGTGGAGATGAGCGGCGCGCCGCCGTACTTGCCGTATGTCGAAATCATCGAGCAGGCCATCAGCAACCCGCGCAGCACACTGGCGCTGCGGGAGGCACTTGGCGACGTCGCTGCGGAGATCGCCCGTATCGCGCCGGCGCTGAGGCGCGTCTTCCCGGACATCCCGCCGCCGGTCGAGCTGCCGGCAGAGCTTTCGCGCCGCTATGTGTGGAACAGTCTCAGCGAGTTCGTGGGCCGCGCCGCGCAGGGCCAGCCGCTGCTGCTGGTGTTGGAAGACCTGCATTGGGCCGACGAGTCAACTCTGCTGCTCACCGAGTACCTGGCCCCACTACTGCCCGAGATGCCAGTGCTGGTGCTCGGAACCTACCGCGACATCGAAGTGGATCTCCAGCATCCGCTGGCACGCGTGATTGGCCAGCTGGAGAGCCGGCGTCTGGTGGATCAGCTAAGTCTGCGCAGATTGTCCTTCGACGGCCTACGCGAGATGTTGCAGGCCCTGGCCGGGCAGCCCGCGCCTGAGCAGCTGGCGCGGATGATCGACCGCGAGACCGAGGGCAACCCGTTCTTCGTGGAGGAGGTTTACCTGCACCTCGTGGAGTCCGGCGTGCTGCTCGACGAGCATGGCCGGGTACGTCCTGACCTTCGGCTCGACGAGGCGTCGGTGCCGGAGAGCATCCGGCTGGTGCTGGGTCAACGGCTGGATCGTCTGGCGGTGTCCACCCGCGAGGTGCTGGTCGCGGCTGCCGTATCGGGCAGGGTCTTCGCCTCGGACCTCGTCGGCGATGTGGCCGGCGCCAGCCCGGACGCGCTGGTCGAGGCCTTCGACGAAGCAGAGCAAGCCCAGCTTGTCAAGCCTGGCAGGGACCCTGGCCAGCTGATGTTCAGCCACGAGCTGATCCGCCAGACGCTGCTGTCCGGCGTCTCCGCGGTCAAGCGTGAGCGGCTGCACCTCCGGGCGGCCAAGGCAATCTCGCGGCGCTACTCCGACGACCTCGAGGCACACGCCGGCGATCTCGCCTACCACCTGTCCCATGCCGGAGCGCTACGGCGACAGGGCAAGCCTGGTGCGCTACCTGACGATTGCCGGCGAGCGGGCCTTCGACGCGGCCGCGTTCGACGACGCGGTCGGACACTTCGAGCACGCGCTTTCGCTGATCCCAGCCGATGATCAGCTCGGCCATGCGCAGCTGCTGGAGCGGCTTGCGATGGCGCTGCGCAGTGTCGGCCGTTGGGATGACGCGCTGCGCACCATGAACGAAGCGCTGGACCGCTACGAGGCGCTCGGGCGGGCGGAGGACATCGGCAGGTTGGGCTGGGCGATGGTCTACCAGCTGACGTGGAGTGCTCGGCTGGTCGAAGCTGTGCAAGTTGGGCAGCGGACGCTGGCGGCACTCGGCGACACCGTCAGCGCTGACAAGGCTCGCGTGCTGTCCGCCTTGGGGTGGGCGATCAGCATCAGCGGCGACTACGCCGCGGCGACGGCCACGTTCGACCAGGCGCGTGCCCTTGCTGCGCAGGTGGGTAACGAGCGGGCGCTGGCCGACGTGTTGCACATGCAGACCATCCACCATCTCGGCTACGCGGAGTTCGCCGAGGGAGTCCAGGCCGGTCTGAGGGCCGCCGAATTGTTCGAGCAGGAGAGCGCGCTGTGGGATCTGTGCAGCGTGCAGGCGTTCGTGATCTACGAGGACGGGACGCTTGGCAGTCGCGAGCAGGCGGCACGTCTTGCCGACAAGACGCTGGGTATCGCCGAACGGCTGGGTCACCTCGGTGCGGCGTTTATGGTCCTCTCCGACCAGATTCGCGAGGCCGCGATGCTCGGCGACCTGCCGCAGGTGGAGGCGCTCGGTCCGCAGATCCTGGACATCGGCGAGCGGGGAGGACTGCCGTGGCGCTACGTGGGCCACATCTACCTGGGTCTGGCCGCGCACTGGCGAGGCAACGCTGAACGCGCTGAGAGAGAGCTGCGCAACGCCGTCGAGCTGGAGCCGCAGGCCGCGTTCGCCGGGCAGAGTGCCTCACTATTGGCGCGGCACTTGGCCTACTACGGACGGGCCGACGAGGTAAGGGCGCTTTTCGAGTCGGCGCAGTCACAGTCCAGGCTGCCCACCCTGGACCGCGTCAACGGCATCGGCTCGTGGAACGGCATGCTCGGCTTTGTCGAAGCGCTCTACCTGTGTGGCCTGTACGAGCAGGCCGCGGCACTGTCTCCGCTTGTCGACGGGGCGCTTGAGCTCGGCAGGAGATGGATCACCTTCGACGGCCGGCTGATAGAGACACGTGCCGGCCTCGTCGCCGCCGCGGCTCGTCGGTGGGACGAAGCCGAACGCCACTTCACCATTGCCCGCGAGGTCGCCGAGCAGATGTCCAACCGGCTCGAGCTGGCCGACCTGAGCCGCCTGCACGCCCGAATGCTGCTGGACCGCGGCGGCACCGGCGACCATGCGCGCGCCGCCGAGATGCTCGAGGATGCACTGGCCGCCTACCGCGGCTTCGGCATGCCCGCTTACGCTGACGAGGCTGAGCGCCTACGGACTCAGGCGCAGGTTTAGCGGCGAGGCTTGCATGATCAACCTCGTTGCAGCGCTGCTAGCAACGGCGTACACCGAGCAAGATCATCTGCGCCGGCCAGGTCGGGCAGCGCCAGAAAGATCGTGCCGACGCCGAGATCGGCCAGCTCACGATAGCGCTGCGCATGCGCTGCGGCCGGTGCCGCGTGGTGCCGGGCGGCGTAGGCCGCGGCCGGCGTACGTCCGCGGAGCCGCTCTATCCGGATAGCGACATCCTCGCGATCGGTGCCGATCACCGGCAGGTCCAGCACGGTGATCTCGACGCTCGACGGGTCGCGCCCGACCGCGACGCAGTGCCTGTGCAGGATGTCGATCTTGGCTTGCAGCACGGTCTGCTCCGAGGGCAGGTTGCATCCGTCGGCCTGCTCCGCGACGATCCTCAGCGTGCGACGCTCTCCAGAGCCGCCGACGATGATCGGCACCTCGCTGACTGGCCGCGGGTAGCAGGTGGTTTCAGGCAAGTGCACGTAACGGCCGTGGTACGCCTTGGTGCCCGGCGCCCAGAGCGCTCGAATGGTCTCGATACAAACCTGGAGTTGATCAAGTCGCTGGCGGTCATTGGGAAAGTCCAGACCGTACGCCTGGTGCTCTCGCAGCCACCAGCCGGCGCCCAGTCCACAAAAGGCGCGACCGTTACTGAGCGTGTCGAGGGTTGCGACGGTCTTGGCAATGATGCCTGGTTCGCGGAACGTGACCGGAGATACCAGCGTGCCCAACTGGAGGTTGGTGTCCAGGCCGGCGAGCAGGCCGAGGGTGAGCCACGGCTCAGGTATCGGCTCCCACGCGCGGTCCACCTGGGGGATCTGGATCAGATGGTCCATCAAGGCAATGCCGTGGAAGCCGATGGCATCGGCTGTAAGCGCGAGATCCCGAAGCCAGCCGGACGGATCCTCGGCCCAAGGAAACCGCGAGACCTGCAGCACGACTCGCGGCCTCGTGCCCGGACCATGATCGTGATCGAGAGTGGTCTGCGGCTCGACTGACGTGGCTGCGGCGTGCTGCTGGTCGATGATCAGTACCTGGTCCCAGGCCTCATCCTGGGCAGCCTCGAGAAGCCTGTCGATCCTGCGCAGCTGATCAGCAAGGATTGGGGCCGGGACCGGCCGGTCGCGCCGGCGGTTGCGCTCGCGGCACAGCGCGGCCGCCGTGTTCATGATCACCAGCACTGCCGGGAGTCCGGCCTCCCGAGCGAGCCGCCGGTACCCCGCACGCCGTTCCGGATCCAACCCCAAGGTGTCGATCACCGTGGTCAATGAGCGCTTGGCCCGCGCGGCCACGATCTGGTCGAGCAGCGCGAACGCGTCCGCGGTTGCATCAAGATCAGCAGGACCGCTCCCAACCGCTGCTCGCAGTGCATCCGAGCTCACGACCTCGGTGGCACGGAATCTCTCAGCACCCCAGGTGGATTTTCCCGAACCCGCGGCTCCAGCCAGCACCACCATGACAGGTTCAGGCAGCCGGGCATCGGTCATATGCCGAAGTCTGGCAGCAGCCGGAGCGGCGTAACGCGAGCGTTGCTGTCCCCTGAGTCTCGACAGGCTCATAGTGGTTGAGCTGGTCGGCAAGCTTGCGCCCACGGCAGCTGTTGCTTAGCGGACAATCGCGTCGACCGTGGCTCGGAAGGCCCGTAACTGATCTCCCCGCGGCAGCGGGGTCGGCCAGTCTTGCGGTCTCCAGCCAGGATGTGGCTTGTTCTCCCGATAGGTCCAGAAACCCACTCCGCGTACGGCCGGTCCGGCCGACCGGAAGGCCGAGTTGGGTGCGGGTGTAACGGCGACATCGTTGAAGGTCGTCAAGCCGGGAAATACGATGTCAACGCTGGCGGTGCCTGACGGCACGGGGGGCAGATTGGTGATCACACGCATCTGCTGGCCGGTCCGGCGTAGCGCCGCAGCCCCGGACCGCAGGTCGGTACACAGGCATTCCAGTGCCCCGAGACCCGCGAGCCTCGTCGTCACCAGCCGGGCTCGCCACACGGGTCGGCCGGTGCCGACCTTGATCTGGGGTCCCCCCGCTGAAATCTGGTTGTAAGCGCGACGCGGTGGCTCAGCGTCCGCGAACGGCGGGGTTAACGCTGCACCCAAACCGTGCCCAGCTTCAATTGACAGGATTGTCCAGGCAACCGAGGTGAAGCTGCTGCTGGTGTAAACGGCATTGACCATGACGAGATAGCGCTGCCCAGCCGGCCGGTAGGTGAACGGCTGTGTACTGGCGAGAACGGGCGTTCGCTCGGCGGGGCGGGTCAGATCGGTGGGATAGCTGGCAAGCGGCCGCATGCCTTGCGGCGTCACCGGCACTCGCCAAAAAGGCGGCGCGGTCGCCAGCTGTACATCCACGGTCTCAAGATCGTCTGGTAGAGCGGGGAAGGCGACCTGGAGCAGAGTGGTGTAGTCGATCCGCAGGCTCCGTTGCGCCACCGCGACTGGAGTGCAGAGGCAAAGAGAACCCCACCCCTTACGCGTCAGCGGCCTATAGACCCGCGCTCGCGCGGCGTCGATCAAGCAGGATGTCTGGATATCCTTCGCCAAGCCTGCTGAGCCCCAGGTCGACCGTTGTCGGTAGGGCATCGCTCGGCCGCAGTCCTGGTCCGTGGAGCGGGGTGACAGACCAGTCAAGTACCGTGCCGCCTTCCACTCGGCGCACCGCGTGCACAGCAAGCCGCATGGTGATGTCGAGGCCGTCCGCGGAGGTCCAGATGGCCTCGCCGACGACTGGCAGGTCAGGGTTTGGAGATGGCAAAGTTTCGGCCGGCGGGACTGGACGGATTGGCGGCGCGGTCGTCTGCTCTGACATGGGCCGCCCGAAGAGGCCCGGTTCCACCCGCTCGTAGGAGCAGCCCGCGACCAGGCAGCCGAGAACGAGGAGTGTAGCGACGAGCCGACGCCTCACCTCATTGATGCTACGACGGCGGCGCGTCCCGATTGATCGGCAATCGGCGCGGCATGAGCAGCACCGCGGTTGCCAGCAAGACCGCGACCAGAGCAGCGCTCAGAAAGACCTTGTGCAGCGCGGGCTCGAGGATGTTGACCGGGATCGCGCTGGCGGTCGAGGAGTGTCCGCCCACCCGTCGGCTCAACGACGCGTTGGCAATCGCGCCGAAGACCGCGATGCCCAGCGCGCTGCCCATGGACCGGGCGAACATGTTGGTGCCGGTGACCACGCCACGGCGTTCCCACTCCACTGACGACTGCGCAGAGATCAGCGTCGGGCTTACCACGAGTCCCATGCCCAAACCCATCACAAAGCAGGTCGCCGCGACCTGCCACACGGAGCTGCTGGACGACAGCAAGGCCAGCAACCCGGAACCGATCATGACTACCGCTGCACCGATCAGCGCGGTCCTACGGAAGCCGATTCTCAGATAGATCCGGCCGGCCACGGAGGCAGCAAGTGGCCAGCCGAGTGTGAGGGCTGCCAACGCGAAGCCTGCAACCAGCGCACTCGTCCGCAGCACGCCTTGGGCGTACAGCGGAATGAACGACGTAAGGACGATCAGCATTACCCCGGCCCCAAGGGCAACGAGATTGGTCGAGTTGAGCAGCCGGTTGCGAAAGACCCAGCCAGGCAGGATTGGCTCCACCGCACGTCGCTCCACGAATGCGAATCCGATCAAGAGCGACGTGCCGATCGCGAGAATCGCGATGCTCTGTACGGAGGTCCACGGCCACAGAATGCCGCCCTCGAGGAGTCCGAGGATGATCAACGAGGCACCAACCCCCAGCAACACCGCGCCCCCGACGTCGATGCGGTGCTGCTTACGAACCACATTTTCGTCGAATCGGCGGAATAGCCACCAGGCCGCCAGGGCGCCCAGCGGAATGTTGACGAAGAAGATCCACCGCCAATCCAGAAAGTCGACGAAGAGGCCACCGAGCGTCGGGCCCACGACTGCGGACATAGCCCAGACGCTGGCGACGTAGCCCTGAACCCGAGCGCGCTCGGCCACAGTGTAGATATCGCCGATGATCGTCATTGCGGTCGGCTGTATTGCGCCAGCACCGATTCCCTGTAGGGCTCGAAATGCGATCAGTGCCGGCATGCTCCAGGCGATGCCGCACAAGATCGAGCCGAGCACGAAGAGGCCGATCCCGAGGAGCATGATCGGTTTGCGTCCCATGAGGTCGGTGAACTTGGCAAAAATCGGTACTGATACCGCCTGGGCGAGCAGGTAGATGGAGAACAGCCAGGGAAAGTGGGCGAAACCACCCAGATCGTTCACGATCGACGGGACGGCGGTGGCCAGGATGGTCGCATCGATCGCGATCAGCCCCACGCTCAGCATCACCGATAGCAGGATGGGCCCGCGTTCAGATCTAAGGCCCACCGCCGCCCGAGAGCTCATCTGCTGCTCGGTCGAGTGGGCCATATACGAGGCAACCTCCAAAGCAGGTCGTGCATTCCCCTGCTGGTCGGAGGCACGCGTCACATGGCAGCCTGGGCGAGACTGTTTGCACTCGCATAGGGAGAGTGCTAAAAATGCATTAGCACTCTCACCCGGAGAGTGCCACCTCTCTTCTGACCGGTGAGGGCTCCAATGGGCCATCCGTCGCGGGCACCGCTCGAAGAGCCATCAAATCACTGACAGGACTGCGGAGAACATGCCCAAACTGATTCAGTTCAACACGGAGGCACGACGCGGCCTCGAGCGCGGGATGAACATCCTCGCCGACGCCGTCAAGGTGACCCTTGGACCCAAGGGCCGCAATGTCGTGCTGGAGAAGAAGTGGGGTGCTCCGACCATCACGAACGATGGTGTGAGCATCGCCAAAGAGATCGAGCTCGAGGATCCGTACGAGAAGATCGGCGCCGAGCTCGTCAAGGAAGTTGCCAAGAAGACCGACGATGTTGCTGGTGACGGCACCACCACTGCGACCGTGCTGGCGCAGGCAATGGTCCGAGAGGGCCTGCGCAACGTAACCGCCGGGGCCAACCCGATGAGCCTCAAGAGGGGCATCGAAAAGGCCGTCGCTGCGGTTGTCGAGCAGCTGGCTGCCATCTCGAAGGACGTGGAGACCAAGGAGCAGATCGCTGCTACCGCCTCCATCTCCGCGGGTGACACCCAGGTTGGCGAGATCATCGCCGAGGCCATGGACAAGGTCGGCAAGGAAGGCGTCATCACTGTCGACGAGTCGAACACCTTCGGACTAGAGCTCGAGCTCACCGAAGGCATGCGGTTCGACAAGGGCTACATCTCGCCCTATTTCGTGACTGACACCGAGCGCATGGAGACTGTGCTCGACAACCCGTACATCCTGATCGTCAACTCCAAGGTCTCCAACCTGAAGGATCTGCTGCCGGTCCTGGAGAAGGTCATCCAGGCGGGCAAGCCGCTCCTGGTGATCGCCGAGGACGTGGATGGCGAGGCACTGGCGGCGCTGATCGTGAACAAGATCCGCGGCACCTTCAAGTCCGCTGCCGTCAAGGCCCCTGGATTCGGCGACCGTCGCAAGGCGATGCTGACCGACATGGCAATTCTCACCGGTGGCCAGGTGATCAGCGAGGAGGTCGGGCTCAAGCTCGATAGCGTCACCGTGGAGCTGCTCGGACAAGCTCGCCAGGTGATCATCACCAAGGACGAGACGACGATCATCGAGGGCGCTGGCAGCTCCGACCAGATCGCCGGCCGGGTCAACCAGATTCGCACCGAGATCGAGAACTCTGACTCCGACTACGACCGGGAGAAGCTGCAGGAGCGGCTCGCCAAGCTGGCCGGCGGCGTCGCAGTGATCAAGGTCGGCGCGGCCACCGAGGTTGAGCTGAAGGAGCGCAAGCACCGCATCGAGGACGCCGTCCGCAACGCCAAGGCGGCCGTCGAGGAGGGCATCGTCGCTGGCGGTGGTGTGGCGCTCGTTCAGGCCGGAGCCAAGGCGTTCCAGGACTTGAAGCTGGAGGGCGACGAGGCAGTGGGCGCCCAGATCGTGAAGGTTGCGCTGGAGGCGCCGCTCAAGCAGATCGCGATCAACGCCGGCCTCGAGGGCGGCGTCGTCGCCGAGAAGGTCAAGGGCCTGCCGGCCGATCACGGTCTGAACGCAGCCACCGGCGAGTACGAGAATCTGCTCGACGCGGGCGTTCCCGACCCGACCAAGGTGACTCGCTCTGCGCTGCAGAATGCGGCCTCGATCGCAGGTCTGTTCTTGACCACTGAGGCAGTCATCGCAGACAAGCCCGAGAAGGCTCCCGCGATGCCGCCTGGTGGCGACGGCGGCATGGGTGGCATGGACTTCTGATCGGTCCAAGCATCAAGGGGGCGGCTTCCACTGGGAGCCGCCCCTTTTGCGTTTCAGGAGACGTTTGCGCCCTCCTGTGCCCTGAGCTTGTCGAAGGGGTGCCCGTGGGCTTCGACAGGCTCAGCCCGCATTCCTACCAGCCTGGTAATTGCGTGAGGTTCTCAGTGAAGGACTGGTAATCCTTCAGCTGCTCGGGGTCTGGCAGTGGCGTGGGCCACTGCTCAGTGGCCCAGCCGCGCGGAGGATTACCGCTGAAGTAGACCCAAGTGTCGCCCGCATGTGGCTTCGAGGGTCCAAGCTGGGGGGCTGAGTCCTCGGCGCCGACCACTGGGATGTCGGAAAGGGTGGCTACGCCGGGCAAGATCACATCAACGGCTCGGGTTCCGGCGGGCAGCGCCGGATAGTTGCTCGCCACACTGGCCTGCCCCCCGTCGCGGCGCAGCGAGCCTGCCCATAGTCCCAATGGGCTGCACAGGCACTCGTACGCCTTACGTCCGGCAACAGCAGTGGTCATCCAGGACACCTTCGAGGGGTTGGCCGCTGGACCGTGTGGCTTGATCATGGGCCCGCTCACGACGTCGCGGTCCAACACATCAACATCGTCGGGCAAGATGCCCCCGATCGGTGAGAGGGCCGGCTCCAGGATGAAGATGGACTGATCAGTGACGGACTTGATCGTCCATTCCAGTGTCGTCCGGCCGGGTGCGGCGACGACCCGGTCGATCGCAATGCTCTGCACCCGGCGCGCCTCCCGCCGGTACCGGAATACCTGCTGTGCCAGGGGAGGACGCGCGGCGCCCTGCGGCCGTGCCAGGTCAGTGGGATGCGGCGCGGTCGGGACCTGGCCGATCGGGGTCACCGGCACATGCACGAACGGCGCCAGGTTGATCAGGGCCACATCGATGAAGTCAAGTGCCTCTGGCAACTCCGGGAACGTCGCCTGCAAAAGGCGGGGCTCGCCTATCCGTAGGCCCTGCTGTGCCAGCCACATCGGGGTACAAAGACATCGACGGAACAGCCGGCGGGACTTGTGGCTCAGCGTGCGATAGGCCTTTCCGCCGGTGGGATCGAGCAGGTACATGTTGATGTCCCCCGCGGAGCTGCGGCTCAGCCCGAGGTCGACCCAAGACGGCAGACGATCCCCGATTGCATAACCAGGCGAGCTGAGCGGGGTGACAGACCAGTCGACGACGGTCGCGCCTTGCATCCGCCTAACGGCATGGAGAGCGAACCGCGTGCTGATCTCGAGACCCTCGGCGGTCGTCCATTCGGCCTCCGCGGCCACCGGCAGATCCGGGTTGGTCGGCGCAGGCGGCTGGGTGTTCTCGACGGTCGGCGATTGTGTCGCCCGGTTCCTGAAGAGTCCGGGCTCGTCCTTGGCATAGGTGCAGCCGGTCGAGAGGACGCCTGCCGCAGCGATGACGGCGACCAGCCGCTTCATCGCAGCCACGCCGCAATTCTACGGTCGGACGTTTTGTCGGGCCCTAGGAATATCGTGGCGCCATGGCGCCCAGTCGTGCGGTAGTTCTGCCGGGATGGCGGTGATGGCCGGGTTGCTCGACGTCGTGGTGCTGCACGCTGCGGATGCCGAACGGGCCGAGGCTGGGGGAGCCGACCGGCTTGAGCTGACGTCCAGCCTGGTGGATGGCTTGTCACCAGAGCCGGCGCTGGTCGGCCAGGTATGCCGCGCGACCAGCCTTCCGATAAGGGTCATGCTCCGGCTGCGGCACGGCTACAGCACCGACGGCGGCGAGGTCGCCAGGCTCAAGGGCCTGCTGAGCAGCTACCTATCAGTCGGTGCTGACGGTGTAGTGCTGGGCTTTCTCAACGGCCACACCGAGGTGGACGCCGGCGTCGTAACCGAGATCATCAGTGCGCACCCGGACATTCGGTGGACGTTCCACCGCGCGGTTGATGCCTGCATTTCAGGCGGGCGGGCCTGGCGCGAGCTGCGCACGCTGCCTGGTCTCGACCAGGTGTTGACGGCTGGGTCCGCACGGGGCGTCAGCGAGGGTCTGGATGATCTTGTTGCGCGTGCCCAGGCCGACGAGTTCGCGCGTACGGTGATCATGGCCGGTGGTGGTCTGCTGCCGGAGCACGTTCCGTGGCTGGCCCGTGCCGGCGTACGGGCCTTCCAGATCGATGCAGCTGCCCGGCCGCTGGGATCAGCGAAGGCGTACGTCGATCCTGGCCTGGTTCGAACGTGGCGTGTCTTGATCGATCACGCCACCGGGCGGCGGGGTGCAGGGGGCAAGAGCAGAGACAGCAGTGTGACGGTCTACATTGATCCGCCGGATTGGCCTGGACACGGCCACCTCTGGTCGCACCTGATCAGCGATCGGTCGTATCAAGAGCTGCACGAGTTCGCCGCGCGGATCGGCATACCGAGGCGTGGGTTCGAGCGTGACCACTACGACGTGATTGCCGAACGCTATGGCACCGCACTGGCCGAAGGTGCCCAGCCGGTGTCATCCCGCGAGATCGTCGTGCTGCTCAACTCGGCCGGGCTCCGCCGCCGCCGACAATCCCGCTTGGCACGGCCCTGATCCGGCCAATCCGACGGGTCCCCCGTTGAGTGCCAGGCGGATATGGCGCGCAGACTAGTGTCGTGCCTCCAAAGGAACTTAGGAGACACGACACTGATTGGCGCGAAGAAAGGAGCCGGGCTGTGACTAGCTGCGCCCATCTTGACGCCATCCCACTGACCCCAGTGCCCAACGACTTCCAGGCTGCCTGTAGCGATTGCCTCGCCCTCGGCGGGCGCTGGGTGCATCTGCGTCGCTGCCTGACCTGTGGACAGGTCAGCTGCTGTGACTCCTCACCGGCGCGCCATGCCAGTACGCACGCACGCACCAGTGGTCATCCGGTCGTTACATCGGCCGAGCCAGGCGAGGACTGGCGTTGGTGCTACTTCGACAGGGTTGGCACGTGACAGCCCCGGTTCGAGGCACGGGCTGAGCGCGCGGCACGCCCGGTGCTGCTGACCGTCGACGACGATCCAAGCGTGTCGCGTGCGGTGGCCCGTGATCTGCGGCGCCGCTACGGCGCCGACTATCGGATCATGCGGTCCGAGTCCGGCGAGGAGGCGTTGCAGGCGATCCGCGAGGTGGTGTTACGCGGCGATCAAGTGGCCGCGATCCTGGCCGACTATCGGATGCCTCGGATGAACGGGGTGGACTTCCTGGAACAGGCAATGGATCTGGTGCCGCAGGCGAGGCGCGCACTGGTTACCGCGTACGCAGACACCAATGCAGCGATCGCGGCGATCAACGTCGTCGATGTTGATCATTACCTGTTGAAGCCCTGGGAGCCGCCGGAGGAGAAGTTCTATCCGGTAGTCGACGAGTTGTTGCAAGCCTGGCAGCGTCAGGGCAAGGATCCTGAGCACAAGATCAAGATCCTTGGTCACCCCTGGTCAGCGGCATCGTATGAGATACGCGATTTTCTGGCCCGCAATATGGTGCCTTACCGCTGGTACAACGTCAGTGACCCAGAGGGTGTGCAGCTACTGGCGGCGGCAGGCGCTGAGGAGAGCCAGGCGCCGGTGGTGATCACCAGGGATGGCCAGCCTCTGGTGCAGCCGAGCCTGCTCGAGGTGGCCAATGCGGTCGGCCTGAGCACCACTCCGCAGGGCGAGTTCTACGACGTGGTGATCATCGGGGGCGGCCCAGCCGGGCTTGGCGCCGCAGTCTACGCCGCGTCAGAGGGCCTCAAGACCGTCGTCGTGGAGCGAGCGGCAGCGGGCGGGCAGGCAGGGCAGAGCAGCCGGATCGACAACTACCTTGGTTTCCCCGACGGCGTTACCGGCGACCAACTGGCCGAGCGGGCGCGGCTGCAGGCGCAGCACTTCCGGGCTGAGCTGCTGACTGCTCGAATGGTGGTCGGTCTGGAGGCCAAGGGGCCGGCGCGTCAGGTGATGTTGGACGACGGGTCCTCGGTGCTGACTCACGCTGTCGTCCTTGCTACTGGAGTGAGCTATCGCCAGCTCGACGCAACCGGTGCCCCCGAGTTGGTCGGACGCGGTGTCTATTACGGCTCGTCAGCAACCCAGGCGGAATCCTGCGGCGGGGATCACGTGATCATCGTCGGCGGCGCCAACTCCGCCGGTCAAGCAGCCGTTTTTCTGTCCCGCTTCGCGGACAAGGTGACTCTGGCGGTACGCGGCGACTCGCTGGACAAGTCCATGTCGTCGTACCTGATCGAACAGATCGCTTCTCTGCCCAACATCGAAGTCCGGTTGAACACATCGGTAGAGAGCTGCGCAGGGGAGGATCGGCTCCAGTGCGTCACCCTTGTTGATCATGACGGCGGTCAGCAGGTGGTCGATTGCGGGCACCTCTTCGTGTTCATCGGTGCGGCGCCCCTGACGGATTGGCTGCCTGCATCATTGGTTCGGGATTCAAGCGGTTTCGTGGTGACCGGCCCGGACCTGACGGTCGGTGGCCATCGGCCAGCATCCTGGGATTTGGAACGTGACCCGTACCTGCTGGAGTCCAGCATTCCGGGTGTCTTCGTGGCCGGCGATGTCCGCTCTCAGTCGGTGAAGCGAGTGGCGTCGGCAGTTGGCGAAGGGGCACTTGCCGTCACCCTGGTCCATCGATACCTGGCGGAGCAGTAGGGAGTTTGATCATGAGTGAACAAGTCGCGCCGCCCGTGCGATTGAGCCCCGCGGAGCTGCGCACCCTGTTCCTGTTCGAGTCGCTCGAGGATGATCAGCTGGCATGGCTTAGTGAGCAGGGGTACTGCCAGACCTGGTCGGCTGGCGAGACGGTCTACACCGAGGGTGACCCGTCGACGTGCTTCTTCGTTTTGCTCTCCGGCACGTTGTCCATGCACCGCCGCGTCGAGAACACCGAGGTGGAGTTGTCACGCACCAACCAACGCGGCGTCTATTCCGGCGCCACCCAGTCGTTTGTCAAAGGTATGGATGAGCTGCCGTACTGGAGTTCGGTACGGGCAGTGACGGATTGTGAGTTCTGGGTAATCGGCGCCGCGGAGTTCGGAGAGGAGTTCCGCGAGTGGTTCCCAATGGCGGTGCACCTGATCGAGGGCGTCACCCAGGGTATGCGCTCAAGCCAGGCGATCATTGGGCAGCGGGAGCGGCTGCTTTCGCTGGGCCGGCTGTCGGCCGGACTTACCCATGAGCTCAACAACCCGGCGACAGCCGCCGTACGCGCCACCGCATCGCTGCGGGAACGGGTGACCAAGATGCGTGGCAAGCTCGCGCACCTGGCGACCTCCGACGTCGACCCTAAGGCGCTAGTGGCGCTCACCGAACTCCAGGAGGCGGCTGTGGAGAAGATGGCCAAAGCCGACAAGTTGTCGCCGGTGGAGGTTGGCGAGGCCGAGGACGAGCTCTCCGGCTGGCTTGATGATCATGGCATTGACGATGGCTGGGACCTCGCGCCTCCGCTCGTCGCCGCTGGGGTGGATACCGAGTGGCTGGACGAGGTAGCTGAGACGGTGCCGGCAACGCTACTCGGCGATGCCCTGCACTGGGTCACCTATGCGCTGGAGACCGAGCAGCTGATGGGGGAGATCGAGGACTCGACGGGCCGGATCTCCGCGCTGGTGGGGGCAGCCAAGCAGTATTCCCAGATGGACCGGGCGGCACATCAATACATCGACGTCCGCGACGGGCTGAAGAGCACTCTGATCATGCTCGGCCACAAGATCAATGAACGCGGGAACATTGCCGTAGTCAAGGACTTCGACGACTCGTTGCCGACGGTTCCAGCCCATCCCGCCGAGCTGAACCAGGTGTGGACCAACCTGATGGACAACGCCATCTACGCAATGCCCGACGGCGGAACGCTGACCGTCCGCACGTCGCGGGAGGACGGCTGGATCCTGGTCGAGATCTGCGACACCGGCATTGGTATTCCGCCCGAGATGCAGCAGAAGATCTTCGAGCCGTTCTTCACCACCAAGCCGGTGGGCGAAGGCACGGGCCTCGGCCTCGACATCTCCTATCGCGTGATCACCCAACGGCACGGCGGTGACCTGCGGGTCAAATCGCGGCCTGGGGACACCCGCTTCCAGGTCAGGCTGCCGCTGACCGAGCCTCCCTCGTTCGGCTGAGGCGTTCCCTCTTCGCGAAAGTGGTCACAAACCACACAGAACTCCGATGGACTCGTGTCGGATGTGACCACTTTCGGCAAGAATCCCAGGCGACTCAGGCAGCTAGTGCAGCCGGTAGCTCCGCCGCGTGCACCACGACAAGTGAGGTGACCGCTCGGGTGAGACAGACGTATAGGCGGCGGAGGCCCGTCACCTGATCAGGTTCCCCCGCAACGATCTCGGCCGGCTCCACGAGCACGACGTGATCGAACTCCAGGCCCTTGGCGAGCGATGCCGGAACCACGATCGGCTTGAGAAGCTCGGCGACATCAGGACCAGCGCTGGGAGAGGCGGCACGGGCGTCGAAGATTTGAGGATCCTCGCCGAGCAGGTCGTAATCCATGTGCTCACGCTCCAGCAGCTTCCGAACGGCTGGGACAGCGTCGTCGGCGAGGATCACTCCCACTGTGCCTTCGTTGCGCATGATCTGTGTGATCGCCTCGATCAGGTCCTCCCCGATCTGCGCGGTGGGTCGTACGTCGAGCTCGCCACGGTGCCGGCGCACAGAGTGCGGTGGTTTCAGCGTCGGCGCGATATGCGGCAGCAGCCGGGCTGCGAAATCGATCACTGCGCCAGGCACCCGGAAGCCCGCAACCAGCTCCTCGATCGCGGCATCGGGATGGCCCAGATGCGTCAGCGACTCAAGCCATGAGCGCGTTGCCCACGGCGTCGTCGCCTGGGCAAGATCACCGAGGACTGTGACCGAACCGGTGCTGGCACGGCGTCCCACTGCCCGCAACATCATCGGTGACAGGTCCTGCGCTTCGTCGATGATCACGTGGCCGCGGCTGGGCGTACGCTGCAGCAGATCTGCGACCTCGTCAATCAAGATCACGTCGGCCAGTGACCAGCGGGCAGCGGCCAGCCGATCGAGGCGGCTTCTTCATCATGATCAACTGCTGCTCATCAGGACTCAGCATGCCGTCGGCGGCGGCCGCGAGGAACTCGGCGTCGGTGAACAGCTTCATGATCAGCTTTGCCGGGTCGAGCGAGGGCCAGAGAGCGTCTGCGTACGCCCGGACCGGCTTGCTTCGGGCGACGGCGTCCTGTACCCGATCATCAGGGGAGTCACCGGCGGCCTCCATGCGCAGCAGCACCTGGTGAGCCAGCCGCTGCCGCAACATCGCCCGCCCAGCCTCGTATCGCACACCGCGCTGCCGAAGCTCCTCGACGACCTCAGCCGTCAGGTAGGCACCGACCCGCCATTGGTAGGCGCCGCGCGGCACCACCAACGGCATGTTTGATCTGCCGAGATGGCTCCAGACGGCCCGGTGCAGCACCTCAGCCATCCGGGCATCTCCCTTGATCAGCGCCGCGGGAACGCTGTCGAATCCACGGACCGTGACGCGGTTTGCCAGGCAGACGAGCGAGGTGATCGTGGTCTGCGTTGCATCGATCTCACCAAGAGCGGGCAACACGTCTGCGATGTAGGACAGGAAACTGTCGTTTGGTCCAACTACGAGCACCCCGGAGCGTGCCAGCTGCTCGCGGAATGCATACAGCAGATAGGCGGCGCGGTGCAGGCCGATCGCGGTCTTTCCGGTGCCGGGCGCGCCTTGGACGCACAGCGACTGACTGAGGCCGGCTCGAACGATGCTGTCCTGTTCCGGCTGGATGGTGGCGACGATGTCGCGCATCGGGCCGGTCCGGGGTCGCTCGATCTCGGACTCCATGATGTCGGAGTACGCCGCCTGTTCAGCTTCGGTCAGCTCCTCATCCTCGTAGGCAGTCAACTGGCCGTGGGAGAAGCCGAAGCGCCGGCGTAACCGGACACCCATCGGCTGCCCGGGTCGCGCCTGGTAGAAGGGCCGCGACATGCCCGCACGCCAATCGATCACCAGTGGCTCGCCACCGGCCTCGCTGGTAACGTGCCGCCGTCCGATGTAGAGCGTCTCGTCCTGCTCGGCGCCGAGGCTGGCGTCGTAGTCGAGCCGGCCGAAGAACAGCGGCACCGTCGGATCGTCCTCGAGTGCCTTCATCCGGCGATAGAGCGCTTGCTTGAGGTGCTCGGTCGACACGTGGTCCCCACCGAAAGCCTCAAGACTTGCGGCGTGTTGCCGCATCCGTTGCAGGGCGGCTCGGGATTCGCTGAGATGAATGCGTTCCCGAGCTAGAAGGTCGACCGCGGTTTCAGGCATGCGAACAGCTCCGATGCTGGATCGGTTGGCCTGGGGCGAGGGGCCACGCTACCCGCTAGTCGGGTGGGAAGTCCACGGGTTATTGGGCTGACCGTCCGGGGGGCACGATCGCACGATCGGGCTACTCGTAAGGTGTAGGCCGTGCCATCCTCTGATACCGAGCGCAGCTACGTGCCGGTCGCGGACCCGGCGGACCGGCCACGCCGGTCCCGGGCGACGGTGCGCGTGATCATGATCGACAACGACCGCACGCTGTTGTTCCATGACAGCGACCCTGGGGTTCCCAGTACCAGCTGGTGGACCACCCCGGGGGGTGGTGTGGACGAGGGGGAGAGCGAGGTTCACGCCGCCATTCGTGAGGTGGCCGAGGAAACCGGCTACCAGCTGTCGGAGAGCGCGCTGCTGGGTCCGATCGCCATGCGGCATGTTGTCCACGGGTACTCCGATCTCGTGATCGAGCAAGACGAGTCATTCTTCTTGGCCATGGTGTCGCCCTTCGAGGTGGATATCTCGGCCCACACTCCCGACGAGCGGCTCACCCTGCTCGGGCATCGCTGGTGGTCGCATGACGAGCTACGGCACACCGACGACTGGATTTGGCCGCACGAGTTGGTGGAGCTCTGGTCGCTGGCAGGTCAGCCCGAGGTTTGGCCGATTGATCTTGGAACCCAGGAGGAGTCCACGGTTCTCGATGTGGCTTAGGCCGCGTGGAGGGCTGCGCTAACCGGGTGCCGCTGGCGTGTAGTTGCTACGCGGGTCTGGCCCCGAGCCGTCGACCGATGGCTTCCGGCGAGATCCCATTCATGAGACCACGTCTCGGGCTCGCGGCGCGAAGTCCTCAGTTTCCAATCCCCAGCTGATGATGCGGTGCGGTCGTACTCGGACGAACTCTGGTTTGAAGTTGGGGAACCGGGGATTGATCGACTCACCGCCACTGAAGTGAGCCGATTGTTGCTAGCCGGCACATTTCCAGAAACTGCGAGTCCGGGACATCTAGCTCAAGTGCTCCAGCCGGCATCGATGGATACGGTCGGCGAGGCTCGCGTACGCCGGCACCACCATCGAGATCGTCGGGCCAGACCGGAGGCGGCAAGTCGGGAAACCCTGGCCCCGTCTGTGGCTTGCGCGGCGTCTGGGCGATCTTGCTAGGCGTTTTCGCGGCGAGGGCTATGCGGCGCTGCCGCTCGGCGCGTTTCGCGGCTCGACGGGTCCGTTTCCTGACAGGATCCTCGGCCATTGCGCCTCCTCGGCCTCCGAGCGTACGCGCTCCTCGCTACTCGACCCCGCGATGAGCCAGTGTCGGTTTCTGACGAGGCGCGTGAGATTCTGCCGTCCTGCTGGGATCACTCAGCAGTGAGTGCGTCCTCGGCGTCCATGATGCGGTAGCCGTAGCCTTGCTCGGCTAGGAACCGCTGGCGGTGGGCTGCAAAGTCGGCGTCAACCGTGTCACGCGCGACTACGGCGTAGAGGCGCGCGGTCGTCCCCTCCGCCTTGGGTCGCAACAGCCGGCCGAGTCGCTGCGCCTCCTCTTGTCGGGAGCCGAAGGCACCGGAGACTTGAACGGCGATCTGAGCGGACGGTAGGTCGATCGAGAAGTTCGCCACCTTGCTGACGACAAGCAGGTCGATCTCGCCGGAGCGGAACGCCTCGTAGAGCTGCTGGCGGCGCTTCACGGTCGTCGCTCCGGTGATCAATGGCGCCTTGAGCCGAGCCGCGAGATCCTCAAGCTGATCGACGTACTGCCCGATCACCAGCGTGGGCGTACCCCGATGCTTGGACACCAGGTCGGTGACGACATCGGTTTTGGACTCAGCCGTCGATGCCAGCCGGTACTTCTGGTCTGGCTCGGCGACCGCGTACGTCATACGTTCGGCTTCGCTGAGCGTGACCCTGACCTCGATGCAGTCGGCAGGTGCAATGTAGCCCTGCGCCTCGATGTCCTTCCACGGTGCGTCGTAGCGCTTAGGGCCGATGAGGGAGAAGACGTCGCCTTCCCGGCCGTCCTCCCGCACCAGCGTGGCTGTCAAACCCAGCCGGCGACGTGCCTGTAGTCCCGCTGTCATCCGGAAAACCGGGGCCGGCAACAGATGCACCTCGTCGTAGATGATCAGGCCCCAGTCTCGTGCGTCAAGCAGCTCGAGATGCGGATGTACCCCGCCGCGCCTAGTGGTGATCACCTGGTACGTCGCGACGGTGACCGGGCGGATCTGCTTCTTGATGCCGGAGTACTCGCCGATCTCGTCGGCAGTCAGCGTGGTCCTCTTGATCAACTCGTCACGCCATTGCCGGGCTGCGACGGTGTTGGTGACCAAGATCAACGTGGTCGCACTGGCGCGAGCCATGGCGGCTGCGCCCACGATCGTCTTGCCCGCACCGCAAGGCAGGACGACGACCCCCGAACCGCCGTGCCAGAAGGAATCGGCGGCCTGACTCTGGTACGGGCGCAGTGTCCACTCGCGCTGATCGAGGGTGATCGCGTGCGCCTCGCCATCGACATAGCCGGCCAAGTCCTCCGCCGGCCAGCCAAGTTTGAGCAGCACCTGCTTCAGATGCCCGCGCTCGGACGGGTGGACGACGACGGTGTCCTCGTCGACGCGATTGCCGAGCAGTCCTTTGACCTTGGTGCTCCGCGTCACTTCGGTGAGTACCGCGCGGTCGCTGCTGATCAGAATCAGCCCGTGCGTCGGGTGCTTCTCGATTCGCAGCCGACCATAGCGATCCATGGTCTCCGCGACGTCGACCAGCAGGGAGTTCGGCACCGGGTACCGGCTGTACGTCAGGAGGGTGTGGACCACCTGCTCGGCGTCGTGGCCGGCCGCGCGGGCGTTCCACAGCCCGAGCGGTGTCAAGCGGTACGTATGAATGTGCTCAGGCGCTCGCTCCAGCTCAGCGAACGGCGCGATCGCGATCCGGCACGCGTCGGCATCGGGATGATCAACTTCGAGGAGCAGCGTACGGTCCGACTGCACCACGAGCGGCCCTGGGCCGTCGAAGGGCGTCGACATCAGCGTTGCTGGCGCTGGGACTCGGACCGACGCTCAGCCGGTGTCGGGTCCGGGGAATCCGAGGCCTGCGCCGCGGGCGCGTCGGTCGGTTCGGTCGGCGTCGGCGATTCGGACGGCGTCGGCGTTGGCGTAGGTTCGGGCGAGGGCCGCACGACCACCAATGTGGGTGAGGTGCGGCTCTGGTTTCCGGCCGCGTCAAGGGCACGAATCTGTACGACGTGCTGGCCGCTGTCGTCGTTGAACCAGCGCAGCTTGGCCTCGGTCTGCGCGGTCGTCGCTACTTCAAAGCCGTTGAGCCAAATGCGGTAGCCGATTACGCCGATGTCATCGGTGGCCGCGGGCCACCTGAGGCTGAGCCGATCCGCTGTCACTGCCGACGGTTCGATATCAGCCACCGGCTTCGGCGGTTCTGAGTCCTTGGTGTCTTTCGGTTCATCCGCAGATTTTCTTACCCGAGCGGGTCTTGTCGCCATCGGGGCTCTCGGTGGGAGTCTCGGCTCGCTGCGTCGTCGGAGTCGTCGAGACGCGATCCCTGCGACTTCCGGTAAGCGAGTTGCGATCACCGCTGGGCGAGGCTGATTGCGATGACGCGTCCGGTTGAGCTCCGACGGGCTGGCTCGTCGAGTCGTTGGTTTTCGGAACCCCGATCTGCTCGGGTGAACGCGCGATGCTGGGCACGAGGTAGAGGGATCCCACACCGAGAGCGCACACGCCGAAGACGATGATTCGCCTGAGGGTCACGGCGTGCATCGGGTCAGTCTAGTGTCGCGTCGGCCGTCGCGAGGGCTTCTAACACGGCTTCTAGGGCTGCGGAGTGGCCGGAACGACTGACGCGATGCGGGCCAGCGGGATAGTGACGATCTGCGCAGTGTTGCGGTCGACGGCGCGTACGGCACCGGCAGTGAGATCCAAAGGCGCCAGCTCGCGCTCGACCCGGCTGCCGTCGGCATTGACATAGACCACTCGTACCGGCATGGCTGTGCGAGTCGCCGACCGGAGTTGCTCGACCGTGCCCTCGGTCGTCGCGGCCGCGGGTCGCCCGTTGACCCGATGGCGGCGTTCGCGCGCCAGCAGCGCAACAGCTACCTCGGCTGCGGAAGCGACGGCTTTGGCTGGCTTTGCCAACTCGGGCGTGGCCCGCCGAGAGGGCCGCGCCAGGATCAGCTCGCCGGCAGCGTTCTCGACCGCCGGACTATGGCCCAGTTCACGGAGCAGCGGAACCAGCTCATGCTCATCGACGGAAGCGACCAGGACTCCCGGGGCAACAGAGCGTAGCCCGAGGTCCGAGGCAGTGGGATGAGCGAGCAGTGCCGCAGCCTGCGCCTCGTCGGCTACCCGGACATAACACCCGGCCGGGCCAACCCGAATGCTGCCGTGACGCCTGGCCGCGTCGCCGACCAAGTAGAGAAGTGCCTGAGGCACATCTGTGGTGGAGTGCCGCTCGAGCCAAAGCCGAACCTCCGCTGCCGACCAGCCCAGGTCGAAGGCGCGGCCCAGCGAAGTGGTGCTGAACCGGTAGACACCACCAACCCCCCGGGACTCCTGATCAGCCAGCATCCGCAGCTCGGTGGCAACCGTGTGCTCGAGGGGCCCTGCGGTGACGGCGGTGAGATCGGTCTGAATGACGAAGTGCGTCACAGGAGCAGGAAACAGCTCACTCAGCTCATCTGGCATTGGCTGACCGGGCAGCAGGGGAATTCTGGCGAGCGACGACACGGCTCCGAGTGCCGCCAGCCCCAGCCACGACGCCTCCCGCCAGGTCCACTGCACCAGCTGTTGGGCCGTCAGAGGCCCGCGGCTTAACCGGGGCCGATGCCAGGCAGCGGCATCGGCGAGTTGATCCGGGTCCAGCACCGTGCCTGGCGCTACGTCTGCGACCAGCCGCAGAACTGTCATCCGCAGTCCCGCAGCGCCGGGGGTGTACGCCTCCTGGCCGAGGGCGTGCCCGCCGGTTTCGGCGGATCGGACGAAGAAACGGTCTGCAGCGAGCCATGCTTCGGCAACCAGCCGCCAGCGGGTCGCGGCGTCGGAGCCGAGCCACTGGTCATAGTCGGATGTTGGTAGCAGCACCGCCGTCCTGGCCGCTGCCACAAGTCGAGCAGCAGCAGCGCACTCGACGACGAAGGTGGCGTGAGCCGGGTCGGCGCCAAGATGCCGAGCCAGGTCCGCAACGTCCCGGCTCGCGAGCCCACCCCCACGTAGCAGCTTGGGCGTTATGGACTCGAGGCGATGAGCAACTAGCTCGATGTCGTGCAGCAACGCGAAGGCGGCCCCTGCCGCGGCCCGGTCAACGAGATCCGCCTCACGACGTCCTCCGGTGATCACCGGTGGTTCGGTCCCCACCGGTTCGGCGGTGAACCTGGCCCCCCGCAACCGCCACGCCACCTCCCGCGGAATGATCACCGTCTCCGAATCCAGGGGCCGCAGCAGCTGGTGACTGAGCAGCCGCTCGATAGGTGAGCTGGCCGATGTCTCGGTCACGGCGCGGTCGGCGTGGCGCACGCCGCCGGTCGGCGACCAGAGGAGTCGTTCGAGTACGGCGCGCGCCTCTGGGCCACACGCCTGCAGTGCCACATCGATCTGTCCATCCGACAGCGGGCGGGCTGATGTCGGAGCCAGGCCGCCGGGATAGGGCTGATACGCCTCGCGAACCGGCCGTACCAGGTGCAGCTGATCGTCCTGGCCCCAAAGCAAACCACACTCTCGAAGCTGCCGTACCGCCGCAGCGACCTGGGTCTGGGGTTGTCCGAGCATGGCTGCAAGATCGCTGACGGAGGCCGGATCAGGTAGCGAGGCCAAGGCTTCTGAGACCAGGCGCAGCCAGCGGTTGAGTTCCTCGATCGCTCGGGCAATCGAGGCCGAGGTGGTGGAGCGGCTCGCGAGCTGAGCGACATCCTCTGGAACGGGGTCGAGGAGATCTGGACGTGCCGCGAGCAAGGTGGCCAGATCGTCGGCCGCCATGCCACGCAGCGCCTCGGTCAACGTGCGTGGCCGCGGCGGCTCACTCAGCGCGGTCCCCAAGGGGTTTGATAAGTAGGCGGAGTGGGGGCATCGGACTTGAGGCGCCGATAGACCAGGCCCAGCGTGCTGACGAGCAACGACCAGCTGATCAGCAGTCCCCAGCCGCCCACGAAGCGCCACCAGTCAGCAAAGCCGGTGTCAACGGTGAGCAGGCCGAACACGCCGATGGCCGCCAGCAAGCTGATGCCCAGCATGTAGACGCGACGGATTTCCTCCTTGGCGACCTTCACTCGCCCCGCCAGGCTGACGCTGATGCACAGAATGATCGGCGAAAGGACGTACATCAAGCCGCCGATGATCAAACACGTGCAGAGGCCTGGGGTCGCGGCGTCGAGGACGGCCCTTGCGGTTACGGGGGTCGTCGGTCGCGGCTGCTGACCGTACGGCCCAGGGCCAAACCAGCCAGGTGTGCCTGGTGCGGGAAAGTTACCTGGCGCGGGACCGTTCCCGGAGTGGACGTCCAAGGGCTGGTCGGGTGGTGGGTATTGAGCACCTGGCGGTGGGGTCAAGCCACCCGCGGCGGCAAGCCCGGCCGGCTGACTCGTCGGCGAGGCCCAGTGCACGGCTCCCCAGGCCGAGTCGGACGTCATGGTGCTGGACACCACAGCAAACGGTTCCTGCGGGTCGCGGGGCTCCTCGCGCGTCGGCAGCAAGGTGGACAGCGGCGCCAGCGGTTTTTCCGGGGAATCGAAGACCGGCCGGTTCTTGGGTGCCCAGGCGGCCATTTGGGCGTACGGCGCAGCAACATTCAAGGGTCCGGCGTCCGGGCTCTGGAAATCGGAGGGGCGCTCGATCGGCGCGTACTCCGGCCCGTCTTCCCACGTTGCCATGCAGTTCATCGTAGACGCGGCGGCGGCCGATGCGGTGTCGGCGGAGAACCCAGCGGCTCAGTTTGGATAGCTCAACTACATATCGGCACTCAACACCTGGCTTTGGTGTTGGGGCCGCCGGACGAAGCGGCTACGCTTAGCGCGCTGTAGTGGGGGTAATCGAGATGCCGGGACCCGGCGACAGAGCAAGCGAGGTTGGACGTGCCCGTTGGCAAGGTGAGGTTTTACGACGCCGAAAAGGGCTTCGGCTTCCTGACCAAGGATGAAGGCGGCGACGTCTATGTCCGCGCCAACGCGTTGCCTCCAGGCGTAACGACATTGAAGGCAGGCCAGCGGGTCGAGTTCGGTGTCGTGGAGGGCCGCAAGGGCGAGCAGGCACTCTCACTACACCTCGTGGATCCCCCGCCCTCGCTGTCCAAGGCGCATCGCAAGCCTCCCGAGCAGATGACGGTGATCGTTGAAGACCTGATCAAGATGCTCGACGGCCTCGGCAACGGCTATCGCCGCGGCCGGCACCCGGATGCCAAGACCTCAGGCAAAGTCGCCACGGTGCTTCGAGCGGTAGCCGACGAGCTCGAGCTGTAGTCAGAATGAAGCCATGACTGCGAGCACCGGTACGACCAAGCCCGACGCGGCCTGCCTTGCCGCAGTCGACCTTGCCCGCGCCGCGGCAGAGGAGACTGCCGGTCTCATGGGGGTCGGCGAGTATCTCGGCGCGCAGGCCGAGGACACCCGGGAGGTAAGTCACTTCTTCGCCTGCCCACATCCGGGCTACCGCGGCTGGCGGTGGTCGGTCACCATCGTTCGAGCGGCGCGGGCCCGCGTCGTGACCATCAACGAGGTCGTGCTGCTGCCTGGCGAGGGCGCGCTCCAAGCAAAGGCCTGGGTGCCGTGGTTAGAGCGGATTCAGCCGCGCGACGTGACTCCCGGCGTACTCCTGCCGAGTTCCGGCGATGATCCGCGGCTAGAGCCCGGTTATACCGGCGGTGAGGACGCCGCCAATTCCGATCCAGCCGAGCTGAGTCTGATCCGCGTGGTCGTTGCCGAGCTTGGCCTCGGTCGGGAGCGCGTGCTGTCGGCCGAGGGCCGAGACGAGGCAGCCGACCGCTGGCTGCTGGGGGAGGGCGGACCGGACAACTTGCTCAGCAGGTTGGCCCCTGATGTGTGTGAGACCTGCGGGTTCTTCGTACGCCTGCAGGGCAGCCTCGGCACTTCGTTCGGCGTCTGCGCGAACGCCTTCTCAGTCTCCGAGGGAACCGTCGTCAGCGTCGATCATGGCTGCGGCGCGCACTCGAAGGTGCTGGCCGACGAGCGCGCCGATGAGCTTCCCCCGCCGATCTGGGACACCATCGAATGGGATGCGCCGATCTCGCTCTTCGACTGACACGAGGCGATCCACGGCCCAAAAAAGCCGGCAGGCGGGTTAGCGGTTGCCAGAAGCTCACGCGGCAGTGGCGCGCAATTTGTTGCTATTCGTCGTGTGACCTTGGTCACAAACTGGTTACGCTTAGTCGACGTGTCCATCAGACTCGTGACTCTCGGGGATTTCTCCAAGGGCCAGGAGAATCACCATGTCGGACGCTGCACTTGATTTTGGGCGCCGGATTCCTCGTATTGCGCGGCTTTCCGTAGCCGTTTCTCCCTCGCTGATCCGGTGGACCCTTCGATTGGTGACATTGCTGCTCTTCGGTGCAGCGACCGCGGTCGGCGTGAACGCTGGCATGGGTGCCCCTGAAATCTCGCCAACGTCAGTCGTGAACCATGACCGCGTGGCGGCGCCGGACGTGTGATCGAGACTGCTGAGCCGTGCGACCGCTGAGCGTCAGAGCGACCACACTGGTGGTCCTTGTCTACCTGGGGGCCGCCCTAGCGGTCCTACAGGGCTTCGTCGGTACTGGGTTGCCGCTCCAATTCGGTGCTTCCTTGGTGTCCCATGTCACCGGAATGGCCGCGGGGTACGGGGCAGCGATCATGTTGATCTTGATGTCGCGCTCACCGTGGCTGGAACGCGACTTGGGTGCCCACCGGCTGGCGCGCTGGCATGCCTGGGGCGGGCCCCTGGTAATCGTGCTGACCGTCGCACATGCTCTCGCGGCAGTCGCGGCCTGGGCGGCGGCTACCTCGATCGATCTGGTCGGCGCGTCGAAAGACGTGCTCAACCTTCCTGGGCTAGTGACGGCGTCGGTCGGCACGGTCATCCTGGTGCTGATCGGATTCTCCTCCCTACGCACGGTGCGGCGACGCATCTCCTACGAAAGATGGCACTTCCTGCACCTGCTCACCTACCTGGCCGTGGGGTTGGGATTTGCGCACCAGTTGGCGGGGCCCGACCTTGCGGGCCGGCGATGGTTGCAGATTGCCTGGGCGCTGCTGTACACCTACGCTTTCGCGCTGGTCGTGCGATGGCGGGTGCTACAGCCTCTGTTCCAGCTGTGGCGGCACCGGCTGAGGGTCGAACAGGTGCGGCAGGAAGCCCCAGACGTCTTCAGTGTGGTGATGTCCGGTCGGCACCTGGATGAGTTGCGGGCCGAGCCGGGGCAGTTCTTCCGCTGGAGATTTCTGACTCGGGAGACGTGGCGCTCGGCGTACCCGTTCTCCCTATCGGCACCACCGACCCGCCAGGTGCTGCGGATCACTGTCAAGGCACGTGGCGATGGGACTCGGCGGCTCTTCAAGATCGCGCGCGGCACGTTGGTATTTGCGGAGGGCCCGTACGGTGCGCTGACCGGCCGTCGACGTCGTCGGCCGCGGGTACTGCTGATCGCCGGTGGCGTCGGGATCACTCCGATGCGCACCCTCTTCGAGGAGATCGACTTGCCCGGCAAGGATGTCACGCTGGTTTATCGCGCCTCCCAGGAGCAGGACCTGGTACTCAAGCATGAGCTCGACGAGATCGCCGAACGCTCCGGCGCCCGGGTCGTCTACCTGGTGGGTCCGACCAGCGATGCCAGAAATGACATGAGCGCGCATGCGCTGAACCGGATCGTCGGCGATCTCAGCGATCATGACGTCTACCTCTGCGGCTCACCGCGGCTGGCGTCTCGGGTACGTGGCTCGCTGATGGACAGCGGCTTCCCGCGCCATCAGCTGCACGAGGAGCGCTTCAGCTTCTGATCGGGAGATCCTCGGCGGTGGTCCGGATGATCATTCGTTGCCCGCATGCCGGCGCTGCCGGCGCCGCCAGCAGTACGCCAGACCGACCAGGCCGAGCACGAAGCCGCTGACGCTCACCTGGAGCCATGAGCTGTGGTCGTTTGCCGCAAGCCACTCATCAGCAAGCGCAAGAACAATCGACACCAGCCCGAAGATTGCGGTCCCGACGGTGACGACAGCCAGACCGTCGACATCGGCAGGCGGCACCGGTGCCTGTACCAAGAAGTGGTGGTGCTCGGGCGGCTCCTCCATATCAATCACTCTAGTGGCGGGGGACACAGTGCTGGACTCACACAAGCCCGCCGTGCGCGGGAACCGCCCCGCCCTGAACAAGTCTCGGCTTGTGGCGGGGCAGGATGTGGTGGTGAGCAGACTCGAAACCCAGCTGGCCCGCTTGGTCGAGCGGCAGGTCATTTCCGCAGCACAGGCCACGGAGTTGGTGGAGGCGGCCCAGGCCGACCGGTTGGATGGGCAGTCGGCGCCTGAGCAGGCTGTTCCGCAATCAACGCCGAAGGGCTCTGCAGTGTTGGAGGTCCTCGGGTATGTCGGTGGGGCGCTGGTGCTGGGTGCCGTGATCATGCTCGGTTCCTTCTTCTGGGATGACCTCGGCAGCACCGGACGCAAGGTGGTTGCGGTCGCATCCGTGGTCGTTCCGGCCCTCGGAGGTGCGGCGTTGGTCAGGGGCCGCGCTCGCGCGGAGCTAGGCATGATCTTGCTGGCTCTGGCCTGCTATGCGGCTGGCTTCGCGTATCTGGTGGTCTTCGAAGATCAAAAGTTTGTGGTGTCAGCCGCGCTTGTGGTGGCGACCTCGGCGGTAGCTGCGGTGCTGCTCCGCTCGGGCGCGTTCCTGGTCTCGGGCTGGTCCGGCGCCATGTTGCTGGTCTGCGCGGTCGTGTTCAATGTCATCGATGTTGCAGAAGCCGGCCCGACAGAAGGCGGCGTGCCGGCCGAGGAGGCGGTGCCTGTCCACCTGGCGATCGGGTTCCTCCTGGTCGGGCTGGCCCTGGCAGCCAGCGGCCTACTGCTCAGCCGTACCCTCGCCTGGTCGCTGGCTGGCTTGAGTGGCTGGGCCGCGAGCATCGTCTTGCAGGCGGACGCCCCGCATGGCGAATGGCTTTCACTGGTGGTCGCGGCGGTCGTTTCCGCGGCACTGCTCACCGCGTTCGTCATGACGCGCCGCTATGTGTACGCGGTGATCGGCTGCGTGATCTTGCTGAGCATCTGGCCGGTGTCGCTGTACCGGATCCTCGACGACGCCGTGGGCGCCGCCATCGGCCTAGTCGCGGCTGGCGCTGTCTTGATCGGGACTGTGATCGTGCTCTCACGCCGTCGACGCATCTCGACTACTGCATAGTCTTGATATTTAGCATTGCTAAGCACTAGACTCGCCTGAGTGAGCGACACTGGGGATGACCTCCGAACGGCGAACGGGCTCGCGCATGCGCTCCGCCCGGCCGTGATGCGACTGGCTCGCCGGCTGCGCCAGATGCGGGACGACTCGGTGGACCTGAACCCAAATCAGCTCTCAGCCATGGCTGTGCTGCTCAATTCCGGTGATCAGTTGATGGGTGAACTGGCCGAGGAGGAGAGGGTGCGGCCGCCGTCCATGACCCGCATCGTCAACAGCCTGGAGGCGCGCGGCTATGTCGCACGCCGCCCTGATCCCCGCGACCACCGACAGTGCCTGGTGTCCCTCACCGATGCCGGGCGTCAGGTGCTGCTGGCGAACCGGCGGCGGCGCGACCAGTGGCTGGCTGTCCGGATTGACGGATTGGACCCAGCCGAGCGTGAGGTATTGCGCCGCGCTGTAGGCGTCTTGGAAAAGCTGAATCACGGATGACCATCAACACCGAGCCCGGCACGCAGACGGATCGCGTCGCCTCGGACGTTCCAGCGGTGCGGCATCCACGAGGCGGCATGTTCAGTGCGCTGGTCGAGCCCAACTACCGCATTTACCTCGCAGGGTCATTCATCTCCAATATCGGTACCTGGATGCAGCGCATAGCGCAGGACTGGCTGGTGCTCGAGCTTTCCGGTGGCTCGGCCCTCGCGGTCGGCATTACAACCGGCCTGCAGTTCTTGCCGATGCTGCTGCTTTCTCCGTACGGCGGCCTCATCGCGGACCGATTCAACAAGCAGCAGATTCTCAAGGTGACTCAGTCATGGCTGGCGCTCTGCGCGGCAACGCTCGGCGTACTGGCGGTGACCGGCCTCGCGACCACCGAACACGTCTATGTGATCGCGTTCGCGTTCGGTCTTGGCACCGCGTTTGACAACCCGGCACGGCAGAGCTTCGTGTCCGAGGTTGCTGGCCCCGATCACCTTCCGAACGCGATCGGGCTCAACTCGGCGACATTTCATGCCGCGCGGATCGTCGGTCCCGCGCTCGCTGGGCTCCTGATCGCAGCGGTCGGATCGGGGTGGGCAATTCTGGTCAACGCGCTCAGCTACGCGGCCTTTATCGGCGCTCTCGTGATGATGGACAGCCGACTGCTCCGAACCACCCCGCCCAGCCCGCGGGCAAAGCGGCAGATCCGGGAGGCTCTGGCGTACATCCGCAGCAAGCCGAACATGGTGCTGGTCATGTGCGTGGTGTTCTTCGTTGGCACTTTCGGCTTGAACTTCCAAATGATGAGTGTGTTGATGGCGCAGCAGGAGTTCCAGCGCGGCGCCCAGGCGTACGGGCTCCTCGTCACCCTGGTGGCGGTCGGCTCACTGGCCGGAGCCTTGCTTGCTGCACGACGCCGCAGCCGCCCGTCGGCGCGTCTCGTCGTCGGCATGGCCGTGATCTTCGGGTTCGTCGATATGGCGAGTGGGCTGGCGCCCAGTTACGCCGCGTACGCCGCCATGCTGCCAGTCTTGGGTCTTGTCACGCTGCTCACCCTGACTGCCGCCAATGCCTCGATCCAACTCGGCGTCGATCCGTTGCGGCGGGGCCGCGTCATGGCGCTGTACATCATGGTGCTGATGGGTGGCACAGCCATCGGCTCGCCGATCCTCGGCTGGGTCGCGGAGAGTGTGGGTCCGCGATGGGCGCTGATCGGGGGTGGCGCGGCGACTGTGGTCGGAGTGTTGGCAAGTGTCGCGGTGCTGCACGTCCGCCGGCAGCGGGCCGACAGCAAAACCACGCAGACCTCCACGTTGCGTGCGTGATCGAGCGCACGGCCTTCCGGGCAGGACCTTCGGCCCTATTCCGCATGGTTGGCAACGCCGAATATGGGCAGAACATGGACAGTGCCAATCGCAGGATTTGACAAGGAGTTCCTGATGGGAGCGTGCCCGGGTGGTCGGGTCTCTGGCGGCGATGAGTGACTCGACGCCGGGTGAGCCGGAGGACGAGGCGGGTCCAGGGTCTGAGCAGGTGCGATTGTTTGTCTCGGACGGCCTGATCCGGGTCGGCCGCGACGCCACCATGCGTCAGATGGCCCAGCGCATGGCGGCCGAGACCGTGGGGGCCTTGGTCGTGACCGAGGGAGACCAGGTTCATGGCATCGTTTCCGAACGTGACCTAGTCCTAGCTATTGCTGCCGGAAAGGATCTTGACTCGACGACTGCCGCCGACCTCGACAGTCGGCGCGTGGTGACATGCACGCCAGAAACAACCGTGCATGTTGCCGCGGTGCTCATGATGGAGAACTACGTGCGGCACCTGCTTGTTGATGACCACACCGGGATGGTCGGCATGGTTTCCGCTCGGGACCTCCTCGGTGCTTATGCGGCCGCAGCCTAAAGACACCAGTCGAGCAAGGAGCGGGCCCTCCGCCGAGGAGACCCGGGGCCCAGGGCCGCCCGGCGTCACGATCATCGCGGTGTGCCCTTCGCCGGCTCAGGGCACACCTATGCCGGCTTCCTGAGCAGTCGGATGGACACCGCGATGACCCAGATCCAGAAGAGCGCGTAGGGGGCCAGCCACGCGTTCGTCATCCAGACGAACCGGCTCAGTGCCAACCCGACGCCACTGGCCACCATGAGCCAGCCCAACCATCGCCTGAAGACTCCTGTTTTGAGGACCGCCCAGCCGGCGAACGCGGCGAAGCTGCCCATGCTGACCCAGGCGTTGGCGAAGCCAATGTTTCCCATATCGAAGGCAAAGTGTGCAAGACCGGGGTCGAGGTCTGCGCCGCGGTTCCCAGCGGCCTCCCAGCTTGCATCTGTGAAGAGATAAGCCGCGAATAATGCCCCGAACACGAGCGCCACAGTGGATCGCCACGGCGGCTCACCCTCCGCGCGGCGGAGCAGCAGGCAGAAGCCCACCATGAACCACGTCAGCGCCACGAGTCCTAAGAGGGCTACGGTCCCCGCCGCATCGGCCCAGGAGGACTCGGCCGTGTTGCGGAAGAAGGCCGCCGCCTCCTCGCGGGTCGCGTCGAACGCGGGCTCGCCCAAGGATGCCATCGCAATGATCGGCGCGAAAACCAGGACAATGCCCATGAGCCCGGCCGCGCCTGTGGCTCGCGCCGAGGTGACCCACGGATCTGGTTGCGACATGAGCTCAGTATGGTGCGGCCACGTCGCAGGAACGTGCGAAACGACCGGGAGTCGCGACAGCGAGAAAATAGGTCTTGACTTATATAAGTGAGTACCGATAGAGTTCTGGTGTGCAGGCTCTGGACATCCTCGGTGATCCGGTCCGGCGTCGGATCTTGGAGCTCTTGGCCACCGGTGAGCATCCGGCTGGCGCGGTGGTGGAGGCGATCTCCGCGGAGTTTGGCATCAGCCAGCCGGCGGTGTCACAGCATCTGAGGGTGCTCCGGGAGTCCGGCTTCGCCACCGTACGCGCCGCAGGGACCCGGCGGCTCTACGCCGTCGATCCAGCCCCGCTCCAGGAGGTGGATCGCTGGCTCGACCAGTTCCGCCAGTACTGGAGCTCCCGGCTGGATGCCCTCGCCACCGAGCTGGCTCGCGGCAAGCGTGACCGCCGACTGTCCGTCCAATCAAAGGAGGAACCGGAATGATCATCGACCTCGCCAAGCAGATTGGCGCCATCTCGCGAGAGGTCTCGCGGCAGCACACCGAGAGTGGCGAGACCGTCGCGGTGACGCTGCAGCGTCGCTACCCCGCCGATCAGGCCGACGTCTGGCAGGCCATCACAGACCCCGACCGGGTACGTCGCTGGTTCCTACCGCTGACCGGCGATCTACGCGAAGGCGGGAGTTTCCAGCTCGAAGGTCACGCTGGCGGCGACATCGTGACGTGCGAGCCGCCGCGCCATCTCATGGTGACGTTCGGCGGCGAGACCAGCATCGTCGATGTGGTCCTCTCCGGTGATGATCAACAGACGCTGCTGAAGCTCATCCATTCGGTGCCGATCGAGCTGGCTGGTAGTGGCGCTGGGGCCCTCTACGTCGGACCCGGCTGGGACGGTGCGCTGCTAGGCATCGCCCGATACCTGGCGGAAGAGGTCATCGACGATCCGGTCGCTGCTGCTAATAGTTCTGAGATGCAGGACTTCAATCTCAGTTCGATCAAGGAGTGGGTAGCCACCATCGAGGCGTCGGGGACCGCCGACGCGGACGCAATTGCGGCAGCGCAGCAGGCTTCGCTGGCACAGTTCGCTCCCGATCTCGTACGACCCGACTGAGCTTCCCCGGGTCGGCCGTGCCCGAGGCTGTGGTCGCGTAGTTCACCCCCGGCGGCGGCCCGCTCCGGGGGTGAAAGTATGTTGCCCACAGACCACTGGAGCGGATGAGGAGGCCAGATGCCAGGTAACCGCGGTGTCGCGTACATGGGGCCAGGAAAGGTCGAGATAGTCGACCTGGAGTACCCGGGGTTGACGCTCAAAGACGGTCCAGGGGTCAACCCCGCAAACGTGGGTCGCACAGTCCCACACGGGGCGATCCTGAAGTGCGTGTCTACGAACATCTGCGGCAGCGATCAGCACATGGTCCGTGGCCGGACCACGGCGCCGGCTGGGCTGGTGCTCGGTCATGAGATCACTGGCGAGGTCGTCGAGGTGGGACCTGGCGTGGAATTCATCAAGACGGGTGACCTGTGCTCGGTGCCTTTCAACATTGCATGTGGCCGTTGCCGGAACTGTAAGGAAGGCAAGACTGGGGTCTGTCTGAACGTCAATCCCGACCGCCCCGGTTCGGCGTACGGATACGTGGACATGGGTGGTTGGGTCGGCGGTCAAGCCGAGTATGTGCTCGTGCCATACGCCGACTGGAACTTGTTGAAGTTTCCGGACAAAGATCAAGCAATGGAGAAGATCCTCGATCTCACCATGCTGTCCGACATTTTCCCAACCGGATTCCACGGTTGTGTGACGGCAGGCGTGGGACCTGGCTCGACGGTATATATCGCCGGCGCCGGACCGGTCGGGTTGGCAGCAGCCGCCTCCGCGTTCCTCCTTGGTGCAGCGGCCGTTATTGTCGGTGACCTCAACCCCGAGCGGTTGGCCCAGGCCCGCAGCTTTGGGTGTGAGACGATCGACGTTTCTCAGGGCAATGTGAAGGAACAAGTCGCACAGATCGTCGGAGTACCCGAGGTGGACTCGGCTGTTGACGCCGTCGGCTTCGAAGCTCGCGGCCACGCCCCAGACGCCGGTGAGGCGCCCGCCACGGTCCTGAACACGGTCATGGAGATCACCCGCGCCGGCGGCAAGATCGGCATTCCCGGTCTCTACGTCACAGGCGACCCAGGCGGCGTGGATGATGCTGCCAAGGAGGGGGCTCTGACCATACGGATCGGCTTGGGCTGGGCCAGGTCACATGAGTTCGTCACTGGCCAATGCCCGGTAATGCGCTACAACCGGCAACTGATGATGGCCATCCTGTATGACCGGGTACAAATCGCGAAGGCCGTGAACGCCACACCGATTCCACTGGACCAGGCACCAAAAGGCTATGCAGAGTTTCATGAGGGTGCGGCAAAGAAGTACGTCCTCGATCCACATGGTCTAATCAACGCATGATGCCGAATCCGCGTGCCGACGTGGCTATTCGGTTGGATGACCCACAAACTCTTGTTGCGTTTTGCGACGCATTGTGCGCCGCGACGCTATTTGCTTCTACCTCAATGGCATCGAATTAGTGAGAACGGAGAAAGTCAATGGGTGATATCACCTTGGCGCAGGCGCAAACGCTAGTGGATGCGGCACTGAAGAAGGCTGCCGAGATCGATACCTTGATGAACATCGCGGTTGTCGATGCCGGTGGGAACCTCAAGGCCTTTGCCCGTATGAACGGTGCCTGGCTGGGCAGCATCGACATTTCCATCAAGAAGGCGCGGACCGCGCGCCTCTTCGACATGAACACCGGAGACGTCGGTGCCTTATCGCAGCCGGGTGGCCCGCTATACAACATCGAGGTCTCCAACGGTGGTCTGATCACCTTCCCAGGCGGCATCCCTCTGAAGCTGAACGGCGAGGTCATCGGGGGAATCGGCGTAAGCGGAAGCAGCGTCGAGGATGATCACGCGGTCGCGGATGCAGGAGCCAACGCGCTGTCCTAGCGAAGCGCGACAGGTGCCCTTCGACAGGCTCAGGGCGCATCACACGAGGTCGGAGATTGCCGGCCGCGACGTATGGTCTTGCCCATGACCGAACCCATCGGGCCTGAACCTATGGGGCCCGCTCCGTTGGTGACCGTACGCGGCGAGGCTCAGCTGGAGGGCCCGCCTGACCTGGCAACGGTCGCGTTGACCCTGCACGCTTCCGGGGATTCGCCCGAGCGAACCAGATCCCAGCTCGCCGAGGGCTCCGCCAAAGTTGCGGAGCTGCTCCGACAATTCGAAGCGTCTCTCGAGCGGTCCAGCACTACCGGGGTTCATGTCTTCCCGGTCTTCAACCGACGCACCCCGCCCAAGATCACTGGCTACCAGGGCACGTTCTCAACCCAGATTGTGGTCGCGGACCTCGAGTCGTTGTCGCCGCTGGTGCTGGCGCTCACCGCGCTACCGAACAGTCAGGTCGATGGTCCATGGTGGTCCTTGCGTCCTGACAACCCGATGTACCGCGAGGCGCGATTAGCCGCGATCGCTGACGCCCGCCGCCGCGCCGACGATTATGCTGCAGCGTTCGGTACGACGGTGGCCGATCTGGTGGAGGTCTCTGATCTCAACACCGGCTTCGGCGGGGTACGCGAGATGCGTGCGTTCGCCATGGCCACAGGAGCCGAGGATGCCGCGTTCGAGTTCGAGCCGGCGACACAGAGCGTCTCAGGTCAGGTAACCGTCCGATTCAGTCTGAAATCCGTGTCCCTTTGAGTCGCGATCGCCGCTAGGCACCCGCCGCAGCTGGGGAGCGTACAAAACACCGTCTCGCTGTGGTAACAAACTCTCGATAGATTCGACACATGTTCGCCAAGGTGCTGGTCGCCAACCGCGGCGAGATCGCTGTCCGGGCCTTTCGTGCGGCATACGAGCTGGGCGTGAAGACCGTCGCGGTGTACCCCTACGAGGACCGTAACGCTGTCCACCGGATCAAGGCGGATGAGGCATACGTGATCGGCGAGCGTGGACATCCGGTACGCGCATACCTGGACATCGCCGAGATCATCCGGGCCGCCAAGGAGTCCGAGGCTGACGCGATCTATCCCGGCTATGGGTTCTTGAGTGAGAATCCCGACCTGGCCCGCGCCTGCACCGAGGCGGGCATCATCTTCATCGGCCCGCCCGCCGGGGTTCTCGAGCTCGCCGGCAACAAGGTTCGCGCTCTCCAGGCAGCCAAAGCCGCTGGCGTCCCCACCCTCAAGTCCACACCTCCGTCGGCAAACATCGACGAGCTGGTGGCCGGCGCCGAAGCGATCGGCTTCCCGGTATTCGTCAAGGCAGTTGCCGGGGGCGGCGGCCGCGGCATGCGTCGAGTCGATGACCCGAAGGTGCTTCGGGAATCCCTGACCGCGGCCATGCGCGAGGCAGAAGGCGCCTTCGGCGACCCGACGGCCTTCATTGAGCAGGCCGTAGGGCGCCCGCGGCATATCGAGGTGCAGATCCTCGCCGACACCCAGGGCAACACCATCCATCTGTTCGAGCGCGATTGCTCGGTCCAGCGGCGGCACCAGAAGGTCGTCGAAATCGCGCCGGCTCCGCACATCTCGACCGAGTTGCGAGAGGTGCTGTGCCGCGACGCGGTGCATTTTGCCGAGTCGATCAACTACTCCTGTGCGGGCACTGTGGAGTTCTTGATCGAAACCGAGGGGCAGCGTGCGGGCCAGCACGTCTTCATCGAAATGAATCCGCGGATCCAGGTCGAGCACACCGTCACCGAGGAGATCACTGACGTCGATCTCGTGCAGGCGCAGATGCGCATTGCCGCGGGGGAGAGCTTGGGTGATCTTGGTCTTTCCCAGGACGTGATCCGGATCAATGGCGCAGCCCTGCAGTGCCGGATCACCACCGAGGATCCGGCCAACGGCTTCCGGCCCGATACCGGCACGATCACCGCCTACCGATCAGCCGGTGGAGCGGGCATCCGCCTCGACGGCGGGACCGTCGACATCGGCGTAGAGATCAGCGCGTACTTCGACTCCATGCTGGTCAAGCTCATTTGTCGCGGACGGACCTTTGAGGCGGCAGTCGCGCGTGCCCGGCGGGCGTTGGCTGAGTTCCGGATTCGCGGGGTCAGCACCAATATTCCTTTCCTGCAAGCGGTTCTGGAGGATGAGGACTTCATCGCCGGCGATGTCTCGACCTCCTTCATCGACGAGCGACCCGAGTTGCTGACCACTCACGCCCCAGCCGACCGTGGCACCAAACTGCTGCGCTGGCTCGCGGAGGTCACGGTCAACCAGCCGCATGGCCCCGCACCTACCCAGCTCGATCCGGGCATCAAACGGCCTGCTGGAGTCGATCTCAGCATTCCCTCACCCCAGGGCTCCCGGCAGCGCCTTCTCGATCTTGGTCCGCAGGCGTTTGCCACCGACCTGCGAGAGCGGGTCACAGTCGAGGTCACCGACACCACCTTCCGGGACGCTCACCAGTCGCTGCTGGCCACCCGGCTGCGTACCAAGGACCTGCTTCGTATAGCGCCGTATGTGGGACGGATGACTCCGCAACTGTTCTCGGTCGAGTGTTGGGGCGGGGCGACGTACGACGTGGCGCTCCGCTTCATTGCCGAAGATCCCTGGGAGCGCCTAGCCGCATTGCGGTACAACATGCCTGGCCTGTGCCTGCAGATGCTGCTGCGCGGCCGCAACACGGTCGGCTACACGCCCTACCCCACGAAGGTCGCCACCTCGTTCGTGGCAGAGGCAGCTGAGGTCGGCATCGATATCTTCAGAATCTTCGACGCGCTCAATGACATCGAGCAGATGCGTCCCGCGATCGAGGCGGTGCGCGAGACCGGCAGCACCATTGCCGAGGTGGCGCTGTGCTACACCGGCGATCTGAACTCACCGGCCGAGGATCTCTACACCCTCGACTATTACCTGCGGCTGGCCGAGAAGATCGTGGAGGAGGGGGCGCACATCCTCGCGATCAAAGATATGGCCGGGCTGCTGCGTCCGCCTGCCGCCCGGAAGCTGGTCGCGGCATTGCGACAGAACTTCGACCTCCCCGTGCACCTGCACACCCACGACACCGCAGGTGGTCAGCTCGCTACCTTGCTGGCCGCTATCGACGTCGGAGTAGATGCGGTGGACGTGGCCAGCGCCCCGATGGCCGGAACTACCAGCCAGGTGCCAGCGTCGGCATTGGTGGCAGCGTGTGCGAACACTGAGCGGCCGACCAACCTGGACCTGCGGGCGGTGATGGACCTGGAGCCGTACTGGGAGGCGGTGCGCAAGGTGTATGCGCCATTCGAGTCGGGACTGCCCAGCCCGACCGGCCGGGTCTATGACCACGAGATTCCCGGCGGGCAGCTTTCCAACCTTCGGCAGCAGGCGATCGCGCTGGGGCTGGGGGAGAAGTTCGAGCAGATCGAGGCGATGTACACCGCGGCGAGCGCCATTCTGGGCAGACCGCCCAAAGTGACACCGTCGTCGAAGGTGGTGGGTGATCTGGCGCTCCATCTGGTCGCGGTGGGCGCTGACCCGAAGGACTTCGCTGAGAACCCACAGCACTATGACATCCCCGATTCGGTGATCGGCTTCCTCAACGGGGAACTCGGCGATCCTCCGGGCGGCTGGCCGGAACCGTTCCGGACCAAAGCCTTGCAGGGGCGTACGGTGCCGGTCCGCGACATCGAGCTCTCGCCGGAGGATTCAGCCGATCTCGACGACAAGGGTGCGGTGCGGCAGGGCACGCTGAACCGCCTGCTGTTTCCTGGACCGACCAAGGAGTTCCTGGCCAACCGCGCAACCTACGGCGATGTCGGGCGGCTGGACACTCTTGACTTCCTCTACGGGCTGCAGCCTGGCCAGGAGCACGTCGCGAGGATCGGCAAAGGAGTCAGCCTGATCCTCGGGCTGTCCGCGATTGGTAGTGCCGACGAGCGAGGCATGCGGACGGTGATGTGCACCATCAACGGGCAATTGCGGCCCATCCGGGTGCGCGACAAGTCGATCAAGGTCGATGTCAAGGCTGCGGAGAAGGCGGATCCGAATAACCCGGGCCACGTGGCAGCGCCGTTCGCCGGGGTCGTCACCGTCACCGCGACCGAGGGCGATCAGGTTGAGGCAGGTGCCACCGTTGCCACGATCGAGGCCATGAAGATGGAAGCCGCGATCACCGCGCCCGTCACAGGTGTGGTGCAGCGGCTCGCGCTCGCCTCGGTGCAGCAAGTGGAGGGCGGCGACCTCGTGCTGGTGATCGCCCCCGGCTGATCCTCAGCTTGCCCAGAAACCAACCAGATCAGGCACCGGCCGACCCAACGACGCGGCCACCTGTGCCCAGGGCGTGAAGCCCTCCAGCCAGTAGGTAAGCGAGTTGATCATCTCCCGCTGTTCCTCGGTCTTGATGTCCTGGATGGCCGAACGGTAAGCGGCTGCCATCGCCAGTGCCTTGTGATACGGGTACCACCCCACCGTCAGCCCTTGCACCGGGACCAGATTGAGGCTCATCGCGCTGTTCAACAGATGGCGCAGCCCCACCGACGCCGAGACTCCGCCGCGCGCCAGCGCGAAGTCAAGATCATCAAGCGACTGTGTGGTCAGGCTGATACGTGTCGAGCCCCAGGCGATCCCCTGAACCAGAGTCTCGAGCAGCCGCCAAGTGGCGCCGGTCCGATCGGGTGGCACGTACGCCCCTGCCAGCAACACCTCCACATCGTGCGGCTCAGGCTGCGTGGGCGAGATCACTGGCGTCGCCGGCACACGTTTGAAGATGGGTCCCAGCTTGGACAGCAGCCCGCCGCGAGCCTCTGCGGCCGGCGGGGCGAAGGCCCGGCGCGCCACCTCGCGCATGTGCTCTGCGACTGGCGGGGAGGCTCCGAACATGCCGCGAACCTCCTCGATGCCAACGGCATACAAGCGAAGCTCACCCATGACTGCCACCGTAATCGAGTGGGCAGCACAGCGCGGAACTTTGCCGAGGACAGGTCCAGTCGGTCCTATCCTGGGGCCCATGAACCCCCGGGCGCGTCGGCTCATCGTCTCCGGCGTACTCGGTGGCCTAATTCTGATTGTGGTCCTGGCTGCCGTCTGGAACTGGCTACGGTGAAGGCCAGTCGCGTACGCCGCTCGTGCGCAGAGATTTGCTGAGAGGATCGAGCACGATGGCACTGATGCGCGAGGGGAGACGCCTCGGGCTCCCTTTGTTGTTGGCTGTCGTGTTCCTTGCGATCGTTCCAACGGTCGCCGGAGCCGAGGACACAGTCGCCTTCACCATCAAGGACGCGCGCATCACCGAATCCTCCGGACTCGCCGCTGACCCAGCTGGCAATCTCTATTGGACGGTCAACGACTCAGGTGACCGCGGCGTCGCGTACGGCATCGGACTCGACGGAACGGTGCAAGGCACGCTCAACTTTCGCGCCCAACCTCGGGATGTCGAGGCCGTCGCGGTGCACGAAGACCGGCTCTACGTAGCCGACATCGGCGATAACAGCGGCCAGCGCGACTTCGTTCGCGTCTACTACTTCACGAACCCGAGAGCCAATGGCCTGACGGTGACCTATCACGCGTACGACTTCAGCTATCCCGACGGACCGCACAACGCCGAGACGCTACTCGTCAACGAGTCTGGTCGGCTGTTCGTCGTGACGAAGGAGCGGGAGGCTGCCATCTACGAGGCTCCGGCCAAACCGGACCGGGAGGGCGTCAATGAGCTTGAGAAGGTCGGCTCGGCGCCATCCAATGTCACCGACGGGACCTTCCTGCCCGGCGGTGAGCGGATCGCGCTGCTGACTTACAGTTCGGTGGAGGTCATCGATGCGACCAGCTACGAGGTCGTGGTCAGCGCCCCCATCCCTGATCAGCCGCAGGCGGAGTCGCTGACACTCAGCCTGGACCAGACGTCGCTGCTGGTCGGCAGTGAGGGCAAGAAGTCCAAGGTGTATTCCGTTCCGGTGCCCAGCGAGGCTACCCCGACACCCTCCCCGGACGGCAGCGCCGATCCAGGCGCCGAAAGCGACGTACCTGAGGATGCGGCGAATTCCGGCCAGAGCCAGCGAGGAACGCTGCTCGCCCTCGGCCTGGCTGGCTTCGTGGCGCTTGTTGCCGGCACCGTTGTCGCGCTCGTCCGCCAACCCTGAACTTCAGCTGCGCGCGAGCAGCTTTTGAAAATTGCGCCAGACTGACACTCATGCAGGATCTGTACGGCGAGCGCACGGAGTACACAGGTGAGCACCTCCTGGAATCGAATGCGCCGGCCGATCCATTCGTGCTCTTCGACACGTGGCTGGCCGATGCATTCGTCGCGAAGGAACGGGGGCTGCTAGCCGAGCCGACCGCGATGGTGATCGCTACGTGCGTCGACGACCAGCCGTCGGCGCGTACCGTGCTGCTCAAGAATGTGTCGGACCAGGGCTTCATCTTCTTTACCAACTACAACTCGCGGAAGGGCAGCGAGTTGAGCCGGAATCGAAAGGTCGCCCTGCTTTTCGGCTGGTACCCGCTGCATCGGCAGGTCCGTGCCGAAGGGACCGCAGAGCTAGTGCCGCGGACCGAGTCGGAGGCCTATTTCGCGGCCCGACCTCGGGAATCACAGCTGGGTGCGTGGGCCTCGGAGCAGTCCTCGACCGTGGCCTCGCTTGGCGAGCTGGCCCGTGCGTACGCGGCGACTGAGCGTCGCTTCCGGGGGGTCACCGTGCCGTGTCCAGAGCACTGGGGCGGCTATCGCGTGATCCCAACCATGATCGAGTTCTGGCAAGGCCAGCCGAGCCGAATGCACGACCGCTTGCTCTATCAGCGCACTGGACAGACCTGGAACCGCAGCAGGCTCGCGCCCTAGCAGCGAGAAGTTGATCAGCGCGGCGCAATCAGTCCTGCGGTCTGCGCGGTCGCGGCCGCGAAACGAGCCTGCGCGTCGGACCAGTTCACAATGTTCCACCATGCCGTCACGTAGTCAGCCTTCACGTTGCGGTACTGCAGGTAGAACGCGTGTTCCCACATGTCCAGCAGCAAGATCGGGATCTGTGCCAGCGGCAAGTTGCCTTGCTGATCAAAGAGCTGCACGATGTTGAGGCGGGCGCCGAGCGCATCGTAGACCAACATGGACCAACCTGAGCCCTGGATGGCGTTGGCGTTCGCCGTGAACTGGGCACGGAACTTGTCGAAGCTGCCGAAGTACTCATCAATGGCGTTGCCCAACGCGCCGTCGGGTCGGTCGCCGCCATCGGGGGACAGGTTCGGCCAAAACACCGAGTGGTTGATGTGGCCCCCAAGGTGGAAGGCGAGATCCTTCTCAAGCTTGTTGATGTTGCCGAACGAATCCCCATCCCGCGCCTCTGCCAGCTGCTCCAGGGCGGTGTTGACTCCCTTCACGTACGTCGCATGGTGCTTGGAGTGGTGCAGTTCCATGATCTCGCCGGAGATGTGGGGTTCCAGCGCGCCGTAGTCGTAAGGAAGATCGGGCAGTTCGTAGGCAGCCATTGCAGTCCTCTCGGCTCTTGGTGCGGATCGGGTCAAACTGACGCTCATGCTACGACCACGGATGGTCGAGCTGGGGGCCAGGTGCCCTCTGTTGGGCCGTGCGACCTTTCGCCCTGAAAACCACACTCCAGCCGACCCAACCCCACTCGTGCTGAGCGTAAGAACGGGGCGGTGGCCTCGGCTGGAGTGAAGTTCTCAGGGCTGACCGCGGACCAGCAGTACTCGGAAGCCTTTCGCGGAGGCGACGCGCTCGCACCCGAAGCCCTGCTCGATCAGCCACCGCTGCAGAGTGTCCGCGCCAAGGTTCTTGCCGACCACCAGACGTGCCACGCCGTCGACTGCGAGGCGTGGCAGCCAGGCGAGCAGCAGCTCATGTAACGCCTGCTTGCCGATTCGGATTGGGGGATTGGACCAGATCTCGTCGTAGCGCGTCTCCGGATCGACCTCGTCCGGTCGCATCACTCGTACCCGGTCCGCCACCCCAAGCGCCTCCGCATTGTCCCGGCAAAGTCCAAGCGCGCGCTCGTTCACGTCCACCGCATCCACGAGCGCGCCAGGACAGTGCACGGCCACAGCCAGCGCGATGGGGCCATACCCACAGCCGAGGTCCAGGATTCGCGGACTTCCTACTGGTATGGGTGATGCACGCAGCAACACCGCCGTGCCGCGGTCCAGACCATCGGCGGCGAACACTCCGCTGCCAGTGATCAACTTCAGCTCTCGTCCCCAGATGCGTGCCGTGATGGCACGCCGCACTTCGGTGCCCGGGGGCTGCTCGCTGAAGTACTGTGAGGACTCGCGCGACGTCATGATCGGCTCGGCTCCCGGAGGGCGCGCGCCTCGAGGGCGCGGGTCGCCAGTTCATGATCAGCCGGGTAGCCGACCTCTTCAAGGGTGAGTCCGGCTGCCGGCATCACGGTGATCGAGGAGTCACGGACCGCCCGTTCGGCGATCTCGGCGAGCCATTCATGATCGCGCTGACCGGTTGCGACGGCGACCAGCGCCCCGACAAGCGACCGCACCATCGAGTGGCAGAACGCATCGGCCCGTACCGTGCACTCGATCACACCGGCCATTGGGCCCGACGGTACGCGCCGACCACGCAGCTCGAGCAGGGTCCGGATCGTGCTAGCCCTATCCCGCCGGCGACAGAAGGCGCCGAAGTCCCTCAGCCCAATCAGGGTCGCAGCCTCCTCATTCAGCCGAGCAAGATCGACTTGGGTACCCACCTGGGCAATCTGATAGCGGTAGAGCGGGTCCGGCGGCACATTGTCATCGCTCAGCCGGTAGACGTAACGTCGCCAGATCGCCGCGAACCGTGCGTCGAATCCGGGCGGGGCCACGGAGATCCGTCGCACCACGCAATCCCCGCCGAGCACCCTGTTGAGTCGCCGGGTCAGCGCACCCCCACCATCGGTGATCCCCAGTGGGTCCAGGTCAAGGTGGGCGACCTGGCCTCGGGCATGTACGCCGGCGTCGGTCCGCCCGGCGCACACCAGCTGGGCCGGCTCATCCAGTCGCAGAATTCGCGTGATCCAGGTCTCCAGCTCGCCTTGCACGGTACGCCTTCCAACCTGTGCGGCCCAGCCGGAGAAGTCGGTCCCGTCGTAGCTGACATCAAGACGCCAGCGGACCTTGGACGGCTCGGCCAACTCAGCCGACACGGCGATAGGCAAGGTCGAAGATCTGACGTCCCGCGTCCAGCCCGCGTTGCTCGAAGTGGGTGATCGGCCGCCCGTCCCACCGCGGCGCCCAGCCGCTGGGATGCAGGTTGGCGAAGGACGGATCGCTGTCCAGAACCTCCCGCATTCGCTCCGCATAGTCAGCCCAGTCGGTCGCAATCCGCCATATTCCGAGCGGCTTCAGCCGAGCAGCCGACAGTGCGGCGAACTCGGGAGTCAACAACCGGCGCTTATGATGACGTGCCTTGTGCCAGGGGTCAGGGAAGAACAGCCAGATCTCATCGACGGATCCGACTGGCACCAGATGCTCCATGGCGGCCACGGCGTCGGCCTCGACGATCCGGACATTGTCCAGGCCGTTCCTTGCGAGCTGAGCGAGCATTCGCGCGATTGCAGGCTGGTAAACCTCGAAGGCGAGCACGTTGGCCTGCGGCCGAGCCTTCGCCATCGGGACGAGCGACTCGCCAGTGCCAGGCCCGATCTCCACGATCAGCTCCGCATCGCGTCCAAACGCCATCTCCAGATCCAGCGATGCGGCCGGATGGACTGAGGTGGAGGTGTCCAGCCGGGGCACCTCGAGGACGAAGCGATCCCGGTAGGCCTCCCACGCCCGGCGTTGGTTAGGGCGCATCCGGTTGCTGCGTCGCACGAACGAGACAACGTCCCGCCGTGCCCGCAGCTCAGCACGCTCCACAGCCGACTCAATCATGATCTTGGTCAATCCTTGTCGGAAACCTACGTTAACCCAGGTTCCGACACATGTTTTCGGGGATTAGCTGGAGATGTCCTTAGTTGACAGCCTCGCCCAGGCCGCGAGCCAGAAGACACCGGCGTACACCAGAGCTGTGATCAGGCCGCGCTGGATCGACTCGGTGGCAATCGGGTCGCGAAGCAGATCACCGAACGCAGGCCACCAATGCGTCAGCAGCCACGGGTGCAGCCACTCCAACTGGGCAATCGAGTCCAGGATGAACATCATCACATTCACCAGTACGATCGCGATGGTCGCGCCGATCGGTTGCTCGGTCAGAGTCGAGACGAACAATCCGATCGCGCCCAGCGCCGAGAACTGGGCCGCGAGGTAGAGCGAGCTCAACACCAGCCGCCACACCCCGTCGGCCATCGACGTCTGGGTACCTGAGAGCAGCGTCATGTCGCCGCCGCCGAAAAGCGCGAGGCCCATGATCGACCCGACGAGCGCAACAAGGAACGTCGCCACGAAAGCGAAGATCACAATTGCCGCGTACTTGATCACCACAAGTCGAGTACGGCCAGCCGGGATCGCCAGCAGGTAACGCAAGGTGCCGAGGTTGGCCTCTCCCGCGACTGAGTCACCGGAGATGGCACTGATCGCCAAAGGCAAGAACAGCGGCAGTTCCAGCGCAAGGGCGGCAAAAGCTACAAACAGTCCGTTGCCGGTGATCGCGCTGATCAAGTTTGGACCGCCACCCTGGCCTGGTGAGGAAAGGCGTACCGAGACGGCCAAGATCACCGGAACCGCAGCGAGCACGCCGAGTCCAGCGATGTTCCGCCGGCGACCGAAGATGATCTTGAGCTCCGACCGGAGGAATCGGGTTGACACCCGAGCGCGCGGTGGGCTGGCGACGACGAGGAGCTCAGCCGCTGACATCGAATCCCTCGCCCGTCAGCGACACGAACACGTCCTCAAGGCTCGGCTGCAGCACCGCGAACCCGAGCACCGGTACGCAGGCGTTCACCAGATTAGGCACGATCTTCTCGACCGCCACATCGCCCAAGGTCGCGGTCACGAATCCAGGCGAGCTGGCGATCTCGCTCAGCCCCAGCTCGGTCAGCACCCGCGCCGCATCTTCGGTCCGGTCGGTGTCGACGCGTACGGTCTGCACCGCGCTGGCCCCGAGCTCGCTCAGCGGTCCCTGTGCCACCAAACGACCCTCAAACATCACCCCAACATGGCTGCAGATCTGCTCCACCTCAGGAAGCAGGTGACTTGAGACCAGCACCGTGGCACCGTCGCGCGCCAGTTCGGTGATGAGGTGCCGGACCTCTCGAGTGCCCTGCGGATCGAGCCCGTTGGTGGGCTCGTCCAGGACCAGTAGGTCGCGCGGCATCAGAAGCGAGTTCGCGATCGCCAATCTCTGACGCATGCCGAGCGAGTACGCCCGATAGTTCTTCCCAGCAGCGGCCAGCAACCCAACCCGCTCGAGCGCAGCGTCAATCCGCAGCCTGGACGTGCGCGGGTCGCTGTAGCGATCGGCGGCATCGAGTCTGGCCAGGTTGGCGCGTCCGGACAGGTAAGGATGGAAGGCTGGGCCTTCCACCAGCGAGCCGACGCGTCGAAGTACGGTGCGAGCGGCGGCGGGCATCTGCGAACCCATGAGCGAGATCGCGCCTGCTGTTGGGGAGATCAGGCCAAGGAGCATGCGGATCGTGGTGGTCTTGCCCGAACCGTTAGGACCCAAGAAGCCGTAGACCGCACCATCTGGAACCTTCATGTCGATGCGGTCGACGGCGATTTGGCGCCGGAATCGCTTGGTCAGCCCGCTGGTGACAATGGGCGCGGCATCGGCTGGCGGCGCAGATTTCACCTGCTGAGCGCCTGATAGATCAGGTCGGGGGGTACGGCGCCGACAGCAAGCCGGCCGTCGTCGGTCCACACGGCCGAGAAGGCGGTCCCGGCGAGCAGCCGGCCGGACCCCCACGATCCCTGCACCGGCTGAAGCCTGTTGAGGAACGCCTTGAGCTGCTGATCCGCCTCACTGCTTGAAGGATCGCCCACCTTGGTTATGGCAACCGCAGTCCAGCCGGTTCCGACGACCGTGGTGGCCTTTCTGGCCTCCTCCGCCTGCTTGCGATCCTGTGAGCTCGGCGTCTGGTCGCTGGGCTGGATCTCGGTCAGCTTGGCTCCCGGCGGCGGGTTGAACACGAACTCGGCATCATCGGGCCGGGTGAACTCCACCGAGGTATAGGCAACCTCGAACACGACCCTGGAGTCAGTCCCGAACACCTGCACACGGAGCGGCACCTTGGTGTCGCCATCGATCGCGATGCGCACCTGGCTGATCAACGTGTTGGAATCGTTGGGATCCAGGACCAGCTCGTATGCCGGGCGGCCGGCTACCTCGACTGCGCTGTCGCTCGTCACGGTCGTCGTTGGCTCGAGCGCTTTGAGCACCCGATCAGCCGCCTCCTCTGGCGTCCTGGGCGTCGCCGACGGCGTACCGCCAGGCTCCCCGCCCGTCTCGTCGGAGGCCAGGGTGCGGTGGGTGGCGGCGTTCTCCTTGCTGGACCAGGTCCAGACATCCCTGCCGTTTCTGATGATGTCGTACTCGCTGTAGGTGCCCAGTATCGCCAAGCGCGCCTTGTCCGGCGCCGAATAGCGCACGCGAAGCGTGTGGGTGCCCGAAACCAGAGAGGTCAGTTCCGGGTCGTCCTGCCCGTTCGCGCCTGGAATAGCCGGAATGCCAAGGTCGGCGCGTTCCACAACGGTGCCGGACAGCCCGTCGGTTCTGGCCTGCTGGAGGTCGACCAGCAACTCCTGCGGTGTCCGGGTGGGCAGCTTCTTCTCGGCATTCGCGGTCGCGGTGACCAAGCCTGTTCCCATCACGACCAGCAAGAAGGCCAGCGGCGCCAGCAAGCGCAGGGCTGGTTTGGAATCGAAAATCCCCATAGCCCTATTGTTGCCTTCGCTCACTGTGAGAACCCTGAGGTGCTTCGCTCACCGCAAGAACCGCTGAACCCGCCGTAGACCATCTCTGGCTACTCGCGCATCGCGTTTGGATCCGCGATTTCGACGCTCGCAGCCTTGTTAGCACTCCCACCCCCTTGTCTGCTAACCGCTACCTAGGGACCATTGAGCCAAGTTCGGCTGGTGATCAACGACGTACCACCACGGTTCTGCACGTGAGCAGCGAGTTGGGAGGTCATCATGGATGGCAATCGGCCATCGTCGATCGAAGTTGCACCGCTGCAAGCCGATGGATCGCTGTATGGCTTCATGTTGATGGGGCGCTGGCCTAACGACACCGTCGAGTGGGCCAGATTCTTGGTGCTAGCCGTGCAGATGGCCGCCGTTCCGGGGTTGCTACCGACCAGCACCGTGTTCCGCGTACGTGAGGAGTTGCCGGAGGAGCCGCACCCTGGGGCGATCGGCCTGGTGGTAGCCGAGGGGCAACTGCTGGGTGAGCATCCCCTTCGTCCCGGGCATTTCGCGAACCTTCAGCCGCCAGGGCTGATCGTGCTGCACCCGCCTTCGAGCACGCTTGCGAGTGTTCCGGAGTACAACGTGGCATCGGGGTGCGTCTTCCTGCCAGGTCTGCCGTACCTCGGGCTCGATCATCGCGCTGCCTGGGTAGAGGCCGATGTAGACGGCACGGTGACGCAGCTGATCAGCAAGGTGGGCATCGATCCTCAGGTCAATGCCGACACCGCGGCGCTGGCCATGCTGCTCGCTGCCTGAGCCCTCGACTGACTGAGGGCGCATGAAGGAAATGAAATCGCCTCTCGAGGCGGCCGCGCCTAGCATGGCCGACCATGGGACATGTCGATCTTGCCGGGGTCGGATATCACCTACCCGACGGGCGGGTGCTGCTCGACGACGTGTCCTTCCGCGTTGGTGAGGGTTCCGTAGTCGCCCTGGTAGGACCCAATGGCGCGGGCAAGACCACGCTGCTCAGGATCATCGCCGGCGATCTGATGCCAACCAGCGGATCGGTGTCCCGCAGCGGCGGGCTGGGCGTGATGCGTCAGTTCATCGGTAGCCTTCAGAACTCCTCTGATCCGGAGCGATCCTCCGGATCGACGACCGTACGCGACCTGCTGTTCTCCCTCTCAGCGCCTGCACTGCGCCAGGCAGTCGCCGAGCTCGACCGGCTAGAGCTGCAGCTGATGGAGGATGAGAGCGAACGGACTCAGCTGCGCTATGCGCAGTCCCTGGCCGACTATGCCGATGCAGGCGGGTACGACGCCGAAGTGATCTTCGACGCGTGCTGTACGGAGGCTCTTGGGATGACCTACGACCACGCCAAGTGGCGCGAAATCGGCACCCTGTCCGGAGGTGAGCAGAAGCGGCTGGCCCTGGAGGCCTTGCTTCGCGGTCCGGACGAGGTGCTGCTCCTTGACGAACCAGACAACTTCTTGGATGTGCCCGCAAAGCGCTGGCTGGAGAACCAGCTCCAGAGCACCCAGAAGTCGGTGCTTCTGGTCAGCCATGATCGCGAGCTGCTGGCTCAGACCGCGAAGACGATCGCAGTGCTTGAGTTGGGCGCTGCCGGTAACTCAGTGTGGATCCATGGATCCGGTTTCGCGACCCTTGCGGCAGCCCGGCGAAACCGGTTCGACCGCTTGGAGGAACTGCGGCGGCGTTGGGATGAGGAACACCGGAAGCTTCGCGAGCTGATGCTGATGTACAAGGCCAAGGCCGCGTACAACTCCGGCATGGCCTCGCGGTATCAGGCGGCTCAGACTCGACTGGCCAAGTTCGAGGAGGCCGGGCCGCCCCAGGCGGTGCCGCTGGAGCAACGGGTCTCGATGCGCCTCAGCGGCGGGCGCACCGGCAAACGCGCAGTCATGATCGACAACCTTGAGCTGACCGGCCTCATGAAGCCGTTCGATGCCGAGATCTGGTTCGGTGACCGGGTTGCCGTTTTGGGGTCGAACGGCTCCGGCAAGTCATATTTCCTACGCCTGCTAGCCCGTGGCGGCTCCCATCCTGATCGTGAACACCAGCCCGTCAGCGATCTTGAGATCGCTCCGGTTCCCCATACCGGCAAGACGAAGCTCGGTGCTCGGGTACGACCGGGCTGGTTCGCTCAGACCCACCATCATCCGGAGCTGCTCGGCCGAACCTTGCTCGAGATCTTGCATCGCGGTGATGATCACCGAGCCGGCATGGGACGTGAGGAGGCATCCCGCAAGCTCGATCGCTATGAGCTGGCCAAGGCTGCCGAGCAGAAATTCGAGTCCCTGTCGGGAGGCCAGCAGGCGCGCCTCCAGATCCTGCTGCTCGAGCTGAGCGGCGCGACGCTGTTGCTCCTCGACGAGCCGACCGACAATCTCGACCTGGAGTCCGCCGAGGCGTTAGAGCTGGGCCTCGATTCCTTCGAGGGCACGGTGATCGCCGTTACGCACGACCGGTGGTTCGCACGCAGCTTCGACAGATTCTTGATCTTCGGTGCCGACGGTAGCGTTTACGAGGCGGCTGAGCCGGTCTGGGACGAGGCGCGGGTGGAGCGGCTGCGCTGAGCAGCGACAGCCGCCCAACTGGGGTTATCCCCAACTGCAGGTCTACGGCAGGCATCAGTGCGCTTGGTGGCCGTGATCACCATGCTGGGTGGTATGTCGACAGATGAGCTGAGCCAAGGCACCTTCCTTGCCGATGATCATCGCGCAGCGACGCGGACACCGCTGCTCCGTCGACCCTGGGTGGTGCCGCTGGTACTGCTGACGGTGATCTTCATCGCGTACGCGGTACCGCCCTATCTGAGTCTTGACCCAGCGCAGGCCCGAATCCAGCCGATGCCGCCCCACGCCAGCTACTACCCACTGCTGGTTACCCACATTTTCCTCGGTTCGATAGCTCTGCTCGCGGCCTGTCTCCAGGTCTGGCCATGGCTACGCCAGTCCCATCTCGCGATTCATCGCTGGAGTGGACGCGTCTATGTCACTGCCGCGCTGAGCGCATCAGTTTGCGTCATGATCATCTCCCCGATGGGTCTGAATGGCGCCAATCAGCGGGTGGCGAACACGATGCTTGCCTTTCTGTGGTTCGGTACCACGCTGGCCGGCTTTCGAGCAATACGGCAGCGCCGCTTTGCCGATCACCGGCAATGGATGCTGCGCAGCTTCGCCATAGCCTTCTCCATCGTGGTTTTCAGAGTCTGGATGTTGATCGCCTTCGCAGTCTTTGTGCCGGAAATCTTTACGGGTGCAGAAGTCGATCCAGCTGACCTGAACCAGGCGATTGGGGTCACCAGCTGGGTGAGCTGGGTGGTCAACCTGCTGATCGTCGAGTGGTGGCTGCATCGCCGTCCAAGCATTTCGGCTTAGCCGCGCCCCCGACGGATTGCTAGGGAATGCGACCTAGTCCTCAGAAAGGGCGTCAACGCAGATCCAGCCGCATCAATACGCGTGGAAACCCGCCGGATACCGAACGGGTGTCCGCAGCCTTGATAAAGCCGGCATCCTCGAAAAGCTTGCGCGTGCCCACGTAGGCCATAGTGAGATCGACCTTCTTGCCCCTGTTGTCGACGGGGTAGCCCTCGACGGCTGGCGCACCCTCTGACCGCGCGTACGCCACAGCACCATCCAGGAGGGCGCGGGAGATGCCCTTGCCGCGGTGGCCGGGGCGGACCCGGATACACCACACGGACCAAACCGGTAGCTGATCGACATGGGGGATCTTGGTTGACCGCGCGAAAGGCAGTTCGGACCGAGGCGCGACGGCGGCCCACCCGACTACTTCGACGCCGTCGTACGCGAGGACACCTGGCGCGACCGGCCGGCCGGCGAGCTTTTTGACGTACTCACCCCGAGCCGGGCCGACGAGCGCGCGGTTGGTCTTGGAGTCGAGCCGGTGGCTCAGGCACCAGCACACGGATGCATTGGGACTCTTGGGCCCGAGCATGATCGCAAGATCGTCGAACCGTGCAGTCGTGGCGGGTCTGACCTCGATGCTCACCGGCCAGCAACCGACGCTCAGCTATTCGCCGAACCGACCGCGCGACTCAGGCGGGATCAGTGGCTTCTCGGCGCGGGCCTTGATCTGTTGCACGGCCCAGGTATTCCCATCGGGATCAGCAAAGCCGAAGAAGGTGCCGCCATCACGCTCGTCGAACGTGGTGATCTCACTCGCATCGACGCCCCGGCTGCGCAACTCCTCCCGTGCGGCGTACGCGTCGGCCACGACCAGCTGAAGACCTTTCATGGAGCCAGGTTCCATCGCCTGCATGCCTGGTCCATCGCCGAACACAACCGAACACCCAGAGCCCTGCGGCGTCAGCTGCGTTACGTGCATCTGTGGGGTGATCGTGTCATGGTCGAGTGCGAAGCCGACCTGGTCGCGATAGAAGGCGATCGAGCGGTCGACATCGCTGACCGGCAGTACGACAACCTCCAAAGTCCAGTCCATGATCACTTCCTGGTGCTGCATTTGTTCGGCCACGGGCTGACTCCTCACTATCACGCGCAGCAGTCTGGGAGATCAGCCACCCTGGTGTACCGGCGAGTTTCGTTGCTGCTGTGTACTGGCTTGGTTACGGTGAGCCAGAGATGCGGAAGCTGCTGGCTGTACGCGTCGCGGAATTAGGGAAGGACGAACACTGGTGGAAAACCAGTTTCGCTTTGGGGTGTTTCTCAGGCCCGACCCCAAGACGTGCGCGGCCGTGACACAGATCACCAGCCAGCTGCGAGCGCAGTACGGGTTGGTCTCGGCGGACGCATTCCCGCCGCACATCACATTGGCAGGCAGCCTGCCGGTGGTCGTTCCGCTGGCCGAGTTGATGCAGCTCATCGGTTTTGTGCTGCGCCGGATGCGGGCGTTCACTGTGCACAATCTTGGAATCCGGCGGCTGGCGGATTCCGCGATCGCCTATGACGTGTCGACGCTGGACGGTGCGCCGAACAAGCCGCTCATCGCGCTGGCTGGCGCGGTTGATTCGGTCGTCCGACCGCTGGTCGGTCCCAGCGGTACCTTGCCACCGGATCTGTACGAGCCGGATCGCTGGATGGCCCACATCTCACTGGTATCCCATGAGCTCCGGGTGCGCGCCGACCTACGCGAGGAAGTGGAGGACTACGTCAACGGGCTGGGAGTCATGCCACCGTCCTCGTTCACTGCCGACACGGTGATGCTCTATCGCTTCGCCCACAACACGTGGACTGGCAGCTGGTGGCGGGACATGCGTTGGGAGCACGTACGCAGCTGGCGGCTTTGGTCGTAGTTACCGTTCACTCATCGGGACGAAGTCCCTGCTTCGGATGCCGGTGTAGATCTGCTTGGGTCGCGCGATCTTTTGTTCCTTGTCCTGCACTAGCTCTGACCATTGGGCGAGCCAGCCCGGCGTCCGGCCGATGGCGAACAAGACGGTGAACATCTCCGCTGGGAACTGCAGCGCCTCATAGATCAGTCCTGAATAGAAGTCCACATTGGGATATAGCTTGCGCTTGACGAAGTACTCGTCCTCCAACGCGATCTTCTCCAGTTCCTGGGCGATCTTGAGCAGGGGATTGACCCCGGTCACCTCGAAGACATCGTCACAGGCCTTCTTGATGATCTTGGCGCGCGGGTCGTAGTTCTTGTAGACCCGGTGCCCGAAGCCCATCAGCTTCTCCTTGCCCTCCTTCACCCCCGCAATGAAGTCAGGAATGTTGTCGGTGGTGCGAATCCGCTTCAGCATGGCGAGAACAGCTTCGTTGGCGCCACCGTGGAGCGGCCCGTACAGCGCCGCGACACCCGCGGCAACCGCCGAGTAAGGATCGACTTGAGATGAGCCGACCGACCGTACGGCGTTCGTGGAGCAGTTCTGCTCGTGGTCGGCGTGCAAGATGAACAGCACCTCGAGTGCATGCACCAACCGCTCGTCAGCGGAATATGTGGGCTCACTCATCTTGAACAGCATGGCCAGGAAATTTGAGGTGTAGGACAGCGAGTTGTCCGGATAGACGTACGGCTTACCTTGCTGATGCCGGTAGGCGAAGGCACCGAGGGTTGGCATCTTTGCGATCAACCGGGTGATCTGCAGCATGCGATTCTCAGGGTCACTGATCTTGCTGGCCGCCGGATAGAACGTCGACAGCGCACTGACTGTGGTCATCAGCATCCCCATGGGATGCGCGTCGTAGCGGAAGCCTTCGATGAATTGCTTGAGGTTCTCGTGGATGAACGTGTGATAGGTGATGCTGAGCACCCAGTCGTCGAGCTGTGCCTGGGTCGGCAGCTCTCCGTGCAGCAGGAGGTAGGCGACCTCGAGGAAGGTCGACTGCTCGGCGAGCTGCTCGATGGGATAACCGCGGTACTCGAGGATGCCGAGGTCGCCGTCAATGAAGGTGATGGCGCTGCGGCAGGAGGCTGTGTTGACGAACCCGGGGTCGTAGGTGGCCAGCCCGGACTGGCCCTTGACCGCGAGCTGCCTCAGGTCGGCGGCGCGAATGGTGCCGTCGGTGATCGCGACGTCGTACTCACGACCTGTTCGGTTGTCGCGAATGCTCAGGGAATCAGCCTTAGTGGGCTCAACCGTGGGCGTATCGGTCATGCGCACAACCTACGCGTGGTCGTCATGCCTGAATAGTCGGGGGCCCTATGATTTGGGCCACTGGCATCGTGTTCGGGCCGAGCAGGAATCTGCCAGACGCTAAATTCGGCGGATGGACCCGAAGCGGATCATTCACCAGTATCTAGACAAACAACGCACGGCTCTGCTGGAGAAGTTGAATGGCGTCGACGAGCGTGCCGCGCGATGGCCAATGACCCGGACCGGCACAAATCTGCTCGGGCTTGTCAAGCACGTGGCCAGCGTCGAACTGGGTTACTTCGGGGAAGTGTTTGATCGGCCATCAAAGATTCGGCTGCCCTGGTTTGACGAGGGTGCCGAGACCAACGCTGACATGTGGGCCACGGCCGAGGAGTCGCGAGAGGACATCGTCGCTCTGTATCAGCGGGCAGCAGTCCACGCAGACGCCACCATCGAGGCACTCACCCTCGATTCGCCGGGCCGAGTTCCATGGTGGTGGCCTGAAGAGCGGCAGCAGGTCACCCTCCAGCAGATCATGGTGCATGTCACTGTAGAAATCGCTCGGCACGCGGGGCATGCCGACATCGTCCGCGAGCTTATCGACGGCGCGGCCGGCGACAACGATGGAAACCTCCCTGATCAGACCGCACAAGAGTGGGCGATTTACCGCCTGCAACTCGAGGAGGCGGCCGTGGCAGCTGCGCAGCGTGCGGAGATGGGCGACCTTAGCCGGCCAGGGACGCCTCACTGAGGGCGTATGCGTCGCTGACGCCACTTTGACCGGTGGCAGCAGGCGCAGGTAGCCTTGTCGGCTGTTGCGTTCAACGCGTCCGATTGCCGCGCCCTGATTGGGTATTGGATGCGACAAAGGTTCATTCACACAAAGTCGAGTTCGCTCGCGTCAAAACGGAAGCCGGTTATGTCCACCTACAGCCCGAAGCCTGGCGACATCACCAGGTCCTGGCATGTCATCGATGCCAATGATGTCGTGCTGGGCAGGCTTGCGGTGACGGCCGCGACGCTGCTGCGTGGCAAGCACAAGCCGACTTATGCGCCTCATATGGACGGCGGCGACTTCGTGATTGTGGTGAACGCGTCCAAGATCGCTCTGACCGGAAACAAGCGCACCGACAAGCTCGCCCGGCGGCATTCTGGCCGGCCCGGCGGCCTCAAGTCCGTGCCGTACGGCGAGCTGCTCGACCGCGACCCGCGCAAGGCAGTCGAGCTCGCTGTCTGGGGGATGCTCCCGAAGAACAAGCTCAGCCGCCGGCAGATCAGGAAGCTCAAGGTGTACGCCGGTCCCGAGCACCCGCACAGCGCTCAGCAGCCGAAGCCGTACGCGATCACCCAGATCGCCCAGTAGCCTCGCATCGACCCCAAACGCACGAAACCTCAAAGCAAGGAACCATCTACAGTGACTGACACCGCCACCGAAACGGTCGACGAGGACGAGATCACCACCCCGTTCGTCGAGGACGACCGCGAGATCGCTTACCGTTCGGAGGCGACGCCGCAGGTTTCGCACGGCCCATCGGGACGCCCGGCCGTTGTGGCACCCGCCGCCGCGACCGGACGCCGTAAAGAGGCGGTGGCCCGAGTCCGCATCGCCCCAGGCAGCGGACAGTGGACCATCAACGGCCGCACCCTCGACGACTACTTTCCCAACAAGGTGCACCAGCAACTTGTCTCCGAGCCGTTCGCTGCGGCTGCGGTGATCGACTCGTACGACGTCATTGCTCGTATCCACGGCGGCGGTGTGACCGGCCAAGCCGGAGCCTTGCGGCTCGGCGTTGCCCGCGCTCTGAACGCCGTCGATGCCGAAGCCAGCCGTGCGGCGCTCAAGAAGGCAGGTCTGCTGACCCGCGATGCGCGAATCAAGGAACGCAAGAAGGCGGGCCTGAAGAAGGCCCGGAAAGCCCCCCAGTACAGCAAGAGGTAGTCGCGGGAAAGATCAGTGGGCCGACTCTTCGGGACCGATGGCGTACGCGGAAAGGCCAACGAGGCGCTTACCGCGGAACTAGCGCTGAGCCTTTCCGTTGCAGCCACCCGCGTACTCGGCGAGGCTGGCGAGTTTCACGGGCATACGCCTTTCGCGGTGGTCGGCCGCGATCCGCGTGCCTCAGGTGAGTTCCTGGAAGCAGCCGTTGTGGCAGGTCTGGCCAGCGCCGGCGTCAATGTCGTACGGCTCGGTGTGCTGCCGACTCCCGGGGTCGCGTTTCTTACCGAGGATTGCGGCGCGGATCTCGGCGTCATGCTGTCAGCGAGTCACAACCCGATGCCCGACAACGGGATCAAATTCTTTGCGCGCGGAGGCTACAAGCTGGACGACGCGCTCGAGGACGCCATCGAGTCCCGGTTGGTTGAAGCGTGGCCTCGGCCTACTGGCGCCGGCGTTGGCCGGGTGACGGTCCAGGAGTCGCTCGTCGAGACCTACGTGGCACACCTGGTCAACAGTCTCGGTAGCCCGGTCAGTCTGGAGGGCATCAAGGTGGTCGTCGACTGTGCGAACGGGGCTGCATATCAGGCGGCGCCGGCGGCGTTCGAGGCCCAGGGGGCTGAGGTTCACCGGATCCATGCGGAGCCAGACGGCATCAACATCAACGAGAATTGCGGCTCCACCCATATGGACTCACTGCGATCGGCGGTGCTGGAAGAGCGGGCAGACCTCGGGATCGCACTGGATGGGGATGCCGATCGCTGCCTGGCGGTCGACGCTTTCGGCCGGATCGTCGATGGCGACCAGATCCTGGCGATCTTGGCTCTCACCCTTCGCGAAGAGGGTCGACTGAAGAACGACACAGTGGTGGCCACCGTGATGAGCAACCTTGGGTTCGTGAACGCGATGCGGGGCGCCGGGGTGAAAGTCGAGCAGACCAAGGTCGGAGATCGCTATGTGCTTGAGGCGATGAAGGCCGGCGATTTCGTCCTGGGCGGAGAGCAGTCCGGTCACGTCGTGATGTCGGAACACGCCACGACCGGCGACGGAACACTTACCGCGCTCCACCTGATGAGCCGAATGGCGACCTCAGGTCATTCCCTGGCGCAACTCGCTTCGGTGATGACGCGGCTGCCCCAAGTACTGATCAATGTCCCCGGTGTCGATAAGAGCCGAGCAGCGACTGATCCCCAGCTCGCGGCGGCAGTTGCCGAGGCCGAGGCCGAGCTTGGGGATTCGGGGCGTGTTCTGTTACGCCCGTCTGGTACCGAGTCCTTGGTACGCGTCATGGTGGAAGCCGAGAGCTACGAGGCAGCGAACGAAGTAGCGCATCGCCTCGCGGATGTGGTCAAGGCCACGCTGGCACTCTGAGCTGCCAGCGTCGGAAATCGCGCGGCGCCATCTGAGGAGGAGCGCGCGAGGAGCTCGAAAACGGGCTCGTTCAGCCGGGCAGCAGAGTGTTGATGTCGATTGTGCCGGCTGCGGCCAGAAAGATCGCCACGACGCCCAAGATCACGGACAGCATGAGGTAGAACAGAAAGATTCCGAACGCTGCAAAGAAGCCGAACTTGAGGGCTGTGCCTGCGCCGATCCGCACTTTCTCCGGTGCGACGCCGTACGAGTTACTCACGTGCCGACGTTACCGTCGGGAGCCAAAGTGATCGAGGCGCCGCTCCCACCTGACTTCGATCATTTGCGTCCTAAACCTTGCGGATGCGTACCCACTGAACTGAATGATCACGCTCCTTGCGAAGGATGGCGGTCGCACGCCCTCTGGTCGGCAGGATGTTGGACTCGAGGTTCGGTCCGTTGATCGTGTCCCAGAGGTAGCGGGCTTGCCGAATTGCCTGGCTCGTCGTCAGGTCGGCGTAGCGAGTGAAATAGGAGCGCGGGTCGCGGAACGCCGTGTCGCGCAGCGACAGAAAGCGACTCACATACCAGTCCCGTATGTCTGAAGCATCCGCATCGACATAAACAGAGAAGTCGAAGAAGTCACTGACAGCAAGGCCAGTCGTGCCATCGGGTCGGGGCCGCGCCGGCTGCAGCACGTTCAGGCCTTCCAAGATCAAGATGTCGGGCCGCTGCACCCGCACTTTGGCATCCGGCACGATGTCGTAGACGAGATGGCTGTAAACCGGCGCCAGCACTTCGTCCTGGCCCGACTTGACGTCGATCACGAAGCGCAGCAGGGCGCGCCGATCGTAGGACTCCGGGAAGCCTTTACGCTGCAGCAGCCCGCGTCGTTCGAGCTCGGCATTGGGTAGCAGGAAACCGTCGGTGGTCACCAGGTTGACCCGTGGATGGTCCGGCCAGGCGGCCAGCAGCTCACGGAGCAAGCGGGCCGTGGTCGACTTTCCGACGGCAACCGATCCTGCGATCCCAATCACGAATGGCGTGCGCTGCACCGACAGATGAAGGAACTCGTTCGTCGAATTGTGCAGTTCGCTGGTGTGCAGGAAGTAGCGGCTCAGCAGCCGAGTGAGCGGCAGGTACACGTCACGGACGTCCAGCATGCTGGTTGGATCGCCTAGCCCTCGGACCTTTTCCAGCGTCGTCTCGTCGAGCGGGATCGGCATATGTTCGGCAAGCTCGGCCCAGTCTGCTCGACTCCGTCCCACATAAGGACCGAGGAGGTGAGCGTCGTTCGGCATACGCAGAATCTAGTGCCGTGTCTCCTAAGTTCCTTTCCGGTTGGCGTCGTTCAGGTGCGTGCATCGCAAGGCCGACGAGGGAGGGATACCGGGTCGTATGTCGACCGAGGAGAACGCCGCGAGGTGCGTGCCTGGGCGGCGCGAACCGCAAAGAGACTTAGGAGACACGACACTAGTGTCGGAGCCAGAGTTGGCTGCCACAGTGGCCAAGGATCGTCGAGGCGCCAGCCCAGAAGCGCTGGAAAGGTACAGTTCCGCCTATGTGTGGAATCGTCGGGTACGTCGGTGAGAAGGTCGCGCTGGACGTCGTGGTCGAGGGTCTGCGGCGTCTCGAATACCGCGGCTATGACTCAGCCGGGGTTGCAGTTGTCGCCGATGAAACGCTGCACGTCGCCAAGAAAGCCGGCAAGCTCGGCAATCTGGAGAAGCTGCTGGCTGAGGAGCAGTTGCCACGAAGCAGCCTCGGTATCGGTCACACCCGATGGGCAACACACGGAGGCCCGAACGACGTCAACGCCCACCCGCATACCTCATCCGACGGCCGGATCGCCCTGGTCCACAACGGCATCATCGAGAACTATGTGACGCTGCGGGATGAGTTGGAAGAGGCCGGTATCACCTGCGTCTCCGAGACAGACACCGAGGTCGTTGCGCAGTTGCTGGGCCAGCAGGTCTCAGCTGGACTTCCTCTGGCCGAGGCCCTGCGAGTGGTCTGCGGTCGGCTACGTGGCGCATTCACCCTGGTGGCGGTGGACAGTCAGGTATCGGACACCGTGGTCGCGGCGCGTCGCAACTCCCCGTTGGTTGTCGGCGTGGGGGAGGGTGAGCACTTCGTCGCATCCGATGTCGCCGCGTTCATCGAGCACACCCGCGAGGCCATCGAGCTTGGCCAGGATCAGCTGGTCAGCATCACCCCCGGCGGGGTTGAGGTCATCACATTCGACGGCGAACCCGCCGTGGTAAAGCCCTACCACGTTGACTGGGACCTGTCCGCCGCTGAGAAGGGTGGCTACGACTGGTTCATGCGGAAGGAAATCTACGAGCAACCGCGCGCAGTGGCCGACACGCTGCTTGGCCGCCACGACGCGGACGCTCAGCTCACTCTGGATGAGATCCGGATTCCCGAGGCGGAGCTACGTCGCGTAGACAAGATCATCGTGGTCGCCTGCGGCACTGCCTTCTATGCCGGACTCGTAGCCAAGTACGCGATCGAGCACTGGACCCGAATCCCCTGCGAGGTCGAGCTGGCGAGTGAGTTCCGCTACCGTGACCCGATCGTCGGCCCGACGACCCTCGTCGTGGCGATCAGCCAGTCCGGGGAAACCGCCGACACTCTGATGGCGATCAGGCATGCGCGTGAACAGCAGTCCCGGGTGCTCGCGATCTGTAATACCAACGGCTCGACCATCCCGCGTGAGTCCGATGCGGTGATCTACACCCACGCCGGGCCGGAGATCGGTGTGGCGTCCACCAAGGGATTTCTGACCCAGCTAGTTGCCTGTTACCTCCTCGGCCTCTATCTGGCACAGGTACGAGACGCCAAGTACGGTGACGAAATCGCGGAGACCTTGCGGGAACTCGAGTCCATGCCTGATGCCATTTCAAAGGTGCTTGACGACATTGAGCCAGTGATGGAGCTTGCCGCCGAGTTCGCCGGCAAGCGGTCGGTGCTCTTCATCGGCCGGCACGTCGGCTATCCGGTGGCACTCGAAGGCGCCTTGAAGCTGAAGGAGCTGGCCTACATCCACGCCGAAGGCTTCGCGGCCGGCGAGCTCAAACATGGCCCGATCGCACTGATCGAGAATCAGCTGCCGGTGTTTGTCGTAGTCCCCCCACGCGGCAGGGACATGTTGCACGACAAAGTCCTCTCCAACCTGCAGGAGATACGCGCCCGGGGTGCCAAGACCATCGTTCTGGCCGAGGAGGACGACGACGAGGTCAACCGGTATGCCGATGTCATGATCAGGTTGCCGAAAGTGTCGACGTTACTGCAGCCCCTGGTGGCGATCGTGCCACTGCAGATGTTCGCCTGCGAACTTGCAACCAAGAAAGGCCACGATGTCGACCAGCCGCGCAACCTGGCCAAGTCCGTCACCGTCGAGTAGGGGCGAAATGAGCCGCCTGTTCTCAATCACGCTGCGAGCGTCGGGAATCGCGCGCCGCCGCACGGAGCCAGGCTGGCGCCGGGGCGCCAGCCTCCGCGAGCGGAGCGAGCCATGGACATGGGGCGAGCCGTTCTTTCCTCTGCGAGCGACGACGACGGCGGCGGACAGCACGCGCGATGCGCGAGCAGCGTCTCAATAAAAGCGCATGATCATTGGAGTCGGTATCGACGTCTGCGGCGTCGATAGGTTCGCCGAGTCGATCGAACGCCGGCCTGGTCTGGTTCGGCGGATCTTCACCACCGCCGAAGCCGAGCGTCCCATGGCGTCAAAGGCCGCCCGATTCGCCGCGAAGGAGGCATTGGCGAAAGCGTTGGGAGCGCCCGACGGGCTGTCCTGGCTTGACGCTGAAGTGCTCACCGACGATCAGGGCAAGCCCTCCTTCAAGATCACTGGTACGGTCGCTGCCCGCGCTGCCGAACTCGGCATTTGCACCATTCACCTCAGCATGTCCCACGATGCCGGCATCGCGTCGGCCGTCGTAATCTGCGAAGCGTGATCATGCGGGCGTACTGCGTCGACAAGATCCGGCGGATCGAGGAGCGGGCTATCGCTGTCGAGGGTGTCGACGCGCTGATGCAGCGGGCCGCAGCTGCCGTAGCCGCCAGCGCGTCCAAACTGCTCGAGTCAACCAGTGGTGGCCGATATGGGCGCCATGTGATGATCATGGTTGGTGCGGGCAACAACGGCGGCGACGCGCTGTTCGCCGGCGTACGGCTGGCCCGGCGCGGCGTTCGCGTCACAGCAATCCGCTGTCTGGGCGTCCCGCACCCGGCCGGACTGGCCGCATTGCTGAACGCAGGTGGCCGAGTGATCGACCTTGATGATCATCATGTCACCGATTCGACGGCGTACGACCTGGTGATCGACGGAATCCTCGGCATCGGCGGCCGTCCTGGACTGCCCGACCCGGTTGCCCGACTTGTGCAATCCGTGGAGGTTCAGGGCATCCCGACCATCGCCGTCGACCTCCCCTCTGGGGTTGCAGCCGACACCGGCGCAGTGCCTGGGGCCGCGGTTCAAGCAACTCAGACGGTTACCTTCGGGGAGCGGAAACCTTGCCACCTGCTGCAACCGGCGCTGAGCCGCTGCGGCGCGATCTCCGTTGTCGATATCGGACTCGGTACTGACCATGACGAGACACCCGACCTGGTCGGCCTGAATGAGGACGCCCTGGCGCGCGCGTGGCCCTATCCGACCGAGCGCAGCGACAAGTACGCCCGAGGAGTGGTCGGCGTGGACACCGGCTCCGAGCAATATCCAGGTGCTGCGGTGATGTCGGTCTACGGCGCGGTCTACGGTGGCGCCGGTTACGTCCGATTTCTCGGCGCCGAGGGCCCGGCCGCGACCATCTCGGCCCAGTTGCCGAACGTCGTGTTCTCCGATGGGCGGGTCCAGGCGCATCTGTTCGGCTCTGGCTGGGGCGAACGTGCCGACGGCGCCAAGGTGCTGGCAGAGGTTGCCGAGCAGGGACTACCAGCGGTCGTGGATGCCGACGGGCTCGGCTATCTGCCGAAACCTGCTCCTGCCAGCTGGCTGCTGACCCCCCATGCGGGCGAGTTGGCCAGGCTGCTCGAGCGTGAGCGTGGCTGGGTGGAGGAGGATCCTGTCCGAGCGGTCAATGCCGGGGCCCAGCAGACCGGCGCCACTGTGCTGCTGAAAGGTGCCACGCAGTTGGTCGCAGCTCCCAACGGTGGGCCGGTCCTCGTCGCGGTGGCCGGTCCGGCGTGGACGGCCCAGGCGGGATCGGGCGACGTTCTCGGCGGTGTTTGCGCAGCGTTGCTCGCGGCCGGCGTTGATGCGCAGCGAGCCGGACAGCTCGGCGCCTCGGTTCAGGCGGTGGCTGCAGCCGAACATCCGGGCGTGCTGGCTCCGCAGGAGCTGGCGCGCGCCATCGGACAGACGCTGGGGCGTCTCGAGCAGCGCGCGAGGACCCGATGACCAACCAGCTGCGGGTACCGACCGCGGTTGCCGGAATCGACCCGGCCACCGCCTGTGCGGAGATCGATCTGGCCGCTTTCCGTGCCAATGTGGCCACCCTTCAGGCGCACGCCGGTGTCCCGGCGATGGTTGTGGTGAAGGCCGACGGCTACGGGCATGGGATATTCGCATGCGCTCGGGAGGCAAGGGTTGCCGGGGCCAAGTGGCTTGGCGTGGCCACGCCTGCTGAGGCATTGATGCTCCGTGACGCGGGCGACGTCGGCCCTGTGCTGGCCTGGCTGTACGGCGTTGAGGAGGATCTCGCCCCGCTGGTGGCGGCCGATGTCGACGTCTCGGCCCACTCGGTTGAGCACATTGGCCGGCTCGCCGCTGCGGCCGCTACCTCCGAGCGACGCGCCCGGGTGCACCTCAAGATCGACACCGGACTTTCCCGCAACGGGGCACCCAGCTACGACTGGCAGCAGCTGTGTGCTGCGGCAGCCGAGGCCGAGCACGCAGGGGCTATTGAAGTGGTAGGCATCTGGTCACACCTCGCCGCAGCCGACGAGCCTGGCCACCCATCGGTACCTCTTCAGCTTGCGGCGTTTCAGCGGGGGTACGAGCAGGCCAGGGCCGCGGGCCTCGAGCCGACCTTGCGACACCTCGCGAACTCGGCCGGGACGCTCGTGGTGCCGGACGCGCGATTGGATCTGGTCCGTGTCGGCATCGCCGCGTATGGTGTCGACCCGGCTCCGGGGATCGCGGCGCTTGCCGGTGTCGCGCTGCGGCCAGTCATGCGGCTGCGATCGCAGCTTGTCAATGTGAAGCAGATTCCGGCGGGGGCCAGCGTCTCGTACGGATGGACCTGGACCGCGGATGCAGCTACCACGGTCGGCCTGGTGCCTCTCGGCTACGGCGACGGGATCCCGCGGCACGCCAGCAACCGAGCTTGGGTGGGCTGGTCGGGGCGGAGGCTGCCGGTGCGCGGCCGGATCTGCATGGATCAGTTTGTCGTTGAGCTGGGTGCCGGAGAGGTCGCAGAGCCGGGCGAGGAGGTCGTTCTGTTCGGCACTGGCGATCGTGGCGAACCCACTGCGAACGAGTGGGCGGCCTGGTGCGGCACCATCGGCTACGAGATCGTGACCCGTATTGGTACGCGGGTGCCGCGCCGCTATCTCCATGCCACTCCGGAGCACATCTGATGGCGCCGCGTAGCGGGCTGGCCGCGGGCCTCGGAGTGATCACCGGCATCGCCGCACTCGCGGCCGGCGGGATCGCGTTGGGGATTGAACTGGAACGCAGGATCGTCGCCAAGCGGATCGCCCGCATCTCCGAAGCCGACCTGGAGGCGTTCTTCTCGCTCCGGTCCGATGGGCCTGATGTCACCACGCCGGACGGCGTTGTGTTGCACACCGAAATCGATGAGGGTGCCGATGACGATCTGACGCTGGTTTATGTCCATGGCTATGCGCTGAACCTGGACTGCTGGCACTTCCAGCGGCTGCGCTTCCGCGGCCAGCTGCGTCAAGTGTTCTACGACCTGCGTTCCCATGGCAGGTCAACCCGCTCAGAGGCAGAGCGCTGCAGGATCCCCCAGCTCGCCGAAGACCTGTACCAGGTCCTGCAGGAGGTCGTCGGCCCCGGACCGGTGGTTCTGATCGGACACTCGATGGGCGCGATGACGATCATGCATCTTGCCCAGTCACATCCCGAGCTCTTCGGCAGCCAGGTATTGGGCGTCGCGCTCTTCTGTACGTCGGCTGGGGAGCTGACAGACCACTCACCAATACGCGGCATCCCGGGCCGCACCTTTCACCGAGTCGCCGAGCCGTTGATGGCGGGCCTGAACCGGATACCCGAGCTGGTCTCTCAGGGACGCCGCGCGGGCAGCGATCTTGGATATGTGGTAACTCGCCGGATGGCCTTCGGATCAGACGACGTGCCGCCGAGCTACGTCGATTTCGCCTCCGAGATGCTGGCGGAGATCCCGCTGGAGGTGGTGGCTGATTACTACCCCGCCATTGGTGAACTGGACGAGTTCGGCGCCCTGGAGATCGTGAGCACGGTACCGACCGTCGTTGTCGGCGGTGAGAACGACATGATCACTCCGATTGAGCACACGGCTCGGATCGTCGAGTTACTGCCAAAGGCAGAGGCGATTCGAGTCGAGGAGTGCGGGCATCTGGGCATGATCGAGAAGCACGAGGTCTTCAATGGTGCGCTGGATCGGTTGCTTGAGCGGGTACGCGCCGGGCTCGAGTGAGCATCGGCGATGAGGATTAGTGCCTGATCTCTGCCGCCTGCTAGTCTTCTACCTTCTCCGGTTGCTGTCCGCATCCGGGCCACCCGTGCTGCGCGAGGACGTGAGGCGCAGCGAGGTTCGTCCTTCCTACCATGACTAAATCAGGTCTGGGCGTTCGACGTGCCTAGACAATCGCCCGCCCCGGCGGGTGAGAACTGAGATGTCATGCCTGCCAAACCCGCCAAGAGCAACCGCGCGCCCAAGAGCCGCTGGTCAACCGCCGAACGCACCACCCCTGAGCATTCACCCCGGCGCCGCGATGGCCAGTCCTCGCTGAAGCCAGCGATGCCCGCTCCCTTCTCCGCCCCGACCCTGGACGCGGCGTCCCGCGATTTTGCTGACCTGGGCGTCCCCGAGAACCTGGTCGCCGCGCTCGGCGCGGGTGGCATCGCTGAGCCGTTCCCGATCCAGGCCGCGACCATCCCGGACGCGCTCGTGGGCAGGGACGTGCTGGGCCGTGCCCGTACGGGCTCGGGCAAGACCCTGGCCTTCGGCCTGCCCATGATCACCAGGCTCACCCGGCCGTCCCGCCCAGCGAGGGTGCTGCCACGCGGTCTGGTCCTGGTGCCGACCCGGGAGCTGGCCATGCAGGTCGCCGACGTCATGGCGCCCTTGACCCGGATCGCAGGGCTGTCGCTGGTCCTGGTCGCTGGCGGCATGCCGTACCCCCCGCAGATCCTGGCGTTCTCCCGTGGTGTCGACATCGTTGTCGCGACCCCCGGGCGGCTGATCGATCTGATGGACCGGGGGGACGCCGACCTGAGCCGCATCGAGATCACGGTGCTCGACGAGGCGGATCACATGGCCGACCTGGGCTTCCTGCCTGCGGTCACTCAGATATTGGACACCGTGCCCGACCGCGGTCAGCGACTGCTGTTCTCCGCCACCCTGGACAACGCCATCGACCGCCTGGTCCGCAAATACCTGCACGAGCCCGTCACGCACCAGGTCGACACTGGCCAGGCCAGTGTGCCCCTGATGAGCCATCACCTGGTCAGCATCGCGCCGCAGCACAAGACGGCGGTGACCGCAGAAATCGCCAGTCGGCCGGGCCGAACGTTGATCTTCGTCCGAACCCAGCGCGGGGCCGACCGAGTGGCAGAGCAGCTGCGTCGCAGCGGGGTGCTGGCCGGCGCTCTGCACGGCGGCCTTGCCCAGGGCGCGCGCACCAGGATCATGTCGGCCTTCAAGCATGGTTCGCTCCCGGTGCTGGTGGCCACCGACGTCGCGGCGCGCGGCATCCACGTCGACGAGGTGGGTCTGGTCCTCCACGCTGACCCGCCGACTGGGCCGAAGGAGTATCTGCACCGAGCGGGCCGCACCGCTCGGGCGGGCGGGACGGGTACCGTCGTCGCCTTCGCGCTGCCGCACCAGCGTCGCGAGCTTGGCCGTCTGACCACGCAGGCCGGCGTACGCCCCGTGATGCTGGCCGCGATCCCCGGGGATCGCGCGCTCGCGGAAGCGACCGGCGCCCGGCGGGCTAGCGGCAATGCCATTAGCGACGCCGAGTACCAGCGTGTAATCGCTCCGCCGTCCGCTCGCCGTAGCCACTCTGCGCGGGGACGGCGCGGCGACAGCGGCCTTCGTACGCCGGGACGCTCAGGCCGTCGTCGGCCACCAGCCTCGCCTACGGCAGGTGGTTCCCGATCTCGTCGCGTTTCTTGAGGATGTTGGCTCTGAACCGTTCTGGCTGCAGGGCACTAGGCTTCTCTGCTAGTGAGCGTCTCGGTTTCTGATCTTGTGGTTTCGATCGCGTCGCCGCAGGACGCGGCCGCGATGGTGGAGGTCATCCACAGCGCCTTCGGCGCACGGCCGCCACTCGATCCACCCTCGACTGCGATCACCGAGACCGCGGAGAGCTTGGCCGCCAGCTTGCGGCGTGGCAGCGGAGTATTCGCCCGGGTCGGCAACCGCCCGGCGGGTGTGATCATGGTCCTGCCAGGTGTGGATGGCGTCGCGACCTTCTCGCGGGTCTCGGTTCATCCAGACCTGCAACGACATGGCATCGCTTCGGCGATGGTGGCCGCGGCCGAGGAGCTTGCGGCTATCCAGGGCTTTCAGCGGGTCGAACTCTTCACCCGGACCGAGTTTCCTGAGTTCCTCGCCTTTTGGCGGCACCGTGGGTTCGTTATTGACCGTGCCGTTCCGCATGGTCTGATCTTGGCCAAGCCGCTGCCGTTGGCGATCAAGGTCCCGACCAGGGAGACCATGATACGGCTGGGGGCGCGGCTGGCGCAGCTGCTCGAGCGTGGAGACGTGATCATCGCCGGTGGTGATCTTGGTGCCGGCAAGACGACGTTGACACAGGGAATCGGGCAGGGACTTGGCTCGGAGGGCCCGATCATCTCACCGACATTTGTCTTGTCCCGCATTCACCACTCCACGATCGGCCGACCCACCTTGATGCACGTCGATGCCTACCGGCTGTCCACAGCGTCCGAGCTGGATGATCTTGATCTGGACGCCGCTGTCGCCGATTCCATTACGGTTGTGGAGTGGGGACAGGGGATCGCCGAGGGCCTTGCCGAAGATCGATTGGAGATCGATATCTGGACCTCTCCGGCGGACGTCTCGGCAATCGGTGATGACAGCGAGCGACTGGTCACGGTCCGAACGGTAGGTGCCAGGTGGCACGGGGTGGATCTCGGCGTGCTGCGTGGTGATGATCATGAATGAGGCGCCGCTGGTACTCGCGTTGGACACCTCGACAGTAGTGAACGTTGGTCTGGCCCGCGGCGATCAGGTACTCGCGACGGCGACTGTTGCCGACCAGATGGCTCACGTCGAGCAGCTCATGCCGCTGGTCTCTGAATGCGTCGATGCCGCGGGGATACGGATGGCCGACCTCGACCAGCTGATCGTCGGGCTAGGCCCAGGGCCGTTTACCGGCCTGCGGGTCGGCGTCGTCACTGCGCGGGTGCTCAGTTACGCGCTGAGCCTGGAGTTGCGTGGCGTCTGCAGTCTCGACGTGCTGGCTGCGCAATTCGTTGGAGCAGGCCAGAGCGAGTTCGCGGTGGCCACCGACGCGAGGCGTCGCGAGGTGTATTGGGCGCGTTACAGCCCTCTCGGCGTACGCCTCGAGCAGCCCAGGGTGTCACGTCCGAGCGACCTGCCGTCGCTGCCCGTCATAGGGCCTGCGGCCGACCTTTACGGCGATCAGCTGCAAGTCGTGCCAGGTCCGCGATCGATGGATCCAGGGGTGCTCGCCACCTCCGGTGCGACGCTGCCTGACGCTGGCCACGAGCCGCTCTATCTACGACACCCCGATGCGACCGAGTTCACCCGTCCCAAGTCGGTGCTGCACTACCAAGGCGCGGCCCGATGATCAACGTCTCACGCAATCCCGAGATCAGTATCCTGCCTGCTCGTCGAGATGATCTCGAGGCGATCATGCTGCTGGAGCGCTCCGGCTTCGCTGCCGCCGAACAGTGGACCGAGCGCAGTTGGCGCGGCGAGCTGCTCGGCGAGGGCCGGACGATCTTGATCGCGCGTGCGCAACACCCGGTGGGGGTGATCTCGATCAAGACTGTCGGTGAGCTGGCTGACCTACACCGCCTCGTGGTGGAGTTGCGCAGCCGGCGGCGCGGGATCGGAACCGACCTGGTACGAGCGGGTCTTGAGGTGGTGCGGCAGCTCGGGGCACGCGAGGTGATCTTGGATGTCGCGTACCACAACGAGCCTGCGATCGCCCTCTATCAGCAGCTGGGCTTCGAGCAGTTCAGCGCTCGGCAGAACTACTACGGGCCCGGGCAACACGCCTTGATCTTGAAGCTCTATGACCTCCAGACCTGGCCGGACCGCATCGCGACCACTACAGAGGAAGTATGAGTCCGCTGAGCCCGGTTGGCGGGCCGCTCATCCTCGGCTTCGAGTCCTCCTGCGACGAGACCGGGGTGGGCATTGTTCGGGGGCATGAGCTGCTTGCCAACGAGGTGGCTTCCAGTGTCGAGCTGCATGTGCGTTTTGGCGGTGTGGTACCCGAAGTAGCCAGCCGCGCGCACCTCGAGGCCATGGTGCCCACGCTGCAACGTGCCTGTGCCGCGGCTGACATCGATCTGTCCGAGATCGACGGCATCGCGGTGACCGCCGGACCTGGTCTGATGGGTGCCCTGGTGGTCGGCCTGGCCAGCGCAAAGGCGCTCGGGTACGCGCTGAACAAGCCGTTGTACGGGGTCAATCATCTGGTCGGGCATGTCGCGGTTGATCTGCTGGAGCACGGACCGCTGCCGGAGCGGTGTATCGCGCTGCTGGTATCGGGAGGCCATACGTCGCTGCTCCAGGTCGAGAGCATCGCCGACAGCATCGTTGAGCTGGGTTCGACGATTGACGACGCAGCGGGCGAGGCGTACGACAAGGTCGCGCGGGTGCTCGGCTTGCCGTATCCCGGAGGCCCCTACATCGACAAGGCCGCTACCGGCGATCCCGGCTATGTGCGGTTCCCACGAGGCCTCACCGCCCGCAAGGACATGGCCAGGCACCGGTTCGATTTCTCGTTCTCAGGCCTCAAGACCGCTGTGGCTCGCTGGGTCGAGGCCAGGCAGCGTGACGGGCTGGATGTCCCCGTGGCCCATGTGGCCGCGAGTTTCCAAGAGGCGGTCTGCGATGTTCTGAGCTCGAAGGCAATGGACGCCTGCATGGCAACCGGAGCGACCGACCTGCTGATTGGCGGCGGCGTGGCAGCCAATGGACGGCTGCGGGCACTGCTGGCCGAACGCGCGGGCGAGCGTGGGATCTCCTTGCGTACGCCCCGGCCCAGCCTCTGCACCGACAATGGCGCCATGATCGCCGTCCTGGGTGCGGAGATCGTTGCTTCTGGCGGCAAGCCGTCCGCCCTCGACATTGGAGCCGACTCATCACTTCCCGTGAGCAGAGTGTTGGTTTAGCGTGCCGCTGCCCTTCGGTCTGACCGATGACGCGCTGGCCGCGGCGATGTCGGAGGAGGATCCCGAATCGTTGGCAGCGGCCTCGCGGATGCGCGCGCAGTTCGGTCCTGAGCTTGCTGCCGCTGCGCTCACCCAAGCCACGTTGCGCCGCCAGGCAAAAGCCAAGTTTGGCGAGGCTGCAGTCCAGATGTTCTTCACCAGAGCCGGTCTGGAGCAGGCGACACGACCAGAGGTCGCTGACCACCACGCGAGCCGGTTCCTCCAGGCGGGCGTTCGCAAGGTGATCGACCTCGGCTGTGGGATCGGCTCCGACGCCATGGCCTTCGCTCGAGCGGGTTTGGAGGTTCTCGCAGTGGATGTCGATCCCGAGACAGCTGCCGTGGCACAAGCCAACCTCGCGGGCGTTGCGGACGTGATCTGCACCGATGCCAACGAAGTGGCCGAGCAGCTGATCACGGCACGGGTCGGGGTGTTCTGCGACCCCGCGCGTCGCAACGATCATGGACGGCTGTGGCGAGTGGAGGACTTTGAGCCTCGCTGGCCGACTGTGATGCAGCTCTTCGATGGTGGCCGAACCGCCGGTGTCAAGCTGGGTCCAGCATTGCCGCACTCGTTGATCCCTGAGGCGGTCGAGGCCGAATGGATTACCCATCGTGGCGAGACGGTCGAGGTGGGGCTGTGGTCCGGCCCTGGAGCTACGCCTGGACGGCGCTCCGCGCTCATCATGCCGAACGCGCGTCTGATCGCAACGACGGCCCCGCCGCTGCCGGTACGGGATCTGGGTAGCTACCTTTACGAACCTGCCGGCGCTGTCATCCGAGCTGGCGCTATCGCCGAGCTTGGGGCTCAGCTCGGTGCAGGGCTACTCGACCCCCAGGTCGCATACCTGACAGGTGACCAGCTCTGCAGCACACCTTTCGCGACCGCATTTGAAGTTCGCCAACGGCTGCCCTTCCACCTGAAAGCGCTGCGTAGTTGGGTGCGGGAGGCGCAGATCGGGGTCCTGGAGATCAAGAAACGGGGCATCGACGTTGACCCTGCAGAGCTACGCAGGCGGCTCCGGCTGGCTGGATCGAACAGCGCGACCATCGTAATTTCGCGTACGCCGAGCGGAGCCATTGCTGCCGTCGTCCAGAGGATCTGACCTCGTCCCGTCGCAGTCTGGTGTCCCCTGCTGGCACTCGTATCTGTCGAGTGCTAATGTCTGGTTAGCACTCTCCTTAGGAGTGTGCCAGCCTCGTGCTGGCGGCCGGGATGGCACCGCGACGACGTCTCGACCAGTACACACATCGGACATATCTCACCTGTGAAAGGGATTTTGACGTGGCAGTCCAGATCAAGCCGCTCGAGGATCGCATCCTTGTTGAGCCGCTCGAAGCAGAGCAGACCACGGCCTCCGGCCTGGTCATTCCCGACACCGCCAAGGAGAAGCCGCAGGAGGGCAAGGTGCTCGCCACCGGTCCTGGCCGCGTCGACGACAATGGCAACCGCGTACCGCTCGATGTCTCCGAGGGCGACGTCGTGATCTTCAGCAAGTACGGAGGCACCGAGGTCAAGTACGACGGCAAGGAGCTGCTGCTCCTCAACGCCCGCGACATCCTCGCGGTTGTCACCAAGTAAGGGGATTTGCATCTATGCCAAAGATCCTTCTATTCGACGAGGAGGCCCGCCGCGCGCTTGAGCGCGGTGTCGACGCCCTCGCAAACACCGTGAAGGTCACCCTCGGTCCTAAGGGCCGCTATGTCGTCCTTGACAAGAAGTGGGGCGCTCCGACCATCACCAACGATGGTGTGACCGTGGCACGCGACGTCGAGCTCGACGACCCGTACGAGAACCTCGGTGCGCAACTGGCCAAGGAAGTTGCCACCAAGACCAACGACGTTGCCGGTGACGGAACAACCACGGCAACAGTGCTCGCCCAGGCGCTGGTACATGAAGGTCTCCGAGCGGTTGCTGCGGGAGCCAGCCCGGTTGAGCTCAAGCGGGGAATCGACGCCGCCGTGAGTGCAGTCGAAGACCGTCTGCGGGAGAACGCCCGAGAGGTCGAAACCACCGAGGACATGGCGCACGTCGCCACCATCTCGGCGCGTGACGAGGAGATCGGCCGCTTGATCGCCGAGGCCTTCGACAAGGTCGGCAAAGACGGCGTCATCACGGTCGACGAGTCGCAGACAATGGGTACCGAACTCGAGTTCACCGAGGGTATGCAGTTCGACAAGGGTTACCTGTCGCCGTACTTCGTCACCGATCCGGAGCGGATGGAGGCCGTCCTCGACGACCCCTACATCCTGATCAACTCCGGCAAGATCTCCTCGATGACCGACCTGCTCCCGCTACTGGAGAAGGTCATCGGCGCCTCCGGCACGCTGTTCCTGGTAGCGGAGGATGTCGACGGGGAGGCGCTATCCACCTTGGTCGTGAACAAGATCCGCGGCACTTTCACCTCGGTGGCTGTCAAGGCTCCGGCATTTGGTGATCGCCGCAAGGCCATGCTGGAAGACATCGCCATCCTGACTGGCGGCAAGGTCGTATCGCCAGAGGTGGGTCTCAAGCTTGACCAGGTTGGTCTTGATGTCCTCGGTCGTGCTCGTCGCATTGTGGTGACGAAGGACAACACCACGATCGTCGACGGCGCTGGTGACAGCAGCGAAGTCAAGGCCCGGGTGGCACAGCTGCAGGCCGAGATCGCGCGTACCGACTCCGACTGGGATCGCGAAAAGCTGCAGGAACGGGTGGCCAAGCTCGCTGGTGGCGTTTGTGTGATCAAGGTCGGTGCTGCCACCGAGGTGGAGCTCAAGGAGAAGAAGCACCGCATCGAGGATGCCGTCTCGGCCACGCGTGCCGCGATCGAGGAGGGCATTGTCGCCGGCGGTGGCTCCGCGCTCATCCACGCCGCGGCGGCTCTGAACGGCGACCTGGGGCTTACCGGCGATGAGAAAACCGGTGTCAACATCGTGCGTCGGGCCTTGGCGGAGCCACTTCGCTGGATCGCCGAAAATGGCGGCGAGCAGGGCTACGTCGTGACCTCGAAGGTGGCCGAGCTGAAGCCTGGCAACGGCTACAACGCAGTCACCAACACCTACGGCGACCTCTACGCCGACGGCGTTATCGATCCAGTCAAGGTGACACGCTCAGCGCTGGCCAACGCAGCCTCGATCGCCTCGCTGTTGCTCACCACCGAGACGCTGGTGGTGGAGAAGCCTGAGGAGGAGGAGCAGCACGCGGCAGCCGGCCACGGGCACTCTCACTGACGGACCACACCCAAAACAAAGGGGCCTTCCTCGATCGAGGATGGCCCTTTTGTTTTGGGCTGAGCAGGACCGGCCACCCAGTAACCTCAAGCAGCGGTAGGCCTGAGTCGCCTTTGCCGACTCCCGCTGTCGAGAAACGCCGATCATCTCCCGTTCCCGCGGGAACGTCGCGGGCCTCAGTAGCGTGAGCTCAACCCCGGCCTCGCGGCATCAGCTGCCGTACATCGGGGGCCGCAGGACCAAAGGTGAACGAATGACCGACAGCGCCGTGTTGAACACCGTTCTTGGACTCGTCTTCCTCTTCTACGCACTCGCGCTGCTATGCAGCGGGCTTGTCGAAATGATCGCCAACTGGGTCAAGAAGCGAGCGAAGTACTTGCTTCGTGGCATCCGGGAGCTTATTGACGACGTGGTGCCTGCCGATGTGGCGGAGGCGGACAGGAATCGGATGCAGCGCATGCCGACTACCGCCCAGACCGCACTCCTCAACGGCATGATCGAAAGGTGGACAGTATTGCCATTGCCCGCGCTCTCTATGCCAGCAGCGCAGTTCAGGCCGTTGTGGTACAGCAGGTCAATGACCAAGGCTTCTGCAGCACACCAGGCGATGAGGCCCAGTGTGCGGCCGAGGCCGCAAATCTCCTGGAAGCGATCGGGATCCCACTTGGCTGGTCGGCGCCCAATTTAGAGGACGGGATCTGGGGCTGGCCGCTGAAAATTCTCGGCCTGCTGATCTCAGTCGGAGCGGCTGCGCTCGGTGCACCCTTCTGGTATCGGGTGCTGGACCGGGTCGGAACACTGCGCAATACCGGACGCCCACCGGCCCCCGGCTCATAACGGCAGAGACCAGCGGGCAATGCGGCCGGCCAGATCCTCTACACGATCAGATCCACGGTGAGCGAAAGGAGCACGTCGACTCGGCTAGCATGTGCTTCTACCTGCTTCAGGTGAAAGGCTTTGCCGTGTTGCCGTCCTCGGGTGATCTCAGTCCAGTTGGTGTGCCACATGCCTTCGAGGCTCTCGGGCTGACCTTCGACGACGTGTTACTTCAGCCGTCTGAGAGCGACATCGTTCCCTCACAGGTCAGCACCGAGTCCCGCGTCTCCAAGCGCATTGCTGTCAAGTTCCCGCTGATCTCCTCGCCAATGGACACGGTGACCGAGGCTCGGATGGCGATCGCCATTGCTCGACAGGGTGGCCTCGGCATCATCCATCGCAATCTCTCGATCGAGGATCAGGCGCACCAGGTGGATGTGGTCAAGCGCTCCGAGGCGGGGATGATCGACGAACCGATCACCATCTCTCCGAATGCCACCATCGGCGAAGCGGATGCGATGTGCGCTCGGTTTCATATCTCTGGAGTTCCTGTGGTGGACCGGGAGATGCGGCTGCTGGGCCTCATCACGAACCGGGATATGCGCTTTGAGACCGACCCCTCACGCCCGGTGGCTGAAGTGATGACTCCGATGCCGCTGATCACCGGCCCGGTTGGAATCAGCCGCGACGATGCGATGCAGCTACTGGCCCAGAACAAGATCGAGAAGCTGCCGCTTGTCGATGATCAAGGTCGACTCAAAGGTCTGATCACGCTCAAGGACTTTGTCAAGTCCGGCATGTATCCCGATGCTTCCAAAGATGATCAAGGGCGGCTGCGGGTCGGAGCAGCTGTCGGATACTTCGGAGACGCCTGGAAGCGCGCCATGGCGCTCATCGAGGAGGGTGTCGACCTGGTGGTGGTCGATACCGCGCACGGCCATTCCCAGGGCGTGCTGGAGATGGTGCGCCGGTTGAAGGCCGATTCGGCTGCGGCCAAGGTCGACATCGTCGGTGGGAACGTTGCGACGTACGCCGGCGCCAAGGCTCTCGTCGATGCTGGAGCGGACGGCGTCAAGGTCGGAGTAGGCCCGGGCTCCATCTGCACCACGCGCGTCGTAGCCGGTGTCGGAGTGCCGCAGGTTACGGCCATCCACAATGCCTCTCTGGCCTGCCGTCCGGCGGGAGTGCCGCTGATCGGTGACGGCGGCCTGCAGTACTCCGGTGACATCGCTAAGGCGCTGGTCGCCGGTGCGGACACGGTGATGCTGGGATCCCTGCTGGCCGGGTGTGAGGAGAGCCCTGGTGAGCTCATCTTCATCAATGGCAAGCAGTTCAAGTCCTATCGCGGCATGGGATCGCTCGGCGCTATGGCCTCTCGTGGTCGCAGTGGCCCCTCCTATTCCAAGGACCGTTACTTCCAGAGCGACGTCACGTTGGATTCAATGCTGATCGCGGAGGGTATCGAGGGCCATGTTCCCTACCGTGGGCCGTTGGCCGCAGTTGCCTACCAGCTCATCGGCGGCTTGCGCCAGGCCATGTTCTACACCGGAGCCTCGACGATCCCGGAGCTGCAGGAGCGCGGTTCATTCATCCGGATCACCTCCGCCGGTTTGAAGGAGTCCCATCCGCACGACATCCAGATGACCGCCGAGGCGCCCAACTATGCAGGTTGAAACTCTGATCGCACGACACTAGACGGGAGTTGTCATGATCATGATCAGGCCCGGGATCGATGATCACCCGTCGCTAAGGGAGTAGAGGAATGTTTGACGTCGGCCGCAGCAAGCGTGCCCAGCGGGCATTCGCCTTTGACGACATCACCATCGTCCCGTCGCGACGTACCCGCGGCGAAGAGGAGGTCTCACTGCAATGGCGGATCGACGCGTACACCTTCGCGTTCCCGCTGCTCGCGGCACCAATGGACTCAGTAATGTCGCCGGCCACGGCAATCAAGATCGGCCAGCTCGGTGGCCTCGGTGTGCTGAATCTCGAGGGCCTGTGGACCCGCTACGACGACCCGCAGCCGAAGCTGCAGGAGATCATCGCGATCGAGGATCCGATCGAGGCGACCCGCCAGATGCAGAAGATCTACGCCGAGCCGATCAAGCCCGAGCTGATCGGCAAACGGGTCGCGGAGATTCGAGAAGCGGGCGTACCGACCGCCGGTGCGCTCTCACCGCAGAACACCCGGGCCTACGCGCAGGCGGTGGTGGATTCCGGCGTGGACTTCTTTGTCATCCGCGGCACCACCGTGTCCGCCGAGCATGTCTCCTCCGACCTGGAGCCACTCAACCTCAAGAAGTTCATCTATGAGCTTGACGTCCCGGTCATTGTTGGCGGTTGCGCAACCTATCAGGCGGCCCTGCACCTGATGCGTACCGGCGCAGCCGGTGTCTTGGTCGGGTTCGGGGGCGGAGCCGCATACACCAGCCGATCGGTGCTGGGCGTTGCTGTACCGATGGCCTCGGCGGTCTCCGATGTCGCGGCGGCGCGACGCGACTATCTCGACGAGTCCGGTGGCCGCTACGTGCAAGTGATCGCCGACGGCTCGGTCGTACGCTCAGGGGACATCGCCAAAGCAATCGCCTGCGGCGCTGATGCTGTCATGGTCGGCTCACCGCTGGCCAGGGCCGAGGAGGCGCCCGGTCGCGGTTTCCACTGGGGACCCGAGGCCTGGCACGACAAGCTGCCCCGCGGCGAGCGGGCCCAGTTCTCAACGGTCGGCGATCTGCAGCACATCCTGCTTGGCCCGTCCACGGTCCCCGACGGCACCATGAACCTGGTTGGGGCCTTGCGTAAGGCGATGGCGACCACCGGCTACATCGAAATCAAGGAGTTCCAGCGGGTCGAGATCGTCGTGGGCTAACCGCCACCAACCGACAAGTCGGTTGAGGAGCCACGACTCTAGATTCCTCCGGCGGGAGCAGCCCCTCCATAAGCTTCCACCGGCGCGGTGACCAGGAAGGTTACGGCCGTGAAGCCGGGCTCGCCAGACCACGATCTCTGTGCCCGGAGTGACGGCGACGGTGAACCCGTCCACGCTGAACTTCACACGCGAGGGGCAGACCATGACCGTGACGATCACCCTCACTCCGAAGGGGCTCCACTGTCGGAGGCGGTGTTCGGCTCGTTGACGTTTGAGGGTGCAGGTGCGCTGGCTCGAGTGCCCATCGTGGTCGTGCCGCAAGCGTCCGACACGCCCGATGCGGTGACCGGAACCGGTCAAGCGATTCGCTGAAACTGCCGGTGAGCAGCCGCACAGGAAGCCGCGACCAGCTCACGTGACAAGCGTTCCGACACAGGTCCGACTAGCTAACTAGGCTGAGCGCCATGGGTGACCCGGTGGCCGAGGAGTTGCTGCGGCTTCGGATGAGCATCGACAACATGGATGCGGCGCTTGTGCATCTCCTCGCTGAGCGCTTCAAGGTCACTCAGCAGGTCGGTGAGCTGAAAGCGGCGCATGGCCTGCCGCCCGCCGACCCCGTACGGGAAGCCGAACAGATCGCCCGGCTGCGAGCGCTCGCCGAAGATGCCCGGCTCGATCCCGAGTTCGCCGAGAAGTTCCTGAACTTCGTGGTTGCCGAGGTGGTACGCCACCACGTGGCCGCGCTGAATCGTCGTGACCTCTGAGGCGTACGTCTTCCATCAGAACCGCACAAACGGGCCCTTGTCACACCCCTGAGGCGTGCGTTTTCCATCACAACCGCGCAGACGTACGTCGCAGCTGCCCAGAATCAAAGGCTGGCAGCCAAGGCGCGGCCTGCGGTGCGGCCCGTGAACAGGCAGCCGCCTAGGAAGGTACCTTCCAGCGCCCGATAGCCGTGGACGCCTCCGCCGCCGAAGCCGGCCGCCTCACCCACGGCGTACACGCCCGGAAGCACCGCACCGTTCGCTCCCATCACACGTCCCTCAAGGTCGGTTTCCAGTCCGCCAAGGGTCTTGCGGGTCAATATGTGAAGCCGGATCGCAACCAGCGGACCTCCCGATCCTGCCCGGCCGGCGCCTGGAGCCTTCGGGTCGAGCAGCTCATGCGGCGGCACGACCCGAAGCAGCCGATCACCGAGGAATCGCCGGGCAGCGATGGTTGCCACCACCTGCGGGTCCTTCCCCAGCCCACTGCGCACCTGGAGATCGCGCGCCTCGATCACCTGGCGCAGCGACTCGGCGTCGATGAGATGCGCACCGACCAGTTGATTCATCTGAGCGGCCAGCTCCGGTACTGATCCGGCCGAGACGAAGTCCACGCCGACCTCCTGGAAAGCTCGCACCTCCGGTGTCGGGCCGGGCCGTACGCGGCCAGCCAGCAGGCGCAGATTCCTGCCGGTCAGGTCGCCGTTCTGCTCAGATCCAGAGAGCGCGATCTCAGCCGACATCGTGGCCTGGTCGAGCACAAACCAGGAGTAGTCGTAGCCGCTGTTGATCACGTGCCGCAGAGCACCGAGTGCATCGAAGCCCGGAAACAACGGCACCGGAAAGCGTTGCCCTCGGGCATCCAGCCACAACGACGAAGGGCCGGGCAGGATCCGAATACCGTGGTGGCTCCAGACGGGCGAGTGGTTCACGATTCCCTCGGGATAGTGCCACATCCGATCCGGATTGATCACTCGCCCACCCGCGGCCTCGGTGATCTTGAGCATTGATCCGTCAACGTAGTCGGGCACGCCGGCGATCATGCGTTGCGGCGCTGGGCCCCACTCCGCGGGCCAGCTTTGTCTGATGAGGTCGAAGTTTCCGCCGATTCCGCCGCTGGCTACCACAACGGCCTGGGCGGAGAAGGTGAACTCAGAGACCCCGGTTCGCGACGTCCGGACTCCACGGGGCACTTCTGTCGGCTCCAGGACCTGTCCGGACACGCGTACGCCAGAGTGGTCGGCTTGCAGCGAGGTGACCTGGTGTCGAGACCGGATCCGTACTCGGTTCGAGTCCATGACGCTGCTGGCGAAGGGCTCAACCAACCCAGGGCCGGTGCCCCAGGTGATGTGGAAACGCGGAACCGAGTTGCCATGACCGGGAGCCGCGTAGCCGCCCCGTTCGGCCCATTGCACGAGCGGGAACCAGCGGACGCCCATGTCATGGAGCCAGCCACGCTGCTCACCCGCCGCAAAGTGCACATATGCCTCGGCCCAGCGTCGCGGCCAGTAGTCCTCCAACCGGTCGAAGGCGGCGCTGCCCAACCAGTCGGCCAGCGCCAGCTCCTCGGTGTCATGGATCCGCATCCGCCGCTGCTCAGGCGAATTCACCATGAACAGCCCGCCGAGTGACCAGTACGCCTGACCACCGACTGAGTCGAGCGACTCGGCGTCCAGCATGATCACAGACCGATCGGCCGTAGCCAGCTCGTGGGCGACAACCAGACCAGAGAGGCCGGCCCCGACCACGATGACGTCACAATCCATAGTCCGAATGCTGCCACTCGACCCACCACTACTCTGGGCCCCATGACTGACGTAGCAGTTGTTACATCGTCAGACCTACTCCGCCTGCGAGCACTGCTCACGGCGACTGGACCGCCTATGGGGCTCCGCTCACCGATCAACGGTGAGGTGATGGGCGAGCTGCCGACTTCCACTCCGGCCGATGTCGAGGTCGGCGCCCAGCTCGCGCACCGAGCCCAGGCCCAATGGGCCGCTCGACCAATTGCCGAGCGGGCCCGACTGCTGCTCGATTTTCATGATCATCTCTTGGATAGGCGCGACTACTTCATTGATTTGCTGCAGTCGGTCGGCAAGGACCGGCTGAGTGCCGCAAACGAGGTCTTCCACCTTGCCCTCACTGCGCGTTACTACGGGCGGACCGCACGCCGCTATCTGCACTCTGAGCGGGGTGAAGGGATCTTGCCGCTGCTCACCCGAGTCGACCGGCATTATGTTCCGAAGGGTGTCGTCGGCGTGATCGGGCCTTGGAACTACCCACTGACCATGGCGATCTGCGACGGGCTGGCGGCTCTGGTCGCCGGTAATGCGATCATGCTGAAGCCTGATCACCAGACTCCGCTGGTCGCGCTGGCAGCGGTGGAACTGTTACGCAGGACCGGCCTGCCTCCCGATGTATGGCAGGTGGTGCACGGACGCGGCACCGTGGTGGGAGGTGAGTTGATCAACGTCAGCGACTATGTGTGCTTCACCGGGTCGACCGCCACGGGACGCATGGTGGCTGCCCAGTGCGCGGACCGGCTGATCGGATGTTCCCTGGAGCTTGGTGGCAAGAACCCGATGGTGATCTTGGATGACGCAGACATCGAGGCCGCGGCGGAGGGCGCGGTCCGGGCGTCCTTTTTCAACGCTGGTCAGACGTGCGTGGCAACCGAACGCATCTACGTTGTGGAACCGCTCTTCGAGCCGTTCATCCGGGCCTTCGTCGCAGGGACCCAGGCGATCCGTCTCGGCAATGCGCCAGACTTCGAGCACGATATGGGCAGCCTGATCAACCACGACCAGCTGGTGCGAGTCAGCGCGCATGTCGAGGACGCCAGGGCGAAGGGTGCCACGGTGCTGACTGGCGGCCGGCAGCGCGAGGACCTCGGGGAGTTGTTCTACGAGCCGACCATCTTGACCGGTGTAACCCCGGATATGGAGTGCTACACCGACGAGACGTTCGGCCCAGTCGTCAGCGTGTATCCGGTCGTCGACGACGACGACGCAGTGGCGCGCGCCAACGATTCCGACTACGGCCTCAACGCCAGCGTCTGGACCTCCGACCACAATCGCGGGCGGCTCGTGGCGAGCAAGATCAAATGCGGCACGGTGAACGTCAATGAGGGGTTTGCGGCAACGTTCGGCAGCATCGACGCGCCCATGGGCGGGATGAAGAACTCAGGACTCGGCCGGCGGCAAGGGCAAGACGGCATCCGGCGGTTCGTCGACGTCCAGTCGGTCGCGACCCAGACGGGGATCCCGCTCGCTCCCAGCCACGGTCTGGACGGCAAATCCTTCACCTCGGTCATGACAGGACTGTTGCGAGTATTGAAGAAGGCCGGTCGGGCTTAGCACCAAGACCCGCCCGCAGGCCGCACCGGAGGTCATAGACTCATCGCTTCCGGGGGAGAGGATGCCAGATGAGCCGGCGAGATCACGATCTGGTGGTGGTGATCGACTTCGGGGCCCAGTACGCCCAGCTGATCGCCCGTCGGGTACGCGAGGCGAAGGTCTATTCCGAGATCATGCCGCACACTGCCTCGGCCTCGGAGATTCTGGCCCGGCGGCCCAAGGCGATCATCCTGTCCGGCGGCCCATCGTCGGTCTACGAGCCGGGAGCGCCCCAACTCGATGCGGCACTGGTTGACGCCGATACGCCAGTTCTGGGCATCTGTTACGGCTTCATGGCTATGGCCCAGGTCCTTGGTGGGTCAGTCGCCCGCACCGGCATGCGGGAATACGGACGGACGGCGGTGAACGTGACCGACCCGGGCATACTGCTCGCCGGCTTGCCCGCCACCGTAAGTGCTTGGATGTCCCACGGCGACGAGGTGATCGCAGCACCGTCCGGCTTCCGGGTGACTGCAACCTCGGCGAGGGCAACGGTTGCCGCGTTCGAGGATGTCGATCGGCGCCTTGCCGGCGTTCAGTGGCACCCGGAGGTGTTGCACACCGAGCATGGCCAAAAGGTGCTGGAGCACTTCTTGTACGACATCGCTCGATGCACTCCGGATTGGACTCCGGCGAATATCGTCGATGAGTCCGTACTGGCCATTCAGCAACAGGTCGGCGGCAAGCACATCATCGCGGGGCTCTCAGGCGGAGTCGACTCCGCGGTGGCGGCGGCTCTCGTGCAGCGCGCTGTCGGTAGCCAATTGACCTGTGTCTTTGTCGACCATGGCCTGCTTCGCAAGAGTGAGGCCGAGCAGGTTGAGCGCGACTACGTGGCCGCAACCGGGGTTGACCTGAAGGTTGTCGATGCCTCCGCGCAATTCCTCTCGGCACTGGCCGGGGTCACTGATCCGGAGGAGAAGCGCAAGATCATCGGCCGAGAGTTCATTCGGACGTTCGAGGCGGCGGCCCGCGAGGTGGTCGGCGAGGCTGGTGAGGTCGAATTCCTGGTGCAGGGCACGCTCTATCCCGACGTGGTGGAATCCGGCGGAGGTGAGGGCGCGGCCAATATCAAGAGTCATCACAATGTCGGCGGGCTGCCCGACGATCTCCAGTTCCAGCTGGTGGAGCCGCTTCGCACCCTGTTCAAAGATGAAGTACGGGCAGTGGGTGCGCAGCTCGGGCTGCCGTCGGGAATCGTCTGGCGACATCCATTCCCGGGACCGGGACTGGCGATCCGGATCATTGGTGAAGTCACCCGGGAGCGGCTCGACGTCCTGCGGGAGGCGGACGCCATCGCTCGGGCTGAGCTGACGGCGGCCGGACTGGATCGCGACATCTGGCAGTTCCCAGTCGTGCTGCTGGCCGACATCCGCTCAGTCGGGGTGCAGGGCGACGGGAGGACCTACGGCCACCCGATCGTGCTCCGTCCGGTGACCAGCGAAGATGCGATGACCGCGGATTGGGGTCGGCTCCCGTACGACGTGCTGGAACGGATCAGTACCCGAATCACCAATGAAGTTGACGAAGTGAACCGGGTCGTCGTGGACATCACAAGCAAGCCGCCGGGCACCATCGAGTGGGAATAGTCCTTACCCGAGACGAGTCATGCTCAAGCCTCGAGACTCGTTTCGGCGGCACGTCCCAGGTCTGCGTATTGCGCCTGATGTTCCGGGGGAACCTGTACCCACGCTTTCATCGGCCGACCGGCCATGGGCTCGAAGAGGTGTGCGCCCTCCAGCTTGAGGGCACGGGCATGGTCCTCGCCTTGCAGCTTGAAGATCATGTCGTTCCCGTATAGTCCGCAGAACGCCTTGCCGCCGCGCCGCTTGATCCCGGGCATGCCGAACATGGAGGCCTTGACCACGTCCCGCTCACTCGACAGCTCGTCGAGTAGTGCCGCAAATCGCGCCATCCCAGCCTCGGTCGGCTTGGACATGTGGTGCGGTTGTGTCATACCCGGAGCGTATTCGAGCGGACCGAGGTCCTGGTTGCACGTAGTGGAAATCAACTCGATGCCTCGCAATGCGCACCTAAACTGAGGGACGAAGGCATCGTTGCGAGCGGGTCCCGCCGCAGCAGGCTCCGCCGCGAAACACCGCAATCAAGAGGGATTTGACCGTGTCCGATACCACCAGCCCCACCGCGTCTACCAGCTTGCTTGGCACTGCCCGCGTCAAGCGTGGCATGGCCGAGATGCTCAAGGGCGGAGTCATCATGGACGTGGTCACGGCAGAGCAGGCCAAGATCGCGGAGGACGCCGGCGCCGTTGCCGTCATGGCATTGGAGCGGGTGCCTGCCGACATCCGTGCCCAAGGCGGCGTATCGCGGATGAGCGATCCAGACATGATTGACGGCATCATCGCGACCGTTTCCATTCCGGTGATGGCCAAGGCCCGGATCGGGCACTTCGTCGAGGCCCAGGTGCTGCAGTCACTCGGCGTCGACTACATCGATGAATCCGAAGTGCTAACGCCGGCCGACTACGCCAACCACATCGACAAGTGGCGGTTCACGGTGCCATTCGTGTGCGGCGCCACCAATCTTGGCGAGGCTCTGCGCCGGATCGCTGAGGGTGCGGCCATGATTCGCTCCAAGGGCGAGGCCGGCACCGGTGATGTGTCCAATGCCGTCACCCACATGCGCCAGATCCGTGCTGAAATTGCACGCCTAACCACGATGCCGCCCGATGAGCTCTACGTGGCTGCGAAGGAGTTGCAGGCACCTTACGAACTGGTTGCCGAGGCGGCGCAATTGGGCAAGCTACCCGTCGTACTCTTCACGGCCGGAGGCATCGCGACCCCGGCCGACGCCGCCATGATGATGCAGCTGGGCGCTGAAGGAGTTTTCGTTGGCTCCGGAATCTTCAAGTCCGGCAACCCGGCGGAGCGGGCGGCGGCCATCGTCAAGGCGACCACTTTCTATGACGACCCCGATGTGATCGCGAAGGTCTCCCGTGGGCTCGGCGAGGCAATGGTCGGCATCAATGTCGACGACATCCCGCAGCCGCATCGCCTCGCCCAACGCGGCTGGTGAGCCGTCCACCCATCGTCGGTGTCCTCGCCCTGCAAGGTGACGTACGCGAGCACCTTCGCGCGCTGACGGCGTGCGGCGCGGACGTCCGACCCGTACGCCGCCCCGCCGAGCTGGCCGGTCTGAATGGGATCGTGCTGCCCGGCGGCGAGTCCACCACCATCGACAAGCTGTCGCGGATCTTCGGGTTGCGGGAGCCCCTGATAGCGGCGCTGCACGCAGGACTACCCGCGTACGGCTCCTGCGCCGGGATGATCTTGCTCGCCAAGAAGGTGCTGGATGGCACCGAAGATCAACAAACCTTCGGTGCGCTCGATATCACCGTACGACGCAATGCCTTCGGCCGTCAGGTTGAGTCCTTCGAAGCCGATGTCGATCTTGACGGCATTGCAGGCGGTCCGGTCCATGCGGTATTCATCCGCGCACCGTGGGTGGAGAGCATCGACGACGGGGTGGAGATTCTCGGCGCGGTCGTTCCGCCCGGCCTTGGAGAATCAAAGATCATCGCCGTGCGGCACGAGAACGTCCTGGCGACCTCATTTCATCCCGAGGTCACTGACGACCTACGCATCCATCGGTATTTCGTGGACCTGGTCCGCGCCGCCCAGTGACGAGGCAGTGGGGACCCTAGGACCTGTCCGTCTGCTGACCACCCTCGGATGCTTCGGCGGATTCTGCCCCACCCGGATCAGTTGGAGGGTTTTCGGTACCTGATGGCCGCTCCTCGGGGCCCTCAGGTTCGGGTACGGACTCGGTGGCGTCGGCTTCGTGGGCCGCAGGCACGACCGGCGCCTCAGGCTCCGACGGAGCCATGGCCTCAGGCTCAGGCTCCATCGTGGGCTCCGGCGCAGACTGCATGGTCGGCTCCGGCGCAGCCTGGCGCTGTTCCCAAGGCGCACCTTCAGTGCCCCAAACGGCGTCCTCGGCGGAGACTGGCGGTGTTGGCGGCTGAGCAGGCTGAGTCGGCCCCGACATCCCTGCTGGGCTGTAGGCCGGCTGAGCTGTCTGTGGCGGTGCAGTGGGGAAACCGCTGGCCTGACCCTGCGGACCCGCCACCGGTGGATAGCTCGGCGCCGCCGGCTGTGAACCTTCCTCGGGCACCACGAACAAGGCGATGATGTAGAGGATGATCGGAACACCGGTGAACAGCGAGATCACCACGGTGAGCACCCGCACCAGCGTCGGGTCCATGTTGAGGTAGTTCGCGACTCCGGCACAGACGCCCCCCAGAACTCTGTTGGACTTGCTCCGCTCGAGTCTCTTTGGCGGCTGCGGTGGGTAGGGGCTGCTCATGACGCACCTTTCGATGGGGGATTTACGACTGATGGTTCCGGGAAAGGACGAGGCCAAGAACACCAACGGCGACCAGTCCCATGGGAGCCACGATCCTGATCACCTGCCAGTTGAGAGGTCCGACAAAGGTTAGCCAAAGCGATCCAAGAGCCACGCAGCTGAACAGCAGGCCAAAGATCAATGCGACGACATCGTAGGTTTTTCTCATCGTTGCACCTGAATGTTGCCGGCGTCTACGGAGAGGTTGAGCGTCAAGGTGTGCTGGCCAGGCTGGGCTGGTTGGGGATCCTTGTGTTGGCCAGTGATTTCTGAGCCTGCCCGGATTTCTTCGCCGTACGCGTGCACAGCGCCCATCTCGGCGGTGTAGTTGACAACGACATAAGCGTCTTTGGGCACTGTGACCTCAAGACGGCCGAGCTCGAGACGCGCGGTGTAGCTGGCGTCTCTTGTGACCGCAAGCTGGCTCAGATCGACCGAAAGCCTGCCAAAGTCCTCCGAGTCGCCCGCCGCCGGGAGCTCAGCGAGCGTCGTGTATGTATGGCTGGCCGACATGGGAACCTGCAGCGCGGGCCCGGCAGCAGTGACAATCAGCACGGCGACCGCCAGCAGGGCACCGACTGGCAGCAAGCCGCGCGCCATGCCGAGCCAGGTCGCGACCAGGAGCGTCACGCCGATGACCAGCAGCGCGGCGGCGAGGTAGCTGGCGAGGGGGATCGCGACGCCGAGCGCTTGGGCTACGCCAAGCCCGGACAGCGTCAGGCCGAGCGCGATCAGCGAGACCATCCGCAATCGCTTGGCTGATTTTGTGTCTGACATCTTCACTGGCGCGGCTGGGAGCGGTTCGGCATAGAGGCCGACTGGATCAGGCTCAGCTAGAAACGCGTTGTGCTCAGTGGGCTCTGGATCTGGCGTCCGCTGAGACAAGTCTGACGGAGGACTTGGCCAGTCATCAGTCGGCGTAGCAGCAGCCCGATCCTCAACGGGTACCTGACGGACGTGCTCCGCGACTCGGCGTTGCCACGCCTCGGCGGCTTCGGTGAAAGGCGTCGGCGGACCGGGATATCTGACGAACTGGGGTTCGGCCGGCTCTGCCGACCCCAAGCGGACATCAGCTGGTGGAGTCGGGGCTTTGTCTGCCTTGTTATGGCGGCCTTTGTAGAAGCCGAAGTACCAAATGACTGCGATGACGATGGCGGGCCCAATGCCGACTGGGCTGAGCGCCCCAAAGATGGCGAACATCGCAAGGCTGGCCACGACCACGAGGGTGATCCACAGTTCTTTCGGCCAGCGACGGACGGACTCACCGAACAGATCATCGGCCAGCGCTTTGTCGCTGCCCTCGACCGGGATCAGCAGCCAGCCCGCCAGATAGAGGACAAGGCCAATTCCGCCGCTCAGAGCCAGCAGAGCCCAACCGACCCGGACCAGCAGCGGATCGACTCCCCAGTATTGAGCGACTCCGCCGCAAAGACCTGTGAGCTTAACGTCAGTCGCACTGCGACGAATCGTCCAGATCGAGCTCATGCGCTCCATCCTGCCCACCCGGCTACGCTCGAACTATCAGGGACGACCCCCAATGCTCCCGGCTGTTGGCGTGAACAGGGAACCGTTCGTAGCGCCGCAACGTCGAAGCTCCTTCGGCTAAGGGAGAAGTCGGGGACCACCCTGCTGGCCGTACGCCCATACGCGTGTGAGGGTTGGAGATCATGACTGCCACGGACTCGAGCCATCTCGGGCCTGACGTTGACGGTTTCACGACTCCGCCTGCGCCGGACGCGAACCTCATCGATGACGGTTCAGAATCGATCCCGCGTCACACTGAGCCAGCGCAGCCGACCGCAGCTTTGATCGCCAAGGAAGGCGTATCGGACTCCGATAACGCAGGTCCCGAAGACAAACCTCGGGCCACGCGGGTGGCTGAGGGGGCCTGGCTGGGAGGAGTCTGCACCGGACTCGCCAGGCATCTCGGCTGGCCGCTGTTGGCGGTGAGGATCGCCTTCGTAGCCTTGGCGACCTTCCAATTCATCGGGGTAATCGCGTACGGGGCCTTGTGGCTGTTATTGCCCCCGGAATCGACTGTGAAGGCTCCTGGGCTCGAGTCTGCGAGCCGGGCAGGGATGCGGGACCACCGCAAGCCCAAGCGTCGGATCGACTGGGGCATGCTGCTGGCGCTGATCGCCTTAGGCGTTGGCTTGCTGTTGGTCATGCAGAACACCGGTCTGGGCATCAGCTCGCAGCTGTTCTGGCCGGTGGCCTTTGCTTGCGCCGGAGCCGCGCTCGTCTGGCGCCAGGCAGACACCGAGCAGCAGAAGCGCTGGCGCGACGAGGCTGGCGGCAAGGCTTGGCTGGCTCCATTCGTGGCTCGGGGTGGGTGGCCCGCCCTAGTCCGGGTGATTGTCGGCCTGGGGCTGGTCGGCGCCGCCTTCGGCATCGTTATCGCCCAGCAAGGCCAGATCTCTCAGTTGCCCGAGGTTATGGCAATGACGATGCTCGCGCTCACCGGGCTGGCAATCGTCCTCGCACCCTGGTTGCACCGCTCACGTTCAGCTCTCAACCAGGCGAGGGCTGAGAAGGTGCGTGCCGATGCCCGCGCGGACATGGCCGCCCACCTGCATGACTCGGTGCTGCAAACTCTCGCCATGATCCAGCGTCAGGCTGACGACCCCAAGGCAGTGCAGCAGCTGGCCCGCCGCCAAGAGCGCGAGCTGCGCAACTGGCTGTATGACGACGAGCTGCCTGAAGCGACCCTCAAGGCCGCACTGACGGCGGCTGCCGCGGAGGTCGAGGACGAGCGGGGCGTCCCGGTCGAGCTGGTGATGGTGGGTGACTGCGACACTTCCGACTCGATCCAGGCCCTGGTACGCGCCGCGCGCGAAGCCATGGTTAACGCGGCCAAGCATTCTGGGGCCGACAAGATCGATGTCTACGCCGAGGTCGATGAGGAGTCCGTCGAGGTCTTCATCCGAGACCGCGGTCACGGATTCGACGTGGACGCTGTAGCGGAGGACCGTATGGGCGTGAAGGGCAGCATCATCGATCGCATGGCGCGGCATGGTGGCACAGCAACAGTCCGTTCTGCGTCAAGCGACGGCACCGAGGTACGACTGGAGATCAAGAGATGAACGAGATACCGAACCGGCCCACCGCGCAGGGGGCAGCCGATCAGCCCGGCGTCCAGGGCGCAGCTGCCGAGCGCGGACCGTACCGCGTTGTCATCGTCGACGACCATGCCATGTTCCGTACCGGCGTGAAGGCTGAAATCGGCCGATCGGTGGCCGTTGTCGGCGAGGCGGCAGACGCTGATCGGGCCATCGCCGTCGTACTGCACACCCGGCCCGACGTGGTGTTACTGGACGTGCATCTGCCAGGTGGCGGCGGTGTCGAGGTCATCCGCAAAGTGCACGAGAAGAATCCGGAACAGAAGTTCCTCGCCCTTTCGGTCTCCGACGCGGCCGAGGATGTCATCGGCGTGATCCGGGCGGGTGCCCGAGGGTACGTCACGAAATCGATCAGCGGCACCGAGCTGATCGACGCCATTCGCCGGGTCGCCGAGGGTGATGCGGTCTTCTCGCCGCGCCTCGCGGGGTTCGTGCTGGATGCCTTCTCCGGGTCAATTGACCTTGCCACGGTTGATGAGGATCTGGACCGACTCTCCCAGCGTGAGCGTGAGGTGCTCCGGCTGATCGCGCGCGGCTACGCGTACAAGGAGGTCGCGAAGGAGCTGTTCATCTCGATCAAGACCGTAGAGACGCACGTGAGCAGTGTGCTGCGCAAGTTGCAGCTCTCCAATCGTCACCAACTGACCCGCTGGGCCACCGACCGGCGGCTCGTCTAGTTCCTGACCAAAATGAGTGGCCACGGCCATTAGTGTCGGGCCATGCAGATCGCGCAGCAGATCTTGGTGCTTCTTCACCTGATTGGCTTCGCGGCGCTGTTCGGCGGGGTTCTTGTGCAACTGAGGTCGAAGGAGCCTGAGGTCAACGCGGCGATGCTGCATGGGTCCCTCACGCTCCTGATCACGGGTCTCGCATTGGTCTGGCTTTCCGAGATCGGGCCGGATCCTGTGAACTATGTCAAGGTCGCCGTCAAACTCGTAGTGACGGCGACCATCGTGCTGCTAGTCGTCAAGAACCGGAAGTTCGCCTCGATTCCGCGAGGGCTCTGGGGGCTGATCGGCGGCCTCACGTTGACGAACGCGGCACTCGCCGTGCTGTGGCAGTAAGGTCGGTCGTGAGGTGAAGTCGTGACCGAACATTGTGGTGCTAAAAGAGGTCTGCTCGGATGAGGCTTTCGGCTCGAGTGGATTACGCGCTTCGGGCGATGTCGGAGCTGGCCGCAGCCGACGCGCCGCGTACCGTAGAGCAGCTCTCCGAAGCGCAGCGTCTCCCCAACAAGTACCTGGAAAGCATCCTCGGTGAGCTGCGGCGTACCGGACTGCTTCGAAGCCAGCGCGGGCCGGATGGTGGGTATCGCCTGGCAAGGCCAGCCGACGCGATCAGCATCGCGGACGTGATCAGAGCACTTGACGGCGAGCTGGCCAACGTGCGCGGCAGTCGGCCTGAGAACTTGGCCTACGTCGGCGCGGCTACTGCGCTGCAGGAGGTCTGGATCGCCCTGCGAGCTTCGGAGCGGGCGATTCTGGAGGGCGTCACGCTGGCGCATGTGGTTTCTGGCGAAATGCCGAAGCCGGTGGCTGCGCTCGTCGCCAATCCTTCTGCCTGGAGCTGATCGGCGCCATCCCAGGCTGATCGTCCGGAATTCGAGACTTGCCCTCGGCGGTCGGCTGCGGCCGGATAGAGTTTCTCCCCAATCCCTACCGACTCTGTAGCCAAAGTCTCCATAGGATGCTTCAGTGCGAAAGCTCATTGTTGTCGCCGTTGTGGGTCTGCTCGCCCAGTTGGTTGACGGCAGTCTCGGCATGGGTTACGGCGCGACGTCGTCGTCCCTGCTGGTTCTGGTGGGTCTGACGCCGCTAGCCGCGTCAGCTTCGGTGCACTTCAGCGAGCTGGGGACTAACCTCGCCTCTGGCGTCGCGCATTGGCGACTGCGAAATGTCGATTGGCCGGTTGTGGCCAGGATTGCCGGGCCCGGTGCTGTCGGCGCTTTTCTCGGCGCGACGGTTCTCGCCGCCCTGTCCACCGCCTGGGCGAAGCCGATCATGTCGATCATCCTGGCCATGCTGGGGATCTACATCCTCGTCCGCTTCGCTGTCGGCATCAGGCCGCAGCTGAAGAAGCGGCTCACTGTCAGGTTTCTGGCTCCGCTCGGCCTGTTCGCCGGCTTCATCGATGCCACTGGTGGCGGCGGCTGGGGTCCGGTCGCAACTCCCGCGCTGCTCAGTGGCGGCCGGCTGGAGCCGCGGAAGGTGGTCGGCTCAGTCGATACGGCCGAGTTCGCTGTAAGTGCCGCCGCCAGCCTCGGCTTTCTCATCGCCATCGGCGCGTCCGGGATTCACTGGGGTTTTGCGCTTGCTCTGCTGGCCGGTGGACTGATCGCCGCGCCGCTTGCTGCATATCTGGTCAAGATCGCGCCCGCGTACCTGCTCGGTGTGGCCGTCGGTGGCATGATCCTGCTGACCAATACTCGTACGCTCTTCAGCGCCTACGATGTCTCCGATTCCGCCAGGATCCCGGTCTACATCGCGATCCTGCTGGTGACAGCAGCTGGCCTTTACATCGCTTGGCTGCGTGGCAAGCGCAGGGCAGCTGTGCCCAGCACCGATGTAGCCATTGAATCAGCCAACGCCTGACCGGCTCGTTGATCAAGAACTCGAGCGGAGGAAGTCGAAGCGATGCCGCGAAGCAAGGACGACCCGGAAGCGGTAGACAGCTACCTGGCGGACCTGCCGGACCAGGAGCGAGAAACCCTCGAAGCATTGCGGCAGATCATCAAGACGTCGGTGCCGGAGGTGCAGGAGCGGATCTCCTACGGAGGGGCGGTCATTTTCGCGGTACGGCGTGACCTTGTTGGTTTCGCGGCGCAGGAAAACCACTTGTCGTTCTTCACGATGAGCCCTCCACTCGCCAAGGCCATGAAGGACAAGATCACCAAGACGCACCAGGTTTCCGGAGCAACGATCCACTTCAGCCCTGACCGTCCGCTCCCGGAGGCGCTCGTGGAGGAGATCATCCGAGCGCGGCTCGAGGAGCAGTCTCAGTCGTAGTTGCGCTCCCTCAAAAACTGACGCCAGTCACGCCCAGCTGGCAGGTGCGCGGCGTGTCGCGAGGACCAGTGTCAGTTATTGAGGGCTTTCGGCTCCGACTATGCCTCGCGAGGCGGTTCCGGACTCAGAGAAGGGGGCGCAGCGGCGTCAGCACGGTCTCGGAGAACTTCACCATGGCGTGCCGGCGCTGCCAATCATCAAGGGTCAGCTCGATCGTGTTTGAGGAGTCGATCGCGAAGATCTCTTCCATCTGCCGTGCCACCGCTGGATTGAAGACCTCCATATTGACTTCGTAGTTGCCGAGCAGGCTAATCCGGTCGATGTTTGCAGTGCCGATCGTCGACCATTGGCTGTCGATAGTGGCGGTCTTGGCGTGCACCATGGCGCCTTGATACAAGAACAGCCGTACGCCGTTGCGGAGTAGTTGGCTGTAGAAGCCGCGGGACAGCCAGTCGGCCACGATGTGGTTGGACTCCGCGGGAATGATGATCCGTACGTCAACACCCCGACGTGCGGCTCGGACGAGGGCGGAGAGGATGTCCTGGTCGGGGATGAAATAGGCGTGGGTCAGGTAGACGTGGTGGGACGCCCGGTCGATGGCATTCAAATACATACCGCGAATCGGATAGACCATGTTGCGCGGCATGTTCCGGTGGATCCGGATGTCTGGCTGCCAGGTAGCGCTGCCGAAGTCGGGCAAGGCGGCTCGGGACCGGCCATACCAGAGATTCCAGAAGTCAATGAAGGCGTTCTGGACGTCCCACACGATGTCGCCGGTGAGACGGGCATGGGTATCACGCCAGTCGGTGGCGTACAGGCTCCCGATGTTGTAGCCGCCGAGGAATGCGACGAGATCGTCGACCACCAGCAGCTTTCGGTGGTCACGGCCAGTATTGCGTGGGAAGCGAAAGCCGGATGCGATCAGCGGATGGCGGCGTACCGCGATGTTCTTCGGGAAGGTTAAGAACGAGCGTGGTACCACCAGGTTGGCAAACTCATCGAAGACGACATAGACCTTGACGCCGCGATTGGCTGCCTCGATCAGCGCGTCCTTGAACGCTTGACCAACGGCGTCACCCTTCCAGATGAAGGTCTCGAAGAAGATCCGCGACTTAGCTTGACTGATGGCGTTCAGCATGTCGCCGTACAGGTCTTCACCGTAGGTATAGACCGTGACCTCGGACCCGCCGACCGTGACAGAGCCAGGCGGAAGTCGCGGGAAAGTCGCAGGCCTGCGGAGCTTCTTCCGGCGATAGTCGACCACCACGAGGGCGAGTAAAGTGGCCCCCTGCACTGCGGCCACCGCCAGCACGATGCGCTTGAGCAGCGTGCTGAGCGATATCGTAGGCACCCGCATAGCGACCAATTTACGCTGGCGCGAGGCGGAGCAGGCGCCGCAAGGCGGTCATACATGGTGTCGTTGCTGACGTCTAGGGTGGGCTGCGTTATGTCGAAACTCTGCGGGAACGCAGCGAACTGCTGCCCCACTGCCGAGCAGCTATGACGAGTACGACGCAGGCCAGGCCGGCCCGATTGACCGCTGAACAGCTGCTGGAAGGACTGAATCCACCGCAGCGGGAGGCGGTGCTGCATGAGGGCGGTCCGGTCCTTGTGGTGGCCGGCGCCGGTTCTGGCAAGACCCGAGTATTGACCCGCAGGATTTGCTACCTGGTGAGTCAGCGCCGGGTACACCCGGCCTCGATCCTCGCCATTACCTTCACCAACAAGGCAGCGGCCGAGATGCGCGGCCGGGTGATGGACCTGGTGGGTAACCGGGCCAAGTTGATGTGGATTTCCACCTTCCACTCCGCGTGCGTTCGGATCCTGCGATCGGAGATCGGCCGGTTCAACATCGCGCGGACGTTCTCGATCTACGACGATGCCGACTCCAAGCGGCTGATGCAGCTGGTGGCTCACGATCTTGATCTTGATCCGAAGCGCTTCCCGGTACGCGCGATCATGAACTGGGTGTCGGCTTGCAAGAACGAGCTCGTCGATCATGAGTCCGCAGCCTCCCGAGCCCGCTCATCCATCGAGGAGAGCTACGCCGAGGCGTATCGGGAATACCAGCGGCGGCTGATCAGGGCCAACGCGCTGGACTTCGACGACCTGATCATGACGACGGTGCACTTGCTCCAGGCTTTTCCGGAGCTTCGCGAGCAATATCGCCGACGCTTCCGGCATGTGCTCGTTGATGAGTACCAGGACACTGACCATGCCCAGTACGTCCTGATCAGAGAACTCTGTGCGCCCGATCCCTCACCCGATCCAGATGTGGTGGCCATCGAGCCGCCGGAGCTCATGGTGGTGGGCGATTCGGATCAGTCGATCTATGCCTTCCGTGGTGCGACCATCCGCAACATCAACGATTTCGAGTCCGACTTTCCCGGGGCGAGAGTGATCCTGCTCGAACAGAACTACCGCTCGACCCAGACCATCCTGAGTGCTGCCAACGCCGTCATCACGCGCAATGAGAACAGGAAGCCGAAGAACCTGTGGTCCACTGCCGGCGACGGTGAGCAGCTGATCGGTTACGTCGCTGACACCGAGCACGACGAAGCGCAGTTCGTGGCCGGAGAGATCAAACGGCTCAATGAGGAGGCCGCGCACCGGTACGGTGATGCGGCGGTGTTCTACCGGACCAACGCTCAGTCCCGATCCTTCGAGGAAGCATTCATCCGGGCCGGTATGCCCTACAAGGTGGTCGGTGGCGTGCGGTTCTACGAGCGGCGGGAAGTGCGCGATGCCATCGCCTACCTGCGCGCCATCGCCAATAGAGCCGACGACGTCTCGCTCCGCCGCATCCTGAACGTTCCCAAGCGGGGTATCGGTGATCGGGCGGAAGCCGCCGTGGCCGATCTGGCGACCCGGGAGGGCCTCAGCTTCGGCGATGCACTTCGCCGCGTCGACGAGATACCGGGTCTGGCCTCCCGCTCAGTGAATCAGCTCACGGCCTTCGCCAAGTTCCTTGACGACCACGAAGCACTGGTGGCAGAGGGCATTCCGGCTGACGCCATCTTGACCAGCGTGCTCGACCGGTCGGGCTATCTGGCTTACTTGCACAACTCGACCGATCCCCAGGACGAGACGCGGCTGGAGAACCTGAAAGAGCTGATCACCGTGGCGCGCGAATTCGTCACTGGCGTCGCAACCCTGACAGTGCCGGAGGAGGAACTGGACGACCTCGGACTTCCTGGCGAGTCCGACGCGCCGCCGGAAGGTGACCTGGCTGCCGTACTTGACCCCGAGGCCGACCTGGCGGCGGGTGCGGCAGAGCCTGATGCGTCGCTGGGCGCGTTTCTGGAGCGAGTTGCGCTCGTCGCGGACTCCGACCAGATACCCCATGCTCCGGACGAGGTAGATGCTGGCGTCGTCACCTTGATGACCCTGCACACAGCGAAGGGTCTGGAGTTCGACACGGTCTTTCTCACCGGTTGTGAAGACGGGGTCTTCCCTCATCAGCGAGCGATCGCGGAGCGCACCGGCAACGAGCTCGCGGAGGAACGGCGGCTCGCGTACGTCGGCATTACGCGCGCCCGTAAGCGCCTCTACATTTCACGAGCTATCGCGAGGTCGTCGTGGGGCTCGCCTCAGCACAATCCGCCAAGCCGCTTCCTCAGCGAGCTGCCGAGCCAACTCGTCGACTGGCGGCGTACGGAAGCTGCGGTCACGAGCTGGCGGAACACCTCCGCGACCGCCACCCAGACCTGGCGGAATGCCGTCGGCTACGGCGCGAAGCCGACCACCCGGGAGATCCCTTCGCTGGTGGCCGGAGACAGAGTGCTGCACACCACGTTCGGCATGGGCACGGTTGTCGCGACCTCCGGCGAAGGTGACAAGGCAATGGCCGATGTGGACTTTGGATCCTCAGGACTCAAGCGGCTATCTCTTCGGTATGCACCGCTTGAGAAGCTCTAGCGCCGACTAAGGGTTGACTCCGTGGGCGTTTAGCCACGGACGTGGGTTGACTGCGCTGTAGATGTCGCCCGGCTCCACGCCAGCCGGGTAGACCTCGAAGTGGACGTGAGCGCCGAAGGTCCTTCCGGTCATGCCGACGGCGCCGACGATCTGGCATGCCGACACTGTCTGGCCCACGCTGACTGAGACGTTCGACATATGAGCCATCAGCGTGTGGGTGCCATTCCCGTGCTTGATAGCGACATAGTTGCCGGCCCAGCCGCTGGCAGATCCAATTCCGGCGTTGGTGACGACTCCATCAGCGGGAGCGTGCAATGGGGTACCGACGGGAGAGGAGAAGTCCAAACCGGTGTGGTAGCGCGACCACGGTCCGACCTGGCCGAAGCCGGCAGCAATCCTGTAGCCGCTTCTGATTGGCAGGCAGCCCTTGCCGCTGCCCCCCGCGTTAGCGTCCGGTTGCGGTGCCTGGTTATCGCTGCGCTTGGCCTGCCCGCGTGCGAGCAGTACGGCCTGACGCCGCGTCGCATTCGATGCGGCCGCGAGGGCCTTGTCGCGCGCCTTCGCCGACTTGTCCATGGAGGCCTCAGATACCTCCGCATCGATCTTGCTGAGCTCCTCGGCCCGCTGGTCAGCGAGGCTCTTGATTCTCGCTGGATCGAGTCGGCCCCGCTCGCCTCCGCGACTTGTTTTCTGGGAAAGATCGGTCGTGGCGACCGTTGCCGTCAAGGTGGGGTGCTGTGCTGCGCCCGTCAGGGCCACTGATCCCGCGACGCCAAGTCCCAGAACCGACACAGCCAGCGCTGCCACGCCATGGCGCAGCCAGCTTTTCCTGTCTTTTCTGATGTCCTCGATCAAGACGCGACGCGCATGCGTACGCTCCGACGACGAGCTGGGCACTCCAAAATCTCCTCGTACGACGACAGGTTCCCCGAGTCCTGCCTCTGCCGCAGCACAAGTCGCTGATTGTCTGCTGCTGGAGGCCCGCAGTTTGACTTCAAACGGTGGACGCTTTCCGAAACAATAACGGATTCATAACGCGGTGCAAGCTGATCTCGTCAAGTTCGGCGCGTGTTTTTCGCAATGTGATGTAGATCTCGCGAGTTGGTTCCGTGCTCAGCGCCCATCGCACTGTATTTGGAGCCTGCAGCGCCGTGTTGGTGCTGCCTTCCTGGCCTCAGTGGGTGGTGACTCCGCTGGACCTCAGCCATGGTTGCGGATTGATCGCCTTGTACACGTCGCCGTACTTGACCCCCGCGGGGTAGAGCTCGAAGTGCAGGTGAGCGCCGAAGGCACGGCCGGTCTGGCCGACGCGACCGATGATCTGCCCAGCCTGCACAGTTTGGCCGGCTTTTACGGCCATGGAGGACATGTGCGAGGACATCGTGGTCATGCCATCTCCATGCTTGATGGCCACGTGGTTGCCTGCCCAGTCACCGGAGTTGCCGGCGTAGAGCACGACCCCTGACCTAACAGCGCGAATCGGTGTGCCGTGCCCGGCGCGGAAATCAATTCCGGTGTGATAGCGCGACCAACTGCCGTATTCGCCGAAGTGGGCACCAATGACGGCTCCTGGCACAGGCGCAACACCGCCTGCGCTGCCTCCCCCTCCGGTACCGCCGCCGCCGGAACCGTTGTTGCCACCAGACCCGCTATCACCGCTTCCGTCTGACTTGGAGGAAGCCGCCTCACGATCCTCCGGCGCACTTTCCGCGGCCTGCCGCCTGTTCGCCGCCGCCACTCGAGCAGCGATTGCCCGACGCAGGTTCTCAGCTGCGATTCGGGCTCCCGCCTCGCGACTCGCCCGGTCAGCAACCGTGAGTTCTTTCTGCCGTGCGGCGCCGCTGGCCGCTTCCGCTGCGCGGCTCACCTCATCTGATGTCTTGGCCAGCAGCTCATCTCGTTGGGCGGCCTGCTCCTTTACGATGGCGACCTCGAGGTCGGCACTCCTGGACGCGCGATCGGTCTCGGATGCTTCCTGCCTGGCGAACGCGGCGAGCGCCCCAGTCTTAGCGGTCGGCTGCTTCTTCTCTGCAGCCACGACGACCACCGCCGAGGAGGTCTCAGGCAGAGCTGACAGCCCGCCTTCGGCGGTCTGCGCTTTGGTCGTCAGGCCTACGGACGCTGCAACGACGAGGCCCAGGCCAGAGATGCCCAAGGCGGCGAATACATATCTAAGCCAGGCCGCCCTGGCGTGCGGTTCGTCTCCAGCGCTGACGCCTGGATCCCACTCGCGTTCGGTTCGCTGTTCCCCGGACAGCTCCCTCATCCCTCACTGGCGCTGGCACGTGATCGGGCCATGACCCGTCCGGCATCCAGGCGCGTGAAGCAAACCTGGACCGTGCGCCAACTGTTTGTCTGATCTAGTTCCGTCTTTGACTGGACCCCCGAAGTCGGCCAGACAACTTGAGAAAGATAACAAACAGGTTACGGAACCTCAATGGCTTGTCCGGATTTTGTCGGGACTAAGCGTTAACCGGTGCGGCTCCATCATGATCAAGTTGCCGCAACGCTTCAGCGATGGTGAATGCGATGCGTCCGTTGTGGGGCATCGAGAGATGGCCAACGCCACGCACCGCGATGTTGCGCACGTTCAGGTCAGGATGCTCTAGCCGGGCGTTGCTGCCGGGCACGATAAGTGGGTCGATGTCGCTGTGGAATGCGATGAACCGCGTGCGGCAGCCTGGTGCCGGCTCGGCTAGCTCCTGGATCACTGGCGAGCGGGGAGTGAGCTGGCGGACCAGCGGCAGCAGTGGCGCGGCCCACGCTAGTTGAGTGCCGTGGTGCGGCGTACCAAGGGTCACCAGTGTGCGTACGTAACTGTCGCCGCCCAGACGCTGCACGTAGTAGCGGGCCATCAGACCCCCGAGGCTATGGCCGATGACATGGATGCGTTCATAGCCGCTCTTCGTCGCCAACTTCTCAATGGTCTCGCCCAACCGTACGGCTGCACGGGGGATGTGGTGTGTGAGCAGGCCGTAGTCATAGGCGGAGAGCGTTTGGAAGCCTCGGCGGCGGAGGGCGCGTTCCATGACGGTGAAAATCGCGTGGTTGTCGATGAATCCGTGCACCAGCAGGATCGGCGTCGCGGCCGCTTCCACGTCGTAGTGGAGGAGTCCGCGCTGTTCGGGACTGAGGCCGCGGAGAGTGTGGCGGCGATGCTCGCTGGTGGCACGAGTCGGCGCAGACAGTAAGCCGAGCGGATACCTCACTATGTGTGTGGTGGCCCAGGCGGCCTCGATGGCGAGCCCAGACACCACGTGCGGGAGCTCCCGTGTCGCGAGCCGCGAAAGCCCTGCGAACGAAATGCCGCCAGTGGCACTCTGCCGCATTGCCAGATATTACTCGGTAGTAGTTTGGCCTCGTGGAATCTGATGTCGGTTCTCCGTCCTCGGCTCCACTGCGGATCGTCGTGGCCAAGCCGGGGCTTGACGGTCACGATCGGGGCGCCAAAGTTGTGGCACGGGCGCTGCGTGACGCGGGCATGGAGGTCATTTACACCGGGCTGCACCAGACGCCGGAGCAGATTGTCGCCACGGCGGTTGCCGAGGATGCCGATGCCATCGGGCTCTCGGTCCTGTCAGGCGCGCACATGACGCTGTTCGCCAGGGTGGTCGAACTGCTGAAGGCGGCCAACGCCGACGACATCGTGGTCTTTGGCGGTGGCATCATCCCGGACGCGGATCGGCAATCCTTGGCGGAGATGGGCGTCGCCGAAGTCTTTACGCCCGGGGCGACGATGAGCGAGATCGTTTCCTGGGTGCGTGAAAATGTGGGGGCCGCGCGCCGCACCTGAACTCAGCGGCCGAAGGGGCGTAGCAAGCCGAAGGGGCGCCAGCCGGGAGCAATCCCCGGATGGCGCCCCGCATCGAGCTATCCGAACAGTTGGTTGACCTGGTTGTTGGCCTCGGTCAGCGACTCCGGAGGAGCCTTGCCGGTCAAGACGTCGTCCATGGCCGGCGTCATGATTCCGGTGATCTGGGAGGCATAGTCGGTGATCGGGAACAGGAAGGTGGTCTTCTCATCCACCTGGATGGTGAACGGGGTGGTATCGATTCCCTTGGCCTTCCACGCAGCCTCGGCCTTCTCAGTCGCTTCCGGGATCGCCGGGAAGACGACGGCCTTCTCGCCCACGATGTTCTGGCAGTCCGGCGAGCCGAGGAACTCGACCCACTTGACTGCTGCTGGCTTGTTCTGCGAGCCGACCCAGACGGAGTCGGCCAAGCCGTTGTACATGCTGGCCCGCTTACCGCTCGGGCCGACCGGGGTCGGCGCCAGGCCGGTCTCAATGCCCTTGCAGTCGAAGATGCTGGTTGGTCTTCCACGAGCCGTTGGTGATCATGGCGTACTTGCCGGCGGCGAAGATGTCCGACGAGCCCTGGCCGGTGACCGCTTCAACGGATGGCATGTAGCCCTTCTCGATGAGCGAGCGCGAACCAGCCGATGGTCTGCTGGAAAGCGGGCTGGTCGTAGTTGTAGTGGGTGCCCCACGGATTCTTGTCGGTGAACTGCCAGTTGTTGGAGCCGGTGTACATGCTCCACTGGGTCTGTCCGTTTCCGCCGCCCGAACCGCCGTCGAGTCCCAGGCCATAGACCTTGATCTTGGACTTGTCGAAGCCCGGTTCGTCTCCGCGCTTTCCGCTCTCATCCACCGTCAGATGCGCGATGGTCTTCTCGTACGTGCCGCCGTCAGTGGGGTTCCAGGTGAGATTCTGCAGATCGGCTTCCTTGACTCCCGCGTCGGAGACCAGCTTCTTGTTGTAGAAGATCGCAATGGTGTCGAAATCCTTCGGCAGGCCGTAGCGCTTGCCGTCTTGGCCCTTCCACAGATCCGCCAGGCCTGGCTGGTACTGGTCGACGTTGAAGCCATCCTTGGTGAGCGTCTCGTCCAGCGCGACCAGCTGCTGCTGGCTGACGAACTCCGGGTACTTGGACAGGTGGTCGGTGAAGACGTCGGGAGCATCGCCGGCGATGAAGCCGTTGGTGAGCTTGGCCCAGTAGTCGTCCCATCCATACTGGGTGATCTTGACGTTGACGTTGGGGTTGGCCGTCTTGAACGTGTCGGCACAGGCCTGGTACGCGGGCAGTTGGTTGGCGTCCCACAGCCAGTAGTTGACGTCGCCAGTGGCGGTGCTGGTGTCGATCACCTCGCCTTCGCCGCCACCGCCGCTTTCCGACTCGCCGCCACCTCCGCCACATGCGGTAAGGGTCAGGCTCAGGGCCGCCGCGCCTACCAGCACGGCTCCCAGCTTCTTGCGCATTCTTGCCATCGTTGGCAGATCCTTTCGAGTGTTCACCTCGGCTAGGTCACCGGGGCGGGTGGTGGGGTCCAAAGGCATGACCGGTGTCACTTCAGGCCGGAGAAACCGATGGAGTTGACGATCTTCTTCGCGAACGACGAAGAACAGGATGAGGATGGGGAGCGCTGCGACGAGGACCGCGGCCATCAGGCCGGCCCAGTCCGGGCTGCCCTGCGGGGTCTGGGATCGGAATATCCCGATCGCCAAAGTCAGCACCCGCGTTTTCTCGGCGCCCCCGACCAGGAGGGGCCAGAAGTACTCGTTCCACATGTTGATGAAGGTCAGGATGAACAGCGTGACGATGGGCGCCGTGCTCATCGGCAGGACGATTCTGAAGAAGATCCGGAAGTGTCCGGCGCCGTCGAGCTTGGCCGCTTCCTCGATCTCTTTGCTGATGCCGAGGAAGAACTGCCGCAGGAAGAAGATCGCGAACGGCGTCATCAAGAAGTACGGCAGGATCAGGCCGGGGAAAGTGTTGATCAGTCCCAGGTTCTTGATCAGGATGAAGTTCGGCAGCATCGTGAAGATCGGCGGGATCATCAGCGCAGTCAGGAACAGAAAGAAGACTATGTCCCGACCCGGCCAGCGCAGCCGCGCAAACGCGTACGCCGCGAGCGCGCTGAAGAACACCTGACCAGCGGTGGCGACGGTAGCGAAGATGATTGAGTTGCGCAGGTAGAGCCCGATGTTCACTGCTGCCCCGGAGCCACCCTCGGCTCGCGCCTCCTCCGGCGTCGCGAGCCCGAGGACGCGCTCGAACGCGCCGGTGGTGAAATCCACCGGCAGCAGCGACGCCGGGTCGGTGAACAGCGACTTCGAGGTCGAGAACGCAGTGCGCACCATCCAGTAGAACGGAAACAGCGTGATCAAGATGAGGATGATCATCGCGGTCCATGCCGCGACCCGGCCTAGGTTGATCCGTTTACCTTTGGTCTCGGGCGCCCGTTGCTAGCTGCGACGCGAGAGGGAGCGGTTGTGGTTGCCATGACAGATTCCCTCTCAGGCCAGGTCGGATTCGCCGGCCCGCAGCAACCTGAGCTGGATGAGCGCAACGGCCGCGAGAATGATGAACAGGATCACCGAGAGGGCGCTGGCATAGCCGAACTGGCCCTCCGTGAAGCCCTTTTGGTAGATGTAGTACTGGATGACGCGGCTGGCGTTGCCTGGTCCGCCCCGGGTGGTCACTGCCACGGTGTCGAACACCTGGAACGAGCCGGTGACGGTGATCACCAACACCAGCGCCAGGACTGGTCTCAGCAGCGGCAATGTGATCCGCCAGAACGACTTCCACTCGGTGCTGCCATCGACCGACGCTGCCTCATAGACGTAGTTGGGGATCGTCTGCAGCCCGGCGAAGACCAGCAGGGCGGTGTAACCCATGTGCCGCCACACGTTGACCGCGGCGATGGTCGGAATCGCCCAGGCGGAGTCTCCGAAGAAGGCGATCCGGTCCAGGCCGACAAACGCGAGGAACTCGTTGACCAGGCCGATCTGGAAGTCCAGCATCCAGAGCCACAGCATCGCCGCGATGACGTTGGAGATCAGGAACGGCAGCAAGATCAGGCCGCGAATCACAGTCGACTGCGTCAGTCGGTGCATCAGCACTGCGATCGCGACCGCCAGTATGGTCTGGAACACGATATTGAGAATGACGTACTCGACGGTCACCAGGATCGCGTTCCAGAACAGCGGGTCCTGGAAGAGCCGGGTGAAGTTGTCGAAGCCGATGAACGTCGGTGTCCCGAGCAGGTTGTACCTGGTCAAACTGAAGTAGAAGCCGCGGATGAAGGGGTAGAGGTAGAACACCAGGAAGCCGATCAACGCCGGCAGGATGAAGACAAAGGCCATGCCCAGATCACCCCGACCGGGCGGCTTGTCAGTCCCCTTGATGGCGCCGGGCTTGAAGTCAGCTGCAACAAGCGGTTCGACTGTGTCGATTGCCCCGTGCTCATGCGCTTGCTCCCTCAACACTAAGACTCTGAGGAGTTGGGGGAGCGCGCTTCATGTCAGACGTCATTGTCAGTTCCTCTCGGGCTCGAATGCGCTGGCCAGTGCGACGCCGAGGGCGCCCCGCAAACAGTTGCGATGGGCCGGAAGTTACACCTGTAGATAGAGGGGTAGCAAGAGTTTCCGTAGAGTTGTGTCCAATTATTTGCGCGGGTTCGGCACATCCTTCTCCGATCGCTCGCGGCATGGAACGTCCTCGCGCCTCCGCGAAGCGACCTGAGCGGTGACTGAGAGTCTGCCTAGCCTGCCTCGCGATCTGCTCATCTCCCTGCCGGAGTTCTTTTCGACGTCGTATGGCCAAATCGCGAAAGTGCGCTGCTTCAGGATTGCTGAGAAGCAGCAAACGGCGCCGGAAGTGCCTGTCCGATTTCGCGGGTGGCTGGTGCCTCCTGGGGCCAGCAGCCTTCAAGAGCGAATCGAGTCCAGGTTGCGAGACCCGCCTTGATGATGGCGAACGGGCCACGCTCATCAGACCATGGTTGTCAGACCTCATCTACACCTGTAGATTCTGCTAGCACCCAATCGACAACGACGCGAGGGATCGTGGACATGGTCGCAAGTCGTCTACGCCGCGCATCCGGCCCGAACTCCCATCGTGTCCTCTGACGCTCGCGGACTGCCTGAGCCGGTCCGTCCAGCCACCAGAGCTGACGTCGCCCGCTACGCCGGCGTGAGCACAGCCGTAGTCAGCTATGTCGTCAACGACGGCCCTCGGCGCGTTGCACCTGAGACGGCGGCCCGGGTACGAGCTGCAATCGAGATCCTGAAATATCGGCCGAACGTCAACGCCCGCGCGCTCAAGAAAGGCTCCACGGAGATGCTCGGGCTGGTACTTCCTGACATCACCAACCCTTTCTTCGCCGAATATGCACGCGCCCTGGAGGTAGCGGCAGCCGTTCACGGCTACGTCTTGGTCGTCGCCAATTCAGACGCAAACGAGGCTCATGAAAGCCGGATCGTCAGCGATCTCGCCAACAGGCATCGTCGACGGTCTGATCATTTCCACCGTCCTGCCGCCCTCCGGTTTCCGTGCCATCGACACTCCCTGGCCGGCCCACTGTACTGATCAACTGCTCTACGCCTTTTGCCGGTTACGTCGCGCTTGGGTCCGGACTTCGCGCGAGGGTGCACGCGCTTCTGGTCGACCATCTCATCACCGTTCACGGCCACCAATCGATCGCGTTGATCATGGGTGAGTCGAGCGAGCCGGTCCCAGAGCCTCGCGAGAAAGGCTGGAGCGACGCCTTCCAGGCGCACAAACTGCCGCCGGGCCCCATCGTCCGCACCAGCTTCAGCCGCGAGGGCGGCTACGAGGCGGCAGTGCGACTCCTGAACTGGCCGACTCGGCCAAGCGCGATCTTCGCTGCCTCTGATCAACTGTCCACCGGCACACTCAAGGCAATCCGGGAAGCAGGCTTGCGCTGCCCGGATGACATCGCGGTCGTGTCCTTCGACGGCACAACTGAGTCGGAGTATTGCTGGCCACCGCTCACCGTGGCGCGGCAGCCGATCCAGGCGATGGCCGAGGCTGCCGTTTCCGCTGTCCTCAACCTCACTTCGCCCGCCGCTGCATATCAGCGTTTCGCCACTGACCTCGTCATTCGCGAGTCATGCGGATGCAGCAGGCCAGAGGCAACGTCTTGGGGATGATCAGCTTGGCCTTCTGCATGCAGCTCGATAGTCACAGATAGGCTTCGGATCGTCTGCCTGGTGGTACGCCCGGGAACGGGTCTTTCGCCACGCATCTGGTCTGTCCGACCTCACGCGAGCATGGAGGCAAGTGTGGATCTGTACGAGTACCAAGCGCGAGATCTCTTCGAGGGCTACGGGGTTCCGGTGCTGCGCGGCGTCACGGCAACCACCCCGGCCGAGGCCAAACAAGCCGCCACCACAATCGATTCTCCCGTGGTGGTCGTCAAGGCTCAGGTCAAGACCGGCGGCCGCGGCAAGGCGGGCGGCGTCAAAGTCGCGAAGAGTCCCGAAGAGGCGGAGGCTCGGGCGGCCGAGATTCTCGGTCTCGACATCAAGGGACATGTCGTCAAGACCGTCATGGTTGCCGAGGGCGCCGACATTGCCGAGGAGTACTACTTCTCCTTGTTGCTCGACCGCGCGGAACGCCGATACCTCGCCATGTGCTCAAAGGAGGGCGGGATGGATATCGAGACGCTTGCGGAGGAGCGACCCGACGCCCTGGCCCGTATCCCGGTGGATCCTCGAGTCGGGATCGATCAGGCTAAGGCCGACGAGATCGTCGCTGCGGCCGGCTTTTCGGGGCCCGATGCTGCAGAGATCGCGCGCGTCCTCCAGCTCCTCAGCACCGTATACGAGAAGGAGGATGCGACCCTGGTGGAGGTGAACCCGCTGGTCAAGACCGGTGACGGCAAGATCATCGCGTTGGATGCCAAGGTCTCCCTTGACGAGAACGCCGAGTTCCGCCATCCAGATCATGCGGCACTGGCTGACAAGTCGGCCGAGAACCCGCTTGAGGCGGCGGCGAAGGCGAAGGGGCTGAACTACGTCAAGCTCGACGGCTCAGTGGGGATCATCGGCAACGGGGCCGGTCTGGTGATGAGCACCCTCGACGTTGTCGCGTACGCCGGCGAGGAGTTTCCTGGGTCGCCGAAGCCAGCGAACTTCCTTGACATCGGTGGCGGCGCGAGCGCGGAGATCATGGCGAGCGGTTTGGAGATCATCATCGGCGACGACCAGGTGAAGAGCGTCTTCGTGAACGTGTTCGGCGGCATCACAGCCTGCGACGCGGTGGCCAATGGGATCGTGCATGCATTCGAGCTGCTGGCCAGTCGTGACGAGCATGTCGACGTCCCACTGGTGGTACGGCTGGACGGCAACAACGCCGAGCTGGGCCGTCAGATTCTGGCCGCCGCGAGCCTACCGGGGCTGGAGCAAGTGGACACGATGGACGGTGCGGCCCGCCGGGCCGCCGAGCTGGCGGCGAGCTGAAGGGCGGGCAAGAACATGGCAATCTTTCTGAACTCCGACTCAAAGGTCATCGTCCAAGGCATGACCGGCTCGGAAGGGCGCAAGCACACCCATCGCATGCTGACCTCAGGTACCCGGATCGTTGGCGGGGTGACCCCCGGCAAAGGTGGACAGGTGGTCGAGTTCGAACGGGCCGGCGTACCGGTCTTCAATTCCGTGGGCGAGGCGATGGCGGCCACCGGAGCCAACGTCACCGTGATCTTCGTCCCTGCCAAGTTCACCTTGTCAGCGGTCGTTGAGGCCATTGATGCGGGCATCCCGCTGGCTGTAGTGATTACCGAGGGTGTTCCGGTCAAGGACACGGCCGAGTTCTTCGCACGCTCCCAGGACAGCTCGACTCGGCTCATCGGCCCCAACTGCCCAGGAGTGATTTCACCGGGGCAGTCCAACGCGGGGATCATCCCGGCCGACATCACCAAGGGAGGGCGTATCGGGTTGGTCTCCAAGTCCGGCACGCTGACTTACCAAATGATGTACGAGCTGCGCGACTTCGGCTTCTCCTCGGCCGTGGGCATTGGGGGTGACCCGATCATCGGCACCACGCATATCGATGCTCTTCAGGCGTTCGAGGCCGACCCCGACACCGACGCCATCGTGATGATCGGCGAGATCGGTGGCGACGCGGAAGAGCGGGCTGCGGATTACATTGCTGCCAATGTCACCAAGCCTGTGGTCGGCTACGTCGCAGGGTTTACCGCACCTGAAGGCAAGACCATGGGACACGCTGGCGCAATCGTGTCCGGCTCATCCGGGACCGCGGCCGCCAAGCAGGAGGCGCTGGAGGCAGCAGGAGTCAAGGTTGGCAAGACGCCAAGCGAGACAGCGTCCTTGATGCGGGAGATCATGACGAGCCTGTGAGGTTCGAATCCCGTCCTGAGTAGGTCTCGATGGCTGCGAGCGTCGGAAATCGCGCGCCGCCGCAAGGAGAAGGAGCTCAGTTGACCTGGGTCATCCGCTCGCCGGCACGTACGGCCACCGTGTTCCACTGACCATCGGTGAAGTCGTAATCATCTCTGGGGTTCAGGAAGGTGTAGATCACCTTCGGTCCCGCCGAGACGATCCCGACCCGATATTTGACCGTGCCCCCCGTCGACTTATGCGACACGACCGCGGTCCAGCCCGCGATCTTGGTGTTCTGGGCGCCAATGCTGGTGACTTTCTCCCGCTTGGAGACAGTTGCGGTGAGGTTACGGTTCTTGCAGTCCGTGAGCTCGGACTTGATCTTGCCGACCTGCTTGGCGGCAGCCTTGGCGTCCTTGGTGGTCAGCACGATCTCGTTCAGGCCGAAGAAGTTTCTCCCACTGTCCGGGACCATGTAGACCCTTGAGCTCTTCGACTCCGCCTTCACAGTTGCCCAGTTCACGTTCTCGCACCCGGATCCCTTGAACTCCTCCTTGGGCAGCTCGATGGGGATAGCCACCCACGGGGCGATCTTGGCTCTCGCAGGAGGAAGGTCTCCGATCGCCAGGAACCCTGGTTCATCCCCACCCATCGGCGGCGGCCCGTCCTTGACGGAGGGGGTACCTCCGCACTCTCCACCGGCCGGGCCGCACTGGACGTTGTTGACCTGCCCCAGCGCCTTGGCGACGGCGGTTATGGCGAGCGCCTTCGACGCCTGGGCAGCGTCGATCACGTTCATGACGCGGCCAGTGCGGTTGAGAACGACGCTGTGGGCCCGGGTCTTGGAGCCCTCAGCAACCATGATCACCACGCCAACGGCCTGGTGCCCAACCCCGCTGACTGCGTATCCCGATTTGATGTAGGAGCCTGCGACAGCACAGCCACCGAGGGTCTTGGAGGCGATCGCGTACGCCTGGGTGGCTTCGTCAGCCGAGTTGTATGCCGTGGCCTCATGAAGTGCGCTGGGGGCATTCTTGCCGCTGTTCAGCACCCGCAGCATCTTTTGCTGAGGCGTTGGCTGGCCCTCCAGTGGCTCGCCACCGAAACAGGCCGCGGTCGGAGCCTCTTCTGATGGGCTGCGCTGCGTCAACTCAACCTTCCAGGTGCCATCTCGGTCGAGAACCTCGGCCTGGGCAGGGTTGAGCATCGAGTCGTCGGTCAACAAAGCCGTCCCAGTCTGGCCAGGCAGTTGGCTGGCGTTGCTGGAAGGGCCGCTGCCGCCCGGGGAGTTTGGGGGGGTCGGTTGGTTCTGACGCTGGCTGGCGGCGCTGAGAACCGCATACCCGATCACGAGGCCGATGACGACTACCACGGCGACTGCGCCGATGAGCAACGCCAGTTTGGTGTGTCGGCCCAGCGGCTTTCGCTCGTCCTCGTCGTAGTCGTCGATCGCGTCGAGGGGAGGTTGCGTACGCGTACGATGCTGGCCCTGCTGGCTGCGGGGGAGGATCGCGGTGGATTCCTCGTCGACACCGCGCGAGCGCTGGGGCGTGGAGGGAATGGGCGGCAAGGTCTCATCAGTTGGTGGAGCTAGGCCGGGAGCCGGTGCCGCGCGCGAGGCCGGGGAAGACCAGCCGTTGGTGTGCGTCTCGTCGCGATACAGCGGCTTTGGGTAATCCTCATCCGCGATGGGAGGCGCGCTCCGCCTTCCATTGTTGCGATCAGGCCCTGGCGGCTGTTTCGGCTTGGCGGGCTCGATACTGGGTTCGATGAAGGCCCGCCGGGGCCGATAGGTCGTGGACTCCTGGTCGACCATGCTGAATTGCTCCCCCCGAGTTCGGAGTGCCATCGCAGGCTTCCTGGGCTGGCCGGCGCTCGGATCGATCGAACGGCGACCATCGGAGACTTTACCTGGACTGGCGTGTCTCGCCCACCCGTGGCCGTGTGCTGGGCGAGCATTGAGGCGTCATGCCTTCACTGCTTTCGTCCCGACGAGCCGCTGCGAGGGTCTCACTACACGTCACTCCGGCGAGGAAAAGAAGTGCTCAGGCAACCCGGGCACAGCTGGCGCTGCCGCCGGTCAGCTGGCCAGTCATAGCTGTTGTGGGTGGTGCGGTGACGGCTCTCGCGAGCTGGATTCTCTGCGCTGGTGTGACGGTTCTCGGCTGGCTTGCGGCTGAGCCTGGGAGTCTCGGCGGCGCGCTTCAGGTTGGCACCCTGCTCTGGCTGCTCAGCAATGGCGTCGGGGTGCGTGTCGGAGATATCCCGCTCACGCTTGTTCCCTGGGGTGTGACCGCGGTAATCGCATTCATGATCTCGCGGTTCGCCGCGGCGAGCGCTCGAAAGGTTCGCGCCGACCAGGCGACCGGTCCAGTGCTGATCAGCGTCGTCACGGTTGCCACATACCTGTTGTCGGTTCTTGTGGGGGCCATGCTGTGGGGCGAGCCGTGGCAGGCCCCAGCCCGCTGGGCTGTGGTGATCGTAGTGCTCCTGCTGGCGGCGTTGTGGGGCAGCAGCGGGAGTCCAGGTGCCAGGCAACTCGAGGTGCCCAGCCGGGCGCGGGCGATGACACGTGCCGTGCTGGCGGCCCAGCTGGCGATGCTGGTGGCGGGCGCGGCATTGTTGGTCACAGGTCTCTGGATGCATCTCAAGCAGGTCGAGGTGTTACATCAGGCGCTGCAACCCGGCGTTGCCGGAGGCATCGCCCTGTTGCTCCTACAGCTAGCGTTCGCGCCGAACGCCATGATCTGGTCCGCCTCGTACGCGCTCGGCTCCGGGTTCTCACTCGGCGCGGGCTCGGTCATTGCCCCCGCCGCCACTCAACTGGGAATGGTCCCCGCCATCCCACTGCTGGGCGCGCTGCCATCCCCCGGCCCCGGTGACCTCATGCAGCTCTGGTGGTTGGCTGCTGGTGCGATCGCCGGAGCAATCGCGTGCTGGGTGGTGCTTGGTTCCGGGCCGATGCCCCGATTCGACCAGGCCAGCCTGGAAGGCGGCGCCTGCGGCTTGCTGGCCGGGGCGGTGTTCGCTGGCTTGGCCTGGGCGGCCAGCGGTGACCTCGGGACGCTCCGGCTCGCTGACTTGGGGCCGCGCCTATTCCCGTTGCTGGTCATGGCTGGTACGACGATGGGCCTGTCTGGCTTGATCACTGGGCTGGCGCTGGGCTTGGCCGCTCGCCGTCGAAACACGTAACTCCATCATTCGAAACCCGCTGATCCTCCTGCTCGAAACCTCCGTGTACGTAGGTTGCCGACCCGAGTAGTGGAGGGCAGGGGAGGGCGATGTGCGAGACGAGCCCGAATGGTCGCGCGGTGGTCTGCTAGGGCGCGAGCCGGTCGCTAGGCTGTGCGTCGTGCCCGAGCCCCTCGCCGCTACGCAGCTGGGCCGGGCAGCCCGGCTCGTGGTGCTGGTCTCGGGTACCGGCACCCTGCTGCAGGCGCTGATCGATGCCTGTGCCGATGCTGCGTATGGCGCGGTGATCGTCGCCGTCGGCTCGGATCGTCCCGGCATTCAAGGATTGGAGCGGGCGGCGCGTGCCAACATTCCAACCTTCATTGAGTCGCTGCAAGACCACGCGAATAGAGCCGACTGGGATCGGGCTCTGACTGCAGACGTTGCAGCGTACGAGCCGGATCTGGTGATCAGTGCCGGTTTCATGAAGCTCGTGGGACCTGAGTTCCTGGCTCGCTTTGAAGGCCGGATGATCAACACCCACCCGACGTTGCTGCCCTCGTTTCCCGGGATTCATGGCCCTCGGGATGCGTTGGCGTACGGCGTCAAGATCACTGGCGCGACCGTGTTTCTGGTGGACGCGGGGGTCGACAGCGGCGTGATCCTTGATCAGCGGGCGGTGCCGGTCGCCGAGGAGGACACGGTGCAGACCTTGCACGAAAGGATCAAGGTCGCCGAACGCGAGATGCTCGTCAGCGTCACTCATCAACTCGCGACTCGGAGCTGGCGAGTCGCGGACAGGAAGGTGCTCTGGACATGACCGATCTGCTCAATGGGCATAACGGGGGGCAACGCCCGATCAAACGTGCGCTGCTCTCCGTCTATGACAAGACCGACCTAGTCCTGGTGGCCGAGGCTTTGGTCGAGGCTGGGGTGGAAATCGTCTCCACCGGCTCGACGGCCGAGACGATCGCCGAGGCGGGCCTACCGGTCATTCCGATCGAGAAAGTCACCGGATTCCCGGAGTGCCTGGACGGTCGGGTCAAGACCTTGCACCCGATGGTCCATGCTGGCTTGCTCGCCGACCTGCGGCAAGCTTCACATCGCGCCCAGATTGCCGAGCTTGGTGTCGAGCCATTCGATCTGTTGATCAGCAACCTGTATCCGTTCACAGCGACGGTGGCTTCCGGCGCGACTCCCGAGGCCTGCATTGAGCAGATCGACATCGGCGGCCCGGCGATGGTCCGCAGTTCGGCGAAGAACCATGCCTCGGTTGCTGTCATCACCTCACCGGAGCAATATCCCCAGCTCCTGGCAGCTGTGACCGCCGGCGGCTTCACATTGTCTGAGCGGCAAGCCCTGGCGGCGGCCGCGTTCGTGCACACCGCCACCTACGACGTCGCGGTGGCGAGCTGGATGGGCAGCGTGGTGACTGACCTCAGTGACGGCACCGGATTCCCTCGCTGGATCGGAGGTACCTGGGACAAGGTCACCGGGCTTCGGTACGGGGAGAACCCACACCAGCCGGCAGCCCTCTATCGCACCAGCGGTACCGCCCGCGGCCTGGCGAGCGCGCACCAGCTGCACGGTAAGGAAATGTCGTACAACAACTACGTCGATGCTGACGCCGCCCGCCGGTGTGCTGCCGATTTCGACGAGCCTGCGGTCGCGATCATCAAACATGCGAACCCGTGCGGGGTCGCCGTTGGGCTAGACATAGCTGAGGCGCACCGGAAGGCCCATGCCTGCGATCCGACCTCGGCCTACGGAGGCGTAATAGCTGCCAATCGGCCGGTCAGTGTGGACATGGCGCGACAAGTCGCGGAGATCTTCACCGAGGTGATCATCGCACCTGAGTACGCCGACGGGGCTGTCGATGTGCTCGCCGCCAAGAAGAACCTCCGCATCCTGGTGGTCGAGCCGCCGTTGCCTGGTGGCGCGGAAAGCAGGCGAATCGATGGTGGGCTGCTGGTCCAGCTTTCCGACACCGTTGGCACAGATCACGACCGAGCCGTGAACTGGCAGCTGGCTGCTGGCAAACCCGCCTCCGACGACAACCTGGCGGATCTCGAGTTCGCCTGGAAGGCGGCACGTTCGGTGAAGTCGAATGCAATCCTGCTCGCACGGGATGGTGCTTCGGTCGGAGTCGGGATGGGCCAGGTGAACCGCGTCGACTCCTGCCGGCTTGCGGTGCAGAGGGCGGGGGAGCGTGCGGCGGGTTGCGTCGCTGCCTCCGACGCCTTCTTTCCCTTCGCGGACGGCCCTGAGATTCTGCTGGCCGCCGGGGTGTCGGCTATCGTGCAGCCGGGAGGCTCGGTGCGGGACGGGGACGTGATCGCAGCAGTCGAGGCTGCCGGCGCGACCATGTATTTCACCGGTGCGCGACACTTCTTCCACTGAATCTGATCAACTGAGGTGTGCACATGACGGCGCGGATTCTTGACGGCAAGGCTCTGGCCGAGACCATCAAGGCTGAGCTGAAAGACCGAGTATCCGCGCTCGCCGAGGTCGGCATCGTTCCGGGTCTCGGTACGGTGCTCGTCGGTGATGATCCCGGGAGCCGCTCGTACGTGGCAGGAAAGCACCGGGATTGTGCCCAGGTCGGCATCGCCTCGATCCAAGTCGAACTGCCGGACACAACCTCCCAGGAGCAGCTGGCATCGGTGATCACGGAGCTGAACGCCGACCCCGCCTGCACCGGCTACATCGTCCAGCTTCCGTTGCCAGGAGATCTTGACGACAACACCGCGCTCGCTCTGGTCGATCCCGACAAGGACGCAGACGGCTTGCATCCGGTCAACCTCGGCAGGCTGGTGCTCGGGATACCCGGCCCTCTGCCGTGCACGCCGCGGGGCATAGTTGAACTGCTCCGCCGCAATGACATTGGGCTCAACGGTGCGGAGGTTTGCGTGATCGGCCGGGGCACCACGGTTGGTCGGCCACTGGGACTGTTGCTGACGCGGAAGAGCGAGAACTCGACGGTCACCCTGTGCCACACCGGGACCGTCGATTTGACCCGGCACACTCGCCAGGCTGACATCGTCGTTGCGGCAGCGGGGCGGCCAGGGCTGGTGACTGCTGACATGATCAAACCGGGTGCGGTCTGCGTCGATGTCGGCATCACCCGCACCGACGCCAGGCTGATTGGTGATCTTGATCCGAGCGTCAACGAAGTTGCGAGTTGGGTGGCGCCGATGCCGGGTGGCATCGGGCCCATGACCCGCGCAATGCTGCTGAGCAATGTCGTCGAACGCGCCGAACATCTGGTGGCTCGTGCCGCGGCGGTCTGAACCTAGTGCGGCGGCAAGATCACTGCGCCAATGGCCCCTGTTGATCGTGGTGATCGGTGTGCTCGCTGGTCTAGCGGTCAGCTTTCTCGGCGAGTCCACCTGGCGCCTGGGCTGCCTGCTCATCGGCGCTTCCCTGGGAGTCGGCGCAGTGGAACGAGTCGCCTTGCCGAGCCGCGACGCCGGGCTACTTCAGGTGCGTACGAAAGCCTTCGATGTCACGGCACTTGCGGTCGGTGGCGCGGCCATCATCGCGCTAGCGATTGTCGTGCCCGAAGGTCGCTGAGCAACTCAGCCCCCGGCCTGGCTCACTGCAATCCCGAAGATCACAACGCCGATGATCGTCAGGGCAATGGACACCAGATAGATGATCGTGAAGACCTTGCCGAGCATGCGGCCAATGCTGATGTTCTGCACATTGGAGTACTGGATGCCGGATGTCTGGACATCCTGCTTGGCCTTGTTGCCCAGGTACCACGCGATCGGGGCGAAGATCGCGATGAAGATGCCGAGGATCCCGAAGACCAAGATCAGGGTGCCCTGTGGGTGCTCCTGCGGAGGCGCACCGTAGGGCTGCTGGCCATAGGGCATAGGTGACTGCTGGCCGTATGGTGCCGGTTGCCCACCACCTTGGGCGTACTGCCCGGGCTGCCCGCCACTTTGGGGATACTGCCCGGGCTGTGCATATGGCGTTTGCTGGCTCGGCTGAGTCTGGGGATTTTCTTCGGACGGGTTAGTCATGGTCAACATTGTTCCTTATGTGGTCGGACAGCGCAGACGGCCGGTTGGGACCGGTCACATTTCCTCAAGCGGTCAAAAGTCGGTGCCCGCAATACCGGCGATGACCAAAAGCACGATCATTACCGTCACGAGAGCGAAGATCGACACTCCGATAATGCCGGTGACAATTCCGCCGATCGCCTGCGAGCGGCCCGTGTAGCGGCCGGGCGCCGCGTCGATCTCGTTGCGAACGCGCCGCCCGGTGACGATGCCGCCGATGCCCACCAGTCCGCCGACGACGCAGGTCATTCCCAAGACGGTGCCAAGGATGCCGAGGATCAGCGCCAAGGCTGCTTGTGGGTGCTGCTCGGTCGGGGTGGCCTCCGGCACCGTGCCGTACGGGCTCACCGCGCCAAAGGCTGGCTGATATGGGTTAGCCGCGTAGGGAGTGCTGTCGTAACCGGCTGGCTGTTCATAGCTCTGGCCATAGCTCTGACCAATGTCACCGTACGGTGGGGTCGGCTGGGGCGCGAAGCCAGCTTCTGGCCCCGCATACCTTGAGTTGGCGCTCGGGTTGCTGTAGGAGTCGCCAGGCATGGCGTACGGGCCGGTCGCAGGCCTTCCATAAGGGTCGGCCGCGGGCCTTCCATAAGGATCTCCCGCAGGGTAGGAGGGCCAGTCACCCGTGTATTGATCGGGCGATTCGCCACCGGGCTGGTATGTCGGTGGCGTTGCCGAACCCGGGTTTGGATCCGCCGAACCCTGGCTTGGATCGGGGCTCAGGCCGTCTGCGGGTTCTGAGGCCTCGCGGCTGAACGGGTTCGGTGCCTGACTTTCACTCATGGCAACCAGTGTCGCGGTCGCGCCAAACCTGCGGTCTCATCAGTCGATGAGTCCCAGCGTTCGAACTGCGTCACGTTCCTCCATGAGCTCGGCCACGCTGGCGTCGATCTTGCCGCGGGAGAAGTCGTTGATCTCCAGGCCCTCCACGATCTGGTACCGGCCGCCGGAGACCGTACACGCGAATGAAGACATCAAACCCTCCGGCACCCCGTATGAGCCGTCAGACGGTACCGACATTGACACCCAATCGTCCTCGGGCGTCCCGAGGACCCAGTCCCGCATGTGGTCCACGGTCGCGTTGGCTGCGCTTGCGGCAGAACTCGCCCCACGGGCTTCGATGATGGCCGCCCCGCGCTGCTGCACGGTCGGCAGGAAGGTGGACTCCAGCCACTCCTGATCGTCAATCAGCTCGGCGGCATTCTTGCCCCGGACCAAGGCATTGAACAGATCCGGGTACTGGGTCGCAGAGTGATTACCCCAAATCGTCATGTGGCTGACGTCGTTGACGCTCGCACCGGTCTTGGCGGCGAGCTGGGCCTTGGCGCGGTTGTGGTCGAGTCGGGTCAACGCGTTGAACCGTTCAGCGGGAATGTCCGGTGCGTTGCGCATGGCGATCAGCGCATTGGTGTTCGCGGGGTTGCCGGTGATCAGGACCTTGACATCATCGGCCGCGTGATCGTTGAGAGCCTGACCCTGCGGCTTGAAGATCGCGCCGTTGGCTTCCAGCAGATCACCACGCTCCATTCCTTTGGCACGGGGTCGCGCGCCGACCAGGCATGCCAAGTTCACCCCATCGAAGATTGCCTTGGGGTCGTCTCCGATCTCGACGTTGCTCAGCATGGGAAAAGCGCAGTCGTCAAGCTCCATCACCACACCTTCAAGTGCCTTGAGGGCTGGGGTGATTTCGAGGAGTCGCAACTCGACCGGCTGGTCGGGGCCGAGCATCGAACCACTGGCGATCCGAAACAGCAGGCTGTAGCCAATTTGACCGGCGGCGCCGGTGACGGCAACCTTCACGGGTGCGCTCACGGAAACTCCCTCGAACAGATGTGGGCGGGTGGGGTTGACGCTAGCAAGGGTCGAGCATTCCTGGCACGGTAGGTCTGGCGATGTATCCCAACTCCGCGGTCGATCCGGTCGCCGCCGTCGTTGCCGCTCTCGACCAGAAACTGGGCACTTGCTGGGTCGGGGTCGACGGCAAGGGCGCGACCGGCAAGACGACGCTCGCTGCCCAGATCGCGGCAGCGCTGCCCGGGTCGGTGGTCGTACACATCGACGACTTTGCCCGGCCCGACGTCCAGGGCTGGGAACGGGACCGGTTCGTCCGCCAAGTGCTGAGGCCGCTGGTCGCCGGAAGACCTGCTCGGTATCAACGCTGGGATTTCGACCGCAACGTGGGCGCAGAGTGGCACACCGTCCCGGTCGGAGTACCGGTCATTGTCGAAGGGGTATCGGCCACCGACGAACGACTCGGTGTTCCGTGGGACTTCACCATCTGGGTCGAAGTGCCCTACGAGGTAAGGCTGGCGCGAGCCATGGAACGCGACGGTCCGGAGCGGATGGACCGCTGGCTGACGGATTGGATGCCGAGCGAGGACGCGTACCAAACGGCACAGCGGCCCCAGGACCGGGTCGATCTCGTTTACCGGCCGTCGGATGCAACCTGAGCCTGTCGAAGGACCAACTGGTCGTTCGATAGGTTGGCGGCATGGCGAAGATCAAGGTCGAAGGCACGGTCGTCGAGATCGACGGCGACGAAATGACGCGGATCATCTGGCAGTTCATCAAGGACCGGCTGATCCACCCCTATCTCGACGTGAACCTGGAGTACTACGACCTCGGCATCACCCATCGCGACGCCACCGAGGACCAGGTGACCATCGACGCAGCGAACGCGATCAAGAAGCACGGCGTCGGCGTCAAGTGCGCGACCATCACCCCGGATGAGGCGCGGATGCAGGAGTTCAACCTCAAGAAGATGTGGGTTTCGCCCAACGGGACCATCCGCAACATTCTCGGCGGCGTGGTCTTCCGGGAGCCGATCATCATCTCCAACATCCCGCGATTGGTGCCCAACTGGACTAAGCCGATCGTGATTGGCCGCCACGCGCACGGTGACCAGTACAAGGCGACCAACTTCAAGGTGCCAGGTGCCGGCCAGCTCACGATCACCTTCACCCCTGAAGATGGCGGCGAGCCGATCCAACATGTTGTCGCGAACTTCGCATCCGACGGCGGCGTGGCGATGGGCATGTACAACTTCAATGCCTCGATCGCCGACTTCGCGCGCGCGTCCTTCGCGTACGGACTGGAACGCGGCTATCCGGTGTATCTGTCGACCAAGAACACGATCTTGAAGGCGTACGACGGTGCGTTCAAAGACATCTTCGCTGAAGTCTTCGAGAACGAGTACGCGGCCGATTTCAAGGCCGCCGGACTGACTTATGAACACCGTTTGATCGATGACATGGTCGCGGCAGCACTCAAGTGGGGCGGGGGCTACGTCTGGGCCTGCAAGAACTACGACGGCGACGTGCAGTCCGACACTGTCGCCCAGGGCTTCGGCTCACTGGGCCTGATGACCAGCGTGCTCATGACGCCGGACGGCAAGACCGTCGAGGCTGAGGCCGCCCACGGCACGGTGACCCGGCACTACCGGCAGTACCAACAGGGCAAACCAACCTCGACCAACCCGATCGCTTCCATTTACGCGTGGACCGGCGGCCTGGAGCATCGGGGCAAGCTCGACAACACCCCGGAGGTGATTGGCTTCGCTGAGTCTTTGGAGGACGTGGTCGTCAAATCGGTGGAGAGCGGCGCCATGACCAAGGATCTTGCGATGCTCGTCGGCCCCGACCAGCCCTGGCTCACCACGGAGGAGTTCCTCGGCACGCTCGACACCAACCTCTCCGCCCGCCTCTCCTGATCACCGACTTGTCAGAATCTGAGGGGCCTGTAGCCCCTTCAGATTCTGACAACTCGGCGCAACTCGGCGGTTATCCACAGATGTTGTTGAGCGGGTTTCGTTGAGGGCGGCCACTCGCCGACAATCGGCGCCGTGTATGTCATGGCGAACCTCACTGATGCGCTCGCACGAATAGCTGCTGATCAGGACGGGATCGCGCATCGGGATCAACTTCGAGGTTCCGGACTGAGTCCTGATTTCGCGCGCCACCAGATTAAAGCTCAGCGATGGCGTGCGTGGGGACATCACGTGGTCGCGATGCACAACAATGTGCTGACGCGAAACCAGCTCATGTGGGTCGCCGTGCTTGATGCCGGCTATCCTTCGGCGCTGGCGAGCCATACCGCTTTGGAACTTGCGGGCTTTCAAGGATTCGCCGCCGAGGCCGCGCAGATTCATCTGCTAGTGCCGCGCGGAGCCAAAGTGGCCCATCTGCCGGATGTCGTCGTGCATGAGTCCCGCCGGGTCAAGCCCGAGTGGCACGTGCGCGATGACGGCCTTCCGCGTACCTCTGTAGCCCGCTCAGCCATCGACGCGGCCGCGTGGCAACCATGGCCACGCTTCGCGTGCGCGATGATGGCGGCCGTCGTTCAGCAGCGCTTTGTGACAGCTCACGAGCTCGATGCGGAGCTGGCCTACGTGGGCAGAGTCCGACACAAGGCATACCTTCGGGAGGCGATTCGTGACATTGCTGGTGGGGCAGAGGCATTGAGCGAGATCGACCTTGTACGGATCTGCCGGAAGTTCGGATTGGCCCCACCCCGCCAGCAGTCACGGCGCCGCGGATCGAATGGTCAGCTGCGCTTCCTCGACGCAGAGTGGGATCTCCCGGACGGCCAGGTCTTGGTTCTGGAAGTCGATGGCGCTCACCATCTACAGGTCCAGCACTGGGAGGCCGACATGCGCCGTGAGCGTGAGGTCGTGATCTCTGGCAGCCGCGTGCTGCGGGCGACCTCGTACGAGGTTCGCGTTGAGGCCAGGCTCGTCGCGTCGGACCTCGCCGCTGCGGGTGTCCCCCGCCGAGTTGTCAGAATGTGAGGGACCTATAGGCCCCTCACATTCTGACAACTCGGCGTTAGAGGCTGGTGGCGCGGCCGATCTGGACGAGCTTCCAGCCGGCGTTGCGCCAGGTGGCGGCGTGCAGTTTCAGGCGGCCGTCGATGATCACCTTGGACCTGACCAGGGCACCGAGGCGTTCTGGATCGAGCTGACGAAACTCCGGCCACTCGGTCAGGTGCAGCACCACCTCGGCGCCCAGCAGCGCCTGCTCGACGCTGGCTACCTGAGTAAAGCCTTCGCGGGGCGGAAGCTTCGCCTGCGGGTCATAGATGCGCACGTCCGCCCCAGACGCGTGCAACTGATCAGCGACGGTGAGTGCGGGGGAGTTTCGGGTGTCATCGGTGCCGGGTTTGAACGCCGCCCCGAGTACCGCGATGCGCTTGCCGGCCACGCTGCCACCAGCCTGATCGATGGCCAGTTCTGCGACTTCGGTCCGCTGGCCGGCGTTGATCGCCTCCACCGAGCGAATGAAGTCGCTCAGTACATCTACGCCAAGCTCCTCGGCGCGTACGGCCAGTGCTGCGATGTCCTTAGGCAGGCAGCCTCCGCCGAATCCCAACCCGGCGTTGAGAAACTCTCGGCCGATGCGCTCGTCGTACCCAAGGGCGTCAGCCAGTAAGACAACATCGCCGCCTGCCGCCTGGCACATCTGCGCCATTGCGTTGATGAAGCTGATCTTTGTCGACAGGAACGCGTTAGCAGCGACCTTGATCAACTCACTGGTTGCGATGTCGCATCGAACGACCGGGACACGGTCGCTGATCGGAATCGCATAGATCTCATCCAGCACTTCAAGAGCGTGTTGGGAATGCGTCCCGAAGACCAGCCGGTCGGGCCGCAGCGCATCCTCGACGGCATACGCTTCGCGCAGAAACTCTGGATTCCAGGCCACCTCGACAGCGTCTCCCGCCGGCGCGGAACTGCGCAGCCGCTCCTCGAGCGCCATCGCCGTACCGACCGGCACCGTGGACTTCCCGATTACCAGCGTCGGCCTGGTCAGCAGCGGTGCCAGCGTATCCACAGCCGCATGCAACTGGGTCAGGTCAGCGGCGCCGCCCGGCCCGGAAGGGGTGCCCAGAGCCAGGAAATGTACGTCGGCCCAGTCCGCTATCTCGGTGTAATCGGTGGTGAACCGTAGCCGTCCGGACGCCGTGTGCCTCTCCAGCAGCGGCTCGAGACCGACTTCGAAGAAGTGGGACTGCCCAGCATTCAGCGTCTTGACGCGATCAACATCGATGTCTACCCCGACTACCTGATGGCCGAACTCCGCCAGGCCAGCGGCGTGGGTCGCACCCAGATAGTTCGTGCCGATAACGCTTACCTGCAATGTCACTCGCAGATTTTCGCACGACTTGCTGTCAGTGTCTGCACGCTTGCACCCCTCCTAGGGAAACCCGCACGTTCAGAGTGCATCCGTCCAGGCCCCAGCGAACGTAAAGAGAGCACACAGTTTGATCTCGATCTGGAGGTGGAATGAAAACACGTCGACTACTAGCTTTGTCCGGCGCCCTGCTGCTCAGCACGGGGATCCTAGCCGTTGGAGGCTCCGCGCAGGCCGCCAGCACCGCTCATGTGTCGATCCTGCACGGGGTGCCCGACGCAACAGTGGATGTCTACGCCAACGGCGAGGCATTGTTGAAGAACTTCGAACCGGGCACTCTTACCGATCCGCAGCAGCTCCCCGCGGGTACCTACGACCTGAAGGTTGTCAAGGCCGGCGACGGCGCGGACGGTGACGCGGTGATCAAGGCCGACAACGTCAAGGTTCCTGGTGGCGCCAACATCACCGTCGTCGCTCACCTAGCCGCTGACGGCGATCCGACACTCACCCCGTTCGTCAACGACGTGTCGAAGATCCCCACTGGCAAGGCACGCATCATTGTCCGGCACACTGCGGCTGCACCTGCGGTCGACGTCCGGGCGGGCGGCGATCCGGTGTTCACCGACCTCACCAACCCCAAGGAGAAGTCGGCAGAGGTCGACGCCGGCACACTGAAGGCCGACGTGGTGCTTGCCGGAACTGACACCGTCGTCCTTGGTCCGGCATCACTCGACCTGGCCGAGGGCACAACCAGCATCGTCTACGCATGGGGTTCGGCCGAGGATGAGAACCTGGAGCTCGCAGTCCAGACCATCAAGGGCATGCATGGCAATCCCGGAGGAGTTCCGGGCGGTACGGGCGGCCAGGCGGCTGCAGCGAGCGGCGCATCCCCGGTGATGCTTGCCATCCTCGCCATCAGCCTGCTTGGCGTCGCTGCGTCGGGAGCCGAGTTGCTTCGGCGGCGGGTACCGATCGGTCGGTGAATCAGAGAGCAAGGCGACGAGGCGACCGGCTCTTGCCGGCCGTCTTCGTCGTCTCTGCGCTCCTCGCCATCGGCGCGATTTGGCGGCTCAACCCCCATATCACTTCGACGGCGGTTCGGGAGCCTATCGCCACGGTTGCCACCGCCTCCCCGGCGGCGACCGTGGCAACCCAGCGGCGCTCCGCGCCGGTGGCAACCCAGCGGCGCTCTGCGCCTGGCCTCTCGGCCAAGCCTCGACCCCCAACCAGGATGTGGTCAACGCACGCTGCCACCCCTGCGCAGGATGATCCCGACCAGCCGGGATTGCCACAGCTATTGATCATTCCGCGGCTAGGGCTGAAGATGCCCGTCGTCGCCACCAAGGTCGACGACGCCGGCCTGATGGATCTACCTGACCGGCCGTCTCGGATTGGCTGGTACTCCTACGGTCCGCGCCCCGGCGCGCCCAGCGGATCAGCCGTGCTGGGCGGCCACATCGACAGCCGAAGGTATGGAATCGGCCCCTTGGCCGACCTCCGCCGGCTGTCCGGTGGCGACGAGATCATCGTCCGGACAACCTCCGGTTCGTTTCACTTCGAGGTTGATTCTGTCCGAATGATCAGGAAGCAGAGACTTCCAGTCTCTGAGATCTTCGCTCGCAACGGCTCCCCCAGGCTTCGCATTGTCAGCTGCGGCGGGGCCTACGTCCCCAGCCGCGGTGGATACGCCGAAAATGTCGTGATCACGGCCACTCCGCAGTGAAGTTCATGCGATCGGTCAGTCTCCCGCTAGTCGCAGGTAGGGTTTCTGGCGTGGTCACCGGCACCCCGCTCGAGGCCGAGCCGCCCTCGAGCCGCCGGTCCGACTGTCAGAACTCGACAGACGAGGAGCTGGCGGCGGGTTTTACGGCCGGCAACGAGCAGTGCCTTGAAGTGGTGTTTCGACGTTGGTCGCCGCTGATCTATACCGTTGCGCTGCGGACGCTGGACAGTCCCAGTGAAGCCGAAGATGTCACCCAGCAGGTCTTTGTCGCCGCATGGCGTGGCCGGACGCAGTATCGGGCGACCAGCGGAAGCCTTCCCGCCTGGCTGCTTGGGATCTGCAAGCACCGCATCGTCGATCGACAGCGTGCCCGCGGGCGGGACTTACGGCTTGTCGGCGCAGTGACCAGTGAAGCTGAAGTGCAGGTCGAATCCGAGCCGACCACGACCTTGATCGACCGAGTGGTCCTGGCTGACGAGATCCAACGCTTGCCTCATCCTCGCGGGACGATCCTTCGTCTGGCCTTCTGGGAGGGGCGGAGCTATCCACAGATCGCCGAGCAGCTTGAGCTACCGCTCGGCACGGTCAAGAGCCACGCCCGGCGTGCCCTGCTGCATCTGCGGACTCGGCTCACGGAGGTGACCTCGTGGTCCACGTGAATGCCGAGCTGCTCGCGGGACACGCCCTCGGACAGCCGGACCAGCTGGATGCTGATCAACTCGACCACGTGGCAGGTTGTCCGCAATGTCGCGCCGAGCTCAGCCAACTCAGCCGAATCGTCAAGCTCAGCGAGCGAGAGCCTGACCCGGCGCTGGGTCAGATTCCCCTGGACGCGGTCTGGCGCGGCATCCGGGACGAATTGTCGCTTTCCGAATCGGTCGGGGGTCAGCAAACCCTGGCGTCTAGTCCGACTCCTCTAGCTGAACCGGTGCTCCCGGCCCACGACGTCGGCAAGAAATCGCCGCCACCTGTGCGGCGTAAATCCCGAGTCTTGGTCGGCCTGGCGGCGGCAATCGGCGTGATCGTCGGCATCGGGACAACCGCAATAGTGAACCGCATCCAGGCAGATGATGCGCAGGTTCTCTCCAGCACGGCGCTCGTTGCCCTGCCTGGTCATACGGGCGAAGGGACTGCCCAGCTGATCCGCGAGCGCGACACCACCGAGTTGCGGATCAACGTGGACGGCGCACCGCCGCAGCAGGAATTCCGCGAGGTGTGGCTGATCAACACCGACGGCAAGCAGATGTATTCGCTCGGCGTGCTCCCGACCGCGGGCACCGGCAGCTATCCGCTTCCGGCGCGGTTAGGGAACTCGCTGGAGGGCTTCAACATCGTCGACGTCTCAATAGAGCCGTACGACGGCAACGTCGAGCACTCTCGCAACAGTCAGGTCCGTGGGACGCTGCCGGGATAGTGCGGCTGGTTGGGGGATACAACCTTCACCCAAGACTCTGGCTGGACACGGCCCTAGACCTCTACGGGCAGGAATAGAGCACCAGATCGGCCAGCTGTCCGTCGCCCAGCGGTTCCGAGCGGGGCTGGATGCCGACTTTGGTGTAGCCAGCACGTTCGGCCACGCGTCGCGACGCCGCGTTACCCCGCGCAGAACGAATGATGAGCGATGTCGCCAGGCCGGTGTCCCTGGCGTGCCGAGTCACCAGCCTGACAGCCTCGGTCACCACGCCCCGACCGCGTGCGTCGGGATGCGCCCAATAACCGATCTCGCCTCGCCTCGCGTAGCCATTGAGCCCGTCCAGGCTGATCGAACCCAGGCACCGGTCGTCCTCCGGATCAGCCATACACCAGGTGACACCGATCCCCCGTGCGGCCAGCTCAAGGAGGGACTCCAGGTAGGCGAGGGCATGGTGACGCTGGTACGGCCGTGGCATAGAAACGAGCCAGTGCGCCGTACGCGCGTCGGAGCAGGCCTCGACGATGCGGTCGACATCGGAGGCACGGAAGGCCCTCAGCCGAATCCCGCGGCCCAGCAGCTCGACCGGGTGAAGCCATGGCTGCGGAACCCGGGGATCCTCTCGGGTCAGTGTGGCGATCCAGCCGTCCAGCAACTCACCTCTATGCGCCAGCAGGCGTCGGACGGAGCCGTCGAAGACAAAGCCGACATTCGCCGCAACACGTCGCGACGCCCAGTTACCGACCACCGCGCGCCAGCGAATGACCTGGAGCCCGGCAACCTCGAATGCGTAGTCGCAGACCAGCCGCACTGCCGCAGTCATGATGGAGCGGCCACGCGCCTCTGGATGCAGGCCAAAGCCAACTTCGGCGAGCCCGTCCCCCTCCAGGTGAAGGTCGATGCTGCCACAGAAGCCACGTTGGGAGCCGCGCTGAGCCTCGATGGTCCAGCCGAGTCGTTCACCGCTGGTCCAGCCGGCGGTGGTCAGTGCAAGAAACTCCTCGGCGTCTCGGAGCTGGTAGCCATCCTCCGGCGTCGGGACGGTAGTCCAGCGGATCGTCTCGGGATCGCGGCACTGCTCCACTATCCCCGGAAGGTCAGCCGCTGCCGGCCGCCCGGAGCGTGACACCGGCCTCCGCGCAATCAGAACCGGCACCCCGTCGGGGAACGTCCGGGCCGTGGGCAGCGCGGGTAAGCTCGCAGAGGCCATGAGCCTCATCCAACCCAGTAGCGCGACAGTGTGACAACAGGTTCTCGGCACCGGCCATGCCCACACGAGGCCCGTTCACTAGGCTTGCTGAAGTGAGCGGCGACGCCGACTGTGACAGATCTTTGAGCCCATGCAGCGATGACTAGCGCCGTTCTCAATGTCCTGCTGATCTTGCTGCTGGTGATCATCGGGGGCGTCTTCGTCGCCGCCGAGTTCGCGTTGGTCTCACTCCGTGAGAGCCAGGTCAGGCAAATTGCCCACCGTGGCAAACGTGGGCAGCTGGTTGCGAAGCTGACCGCGAATCCGAACCTCTTTCTTTCTGCGGTCCAGGTCGGGGTCACCTTGTCGGGTTTCCTCGCCGCGGCCTTTGGAGCAGCCAGGCTGTCAGACGATCTGGCGCCGCTGTTGGAGCAGCTGGGCCTCAGCGCCGGTGTTGCCGGCACAATCTCACTGGTGTTGATCACCATCGCGATCTCGTACGTCTCGATCGTGATCGGCGAGCTGACCGCGAAACGCCTTGCCTTGCAGCGCGCCGAAGGGGTCGCTCTCACGGTGGCGCCGCTGGTGGATTTCATCGCCCGCGCTGCACGGCCGTTGATCTGGCTGCTTGGTGTCTCCACCAATGTTCTGGTGCGGGTTTTAGGTGGCGACCCGAAGATCTCCCGCGAAGAGGTGACCAATGAGGAGATCCGCACCATGGTGAGCGGCTCGACCACCCTTGGCGACGAAGAGCGCCGGATCGTCGACGATGTCTTCGCGGCCGGTGAGCGCGGCCTCCGCGAGGTGATGGTGCCTCGGACTGAGGTGGACTTCCTTCCCGGTGAGATGCCCGCGCATCGCGCCGTGCGAGAGTTGATCAAGGCGCCACACTCACGTTATCCAGTGATAGGCGATTCCGCCGACGACATCGTCGGCTTCGTTCATGTTCGCGACCTGCTCGATCCTGATGTCAGCTCGCGTACCACGCCTGTGGCTGAGCTCGCCCGCCCGGTGCTCTCCATGCCTGACACCGTGCGAGTGCTCCGAGCACTCAGCGATATGCGACGCAGCGCGTCCCACCTGGCGATCGTGTTAGACGAGTACGGCGGCACCGCGGGCATCGTGACGATGGAGGATCTGGTCGAGGAGCTGGTCGGTGACATCACAGATGAATATGACGTGATCGCTGAGGAGCGGGTTGGCGTACGCGGGGACCTGGTCGTCGATGGCCTGACCACGCTGGACGACTTCGCTGAGAAGACCGGTCTGGTGTTACCCGAAGGCCCGTACGACACTTTGGCCGGCTTCTTCATGGCCAGGCTCGGGCAGCTGCCCACTGTCGGCGATGCGATTTCGCTGGAGCTCGCCTCGACCGACCGCGGGGACGAGGAACTCGCTCAGGTCGAGCTTCGGGTCAGCGAGCTGGACGGACGCCGGGCAGCCACCTTTGTCGTCCACCGGCAGGACGGAAAGGACTTCACCCCGGCTCCGCTTTAGCGGCGAGGCGGAGGCGGTGACGCTCTTGGAGGGCTAGGCCGCGAAAGACTCCGAGCGACGATGGCAGCCATGGAACAATGGCGCGGACGCGCACAGTGTGTAGAGCTGCTCGCGCATGCCGACGCTCGCAGCTAAGGCGTGATCGGGAAAGGAAGATCTGTATCTCATGGCCCCACACAGCAGTGCTGGCCGGCCCCGTGTGCTCTCTCTTGCCCAGCCCACCGCGGACTCACTACACCTCGGCAACTTCCTAGGTGCGCTGCGGCAGTGGGTGCCACTGCAAGAAGATCATGAAGCGTTCTACGGGATCGCCGATCTGCACGCGCTCACCGTCGCGACCCCGCCGGAGGTGCTGCGGGAGCGCACGCTGCGCAGCGCAGCGCAGCTGCTCGCAGCGGGGATCGACCCCGCGAAAGCCACCGTGTTCCTCCAGTCTCAGGTGCCTGAACACACACAGCTCAACTGGGTACTGGGCTGCATGACCGGCTTCGGACAAGCCCAGCGGATGACGCAGTTCAAGGACAAGGCCGCCAAGATGGGGCCAGAGGCCACGAACGTGGGTTTGTTCACCTATCCAGTTCTGATGGCTGCCGACATCTTGTTGTACCAAACCGATCAGGTACCTGTGGGAGAGGACCAGCGGCAGCATCTTGAGCTCACTCGCGATCTGGCGGCACGCTTCAACTCCCGCTATGGGCCGACATTCGTCGTTCCGGAGCCGCACATCCTGCCCTCGGTCGGCAGAATTGCTGATCTTGCCGAGCCGGGCACGAAGATGAGCAAATCGCTGTCCTCACCAACCGGCATCATCGAATTGCTGGATGATCCGGCGATCAACATCCGCAAGATCAAGTCTGCGGTTACCGACTCGGGCCGGGAGATCATCTTCGACGAGGTCAACAAACCCGGCGTCTCCAATCTGCTGACCATCCTTTCGGCACTGACCGACACTCCGGTCGATTCGCTCGTCGAGGAGTTTGCTGGGCGCGGTTACGGAGACCTGAAGAACGCAGTGGCCGACGCGGTCACGACGTTTGCGACCCCGTACCGGAATCGGACGCTGGAGCTCATGGAGGAGCGCGGCGAGCTCGAGTCGATCCTTGCCAAGGGGGCCGATCGGGCGCGGGAGGTGGCCAGCGCCACGCTCGCTGATGTCTACGCGAAAGTCGGGCTGGCCTAAGTCGGATGTGACGTTCTAGGCGCAGCTCCCGAAAATCAGCCGATCCGCTCATCGAGATAGCACCAGCGCCACGATTCACCTGGCTCGAAGCTGCGCACGACCGGATGGCTGGTCAGCGTAAAGTGCCGCTCCGCATGCCGCCCGACTGAGGAGTTACAGCATCCGACGTTTCCGCAGCTGAGACAGATGCGCAGGTGCACCGTACGCGTACCCTCGCGGATGCAGTCCTCGCAGATGCCTGGACCGTTCGGATTGATTGAGGCGGGCGCGTGCTCGAGGTGGCCGCAGGGACCGGCTGCAACGATCGGCGTGGTGACTGGCGCGTCCTCGGAAAGCCGATCCGACCGCTCTGTGGCAATCGTGAGCATCGACTCCTCGATGTCGAAGGATCCGAGCACCTCCTCGATGATGTCGTGGTCAACGGTGCCGCTGGAGCGGATCTTCAGCACCTCGTTCCGCTCGATGTCGAGGGATTGCAGCCGTAGCCGCCGATACTGCTCAGCTGGCGTCTCCTCGTCGCCAGGCCTGCCGAGCTTTTCCCACATGGCCTCGGGCCGCGATGTGATGCGGTCGCGGAGCACCTCGACCGTCCTCGGCGCGTCGTCCGGGCCCACAATGTCACCGAGATGGGCGATCGCGGCGTTACTGGAGGTCTGCAGCACGGTCGCAGCTTGCAAGGCGTCCGAGCGGGGATCCGGCCCGCGCAGCTTGAGCGCGCGGACCAGGAACGGCAGCGTGAGGCCCTGGAGCAGCAGGGTTCCGGCGGTGACAACCATTGCGGCGAAGATCAACGTCTCCCGGAAAGGCACACCTTCGGGAATCAAGAAGGCAACCGCGAGGGTCACCACCCCCCGCAATCCGGCCCAGCCGATCACGAATGCGTAGGACCACGGGGCTGCCACGTTTCCGGTGTCCTTGTCACGGCGGAACAGGAATGGACGCGTGCCGAGCACCCAGAGCAGCCGGATGGCGATGACACCGGCCAGGACGGCTGCGCAGAACCCGGCGATCTGCAGTCCGGAGAGCTCGGATTCAGAGTTGGCCTCGATGATTCCGCGCGCCTGCAGGCCGATGACCAAGAAGACCGTGTTCTCGAGCAGGAATTGGATAGTGGCCCAGTTCACGCGCTCGCTCAGCCGGGACTGGCCTGACTGGATGACGGGCGACTTGTGGCCGAGGATCAAGCCTGCTGTCACGACGGAGATGACACCCGAGCCGTGAAAACCGCCGATGCTGAGCTCCTCCGCCGGCAGGTAGGCCGCGAATGGCACCAGTATCGAGATCGCTGTGTCAAAGACAGGCTGAGTGATCCGCATTCGGATGGGGATAACCACCAGCGCCACTATCAGGCCGACCGCAAGTCCGCCTCCGGCAGCGATCAGGAATCCGACCGTTACCTGCGTTGCTGTGACGGTACCCGCGATGGCGGCAATCGCCACTCTGAGGCAGGTGATCGCGGTTGCGTCGTTGACCAGGGACTCGCCCTCCAGGATGGTGACGATGCGGCGGGGCAGTCCGATCCGGCGGGCGATCGTGGTTGCGGCGATGGCATCGGGTGGCGCCACAACGGCGCCAAAAGCAAATGCCACTGGAAAGCTCACCGGCAGGATCAGCCACGTGATCAGGCCAATGCCGAGAGCAGTGACGACGACGAGCAGCACCGACAGCTGCGCGATGGATCGGCGATTCGCGCGGAAGTCGATGACCGAGGTGCGGATCGCTGCGGCGTACAGCAATGGTGGCAGGAAGCCAAGCAACACGACCTCAGAGGACAGCTCGGGGATGTCTACGAAGGGCAGGAAGGACACCCCGATCCCGACGAGCATCAGCAGCAGCGGCGCAGAGAACCTGACTCGATTCGCTATCGCCGTCACAGCGAGCACCGTGGCAACGAGGGCCAGGATGCTGAGAGCGACTGTCACATAGCCATGCTTCCATCCGGTCCTGATGGGCGGTGGCGGTGGTGTGTAAAGATCGGGTTCGTGACCGTTCCCGGTGACCCCGACGGGGCGACCCTGCTCACCTCGGCCGAGGTGAAGGACCTGCTTTCGGCCGCTGTGGAACACGCCGGTGGCAACCTCGTGTCATGGCGGCTGGATCACGTCGATGCCAATCCACGGCATTCGACAACCGCGACCTACTCCGCAGCCGTTGACTGGCCGACTGGACGACGCACCGAGCTGCTCGGCGCCAGCGCCCGAGTGGGAGGACGCAGCGGTAACGACGAACGAGCTGTGATCTTCGGTGACGGCGAGCGGGAGGTTGCGGTCTGGCTGTACCCGAATGACCCTGATCTGCCGGGCTTGCGACGCGCTGCCGTACCCAATGCGCTGGCCGCGCTGCTTAACGAGCATCCGGTCCTTGATCATCCAGTGCCGGGCGACAGCATCGCTCTGAAAATGATCAGCTATCGACCACGTCGGCGTGCGGTGCTCAAGGCCGTGATCAAAACCAGCGGTGGGCCACGAACTTTTTTCGTCAAGGTGCTTCGAGAGTCCGCGTACGCGCCCACGCTGCAACGCCACGAGTTGCTGCGGCGCGCTCGATTTCCTGCCGCGCTGGTGGCGGCGGCCACCGGAGACTTCGTTCTGGTGCTTCACGAGCTTCCGGGTCGCCCGCTGGCGCAAGCGATTTTCGACGAGGCGATGCCCTGCACTGCGGAGAGCATGATCATGTTGCTCGATTCCTTGCCCTCTGATGTGGTGGCGCTGCCGCGCCGTCCACCGTGGACAGGTGCAGTCGGGACGTACGCGGAGATGATCGCCGCCGCGCTGCCAGTCTTGGATCCACAACTACAGTGGCTGGTTGCTCAGGTTTCCGGAGGACTGGCCGGTGCACAGCCCGGCCTGGAGCCAACCCATGGTGACTTCCACGAGGGCCAACTGTTCGTCTCGAACGGTTTGATCACCGGCTTGCTCGATATCGACACTATGGGCCCCGGGCGGCGTGCTGATGATCTTGCCTGCATGATCGCGCACCTTTCCACGATGCAGCGAATGACACCTGAACAGGCCGCGGGTCTGACACGTTTGATCAATCTCTGGCTGCAGGTCTTCGACACCCGAGTGGATCCGGCCGAGCTGCGACTGCGGGCTGCCGCCGTTATCGTCTCCCTCGCCACAGGCCCCTATCGGAGCCAGGAGCCGAACTGGCAGGCCGAAACCACCCGCATGATCGAGTCGGCGGTCGCCTTGGCGCAGAGCTCGGTCCGGGTCTGAGTTGACTCCAAGATCTGATCGTTCCTGTGGTCGATGTCAACATCCCACGCTGCGTGGGATGTTGACGCTGTACCTGGCGTGCATGCCATGTACAGCGTGAGGAAGGTGGGTACAGCTCAGCCAAAAGTGCGAGTATTCCCAGGTGAGTGCACAGACGGAGTCTGGAACGCCATTCAAGGCCGTGTACGGGCCGGAGGATCTGGCCGAATTCGATCCTGATCTTGCGCTCGGTGAGCCCGGCCACTATCCCTATACGCGGGGCATCTACCCGTCGATGTACACCACGAGGCCGTGGACGATGCGACAGTACGCGGGCTTCGGCACTGCCGCCGAGTCCAATGCCCGCTATCGCGAGCTGATCGCGCATGGCACCGCGGGTCTTTCTGTCGCCTTTGACCTGCCGACTCAAATGGGCTACGACTCGGACGCGCCGATCGCGGCCGGCGAGGTGGGCAAGGTCGGGGTTGCGATCGATTCGATCGAGGATATGCGAGAGCTCTTCGCCGGCCTTCCCCTTGACAAGGTCTCAACGTCGATGACCATCAACGCACCGGCCGCGGTCCTTTTGCTGCTGTACCAGCTTGTCGCCGAGGAGCAGGGCGTCTCGCCGGCGAGGCTTTCGGGAACCATCCAGAATGATGTCCTCAAGGAGTACATCGCGCGCGGTACCTACATTTTCCCGCCCGCTGCATCGCTGCGCCTGGTCAGTGACACCTTCGGCTACTGCCGTGATCACTTGCCACGGTGGAACACGATCTCAATCTCGGGCTACCACATGGCTGAGGCAGGCGCGACGCCGGCACAAGAGATCGCGTTCACGCTGGCGAACGGGATCGCGTACGTCGAGGCGGCACTGGCGGCTGGTCTCGCGGTGGACGACTTCGCGCCGCGGCTGTCGTTCTTCTTCGTCTCGCGCACCACGCTGTTGGAGGAGGTGGCCAAGTTCCGGGCTGCGCGGCGGATCTGGGCGCAGCTGATGCGCGACCAGTTCGGGGCACGTGAGGAAAAGTCAATGATGCTGCGCTTCCACAGCCAGACTGCCGGTGTGCAGCTGACGGCTCAACAGCCGGAGGTCAATCTGGTGCGGGTCGCTGTGCAGGCGCTGGCCGCCGTGTTCGGGGGCACCCAGTCGCTGCATACGAACTCCTTCGATGAGGCAATCGCGCTACCGACTCCAAAGGCAGCCCGGTTGGCGCTGCGCACGCAGCAGGTGCTCGCGTACGAGACGGACGTGACCAAGACGGTGGATCCGTTCGCCGGCTCTTACGTCGTCGAGTCACTGACCAATGACGTCGAGGTAGAGAGCCGGCGCCTGATGGAAGCGGTTGCCGAGCGGGGCGGTGCGGTGTCCGCGATCGAGCAGGGTTTTCAGAAGGCGGAGATCGAGCGCTCGGCGTACCAGGTGGCACGCCAAATCGACACTGGAGAACGGGTTGTCGTCGGGGTGAACCGGTTCCAGCTCAAGGAAGAAGAGCCGTACGAACCGTTGCAGGTGGATCCGGCTATTGAAATGACCCAGGCTGCCAAACTTGTAACGCTGCGAGCTGACCGAGACCAGGCAGCCGTTGACGCCGCCCTCGCTGAGGTCCGCGCTGTGGCGCGCGGTACCGGAAACGTGCTCATCCCGCTGAGAGGGGCGCTCCGGCTGCGAGCTACGGTTGGCGAGGTCTGTGATGCTTTGCGTGATGTTTGGGGGTCATACCGCCCGAAAGCGTGACTGTCTTGTTACGACTCGGATCGCTTGCCGACCGGCAACAGCTCGGGGTGAAAGACTGACCGCGATGTCCGTATCCGACCGTGACTCCGCCCGACGCGCCGAGATCGTAGGCCTAGCCGGCGCTCTGAACGAGCGCCTCATCGCAATTCGGCGCGATATCCACGCCCATCCGGAGATCGGGAATCACGAGCATCGCACCACGGCACTCATCGTCGACCACTTGGAGCGGGCCGGGCTGGTCGCCAAGGTGCTTCCGATTGGTACCGGAGCCTATTGCGATGTGTTGCCGGGTGGGTTCGAAGACTCCTCCGGTCTGGTGGGACTGCGCGCTGACATTGATGCGCTGACTATCCCCGACGGCAAGACTGTCGACTACGCCTCCAAAATCCCTGGAATTTGCCACGCATGCGGGCACGATGTGCACACCGCGATCCTGCTCGGCGTCGGCGTCGTGTTGGCCCGGCTCCGCGACCTCGACATGCTGCCCAGAGGCGTCCGGCTGATCTTCCAGCCCGCAGAAGAGACCAGCCCCGGCGGGGCACTCCACGCGATCGAGGGTGGCGTGCTGCACGACCTCACCGAGATCTACGCGCTGCACTGCGATCCCAGAACCGATGTCGGCCAGATCGCGCTCAAGGTCGGGCCGATTACATCGGCGGTCGATCAGGTGACTATCACCCTGAGTGGCGCTGGCGGCCACACCTCGCGACCTCAGCTGACGCAGGACATCATCGGTGCGCTCGGCGCCTTGGCGACAATGACCCAGCTGTTGTTGTCCCGGCGGATCGATCCACGGAGCGGAGTTTCGCTGATGTGGGGATCCATGCATGCCGGCTCGGTGGCAAACGCCATCCCCCGTACTGGGGAGATCGTCGGGACGCTGCGGGCGCTGGACGTCGCCGGCTGGCACTTGGCTGAGCAGCTCATCCCAGAGCTGGCTGCGGAGATCGTCAAGCCGTTCGGCGTTGAGGTTGCCGTCGTCGTCACCGACGGAGTGCCCCCTGCGGTCAACCATCCGCGCGGTGTACGCCGACTGACCCGGGCAGCCGAAGAGATGCTCGGACCGAATTCCGTGAGGGCGACTGAGCAGTCTCTCGGTGGGGAGGACTTCTCCTGGATGCTGGAGCAGGTTCCCGGTGCTCTGGGGCGTCTTGGCGTACGAACCCCAGGTGAGATCTGCCCCGACATTCACCAGCCAACCTTCGTAGTTGACGAGAGGTGCATCCCGATCGGCGTCAAAGTTCTCGCCGAGGTGGCGACTAGTTTCGAACGAGCGACGATCTGAGCGTCAGCACCGCGAGACTCGCTGGTCGGAGTTAGAGTCGGTCCAGACCCGACCACGGCGGGGATGCATTGTCCGAGGCGGTTGGGGCGGCGACAAAGTTGTGAACCCTCTTGCCCAGGAGGCATTACGTGAACAAAATCCTCAGGCTGGCCGGCGCACTGATCTGTGCGGCTGCGCTGACCCTCACTAGCTGCGCTGAGGCGCCCGGGACTGCCGGCTCATCAGCACCACCGCCCGGCACCGAAAGTGCGCCAGATGGCGCTGCTTTCAAGGCCTGCATGGTCTCTGACTCAGGCGGCTTTGATGACAAGGGATTCAACCAGACCTCCCATAAGGGGTTGCTCGACGCCCAGGCCGAGCTCGGCATCGAGACCGGTCAAGTTGAGTCGCAGACGGCCGCAGACTACGCCAAGAACATCCAGTCGATGGTGGATGCGGACTGCAACATGATCGTCACTGCTGGCTTCCTCATCAGCGATGACACCCTGGCTGAGGCCAAGAAGAATCCCGATACCGAGTTCGCGATTGTGGATAACTTTGACCCGAAGACCTACCCGCCGGTCAAGAACCTCAAGCCGTTGGTCTTCAACACGGCACAGTCGAGTTTCCTTGCCGGATATCTGGCCGCGGGCATGACCAAGACGAAGAAGTTAGGCACCTTCGGCGGCGTCAAGATCCCGACGGTCACGATCTTCATGGACGGCTTCAGCCAGGGCGTGGATTACTACAACCAGCAGAAGGGCGCCGATGTGCAGGTCCTCGGTTGGGATGCGGCCAAACAGGATGGGCAGTTCACAGGCGACTTCGAGGACATCAAGGGCGGCCAGCGCACGGCAGAGGGCCTGATCAGCCAGGGTGCTGACATCGTCTTCCCGGTCGCCGGGCCGGCCGGCCTCGGGGCTTTGCAGGCCGCCAAGTCCAGCGGCGGCAAGGTCAATGCCATCTGGGTCGATACCGATGGCTGTGTGAGCGCGGAGACCTACTGCCCCAACATCATCACCAGTGTCAACAAGGCAATGGATGTGGCCGTGCGGGACACCATCAAGGCCGCAAAGGATGGCTCGTTCTCCAACGAGCCGTACGTAGGCACCCTGGAGAACGAAGGGACGGGCCTCACGCCGTTCCACGAGTTCGAGTCCAAGGTTCCCGCGGAACTGAAGTCCGAGCTGGACGCGCTCAAGGCTGACATCATCAGCGGCAAGATCAAGATCGAGTCCAAGTCGCAACCCTCGGCATGAGTAAGCAAAGGGGGGCGACCCTGAACCCCCGCGCGCGCGATAACACACGGGAGCGCGCCAGGTGACACCAACCTCGGCCCCCGTAGCCGAAGCAGGCCTTCGGCTACGGGGGATCACTAAAAGGTTTGGCGATCTAGTCGCCAACGACTCGATTGACCTCGACATCACACCCGGTGAAATCCATTGCCTGCTTGGTGAAAACGGGGCCGGCAAGACGACCCTGATGAACGTGCTGTACGGGCTGCTGCAGCCCGACCACGGCACGATTTCCATCGATGGCGTCGAGCATGTCTCAGACAACCCCAAGGAGGCCATTGCGGCCGGGATCGGCATGGTGCATCAACATTTCATGTTGGTCGAGGTCTTCACGGTGGCGGAGAACCTGATTCTCGGTCGGGAGGACAGCAAGGCCGGCTTGCTCAACATGGGTGAGGCGCGACGCACCGTCCAGCGGCTCTCGGAACGCTACGGGCTGGACGTAGACCCGGAGGCTCTGGTTGAGGACCTTCCGGTCGGTGTGCAGCAGCGAGTCGAGATCTTGAAGGCACTGGCAAACGATGCCAAGTACCTGATCTTCGACGAACCGACCGCAGTGCTCACCCCGCAGGAAACAGACCAGCTGATAGCCGTGATGCGTTCGCTTCGAGACGAGGGCAAAGCGATCGTGTTCATTACCCACAAGCTGCGTGAGGTGCGGGAGATTGCGGACAAGATCACCGTGATCCGGCATGGCAAGGTAGTCGGCACGGCAAGGCCCACCGACTCCGAGTCTGACTTGGCGGAACTCATGGTAGGCCGCGCCGTCCAGCTCGTCGTGGACAAGAAGCCGGCCTCGCCCACCGCAGAGCTACGACTAGTCCTGGAGGGCCTCTGGGTGGCCAGCCCGAACGGCGCGCTGGCGGTGCGCGATCTTGACCTCCAAGTGTCCGGCGGCGAGATCGTCTGCATTGCCGGCGTCCAAGGCAACGGCCAGACTGAGCTCGCGGAGGCCTTGCTCGGCGTGACCCCGATCATGAAAGGATCGATACTGCTGGACGGCAATCAGATGGCCGGACTGTCGCCGAGGGAAACCATTGATGCCGGCCTCGGGTTCGTTCCTGAGGACCGCCAGCAGCATGGCTGCGTCGGCACTTTTACGGTTGCCGAGAACTTGATCTTGAATCACCATGACGAACCGCCGTACGCGCGGGGCATTGCTCTTGACTTGTCCAAAGTCAAGCAGAACGCTTCCCATCGCATCAACGAGTTCGATATCCGCACGCACTCAATCGAGGCAAGCGTGTCCTCGTTGTCCGGCGGCAATCAGCAAAAAGTGGTGCTGGCTCGTGAACTGTCACGGTCGTTGGCGCTCCTAGTCGCCTGTCAGCCCACCCGAGGACTCGACGTTGGTGCCATCGAGTTCGTCCATAAGAGGCTGATCGAGGAGCGCGACCGCGGCACGGCCGTCGTGATCATCTCGACGGAGTTGGACGAAGTCGTTGCGCTGGCCGATCGGATCGCTGTCATGTACCGCGGCCGAATCGTTGGCATCGTGCCACCGGACACCTCACGCGAGGTGCTCGGCCTGATGATGGCCGGGGTCCCCGCCGAGGAAGCCTTGGCGAGTGCTTCTATAACCACTCTGGCCGAGGAAGACGCCGCCCTGGAGGCCAGTCTCGAGGATATGCCTCGTGAGTCCTGAGTCGCGGAAGCGCTGGATCGCGATCCCCTGGTCCGACGTATTAGTCACGATCGCGTCGATCGTGCTCGCCTTCATCGTGGGCGCGCTGCTGATGATCATCTCGGACACCGAAGTTCGCAGCAAGTTCGTCTATTTCTTCGCCCGACCTTCGGACGCGCTGATCGCCTCCTGGGACAAGGTCAGCATCACGTACGCGGCATTGATCAAAGGAGCGATCGGCGGCTACGGACCGATCAGCGAGACGACTGCCCAAGCGGCTCCGCTAATCTGCGCCGGGCTTGGCGTGGGGCTGGCCTTCCGTGCGGGTCTTTTCAATATCGGTGCTCAGGGTCAGGCTATTCTCGGCGCGATCGTGGCTGCATACATCGGTTTCACGTGGCATCTGCCGCCCGGCATACACCTCCTGCTGGCCACCCTCGGGGGGCTGCTCGGTGGCGCATTCTGGGGCGGAATCGTGGGCTGGCTCAAGGCGAAGACCGGGGCCCACGAGGTCATCGTGACGATCATGATGAACTACATCGCGTTAGGTCTGCTCGCCTATCTCCTCACCACACCCACCTTCCAGCGGCCCGGGCGGACCGACCCGATTTCCCCCATCGTGGACTGGAACGCCACGATGCCACGACTAGAGGGTGGCCAACTTCACCTTGGCTTTGCCCTCGCCCTGCTCGCCGCCGTAGGGGTCTGGTGGCTGCTGGACCGCTCGACCACCGGCTTCGCGATCCGCGCTGTGGGCGCAAATCCCCACGCCGCGGCAACAGCAGGAATGAGTGTCGGCCGGACCACGGTGATCACCATGCTCTTGGCAGGGGCACTCGCGGGCCTTGCTGGCGTTGAGGCGGCATTGGGTCCGAGCGCATCCGGCGTTCCTGTGCCACTCTCGCTGGGGATAGTGGGCTCCATTGGCTTCGACGCCATCACCGTTGCTCTGCTCGGCCGCTCACGGCCCTTGGGGACCGTGCTTGCCGGCTTGCTGTTCGGCGCCTTGCATGCCGGTGGCCTGGCTATGCAAAGCATTGCTCAGACGCCGCTCACGCTGACGACCGTGCTGCAGGCACTGATCGTGCTCTTTGTTGCGGCACCCGCACTCGTCACCAAGATCGTGCCCTTCTTGAAGCCTCGCAAGACCCGAGCGCTCGGTCCGGTTCCCGAAGGAGGTCTGGCGTGAGCGTTGACACCGTCGAGCAGTCTCCCCCGCAGGCCGAAGCGGCTCGCGTCGAAACGCCCCAGAAGCGCCGGCAGCGCATCTCCACCGGGGTGCTGATCGCGATCGTCGGAGTGCTCCTTGTGATCGGCCTCGCATCCACCACCGGCAGTGCCCGTTTTGCTCTATCCGACGCCTTTGACGCGGTCCAACTGCCAACGGTGACATTGCCTGGTTTCACCACGGTCTTGGTCTGTGCCTTGCTCTGCCTTGCGGCCGCGGTCGGCTACCTGTCCGGCAGGATGAGCGGGCGGTGGCCGGTGTTGGCGGGTGCCGTGGCTGCGCTGGCTGTCGTCATGGGCTTCCTGACCTGGGCGGCGTCTGGTCGCGATTTGCCTTTCCCGGTCAGCAACCAATTCGCCGGCACCTTGTCGCTCGCGACACCTCTGGTCTTTGGTGCGCTCTGTGGGGTGTTGTGCGAACGCTCGGGAATCGTCAACGTGTCAATTGAGGGCCAGTTCCTCTCGGCAGCCTTTACCGCCGCTGTGGTCGGAAGTCTCACCCAGTCGGTGCCGGCGGCCATGATCGCGGCAGTGCTGGCGGGCCTAGCCATGGCTGCGCTGCTGGCCTTGTTCTCGATCAACTACCTAGTCAATCAGGTGGTGTTGGGTGTCGTGCTCAACCTGCTCGCAATTGGGCTCACTGGCTTCCTTTTTGATCAGCTGGTGCAGCCTGCGTCGATCAAGTACAACTCTGCGCCGGTGCTCGAGCCGATACCAATTCCAGGCCTCTCGCAGATCCCGTTCTTCGGCCGCGTGCTCTTCGAACAGAACATCCTGGCCTATCTGGCAGCAATCTCGGTCGCCCTGGTCTGGTTGGTGCTCTACCGGACCACCTGGGGCCTGCGCATCCGAGCCACCGGCGAGCATCCCGAGGCGGCCGACACGGTAGGTATCAGTGTCCGGGGAATCCGCTGGTCAGCGGTATTGGCGGGCGGTGTGTTCGGAGGGCTCGGTGGCTCATTCTTCACCCTCGCCTCAACCGGCTCGTTCACCAAGGAGTTCACCGTCGGCAACGGCTTCATCGCACTCGCGGCAGTGATCATGGGCCGCTGGCATCCGGTCTGGGCATCGATCATGTGCCTGTTCTTCGGCTTCGTCACTCAGATGGCGTCTCAGCTGCAAACATTGAGTACGCCGATGCCGAGCCAGTTCCTGTTGATCTTGCCGTACGTCGCCACGATCATCGCCGTAGCGGGGTTGGTGGGCCGGGTCAGACCTCCAGCCGCCGACGGCATCCCGTTCGAGAAGTGAGGATGTCTGGCGAAGAAGCCGCGGCAGCGCCCCAATCCGTCGACTGGGACCGGCTGCGTGCCGCCGCGAGGGACGCCAGCCAGCACGCGTACGCGCCCTACTCCGCCTTCCCGGTCGGTGCTGCTGCACTGGTTGACGACGGCCGCGTGGTGACCGGCTGCAACGTCGAGAACGCCTCGTACGGGTTGGGCCTGTGCGCGGAGTGTGGGTTGGTATCGGCGCTGCACGGCAGCGGAGGTGGTCGGCTGGTCGCACTTGCCTGCGTTGATGGAAGCGGCGCGGTTCTCATGCCATGTGGCCGCTGCCGTCAGCTGCTCTGGGAGCATGGGGGTGGCGAGTGCCTGGTCGATACCCCCTTAGGCATCCTGCCGTTGGGTGAGCTGCTGCCGCAGGCCTTTGGGCCCGACAACCTGGAGCCGGGCCGATCATGAGCCTTGACCTGGAAGCGCTGCAGGCCTTCCCCAAGGTGTCACTCCATGATCATCTTGATGGTGGGCTGCGGCCGCAGACGATCATCGAACTGGCTTCCGAGGTCGGGCACTCGTTGCCCGCTGACAATGCTGATGATCTTGGTCGGTGGTTCGCCGAGTCGGCTGACTCGAAGTCTTTGGTGCGTTACCTGGAAACCTTCGATCACACCATCGCTGTCATGCAGACAGCGGCGAGTCTGCGCAGGGTCGCTGCAGAGTTCGTGCAGGACCTGGCCGCCGATGGAGTCATCTACGGCGAGGCGCGCTGGGCCCCGGAGCAGCATCTGAGGGCGGGATTGACCGTGGCGCAGGCCGTCGAAGCTGTTCGTGACGGCATGGCCGAGGGGATGGCGGCGTGCCGAGTGCGCGGGCACGAGATCGAAGTCCGGCAACTGCTCACCGCAATGCGACAGGCGGAACCGACGCGCGACACTGCCGAACTTGCACTGCACTACCGCTACGACGGCGTGGCCGGTTTCGACATAGCCGGACCGGAAAAGGGCTACCCGCCGTCGCGGTTTCTAGAGTCCTTTCAGTTGCTGCGGCGTCACAGCGCCTACTACACGATTCACGCCGGCGAAGCGGATGGGTGTGAGTCTGTCTGCGAGGCGGTGCAGGTCTGCGGGGCGAACCGGGTTGGTCACGGCGTCGCGATCATCGAAGACATTCAGCAGGACGAAGACGGGCGCGCGCTGCTCGGGGACTTCGCCGGCTATGTACTCAATGAGCAGATCCCGCTCGAGATGTGCCCGTCCTCCAATGTGCAGACCGGCGCGGTGGCCTCGATCCAGGCGCATCCGATCCAGAGCCTGGATCGGCTTGGATTCCGCGTGACGGTCAATCCCGACAACAGGCTGATGAGCGCGACCACCTTGAGCGGGGAGTTCGCCCTGCTCGCGGAGGCATTCGACTACGCGCTTGAGGACGTACGCCGGCTTGGGATCAACGCGGCCAAGAGTGTCTTCGCGCCCTATGAAGTACGCAAGGCGCTGGTTGCGCGTATCGCAATGGCTTGATCAAGGCGCACGTCGGTGAACATCGGGACGGGTTCCTGTTGCGCCCGGCTAGGGTTTAGCCCATGACTTCGCGTGTCTTGGCCGCCGTGGCCTGGCCGTATGCCAACGGCCCGCGCCACATCGGCCACGTCTCAGGCTTCGGGGTTCCCTCAGACATCTTCGCGCGCTTCATGCGGATGAGTGGACACGACGTTTTGATGGTCTCTGGGACAGACGAGCATGGGACACCCATCTTGGTCCAGGCCGAGCGCGAGGGCCTAGGCAATCGCGAGCTGGCTGACAAGTACAACCGGGTGATCGTAGAGGATCTGCGCAGCCTCGGCCTGTCGTACGACCTTTTCACTCGGACCACCACGCTCAACCACTATGCGGTCGTTCAGGACCTCTTCCTTGGCCTGCACCGGAACGGTTACCTAGTACCGAAGACCGCGATGGGTGCGGTGAGCCCGTCCACTGGAAGGACCTTGCCCGACCGGTATATCGAAGGCACCTGTCCGATATGCGGCTATCCGAGCGCGCGTGGTGATCAGTGCGACAACTGCGGCAACCAGCTCGACCCGATCGACCTGATCAACCCAAAATCCCGGATCAATGGAGAGACGCCGAAGTTCATCGAGACCGAGCACTTCTTCCTTGACCTCCCGGCGCTGGCAGGTTCGCTCGGCAAGTGGCTGGGCGACCGTACCGACTGGCGCCCCAATGTGTTGAAGTTCAGCCAGAACCTGCTGAAGGATCTGCGGCCGCGAGCAATTACCCGTGATCTTGACTGGGGTGTGCCGGTACCGCTGGACGGGTGGCGCGACCAACCGATGAAGCGAATCTACGTTTGGTTCGACGCCGTCATCGGCTATCTCTCGGCATCTGTGGAGTGGGCGCGGCGCACCGGCGACCCGGACGCCTGGCAGCAGTGGTGGATCGACCCGGACGCGCGCGGCTACTACTTCATGGGCAAGGACAACATCGTCTTCCACACGGTGATCTGGCCCGGCATCCTGCTCGGTCACAACGGCGAAGGTGATCATGGCGGCACGGTCGGGCCGCTCGGTGAGCTTCGGTTGCCTGACGAGCTCGTGTCCAGTGAGTACCTGACCATGAGCGGCTCGAAGTTCTCAACCAGCCGCGGCAAGGTCATCTACGTCGGTGATTTCCTACGCGACTTCGGGCCCGACGCACTGCGCTACTTCATTGCAGTCGCCGGTCCGGAGACCACCGATACCGACTTCACCTGGGACGAGTTCGTACGACGCACCAACTTCGAGCTGGCCAACGAGTGGGGCAACCTCGTGCACCGCTCGATCTCCATGGCGTACCGAAACAATGGGGCCGTCCCGACGCCCGGTACGCTCCTCGATGTTGATCATGAGCTGTTGCGCGCTTCTCGCAATGCGTTCGACACCGTGGGTACGCTGCTGGGGCGCAATCGCTCCAAGCTCGCGATCACTGAAGCCATGAGGGTGGTCGGCGCTGCGAACAAGTACATCTCAGACACCGAGCCTTGGAAGCTCAAAGACAATCCCGAGCGCCGCGACACGGTTCTGCACACCGCGCTACAAGTCGTCTCGGACGCCAACACGCTGCTGACTCCATTCCTGCCGCACGCTGCACAGAGGATTCACGAAGCCCTTGGCGGCAGCGGAGTCTGGGCGGCCGAACCGGAAATCCGCGATGTCACCGAAGAGGGCGGGCCTGACTACCCGGTGATCATGGGCGACTACGCCGGCGAGCAAGCGCGGTGGGAGTCTCAGCCCATCACAGCAGGAACGCCGCTACAGCAGCCGACCCCACTATTCGCCAAGCTCGACGAGACTCTCGGCGAAACCGGCCCAGAATGGGCTCCTATCGAGCGCTGAGGTTCACTCAGCATCACCTGGTTGGACTCTGCGCCATCGTCAGCTGCGGCATAGTCCAACCAACTGAGGCGGAGTGGGCTCGGCAGGTTCCCGTCCTGTTAGCTACTGCGTTCGGCAGCAGCCAGGGCGGCAGTCAGTTCTTCGGCGCCCAGCTGCTGGACGTAGCCAGGTGTACCGGGTTGGATGCGCCAGCTTTCAGCCAGCGGACCGGCATCAACCACGTCGAAACCGAAACCGTCGATCAGCTCGGCCACCTTGGCTTTTGCATCCGCGTCGTCCCCGGCGATCACCAGCGCTCGTCGGTTCCGGGTACCCGGCGGTGTGTTATCGGTCGTGATCTGGGCAGCGTAGATGTGGTTGAACGCCTTCACCACGTGGGCCCCGGGTAGCCGGGCCTGGAGCAGCTCAGAGCTGGTCATGCGGTCATCATCAAGGGCAGCAATGTTGCCATCTCGCCGCGGATAGTAGTTGTTCGTATCAATCACGACCTTGCCGACGAGTGGCTCGGCGGGAACGTCGCCGATTGCTTTCAGCGGGATCGCGACAACCACGAGATCGCCGGCCGCTGCGCCCTCCTCGCTGGTGCCGGCACGGGCTCGCGGACCCAGCTCAGACACAAGGTCGGTAAGCGTCTCAGGTCCTCGTGAGTTGCTGATCACCACGTCGTAGCCGCTGGCGATTGCTGCGCGGGCAACCTGGCTACCGATGTGCCCGGCGCCGATCAGCCCTATGGTCTTGACTCCATCAATGGTCATGCTGGCCGGAACTCGCGCGGGCCCTTAGCTATTCCTCACTCAGCTCGCCGCCTAGTAAGAGCTGCCTCCCGACAGTGAGAGGGCACCGGTCGGATGCCACACTGTCTTGATCTCGAGGAAGGCGCGCAGTCTCGCGGTGCCCGGCGCAGCTGCGAAGTCAGGAACAGCCTTGGGCACGTAGACACGTTTCACGGTCTCGGCCGCAGCCTGTTCGAGCGATTTCCGCAGCTCTGCATTGGCGCCGGTGAGATCGAGCGCGTTGACGTCTGCATGGGCTGCGAGGTGTGGAGCCATTTCGGTGACCTTTCCGGTCAGGATGTTGATCACTCCTGCCGTTACGTCGGAGGTCGCGACGACCTCAGCGAAGGTGATCGCGACGCAGGGATCCTGGTCGGCAGCGATTACCACGCACGCATTGCCCCCGGTGATCACTGGCGCCAGCACCGATATCAAGCCCAGCAGCGGCGATCCGGTTGGCGCAAGAATTCCGACAACGCCGGTCGGTTCGGGAGCGGAGTATGAGAAGTAAGGGCTCGACACCGGGTTGGCACTCCCAAGCACAGCGGCCAGTTTGTCGGTCCAGCCGGCATAGTGCACGAGCCGATCGATTGCCGCCATCAACCTCAGCGGTGGCGATCTTGGCCGAGGCGCCGGTACTGATCATGATCAGTTCGACGAACTCGGAGCGACGGCCCTCCAGCATTTCGGCGATCCGGTAGATCACCTGACCCCGGTTGTACGCGGTGGCCTTCGACCAAGCGGCGTAACCCTTGCGAGCTGCCACCACGGCATCGCGAACGTCCTTACGCGAGGCAAGCGCAGCATTGGCCATGAAGTTGCCCTTGTTGTCGCGCGCCTGGTAGGTACGGCCGGATTCCGAACGCGGGAAGGCGCCGCCGATAAAGAGCTTGTAGGTCTTCGACACCGCTAAGTGGGTCATTGGGCGCGCTCCCGTGTGTTGTTGCGCGCGCCGCGGGGGTTCAAGGGGGTCGCCCCCCTTGCTTGTAAACCGCCAGTGGCTCACTTCACCACCACCTCATCGTCGGTATCTAAGTAAGCGGCGAGACCCGACGGTCCCCCTTCGCGGCCGAAGCCCGACTCCTTGTAGCCGCCAAAGCTGGCTGCCGGATCGAAGCGATTGAAGGTGTTGTCCCAGATCACGCCCGCCCGGAGCGCCGCCGCCATACCCATGGCCCGGGACCCCTTTTCCGTCCATACGCCCGCCGATAGGCCGTACGGACTGTTGTTGGCCTTGGTGACGGCTTCATCGGGTGTCCGGAACGTCATCGTGGTGAGTACCGGCCCGAAGATCTCCTCGCGGGCAATCCTCATCGAAGGAGTCGCGTTGGTGAAGATGGAGGGGGAGAGGTAGTAGCCATTCTTCGGCAGTGGGCACGAGGAGGACCAGAGGTCCGCGCCCTCGGCGATCCCGGCGTCCATCAGCGCGGTAATGCGGCCCAGTTGAGCCTCGGAGTTGATCGCGCCCACATCGGTGTTCTTGTCCATCGGGTCGCCGACCCGCAGTGTCTCGACTCGTTGCTTGAGTCGCTCGACGAACTCCTCCGCAATCGACTCCTGCACCAGCAGTCGGGATCCTGCGCAGCACACCTGTCCCTGATTGAAGAAGATGCCGCTGACAAGGCCCTCGACGGCCTGGTCCTGCGCCGCGTCCTCGAAGACGATGTTGGCTCCCTTGCCGCCGAGCTCCAAGGTGATCTTGCGTCCGGTGCCGGCCAGCTCACGCTGGATGCGGCGGCCGACGGCTGTGGAGCCGGTGAAGGCGACCTTGTCGATGCCGGGGTGAGTCACCAGTGTCGATCCCACTTCGCCCGCTCCGGTGATGATGTTCACTACTCCCGGTGGCAGATCGGCATCGGCGATGATCTCGCCCAGCACCAAGATCGACAGCGGCGTTGTCTCGGCTGGCTTGATCACCACAGTGTTGCCCGCAGCCAGGGCCGGCGCGATCTTCCACGCGGCCATCAAGAGCGGGAAGTTCCAAGGGATCACCTGCCCGGCCACACCCAGCGGTTGCGGCGAGGGTCCCAGGCCGAGGTGTTGCAGCTTGTCAGCCCAGCCGGCGTGGTAGAAGAAGTGCTGCGCCGTGGTCGGAACGTCGAAATCCCTGGTCTCCCTGATCGGTTTCCCGTTGTCGAGGGTCTCCACAACGGCGAGCTCGCGCGACCGTTCGGCGATCCCTCGCGCGATCCGGAAGAGGTACTTGCCGCGCTCGGCGCCGGGCATACGTGACCAGACATTCTCAAATGCTCGGCGGGCGGCTTTGACCGCCCTGTCAATGTCGGCGGCATTGACTGTCGAGACGGTGGACAGCTTCTCACCGGTACCGGGATTGATGGTGTCGCGATCCTCGCCGCCGCCCTCCACGAAGGTCCCATCAATGAGCGGCAGATAGCGGTCCTTGATAGCGGCGATGGCACTCGACTCGGGCGCCGGGGAGTATTCCCATTCCATGATCAAACTTCTTTCAGTCCACGGTCACGTAGTCAGCGCCGGAGTAGTGGCCGTCCAACTGGGCCCGGCGTTGCATGATCAAGTCGTTGAGCACCGATGAGGCGCCGAACCGGAAGTAGTAGGGATCGAGCCATTCTGGGCCCGCCACTTCGTGTACCGCCACCAGATAGCGGATTGCATCCTTGGCCGTGCGGATGCCGCCCGCCGGCTTCACTGCTCGCTGCTCACCCGTCTCAGCCTTCCAGTCCTTGACTGCCTGCAGCATCACATGTACGACGGGCAAGGTGGCGGCCGGCGAGATCTTGCCGGTGGAGGTCTTGATGAAGTCACCGCCCGCGAGCAGCGCGAGCCAGGAGGCACGGCGTACGTTGTCGTAGGTCGCCAGCTCACCGGTTTCCAGAATCACCTTCAGCCGAGCCTCGCCGCACGCCTGCTTGACGGCAACGATCTGGGAGAAAACCGTCCCGTAGCGGCCCGCCAGGAATGCACCTCGATCGATCACCATGTCGATCTCATCGGCGCCACCCTCGACCGCGATCTTGGTATCGGCCAGCTTCACCTCCAAGCTGGAACGGCCAGCCGGAAAGGCAGTGGCGACCGATGCGACCTTGACGCCGGACCCTTCCAGCTCCGCGACAGCGGTGGGCACCATGTCCGGGTAGACGCAGATGGCCGCCGTACGCGGGGTCTCCGGATAGTCCGGATCTGGCAGCATCGCCTTCCGCGCCAGGTTGCGCACCTTCCCGGGCGTATCCGCACCTTCCAGCGTGGTGAGATCCACCATGGAGATCGCCAAGTCGATCGCTGCCAGCTTGGACGCCCGCTTGATGGAACGCGTCGCAAGCCCGGCAGCCCGCAGCTCGATCCCGACCGGATCCACGCCGGGCAGCCCAAGTAAGAAGCGTCGCAATGAAGACTCGTCCGCGGTTGCCTCGGTCAGATGCGCAGGGAGTGGCTCCGCGGACCGCGGTGAGAGTTCCCGCGTTGTCATACTCGCGATCTTATGCGGGCTGAGCTTGTCGAAGCCCGCGGCCGGCAGCCCTTCGACAGGATCAGGACGCATTCGCATAGGGCCCTGAAGCGCCGTCGTAGCAGAATGTTGCCGTGCCGTCAGGTCGCCAACTCATGCGCCAGGACCAAGAGCAGGCCACTGTTACGCCACTGGAGCTGTTCTTTGACCTGGTGTTCGTCTTTGCTCTGACCCAGGTGACCGCATTCATGGCTGACGAGCTGAGTTGGCACGGCATCCTCCGGGGCGCTCTGGTGATGATGCTGCTGTGGTGGGCCTGGACCGCGTACGCCTGGCTGGCCAATGTGGCCAGCGCCGAGGAACGACCCATCCAGCTGGCCATTCTCGCTGGCATGGCAGCGATGTTCGTCCTTGCGCTCTGCATCCCCGAGGCCTTCGACGACCTGCCCGGCGGATTGTCCGGACCCGTGGTACTAGCGGTGTGTTACCTCATCTTCCGCGCCATGCATCTCGTCATGTACTTGATCATTTCTCGGGAGGATGCCGGATTCCGGAGACAGGTGCTCCGGTTCGCGCTCAGCGTCGCCGCGAGCAGTGTGCTTCTGCTGATGGCGTCGCAGTTCCAGGGATGGCCGCAGACGGGCTTATGGATGCTCGCGTTGCTCGCCGATTATGTAGGGACCGCCCTGGGTGGCTTCAGAGGATGGCGGCTGCCCTCGCCGGGACATTTCTCTGAACGCCATGGCTTGATCATCATCATCGCGCTCGGCGAGTCGATCGTCGCCATTGGTGTCGGAGTGGCCAAGGAACCCATCACGTGGGTCATCATCGCCGCCTCAGTGCTGGGCTTGATCCTGGCCTCGGCATTGTGGTGGGCCTACTTCGACGTCAGTGCGCTGCTGGGCGAGCATGCCCTGGCCACGGAGCCTGTGGAGACCCGGGCCCGGCTGGGGCGCAATGCCTACTCCTTCGCGCACCTGCCGCTCATGCTCGGCATCGTCTTGGTGGCCTTTGGGTTGAAGGAGGTGCTGTTGTATGTCAGCGACAGCAGTGAGCACAGCCTGACCGATCCGTTGCCCAGCGTGGCGCTAGCGGCCCTGGTCGGCGGCGTTGTCATCTATCTGCTGGGCCATGTGGTCTTCAAGTGGCTTACCGTGCACACAGTGTCGGTGGTACGCCTGGCGGCGGCGGGTGTGCTGTTGCTCACCATTCCCTTGATCGCTGAGACGCCGGCACTGGTCCAACTGGGCGTGGTGGCGTTCCTCGTGGCGTGTGCCGTGCTGGTCGAGTCTTTGCTCTTCGCGGAGTCCCGGCGCAAGATCCGGGCCGAGCTGACCCATCACTGATTCGGATCCAATTGCACTCTGACAGGCGATCCGCCAGATTCGCCTCCTTCGTCGCTCGCGAACAGCGACGAGACCATCCACGCAGAACAGCCGCGCGCTCCTGCAGTCGGCGAAGCGGGCCGCCTGTCATAGTGCGTTGGTCAGGTGAAGGCGTTCTCGCCGGTCAAGGCCTGACCGATCACCAGTTGATGCACTTCCGAGGTCCCTTCATAGGTCAGTACCGACTCCAGGTTGTTGGCGTGGCGCAACACTGGATACTCCAAGGTGATGCCATTGGCGCCCAGGATGGTCCGGCATTCGTGCGCGATGGACAGGGCTTCCCGCACGTTGTTGAGCTTGCCCAGACTGACCTGCTGCGGGTCCAGTCGATGATCATCTTTGAGCCGTCCGAGGTGCAGCGCCAGCAAGAACCCCTTCTGCAGCTCCAGTGTCATGTCCGCTAGCTTCGCCTGGGTCAGCTGGAAGGAGGCAAGCGGGCGGTCGAAAACCTCCCGGGAGATTGCATAGTCGATCGCAGTTTCCAGGCAGTCTCGCGCTGCGCCCAGGACACCGAACACGATGCCGAATCGCGCCTCGTTCAGGCAGGACAGTGGCCCACGCAAGCCAGTCGCCTCGGGGAGCACGGCATCACGGGGCAGGTGCACATCCTCGAGCACCAGCTCCGAGGTGATGGAGGCTCGCAGCGACAACTTCTTGGTGATCTTAGGGGCTGAGAAGCCGGGAGTGTCGGTCGGGACAACAAAGCCTCTGATCCCGTCATCGGTCTGCGCCCACACGATCGCGACGTCGGCAACCGACCCATTGGTGATCCACATCTTGGTGCCGTTGATCACCCAGTCATCGCCGTCCCGCTTGGCGCGCGTGCGCATTCCCGCCGGGTTGGAGCCGAAGTCGGCCTCGGTCAGCCCGAAGCAGCCGATAGCCTCGCCCGTGGCCATCCGGGGCAGCCAGGTGGTCTTCTGCTCCTCGCTTCCGAACTTCCAAATCGCAAACATGGCAAGGGAACCCTGCACCGACACCATGCTGCGTACGCCGGAGTCGCCAGCCTCCAGCTCGAGGCAGGCCAGCCCGTACGAGACGGCGTTCGCCCCGGCGCAGCCGTAGCCCTGCAGGTGCATGCCGAGCAATCCGAGAGCACCGGCCTCGCGCATCAGGCCAAGATCAAGATCCCCGCGCTCGAACCAGTCGGCGATGTTCGGCTTGACCCGCTGCTCTACGAATTCCCGAACAGTGGCTTGGATGTCACGCTCCTCCTCACTGAGAAGATGATCAATGCCAAGAAGCTCGAGCGGTCCCGTTCGGCTCATCGATTTGCCTCCATCTCTCCGGTGTGAGAGTTGCTAACCAGTCTCAGGCCGGCTTTTTCGACCTCTTCCTCGCTGAGCAGCACATGTGCAGCGGCAGTGCCCAATGGCACGAAGCTGTCCTGGCTGGCTACCCGCTGGATCGGGCCCGTGAAGCCGCCCTCGACCAAAGCAGCGACAACACCTTCACCCACGCCTCCACTGTGCCGGGTCTCATCGACCACCAGGACTCTGCCCGTCGATCGGGCTGCCGCGAGTATGTCCTCGACCGGGAGTGGAGCCAGCCAGCGCAGGTCCAGCACCTGCGCAGCGACGCCTCTGGACGCAAGTCGGTGGGCCACCCGCAAGCTCATCGGCACTCCGTTCCCAAAGCTGATCATCGTCAGTGCTGCCGATACTGTGATGTGCGCTGAGCTTGTCGAAGCGCGCCCTTCGACGGGCTCAGGGCGCAGGTACACCCGCGCCCGTCCGATCGGCACGTGCTCGTCATGGTCAGCAGCCAGCCACGCTTGATCGCCAGCCTCGTAGAGATCCCGCCGGTGGTACAGCGCGATTGGCTCGAGAAAGACTGACAGCGTCGAGTCGGTTATGGCAGCAGCGACACAGGTCCGCAACATCGCAGCTGCGTCGTCCGCGCGCGCTGGGCAGGCCAGTACCAGCCCGGGAATGTCGCGCAGCACCGCCACAGCGTTGTCGTTGTGAAAGTGTCCGCCGAAGCCTTTCTGGTAGCCAAGGCCGGCGATTCGGACGACCATCGGGTTGGTGAAGCGGCCACGTGAGAAGAAGGGCAGCGTGGCAGCCTCGCCGCGGAGCTGATCCTCAGCGTTGTGCAGGTAAGCGAGGTACTGCACCTCGGGGATCGGGATCAGGCCGGCGAGCCCGGCACCCAGCCCAAGGCCGAGAATTGCCTGCTCGTCGAGCAGTGTGTCGAAGACCCGAGCCGTTCCATATTTCCGGGCAAGACGCGCCGTGACGCCATAGACCCCACCCTTGACTCCAACGTCCTCGCCGAAGATGATCACTCGGCGGTCGGCAGCGAGCACGTCGTCCAGCGTGGCGTTGATCGACTCAGCGAGGGTACGCGGCCGGGGATCTGCAGGCTCAGCTTGGGTACGCCCTTCGACGGGCTCAGGGCGCATATTCAGTGCGCGAACCGTCTCCGCGACCTGGGCCGGTTTCCGAGGCGCAATGGGTGCCATGACCTCGGCCGCCGAGCTGAGTTGGGCGTCGGCTGCGAGCCGTTCGACCTCGTCGTCAATCTGTTGGCGGATGGCGTTGTAGCAGGCCAGGATCTCGTCTGTGGTGGTGCCGGTCCCACACAGGCGCAGTGCCGTGGCTGAGAGCGGGTCACGTGCATAGTCCGCCTCGAGCTCCCGCGGTTTGCGATAGCTGATCTCGGCGTCACTGCCCGCGTGGCCTCCGAAGCGTACGGTCCGCAGGTGGAGGAAGACCGGTCGTCGCTGTTCGCGCACGGTGTTGACGGCCGCCAGGATCGCCGGCCACGCCGCCGCCGGGTCAGCGCCATCAGCCGACAGGTACCCCAGGCCCGGCCGAGACCCGTATGCCGCCTCGATCCAGCCGGTCGGCGTCGGCACCGAAATGCCGAAGCCGTTGTCCTCGCAGACAAACAAGATCGGCACCGGCAGGCCCTGATAGGCCGTGGCGAGAGCGGTGTTGATGGCGCCGGCGGCGGTGGAGTGGTTCGCTGAGGCGTCTCCGAACGAGCACAACACCACCGCGTCCTCGGGCCACTCGCAGTCCACCTTGAGCCGGTGGGCTCGGTGCAGCGCGACTGCCAGACCGACTGCCCTCGGGAGATGGGAGGCGATCGTCGAGGTTTGCGGGATGACAGCCAGGTCGGGATGGCCGAAGACCTTATGCCGAGCGCCGGCAATCGGCTCATCTGCCAACCCCATGAGCCCCTGCAACACATCTCGGACGGGCGTGGTTCCCGGCACCTGATGGGCGCGAGCGACGTAAAACCCTCCCGAGCGGTAGTGCAGCAAGGCCGGATCGGTGGTACGCAAGGCCATCGCGACCATGGCATTGCTCTCATGACCAGCCGAACCGATGGTGTAGAACCCGCGACCTTCGCGCTGCAATTCTCGTGCCACGAAATCCAAGTGCCGACTAGTTGCCTGCGCGGTGAACAGCTCCCACCACCACCCCGACCTGTCCGCGTCGGTGGTTCCCGTGGTGACCACCGATGACAACTCGGCGAGGGAGTCCCGGAAGTGACGGTCCAGCGGGTCCATCAAGATTTCTAGAGGCGGAAGGAGGTGTCCGGGGTGAGCTCGACGATGTCCATCTGAGCCTTCTGCAGCCGGCCGGAGTAGTCCCAGTTCATCGCTTGCCAGCGGGTGAACTGATCCAGCACCCAAACGCCGGACTGGCGGGACCCGTTACCCGACTTGCCGTTGCCCCCGAACGGCAGATGCGCCTCGGCGCCGGACGTCGAGTTGTTGATCGACACCATGCCGGCGCTGATCTTGTCACGGAAGGTGAATGCATCCTTGGGATCGGTGGTGTAGATAGAGGAGGAAAGGCCGTAGCCAGGAGCGTTCGCCATCTCGATCGCCTCGTTCAGCGACTGGTAGCTGGCAATCCCGACGATTGGGCCAAAGGTCTCCTCCATGAAGATCCGGTCACCGGGGCGTACACCGTCGATCACCACCGGGTGGTAGTACAGCCCTGTGCTCGGGTCACCAACGAAGCCATCCCGCGGGTTGTCTTTCGTGATCTTGCCGGACGCCGCCTGGACCGCGTGATGCGGCTGTATCCAATCCAGGAAGTCCTCAAAACGCCCCGCGAATTTCGCATCCATCATGGGGCCCATGAGCACCTCCTGCGTCGGATCGCCCACCTTGGCGCCAGCCACAGCCGCATTGAACCGCGCCAGGAACTGATCATGCACTGACTCGTGCACGATGACCGTGCCAAGCGAGGTGCAGCGCTGGCCGGCGGTGCCGAAACCGGAGAAGAGCGCACCCTCTACCGCAAGATCAAGATCAGCGCTCGGTGTGACGAGCAGCGGATTCTTGCCACCCAGCTCCAAGCACGCGGTCTGCAGATGTCGCCCGGTCAACGCACCAATCTCGCGGCCGACTGCGGACGATCCGGTGAAACCGACCTTGTCGAGGAGCCCTGCCTCCAGCGATTGCTCCAACCCAGAGAAGGTCGCGGGGCCGTCCGCGTGCACGACATTGAAAACCCCGTCCGGAAGCCCGCCTCCTCGGACGAAGAGCTCGTGAAACGCTGCGCTGCTGACTGCTGAGTATTCGGCAGGCTTCCACACGACCGTGTTGCCCGCCAACAGTGCCGGCACGATGTACCAGGCCGGCACTGCTACCGGGAAGTTTCCAGCAGTGATCACCGCAACTGTGCCCACCGGCCGCCGGAAAGTGAACAGCTGCTTGTCCGGCATCTCGCTCGGCACAGTCTGCCCGTAGAGTCGGCGACCTTCGCCGAGGAAGAAGTCACAGGTGTCGATGATCTCGCGCACCTCACCCAGCGCTTCGGCGTACGGCTTGCCGATCTCGGCCGTGACCAGCTTTGCGAGTGCCTCCGCGTTGTCCTCGATCAGACGGCCGATGTGGGCGATCGCGCGGCCCCGGATCGGCGCGGGTATCGCGGCCCACTCTTCATGCGCCTTCTTGGCTGACTCGGCCGCCCTGACGAAGGTGGAGGCGTCGCCGAAGGACACCTCACCGACTACCTCGTCAAGGCGCGCCGGATTTGTGCTCGGCAGCGTATGGCCACCAGACACTGGTACGCCGTCGACTATCGAGGTCACCAACCCGCGACGTCCGTGGGTTCTGCGGGACGTAACTTCATTCACGAGTACTGCAGCTCCTTGCTGGCGATGCGTACCACGGAGCGGCGAGTAGCTCCGAGGGCCTCGTCAATCTCATCTTGACTCACTGATAGCGCGGGACGGAAGCGGATGGAACGCTCGCCGCATGGCAGTACGATGACTCGCTCTTCCACCCGGAGATCGGTAACCGCGGCGTCTCGCTCCTCGCGGCTTTCGAGGTCGAAAGCGACGAACAGACCGCGACCGCGGACGTTGCTGATCAGCCCTGAATCATCGCGAAGCATCTCGAGTCCGGCGATCAGTCGCTCGCCCTTCGGTCCCGCCTGCTCGATGAGCCCTTCGGACTCGATGATCTCCAGAGCTCGCTGCGACCGGACCATGTCGACCAGCCCGCCACCCCAAGTGGAGTTGATGCGCCCGGAGACCTTGAACACGTTGTCCGGCACCTCATCGACCCGACCGCCGGCCATGATGCCGCCGATCTGTGCCTTCTTGGAGAACGCGACGACATCAGGCTGAATGCCCAGCTGCTGGTAGGCCCAGGCCGTTCCTGTGGTGCCGACTCCGGTCTGCACCTCGTCCAGGATGAACAGCGCATCATTGGCGTGCACGAGCCGGAGCATGGCCTGCAGGAACTCCGGCCGCATGTGGTTGTCGCCGCCCTCGCCCTGGATCGGCTCGGCAATGAACGCAGCAATGTCGTGAGGGTTCGCGGCGAACGCCAGCTCGGCTTGCAGCAGGGCGCGTTCTTCTGCGGCGATCACCTCATCGAGATGATCACTCAGCGGATGCGTGATTGCTGGCACGTCGATCCTCGGCCAGTTGAACTTCGGGAATCGGTCCGTCTTGTGCGGTTCGGTGTTAGTCAGCGACAGGGTGTAGCCGCTCCGACCGTGGAAGGCATGAGTCAGATGCATGATCTGGGTGCCTAGGTCGCGGTCGCGCCCAGCGGCTTCGTTCTTTTGACTCTTCCAGTCAAAGGCAACCTTGAGGGCGTTTTCGACGGCTAGCGCGCCGCCCTCGATGAAGAACAGATGGGGGAGCGCGGGATCACCGAGCACGCGGACAAACGTCTCGACGAACTCCGCGTATGCGGTGCTGTACATGTCAGGATTTGCCGGCTTGTTGACAGCGATTTCGCCCAGCTCGGCGATGAACGTTGGGTCATCAGCAATGCCCGGCGGATTCAGCCCGAGCGGAGCCGAGGCGAAGAACGTGTACATGTCAAGGTAACGGTCTCCCGTTTCGGCATCGACCAGCCGGCTACCTCGGCTGCGTCGCAAATCCAGAACCAGCTTCATGCCGTCGGTTAACACGTGTCGCGCAAGGACGTCGTGCACCTCCGACGCCTGGACGTGTGTCTGTTCGGCCATGGGTCTCCTTCCCCGAGCAAAAAAATCCACGTGACCCCACAAAGATGCCACAGATTCTAACGCAAAGAAGGTAATTTCCACCAATATGCCGGGGAAAGTCCTCAGCGTGCTCAGTCGCAGTTCGGTACGCCGACGCTACAGGCAGTGGCCTCGAGGGCGAAGGCACTGAGCAGCATGATCATCAAGAGGATCAGGACCGCACCGACGATCACGTTGGCCGACACGACCGCGCGGCCTTGCGAGCTTCCGTTCCAGGTAGCCGCGGCGAAACGAGGTAGCCGATTGAGCATGACGGTGACGGGCAAGGCCACTACCACGAGAAGGAATGCGACCTGGCCAACGAACGCAGCCGCGCCGAGCGGCGCCACGAAAGGCCTGAGTTCATTGAGGCTCATCTCGGCTGTGGTGAGCATGACGAGGCTGAGCATCGCCAGTCCGACGACGACATGCGCTGGGGTCGGAATGAATCGCATCGACCTGCCCTCTGGGCGGCGGAAGCGCGGGAGCAGGTTGATCAATAATCCGATCGGAACGCTCAGCAGGACTCCGAGCATGAAAGCCCGGCCGAGTGTCGTGGGCGTGCCGTGCGAATCGGCCAGCAGTGGCACAAATGGCGGCTCATAGTCGAGTCTGGCGAAAACTAGGAGCAGCAGCAGTGGCGTGGCCAGCGCCGCGCTGAGTGCGGTTGCCCACCTCGCACCGAGCATGCCGACAGCGTAGTGCCCTGGAAGGGAAATCTCTTGACGCCTCGCGCCGCCCAGGCACGCACCTCGCGGCGTTCTCCTCGGTCGACATACGACCCGGTATCCCTCCCTCGTCGGCCTTGCGATGCACGCACCTGAACGTCGCCAAGCGCCAAGGAACTCCCCTTCCAGGGCACTGGTCCGCTGTGTCCGCGGCAGGCCCGTGTCAAAGTCCCAGTGCCGCGGACATCTCCGACCGGATCGTGGCAAGCATCGATCGTGCCTCGGCTCGGGTGGCTGCGATGTCGGCGCTGCGAGCGACATCCAGGTGCGCCTCGAGATAGCACTTGAGTTTCGGCTCGGTGCCGGACGGCCGGACCACGATCTTGATCATTTCGCCGGTGATCAAGATCGCGTCGGTGGGCGGCAATTCATCAGTGCCCTGGGCCAGATCGAGCACCGAGGTGGCCTGCCCAGCAAGCACTCCGGGAGGATGTGCCCGAAGCCGGGCCAGGGCTGACGTGATGATCTTGGGATCCTCGACGCGTACCGACATCTGGTCGGTCTGGTAGACCCCGTAGCGGCCTGCGATCTCATCCAGCCGATCCGCGATGCTGCGTCCCTCGGCCTTGAGGCCGGCCGCTAGGGTCAGCACCATGATCAGCGCGGAGATTCCGTCCTTGTCAGGAACCGCTTCCGGATCGATGCAGTAGCCAATCGCTTCCTCATAGCCGTACGCCAGGCCAGGTACCCGCCCGATCCACTTGAACCCGGTCAAGGTGTAGACGAAAGGCTGGCCGTACGCCGCCGCCATGGCCGAGAGCAGGGAGCTGGAGACGATTGAGCATGCGTAGGTACCGCGGATCCCGCGCCGCAGTGTGTCCTCGCCAAGCAGCACACCGAGCTCGTCGCCACTCAGCATCCGCCACTCTCCATCGACGACTACGGCTATTGCGCAGCGGTCGGCATCCGGGTCGTTCGCGATCACCAGATCGGCACTGATCTCATGTGCCTGTGCCAGGGCGAGATCGATGGCACCAGGTTCCTCTGGATTCGGAAATGCCACTGTCGGGAACCTCGGATCGGGGTTGGCCTGCTCGGCAACCACGTGGGCGCTAGGAAACCCACAGGCCTCGACCGCCCGTTCGACCAGCGAGCCGCCCACGCCATGCAGTGGGGTGTAGACCCAGCGCACGTCGCGCGGCGCATTTCGCGGTACCAGGGAAGCGATCCGAGCCAGGTAGGCGGTCACCAACTCCTCTCCGAGGACTGCGTAGGACTGGGAGCGCGGCACGTCGTGCAGGCTGTGCGTGGCAACCTCATCGATCCTCGAGGAGATCTCCACGTCGGCGGGCGGCACGATCTGCGAGCCGTCCCCGAGATAGACCTTGTAGCCGTTGTCCTGCGGCGGATTGTGCGATGCGGTGACTACGACGCCGGCCACACAGCCGAAATGGCGGATGCCGAACGCCACAACGGGCGTCGGCAGTGGCCCTGGCGTGATCATGGCCTGGAAGCCGGCACCGGAAATGATCTCCGCCGTGTCTCGGGCGAAGACGTCGGAGTTGTACCGAGCATCGAAGCCGATGATCACCTTTCCGCCAGCCAGGCCATGATCAAGAAGGTAGGTGGCGAGCCCAGCGGCGGCTTGACCGACGACGACCCGATTCATGCGATTCGGACCGGGACCGAGCGCGCCGCGCAGTCCAGCCGTTCCGAACTGGAGTCGGGAGGAGAACGCGTCGACCAGCTCGGCCCTAGCGCGGGCGTCCCCGGAATCCGCCGCCGTCAGCAAATCGTCCACCTGCTGCCGGGTCTGCGGATCCGGGTCCTGCTCGGTCCAGCTGGCTATCACGCGGGCGAAGTCGCCCGAAAGGGTCGGTGCCCTCGATGTCACAGTGCTCCCGCAATTCCCCCGAGCAACCGTCGCAGCCGCGGCGCAGCTTCTTGCCCAGCTTCGAGCACCTCTTCATGGCTGAGAAGCTCGGATGAGATACCCGCCGCCAGGTTGGTGACCAGAGAGATACCGAGTACTTCTGCGCCCAGCTCGCGGGCCGCGATGGTTTCGATCGTGGTTGACATGCCGACCAGGTCGCCGCCGAGCGCACCCGCCATCCTCACCTCGGCCGGAGTCTCGAACTGCGGCCCGTGGAATTGCACGTACACGCCCTCAGGCAGTCCTGGATCGACTGACCGAGCAAGATCACGCAGCCGTGTCGAGTAGGCCATTGACATGTCGATGAAACGTGCACCGACCAACGGAGAGCTTCCGGTCAGGTTGATGTGGTCGCGGATCAACACCGTCGAGCCGGGTGGCCACTCCGGATTGAGGCCACCAGCGCCGTTGGTCAGCACGATGACCTGGGCGCCCGCACAGATGGCTGCGCGCACTCCGTGCACAACTTGAGCCGCTCCCTGACCCTCGTACAAGTGGGTACGCCCGGTGAGGATCGCGGTGATCTTGCCCGTAGTCGTCGAGGCGATTCGGAGCGCTCCGCCGTGGCCAATGACCGTCGGCTGTGCGAAGCCCGGCAGCTCGGCCAGCTCGCAACTGCCCATCGGTTGACCAAGATCATTAGCGGCGGCTGACCATCCGGATCCCAGCACGAAAGCGGTGTCGAGGTGCGCGATCTCGAAGCGCTCCAGAATGGCGGTAGCAGCGACCTTGGCAAGCGCGTATGGATCGGATGGCAGGCGATCGTTAGGCATGCTCGCACTCTAGTGTCGACACTCGCTGTGGGAACTCACCAGCCGCTGGCGCAAGGACGCGAGCGCAGCTCCGCGACATAGTCATCGGGAGCACCAGCTGCTTCGGCGGCGTCGGCAAGAATGCCAATGGTCCGGGCGCTCGGGATGCCGCCCTCGAAGTCGTTCAGCACATAAACCCAGGCGGTCACTTCACCGTCGAGCGTGGCCACCCGTACCCGGACTTTGCGATACAGATTGGTGTACGCGCTCTCCCATTCATCGAGGGCGTCCTCGTCACCGGGCGTCACGTCGTACAGGGCAACAAAGACCTGATTGTCAAGTTCCTCGACGAGGGTCGGGAGCGCGCCGTCCCAGCCCTCGCCACCAAAGGTGACCCGCCAGCCCTCGACCCATCCGGTGCCGCGCTGCGGTGAGTGCGGGCAGCGGTCGGCCATCTGACTTGGATCAAGGTTGCTCCCGTACGCTGCGTACAGCACAGCAGCGAGGCTATCTGGTCAGGGCCGCCGCCAGCGAGATGGAAGAATGCCGAAGGTGACCCGGGTGGTGATTGTCGGCGGAGGTCCTGGCGGTTACGAGGCAGCGTTGGTCGCCAGCCAGCTGGGTGGCGAGGTCACCCTGGTTGACAGTGACGGCCTTGGCGGCTCCGCGGTCCTCACCGACTGTGTTCCCTCAAAGACCTTGATCGCCACGGCGGAAGTGATGACCGACGTCCGCCAATCGGCCGATCTTGGGATGCGGTTTGGACCTCTTGATCAAGGGGATGTCGACGCGGGCGTAAGCGTCCATCTGGCGGCGGTCAACCAACGGGTACTTGATCTTGCCAAAAGACAATCATGCGATATCGAAGAGCGCCTGCTCCGCGAGAACGTCACCTTGGTAGCCGGCCGCGGCCGGCTTGCTGGTCCCGAGCACGTGATCGCCGAGACTGCAGACGGTGAACAGTCCTTTCCAGCCGACATGATCTTGGTCGCAACAGGAGCGCATCCCCGGGAACTCCCGGATGCCAAGCCGGACGGCGAGCGGATTCTTACCTGGACGCAGGTGTACGAGCTGACCGAGTTGCCGGAGCGGCTGATCGTGGTCGGCTCGGGAGTGACGGGTGCGGAGTTTGCCAGCGCTTACGACGCCCTCGGCTGTGAGGTGGTGCTCGTCTCCTCACGCGACAGGGTCCTCCCAAGCGAGGATGCCGATGCCGCTCAGGTGCTCGAGGACGTCTTCATCAGGCGTGGCATGACTGTGCTGTCGCGGTCACGCGCCCAGTCGGTCGAGCGTAACGGCGACCAGGTCACCGTGACGTTGACCGATGGTCGCACCGTCATCGGCTCACATTGTCTGCTTGCTGTCGGGTCCATACCCAACACGGCAGGCATCGGTCTGGAGGAGGCCGGGGTCAAGCTGGACCGAGGTGGCTTCATTGAGGTCGATCGGGTGTCGCGTACCTCGGCACGGGGCGTGTATGCGGCGGGGGACTGCACCGGTGTGCTCATGCTCGCCTCAGTGGCTGCCATGCAGGGGCGGATCTCCATGTGGCATACGTTGGGCGAGGCCGTGTCTCCCCTGGATCTGAAGACAGTGTCGTCGAATGTATTCACCGCGCCTGAGATCGCCACGGTGGGAGTAACCCAACTGCAGGTTGACTCGGGTGAAGTGCCGGCGCGCGTGGTGACCCTGCCGCTGCGGGGGAATGCTCGCGCCAAGATGCAGGCCAGCCGGGACGGCTTCGTCAAACTGATTTGCCGCAAGGTGACCGGCATCGTGATCGGTGGCGTGGTAGTTGCACCGCGGGCCAGTGAGTTGATCTACCCAGTAGCGATTGCAGTGGCGCAGCGGCTCACCGTCGATCAAGTGTCGGAGTCGTTCACCGTGTATCCCTCGATGACCGGCTCAATCGCCGAGGCCGCTCGCCGACTCAAGGGCACCGGCACAATCAGCTGAGCGGTACGCGAGCGCTGGGCAGCGATGCGTACCTGACCGCAGAATTCCTGCGTATTGATCTTGCACGGTACGGTTCTTGCGTGACACTAGCCGCCGTCACGGCGGCCGTAGAACTGCTCCGCGGCCGCAGTTGGGTCGCCCTCAGTGGTGCCGGCATGTCGACCGACTCCGGTATCCCGGACTATCGCGGGCCAACCTCGATACGCGCTACGCCGATGCAGTACAGCGAGTTCGTCGGCTCCGCCGACGCGCAGCGGCGCTACTGGGCCCGTTCGTATCTCGGCTGGCGCCGTATCGGCCGCGCGGAACCGAACCCTGGACATCGCGCCCTGGCCGACCTGGAAGCGGTCGGACTGACCGGAGTAATCACGCAAAACGTCGACGGGTTGCACACAGCCGCGGGCAGTACCCGCGTGATCAATCTCCATGGCGACATCGCCAGCGTTGTGTGTCTGGAATGCGGGGATCGCTCAGCACGCAGCGAGCTGCAGCGTCGATTGAGGAGCGCGAACCCGCAACTGGACGAGTCGCACATTCTGGAGCATGCCGAGCTACGGCCGGACGGCGATGCTGTCGTGCGTGATTGGCGGCAGTTCAGGCTGATCGGCTGTGCGCATTGCGGCGGGCGGCTCAAACCCGACGTTGTGTTCTTCGGCGAGTCTGTTCCGAGGCCGCGAGTCGAGGAGGCGTACGCGCTCCTGGAGCGTGCCGAGGTCATGGTTGTGTTGGGCTCGTCACTGACCGTGATGTCCGGGCTGCGTTTCGTCCGGCACAACGCGAAGCAGCAACGGCCGGTAGTGATCATCAATCGAGGCGCGACCCGGGGCGACGAACTCGCGAGCTTGAAGATCGATCGCGGTTGTTCGGAAACGCTCACTGAGCTTCGGGCAACTCTGATCAGGTAGCCCTACTCGAAGATGTCTCCGAACATGTCGCCGATGCCGCCTCCGACGTCGCTGGCACCCTCGCCGATCCCGCCCATGAGATCACCGACGCCTTCGCCGACTCCGGAGAACATGTTGCCCATGCCACCGAACAGCAGGCCGCCGATCAGCATGCCGGAGAGCATGTCGCTGCCGCTCCAGCGGCTGTAGTAACCCTGCGCCCACGGCGCGTACGCGGGACCGCCTTCCCAATAGGGAACGCGCTGGGCGCCGACTTGCACGGTGCGGATGTAGGGATCGGCTCCGGCGAGCACCCGTTCGGCGTCAGCGGGACAGGCTGGCACTGATCGCGGCACCCCTCCGGGGGGTGCCCATGTGACGTCTTGGGAGGAGGGGCCGTGCGCGGGATTGAAGAAGCAGGGTGGACGCTTGGCAGGCAGCGGCTCACCTGCGATCCGTGCCTTGACGCACGCGACCGCATAGCGTCCGTCCTCCAAGATCTCTGTAACGTGTCGGATTTCCTCGGGTCTGGTAACCGCGTCCAGCGACATCTTCGCGTTGTCGTAGGCGTCCAAAGCGCGCTGGTAGTCCTGCTGCATCGCCTCGTCAAGTGGATGCCCGCCGACATCGGCGTCCAGCCGCTGCAGTTCCTCGCCAAACTTCGTGACATCTTCGTCAGCTGCCCGCTTGGATGTGGAGACTTGGGTTTCCAGTGCCGCTTGCTCGGCGGCTTGGCGCTGCTGGATCGCATACCGCCGGTATAGGGCGACACCGCCCACGATCAGTGCCACCACAATCAGCAACACCAAGAGTTCAGCCATGGGTCACAGTGTGCCTTCGCCTTCTGTGGTTTCCCCTTGTGGCAGTGTCTTCTTACTGACCTTTTAGACCGCCGACCGGGGCTCTGCGGTCGAAGCCTACAACCGGTTGCTTATGCGCGCTGTCGCGCCGTCATGAGTCGATGATCTCGCACAGCGTAGAGCCGCTGGTCACTGTTGCGCCGACCTGGGCGTTGAGGTTCTTCACCGTGCCGCCCCGGTGAGCTGTCAGGGGCTGCTCCATCTTCATTGCCTCGAGTACCACGACCAGGTCGCCGGCTTCTACAACGTCACCGTCAGCGACCGCCACCTTCACGATCGTGCCTTGCATGGGTGAGGTCAAGGCATTGCCAGAAGGCGTCTTGGTCGCTGCTCCGCTTTGGCGCCTGACAGGCTTCTTCGACCTCGCCGCGGTCGTGGATCCATTGGCAGCCCCAAGGCCTGCGGGTACCAGGACCTCCAACCGCTTGCCGTTGACCTCGACGACGACCTTGGAGCGCGGTATTGGGTCTGGAGCCTCGCCGAGGGCACCCGCGTAGGGCGCGATCTGGCCGCTGAACTCCGTTTCGATCCAGCGGGTGTGTACGCCGAAGTGCCCGTCCTCAGCGGTAAAGGCGGGATCCTCCAGGACAGCCTGGTGGAACGGAACGACAGTCGGCATGCCCTCGATCACAAGCTCCTGCAGCGCCCGGCGTGATCGCTCGAGCGCCTGTTTGCGATTCGTGCCGGTGACGATGATCTTGGCGATCAGTGAGTCGAAGCTGCCTGGCACGGTCATGCCGTTGGCGTAGCCCTCATCCACTCGGACGCCGGGCCCGGACGGTGGCCGCCAAGCGGTCAGTGTTCCCGGTGCGGGCATGAAGTTTCGGCCCGCGTCCTCCGCATTGATCCGGAACTCGACAGAATGGCCAGTAACGACAGGATCCTCGTATCCGAGCGGTTCCCCCTCGGCGATACGGAACATTTCACGGACGAGGTCGAGTCCGGTGACTTGCTCTGACACCGGATGCTCGACCTGGAGCCGGGTATTGACCTCGAGGAATGAGATGGTCCCGTCTTGCCCAACCAAGAACTCACACGTGCCGGCTCCCACGTAGCCGGCTTCGGCGAGGATCGCCTTGGATGAGGCGTAGAGGCGTTCGGTTTGTTCGGCGGAGAGGAAGGGCGCAGGTGCCTCCTCCACCAACTTCTGGTGGCGGCGCTGCAGCGAACAGTCTCGGGTCGATACAACAACCACGTTGCCGTGGCTGTCGGCCAGGCATTGGGTTTCAACATGCCGCGGCTTGTCGAGATAGCGCTCGACAAAACATTCACCGCGGCCGAAGGCCGTGACCGCCTCGCGTGTCGCGGACTCGAAGAGCTCGGGGATCTCATCCATCTCGCGGGCGACCTTCAGACCTCTGCCACCGCCTCCGAACGCAGCCTTGATCGCGATGGGCAACCCGTGCTCGGTCGCAAAGGCGATGACCGCATCGGCATCGTCGACCGGGTCTGGAGTGCCAGGCACCAGAGGAGCGCCAACCTTTTGCGCGATGTGGCGGGCCCGGACCTTATCGCCCAACGCCTCGATGGCTGCGGGCGGCGGTCCGATCCAGATCAGTCCGGCACCTAGTACAGCCTCGGCAAACGAGGCGTTCTCGGCCAGAAAGCCGTAACCCGGATGAATGGCGTCGGCGCCGCTTCTAGCGGCGATGTCAAGAATCTTGGCGATGTCCAGGTAGGTCTCCGCCGGTGTAGCCCCGCCCAGCGCGTACGCCTCATCCGCGAGCGAGACGAACAGTGAGTCGGAATCCGGTTCGGCGTAGATGGCGACGCTGGCCAGCCCTGCGTCGGCGGCAGCGCGGATCACGCGGACGGCGATCTCGCCCCGGTTGGCGATTAGCACCTTGCTGATTCCCACGCGTCCTCCCCGTCCAAACCCGCCTCTCGCCACTCTAGTGCTGTCCCATCGTCGGTAGGAGGAGTAGTGGAGGCTGCGAGCGACCGCAAATCGGGGCCGGTCGGAGATGGAGCGGTCACGTGGGCTGCGAGCGTCGGAAATCGCGGCGCCGCCGCGGTGACGGAGCGGTCACGTGGCTGCGAGCGTCGGCAAATCGCGCGCCGCCGCACGGAGGAGAAGGGAGCAGAGGCGTTCTTTCCTCTGCGAGCGCCGACGACGGCGGCGGACCCCACGCGCGATTGCGCGAGCAGCAAGCCCAAAAGAAATAGCGTGGGCCCCTCCAAGTATGAGTTGCAGGGGCCCACTGTTTAGCCGGAGTTAAGCGACGTCTCCAGCTGACCAGGCGACCCGGCGAATCCCAGCGACCCGTCACCGGCCGCTGCGGCGAGTTACCTCACCGTACGAATCCTCGGTTCTTCCCAGTCGTGCCCTTCCTTGCGGAAGTGCGTAAGAGATTTCTACAGCCTTGTCAGGCGCCCCGCAACCCAATCCAGAAAAGAAAATCGAGGAATTTTGTTGTCCACCGGGCTGTCCACAAGACGGCCTTATTCATGCACCGAAATGATCAATTTCTCCACAGCCGAAGCACCTGTCCTGTGGACATCGGATGAGTCTCGGTATGGACCGGCTGGTGAAAGTGAGGCGCACTAGGCTTTAGCCGTGCAACCTCCACCGGACACCAAGGATTGGACCTGGACGCTGACGCGACGTTGCGACCAATGCGGTCTGTCGGCTGGTGACATGGATCCCGCGCAGTTCGCTGAGCGCGCCTTCGTCGCCGCCGAGGAGTGGGTTCAGATCCTGCGCTCAAGTCCGGCGGTCGCGGCACGCCCACAGCCGGATGTCTGGTCGCCTTTGGAGTACGGGGCTCATGTCCGCGACGTGTACCGCATTTTCGATGCCCGTCTTGCCCAGATGCTCAGTGAGGACACACCGACCTTTTCCAGCTGGGACCAGGACGAGACAGCCATCAGGGAGCAGTACGGAGAGCAGGACCCTGAGGTGGTAGCCGACGAGCTCGAGGCTGCTGCGCAGCGTTTCGTTGCCCGGATCCAGTCGCTCAAGCCCGATCAATACTCACGACGTGGGTTTAGGTCCGACGGTGCGGAGTTCACCGTCCTGACATTCATTCAGTACTTCTTGCACGATGTGCTCCACCATCTCTGGGACGTCACGGGCCAGCAGGACGCCGCCGCCTCCCTCGCCTTGGAATAGGTCGGTTCCGGGTGCAGCCCGCACTCACCGGTGACCGCTGATGCGCTCCAGGTCGGCCCGGCAGCGTTCCTCAAGATCATCTAGCTCGGCCAGCGCCTCGTCCAGGTCCCGACGCTTTGCCACGAGAGCATCGCGACGCTTGCCGATATCGGCGATCAGGAAGGCCAACTGACCGCGCTCGCCGGGAGTTTCGTCATACATGTTGATCACGTGGGCGATCTCGTCGAGGGTGAACCCGAGCCGCTTGCCACGCAGGATGAGCTGGAGCCGTATCCGGTCCCGAGCGTGGAAGATCCGAGTGGTGCCCTGCCGCTCTGGGGCCAGCAGCCCGCGGTCCTCGTAGAACCGGATGGTCCGCAGCGTGGTGTCGAACTCCTCGGCGAGTTCGGAAATGCTCCAGGTTCGTTCGCTCATCAGGTGCGCTCCTTCCGACGAAGTCTAGACATGACGTTTACGTAAGCGTCAAGCTATGCTGACAAGGTCAGTGACGACGGGAAGAACCTGATGACCGGCACGTTCTCGCTCGGTGAAGAGCACAACGACTTTCGGGCTGCGGTAGCGGACTTCACTGCGCGCGATCTCGCACCCCATGTGGAGCGCTGGAACGCCGCCCACGAGGCGCCGCTCGAAGCAATCAAGCTGATGGGCGATCTAGGCCTTTTTGGACTCGGAGGACCCGAGGAGTACGGCGGTGCAGGCGACTTCACCAGCCTGTGCATTGCGATTGAAGAGATCGGCAAGGTGGACCAGTCACTCGGCATCACGCTGGAAGCTGCTGTGGGGCTGGGAATCAACCCGATCGCTCACTTCGGCACACCGGAGCAGAGGGCGCGTTGGTTGCCTGATCTGCTTGCCGGCCGCGCGCTCGCCGCCTTCGGGCTCACCGAAGCAGAAGCTGGCTCGGACGCTGGCGCTACCCGGACCCGCGCGACCTTGGGTGATCATGAATGGGTGATCAACGGCAGCAAGCAGTTCATCACGAATTCCGGCACCGACATCACTTCTCTTTGCACGATCACAGCCCGTACCGGCACCAGCGACAATGGCAAGCCCGAAATCTCGGCGATCGTGGTGCCCACCGGCACACCCGGTTTCGTCGTCGGTCCCAGCTACGTGAAGCTTGGCTGGCACGCCTCAGACACCCATCCGCTCACCTTCACCGACGTCCGAGTGCCCGAAGATCATCTGCTGGGCGAGCGTGGCGAGGGATATCGCGAATTCTTGTCGATCTTGGACGGCGGGCGCGTCGCGATAGCAGCTCTGGCATTGGGATGCATCCGAGCCTGCCTCGAACTGTCGACCGAGTACGCGAAGCAGCGCACCACATTCGGGGTGCCGATTGGCCGCAAACAAGGCGTCGCGTTCCAGATTGCTGATCTTGATGTGATGGCCTCGGCCGCTCATCAGCTGGTGTACGCCGCGGCAGCCATGCATGATCAAGGTGCCACTGCACGGGATTTCAATAGGGCCGCTGCGATCGCAAAGCTCTACGCCACAGAGTCCGCCGTCAGCGCCACGCGGATCGCCACTCAGGTCTTCGGCGGCTACGGGTTCATGGAGGAGTACCCGGTTGCGCGTTTCTACCGCGACGCAAAGGTTCTCGAGATCGGTGAAGGCACCTCTGAGGTACAGCGGCTCCTGATCGCGCGGCGGCTCGGGCTCCCGGTGGAGTAATCGATCGTGGACCGAATCAGTGCCGCGCGTGACCGTACGCTGGCTCCGACGGAACGAGCCGTTGCCAAGCTGGCAAGCGCGAACAAGCTCTTTGTACGGGAGCGGATCGCCCTGCTCTTCGACGACTGCACGTTTGTGGAGGACGGCCAGCTCGCCAATGCATTGGCCAACGACCTGCCGGCCGACGGCGTTGTCACCGGCCGCGGCCTGGTTCAGGGCCGGCCAGCCCTCGTAGTGGCCAATGATCCAAGCGTCAAGGCCGGCTCCTGGGGCGCCCGGACGGTAGAGAAGATCATCCGGATGACCGAGGTAGCACTACGTGACGAGTTTCCGATCTTCTGGTTCATCGATTCGGCCGGTGCGCGGATCACCGATCAGGTTGACCTGTTCCCGGGCCGAAGAGGCGCGGGTCGGATCTTCCATAACCAGGTGGCGCTGTCCGGCAAGGTTCCCCAGATCTGCTGCCTCTTCGGCCCGAGCGCGGCCGGCGGGGCGTACATTCCATCCTTCTGCGACGTCGTGATCATGGTCGAGGCGAATGCCTCGATGTACCTCGGGTCGCCCCGGATGGCCGAGATGGTGGTCGGGGAGAAGGTCACGCTCGAGGAGATGGGTGGCGCGCGGATGCACGCGACCATCTCAGGATGCGGGGACCAGTTGGCCGCTGACGATGCAGACGCGATCGAGCAGGCCAAGCAGTATTTTTCCTATTTGCCGCTGAACTGGCGAAGCCCCCTGCCGACCTACGACCCGCTGGATCCAGCCCGGAACTTCACCGATGATCTCGTACCGGCGCAGGAGTCCGCTGGCTACGACATCCGCACGGTCGTCGAAGCGATCGTGGACGAGGGATCCTTTCTCGAGGTCAAACCGCTATTTGCTGCTGAGCTGGTGACTGGCTTCGCGCTGCTGGAGGGCGAAGTGATCGGCATCGTGGCAAACCAGCCAGCCGTCAAGGGCGGCGTACTGTTCGTGGATTCGGCCGATAAGGGCGCCCGCTTCATCTGGCAGTGCGACGCGTTCAGCATCCCCCTGCTGTACTTGGCCGACGTGCCGGGATTCATGATCGGCAGTGCTGTGGAGCGACAAGGCATCATCCGGCACGGCGCGAAGATGATCACCGCAGTCGCGGAGGCTACCGTACCGACAGTCTCGTTGATCATCCGGAAGGCATATGGGGCTGGACTCTATGCGATGGGTGGCCCTGGGTTCGGGCCAGACGCCTGCCTGGCGCTACCGACCGCCAAGATCGCGGTGATGGGTCCGGAGGCTGCGATCAACGCGGTCTATGCGAACAAGATCGCCGAGATCAACGATGAGGCTGAGCGGACGGCGTACGTCGAGCGGCTGCGGAAGGAGTACGAGATCGACATCGACATCCTGCGGCTGGCCAGTGAGCTGGTCGTTGACGGGATCGTCGAGCCGCGTGACGTACGCCGCGAGTTGATCGCGCGCTTTGCGGCCGCAGCCACCAAGGACCGACACTTCTCGAGCCGGCGGCACGGCGTACCGCCGGTGTAGATCGCAGAGCCCGAATCGAACGGGCGCGAGCGTCGGGAATCGCGCGCCGCCGCACGGAGGAGGAGCGAGTGGAGGCGTTCTTTCCTCTGCGAGCGACGACGACGGCGGCGGATTCCAAGCGCGATGCGCGAGCGCCCCGAATTAAAGGGGCAGCTTGCGGAACAGTGGGCGCGGTACGTGCCGCAGGCCCGACATCACCACGCGCAGTGGTCCGGGCACCCAGACGAGGTCTCGTTTGCCTTTGATGCCGTCGACGACCGCGTCGGCTACCTGGTCTGGCGTCACTGCAAGGGGTACCTCGTCCAGGCCTGAGGTCATCTTGGACTTGACGAAACCTGGCCGGACGACGAGAACGCGTACGCCGTAGTCGCGTAGCGCCTCACCCAGGCCCATGAAGAAACCGTCGAAGCCGGCCTTGGTTGAGCCGTAGACGAAGTTCGAGCGGCGGACCCGCTCACCCGCCACGCTGGACAGCGCCACAATCCAACCGTGCGCTTGGGCCTGCATGCGCCGACCCAGCAGTACCCCGAGGTGTACCGGCGCCGTGTAGTTGACCTCCGCAAGCTCAAGAGCAAGGTCCGGGTTGTGCCATGCCTGCTCCGGATCGCCGAGCAGGCCGAAGGCGATCACGGCGATATCGATGTCGCCGCCTCCGAAGGCCAGCTCGATGGTCGCAGCATGGGATTCATGATCACGAGCATCAAGATCGACTTCAGTGACCTCGCAACCGAGGCCGATGAGTTCGGCCGCTGCAGCCGTACGCCGCTCGCTCGGCCGGGCGGCCAGCACCACGCGCAATCCGGAACGGGCGTACCGTCGGGCGATTGCCAAAGCGATGTCCGAGGTGCCGCCGAGTAGCAACAGCGACTGTGGTTCGCCCACCGCATTGATCATGCCGCACCTCCCTGTGCCGATTTGCTCAGCTCGAGCCGGCGAGCAAGATCGGAGTTGAAGATACCGGTTGGATCCACTTCGCGGCGTACCGCCAGAAAGTCGTCCAACCGCGGATACATCCGCCGGAACATGGCGGCGCTGAGTCGCGAGTCCTTGGCAAGGTAGACCCGTCCGCCGGCCCCGGCGACTTCGTTATCAAGGGCGTCGCACAACTTGTCCAGCCCGTGCTCGATGGGCAAGTCCACAGTCAGGGTCCAACCTGGCATGGGGAATGACAGCGGCGAGGGGTTGCCGGGGCCGAATCGCTTGAGCACATTGAGGCACGACAGGTGGCCGGAACTGATGATCATTTCCAGGCAACGCCGGAAAGCTTCCGCCTCCTCGAACGGCACGACGAACTGATATTGCAGAAAGCCATGGGGTCCGTAAACCCTGTTCCACTCCGCCACCATGTCCAACGGGTGGAAGAACTTCGTGATGTTCTGCAGCTCACCGGTGCGGTGCTTCGGCGCCTTCTGATACCACGCGGTGCTAAACGCCTTTGCCGTTGCCTTGTTGATCATCCGGTTTGGGAAGATCTCCGGGAGAGTTCCCAGCGACGGCGCCACAAACTTCAAAGGATCACGCTTCAGTTTGGTGGGCAGCTCCGCGAGTCGGGCTTTGTTCCCGCGGGTGAGCACACCCCGACCCATGTGACGCCCCTTGGTCACGGCATCGAACCATGCAACGGAGTAGGTGTAGTTCTCATCGCCCTCTGACATCTGCCGCATCAGATCGTCGACGTTCGCGGCTCGATCGGTGTCGACGGTGAAGTAGGCGGTTTCGGTGCGCTGCAGTGCCACGGTGGCGCGCAGGATCGCGCCAGTGAGACCCATTCCGCCGACCGTTGCCCAAAACAGCGTCTTGGTTTCACCGTCCGGGGTCACCGTCCGCATTTTCCCGTCTGCCATCAACAGGTCGAGTGAGCGTACATGGTTTCCGAAGCTGCCTTGAGTGTGATGGTTCTTGCCGTGCACATCGGCGGCGATGGCGCCGCCAACAGTCACCTGCCGCGTGCCTGGCAGCACCGGCACCCAAAGCCCGAACGGCAGCAGCGCGCGCATCAACAAGTCGAGACTGACCCCAGCCTGAACCGTCACAGTTGCCGGCTCGCTCGACGCGTCCAGGGAGAGGATGCGGTTCATCTTGGTCAGATCCAGCGCAGTGCCTCCAGCGTTCTGGGCCGCGTCGCCGTAGCTGCGGCCTAGACCACGCGGTACTACACCGCGGTTGTCGGACTTGCGCAGGGCGGAGACGGCGTCGGCGACAGAGTCGATCTGTGCCAGATGCGACATGGTTCCGGATGCTCGACCCCAGCCGTGCAACTCCACCAGAGGCTGCGGAATCATCGGCTGCTCCTCTGGCAAGGAGGGCTTGATCGCCGGCACGGCTTCGTCACTCATTCCCAAATCTGCTCTCTGCTAGAAGTAGACAGCTGCGGAGATCACGGCGAGCCACACCACACCGAGGCCCTGCAGCACCCGATCATGCAGTACGACCTCCTCCGGCTCATCTGCGGTGCCGGCATCGACCTCGAGCGCGTACTGGAGCAGCCCCAAGGTGAAAGGGGCAATCGAGATTGCGGTCCAGGGGACGCCCAGCGCGCCGGCGCCACGATTCTCGAAGGCCCACAGACTGTAGGAGATGAGCACCATCACGGCGGCCATCATCCAGGCGAAGCGTAGGTAGGACTCGGAGTATCGGGTCAGTGATCGCCGGGTGCCCGCGTCGCTGCCCAGCGCCTTCATCTCCGAATACCGCTTACCGGCGACCATGAAGAACGAACCAAAGGCAGCAACCAACAAGAACCATTGACTCAGTGGAATGCCGGTGGCGACGCCGCCGGCGATCGCCCGCAACAGGAAGGCGCTGGCTACCATCGCCAAGTCGACGACCGGGAGGTGCTTGAGGTAGGCGGAGTAGAGCAGTTGCAGAGCGACGTAGACCACCATCGTGATCCCCAGCGGCATCGAGACGACGAAACCAAGAGCCAGCCCGCACGCTCCAAGCACCGCCGCCAGCACAAGGGCGGTGGCGGGCTTCAGCTCGCCGGCCGCGATCGGCCGGAAGCGCTTCGTGGGATGCTGCCGGTCCTCTGCGACGTCACGTACGTCGTTGACGAGGTAGACCGCCGCGCTTATCAGGCAGAACGCGACGAAGGCCAGCGCGGTGCCCTTGAGGACGGCTGGCTCGAAAAGACGCCCAGCGGCCAGCGGAGCGGTCAGTACGAGGAGGTTCTTGACCCACTGGCGGGGTCGCATAGCCCGGATCGTGGCCGGCACTCGGCTGCGGCGAACAGCAACCTCCGTGGTTTTGGACATCAAGACGCTACATTATCGATCCCATCCCAAGCTGCGGCGCCTTGAGTCGGAGGACACTACCTTGGAGCCCGTGCGGATCAAGGGGTGCGAGCGTCGGGAATCGCGCGCCGCCGCACGGAGCCAGGCTGGCGCAGGAGCGCCAGCCTCGGCGAGCGGAGCGAGCAATGGACACCGGGCGAGCCGTTCTTTCCTCTGCAAGCGACGACGACGGCGGCGGATCCCAAGCGCGATGCGCGAGCAGCCCAAGACTCGGTATCACGTGCTGGCGGCTGTCGTGGCGCTTCTTGGTTGCCTGCTTGTGGGCTGCAGCGCAGGCGACTCGAGCGATTCCAACTCGCCACCGCCAACCGCCTCACCAACTCAGCCGCCGTCGATCCCATCCGACGGCATCACCCTCGCCGCACTCGGTTACCTCAATGGACCGATTCAGCAGTTCTCGCTGCCGCGTACTGCTGTTATCAGGGCGAAGGTGGACCAGCCGAATAACGTCGCGGCTGTCGTCTCGTCTCCCTCGGCAGCGGAGATGAGTTCATACCTGCGCCGCGCATTGCCGGCAGCTGGTTTCATGATCACCGCGGACAGTCCGGCGGCGAACACCATGACCTTCACAGGTCACGGATGGGGCGGCAGCTTTACCGGCGACGAACGTGCGTCGGCGGTTTTGCTGCGGCCGCTGTGACACGGTTGATTTAGATGCGCCCTGAGCCCTTCGACAAGCTCAGGACGGCGCTTGTCGAAGGGCTCAGCGCGCACGAGGTTCAGTCCTCGCGTACCACCACTCGGCGAGCGTTGAGTGTCGAGTCGTCCTTAGTGGCTACCACCAGGACCCGGTCAGTCGCGTCGATGTCGGACACCTTTGCGTCCTGCCTGTCCTCGCGCACCTTCGTGTCATCGCTCAGCAGGTACGTCTCAACAAAGCCGTCTTTGCTCTTCACGGTCACCGACGTGGAGCTGGCCTCCGCCACGGTGCCCCGCTGGAAGGCGATCACCCGGTGCTTCTCGCCGGCAAGGGTGACTTCACCGTGCAGCGCACGAGCCATGAATCGCAGTTGTCGGCGAGGCTGCCGTCGGCGGTCGGGATTCTGGGCACGCTTGTCGCTGGGCTCAGCCGTTGGGGTGGTGTCCGCGGGACTCCTTGTTGCCCTCACGGTGGGGCTTGTTGTCGGCTCCCCGTCCGTCGGCGTGCCTGCGTACGCGAGTCCCGCGCCAATTCCCCCGGCCAGAGCAGCGGCGCTGACTCCGGCAGCGACGATCTTCGTTAGCTCCTTCATGCGGTGCTCCCTTCTGTTTGTGCTCTGCTCGCGCATCGCGCTCGATCCCCGCCTACTTCGTCGTCGTTCGCAGCCGAAGAGCGTGTCTGCTCTCTTCTCCTCAGCACGGCGGCGCGCGATTTCCGACGCTCGCAGAGCTTGGTGCTCTGCTCGCCGAGCCGCTGGACTGCCGCCCGCGGACCTCTCCGTCTTTGGACGGGCTGGTCCCAGTGTTGGCCATCGGAGGCGGCAGTCCGGGCGAACGGTGACGGTCCTTAAGCAACCCTTCAGGAAGATCGTTGGAAGCAGCAGTTCAGCTGTCGCGAGCGACGTGCCAGAGGCTCGGCCAGGAGATGCCGAGCTCGTTCAGCATGGTGCGGAGCAGTGGCAGGCTGAGCCCAACCACGTTGTGGTGATCTCCCTCGATTCCAGTCACGAAGGCTCCGCCGAGACCGTCGATGGTGAAACCGCCTGCGACATGGAGGGGCTCCATGCTGGCCACATAGGACTCGATCTCATGATCGGTGATCTGGGCGAAGTAGACGAGGGTCGATGCAACAGCGGTGCGGGCGGTGGTTTCTGTTCCTCGACGCATGACCACGTGGTGACCGGTGTGCAGTTGGCCGGCGCGCCCGCGGATCTGTTGCCAGCGTCGCACAGCCTCAGCCGGCGTTCCGGGCTTACCGTAGGGCACGCCGTCGATCTCCAACAACGAGTCGCAGCCGATCACCACTGTCGCTCCGGGTCCATGATCAAGCCGGGTACTCACGGCCTCCGCCTTGAGCCGGGCGAGCCGCACGGCGAGCTCTGGCACTCCGTCAACGGGCTCTGAATCTTCGTCGACCCCTGAGACGATGACCTCGGGATCCAGTCCTGCATTGCGCAATGTCCTGAGCCGGGCATCGGATGCCGACGCGAGAACGAGCCGGACCTGGCCAGCCATCGGCGGTCAGATCCGAGTGAGGGCGGCTCGGAGCGGATCTAGTCCCATCGGCCCGAGATTCAAGGCGTCGGAGTGGAACTTGCTCAGGTCGAAGGCGGCGCCACTTCGGCGACGGGCGTCCTCCCGGGCCTCCAGCCAGATTCGCTCACCCACCTTGTAAGACGGCGCCTGCCCCGGCCAGCCGAGGTACCGGTTGAGTTCGAATCGCAGTGTCGGCTCGTCAGCCGAGCAGTTGTCCGTCATGAACTCAAATCCGGCGGCTGGAGTCCATCGTTCGCCAGGTCGGAAGCGCCAGGCATTGATCTTCGGGATCTGCAGCTGCAGATGCATGCCGATGTCGATGATCACCCGTATCGTCCGGAACGCTTGGGCGTCCAACATTCCCATCCGGTCGCCCGGCTCCAGGTATCCGAGGTCGTCCATCAGCCGTTCGGCGTACAGGGCCCACCCTTCACCATGGCCCGAGCAGAAGAAGAGCTTGCGTTGCCACCGATTCAACAGCTCGGACCGGTACGCATTCTGCGCGATCTGGAGGTGGTGACCGGGTACGCCCTCGTGGTAGACGGTGGTGACTTCCTTCCAGGTGGAGAAGGTGTCGATCCCGTCCGGCACCGCCCACCACATCTGCCCCGGCCGAGAGAAGTCCTCGGCGGGGTCGGTGTAGTAGATGGAGCCGTCGTGGGTCGGAGCGATACAGCACTCGATCTTCTTGATCGGATCCGGGATGTCGAAATGCTTGCCGGCGAGGTTGGCAACGGCTTGGTCCGCGAGGTCCTGCATCCATGAGCGGAACGCTTCTGCACCCTCGATGCGGCGTGCAGGGTCCGCATCGAGCGCCTCGTACGCCGCCCTGATGTCCGGCTCGCCCACGAGGTCTGTTGCAATGGCCCGTTGGGCTTCCTGGATCCGATGCAATTCCTCGAACCCCCACTGATAGGACTCCTCGAAATCGATCACCGCCCCGAGGAAATATCGTGAGTCAAGCGCGTACCGCTCCTCGCCCACCGCATCCAGACTTGGGGCGAGGGGTGCCAGAGAGGTGCCCAGCCAGTCTGCGAAGTCGGAAAACGCTTGCCGTGCCTCGTTCGCGGCACCGCTGAGGTCGGATCGCAGTGCCTCTTGCTCTGGCGCCCTGGCGATCAAACCCGCAAAGAAGTCATCATCGCCGGTCTCACCCGTCCAGGACCGGATCTGTTCGATGGTCGCATTGATCTGTCGGACCGCTGAGATGTTTCCCTCGCGAGCCTCAGCGCTCAAGGTTTCCCGGACCTCACCGAGGGGCCGCTGGACTGAGCGAAGCCGGGCGGCTATGTTGCGCCAGGCGTCGTCGGAGTCGGTCGGCATCAGGTCGAAGATGGACCGGATTTCTTGTGCCTGGCCGCCAATGACGCTCACCCGGGAGGCCGTGATGTGGGCGTCGTACAGCTCGACTTCCAGGCCAAGCCGCTCCAGCATGGCTTCCTTCGCGGTGTTCTCCCGCTCGTCGCAAGGCGCGGCGGCGTGCAGTGCTGCGATGGTGCTGCGGATGTGTGCGACACGCTCAGCCAGACCGCTGGGCGTGTAGTCGCTCCAGGAGTCATCGTGATCGGGAATCCCAAGGTAGGTGGCGATCTCGGGATAGCGCGCGACGCACTCATCGACATATCGATCCGCGATGGCATCGACCTGGCGGATGCTCGGCTTGGAGTGCTCGGCCGGATCTGGTCGAATCCCAGAGCGCAGAGACATGGGCACAGCGTAGAAGGTGTCGATTATCGGCCTTCGTCGCCCATGCCCATCTGGTGCCGTGGAGGTTCGGGTGTCATCATCAATGATCATCCGACGACAAGGGTGCGACGATGTCATGGTTCCGGTGGCTACGACCACCCAGCATCCGCGAGCGCCTGGCCCCGTACAGCCTGCGTGCCGACGTGCTGGAAGCGGCTGCAGTCATGGCCTCTGACCAGCGCTCCGACGTCCACGTGGCCCGACTGGAGTCCTCTCTCACCGACTCCGAGACCGTGCTGAGGATCATGGATGGGCGGTACGCCGGGGAGATGGGCCTGCTCGTGTTGACCAGCGAACGCATCCTCTTCCGCTCCCGCCGCAGCAACGGGCCCACTGCCTTTAGCGTGCTGCTGCGCGAGATCGTTGCCATCGAGGCCTACACCCGAAGAGTCTCTGGCACCGTTCGTGTCACCACGTCCGACGGCTCACTTACCGTCGACCAGATCCTCGGCACTCAGGGGGAGATGCTCGCCGATGACGCCCAGGAGGCGATCCGCGGCGAAGCTCGGCCAGACCGCGACCCCCTGGAGGTTCTGGCCGAACTCCGTGCACTGCGTGACAGTGGCATGATCAGCGCCGCCGAGTTCGAGATCCGCAAGTCTGCGATTTGGCCCGACATCTAGGCGTGGATCATCAACACCGCATAGACGCCGCCAGAACACCCAAGCCAAGATCAACGAACGTTGTCAGAGATCAGTGACGCCCGCCACCAAGGAGGCCGCCCAGCATGTCGAGAATTGACCCTCCAGACGGTTGCCCAGCAGCCCCGCCGGCTGCACCACCCCCGAGCATTGAGTTCAGCATGTCGTTGAGTGGGTTGCTCGATCCGCCGGCACCACCACCACCCAAGATCGAGCCGAGCGGATCCTGGCCGCCGCTGGTTTGGCTCTGACCCAGGAAGCGCTTGGACAGGTAGGCGAGCACGATCGGTGCCAGGATCGGCAGCAGCTTCTTGATCAGATCGCCTGTCTGACCACCACCGAGGCCACCGCCGAGGGTCTGCGCCACTTGATCTTGATTGGGCCCGAAGATGTTGCCGACGATCTTCTCACCGTCATCGGCATCCACCTGGTTGAGGTCGACACCGCCGTCGATCAGGTCGCTGGGGTGTTGGCCGAGCGCTCCAGCCAATGACGTGGCGCCGGCGGGATCTTCGGCGTTGGCTTGCATTCCGCCAAGAAGCGCGGGGATTGCCTGACGCGTCATCTGTTCGGCGGTGGCCTCGTCTACTCCCAGCTGAGCGGCGAGCTGGTCCATCGGAATGTCGGCCAGGATGTCATCTACAGCACTCACCGTTGAGCCTTTCTGCCGTATACCGAGAAGCAGCGCCCCGTCGAGCGGACGAGCACTGCTAGCAAAACTTTATCGATTAGTGCGCAGCGAGACTATTGCGGCCGGCCAGACATTCGCCAGGCAGTAGGACCTGGCTGGAGGGGGCTGCGTACTGATCGCCAGTACGCCGACCAGCCTGACTGAGCTGGTGTCTCTTCGCCTTGGCTCGGTTGACTGAATTGCGTCGTGAGTACGGTTACCACTGCTGCAAGCTCCTCCTCCGTCGGGGAGCCTTTGACCACGGTGAACTCTAGGTTCTGATCATCGGGGCTGCTCATAGTGGGATATTGCCGTGCTTCTTCGGAGGTAAGGTCTGGCGTTTCGTGCGCAGCAGCCGCAGTACCCGGGTGATCTCCACACGAGTCTCGTGCGGGTTGATCACCGCGTCGACATAGCCGCGTTCGGCAGCAAGGTACGGGTTGGCCAGTTCGTCCTCGTACTCGGTGACCAGATTCGCACGCATCGCCTCGGGATCCTCACTTGCCGCGAGTTCCTTGCGATACAAGATGTTCACCGCTCCCTGCGCTCCCATCACAGCAATCTGTGCTGTCGGCCACGCTAGGTTGAAATCTGCCCCGAGATGCTTCGAGCCCATCACGTCGTAGGCGCCCCCGTAAGCCTTACGGGTGATCACCGTGACCAACGGCACCGTCGCCTCAGCGTAGGCGTAGATCAGCTTCGCGCCTCGCCGGATGATGCCGTTCCATTCCTGATCAGTACCAGGCAGGAAGCCCGGCACGTCCACGAAAGTGATCACCGGGATATTGAACGCATCGCAGGTCCGGACGAATCGTGCCGCCTTCTCAGAAGCGTCGATGTCCAAACATCCGGCGAAGTGAAGTGGCTGATTGGCCACGACACCAACGCTGTGCCCGTCAATCCGCCCAAAGCCGACTATCACGTTGGGAGCAAAAAGCGCCTGCACCTCGAGAAAGTCGGCGTCGTCAAGGACTCGCGAGATGACCTCGTGCATGTCGTATGGCTGGTTAGGCGAGTCGGGAATCAGGCTGTCGAGATCCCGGTCCATGTCGTCGGGCTCCAGCGCATTTTCCACGTCGAAGACCGGCGGGTCCTCGAGGTTGTTCTGCGGCAGGAAGCCGATCAACGTCCGCACGTAGGAAATCGCGTCGTCTTCATCTGCTGCGAGGTAGTGCGCGTTCCCGGACTTGGTGTTGTGGGTACGCCCGCCACCCAGCTCCTCCATGGAGACGTCTTCACCGGTCACTGTCTTGATGACGTCTGGGCCAGTGATGAACATCTGGGAGGTCTGGTCGACCATAACGACGAAGTCGGTGAGGGCAGGAGAGTAGACATGGCCGCCGGCGGCTGCGCCCATGATCAATGAGATCTGCGGAATGACACCAGAGGCATGGGTATTGCGCTTGAAGATCTCCCCATAGAGGCCGAGCGAGACAACGCCTTCTTGAATGCGGGCGCCGCCTCCCTCGTTGAGACCGATGATCGGACAGCCGGTCTTCAGCGCGAAGTCGATGATCTTGACGATCTTCTCTCCGTACACCTGGCCTAAGCTGCCCCCGAAGACCGTCACATCCTGGCTGAACACGCAGACCGGCCGTCCCTCGACTGTGCCGAAGCCGGTGATGACACCGTCACCGTAGGGTCGCCGCTTCTCCATACCGAACGAGGTCGAGCGATGCCTGGCAAACTCGTCCAGCTCAGTGAACGAATCCGCGTCCAGCAACATCATGACCCGCTCCCGGGCTGTCTTCTTACCCCTGGCGTGTTGCTTCTCGACGGCGGCTGCTGATCCTGCGTGGACCGCCTCCCACATCTTGCGGTCCAGATCGGCCAGCTTTCCGGTGGTGGTGTGGATGTCCGGCGCCGGAATCGTGCGATCCATGACTCGGACTCTAACCAGTCGGAGACCTTCTCGCGCATCCTGCTGCATCGCTAACGGCTAGGGTCGTGTCTTCTAGGTTCCTTTGCGGTTGGCGTCGTTCAGGTGCGTGCCTGTCGTCGCATAGGCGACGCGCGGCGTCGACACGCAAGGCCGACGAGGGAGGGATACCGGGTCGTATGTCGACCGAGGAGAACACCGCGAGGTGCGTGCCTGGGCGGCGCGAACCGCAAAGAGACCTAGCAGACACGACACTAGGGTCCAGATATGCCGACTGACGACGTCATCGACCTCGCCGAGCTGCGGCAGGAGCTGATCAGGCCGGGCGGTCTCTGGCAGAGGGTCGATCTGGTGTCGGAGACCGGCTCCACAAATGCGGATCTGGCGGAGCGGGCCAGGCAGGGTGAAGCGCCAGGCACCGTGCTGATCACCGACTATCAATCGGCGGGTCGCGGCAGGCAGGGTCGTACTTGGACGGCTCCACCGGGATCGGGCATTGCGATGTCCATCCTCGTGCGACCGGACGGTATCGATCCGCCTCGCTGGACCTGGTTGTCATTGTTGGCAGGCCTCGCCGTTGCCGACGGCGTGCGTCGCGTGGCCGACCTGCCCGCGGTGCTCAAGTGGCCGAACGACGTGCTGGTTGCCGGCCGCAAGCTCTGCGGCATCCTCTCCGAACGAGTCGACACCTCTCAGGGCCCGGCCTGTGTGGTTGGTATTGGTATCAATGTCAGCCTGGACGACGACCAGCTGCCGGTCCCGAGTGCCACCTCACTTGCCATCGCCGGCCGCGAGCTCGGACGGGCTGCTGCCATCGCGCACGGCCGTGATTGCCACCGTGCTCGCCGCATTCGAACTCCTCTATGGCCGATGGGATGCGCAGGCGGGCGATGACGCCTCGCTGGCCGCGGCCTACGCGGAGCGTTGCGACACGATCGGTCGTCAGGTTCGGGTGGTGTTGAGCGGGCAGCGGAGTGTGGAGGGAATCGCGGACCGGATCGATGGGGAGGGCCGACTGGTTGTTCGGACTACCTCAGGATCGGCTGTCTACGGGGCCGGCGACGTCGTTCATCTCCAGTCCTAGTAGGTGCGTGTGTCAGCATGGAGGGCGTGCCTCTTCCGGCCAAACTGCTCAGTGCCGATGAGCATGTGGTCATCCACACCAGGACTCATGTCAAGGCGATGATTTTGCCTGCGCTGGCATTCGTGCTGATCGCCGCCGCGGTCGGCGCCGGGGCCGCCTTGATACCGCGCGAGGCCCGTCCCATTGGACAGCTCGCAATCGCCTTGCTCGGTGTGGTACTGGCCATCTGGCTCGTGCTGCTACCTTTCCTGCGCTGGCGGACCACCACGTACACGATCACCAACCGACGGTTGATCACGCGCAGCGGCATCCTCACCAAGATCGGAAAGGACCTCCCGCTGAACCGGATCAATGAGGTGTCCTACGAGCGCAGTTTGCTGGATCGAATGCTCGGTTGCGGCTCCCTCAACGTCCAGACCGCCGCCGAGGACGGCACGATTGTGCTGCGTGACGTGCCCGATGTTGAGCACGTGAGCCGGGAGATCACCCAGCTGCTCTTCGGTCCACAGGGCAGTCAGAACCCACCTGCCGCTCGCTCATGACAGTCGAGATCGGGCGACCCTCGGCCCATGTCGCCGAGGTGATCATGAACCGCCCCGAGGCCATGAACGCATTGTCCACCGATCAGCTCCGCCGGCTGAAGAGCGCCGCGACGCAGCTTGCCGCTGATGATCAAATCAGCGTCGTGATCATCTCCAGCGCGCTCGACAGCGCCTTCTGCGTAGGAGCTGATCTCAAGGAACGTCGTGGCTTTGGCAACGATGATCTTCGCCGGCAACGGCTGGTGGTCCAGGAGACTTTCGCGGCGCTGCTCGAGCTACCTGTCCCAGTGATTGCAACCGTGGAGGGATTTGCGTTGGGTGGCGGGTGCGAGTTGGCGTTGAGCTGCGACCTGATCATCGCATCGGCCACCGCCGTCTTCGGGCTGCCCGAGGTGGGCCTGGGCCTTACCCCGGGTGGTGGCGGTACCCAGCTGTTGCCGCGCCGGATCGGGCTGAACCGCGCGGCCGATCTGGTGCTCACCGGGCGGAGAGTGGCTGCCGATGAGGCGCTGCGCATTGGGCTTGCCGACCGGCTCGTTCCGGAAGGCGCGGCTCGCAGCAGCGGATATGAGCTCGCCGAGGAGATCGCCACCAAGTCCCCGATCAGCCTCCGTGCCGCCAAGCGTGCCCTCCGACAGGGCCTCGACGTCGATCTGGTCAGTGGCCTGGAGATCGAGAACCAGGCCTGGAAGGAGGCCGCATTCTCAGCCGATCGGGCCGAGGGCATCGAGGCCTACAACCTGCGCCGGGCTCCGCGCTGGCCCAGTTGGCGGGACGGCGGTCCATGACCGAACATCCCCACCAGTTCCCCCAGCCGGTCGAGCTGCCGGTCGACGAACGGGAGAGTGCTCTGCCACTGCCCGCCCAGCTCACCCGATTCATCATCACAGGCGGTTTCTCGGCGATCGTTGACTTCGGACTGCTGGTGATCCTGATGGCCTTGGGGCTCGGTCACACGCCGGCCAAGGCGATCTCCTTCATCGCCGGAACGACAACCGCGTATCTGATCAACCGGCGCTGGACCTTCCGAGCCTCGCCTTCGACGCGCCGATTCATCGCAGTAGTGGTTTTGTACGCAGTGACGTTCGCCTTGCAGGTCGGCCTGTTCAGCGTGCTGTACACCCTGCTCACCGCTCAGGGCCTGAGTCAGCTCACTGTTCAGATCATCGCGTTCGTTATCGCCCAAGGAGTTGCCACCACCGTCAATTTCATCGTGCAGCGTTCGGTGATCTTCAGGCTGCAGTGAGCGGTACGCTTCCGCGGGTGAGTAGTGCCGAGCATCCGAATTCGCTTGACGTATGCGACGCCCAGGCGGCGCCCCGCTGCGTTCTCGTCGTCGCCCATAGAACGCCGCTATGGGACTCCTCCTCGGCCTTGCGGTGCATCCACCTGGACGACGCCTACCGTCAAGGGACTTCGAATGCACGACACTAGTCGGCCGACCTTCACTGTGGGCATCATCGGTGGTGGGCAGCTTGCTCGGATGATGCACGCCGCCTCCATTGGTCTTGGGATCAACGTGCGGTTGCTCGCGGAGGGTGCCGACACCTCGGCAGCGACCGTGGTGCACGACGTCATGGTTGGCGATTACACAGATCCGGCTACGGTGCGGAGCTTCGCTGCCGGTTGCGACGTGGTGACCTTCGACCATGAGCATGTGCCTACCGGGCTGCTGCGGGACCTTGAGTCAGTGGGGGTGGTGGTTCGGCCGGGACCGGCGGCGCTGATCCATGCTCAGGACAAGGCGATCATGCGTGATCGACTCGCGGCGTTGGGCGCTCCCTGTCCGATCAGTCGGGTAGTGACCGATGAGGCGGCGCTGGCCGCGTTTGGCGAGGAGTTGGGCTGGCCGATCGTGGCCAAAACGTCTCGCGGCGGGTACGACGGCAAGGGGGTGTGGCGGCTCCACTCGGCTGCCGAGGCGGGCAAACCTTTCGCTGGAATTTCCGACGGTGTGCAGATCATGGGCGAGGAGTTTGTGGACTTTGCCCGTGAACTGAGCGCTGTGGTCGTGCGCTCACCGTCTGGGCAGGCGGCGGCGTACCCGATCTCGGAATCGGTGCAGCTAGACGGCATCTGTGTGGAGACGATCACACCCGCACCGGATTTGGCTGATGAGCAGGCGATCGCGGCCCAGCAGCTGGCGCTGATGATCGCTCATGAGCTTGGGGTGGTGGGGGTTCTTGCGGTTGAGCTGATGCAGCGCGCTAATGGATCGGTCGTGGTCAACGAGTTGGCCATGCGGCCGCACAACACCGGCCACTGGACGATCGATGGGGCTCATACCTCGCAGTTTGAGAACCATCTGCGTGCAGTGCTGGATCTACCGCTTGGCGACCCGAGCAGCAAGCAGAGATGGGTTGTAATGGCCAATGTGTTCGGCGGGCGCATCGATGATCTTCCGTCGGCGCTGTTGCATTGTTTTGCCCGGGATCGGCGGCTACGGGTGCAGTTGTACGGCAAGCAGATACGCCCCGGCCGCAAAGTGGGTCATGTCACCACCTTCGGCGATGATCTTGGCGAGACACAGAAACGGGCGCGGCACGCCGCGGCGTACCTGATGGGAGATCCCAGTGTCTGATGAGGTTCCACGGCCGCGAGTCGGGATTGTGATGGGCTCGGATTCGGACTGGCCGGTGATGAGCGCCGCCGGTCTGGCGCTGCAAGAGTTCGGCGTGGCCTTTGAGGCCGATGTGGTCTCAGCGCACCGGATGACCGACGCCATGATGGCGTACGGACGCACGGCTCATGGCCGCGGCCTCGAGGTGATCATTGCCGGAGCCGGCGGCGCGGCACACCTGCCCGGCATGCTGGCGGCGGTCACTCCGCTACCGGTGATCGGGGTGCCAGTTCCGCTGAAGTATCTCGACGGCATGGACTCCTTGCTGTCGATCGTGCAGATGCCGGCCGGTGTGCCAGTGGCGACGGTCGCCATCGGCAATGCTCGCAACGCCGGGCTCTTGGCGGTACGCATCCTGGCAGCCAGCGATCTTGGCCTGCGGCAGCGAATGCTTGATTTCCAAGATCAACTTCGACAGACCGCAGAGGCCAAGGGCGCCACCGTCCGGGCAAACGCCCAGGACCAGGGCAATGGGCTCCGCTAATCCCACCGAGACGGCGCGGCCGGCTGTAGGGGAGTTGCTGGCTGGTGCCGGGTTGCTGACCAGGGGTCTGAGACTGATCGTGCGCCGGCCCCGGATGTTCCTGCTAGGGGCGATCCCCCCGGCGATCACCTCGGTGATCTTCACAGGCCTGCTGATTGCGCTGATCACCCAGCTTGACCCGGCCGTCGATTGGCTTACCCCGTTCGCCGACGGCTGGGCTCGCGGTCTGGCCACCACGATTCGTGTCCTCGTCGGCAGCGCACTGGTCGCAGGTGCTGTGCTGCTGATGGTGATCTCGTTCACGGCATTGACCCTCGCCCTCGGATCGCCGCTGTATGACAAGTTGTCCGAATCGGTCGAGCAAGAGTTCGGTGAGGTGCCCGAGCTCAAGGAGAACGTGGCGCGCGGTCTGTTCCGGGCATTGCGGCAGGCCGTCACGCTTATCGCAGTCGCCATGCTCGGCGCGCTGGTGCTCTTTGCGACCGGATTCGTGCCCGTCGTCGGGCAGACCCTCGTGCCGGTGCTCTCTGCGACCTTTGGCGGCTGGATCCTAGGGATCGAGCTAGTCGGGGCGCCCTTCGAACGACGCGGGCTGCTCCGGCTGGCGGATCGCCGTGCTGCGATGCGGGCGCGGCGATTTCGGGTGCTTGGTTTCGCGGTGCCCACGTTCCTGCTTCTCGCTATTCCATTCGCGGGTGTTCTGGTGTTTCCGATTGCCACTGCTGCCGGCACCCTGCTCGGCCGTCAGCTCCTCGGCGAGCCGACGTAGTAGCTTCCGACCTCTGGCCGCTACCCAAACTGGTCACCGACGACAAGGAATTCGCCGATTCTCTTGTCGTTCGCGACCACTTGCGGGCAGGGTAGGGCCCACCATCAAGAAGGAGTCAGTCATGTCTGAGCTGTCCGTCCAGTTGTATACGGTGCGCGAGGCCCTAGCCCAAGATTTCGGTGGCACGCTTGGGAAGCTCGCGGAGTTCGGGTTCACCCAGGTCGAGCCGTTCGCGTTCCTCAATTTTGCCGACGAACTGCGGAACGGACTGCCCGAGAACGGCCTGACCGCTCCCACGGCACACGTCCACCTGGTGGATGAGGACCACGACGCGATCTGTGAGCTCGCAGCCGAGCTCGGCATCCAGACGATCATCGAGCCATACGTTGACCCGACTCGCTGGCAGTCAGAGGCTGATGTCAGCGAGATTGCCTCCGAGCTCAATGCGGTGGCGGCGAAGGCTGCCGGTTATGGCCTCCGAGTCGGCTATCACAACCATCACTTTGAGCTCGAGTCCAAGATCATCGGGGTCCATGCGCTCGAAGTGCTGGCGGATCGAGTGGCACCGGAAGTAGTCCTCGAGGTGGACACCTATTGGGCGTACGCGGGCGGCGCCGACGTGCCGGCCCTGCTGACCCGGCTGGGTGATCGGGTCGTTGCGTTGCACATCAAGGATGGCGACGGGACCCTTGATACGAGCAAACAGGTCCCTGTGGGATCGGGTGTGCTGCCGGTCTGGGACTTCATCGCGGCGGCTCCGGAGGCGCTGCGCGTTGTGGAATTGGATGACTCTGAGGGCGACATGCTCGACGCCGTACGCGCCAGCCGCGAGTTCCTGCTTGCCGATCGAGCTTGATCATGGCTAGACCGGCAGGCGTCGGAGTGATCGGTGCTGGCACTATCAGCGACACCTATCTGGAAAACCTCACCAGTTTCGCCGACACGGAAGTGCTTGCCATCGGCGACATCGCTCCCGAGGCGGCTCGGGAGAAGGCCGCCAAGTATGACGTCGCGGCCGCTGGAGATGTAGCTACCGTCCTCGACCACCCGGGCGTCGAGATCGTGGTCAACCTCACCATCCCGGCCGCTCATGCCGAGGTTGCGACTGGTGCGATCAGGGCTGGCAAGCACGTCTGGAACGAGAAGCCGTTGGCCCTTGATCGCGGCAGCGGCCAAAGCTTGCTCGACGACGCTGAGGCGGCCGGGCTTCTCGTTGGCTGCGCTCCCGACACTTTCCTGGGTCCGGGACTGCAGACGGCGTGCCGGCTAATCGAGCAGGGCTTGATCGGGACGCCGCTGACGGCCCTGGCGCTGCTGCAGTTGCCTGGACCAGAGTCGTGGCATCCCAACCCTGCCTTCCTGTATGCGGCTGGTGCTGGCCCGCTCTTCGACGTTGGGCCCTACTACCTGACAGCGCTCGTCCAGGTCTTCGGGTCAGTTTCTTCGGTCGCTGCGCTGGGGTCGAAGGCCAGGGCTCGGCGGGTGATCGGCTCTGGGCCCAAGGCGGGAGAAGAGTTTGACGTCGCGGTACCCAGCCATGTGAGTGCCCTGGCCCAGTTCGAATCCGGCCAGTCCGCCCAGGGCATCTTCTCTTTCGACTCGGCGCTTCCTCGTACGCTGCTGGAGGTGAACGGCACCGAGGCGACGATGCTGTTTCCTGATCCCAACTATTTCGATGGCGAGATCGCGATCAGACGGCGTGACAGCGAGGACTGGGAGACGGTGGCCAGCACGACCGCGGTGTCTTTCCGTGGGACGGGAGTGCTGGACATGGCTCGGGCCCTTCGGGAGGGTCGACCCCATCGCGCGCAAGGGCTGCTGGGCTATCACGTTCTTGACACCATGATCGCAATCGCGGAGTCGGTTGAATCACGTGCGTTTGTCGACGTCGCGAGCTCGGTCGATAAGCCGCCACTGCTGCCGGATGACTGGGATCCAGTAGCCGCGACGGTCTGAGCGGAGCCGAATAGGCTCGAACACGTGACGGACTTTGGGGAGATGTATCGCCCCAGCGAGGAGCATGAGGCATTCCGCGCCGCAGTCCGCGAGCTGTGCGAGGAGAAAGTCGCTCCGAACGCGGCCGAGGCCGATGAGTTGGCCGAGTTTCCCAAGGCATCACTCGAAGCGCTCGTAGCGGCGGACTTTCATGCGCCACATATCCCTGAGGCCTACTCAGGAGTCGGGGCTGACGCGTTAGCGACCGCGATCGTCATCGAGGAGATTGCGCGCGCCTGCGCCGCCACTTCACTCGTCCCGGCGGTCAACAAGCTGGCCACATTGCCGTGGCTGCTGGCTGGATCAGAAGCGCTCAAGCAGACCTACCTACCGCCGATCGCACGCGGCGAGGCGATGGCGTCCTATTGTCTGTCCGAGCCGGAGTCTGGCTCAGATGCGGTGAGCATGCAGACTCGGGCCGCACGCGACGGTGATCACTTCATCCTGCAAGGCGTCAAGCGGTGGATCACCAACGCTGGGCTGTCGGACTTCTACACGGTGTTCGTGGTGACCGATCCAGACGCTCGCTCGAAGGGCATCAGCGCTTTTGTCGTTGAGAAGTCCGACGGTGGAGTCTCCTTCGGTGCCCCGGAGAAGAAGCTGGGCATCAAGGGGTCTCCGACCTGCGAGGTGTACCTGGACGGCGTACGCATCCCCGAGTCCCGGATGATCGGCGCCGAGGGAACCGGCTTCGAGACAGCGATGCGAACCCTCGACCACACCCGGGTCACCATCGCGGCGCAGGCAGTTGGCATCGCCCAGGGTGCTCTCGACTATGCGCTCGGTTACGTCAAGGAGCGCAAGCAGTTCGGCAAGGCCCTTGCTGAGTTCCAGGGTTTGCAGTTCATGCTCGCCGACATGGGCATGAAGCTGGAGGCCGCGCGCCAGCTCACCTACGCCGCGGCGGCCAAGTCTGAGCGTGGGGACGCCGATCTGCCCTACTTCGGGGCGGCCGCGAAGTGCTTTGCCTCGGATGTGGCGATGGAGATCACCACTGATGCGGTACAGCTGCTCGGTGGATACGGCTACACCAAGGACTTCCCTGTGGAGCGGATGATGCGGGACGCGAAGGTCACCCAGATCTATGAGGGCACCAATCAGATCCAGCGAATCGTGATGGCTCGGCAGTTGTTGGCGGGGCTACCGCGCTAAATGGCGACACTCCAGTTAAGGGCGATCCATGACAAGCATTCTGATTAGAGGAGTGCCCGAGCGAACTCATGCGGTATTGCGACAGCGTGCGACGGCTGCGCACCAGTCGTTGCAGGAGTACCTGCTCCAGCACCTCATTAAGGAGGCTGATCGACCCACGTTTGACGAGGTCCTCGGTGCCGCGGGCAGCCGATCCGGCGGATCGGTTAGCGTCAACGAGGTCAATGCGATCATTCGTGAAGATCGTGATAGTCACTGATCTCGCGCCGCTCAGGAGTCGCGTCGAGTGGTGTCATCGGTATGAGCGAGGATGATGTCATCTGCGCCTCTTGACATCACTCGGCTACGCGACATGCTTGAGGCATGGCCCCGCGAGCTGTATTCCCACTGCGTTGGCGTAACGAGAAGCTTCGGATTCTGACTGCTGAGGTCGCCGCCCGATTGGGCATCAGCCAGAACGAGCTGATCGAGCAGGCAATCGAGCACGAGGTCGTCGCACGCGGCGCGATGCTGAGCGAGGATCTGAGGGCTGCCGCGGATCGGTTGGCCGAGCTTACCCAGGAGCAGTACGAGCGAATCCAAGCCCGCAGTCTGGAGCGTTTCGCCGCGGCAGAGGGCCAGCTGGAGCCGCTGCAAGCCATAGCCATGCCGCCTGCCGCCGCCGTCGATCGCGTCGCCGTAGATCGTCCTCCCCTCGCTCGCGACGTCACGACGATCTACCGATCGGCGCGTGCCGGGCTGGCATGACGGCTCCGTCGTGGCACGAGGATGACCCGAGGAGTCTCTCCCTCATTCAGAACAACGCAGCACAGCTGATCACTGAGCTGGGTGCCACTGCCGCTGAGCGAATCCTGCCAACCTGCGAAGAACTGTGCCGCTGGCATGCGCGGATCTACGCCGGATGTGAGGTGCCTGTCGCCGGCTACGTGGGGCATTTCCGTGGCGACCCGGGCGTTCCGGAGCTCATCGACTACGAGGTCGGCCTTGGCGCCCGGCTGAAGGATGGCAATCTCGAAAAGATGGGGGTTTGGGCGCGCCAGGTGAGTACTGAGATGAATGCGGTACTCGCTGGGCTGCACGCCGTCTTCGCCGAGCTTGATGCAAGGCTGCCAGTCGGGAAGCCACCAACCACCCCAGACGAGATACTCGCAGTGATCAGCTTCACTGCACTCGCCCATGGCGAGTTCTTACGGGTTCACCCCTTCGCTAACGGCAACGGCCGCATCGCGAGGCTGCTCGTCGCCTTCATCTGTTTGCGGTACGGGCTGCCGATGTTCCTGCATATCAAGCCGCGGCCGGAGAGTGACGACTACATCCGCGCCAGCCGCGACTCGATGGGCCGCCCACCAGCCTTCGTGGGCAACCACACGACGACCACCGCCGTCTTCGCACGTCTGCTTGCCGACGTGCTGGCCGGTGAGCGGGTCTCATGACCGCTAGATTGGCGCGATGATCACCGATTTCACCCTCGCTGCCTGTGCGGAGATGATCTTCACCGAGCTGCCGATCACCGAGCGAGTACGGCGGATCGATGATCTTGGTTTTCAGGTGGAGATCTGGGATTGGACCAGACACGACATCGATGGTCTCCGGTCGACGGGAGCCACGTTCTCCTCGATGACTGGCTATGTCACTGGCGATCTCATCGACCCTGATGGGGTAGACGATCTGGTCGCCACGGCAGAACAATCCATCCATGTGGCTGCAAAGCTCGGCATCCCTCGACTCAACCTGCATGGCACTGGCCTCGACAGCCGGGGACTGCCGATCAAACCTATTGAGGTGATCACCGGCGACATGTGGCTTAGAGCTGAACACACCCTGACGCGAATCGCCGATCTCGGCCAACGTGAGGGAGTGATCTTCTGCTTGGAGAATCTCAACACAGTTGTTGATCATCCTGGTACGCCGTTCGCAAAGGCTGCCGATACGCTCGCACTGGTCGCCGCCGTCGACAGCCCTCATCTGCGGCTGATGCTGGACATCTACCACGCACAGATTGGCGAGGGAAACCTTGTCGAACTGATCAAGAAGTGTGCGCCGTACATCGGCGAAGTCCAGGTCGCCGACGTCCCAGGCCGCTGCGAGCCTGGGACAGGGGAGATCAACTATCCCCGCATTGCCCAGGCGTTACGCGACGTCGGTTACCAAGGCACGGTCGGACTGGAGGCCTGGGCTTCCGGTGACAGCGAAGTCGCCCTGGAACGCTTCCGGGCGGCGTTCACCCTTGCACGTTAACCGTCTCCAGATGGACAACGAGTGTTCCGAGCGGCCGAGGATGCCACGCCAGCCATCGTGAGAGAGCAAACGCCTCGTCCTAGCCGCGAGGTGTGAGCCCGGCCCTTCGATACACCTCATCGATCAGCGCAGCATTGGCAACCGAGTCGTCGACATCGATCAGGAACTCCGCACCAGTTTGTAGCGTGTCCGCCAGGGCGGCGAGCTGGTAGGTGTACGAGGTCTGGTCGCCTAGAGTTTGCTCCTCGGTGCTGCCGTCTCGGGTGATCACGATGCGGTTTGTCCGTATGGGGCACAGCGAACGCCGGGACGACTGCGGTTCCTTCTGTCCCGCTCACGGTCCAGACCATCTGGCGGCTCTTGGCATCCATGTCCCACTGAACCCGTCCTCGGATACCGCGTGAATAGTCCAGCTCAACCCGCATGGAGGCATCGACATTGGGCTTCTTCAGGGTGGCTTCGGCGCTGACCACCGACGGCACTTCATCAAGCCAGCGACCGACCTGACGGGCGGCACTGAGCACGTAGCAACCGAGATCCATCGTCGCTCCGCCGGCCAGCTCGAGCGACCAGCGAGGGTCGTTGTCTGGGGGGCCTGGGATGCTCAGCTCGATGTCTACCTGCTGGACATCACCGAGCTCGCCGGAAGTAACGAGCTCACGGAGCCGCTCATTCACCGGGTGGTGCAGGTAGTGGAAGCCCTCGACGATCTGACCTGACGCGGTCCGGGCGACATCGCGTACCACCAGCGCTTCCACCGAATTGCTGGCAAAAGGCTTCTCGCTGAGCACATGCTTGCCGGCGTTCAATGCGTACTGGTTCCATTTGGCGTGCAGTGAGTTGACGAGCGCGTTGTAGACGACCTCGACCTCTGGATCGTCGATGACCTCGGCGTAGGTCTCGTGCACCTTTTCGACGCCACGTTGGACCGCGAACGCCTCGGCTCGGGATCGGTCCCGGGCGGCCACAGCGACCAGCCTGTGGCCGAGCACTCGTGAAGGATCGACGATCCCGTCATCGGCAATGCGTGCGGCGCCGAGAATGCCGATCTTGAGCGGGGGCATCAGCGGGGGACCGTTACCGCGGCGCCAGTGGCCGCGCTCTTGACGATGGCTTCCTCGACGCGCATGTTTCGCAGCCCGTCGGCGAATGTCGCCTGGCGAGGCAGCCGGTCCAGTCCGGCGATCTCATCTAGGAAGGCACGCGCCTGGTACGTAAAGAACTCTTGTCCTCCGTGGCCAATGCCGGAAAAGGGCATGGATTGAGCGGCTGCAATGTAGGGGTGATGAGGGCCGACGATCACCCTGCGCCAGCCGTTGGTCACGGTCTCCGGTGCGTTGTCGACGTAGGAGAATTCGGCGTTTGCAGAAAGGTCGAAAAGTGTTGCGGCTTTGGTGCCGAAGACCTCGAACGCTAGCCCGTTGGGATGGCCGAGCGCGACACGGGAGATGGAGAACGTGCCAGCGGCGCCGTTGGCGAACTCTGCGACGAAGGTAGCGAGGTCCTCGTTGGTGACCGGCCTACGCTCACTGCTGACTGCTCCTCCGGCAGCGTGGCCCAGCGCCGCGCCACTGGGCACAGGCCGATCCTTGATCACGATCGGCAAGCGTCGCGCCGTCGATCTTGACGATCGGGCCACAGAGCTGCTCGCTCAGGTCGATCAGATGACTGCCGAGATCGGCTAGCGCCCCCGAACCAAGTGGACCCTCGTAGCGCCAGCTTGTCGGCGCGTCCGGGTCCGCGGAGTAGTCGCACCAATAGCGGCCGTTGAAATGCAGGATCTCGCCAAGTGCTCCAGTCTTGATCTGCTCGCCGACGGCGCTCACGGCGGGGGAGCGGCGATAGGAGAAACCGCATGCTGCCACGAGGCCTGACGCGTCCGCGGCCTTGACCATGGCTTCGGCATCCTCGACGGTTGACGCGAGCGGCTTTTCGCACAACACATGCTTGCCGGCTGCCATCAGCGCTTCGGCAATCTCGCGGTGCAAGTGATTGGCAACCACGATGCTTGCGGCCTCGATGTCGTGAGCATCGACGATCGCCTGCCAGCTGCTCTCCGCCCGTTCGAAGCCGTAGCGGTCTTTAGTGTCGCCTGCGAAGTCCGCATTGATATCGGCAATTGCAACCAAGCGGACCGGTGGCGCTTCCTTGCCGAAACCGTCTGGGCGTTGCGGTAGGCATGCGCGTGCGAGCGCCCGGCCATGCCCGCGCCTATCACAGCCACTCCGATGGATTCAGTCATGTGTTGATCCAAGATCAACGGACTGAGGACGCCCGATGTCGAGTGCGGAGAGCATTTGGCCGGATCAGCTGGCTTCAGAGGTGAGGAGGCCGGCCCGCCGAGCGGCGTCCAGCAGTACCCCGGCAGCCACCTCAAGGCCTTCGATGCGGCCCAGTGAGACGTCCTCGTGCTCGATGTTGACGAGCATGTCGGGATCGATTGCGTACAAGGCAGCGAGCCAGGTCGACCAGTAGACGGCGTCGTGTCCACGTCCTAGTGCGACGAAGTCCCACGCGGCGTCCTTCGGCCATTCGTTGGCCCATTCGTCCCCGCCGAGGTTCGTGCGCGGCTCCTCCGGGCCAAGCCGGCGGAACCGGTTGTCGAGCACACCGTATACAGCCGCAGCCGGATTGATGCGCACGTCCTTCGCAGCGGCATGGAACACAAGCGGACCAAGGTCCTGTGCAACGGCCACCGGGTCCATCCACTGCCAAAACAAGTGCGAGGCGTCGAGCTCCACGCCGACGTTGGTAGCGCCGGTGCGCTCTAGGAGCTCGCGCATACCAGCCGGGTTGAACACGATGTTCTGCGGGTGCAACTCGAGCGCCACCTTCACATCGAGGTCGGCCGCCTCGCGGTCGATCTCGCGCCAGAACTTCTCGGCGACACTCCACTGGTAATCAAGCGCGTCGAGGGCGGCAGAGTTCCAGGCGTTCACGATCCAGTTCGGCCGCCGGCCACCTGGCTCTCCAGCCGGCAGACCCGACATCGTCACCACGCGGTGCTGGCCCAGACGATTCGCGAGCTGGATGCTGCGCCGTACATCCTCAGCGTGCTTCGAACCGATTTCGGGATCGGGGTGCAGCGGGTTGCCGTTGCAGTTCAGACCTGCGATCTCCACCCCGGTGCCCTCGAACTGTCCCAGGAAGTCGTCTCGCGCGGCATCGGAGGAAAGGATGTCGTCGAAGGTGGGGATGTGCACCGGTGGCAGGAAGCCGCCCGAGTTCAGCTCAATACCTGTGAGACCAAGTTTGGCGATCACCTCGATCGCCTCCGGTAGTGACCGGTCGTGCAGGATCGCGTTGTAAACCCCGAACTTCATCGCGCTACCTCCGCTCGCTGTGGCGCGACCTTCACCGTTGCGCCGCCGCTGGCGGCGGACTCGGCGACTGCCGCGAGAATCTCCATGTTGTGTACGCCCTCGTCGAACGAGGCGTTGCGGGGGAGGGAGTCGGCCTCGTCGATGCCCGCCACCTCCTCCAGGAAGGCGCGCGCCTGGAAGACGAAGCCATCGTTCTGGCCAACGCCCGCGCCCGGCGCGTCCATCGGCAGCCCGCCGGCGAAATACGGGTGGTCTGGACCGATGATCACCTGGCGGTAGCCACGCGTGCCGGCTGGACCTTCGTTCAGCATGAGCAGGAATTCACCGGAACGTTCCTGCTCCCACTTCGCGGCACCGTTGTCGCCGAAGACCTCGAGCGCGAGGCCGTTCGGGTGGCCGGCGGCGACGCGGGAGACCTGCACCACGCCGACGCTGCGCTCAAATCGGGCGCTGAAGCTGGCGTAGTCGTCGTTCTCGACCGCCTCATAGGTGTCGCTGACGGCAGCTTGTCCATGGCCGACGACGGCACCGAGTGGCACTGGACGTTCCGTGATTGCGGTCGTGAATCGTCCGCCGCTTACCTCCTGTACGTCTCCGCCCAGGAACTCGACGAGGTACGCGAGGTGACTGCCGATGTCGGCGAGCGCACCGGAACCCGGAGCTCCCTTGTACCGCCAGCTCATCGGCCCCTTCGGGTCGCTCGCGTAGTCACACCAGTAGCGACCGTCGACGTGCAAGATACGACCTAACGCACCGGAAGTGACCAGATCCCGGAGGGCAGCGACGCCTGGCGCCCGGCGGAAGGTAAAGCCGATGCGGACCACGGTGTTGGCGCTCCGAGCCAGGTCCGCCATAGCGCGAGCGTCCTCGAGGTTGTCGCTCAGCGGCTTCTCGCAGAGCACGTGCTTGCCGGCGGTGACCAGGCCCTCCACCATCTCGCGGTGCAGGAAGTTGGCCACGACCACGCTGACGACATTGATGTCGGGGTCTTCGGCAATCGCCTGCCAGGAGGTGTCGGAGCGCTCGTAACCGAAGCGCCGGGCCGCGAGCGAGCCAAGCTCCGGGCTCACATCGCCGATGGAGACAAACCGCAGGTCCGGCAATGTGGACTCATAAAGCGTCGGCGCTATTCGGTACGCCGCTGCATGCGCCCGGCCCGCCATGCCCGCTCCGATCACTGCAACGCCAATCGTCATGAACCTCTCCTTTGTAAGGATTCACCCGGGGATTTGGGATGCATGAAGCCGCGCCCTCGGGTAACGTACCCACCAAACTTTGTCCTGTCAATAAGACACATTTGCTGCGACTGGTTGGCCCGCCATTGCCTCAGTCGTGGGCGCCGAGCACATTCTGATTGGCAAGGGTCTCACCCGCTGTTCGGTCGCGCCCCGTGATCATGATCCCGGCCGCACCAGCAGCCGCGGCCGCTCGGCCGATCCCGGCGCCGAGCCCGTGTGTTCCTCCGCTGATCAGAATGACCTTGCCCTCGAGCATCGGCGTCAGACCTCACTCTCCCGTCGCTCTGCGTGCTCCGCGAGTGCCTTGCCGAACGCGGCCAGGCTCCAGCCTTCACTAAGGGCTTGCCAGACCAGCTCGGCCTGCGTCTGCGGTGCCAGTCCGTCGACGGGCTGGTCGCGGTCGAGGTTGGTCGGAAAGGCGTAGGTCTCGGCAGATGCCGCGATCACATTCCGGATCCTGGCTTCGCTGCCACCGGCTGCCAGCCTGGCGGCCAGCACTGGGAAGAGGGCGCGAGAGGCGGCAGTTCGGTCGACGGTTTCCATGGCACGGCCGAAGGCTGACGAGATCTGCAGCAGGTTGGCCATTCGGCGTACGTCAGTTGTCCGGTTCGTGCCGGCTCCGTGGAACAGTGCTGGGTTGAAGAACGCGGCGTCGCCTTTCGCCAGTGACAACTGCACGTAGTGGGACTCGAAGTAGGAAGTGAAGTCCGGCTGGTGGAAGGCGAGGTAGCCCGGCCCGTACTTCTGCGAATGCGGAAGATACAGCGTTGGCCCGGTTTCGACAGGCATGTCGCAATGTGCCACCGCCCCCTGGAGGGTGAGCGCTGCCGTCAGCTGGTGCACATGCGCGGGGAATCGTGCCGACTGGTCGGCGGACATGAAACCGAGATGATAATCGCGATGCGCCACCTGCGCCTGCCCGCCTGGGTTCACGACATTGATCTGCGACGTCACTTGATATTGGGGCCCGAGCCATGCGGTGCTGATCAACGCCAGCACCTCGTTGGCGTAGTAATCAGCGAAAACAGCCGGGTCGTAAACCGCCAGCTTGTCGAGCGCGCCCCATACCCGATCGTTTGTACCCGGCTTGGCGAAGTGATCCCCGGACTGCACGCCCGATGCCTTCTGCGCCGCGATCAAGGCGTCGAATGCCTCGGTCCCGCGGTCCACGACTGAGGGGTCAAACGCCTGCTGGAAGACGACAATGCCCGGCCCGGTCAGCAGCGCCCGCGCGAGCTCGGCTTGGATTGCCCGGCGAGCTTCTTTGTCGACCAAAGAGGGCTGAATCCTCTTGCCATAGATGAGCACGTTCTGAATGACATCGTCCGCCCAGGGGTAGTCGGCAGCGTCCGTGCTGGTCTCTACCAGCCGAGCGAACTCTTCAAGTGAGCAGGAAGCGGGGGAGTACCAGCCATCCGACGGCTGCGCCCTACGGGGTGGAGCCACATGGTGGGCACCCATTGAGAGACTCCTTTCCTAGCGGACTCATCCAGAGCTCATGTCGGGCTGAGCCGCACTGTTCGACCCGTCTGAAGGCTCTCCACGGCTGCATCGGCCAGGGCCAGGGCCTCACGCCCGTCGGCAAATCCGGGAGTGGGCTGGTTGCCCTGCTCCATAGAGGTGATCAGGTGGTCGAGTTCGGCGCGGTAGGCGGGCGTGTAGCGGTCGAGGAAAAAGTTGAGGTATTCACGGGCGGCCTCGGTCTGAGTCGCGTTGGATAGCCGGACGCTGGTCGGGTGCTGGTTGCCGACGCTCAGCATCCCAGCTGAGCCAAAAGCCTCCAGTCGTTGGTCGTAGCCGAAAACGCTGCGGCGGCTATTGGTGATGTGGCAGAGCGCTCCGTCGGCTCCGCGCATCACGACGACGGCGCTATCGATGTCGCCGAGATCGGCGATGTAATCGGCGACGAGGTTGGCGCCCGTGGCGTACACCTCGACCACCTCGCCAAGAAAGAAACGGGCGAGGTCGAAGTCATGGATCGTCATGTCCCGGAACAGACCGCCTGAGGCGGCCAGATAATCACGGCTGGCCGGGGCCGGGTCCCGACTCACAATGGTGAGCTGTTCGAGGCGGCCGATGTCCCCCGCAGCGATCCGCTCGCGTACCTCGCGAAACGATGGATCGAAGCGCCGGTTGAAGCCAACCATCACGGTGGGATTCAGCGCCGCGATCTCGGTCCAGCACCGATCGACCCGAGCCAGATCCAGATCGATCGGCTTCTCGCAGAGCACTGCCTTCCCGGCGCGTACGGCCCGGGTCAGCAGGTCGACGTGCGTAGGCGTTGCCGAGGCGATCACGACCGCGTTAACGGTCGGGTCATCCATAGCGGTGTCGGACGTGGGAGCGGTGGCCGCACCGTACCGCTTGGCTACCTCATCTGCAGCCGACTCGATCGGGTCATATACCCAGGCCAGCTCGGCCCGGGGATGGACATCGATCGAGTCGGCGTGTACGCGCCCGATCCGTCCGCAGCCAAAGAGGCCGAAACGGATCAACCTCGACTACTGCCTTCCAGCTCGTGCGCCAGTTCGGTGAGCTCGTCGCCGCCGGCCATTTGGCGGGTGAGCTCGTCGAGGTTTACCTCCGAACGCTTCTTGTCCAGCACGGCCCGGCCCAGCTTCAAGATGATGAAGTGGTTGCCCACCAGGTAGGCGTGGTGTGGGTTGTGAGTGATGAACACAACGCCGAGCCCGGCATCGCGGGCCGCCGCGGTGTACTTGAGCACCACGCCGGACTGCTTGACACCGAGTGCCGCGGTCGGCTCGTCCAAGATCAAGACCCGAGCGCCGAAGTACACCGCGCGCGCAATTGCCACGCACTGCCGCTGGCCGCCGGACAAGGTTCCAATGGGCTGGTCGATGTCCTTGACGACGATGCCCATCTTGCGCAGCTCTTCGTCGGCAATGCGCTTCATGTCCTTGATCTTCAGCCCGGAGAGCGGGAACTTGCTGCCAGTCATCTCCGAGCCGAGGAAGAAGTTGCGCCACACCTCCATCAAGCTGACCACGGCGAGATCTTGGTAAACGGTGGCGATTCCGTGTTCCAAAGACTCACGGGGGGAGGCGAAGTGAACCTCCTCGCCGTCGACCTTCACGGTTCCCTCATTGTGGGGATGCAGGCCGGAAATGATCTTGATCAATGTCGACTTGCCCGCTCCATTGTCGCCGAGCACGCAGGTTACCTCGCCCGCGTTGACCTCCAGGTTGATTCCCTGGAGGGCTCGGATCGCTCCGTAGGTCTTGCCCACGTCTGCCATCTCGACGAGGGGCTCACCCTTGTGCAGTGTCGGATCGGCATGTTCATGCAGTGTGTCGGTCATAGCATCCCCACCTTTCTCATAGTCGACAGCCGCTTCACGTATAGGTTGACCATCACGGCGAGCAGCAGCATGACGCCGAGGAAGGCCTTGAACCAGTTCGGGTCCCAGCCGGCGTAGACGATGCACAAACTGGTCATGCCGAAGATGAACGCGCCGATGGCCACACCCCACGCGTTTCCGTAGCCACCCGTCAGCAGCGTCCCACCTACGACTGCGGCGATGATGTAAAGGAACTCGTTGCCCACACCGTTGCCGGCCTGCAGAGTGACGAACCGGTAGAGGTAGTGCATGCCGGTGAACCAGCAGAGGAAGGCGACCGTCATGAACAGGCCGACCTTTACTCGCAGTACCGGCACGCCGACGGCGCGAGCGCTGGCGGCGTTGCCACCGACTGCAAAGATCCAGTTGCCGATCTTGGTCCGCTGCAGGATCCAGGCCGACAAAATAACAAACGCCAACCACCACAGGACGGTGATCGACAGCGAAATGGGACCGATCTTGAACTCGTGCGCGAAGATGAAATTCAGCGACTCGTAGCCGTCCATCTGGCTGATGTTAGGGCTCGACACCGAGCCGGTAACCAGTTTGGTCACGCCGAGGTTGGCGCCTTGCAGGATGAAGAACGTGCCGAGCGTTATGAGGAAGCTGGGAATGCCGGTGCGCATCGTCAGGTAGCCATTGAGGAAGCCGACAGCCAGGCAGAAGATGAGCGCGAGAATCGCGCCAACCCACAGGTTCAGCCCGAGCTGGTAGCACAGCATCCCGTTGAGCAGGCCCGCGGAGAAGACGAGCACGCCGGCGGACAGGTCGAACTCACCACCGATCATCAGCATGCCGACACCGACGGCCACGATGCCGATGGTCGAGGCCTGGTAGAGGACGGTGAAGAACGCGCCCGGTGTACGGAATGCCGGTGCGACGATCAGGAAGAAGATGAAGATGACGATGGCCGCGACCAAGGCTCCGATCTCGGGTCGGCCGAGCAGTCGGGTCGTCCAGCTGACCTGGACGCGGTTAGAGGCCTCAGCGGGCGTTGGCGGTGCGGTCTTGACAGGTGTACTCATGTTGCGGCTCCGGTGAGTTGTCTTCGCGGTGGTCGGGCGAAGCGCTCGCCCGACCACCTTGGAGGCTTCGGCTATCGGGTGTTGTTCTGGACGAACGGCAGGATCGTGTCGATATTGCTGCTGTCGACGAAGGACGGGCCGGTCAGAACCGGCTTGCCACCACCGAGGATATTGCCGTTCTTCTTAAAGAGATAGAGCTGTGTGACGGCCATGTAGCCCTGCAGGTAGGGCTGCTGGTCGATGTAAAACTGGATCTTGCCGTCCTTCACAGCCTGCGCCGCGTCGGGGTTGGTGTCGAAGGTGCCTACCTTCGCCGAACTGCCGGAACCCTCGAAGGCCTTCAGGGTGTCCAGGGCCTGCGGTGCGCCGAGGGTGATCACCCAGTTGATGTCCTTGTCCTGACTCAGCTTGGCCTGGATCGCCGAGGTCACGGCCGCGTCGTCGGCGCCGTTCACCTGCAGGTTCACGGTGTTGGGGAAGCTGTCCTTTACACCGGCGCAGCGGTCCTCAAGGGCGACCGATCCGGCCTGCTGGATGGTGCAGAGGATCTTTGCGGCGCCGTCCGCCTTCATCTTTTTGCCCGCTTCCTGACCGGCGAGTCGCTCATCGGAGGAAAAGTGGGTGAGAGCGCCCGCCTGCTGCCAGTAGTCGAATCCGGAGTTGAAGCTGTCTACCGGAATCCCTGCAGCGGTTGCTTTCTTGACCGTGGGGATGAGGGCATCCGGGGTGACAAGCGTGGTCGCGATGCCATCAACCTTGGAGTCGATCGCGTTCTGAATGAGAACAGCCTGCTTGGTTGCGTCGGGATCGGCCGAGTATTTCAATGTCGAGCCAGTGTCCTTTGCCGCCTGCTCCGCGCCGGCCCTGATCCGGTCCCAAAACGTGTCGCCGGGCGTCTCGTGGGTAACCATCGCGAAGGTGTAGCCGGAGTCGCCACCGCCACCTTGCTCGGACTGTTCGGTCTGTGGAGGAGCACCGCCGCCGCTACAGGCGGAGAGCGCGAGTAGTGCAGCCGCCGCAAGGGCGGTCAGGGTCAAGCCCTTTCGAGATCGGCCGAGGGCTGACCCTTTTGCGGATCGAATCATCTGCGATTCCTTTCAGTTGTGTTTCCGGCCAAGCCCGGAAGCTGAGAATTCAATGAGCGTGAGCTCACGATGTTTAACGTAATGAGTAGGGCGGGTTCCGGCTATGCACGAGACGAGATCGTCGCCTACACGTGATGAGGAAGCCCGGGTTCCGGGCGGGAGGTGCCTGTCACTGGTTCTGCGACATTCGGCGCCGGCGCACTGCCTGCTGAGCGATCGTACAGACGAGCCGCGGAGCGCCGGCTGAGACACACGCAGGACCATCGAATGGGTTCGAGCGGTGGCTCGAGAGGCCGCATGGGATGGGCTACTCATTGAGCTGACCTCCAGTGTCGAGGGTCGGCGCCCGTGCCGACGCGGCCTAGCGTTGCCTACTCACCGGAGTCTTGTCAAGACTTTGTTCTAACATTCTTACTTGGCGCTGACTTGGAATAACGACCAAGTAACGAGGCACTGCGGTTTGCTACTTGGCGTACTTATTCAGTCCCGAGGTGTCGCCGCGGGCAATGTCGGAGAACATCGCCTTGGACTTGACGGGGTCCCACAGGACGGCCGAGCCAACAGATGTGGATGCACCCGTACTGGACACCGGTACGGTCAGGGTGAGCCCGTTGCCGCTAGAAATCTGCTTCATCGCCAGCGCCAGCAACAGCGTCTCAGGAAGTGAGGTGTCGCGGCCGAGCTTGATCGCGTCAGCAGTCGCCATGCAGAAATTCCAGTAGCGGATTGGATTGAGGACGGTGGCCGGGGACGCTGCCTTGTCGGCCACCGCGGCGAGCATCTCCCGCTGCCGCTCCACCCGGCCAAAATCACCGCGCGGATCCGCCTTGCGCATTCGTACGTAGCCGAGGGCCTCGGTGCCGCTCAGGGTCTGGCAACCTTTGGGCAGATCGAGGTGGCTGTCGCGGTCCTTGATCGCATTCGGCAGGCACATCCGGATGCCTCCGAGCGCGTCGATGACGTTGACAAACCCCCCGAACCCGATCTCCATGTAGCCATCAACACGAAGCCTGGTGTTCTGCTCGACCGTCTGCACCAGCAACTCAGGACCGCCGAAGGCGTACGCGGCATTGATCCTGTTGTTGCCACGCCCTGGAATGTCGACGTACGAGTCCCGGGGGACCGAGATGAGTGCCGGCTTGCCGCCTGGAGGTAGGTAGACCAGCATGATCGTGTCCGTGCGCTGACCAGCAGTGCTACCCGTGCCGAGCCGCTTCTGCTCGGCTTTGCTCAAACCAGCGCGGGAGTCCGAACCCACCAGCACGTAGGTCTTGCCCGGTTGATCAGCGGGGCGCTGACCGGACGGTGCGGCGTCGACGCGGGCTATCTGGGTCCACGCGTACGCGGGTACAGCGACCAGCCACAAGATGAACAAGAGCAGCAGAATCAGCAGCACCCGGAAGAACTTCCGAACCGGATGCCGCTGCTTTGCGGGCCTCGCGGGCTGTGGAGCCCCTGGCCTGCCTGACCCACCAGGTCCGCGCGGCGGGCCGGACGGTGGGCGTCCTGGGCGAGGCTGTGGGGTCCCGGAGCCGGTCGGGCCGGGGGGAGGGTACGGCGCCGGCCGCTGGGAGTCTGGCGCGGCGGTCCCGTACGGATCCGGCATCACACGAGTTCGTTCGGGCGCCGCCTGCTGGCGGTCGCGTCCGTACAGCCAGTCGAGATCGTCGTCGCGGCCGGGAGACATGTCAGCAAAGGTACCTGGGGGGAAGCGCCACTACTCTTCATGTCTGCTCAGCGCGCCGGAGTCCAGCCTCGTCGGCGTGGCTTCAGCGCCGAAGCCGCGGGCACCACACATACTGGCAGGGATTTCGAGCTTGCAGCTCATGTGCCCTGAGCCTGTCGAAGGGCATGCGGGCTTCGACGAGCTCAGCCCAGATGCCAGCATGATTCCTTCCCCGAAAGGCTTCCAAGGTGTCAGTTCGCACCGCGGATGTTGAACCGCGCGCCCCGGCCTCGTTTCCCACATGTTTCGAGCGAAGCGCACGCGTCAAGAGGCGCAGAGGTTTGACCTTTCTGGCCATGACTCTGGTATTGCCGGGTTCTGCTCAGCTCGCGGGCGGCAGCCGGCGTCTCGGTCGGTTTGCGCTTCGAATCTGGGTCACTCTTTTGTTGCTCGCGCTGTTGGCCGGGCTGCTGATGGTCATCCAGCCCAAGGCTGCACTGGCCGCTCTCACGCTGGGCCCCACGCTCAAGGCAATCCAGATCGGGATCATCGTCGTCGGCCTGGGCTGGGTTGCGCTCATTGTCGATGCCTGGCGGCTCGCGCACCCTCGAGAGCTCGGGCGCTTGGGACGGATCGTCTTTTCAGTGCTCAGCCTGGCAGTGGCCTTCACGATCTTCGGTGGCTTCCTCGCGGCGGCGTCGATGGCCACAGCGCAACATGAGCTGACCGCGACCGTCTTCGCCGGCGGGGGTGATCAAGTCGCGAAGCAGGGGCGCTACAACATCCTGCTGCTGGGCGGTGACGCCGGCCGGGATCGCGTTGGGCTCCGGCCGGACAGCATGACCGTGGCCAGTGTGGACACCGAGACCGGCCGGACTGTGCTGATCAGCTTGCCGCGCAATCTGCAGGCAGTTCCATTTCCCAGCTACTCGCCGCTGCATGATCGTTTCCCGCACGGCTATCGCTGCTCTGATGGCTCCTGCATGCTGAACGCGATCTACACCTATGCGTCCGAACATCGCAATCTCTATCCAGGGGTGCAGAATCCGGGCGCCCAAGCCACCAAGGAGGCTGTCGAAGGGGCAACCGGGCTCAAGATCAACTATTGGGTGCTGATCGACCTCAAGGGGTTCGAGTCACTGGTGGACTCGGTCGGTGGCATCACCATGGACGTCTACCGGCGAGTTCCCATTGGGGGCGGTAGCAGCAAGCTCTATGGCTACGTGGAAGCGGGCAAGAACCGGCGTCTCACCGGTTTTGAGGCCTTGTGGTTCGCCCGGTCGCGCTCGGACTCTTCCGACTACGACCGGATGCTGCGACAGAAATGCGTGATGCGCGCAATGCTCAACGAGTTCGACCCGATCACCGTGCTGACGAGGTTCAACGGGATCGCCGCAGCCAGCCGACAGGCGGTCGCCACCGACATCCCAACGGCAGAGATTGGCACCATGATCGATCTCGCGCTCAAGGCCAAGGCGCTGCCGGTGTCGAGTGTGGCGATCGTGCCGCCGCTGATTGATCCGAACTCGCCGGACTTCGACCTGGTACGCCGCACCGTCCAGAAGAAGATCGAGGCCTCAGAGGCTATCGACGGTCGGGTGGCCGAACCAACGCCCGCAGGCGCCGAGAGTGCCACCCCAGAGCCGACGCCCACGGCATCGCCATCCCGGAATGCCCAGACCGATGATCTAGGAAAAGTCTGTTCAGCCTGAGATCGCTTAAGAAATACTGGCTGCGAGCGTCGGAAATCCGCCGCCGACGTCGCGCTCGCGAGGGAGACGCGCGCTCCAGCCGTGCGCGAGCAGCCCAAAAAAAGGCCTGACAGGATGATCGGGTGAAGTCCGCTACGGATCGACTCGGCACAGCCTGGCCCGGTGTCTCGGTCGTCATGCCAGTGCTGAACGAGGAACGCCACCTCGAGGCAGCGATCCAAAGGGTGCTCGACCAGGATTATCCGGGCGAGCTCGAAGTGATCCTTGCGGTGGGACCTAGCAGCGACCGAACGCGCGAGATAGCCAATGCGCTCGCGGCGATGGACCCGCGGATCCGAGTAGTCGACAACCCAGCTGCGCGTACCCCGGCGGCCCTGAACCTCGGCATTGCCGCATCCCAGCATGAGATCATCGTCCGGGTCGATGGACACGGTGAGCTGACCGACGGCTATATCCAAAAGGCCGTCGAGTTGCTCGACGAGACCGGTGCAGCAAACGTCGGCGGTGTTATGGACGCGCGGGGAACCACCCCGTTTGAAGAGGCCGTCGCCGTCGCGTACACGACACGACTGGGTCTAGGCGGCTCAGCGTTCCACCTCGCCGAGTCGCCGGCAGCTGAGGCGGAGACGGTGTTTCTCGGCGTCTTCCGGAAGGATGCGCTGGTCGCCGTGGGTGGCTTCGACGAGAGCATGCATCGGGCACAGGATTGGGAGCTGAACCACCGGCTGCGGACGAGCGGCCACAAGATCTGGTTCTCTCCGGAGCTGCGGGTGACCTATCGCCCCAGATCCACACTCCGAGCGCTGGTGAAGCAGATGTACGAGACCGGGACATGGCGTCGCGAGGTGGTCAGGCGTCATCCTGAGACCGCTACCGCCCGCTACCTAGCACCTCCGCTCACCCTCATAGGCGTGCTGGCCGGCTCGATCGCGGGTCTGCTCGGTGTCGTCGTCGACTCGCGGCTGCTACGTGTCGGTTTCCTCGCTCCGGCAGGCTATCTGGCGTTGATCATCGGTGGTTCGTTGATCACGGCGCGGCCCATATCGGCGGCGGCTCGGTTGCGATTGCCGATGGTGTTGGCGGCGACCCATCTCGCTTGGGGGGCGGGCTTCCTGGTAGGCAAGACGTCGAGCTAGCGATGATTTGACATTATGTCTTAACAAATGTGACGATTACTATATGCCGCTTGTCCGTATTGATGTCCAGGAGGGCCGGACCTCAGACGAGCTTCGCAAACTGGCTGACACCATCCAAGACGTCATGCTCGATGTCTTTGCTGCGCCGCCGCGTGATCGATACCAGATCATCACCGAGCACGACAAGGGTCACATCATTGCCGAGGACACTGGCCTCGGCCTGGAGCGCTCGAACGACATCGTGATCATCCAGATCTTCCAACAGGGGAGGTCGACTGAGCAGAAGGTGGCCGTGTACGCCGAGTTGGCTAAGCGGTTGGAGGCAGAGTGTGGCGTACGTCCTGAGGACTTGATCGTTTCGGTGATGGCAAACAGGCATGCCGACTGGTCGTTCGGTTTGGGCGAGGCTCAGTTCCTGAACGGAACGCTGCAGCCGCCAATCTAGTCCGTTATGACCATTTGTCTGTACAAAGCGTTGACACGAGAGACGCACGGCCAATACGGTGCTGCGAGAGCCACAATGCGGCCCGATCTCGATCTCAAGCTGCGAGCGTCGGAGATCGCGCGCCGCCGCACTGAGGAGGAGCGAGCGGAGGCGCATCTTTCTCTGCGAGCGACGACGGCGGCGGCGGATTCAGAGCGCGATGCGCGAGCAGCTCGAAAGGAAGGAGAGCCATGAGTAGCGATCCTCACGACCGTCCGGATGCACAGGTTGAGCCGCTGGAGGTGCTCACATTCGGTCGCAGTGGTGTCGACATCTATCCGTTGCAGGTGGGTGTTGGGCTCGAGGATGTTCAGACCTTCGGCAAGTACCTGGGGGGCACAACGGCCAACGTAGCGGTGGCTGCCGCCCGCCTCGGCCGGCACGCCGCGATCATCACCGGCGTCGGTGATGATCCCTTCGGGCGGTACGTTCGCAGGGCACTTCGCGAGCTGCACGTCGATGATCGTTACGTGGTGACCAATACCGAATACGCAACGCCGGTGACGTTCTGCGAGATCTTCCCGCCAGACAACTTCCCGCTCTGGTTCTACCGCAAACCCACAGCGCCAGACCTCCAAGTCAAACCGTCGGACATCGACTTCGACGCAGTACGCGCTACCCGACTGATGTGGCTATCAGTCACCGGCCTGAGCGAGGAGCCGAGCCGCGAGTCACACTTCGCGGTGCTGGAGGCCCGGGCGCGCCAGCAGTTCACCGTGCTTGATCTTGATTACCGCCCGATGTTCTGGGAGACCCCCGCGCACGCCACCGAGCAGGTGCAGCAAGCCCTGCCGCAGGTCACTGTGGCCGTAGGCAATCGCGAAGAATGTGAAGTCGCGGTCGGGGAAACCGAGCCGGAGAAAGCCGCCGACGCTCTGCTCGCTGCTGGCGTCGAGCTGGCGATCGTGAAGCAGGGCCCGAAGGGCGTCCTGGCCAAGACCAGAAGCGAGCGGGTCGAGTCTCCGCCCATACCGATTCAGCCGCTGAACGGCCTCGGCGCCGGTGACTCCTTCGGTGGATCGCTCTGTCATGGACTGCTGGCGGGTTGGCCGCTGCAGAAGGTGCTGCAGCACGCGAACGCGGCAGGCGCCATTGTGGCCTCCCGACTGGAATGCTCGACCGCAATGCCAACTGAGGCCGAGATCGAGACGTTGCTGGCCGGCGGCGATCCCAATGAGCATCTTGCAGGCTCGCACGCCGTCCACTTCGCGACTGTCGCCCGACGCGAGCATTGGGAGTGGCCGGTGAGCACCGTGACCGATACTGCGCCGGGCACGCAGTTCGCAGGCTCGATCAGTGAGCTCAACGAGATTCGCAGTCGCGATCCGGGACGCATCAGGCGGTTGCTCGCAACCAGGCGCAAGCGGGAACTGTTCGGGTCGGACGGCAAGCTCATGATCATCGCCTGCGATCATCCGGCACGTGGTGCGCTGAGTGCGGCAGGCAAGGCCACCGCGATGGCCAGCCGTGCCGACCTTCTCGACCGACTGGTCACTGCGCTGACCCGACCGGGTGTAGACGGTTTGCTCGCGACCGCCGACATCGCTGAGGACCTGCTGATGCTCGGTGTCTTGGAGGAGAAGCTGGTGTTCGCCTCGATGAATCGTGGCGGCCTGCAGGGTGCGGTCTTCGAGATGGATGATCGCAACACCGGTTACGACGTGCGGGGCACCATCGAGGCCAGGTTCGAGGGCGCGAAGATGCTGCTGCGGATCGATCTGGACGACCCCGGCACGGTGGCCACGCTGGAGCGGTGCGGCCAGGCGGTCAGCGAGCTCAATCGTGCCGAATTGATCGCAATGGTGGAGCCCTTCATGTCCAGTCGTTTCGGCGGCAAGATCGTCAACGACCTCTCAGCGGATGCAGTGATCAAGTCCGTACACATCGCGCAGGGCCTGGGCGCCTCCAGCGCGTACACCTGGATGAAGCTACCTGTGGTTCATGAGATGGAACGTGTGATGGATGCGACAACGCTGCCGACCTTGTTGCTTGGCGGCGATCCCGACAGCGCGCCTGATGAGACTTACGCCGCATGGCAGGCGGCTCTTGCGCTGCCGTCGGTGCGTGGCCTGGTCGTCGGCCGCACCATGCTGTATCCAGCCGACGACGATGTCGCGAAGGCGGTCGACACGGCTGTCTCGCTCGTCCGGTAACGATCATGGAGTCGCGTTACCTGTTGCGGTCCGGTGCTGCCGGGTCCGGTGCGTACGAGGTTGAGGTGACTCCGGCGTCGGCGGGCTGGGGCTACTCCTCGTTGAAGATCATCTCCCTGGAGTCGGCGGGCAGCCACCGCTTCGAGACCGGTTCTGATGAGGTGATCGTGCTGCCGCTCAACGGGTCGGTCGCCGTTGCGGTCGACGACGCGCACTGCGAGCTCGACGGCCGGCCATCTGTGTTCGAAGGACCAACCGACATCGCCTATGTCGGTACCGGTAGGGCAGTGACTCTGCGATCAGCAACTGGCGGGCGATTCGCTCTTTGCGGCGCACGTGCTGAGTCGGCGCTCCCGATGCGATACCTCGCCGCATCGCAAGTGCCGGTCGAGCTGCGTGGTGCCGGCCAGTCCAGCCGCCAGGTGCGCAACTTCGGCACACCGGACTCGCTGGACGCTGCCAAGATCATCGCCTGCGAGGTGATCACTCCGGCCGGCAACTGGTCCTCCTACCCGGCGCACAAGCATGATCAGGCGAGCGAGACGGAGTCGGAGCTGGAAGAGATCTACTACTTCGAGATCGCCGCGGGACCCGGTGGCCAACCAGGTTTCGGATTCATGCGGACATCGGCCTCGCCGGGTCATGACATCGACGTGCTCGAGGAGGTCCGTGATCGCGACACCGTACTGGTGCCGTACGGGTGGCACGGCCCCTGTGTCGCGGCGCCCGGCTTCGACATGTACTACTTGAACGTAATGGCCGGACCGGGTGCTGAACGAGTCTGGAAGATCTCCGATCATCCGGACCAGGCTTGGGTACGCAGTACTTGGGAGTCCCAGGCCGTCGACCCGAGACTCCTTCAGCAGACCGTCCAGGAGGCTTGAGCATGGTAGACACGGCTTCAGCGGGGGGGACGACCCCCCCGGGCCCCCCGGTGGGAACGATTCGGCTCACCGTCGCGCAGGCGCTGGTGAAGTTCCTCGGCGCCCAATACTCCGAATCAGATGGCGAAGAGCAGAGGCTCTTCGCCGGCTGTTTCGGCATCTTCGGACACGGCAACGTTGCCGGGATCGGTCAGGCCTTGCTCCAGGCCGAGCTCGAAGAACCCGAGACGCTGCGGTACGTCCTTGGCCGCAACGAGCAGGCCATGGTGCACACCGCTGTCGCGTACGCCCGAATGAAGAACCGGTTGCAGACCTACGCAGTCTCGACCAGCGTCGGACCTGGCGCCACCAACATGCTGACCGGCGCAGCGTTGGCAACCATCAATCGGCTACCGGTGCTGCTGCTGCCGGCTGACACTTTCGCCGACCGCAGCGCATCACCGCTGTTGCAAGAACTGGAGCTGCCGGACTCAGGCGATGTCACGGTGAACGATGCTTTCCGGCCGGTGTCGAAGTACTTCGACCGGATCTGGCGTCCCGAGCAGCTACCTCCGGCACTGCTCTCGGCGATGCGCGTGTTGACCGATCCTGTCGAGACCGGTGCGGTCACGCTGTGCTTCCCGCAGGACGTTCAGGCGGAGGCGTACGACTGGCCCATTGGCCTGTTCGAGAAGAGGGTCTGGCATGTAGCCCGACCGCTGCCCGAGCGAGCTGTCCTTGAGGCCGCGGCTGCGATCATCAAGTCGGCACAGCGGCCGCTCATCGTCGCAGGCGGCGGTGTCATGTACTCCCGCGCGCAGGATGCGTTGGCGGCGTTCTGCGAGGCGACCGGCGTTCCCGTCGGGCAGAGCCAAGCCGGCAAGGGAACGCTGGTCTACGACCATCCACAGTGCCTCGGGGCCATTGGCTCCACGGGCACCACAGCGGCCAATGCCGTCGCCCGCGAGGCCGACGTGGTGATCGGCATCGGCACCCGCTATTCCGACTTCACGACGGCGAGCCGGACGGCCTTCCAGAATCCCGACGTACGGTTCGTCAGCATCAATGTCGCCGGGATGGATGCGATCAAGCACGCAGGGCTTGCCGTTCAGGCCGACGCCCGCGAGACACTCAGCGCCTTGCAGCCGCTGCTTGAGGGCTATCAAGTCGACCGACGTTATGTCGAGAAGTACACCGAGTTGAACGCCGCCTGGGAGGAAACCGTTGAGCAGGTCTACCTGCCCGCGACTCCCCATGCGGGGGCTGACGGCCTGCTCACCCAAAGCGAGGTGATCGGCATGGTGAACGAGCTGTCCGATCCTCGTGACGTTGTCGTCTGCGCCGCCGGATCGATGCCTGGCGACCTGCACAAGCTGTGGCGCACCCGCGATCCGAAGGGCTACCACGTCGAGTACGGGTACTCCTGTATGGGTTATGAGATCGCCGGCGGTCTCGGCGTGCGGCTGGCCTGTCCTGATCGCGATGTCTTCGTCATGGTTGGCGACGGCTCGTACCTGATGATGGCGACCGAGCTTGTTACCGCGGTCCAGGAGGGCATCAAGATCATCACGGTGCTGGTGCAGAATCACGGCTATGCCTCGATCGGCTCCCTCTCTGAGTCGCTGGGGTCGCAACGCTTCGGAACCAGATATCGCTATCGAAACCCTGAGACCGGCCGGCTGGACGGCGACAAGCTACCTGTAGATCTTGCGGCCAACGCAGCGAGCCTCGGCGTCGAGGTGATCAAGACGACGACGGCTGGTGAGTTCGCTGAGGCGATCAAGGCGGCCAAGGCTGCCGATCACAGCATCGTGATCTATGTCGAGACCGATCCACTGATCGATGCTCCGGATTCAGAGTCTTGGTGGGATGTCCCGGTGAGCGCCACCTCAGCGCTCGAGTCAACCCAGCAAGCACGCAAGACCTACGACGAGCACAAAGTCACCCAGAAGCTGTTTCTCTAAGGAGGGGTACGTGTCATCTGCGATCACGATCGGTACCGCGCCGGACTCATGGGGAGTCTGGTTTCCCAGCGATCCCGACCAGGTGGCGCCGGAGGTGTTCCTTCGTGAGGTTGCCGAAGCCGGATATGAGTGGATCGAGCTCGGCCCATATGGCTACCTAGCAAAGGACCCGGACGAGCTGAAAGATCAGCTCGACTCGAATGGGCTGGGTGTACTGGCAGGGACCGTGTTCGAGCACCTGCACCGCCCCGACTCGTGGGACGCGGTATGGACCCAGGTGACCGATGTGGCGGCGCTTACCCAAGCGGTTGGCGGCAAGCACATTGTGGTGATTCCCGATACCTGGCGCCACCACAAGACCGGGGAGCCCGTCGAGAGCCGTGAGCTGACCTCTGAGCAGTGGAAACAGATGACTACCGGCCTGGACGAGCTCGGGCGGAGAATCCTTGAGGAGTACGGGCTACATGTGCAGTTCCACTCCCATGCCGACAGCCATGTCGGCTATCAGCCGGAGATCGAGCGACTCCTCGAGTCGACCAACCCCGAGTGGCTCAACCTTTGCTTTGACACCGGGCACATCGCCTACTACGGCGGTGACTGCCTCGAACTGATCGAAAAGTATCCGGATCGAATCGGCTACCTCCACCTCAAGCAAGTCAGCCCCGAGATCGTCAGCAAGGTGCTGGATAAGGACCTCTCTTTCCCGGAAGCGGTGCGGATGGGGGCAATGATCGAGCCGCCACTAGGGGTTCCCGAGATGCCGCCACTACTGGAGGCGGTGTCGGCCTTGGGTCGTGACATCGACGGCATCATCGAGCACGACCTCTACCCGTGCTCGGCAGATTTGCCGCTGCCTATCGCCAAGCGGACCATGGCCTATCTCAGTTCCTGCAGCGGCGCGACCATCGAGTTTCGGAGGCAGCCATGAGCGATGACCTGAGAGTCGCCGTTCTCGGCGTCGGCATGATGGGTGCGTTTCACGTGGATGCGCTGAGCAGGCGGGTGCGCGGCGCCAAGGTCACAGTCGTCAACGACTTCCTTGCCGACAAGGCGGCAGAGGCTGCGGATGCGGTCGGAGCACGCGTGGAGGCCGATCCAATGGCCGCCATCAACGACCCACGAGGTGGACGCGGTGCTCATCGCCAGCCCTGGTGCCGCCCACGCGGAACAGCTCAATGCGTGCCTGGATCGGGGCATTCCGGTGCTGTGCGAGAAGCCACTGACTACCGACATCCACTCCGCCTACGCGATCGTGCAAAAGGAGAAAGCGCTCGGAAAGCAGCTCATCCAGGTCGGCTTCATGCGGCGCTTCGATCCTGAATACGACGCGCTGCGAGAAGTTGATTGCCGACGGCGGGCTGGGCAGGCCGCTCATCGTGCATTGCGTCCACCGCAACCCCGCGGTTGGTGATCATTTCACTTCCGAATACATGATCAGGGACTCTGTTGTTCACGAGGTCGACTCGCTGCGGTTCCTGCTGAGCGAGGAGATCACCAGCGTCGAGGTGATCAAGGGCGCTGCCAGCAGCAGTGCACCGCACGGCACCCACGACCCGATGTTGGTGATCTTCGAGACCGAGTCCGGCGCGATTGTCACCGACGAGATCTTCGTCAGAACCGGCGTGGCGTACGAGGTGCGCACCGAGGTCGTGGGCGAGAGGGGCAGCGCCTTCATCGGACTGGACCAGAACCTGCAGGTCAAGTCCACCGATGGGCGGTGGGGCGGAACGATCACGCCGAGCTTCGTGGAGCGTTTCGGACCGGCATACGACATCGAGCTGCAACGGTGGGTGGACGCCGCCAAGGCGGGAACCATCGACGGCGCAAGTGCCTGGGACGGGTATGCGGCCGTTGCCGTCTGTGAGGCTGGCGTACTCGCGCTACGGAGCGGCGCTAAGGTCCATGTCCACCTCGCGGGCGGCACGGTCGCATCCATTGAGCCTGAGGAACCGCATGCCGGGATTCAGGCGCCCGACCTGGAAGGAGCCTGGCCGTGAAGCTCGCCCTCGATCCCCAGATGTTCTACTCGAGCAGCTCGGTTTACGAACTGCCCGACATCGTGGCCAGCCTCGGCTACGACTGGATGGAGCTCTCGCCCAAGGCGGATTTCGTACCGTTCTTCAAATACCCGCGGATCGACGACGCCGGGGTCAAGAGACTGAAGAAGATCGCCAAGGACGCCGGGGTCGGCATCGCGTCGGTGCTACCGGTGCTGCGCTGGTCGGGTCCTGAGGAGGACCAGCGCCAAGCCGCCGTACGCTCCTGGAAGCGGGTTATCCAGATCACGGTCGACCTCGGGGTCGAGGTGATCAACTCTGAGTTCAACGGCAGGCCGGAGGCGCCGGAGACAGCCGAGGCTCACTTTCTGAGGTCGATGGACGAGCTGCTGCCGATCTTCGAGCGGGAGGGGCTGCAGCTGATCATCGAGCCGCACCCGGACGATTTCATCGAGGACGGGCTGGAAGCAGTGCACATGATCCGGGGTCTGAACAAGGACTGGCTCGGCTTCCTGTACTGCACCCCGCACGCCTTCCACCAGGGCCACGACGCGGCAACGATCATCGAGGCAGCCGGCGACAAGGTTCGCTACGTGCATCTTGCTGACGCCTGGAACCACCTGACATCCAGCGGACTGCGTTACATCTCCAACCCACCCGGCAATCCAGCCCGGGTACACCAGCACATGGAGATGGGTAGGGGCGAGGTCGACTACGACGAGGTCTTCGCCGCACTCGCCGCCGTTGAGTTCGACGGGGTGATCAGCAGCTGCGTTTTCGGGTGGGAAGAAGACGCGCGCGGCGTCTCGGAGCGCCAGCGGGACAAGGCGCTCGCGCTGATTGGCAAGCACTTCGGCACTGACACAGTGCAGCAACGTCCGCTCGAGCAAGATCACCAGCTGATCATGATCATCCAGCAGTACTCCAGCAGCATCATCAGATAGGAACAAACCATGGCAACGACCGTCTACCACTGGAAGTCCGGTGAGATCTTCGAGGGCAACAGCGGACGCTTCTCTGACGTAACGAACCCGGCCACCGGCGAGATCACCGCGCAGCTCGCGCTCGCTTCGCAAGACGACGTCAACGAGGTCGTTGCCGCCGCGCTGGCCGCATTTCCAAGGTGGCGGGACACCTCTCTGACCAGGCGCACTCAGATCATCTTCGCTTTCCGCGAGCTGCTGAACGAGCGGAAGAAGGAGCTGGCAGCAATCATCACCTCCGAGCACGGCAAGGTGCTCTCCGACGCGCTCGGCGAGGTCAGTCGCGGCCAGGAGGTCGTCGAGTTCGCGTGCGGGATTCCGCATCTGATGAAGGGTGCATTCACTGAGAACGCCTCGACCAAGGTCGACGTGCACTCCACACGTCAGCCGCTCGGGGTAGCCGGCATCATTTCCCCGTTCAACTTCCCGGCCATGGTGCCGATGTGGTTCTTTCCGATCGCCATCGCCGCTGGGAACACCGTGGTTCTGAAACCGAGCGAGAAGGTCCCGAGCGCGGCGTTGTGGGTCGCCGAGCTCTGGAAGGAAGCGGGACTTCCCGATGGTGTCTTCAACGTGCTGAACGGTGACAAGGTGGCTGTGGATGGACTGCTGACGCATCCTGACGTGCAGTCGATCTCATTCGTCGGATCGACCCCGATCGCCAGGTATGTCTACGAGACCGGGACGACGCACGGCAAGCGGGTGCAGGCTCTCGGCGGTGCCAAGAACCACATGCTGGTGCTCCCTGACGCCGATCTCGATCTTGCGGCCGACCAGGCCGTGAATGCCGGCTACGGCTCGGCGGGGGAGCGCTGCATGGCGATCTCCGCGGTCCTGGCGGTGGGCGACGTCGCTGACGAGCTGGTGGCCAAGATCAAGGAGCGTACCGTCGGGCTGCGGACCGGTGACGGCACCAGGGGCTGCGACATGGGTCCATTGGTGACTGCGCAGGCCCAAGAGCGGGTCTCGGGTTATATCGATGCTGGTGAGGCAGCGGGCGCGACGCTGGTTGTCGACGGGCGCAAGCCGAGCGTCGACGCCGATGGCGACGGGTTCTTCGTCGGACCGACGCTTTTCGATCATGTGACGACCGACATGAGCATCTACACCGACGAGATTTTCGGACCGGTCTTGGCTGTGGTCCGCGTTGACAGTTACGAAGAAGGCGTCAGGCTGATCAACGACAATCCGTACGGGAATGGGACGGCGATCTTCACCAACGACGGCGGCGCTGCCCGGCAGTTCCAGAACGAGGTCAAAGTCGGCATGATCGGCATCAACGTGCCGGTTCCGGTGCCGATGGCGTACTACTCGTTCGGCGGCTGGAAGAACTCGTTGTTCGGCGACACCCATGCCCACGGCGTCGAAGGCCTGCACTTCTTCACCCGCGGCAAGGTGATCACCACACGCTGGCTGGATCCGAGCCACGGTGGCTTGAACCTCGGCTTCCCCCAGAACGCCTGACGGACCCCGACCGAGATTGCGTTATTTGATCGGCCTTCGCATCTGAAGCTGACGCGTCGTTCGAAGTAAGTCTGTGGAGTCGCGGCACCACGCTCAGGAAATGTCCGTACCTGGAGCCCCTGAGCCTTTTGTCGCGGCCAGAACGACGAGGAGGCTGGATGGCCAAGCAGGTGCTTGTCACGGGCGCTTCCGGCTTCGTGGGGTCTCACCTGGCCGAGGCGCTGGAGGCGCGGGGTCACTCAGTCCTTGCGATGACCCGACACCCTGATACCTACGCCGGCGCCGGAAAGCCAATCTTCGGCGACGTCTACGACGCTGGCAGTATCCGGTCGGCACTCGCTGACGTTGATGCCGCCTACTACTTGGTGCACTCGCTGACCCGGCAGGACTTCGTGGAAAAGGACGCGGAGGCTGCTCGGTCATTCGGAACGGCGGCCGCCGACGCAGGTCTTGAGCGATTGATCTATCTCGGTGGCCTCGGCCGGGACGATGCGGACCTGTCAGCGCACTTGAGGTCAAGGCGGGAGGTGGAGCACCTGCTGGGAACTGGGGGCGTACCGGTCACGGTGCTGCGAGCGGCAATCATTATTGGACACGGCAGCATTTCGTGGGAGATCACGCGGCAGCTGGTCGCTCACCTTCCAGCGATGGTTGTGCCCAAATGGGCGACCACCCGCACCCAGCCGATCGCCCTGACCGACGTTATTCGCTACCTCGTCGAAGTGCTTGAGTTGGAGACGGCCAAGGGACGGGTCTTCGAGGTCGGCGGACCCGAGGTGCTCACCTACGCCGAGATGATGCAACGTGTAGCCCACCTGCACCATCACCGCCCATTGCCCATGCTTACCGTGCCGCTGCTGACTCCCCGGCTGTCTTCCTATTGGTTGGCACTGGTCACTGATGTCGACACCGCAACCGCCCGCAATCTCGTGGACTCGATGAGCAACGAGGTAGTGGTCACTGACAACCCGATATCCGACATCGTTTCGGCAACACCGATGGGCTATGACGACGCAATTCGAGAGGCATTCCGACAGCGAGCCGGCGCCCGAGCGAAGTCGTGAAGATCAGCCCGGCGAGGCGGATGATCACTCAAGCGATGGGCATCGTCCGTCCGGTGTTGATCGACAAGGTTGAGCGAGATCACCGGCAGCCCGACACGGCATTCCTGCGACGCCGAATCGTCGTTGCAATCACGCTGGCTGTCGGCGCCACCCTGCTGGGACTCTCGTTCTCGGTACGGCAGGGAGATCCGGCGTTCTATCCCCTGACCTTCGGTCTGGCAGCAACATGGACGTTCGGCAGTCTGCTGTCCGGCCCGCTGCACCTGGGGTACATCGTGCGCGGTGGCACGTTGCGGCGTCCGATCATCACACCCGTCGTGGTGGGCTTGTTGTTGGCCGCACTCTTCGTGCTGGGTGCCCTCATTGTTCGTACCATCCCCACGTTGGCCAGGCTCGCCGAAGACGTGCTCGGCTACGCCCGACTGGGAAATCTCTGGATCATTTTCATGATCACGCTGGTCAACGGCGTTGCCGAGGAGCTCTTTTTTCGTGGCGCACTCTTCGCCGCCATTGGCGAATGGCACCCGGTGTTGATCTCCACAGTCCTCTACGCGTCGGCAACTATTGCCGGTGGCAACCCTGTGCTGGTCTTCGCGGCTCTTGTTCTCGGCACCGTTGTGGCGCTGCAGCGCCGAGCCTCTGGCGGCCTACTGGCGCCGATACTCACCCACATCACATGGTCGCTCAGCATGCTGCTTGTCTTGCCACCGATCTTCGCCGGTGGGGCGTAATCCCAGGTTGTTGGCAGCAGCGGCCAATTGAGCCCGGGGAAGCGCTCGGGTGCGCATCAGGTCGCGACGCGTTCGCTGCCGGCAATTCGGGTCAACTGATCAGCGTCTCCACCAACCACAACGACCGCTGATCCGCCGGTGACCAGTGCGGTCACTATGCCGTTCCGGCAGGTAGTCCAAGGATCGCCGGCCCGGACGAGGCGCCGCGCCGGCGGACCGTCGACATTGCTGAGCTCCGCCTGAGTCAGGATTCGCTCGGCGTCCACCCAGGCGATCGCGCCGGGCTCTGGTGGGTAACCGTCGTACTTGTCCGCGTGGCTCCGCACCTCGATCGCGTAGTCGCGAACGCCGTCCGGCAGCGGCTCACCGAAGCCGAAGCCCAGGGGGTGCAGTGCGCAAGCGAAGATGTCACGTTCTGCGTGACCCTGCCACTTGCGCCCCGTCACCACCGCCGCTGGCAGCGCCGGGTTGGTGAGGTCAACCGCAAGCCCGACTTGCCAGCAAGCCAGCTGCCAGACCGCCGTGAGCCAGTGGCCGGGTGCCTCCACTGCGAGCGGCATGCCGATCACGTCACCCTCGCCGACGGCGACCTCGTCTACGAGCAGGTTGGAGGTCTTGTCCACCCAGTTGCTGAAGCTGGTCGCCGAAAGTTCGGTGCGGTCACCCGATTCCAGGTCGTAAAAGGTGAACAGCGGCGCCGATCCGTCAAGCCTGACCCGTTGCCGCAGGTGCTCGGCGAGGAGTGCGCTCATGGCGCCAGCGTAAGAGCATGTAGCCGCCGTGGCGCGCCCGGACGCCGCTACCCTTTCCGCATGCGTTACGTGTTGATCATGGCTGGCGGATCAGGCAAGCGTCTTTGGCCACTGTCTCGGCAAGACATGCCCAAGCAGCTGTTGCGAGTAGTCGGCGGCAAGAGCCTGCTGCGGATCGCGTACGAACGCCTGGAGGGCATGGTCCCGCCCGACCATGTGCTGGTCTGCACGGGCGCCGATTACGCCGATGTCGTCGCCGCCGAGCTCCCCGAGATCAAGCCGGCGAACATTCTCGGCGAGCCGGAGGGTCGTGACTCGCTTAATGCGGTGGCCTGGCCAGCAGCAGTGCTGGCAGCGCGCGACCCTGATGCAGTTGTCGCGGTCGTGACCTCGGACCACATCATGCATCCGATCCCCACCTTCCAGCGCGCGGTGCTCGAAGGCTTCGAGGTGGCCGAGAGCGCCGAGGACTTTCTGGTGACGTTCGGGGTGGTACCGACAGCCCCGCACACCGGTTATGGCTACTTGCGGCGGGGTGAGGCGATCGCGGGTCGTCACGACGTCTATTCAGTCGTCGAGTTCAAGGAGAAGCCCGATCGCCCGACGGCGGAGCAGTATCTGGCCTCCGGGGAGTACTGGTGGAACTCCGGGATGTTCGTGTGGCGGGCCCGTACCTTGCTTGATCAGCTAAATCTGCTGCAGCCGAAGACGCACGATGCGGTGGTGGAGCTGGCCGCAGCACCTTATCGACTGTCGGAGATCTATCCCGAGCTGCTCAAGATCAGTGTCGATTACGCCGTGCTGGAGCCGGTGTCGCGCGGGGAGGGCAGTGCTCGCGTCGTCGCAGTGCGGCTGCCGATCACTTGGCACGATGTGGGCGGCTTCGCAGCGCTCGGCGAGCAGCTGCCGCGTGACGAACACGGAAACGCCACCCATGGCGTCGCAGTCCTGGTCGACGCGCGAGACAACCTGGTGATCAACAATGCTGAGGACGGCCGGGTTGTTGCGGTTGTCGGGCTCAGCGACACCGTGATCGTGCAGACTCCGCAGATCACTTTGGTTTGTCCGATCTCCGAGGCGGAACGAATCAAGGAGCTGGTGGCCGAGGTCACCACCCAGCTCGGCGGCGGCTACGCGTAACTGCCCACACAGCTCTGAGCTTGTCGAAGGGCACACGCTCCGACAGGCTCAGCGCGCATAGCCAGCGAAACGCTCAGGCGCAGCCTGTTTGCAGTCTTACGCGCCGTTCGGCTCCGGCGAGTTGGAGACGGGGTACTTGGCCATGAATTCCTTGACTGCGGCACCGCTGACATCGGTACACGCTTGCCGAACACCCCGCTGCTTCGTGACGTCGCCCGGGTCGTTCGGGTCAGCGGTCCAACGCGTCATCACGATGTTCTTCCCGGCCGGGAAGCCGGCGCCATCAGCATCGGACCAGGGCGCCGCAATGAACTTGTCCGCCGGGTTGAAGTCGTCGCTGCCAAAGGTTTTCGAAATCCGCTCCAGGTCCTCGATCTGCTCGCTGGGGGCGTCGGCGCGGTACCAGACAACGGTGTATCCGTGCTCCAGGTTGTGCACCAGGGTCTCCACGGCGGGGCGATCGGCTGCGGCGTAGAAGTGCTTGGTGAAGGGGGCGGGAGCGGGGTTGTGGGTCCCCGAGTCGGGCGGAGCCTGGGCGTAGTCGACCTTGGTGCCCTCCGGAACGTGATCTTGGTTGCCAGTGGCCACCTGCTCAGCAATCGGGTCGCAACCCGCGGCGGCAAGGCTGCTGCCGATCTCCTCGATCGTCGCGTTACGTGCGCGATAGTCGTCGATGAAGAGGTAGACCGGGTACGCCAACAGCGCAAGCGCGAGCACGATGCAGATCACCAGCAGCCGGATAGTCCGGGTGCGCTGTTCCTTCTTGCGGGCAGCTTCAAGGGACGCCAGCTTGTCGCGGCGGCTCTGTGGCGAGGACGCGGTCTTACCGGAAGTCCCGCCCTTGGGCGCCGCCTTTTCGTCGCTCTTGGCTTTCGCCACCTGGTTTGCTCCTACCGATCTGTCTCAGGGAGTGGCGAGTCTATCTCGGTCCGCTGGGGGTGATCTGTCAGTAAGTCGACAGACATCATGGCACGCAGCAGGTCTGCGGCTTCCTGCCCCAACGTGGTCCCGGCCAGTAACCGGGAGGTTCGTTCCGCGCGATCGAGCGCTACCAGCTCCTCATAGCGATGCTGCTGCCCGGTGGCTGCCAGCGCCGCGGCCAGCACCGCCTCCTGGCTGCCGAAGCCGAACATGTCCTCTGCCGGGTCCCTGATCAGCTCACGGGCATCTGACTCGGCCTGCCCGAGCAGCTGGCCAAGGCCGCGTACCACAGCGACCGGACGTCCGTGCAGCTTGCCCTTCACCAGGTCGGCGGCTGCGGCCAGCTCGTCGGCGACAGCCATGACAGTCACCTGCAGCTCGTTGCCGTACGCGTCCTGCACACCTGCATAGTCCTCGAAGACTCTCACCCCGGAGACGCCGATGGCGTGATCGGTCTGGCCGATCCGCCACGGACGGCCGGCGGTGTCGGAGATGATCACTCCCAGCCCAAGCCCGGTTGCGGACGCCAGCCGCTCGCGAAGTGCCGCGGCGCTCCCGTCCGGATCACGTGGCAGCAGCAGGATGAACTCCGAGGAGAGGTTGGACCTGTCGATGCCGGCCGCGGCGATGGTGAGTCCGTCGTGGGTGCGGACGATACGGGTCTCTCCGCGACGGGCAACCGTACGTCTGGTCTCGGAGGTGATCAGCTCGGCGCGCCGTGACGCCGGTTCGATGCGGCCCTCGGCCTTGCTGATGATCTTGGAAGTGACGACGATGATGTCCCCGTCGCGGAGCGGCCCTCGGGGATCTGCATCCAGCGCCGCGAGGATCGTGGTCGCGAGATCGGTGCCGGCTTTCACCTCCCCGATTCCGCCAGGGGCGAAGATCGTGATCACAGACGACTCCCCAACCAGCATCGGATCGTCCGCTCCGGCACCGGCGATCATGACGTGGCGGACTTGATCGCGTACCTGACGAAGGCTGCCGTACTCGCCGGGTCCCGCATGATCAGATCGGTGACGACGGCCCGTACTCCGCTCTGCTGGACACGCTCGGCGGAGGAGGCGTCGGCGGTATCCATCGCCCAGGCATCCAAGACACCGCCGCGCGACCGGGCGCCGTAATGCAAGCCCACGGCGGCGGCGTCGACATCGACGCCGATGGCGGGCAGCAGCCGGTGGGCCATGCCCAGCACCGGAGAACCGCCGATGATGCCCGCGAACCCCACGACCGGGGCGGCAGCATGCCGCAACGCGTCGCGCAGGCCCGGCACAGCGAGTATCGGACCGATTGAGACCACCGGGTTGCTCGGCGCCACCAAGATCAGGTCGGCCTGCTCGATCGCCTCGATCACACCAGGTGCGGGTCGTGCGGTCTCCAGGCCGACCAAGGTCACGGCCAGCGCGTCAGGATGGGCGTGAAGCCGCACCCAATACTCCTGGAAGTGCACAGCTCGCCGTTGACCTGTCGCCTCGGGATCGGCAATCGTCACATGCGTCTCCACCCGCTCGTCGCTCATCGGGAGCAACCTGAGCCGCGCGTCACGGGCCAGCCAGCGGGAGCACAGTGCCGTTGTCACCTCCGAGAGCGGATAGCCGGCGTTCAGCATCTGGGTCCGCACCAGATGGGTGCCCACATCGCGGTCGCCAAGGGAGAACCAGGTCGGCTCGACGCCGTAGCAGGCCAACTCCTCCATCACCCGCCAGCTCTCGTCCTCACGCCCCCAACCGCGGACCGAATCCCCGCCGCCGCCGAGGGTGTACATGATCGTGTCGAGGTCTGGGCAGATCCGCAAACCGTGCAGCGTGATGTCGTCGGCAGTATTGGCAATCACTGTGAGTTCTGCCGTCGGGTAGGCCCGGCGTACCCCGAGCACGAACTTTGAGCCACCGACCCCACCAGCCAAGATCACGATCTGCACCGCACTAGTGTTCCATCAGCGCCAGGTTCGGGGCGGGTTGCGGTTGCGCAGTTCCTGCCGCTCGGCTCTCCACATGTCCAGGGTCGTTACGCTGAAGGTGTGGAAAGTCTCATGCGGTTGCGGGAGCCGGCGGCTTGGGTCGCCTTCGGAGCCTTGGTGCTCAATCTGGTGCTGGCCGTCGTCGCGATGGCGACCTACCCAGGCCCGGTGGCCGATATTGGACTGACGCTGAGCGCCCGAGCTGCAAACCCCGTGCCGTTGATCGCGCTGGCGGTCCTGGTGAGCTTCTGCGTCCTGCGCGAGCGCACGGCTCATGCGCGGCTGCTCACGCTACTCAGCCTCATCGCCGGCGTACTCGTCGTGCTGTTCGGCCTTGGTCTCGCATTACTAGGTCTTGCCGCCGAGCCCACCCCGGTTCTCTGGGCGCTCGCCGCCATCGTGACGCAGGTGACCTCCCTCATTGTGGTCGTCCTGCTGTTCAAGCTTTTCCAGCTCCAAGCCGTGCCGCGCAGGCTGCCAGCGGGAATCGGGCTGCCCCCGTATCAGGAATCGTTGCCTCCCGCAAGGCCGCCAGACCAACGGCTGCAACCAACCTGGCAGCCAGACGCGGCCGCGGGTGCGGTGTGGCGTACCGCGGGCGAAGCAGCAGCTGGTGCTCCCGCAGCCGGTTGGGGCGCAGAGGCAAACTCAGCGGCCTGGCAGCCGATCCCCACGCAACCCATTGGGCCCCCGCCCCAGGGCAGCATTGGGCCCCAGCCCCCTGGCAGCATCTCCCACGATCCGGCCATCCGATCGACTGGACAACGAGACGCTCAACCGCCAGCGGTGGACTGGTGGGGCCGCCCCCAGTCCTAGACGGAAATCTTTCACGCCCGAACTTGTCCCCAATATCAGGAAACGACTTGACTTTCGGGTATTGACAGGCATGTAATTTCACCAATGTCATTTGCAGTCTTCTGCTGATCCGGCGGAGCCGTACTCACATGAGTTGCTGCACAGCCAGGGGGGCACCCAATAGCGGGTGGCAGGTGCACACGGCGCAAGCCAACCGGTACGGCCCGCGAAGTCGTACCGATTGAGGGGTTTTTTTCATCATGCGGGTCGAGGAGGCACAGCCACACATGTACGAGCCGAGCGGCACCAAGGAGGGTGCACTGAGCTGGCAAGAGCGCGCACTGTGCGCGCAAACCGACCCAGAAGCGTTTTTTCCCGAGAAGGGCGGGTCGACGCGCGAGGCCAAGAAGGTCTGCTTGTCCTGCGAAGTGCGCGGCGAGTGCCTCGAGTACGCGCTGGCCAACGATGAGCGCTTCGGCATCTGGGGCGGCTTGAGCGAAAGGGAGCGTCGCAAGCTCAAGAAACGCGCTGTGTAGCCGAACTCACTATCGGGCACGCAGCGAACTCGCGTAAAGTGAGGGGCCGCCCAACCGGGCAGCCCCTCACGCGTGTTCGGGGCCCGATTGGTACAGGGGTTACGCAGGGACTGATGGATAGCGACATTGCTCTGGCCGGTGCATACGAGGACCGGCCAGGAGGCTCTGGCGCCTGGCCGGAGCTGATGCCGGTCGACGTCGAAGATTTCGGGCTCGAGGAGAACCCGTGGGCATGGGCTGACTTTCCTGAGGGGGATCAGGAACAGCGAGTCGACATTGCGAGCGCCCACGTCACGGCCGTCCTCGTTACCTTCGACGCGGCGCGTTGGCTTCCGGCGACCCTGGAGGCACTGGCCAAGCTCGATACCCGACCCTCGCGACTGATCGCGATCGACAATGCCAGCACCGATACGACCAGAGCGCTCTTGGACGGCGCGCACGACCAGGGCGTGCTGGATGCGGTCTATGAAGGGAGTCGGGAGGCCGGGTTCGGCGCTGCGGTCAAAGCAGCCCTGGAATTCGACGCTGCCAACCTGCAAGATGACGCCGACACGATCGGCTTTCGCGCCGTGTCGGCAGAGGACACGCACTGGCTGTGGCTGCTGCACGACGATGCCGTGCCCGCGCCGGATGCGCTCTATCGGCTACTAGCCCATGTCACGACCGACAAGAGCATCGAGATCACAGGCCCGAAGCTGCTGTTGCCACGACGCCGACACGGCGGCCAACCGATCAGCGAGGTCGGCGTCAGTATCTCCGGCACCGGGCGCCGCGAGCTCGACCTCGATCTGGATGAGATCGATCAGGGGCAGCGCGACGAACCCCAGGAACGGCTCGGCGTCTCGACCTGCGGAATGCTTGTCCGGGCCGACGTCTGGCAGGAGTTAGGTGGTCTGGACCCGGCCCTGCCGGTCTTCCGGGATGGTGTCGAGTTCGGCTGGCGCGCTCACCTCAATGGTTACCGCGTGGTCACCACACCGAGTGCGCAGCTCACGCACCGCCAGGTCGGCCGCGCCGGGCTTCGTCCTCGCGGCCTCACGGGCCGCCGTCCGGGCCAGGTTGACCGGCTGCTCGGCATGCTGGTGGTGGCCGGTCACGCGCCGAGCAGGATGCTGCCTTTGATCTGGCTCCGCTTGATCTGGAGCTGCCTGGTCCGCGCGGTCGGCTATCTGGTTGGCAAAGTGCCAGGCCGGGCACTCGATGAGATGCTGGCACTCGGCTCCTTCGTCGCTCATCCGCGTCGGCTTAGTGATCTGCGCATGCGGACTGCCGCCATCGAGCCGGCGCCTGGGACTAGTGAGGTGGTTGAGTCCCTACGCCCGCCATGGTGGAGCGGCTTGCAGTTTGGACTCGACGCGTTGACCGGTGCCGCAACAGAGCGCTACCGGTTGGTGGCGGGCGATTCCGATGTTGCAACGATCGATGAGCTGACCGGCGACGACTTTAGTTCAGCGACCACCGACCGCCCCAAGAACCTCTGGCTCAGTCCAACATCGCTGATGATGGCGGTCGCAGTCGTCGCAAGTCTCATCGCCGCTCGTAGCTTGTTTGGCAGCGGCTCCCTCGTCGCTCCCGCCCTACTTCCTGCGCACGACAGTGTCATTTCCCTGTGGCGCACTGTGATCAGCGCGATTCCGGGGGCGCCTGCACAGGTGACGCCACCTTGGGAGGCGCTAGCAGCGCTCGGCTCAACGGCAACGTTCGGCCAGCCTGAATGGCTCACCACGCTGCTGTTGTGTGGAGTCGTGCCGTTGTCGCTGCTGGCTGCGTATCCGCTCGCGCGGCGCGTGATCAACGACCGCAGAGTACGGCTCTGGGTCTGCGGCACGTACGCACTGCTTCCAGTGCTGCTGGGTGGCACGAATCAGGGCCGGCTCGCGCTCAGTGTGGTCGCCATCAGCTTGCCGTTGTTAGTCATGGCGGCGCGCGCGCTGGTGCTGCGCCGTACGCGAGCCCCGGAGGCGTGGCGCGGCGGCTGGGGCGCCGGAGTGGTGCTTGTGGCCCTCGTCGCCTTCGAACCCTCCATGATCATTTTCGCGCTGCTTGTCGGGATACTCGGAGCGATTGTGCTGCGACGCAGCCCGCGCAAGATCGGCCGAATCGGCATCGCGCTCGGAGTGCCGCTGGTCGTTCTGCTGCCGTGGTGGCCGACCGTGATCTCGGCGCCGGGACGGCTGTTTGTCGGGCCAGACTCGGCGCTAGGCGGAGTGCCCCCGGCACCTTCGGCATGGCAACTGCTGCTCGGCCGCGACGTTGGCCCCGGCCTGCCGCCACTGTGGGTGGGCGCTGTCGTTTTCGGCGTCATCTGGATCGTCGCACTCCTCGGACTGGCCCGCCGTCCAGCTCGCCGCGCGGTGCTTGCCGCCTGGGCCGCCGCGCTGGTCGCTCTCGGCATGGCTGTCGTCCTATCCAGATTGGTAGTCTCCGTACCCCCGGCGGGCACCGAGGTCCGGCCCTGGGTTGGCAGCTACCTGCTGCTTGGCTTTGCCGCCTTGATCATCGGCGCCGGGATGGGCCTCGACGGAGTGTCCCTGGACATGAAGGAGCGCAGCTTCAGTTGGCTGCAACCGGCCACCGTTCTCGCTGGCATTGCGGTCTGCCTGGTCAGCGTCGGCGGTGCTGCCTGGTGGGTGCTGGCTGGCGCCCACGGCCCGATCGAACGCGCCCGGTTCGACGCGATACCGCCGTACGTGATGAACGCGATGAAGTCAGATGCGCGACCGCGGCTGCTCGCCATAGACCTTTCAGGCGGTACCGCGCGCTACTCCGTGTTGGCCGATGATCAGCTCCGGCTCGGCGACGCCGATCGTGGCTTCACCTTCGGCGGCTCGGTATCTGCGCGCGAGCAGGTCAATGATCTGGTGGTACGGCTCGTGGCCGGGACAGCAGACTCGGATATCAACCCTCAGCTGACCAATCTCGGCATCGGCTACGTCTGGGTGACCGGGGCCAGCGAGGACGCCAAGGCCCGGATCGACAACACACCAGGGCTAGGCACTGCCAGCGGAAACGAGCGCGGGATCGTATGGAAACTGGAACCGGCAGTGGCACGCACGGTGATCGTGGACGGGTCAGCGCGACTGCCAGTCGGCCGACCCCCCGCGCCGGTGCCCGCCGGGACTCAGGAGCGGCAGCTGCAGGTCGGCGAGGCTGCCGACCTGCGGTGGCGGGCCGAGCTGGACGGCCAAGCCCTTGTTCCAGTTGCGGATGGGTGGCAGCAGGTCTTTGCGCTTCCTGCAGCTGGCGGAACAGTGACTTATGAGTTGCCATCCCTCATGCCGTGGCTGTTGCCAGCTCAAGGGTTGGTCCTTCTGGTGGCGGCGGTACTCGCCGCTCCAGCTATCCGACGGCCGGAGGTGCGCGATCCGGCAAAGACGGCCCGGCGCGCCGCGACCCTCTCGGAGCTTGCCTGATGTCTGATCTCCAGCTGCGTAGGCTGAGCTTGCCAGGCCGCCGGGCCGCAGCGCTTGGCGCTGTCTTGGTGGGTCTGCTGTTGATTCTTGGCGGGGGAACGCTGCTCGGCCAGGAGGGGTCCGCCTCCGATGCCAATCGCATCCCGCTAGTCGGCCGCACCACAACGATCTGTACCACGTCGGCGCCGCCAAGCGGCGAGCCCGCAGGAAAGACCGAGGTTTCCGCTGTCTCGATCCGAGAGGCACCCGATCGAGCAGGCCTGCTGGCGGGTTCGACGCTTAAGTCGAAGTCATCAGAGCTGAAGCTGACCGAGCCTGGAAAGGGCGCACAGCAATCCGGAGTCACCTCCCCGGTCGTGATCTCTGCTGACGGAGTCATGGCGAGTACCAGCAGCGCAGTGATCGTTGGCGACGTGATGGAGGGCCCCGAAGTCGGGCTCAAGGCGGCGCCTTGCCTCGCTCCGGCGACCTCCCACTGGTTCTCCGGCCTCGGGGCGACCGATGCCGATCGCACTGATTTGATCTTGACCAATCCTGACGACGCTCAGGCCCAGGTTGATCTTCGGTTCTACGGCCGAAGTGGTCGTGTTGCGGTGCCTGGCAGCCCTGGGGTCCTGATCAGGGGGCACGAGTCGCGCACGGTTTCGCTGAGCAGCTTGGTAGAGGCTGAGGGCGCGCTCAGCGTGGCGGTGCAGGCGAGTCAGGGTCGGGTCACGGCAGTGGCCAAGCGGTCCCAGACCAATCAGCTCAAGCCCGCCGGGGTCGACTGGCAGATCCCGTCGTCGTCGCCGAGCATCGTTGTCGTCATCCCGGGTGTGCCCGAGGGCCAAGGCGCCCGCCGGCTGGCCGTCACCAATCCGAGTGCCACCCGGGCAACCGTGGCCGTGCAGGTGCTCGGGTTCCAGGGACCTTACGAGCCGAGCGGAGCCGAGTCGCTCGACGTCCCACCTGAGAGCACTGCAACTGTGAACCTGGAGAAGGGCCTGGCGGGACAGCCGGGCAGCATCAAGCTGACAAGCGACATGCCTGTGACCGGGGCGGTCATCTCCACCAGTGGACGTGGCGCCGGGACCGATCTGGCCGCCCAGTCCGCCGCGGTCCCGTTGATTCGCACGGGAGTCAGCGCTATTGCGACAAGCAACATCGCGGAGAGTCAGCTGATCGTCAGCAATAGCGGTGACGGCGATGCACAGACCTCCTTTGAGGTATTCAGCTACGACGGCGTCAGGCTTCGTACCGCCGACGTACTGCTCGCACCGAACAGCACAGCGACGAGACGGTTGAACTCGCCGGCGCCGTCCTACGTCGTGGTCAAGGTGCCAGTCGGCTCCTCGGTCGTCGGAGGCGTAGTGCTCACCCAACCAAAGCGAGACGTTGCTGGGTTGGCAACCATTCCGCTTGCCTCGCCTGACCTAGCCAGCCGGGCGCCGGCGACCAGACCTGACTATTCAGTGGGTCAGTAAGACTTCCCTGAAAACACATCACGGTTGACGACTGGTGATCCAAATTCGGGCCTCTTCTCATCGCTAGCGATGCGTTTCCAGGGACTCGCGATCCACAGGATCCCTGCTCCTAGTCGCAGCCATCCACAGATCTGGCTCGGACCGTACGATTCGTCTGCCTCGTCCGCATCCTCTCAGCGTGAATGCACATGCAGAGGTCAATGCTCTGCTGCAGGCTGGCCGCGGCCTCGTGACCCGGGGCGATCATCCGCAGCTTGCTGGCTCGTTCGACTGGTTGCTCCGGGAGGGGAGGCTGGCTCCGGTGCTGCCCGGCGTCTACGCTGCACCGGAGATCGCGCGCACCTGGCAAACGCGGGTGCGAGCGCTCGGGCTTCGCCACGTTGATGCTGTGTTGCTTGGTGCAGCTGCCGCTCGAGTCTCTTTCTGGCCGGACGCGCCTTTGGATCGCATCGAGGCCGCGGTGCCCTGCGTGCTGAAGCCACAGCCGGGTTTCTCTTTCAACCGGCGCCACATCCCCGCAGAGCTGATCACCGAACGTCAGGGCTTGCGCTACTCGGTTCCAGCCCTCACTGCCATTGATATGGCCACCTTCGCATGCAGCGACGCTCTTGATGTCGCGCTGCGGGTCCGGGCAACGACCCTGGCCCGCATGTATGAGGCGCTGCAGATGACTCCCCACCGAGCGGGCAATCGGGAAAGACTGAAACTCTTGATCGACTCGCGGAACGAGCCGTGGTCCACCGCCGAGCGGCTGGGTCACCGGTTGCTGCGCGCAGCGCGGATCAAAGGCTGGGAGGCCAACCTGCCGGTGCGCGTGGACGGTCAATTGTTCTACATAGATATCGCCTTCAAGCAACAGAAGTTGGCGATCGAGATCGACGGACGGCTGCATGAGACGGACAAGGATCTGTTCGAGTCCGACCGCTGGCGGCAAAACGCGCTCGTCGCTGCGGGCTGGCGGGTTCTTCGGTTCACCATGGCGATGTTGCGCGATCATCCTGAGGTCTTCATCGCGGCGATCCTCAACGCGCTCCACTGAAAACACATCACGGTTGAGCTCAGGACCGCCCAATTCGTGGCTTGGATGCTCGTGAGTGATGCAAAACCAGGGCGGCTCAGTCGTCCTCGGCGCCCGCGCCGTCGGGGTCGATCTCCTCAACGCTGCGGCCGGTGAGCGCAGAAAGCTGCTCAACGATTGTGCGGTAGACAAGAATGCGGAGGCCGCGTCGACTCACGGCGCGATGCTCCAGCGGCCTGCGATAGATCACAACCTGACCCGGCTGGTCTGCCGTGGCCTCGACGGCGGCGGCAAGCGGCACCTGGTCGCCAGACCAGGCCATGTCGAAGTGGGGCACATCCTCGATTCCGAACGTGATTCCTACGAGGACGTCCGGACACTTCAGTCCCACCCTGTCGACGGCATCATGGACGGCGTCGCGGAAGAAGTCCGCTTTGTTGGCTGGATGCGGCGGCTGCGCGCGACGCACCGTCAGTGCGTTCGGCAACGCTAGAGGTCCGCGAAGTCCGCGGCCATGACGGTCACGACGGTGGCTGGACACGTTCGCACTCTAGTGCCGGACACGGCAGCGCTTCCCACGATCGAACCCGGGCCGGGGGTAGCGTCTGGCAGGTGAGGTCGCGCAGCTGTTCACGAGCAGGCTGCCAGCGGCCGGCAACCTCGACTTTGACGTATGCCTACCGAGACTCCACAGCGGTCCTCGGTCCGCTGGCCAACCAGGCGGAACCACATTGCTACGACCTGTGCCAGCAGCATGCGCAGACCCTTTCTGCGCCGCGCGGTTGGGAAGTGATCAGGCTCGCGGTCGAAGAACAGCCGAAACCAACTGCGGATGATCTGCTGGCTCTTGCCGACGCGGTGCGCGATGTGGGCCTGTCCTACGATCCCCCAGCCGGACCGAACATGGAGCCTCCGGCGCGGCGCAGCGGCCTCATCGAGTTGGCGCGTCGCGGACATCTGACTGTCCTCGCCGATCCTGGAGCGGGCTGACGCCGGTCACGGGCGCAGACCTGACAGTCTAGGATTCTCACTCGATGATCAAACAGGGGATCTTCAAAGCCAACGACATTCGGGGAATCACTGAGGGCTCTGACCCAGAGTGGGACGCCGCTGGGGCGTACGCAATTGGTGCCGCCCTGGTTGAGGTGCTCGATCTCAGGGGAGGCGCCGGAGCGCTCGTGGTGGGCCGCGACATGCGGACCAGCAGCCCAGGGATGGCCGCTGCTTTCATCGACGGCGTGCTGAGCCGCGGTGTCAACGTCGTCGACATCGGTCTGTCCAGTACCGACCAGTTGTGGTTCGCGTCAGGTTGGCTCGATCTACCTGGAGCGATGTTCACCGCGAGTCACAATCCAGGTGAATACAACGGGATCAAGTTCTGTCTGGCAGGCGCGAAGCCGATCACTTCAGCCGCGCTGGCCGAGATCGCCGATCATGCCAGTGCCGCCGAACCCCTGCCAGGGGTGGCACCAGGGCAGCGCTCCGAGCAAGACCTGCTGCCGGCCTATGCCAACTACCTGCATTCACTCGTCGATCTGACTGGCATCAGGCGGTTGCGGGTAGTGGCCGACGCCGGCAACGGGATGGCTGGATACACCCTGCCGGCGGCACTCGGCGGTGACGATCTTGAGTTGATCGGCCTCTTCCTGGACCTCGACGGCACCTTCCCGAATCACCCGCCGAACCCGCTTGAGCCCGAGAACCTCCTCGATGCGCAGGCGGCGGTCCGCGACAATGCAGCTGATCTTGCTCTGGTCTTCGACGGCGACGCGGATCGTTGCTTCATCATCGACGAGCGCGGCCACGTCGTCAGCCCGTCGACGATCACCGCGATGATCGCCAGCCAGGAGCTGGCTCGTGAGCCAGGTGCCACCATCGTCTGTAACAAGATCACCTCACGGGTTGTGTCGGAGGTCGTCTCGGCCGAAGGTGGCAAGATCGTCATCAGCAGAGTGGGCCACACCTTCGTGAAAGCCGCTATGGCCGAGCACAACGCGATCTTCGGCGGTGAGCACTCCGCGCACTACTACTTCCGCGACTTCTGGGGAGCCGATACCGGCATGCTCGCGGCTTTTCACGTGCTGGCTGCGGCCGGCCATTCGGACCGGCCGCTGTCAGAGCTGGTGGCTCGCTTTGACCGTTACGCCGCTTCCGGAGAGATCAACAGTCTCGTCAGCGATCAGCAGATGATCATGGATCGAGTGGCGGCGGCTTTCGCGGGTCGCGGCGAGCAGGATCGACTCGACGGTCTGACCGTCTCCGGGCCGGACTGGTGGGTGAACGTACGACCCAGCAACACCGAGCCGCTGCTCAGGCTCAACGTGGAAGCCGCCAACCGGGAGACGATGGTGGCCTTGCGTGACGAGACGTTAGGTTTGATCCGAGCCTAAGGGAGTCGAGTTGAGGAGGAATGAGCGTGGCAGTCGATCTCGCGCCGGAACTGCTGGAGATTTTGGCCTGCCCCAACTGTCATGGAGCACTCGCTGTTGATCATGACCGCGACGAACTGGTATGCCTGGCGGCCGACTGCGGCCTGGCCTATCCGGTACGGCAACAGATTCCAGTGCTGCTGATCGACGAGGCTCGCCGACCCGACTCTCGCATCGATCGTCCGGGCACCGCGCCCGGTCGGTGATGTCGGTCTTCAACGACTCCTGGCTGGACGATCAGCAGGCGTTGACCGGAGCGGATCCGATCCTGCGCCGACTGGCTGAAGCCGGTGCCCGCGTCCGACGCGAGGCCGCCGACTCGGCGGAACCGATCAGTCTGCTGCAAGGGCTACCGCGACCCAGGGCGGTCATCGCCGCTGGCACAGAGGCGCGTTTCATCCGGGCGATGCTGGAACCGGTGTGTCCAGTCCCGTTTGTGGCCTGGCCGACCCACGGCCTTCCCGGCTGGGTCGGCGCTCTTGACCTCGTGGTCGTCATGGCGAGCGAGAGCGCGCCGGCCGGTCTGATAGCCACCGTCCATGAGGCGGTACGCCGTGGTTCCCAGCTATTGATCGCATGCCCGCGACCGTCGATGATCGCCGAGCATGCGGTCTCCCGATCGACCATTGTGCTGCCCACTGCAACCGCCGATCCGTTGGCTGCAGCGATCGTGGTTCTGGACGGTTTGCATGCCACGCAGCTCGGACCGGAGGTCCATCCGGAGTTGGTCGCCGACGCCATGGACAAAGTGGCCGAGGAGTGCTCGACCTTCGCAGATGTTTCGGAGAATCCGGCGAAGGATCTCGCCATGGGCCTGGCCGACGCCCAGCCGCTTGTCTGGGGTGGCTCGGTACTCGCCGCGCGGGCCAGTCGCCGGATTGCCGAGGGGCTCAGGGCTGCCAGCGGCCGCGCGGCGCTCGCTGCCGATGCCGACGCGCTGCTGCCGATCTTGGAGTCCACGAACCCCCGGGACCCTTTTGCGGATCCATTCGAGGATCAGATATCAGTTGATCGACGACCGACTCTGGTGCTACTTGATGATGGAAACTCTGAGAGCCTGATCCGTACCGATCATCAGCGCCTGGTCACATCGGCCGAACGCAACGACGTTCGCGTATGCACGATCGCGCACTGGTCAGGTTCCGATGTCGAGCGGTATGCAACCTTGCTGCAGACGGGCATGTTCGCCGCTGTCTACCTGGCCGTCGGCCTCGGGCGCAGCATCGAACGGTGACACGCGACAAGTTCGATCCCACAGCGCGGCTTCAGGCGCAGCGAACGAACCGGATGCGGCGGGGTCTGGCAGGATTTCACTTGTGAGTGCCGAAGGCGGAACCAGGGCGGTCATTGCGGCCCTGATCGCCAATACGTTCATCGCGTTGACGAAGTTCGGCGCTTGGGCACTCACCGGTGCCTCCTCCATCTTGGCGGAAGCGATTCACTCGGTCGCAGACGCCGGCAACCAGGTGTTGCTGTTGATCGGCGGCCGGCGCTCCCAGCGCGAGGCCACCGCAGTGCACCCGTTCGGCTACGGCCGCGAGCGTTACATCTTCAGCTTCATTGTCTCAATCGTGCTGTTCAGCGTGGGCGGTCTGTTCGCGCTCTATGAGGCGTACCACAAGTGGCATGAGATCCAAGAAGGGCACCCGAACGAGCTGCTGGAGAGTAGGTGGTGGTGGGTTCCAGTCGTAATCCTGATCGCCGCGATCATTGCCGAGAGCCTCTCGTTCCGGACGGCCATCCGTGAATCGAACAAGACTCGCGGCAAGCAAACCTGGAGCAAGTACATCCGCGCCGCCAAGGCACCGGAGCTGCCGGTCATCCTGCTGGAGGACTTCGCAGCGCTGGTGGGGTTGGTCTTCGCGCTGTTCGGGGTTGGCATGACGCTGCTGACTCACAACGGCATTTTCGACGTGATCGGTACGGTCATGATCGGTCTGCTGCTCGTGGCAGTGGCGGTCACTTTGGCGATCGAGACCAAGAGCCTGCTGCTTGGCGAGGCGGCCAGTCCAGACGCCGTCGTACGGATCGAGCAAGCGCTGACCGCCACGCCTGGCGTCGAGCGGGTCATTCACATGAAGACGTTGCACCTCGGTCCAGAGGAGGTGTTGGTCGCGGCCAAGATTGCGGTGGGACCCCAGGCGAACGCCTCCGAAGTCTCAGACACGATCAATCGAGCCGAGATCAATATTCGCGAGAAAGAGCCGATGGTCACAGCGCTTTACCTCGAACCCGACATCTACGACCCGAACCATGTCCCAGCTCCACGGCCAGAGCGGCCCGCAGCTCCCAGCCACTGAGCCGGGAGCCCGGTCTTACGCTGCATCGTCGTCTCTACGGCTGTGATGGGAAACGCCCAGGTCGAACGGACCTGACGCGGCCGTTTCGACGGCCGTGATGGATTACGCACTGCCGGAGCGGTGGAAATTCTTTGGAAGTCAGCCACCTCCCATAGGCTTCCACTCATGGATTTTCGCGTTGCCGACCTGAGCCTCGCCGAGTTTGGCCGCAAGGAGATCAGCCTGGCAGAGCACGAGATGCCGGGACTGATGGCTATGCGTGCGCAGTACGGCGACTCCAAGCCACTGGCGGGGGCAAAGATCGCCGGCTCACTTCACATGACAGTGCAGACTGCGGTGCTCATCGAGACCCTGGTGGCTATGGGCGCCGAGGTGCGATGGGCAAGCTGCAACATCTTTTCCACTCAGGACCATGCGGCTGCCGCCGTGGTTGTTGGGCCGAACGGCACGCCGGACGATCCCAAGGGGGCACCAGTATTCGCCTGGAAAGGCGAGACGCTGCAGGAGTACTGGTGGTGTACCAGTCAGATTCTCCACTGGCCCGATGACCAACTGGCCAACATGATCCTCGACGACGGCGGCGACGCCACCATGCTCGTACACGAGGGCGCGGAGGCGGAGAAGGTCGGGAAGGTGTCGGAACCTTCGCCAGAGGACTCGGATGAGTGGCGCGTCTTTCTCGAGCTGCTACGTGACTCGCTGTCCGAGGGGCGCTCCTGGATACAGATCGCGAATGCCATCAAGGGCGTGACCGAGGAGACAACCACCGGCGTACATCGTTTGTACGAGATGCTGCGCACCGGCTCCCTGATGTTCTCCGCCATCAACGTCAACGACTCGGTCACCAAATCAAAGTTCGACAACCGTTACGGCATCCGGCATTCGCTGATCGATGGTCTCAACCGTGCCACCGACGTGTTGATCGGCGGCAAGGTTGCCGTTGTCTGCGGCTATGGCGACGTAGGCAAGGGCTGCGCGGATTCACTTCGCGGACAAGGCGCCCGAGTGATCGTCACCGAGATCGACCCGATCTGCGCGCTCCAGGCCGCAATGGACGGCTTCCAGGTGGCCACCCTGGAGGAGGTGCTTGACATCGCCGACATCTACGTCACCGCAACCGGCTGCCGCGACGTGATCACCGCCGACCACATGCGACGTATGAAGCACCAGGCGATCGTCTCCAACATTGGGCACTTCGACAACGAGATCGACATCGCCGGACTGACCGCTCTGCCTAACGCGACCAAGATCAACATCAAACCTCAGGTGGACGAGTGGCTGTTCACTGAGAACGGTGCCGAACCGCGTCTTGGCGAAGCCGAGCCCGAGACTCACAGCATCATCGTGCTCAGCGAAGGCCGGCTGATGAATCTTGGTAATGCGACTGGTCACCCCAGCTTCGTGATGAGCAACTCGTTCACCAATCAGGTGCTTGCCCAGATCGAGCTCTTCACCAAGCCAGAGGAGTATCCGCTCGGTGTCTACACCCTGTCCAAGCATCTCGATGAGGCGGTGGCGCGGTTGCACCTGGATGCGCTTGGCGTGCACCTGAGCGAGCTCACTCCCAAGCAGGCCGACTATCTGGGCGTCCCGATCAGCGGGCCGTACAAGTCCGATCATTACCGGTACTAGGTAGGGAACCTAGGAGCACGACGCTATGAAGATCGCGCTCGAGCACCGCACGACATACAGATTCGACCGGCCGATCGCGATCGGGCCGCACGTCATCCGACTGCGTCCGGCGCCCCACTCACGCACCCCTATCGAGGCCTACTCGCTGACGATTTCCCCCACCGACCATTTCATCAACTGGCAGCAAGATCCCTTCGGGAATTACCTGGCACGAGTGGTCTTCCCGAGCAAGGCCAGCGAACTCGACATCACCGTCGGGCTGGTGGCCGACATGGGGGTGATCAACCCCTTCGACTTCTTTATCGAGGACTACGCCGAGACCTACCCCTTCCAGTACCCGGATGAGCTCGCTGCCGACCTCAAGCCGTACCTGGATACCCCCGCCTCCGCGCTTGGGCCGCGCTTCAACGAATGGGTTGCAGCGAGCGCCGCGCCTCCGCCCGAGGGGCAGCCGACAGTCCAGTTCCTGAGCGCACTGAACGCCGCCATCTACCGCGATGTCGCGTATTCCACCCGTATGGAAGCCGGAGTCCAGACTCCTGACGAGACCCTCACGCAGGCGAATCGGCTCCTGCCGTGACACGGCCTGGCTGTTGGTGACCGCCCTACGGCAATCTGGTCTGGCGGCTCGATTCGTGTCGGGCTACCTCGTCCAGCTCGCACCTGACCAGCCGAGTCTGGACGGAGCGACCGGCCCAACGGAGGACTTCACTGACCTGCACGCCTGGGCCGAGGTCTACATCCCGGGGGCGGGCTGGATCGGGCTCGATCCCACCTCTGCACTCTTTGCCGGGGAGGGCCACATTCCACTGGCCGCCACGCCGCATCCGGCGTCCGCGGCCGCCATCACCGGAGCAACCGAGCCGTCGGTGACCACGATGGAATTCGCCAACACCGTACGGCGTGAGCAGGAGGAGCCGCGAACCACCTTGCCGTATACGGCGGCTCAGATCGACTCCATCCAGGCGTTGGGGGAGGCGGTTGACGGCCGGCTGGAGGCCGCGGGTCTTGAGCTCACGATGGGCGGTGAGCCCACATTCGTCTCGAGCGACGACATGACCTCAGCACAGTGGACGGTCGCTGCGGACGGCCCCGAGAAGCGGCAGCTGGCCAACCAGCTGGCTGCGGCGCTGGCGGATCGCTTCGCGAAAGGCGGGCTGGTGCAGCGCAGCGAGGGCAAGTGGTATCCCGGGGAGCCGCTGCCACGCTGGCAGATCGGCCTGATCTGGCGAAGCGACGGCGAGCAGTTATGGAGTGATCCTGCACTGCTGGCGGATCCATTCGATTCCACGAAATCAGATCCTGACGCCGCGGCGTCAGCCGAGCGGCTGGCCCGGACCATGACCGCGGTCTTTGAACTGCCGGACGACCAATTGCAGCCGGCTTTCGAAGATCCGCTGGCGCGGCTCCTCGCGGAGGTAAGTGAGCCGGCTGGGCCGCGCCCGACGCTTGATCCAGAGCAGCCGGAGCCTCGGCTGGTCAGCGACCTGGACCGGGCCGAGGCTGAACCGGCGGCCTGGGTGCTACCCCTGGTGCCGGCATGGTTTGGCGAAGGTTGGGCGAGCCCGGCCTGGCGGACCCGACGAGGCCGCCTGGTGCTGATCCCCGGCAACTCGCCAGCCGGCTCACGGCTGCCGCTCGACGCGCTCTCGTGGAAAGATCCCGACTTTGCCGGCGAGGAGTCCTACACCAGGGCCGGACCATCGCTGAGCGAGGCAGTGGGTCATCCGCGGGCCGTCGTGGTCGATCCGGACGACGCGCCGACGCGTACGGCGTTGGTCGTGGAGGCGCGTGACTGCTTCGTGCACGTGTTCCTACCTCCGTTGGAAAAGCTGGAGAAGTTCATCGAACTGGTCGGGCTCGTCGATCGGGCTGCGGCTGAGACCGGCACTGCGGTAATTCTGGAGGGCTACGGGCCGCCGCCCGACTCTCGGATCAAGACGTTGCTGATCACCCCCGATCCCGGAGTGATCGAGGTGAACGTCCATCCAACCTCCAGCTGGGCCGAGCTTTCCGACCTGATCCAGACGCTGTACAGGATTGCCCGCGAGCAACGGCTTTGCGCCGAGACCTTCGCTTTCGACGGGCGGCACAGCGGTACGGGCGGCGGCAACCACCTGACACTCGGCGGCCCCGAGCCGATGCGATCGCCGTTGCTCCGGCGGCCGGATCTGCTGGTAAGCATGATCACCTTCTGGCAGCACCATCCCGCGCTGTCGTACCTCTTCTCCGGACGTTTCGTCGGGACCGACCAGCCAGGCGCCGCGCGTAGATGAGGGTAGGCCGGAGACGCTGTACGAGCTGGAGATCTCCTTCGCGGAGATCGATGAGCTGGCCGATACCGAGCACCGGCCGTGGGGGGTCGATCGTGCGCTGCGCAGCCTGCTCACCGATATCACCGGCAATGCGCACCGCGCCGAGTTCTGCATCGACAAGCTCTACAACCCGAATTCGACGCGCGGCAGGCTAGGGCTGCTCGAACTGCGCGGATTCGAGATGCCACCGCACCCGCACATGGCGCTGGTTCAGGCACTGCTGGTACGCGCGCTGCTCGCCCGGTTCGCCGAGGAGCGTTATTCCGCCCCGCTGGTCCGCTGGGGCACCGCGCTGCACGAGCGATTCCTGCTGCCGCACTTCGCCCTGGCTGACATGACCGAGGTCGTCACCGATTTGCGCGCACACGGCATCGAGTTCGAGCTGTCCTGGCTGCTACCGTTCGTCGAATTCAGGTTCCCGCGGATCGGCGTAACCAAGATCAGCGGTGTGGAACTGGAACTGCGGAGCGCGATCGAGCCATGGCACGTACTGGGTGAGGAGGCGGCCGCTGGGGGTGCCGCGCGTTATGTGGATTCCTCGACCGAACGGCTGCAGGTCGCGGTGAGCGACTTCGCGCCCCAGCGGCATCTGCTGACCTGCAATGGACGACCGGTCCCGTTGACGGCCACTGGCACACCCGGCAGGTACGTGGCCGCTGTCCGTTATAAAGCCTGGAAGCCGTGGTCTTCGCTGCACGCGACCCTCGATGTGGACTCGCCGCTGTCTTTCGATCTCATTGATCGAGTGAGCCGCTTCTCACTCGGGGGCGCCAGCTACCACGTGGTCCATCCCGGCGGCCGCTCGTACGATCATCCACCGGTCAACGCGTCGGAGGCTGAGGCGCGCCGGGCGCGACGCTTTGAGGCGATGGGCCACGCGACCGGGACGATCGATCTTGAGGCGCTGGATGCCCAGCTGGCAAGCCGCGCGGCCAGCGACGATGAGTACCCGTTGACACTGGATCTGCGCCGGCGAGTGCCACGCGCCTGGGGATTCGGGACCTCTCAGCCCCGGGGCGGTACATGACTGTCCTCAGTCGCTATCTGGCCACGGCGAGCCAGTCGACCACGGTAGACCGGGAACCGGCATTCGACGAGTTCGCGGCTGTGGACGGCACGGTACGTCAGGGCTGGTCATCACTGCTGGACGGTCTCGATGAGTTCGCCGACAAGGAACTATTGCAGGCGCAGCGAGAGGTGGCCCGGCTGCTGGAGGACGACAACGTCACCTACACGCCGAATCCCGCGTCAGCGATCTCCATAGCGGACGAACCGAACGGCCATGGTCCAGCAGCCGGGACGCCGACCGGCCTCGTAGAGCCACAGCCGTGGCGGCTTGACCCCTTGCCGCTGATTCTTGATGACCGCGAGTGGGCCGGTCTCGAGGCGGGTCTGGTGCAGCGGGCTGAGCTGCTGGATGCGATCATGGCCGACTTGTACGGTGCCCGGCGGCTGCTAGCGCGGCACCTTGTCCCGGCGGCAGCGATTTTGGACCACGAAGAGTATCTGAGGCCACTCGTCGGCAGCGAGGCCGTGGCCCATCAGCGATTGTTCCTGATCGCGGCGGATCTGGGGCGCGACGGCAGCGGGCAGTGGAAGATCATCTCTGATAGGACTCAGGCGCCCTCGGGCGCCGGGTTCGCCATGCAGAACCGCCGTGTCGTGTCCCGGGTGATTCCGGAGATCTATCACCAGGCCAACCTGCATCGGCTCACGCCGTTCTTCCAGGCGATGCGCCTTGCCCTCGTCGATGCGGCGCCCAGCGCAGTCGAGGACCCGCGGGTTGTCGTGCTGAGCCCTGGCACGCACTCGGAAACCGCCTTCGACCAGGCCTTCGTTGCGTCCTTGCTCGGCTTCCCGCTGCTCGAGGGCAGCGACCTGACGGTTCGCGACGGCCGAGTATGGATGCGAGTTCTTGGCAAGCTCGAGGAGGTCGACGTGATCTTGCGCCGCGTCGACTCGACCTGGATGGACGCGCTCGAGCTGCGTCCTGACTCGCGGCTTGGGGTCACCGGACTTATGGAGTGCGTACGCCGGGGCACCGTCAGCGTGCTGAACAACCTCGGATCCGGAGTGCTGGAGAATCCCGCTCTGCTCCCGTTCCTGCCCGAGCTGTGTGAGCGACTGCTCGGCCAGTCGCTGCGGTTGCCGTCGGTTGAGACCTGGTGGTGCGGCGAGGAGGCCGGGTTGAGCCATGCGCTGAACAACCTGGACTCCCTCGTGATACGGCCAATCAGCCGTGGTCACGGGCGCAGCGTGCGTGGGGCAGCGCTGAGCACCCGACAGCGCAAGCGGCTGGCGGACAGGATCAAGGCTGCGCCGCACCGATTCGTCGCGCAGGAGGTGCTGAATCTGTCTTCCGCGCCAACCAGCGAGCAGGATCGGCTGGTGCGCCGCAATGTCGTGCTGCGGTCGTTCGCCGTCCGTAGCGGAGCGTCGTACACCGCGATGTTGGGTGGCCTCGCCAGGGTGACCGATGACACCTCAGAACGGCGTGGCGTTCTTGTCACTGAGCCCGACGGCCAGCTGGCCAAAGATGTCTGGGTGGTCGGCACAGAGCCCGTTGCCGCTCCCAGGCTCGTCGCGCGCGCTCGAGCCGGCGAGGAGGCAGGGTTCGTGCCGGCTATGTCGGCTTCGATCGCTATGGTGCCGCGAGTACTGAGCGACTTGTACTGGTTCGGCCGGTACGCAGAACGCGCCGAGGACCTGCTTCGGTTGCTACTGGCTACCCGCACGCTGGCCATTGAGACTGATCTTGATCAGACCAACGGGCGAGCTCTGGAGGTACTGCTGCAGGCGGTCACTCAGGTCAGCACCACCTACCCAGGTTTCCTCAACCAACAGGTCGAGATGATGCCGGAGTTCCGGTCACTGCTGCTGGATCGCCATCGGACCGGTACCGCCGCTCAGTCCCTGGGAGCGTTGTCGATGGCCGCACAAGGGGTACGCGACCAGCTCTCCGAAGACGTCTGGATGGTGTTGGCCGATATCGAGCGCGCGCTTGCCGCGCTGGCCGACAATCCCGATGACCAGGGCCTTCAGCTGACTGACGCGAGCGAGCGCGTGCTGTCCGGTTTGCTCGCGCTGGCTGGCATCGCGACCGAGAACATGGTCCGCGATCCCGGGTGGTACATGCTCGACTCCGGTCGCGGGCTGGAGCGCGCACTGCAGATCTTGTCGCTGCTGCGGGCGACGATCTGCCGGGAGCGAGCACCAGAAACGGATCGACTGGTGCTGGAGGCGGTGCTCAGTGCAGCCGAATCGATCGTGACGTTCCGACGCCGCTATCGCACACGATCCGGGGTCGGCGCGGTGCTCGAGTTGCTGGTGGTGAATCCGTTCAACCCGCGCTCGGTCGCCTACCAGCTACAGCGGGTCAGAACCGACCTCCGAACGCTGCCCAACACCTCACCGACGAGTCGACCGTTGCGGCTGCTGGACGCTCTAGCGGAACGCGTACGCATCGCCGATCCGGTATTGCTCGCTGAGTCCGCTGATGGCCGTCGGGCTCCGCTCGAGGAATTCCTTGCTGGGCTGCAGCATGAGCTGCGAGCCTTGTCAGGGGCAATCCGGGACCAGTATCAGCAGCCACTGCCGACTCAGCGGCCGCTCTTCCGCAACGATGCGTTGGGTGGCACGGCATGACCAGCTACCGAATCGAGCACCGCACGACCTACACCTATGACTCCGATGTCACGGGGAGCTACGGTCTGTTCCATCTCCGCCCGCGCGATCTGGCGTGGCAGAGCTGCATAGCCAATGAGATCGCGATCGAGCCTCAACCGGCTGACCTGTTCCGGCACATCGATCTCTACGGCAACGCGAAGGGCTACTTCCATGTCGTCCAGCCCCACACCAGGTTGGTCGTCACGTCGATCAGCATGGTCGATATCGGGGTTAATGAGCTGGATCCGGAGGCACTGGCTGTGCCTTGGGAGTGGACGCAGCCTCAGTTGCAAGACCACGACGACGAAGCGTGGGAGGCGATCGACTTCACCTTCCCGTCGCCTTATGTTGACGTCCCCCCGTCGATCGAGCGCTATGCGAGACAGTCCTTCCCGGCTGGACGCCCCATCGGCGAAGCCGCGGTTGAGCTGATGCAGCGGATTCACCAGGACTTCACGTACAAATCAGGCTCGACCACACTGCGCACCAAGATCTCCGACTTGCTGCAGAAACGGACCGGGGTGTGCCAGGACTTCGCGCACTTCATGGTGGCCTGCCTGCGCTCGCTGGGTCTGGCCGGTCGCTACGTCAGTGGCTACCTGGCCACGGGCCCGGCACCGGGAGAGCCGCGGCTGGTCGGTGCGGCTGCTAGCCATGCCTGGGCTGGCTGCTGGATTCCGGGTGCTGGCTGGCTGTACCTCGACCCGACCAATGACCGCCTCGTCGACGACTCGCATGCGACGGTGGCGTGGGGTCGCGACTACGGCGACGTGCCGCCGGTCAAAGGCGTGATCTTCACAGAAGCCAAGGAATCCAAAATGGAGGTCTCGGTCGACATGGTGGAGGCATAGCCGGCTTCGCGGTCGATCGGCTCGCCCGCAAACTCCGGTCCATTCGCCGACACCTGACACATTGGTGATCATCTGGTCGGGCTAGTGTCGTGGAGCCTAAGTTCCTTTGCGGTTGGCGTCGTTCAGGTGCGTGCATCGCAAGGCCGACGAGGGAGGGATACCGGGTCGTATGTCGACCGAGGAGAACGCCGCGAGGTGCGTGCCTGGGCGGCGCGAACCGTAAAGAGACTTAGGCTCCGCGACACTGGACCCGCCTGATGTTCGCAGCATGGCCACTGGCAAAGTGACCGATCGTGCGTGCCTTTCACTGTGAGGTCTGCGGTGCGGAGCTCTTCTTCGAGAACTCCGTATGCGTGACCTGCGGCACTGCGATCGGGTACTCGCGCGAGCAAGGCACCATGGCGGCAGTCAGCGCCGAGCGCCCTATCTGCGCCAACCTCAACCGCTGCGGATGCAACTGGATCGCCGATCCGACGTCGTCAGTCGGCCTGTGTTTCAGCTGCACGTTGACAAGGACCCGGCCAGCTGATGGTGACGCAGTGGGGCTCGGGCAGTACTGGGTTGCCGAGGCATCCAAGCGCCGGCTGATCTTCGGGCTTGATGAGCTGCAGCTCCCGATCAAGGTGAGCGACGGCTACGTCGGTCTTGCGTTCGACCTGCTCTCCAGCAGTCAAGGGAAGATCCTTACCGGATACCAGAACGGCATCATCACCCTTGACCTGGCGGAGAGCAACGACGCGCACCGCGAAACGCTCCGGCAGAGCATGGACGAGCCGTACCGTACGGTGCTCGGTCACTTTCGGCACGAGATCGGTCATTACTACTGCGAAGTGCTCGCCCTCAGCGGCCGCCGTGAGGAGTTCCGCGCGCTGTTTGGAGATGAGACCACCTCCTATCAGGGGGCACTGCAGCGTCATTATTCGACCGGGTCAGGTCAGTACTGGCAAGACCGCTTCATCAGCGCGTACGCGACCATGCATCCACTCGAGGACTTTGCGGAGGTGTTTGGGCACTTCTTGCACATTGCCGACACGCTGCAAACAGTGCAGGAGTTCGGCCTCATTGGAGACGAAGAACGGGTCGATCCACTCGAGGCGCCCATGGCTGAGGTGATTGCGCGGACCTGGTTGCCACTCACCAAGGGCTTGAATCAGATCAACCGGAGCATGGGCCGCTCCGACCTCTACCCATTCGTCTTGGCGCAGCCAGTGATCGTGAAGCTGGCTTTCGTTGCAGACCTAGTCGCCAACGCTGAGCTCCCTCAATAACTGACGCTGGTCGCTCAGCTTGCGGCGTGTCGCAGCCGCGGCTCGAAACCAAGCCTCCGGGATCGGAACTGGCGTCAGAAAATGAGGGAACTCAGCCGCGCGGCACCACGAAACTGGCCAACTCCGCGCGACCCATCCCGAGTTCGGCCCACGGCCCAGGGACTTTTACGACAGCGAGCGCACTAGTCGGGAACTTGCTGTCCATCTGAGTCCAATCCGGCGATTCCGTTCGGACGCAGACGTGCTCGACGAGGTCGGGGATGCCGGGTGCATGGCCCAACACGAGCACGGTGTGGATCTCGTCAGGAACATCGCGGATCATCGTCAACAGCTCGGGCACCCAGGCGTGATAGATGTCGCGGAGGTACTGAATCTCGCCGGCAGTGGCACCGCCTGCCTTGGCGTACTCCCAGGTCTGCTTGGTACGCGTCGCGGTCGAGCAGAGCACCAGGTCAGGATGCAGCGATCGCAGGCTGAGCAACCGGCCGAGCGCCTCGGCGTCTCGACGCCCACGCCCGGACAGTGGCCGCTCATGATCATCGACGTCGTAATCCCACGAGGACTTGCCGTGTCGGACGAGCACCAGCGTCCGCCCGTTGTTGACCTCGGAATCCATGGCGTCAGACTAGAGGTAATCGCCGTCGCACCGCAGTAGTGGTCGACTTGTCAGTTCCCGTCGTCGCCCCGATCCAGTGACTCCCAGATCTCCTTGCATTCCGGGCATACCGGGAACCGCTCGGGATCGCGGCTCGGCACCCATACCTTGCCGCAGAGTGCGACTACGGGGGTGCCCAACACCATGGCCTCGGTCAGCTTGTCCTTGGGCACGTAGTGGGAGAAGCGCTCGTGGTCGCCCTCCTCAACGCGGTAGTCGGGGCGCTCCTGGGTGCGCTCGTCGACAATGGTCTCGGCGCCTGGACTCAGTTGCTGACTCACGTTGGCCAGTCTAGACAGCGCATCGCGCAGTCGATCAGGACATAAACCGAATTGACCTCGAGTCGGCTTGAAGTGATGAACTGGTGAAATGGCCTCGCAGCAGACCGCGCGCGACGATGCCGAGGTTGCCGTGCCCAAGGTCTCACAGCGTGCGCTCACGATAGGGCTGTGCGCCACTATCGTCGCGATCGCGTTCGAGGTGATCTCGGTGGCCACCGCGATGCCGGTAGCGGCCCGCGATCTCGATGGCCTCAGGTATTACGCCTGGGCGTTCTCGCTGTTCTTGATCGGAATGCTGTTCGCCACGGTGGTTTGTGGCCGGCTCAGCGATCGGATCGGCCCCGCCAAACCGCTCTTGGCCGGACTTGTGATCTTTCTGGCCGGGCTCGTGGTATCAGGAACGGCTCAGCATATGGCTCAGCTGCTCACCGGCCGGCTGGTACAGGGACTGGGCAGCGGCGCCATGAACGTCGCGATCTTTGTCTGCGTCGCGCAGGCCTACAGCCTTACCCAGCGGCCCAAGATGTTCACCTATATCTCCACCGCCTGGGTCCTGCCGTCGTTTGTCGGACCGCCGGCCGCCGCATGGCTGACCGAGCACTTGAGCTGGCACTGGGTGTTTCTCGCTGTGATTCCCTTGGTGCTCTTCGGCGGAGCAATGGCGTTGCCAAGCCTGCTGCGCATGATGCGCTCCCACCAGCCAATCACCGCCGATGCTCAGCGACCTGCGCCATTGTGGGCGGCCGGCCTCCTGGCGGTTGCCGCAGCCGCTCTGCAACTGGCTGGTCAGCGGCTGGACTGGATCGCGCTCGGGCTGGCGATTGCCGGTCTGGCGGCGCTCTTGGTGGCGTTGCCGAGATTGATGCCGCCGGGCTTCCTGAAATTCCATCGCGGCCTCTCGCAGGTCATTCAGACCCGGGGTCTGCTGGCCGGCGCGTTCGTGGGTGGCGAGGCCTTCGTACCGCTCATGCTTGTCGAGCAGCGCGCGGTTCCGCTGTTTCAAGCGGGGGCAGTTCTGACCTTCGGTGCCGTTGGCTGGACCACCGGTTCTTGGCTGCAGTCCCGGCCATGGTTGCGTATCCGCCGTGACGCGCTGATTACGCTCGGCTGTTGCTCGGTGGCCAGCGGGTTGGCACTGGTGAGCCTGGTCGCTTTCCTCCCCACGATTCCGTACGCCCTGGTAGCGGTGAGCTGGGTCCTAGGTGGCCTCGGTATGGGACTTGCGATATCCAGTACTTCTCTGGCAACGATGAGCTTGTCGGCGGTGGCCGAGCAGGGCCGCAACGCCTCGTCGCTGAATGTCTATGACGCTCTGTGTGGAGGCATCTTCGTCGGCCTCGCCGGCACAGTCTTCGCCGCGCTGCACTCGAGCGGCAACCTTGCCTTGACCTTCGGCCTTGTCGAGTTGTCGATGGCAGTTGTTGCGCTGCTCGGAGTCTTCACTTCGCTGCGGATCGGCGTGATCCGTAATGAATTCGCACCACATTGACCTCTAACCCAGCAGGGCAGGGGTCCTCAGCGGAGCACCAAGATGGTGATGAACATCGATATGGCGAAGAGAGCGAGCGCCGAGACGCCTAGCAGGACGTAGTAGGACGCCGGCCTGGAGGGCGTGAGGGTTTCCGGCGATGGCGTAGTCAACTGGCTCGTCCCAAACGAGTTGCCTGAACTGGGATGGCTCCCTGTGACCGGCTGCGGTGAGGGCTGGAAGACCGGCGGGCCGACCGGGGCAGGGTAGGGACTGGCTGGCTCGAATCCCGACACGCGAGCTGATGGCGGCGGGAAGAATAACGGATCCGGTGCTGTGGCCGGCGGCAGCTCCGAAACAGTGGTCTCGCTGATCATCGGCGGCTTTGTCTGGGGCGCGTGTGTGATCAGGTTTCCGTCGGCTGCCTGCCATGAGGTACCGACTGCGTCCATCTGGTCTGCGATCGTCTGTAGCCCGTCGGCCAGGAGTAGGGCGCTCGGCGGGCGTCGGTTACGGTCCGCGGCCAGCCCCGAGAGCATTACTCCATCGAGTGTTGATGGCGCGCCGAGCCGTTCGGCGATCGGCTCCGGGGCTCGCGACGGGTCCTGCGCGAGGATGTCGGCAATGCTGCGGACCAGGAAAGGGGGGTGGCCGGTCAGCATCGCGTACGTCACCGCGGTCAGCGAGTAGATATCAGCCCGCCTATCCAACCGCGCTACACCCATGGCTTGCTCTGGTGCCATGTAAGAGGGTGTGCCGGCTGTCATGGTGGCGCCAACCGCATCCAGCATGGACTTTGCGACACCGAGGTCGGCAATCAGGACCTGGATACGGCCGTTGAGGGTCTTGCTGAGCAGCAGGTTCCCCGGAGTGACATCACGGTGGATGATGTCGTGCCCGTGCAGCACATCGAGCGCGCGGCAGGCCTCGGCGCACAGCCGGAGCGCGCGTACCGGGTGAATGCCCTGCTGGCGGAGATCGTTCATGGAGCCGCCGTCGATGTAATCCATGACAAAGTACGGCCGGCCGTCATCGAGCGTCCCGATGTCATACACCTGAACCAGCCGGCGATCATGGATGCGGCGCATGATCCGCGCCTCTGCCAGGAAGCGATTGTGGACATCGCTGTTACTGGCCCAATTGTCGGCGAGCACCTTGACAGCCACGGGCACGTCGAGGTCGTCGTCGTGGCCGAGCCACACGGTCGCGAACGACCCGGCGCCGAGCCGCCGTACCAGCCGGTACCGCCCTATGGAGTCCATCGCTACCATTCTCGCCCGCACGCAATTCACCTGCGAATCACTTGAGAGTGACCGGTGACCGCTCTCCTGATGCAACCTATGTGCAGGTAGGCGGCGGTCGCTCTGCGCAGGCTGCAACCAAAGCAAACCGTCAGGAATCTAGGTACACGTAGGTTGCGACGAGGAGGCTCGCAGGTGTTTAGACGGGAGAGGAACGCCTGGCGAGGGCCTCGAGCGTGGCGCGGGCGCCGCGAGTGTGCAAGGAGTCCAGTGCCTCGCGGTATGGCTCGGTGAACGCCGGCTCGCTGGCCAAATCTCCGAACAGTTCCCGGTTCTTGACGAAGGCCAGCGGATCCTGCTGCTGTTGGGCGGCAAGGCGCCGCACTGTGTCGGCCGCCTGATCGACTATTTCGATCGGCTCACCCTGCTCGTCCACCCCTTCGGCGTAGCGGGCCCAGCTCGCGACCACGGCTGCCGACAACGTCACATCGCGATCAGCGGCAAGGTTCTCACGTATGACCGGAACGAGCCAGGTGGGAATGCGCTCCGAACTCCTGGCGCAAAGCCGGGCGACGGTATCCCGGACCCCGGCATTGGAGAATCGTTCGATCAGCTGCAGCTTGTACGCGTCCAGATCGATGCCCGGCACCGGGGCCAGGGTTGGCGTGGCTTCTCTGTTCATGTAGTCCAGCAGGAAGTTGGCGAACAACGGATCCTGCGCAACCTCGTGCACCAGGCGATAGCCCGCCAGATATCCGAAGTAACACAACGCCTGATGGCTGGCGTTCAGCAGCCGCAGCTTCATCAGCTCGTACGGCACAACGTCGGCTACCACCTGGACGCCAACCTCCTCCAACGGAGGGCGCCCAGCGGAAAAGTTGTCTTCCAGCGCCCACTGCGTGAACGGCTCACACACCACCGGCCACGCGTCCTCGATGTCGAAGCGTTCCCGGACCTGCGTCCGGTCTTCATCTGTGGTGACGGGGGTGATTCTGTCCACCATGGAGTTCGGGAATCGGACGTTGCTGGCAACCCATTCAGCCAGCTCCGGATCCTGGAGCCGGGCAAATGCGGTGAAGACCTCCTGCGCCATATGACCGTTGCCCTGGATGTTGTCGCAGGACATCACCGTGAAGGGCTCGATGCCACGAGAGCGACGGCGCACCAAGGCCTCTGTAATCAGGCCAAACGTGGTGGCAGGGACTGCCCCTGGAGCCAGATCTGCCTGGACATCCGGATTCGTGTCATCGAACTTGCCGGTGACCGGATGGAAGTTGTATCCCCCTTCGGTGATGGTGAGTGAGACGATCCGTGTGGCAGGATCGGCCATCTTCTCGATCACGGCATCAGGATCGTCCGGCGCATAGAGGTACTGCACGATCGATCCGACAATTCGAGGCTCCCAGCCTCCGCCGGGATCCTTCAGCACCAGCGTGTAGAGACAGTCCTGGGCCTCCATCGCCTCCTTCATCTTGATGTCGAACGGCATCACGCCGACGCCACAGATTCCCCAGTCGAGGGCCTTGCCCTGCTCCATGAGCTGGTCGATGTACATCGCCTGGTGGGCGCGGTGGAACCCACCGACACCGAAGTGCGCGATGCCAACCTTCACCAGGGAGCGGTCGTAACTCGGGACGGGGATCGACAAGGATCCGAGGTTTGCCTGATTCAGTGCCACCGTCATCCGACTCCTCGCCTTATTGCCGTACAGAGGGACAAGTCCTGCACCAGCTTGTGCTGTGCAGCAAATGCTCGGATCCGATGTCCGATCCTGTCCTTGCCAGTGATGCTAAGCGACATCAGATTCAGCGCATGAGGTGTGGTGGGTTGGTCCGGTCCTGATCGAGACACGGTGACATGCCGAACGGCTCGACAGATGCGCCGCTGCGACGGCCCTGGCGTTCACACCTGATCTCGCGCTGATCAGTAGTCCTACCTCGGTACACGCCGAGTGGGTTCCAGCACGACACTACGATGAAGGCGTGTCTGACATCCCCGTCGGCTCACCGCCTGCGCCGCCCGGACGCCACGCCGCTCCCAGCGGCTGGTACCCGGACCCGGTGAACTCTGCCCAGGAACGCTACTGGGACGGCTGGCAGTGGTCCCGCAACACTCGCCCCGGAGCAGCCTCGGCGAGCGCCGGCTATGGCCAGGCTCCGTACGCGCCCTACCCCCAGCCCAACGTGACCCAACCCGCCGGCTACGCGACACCGCGGGCGGGTTCGGTGCAGGCGACCATGACCGCGGACGGCGTCCCCCTCGCGTCGTGGTGGTGGCGGGTACTGGCGGTGCTGATTGACAGCATGATCACCGCCGCCATCGTCACCGTGATCACTTTCCCGGTCTGGCGATCGCTCTACGCGACGCTCGTCAGCTACTTCAACGTGGCACTGGATGCCCAGCGTTCAGGGCTCCCACCGCCAGCAATGAACCCGACCGACCTGCCCTCTAGCACGAGCCAGCTGATCTTGACCTCGGTGACGCTTGTCGTCGGATTGATCTATCACGCAGGCTTTCTGCGCTGGAAGTCCGCGACACCCGGCAAGCTGATTTGCGGGCTGCGTGTGGTGCCGGTCGACCGCGGCCGTGACCCTGGTCCCCTTGCGTGGAACTCGATCGTCATCCGTGTCGCAGTCTGGGTGCTGCCCCGCATCAGCCTATTCCTGGCCTTCATCACCCTCGTGGACGTGCTCTTTCCGCTCTGGAATCCGAAGCGACAGGCACTGCACGATATGGCCGCGAAGACGCAGGTCGTACGGCTTCGCTGAACCTCGAACATCTCAAGTCGGTCACATTTCTTGCGACAAAAACCCGGAACCGCCTAAAGATTGCGGTGCATCTGACTATATTGAGCCGAGGTCGGAGCGTTCGGGGCGCTCCTACCCGTAACCTTCGGGCGCGGGGGCCAGGTCCGATGAGGTTTTTGTGCTGCGTAAGCTTTTGCGCTCAGCTGCCGCCTTGGCGGGACTCATGACTTGGGTGGTCGTGGCGGCATTGCCGGTTCCGGCAGACGCCGAAACCACTGACGGCACGTTGACGATCGTCGTGAACCGTGACCTCGACGGAAACGGAAACTACGACAGCACGATCGATCAGCCACAGCCGGGTATTGGGATTGCGGTAACCGACGCCAGTGGCTACCGCGTCAAAGGTGTCACGGATCGTGACGGCACTTTCGTCCTACCCGCAACGAGCAAACTCATAGGTGGCCGGTACTACGTCGTCGCCGAGATCCCCGCAGCGCTCTCTGATCTCACCCCAGTACCGGAGAGCAGCACATTCCAGCCGTTGAGTACGACGGTTGACGTGACGTCGGAGGACCAGACCGTGCGGATGGGTGTTGCCGCTGGTCGCACGTCCACTGCGACTCCACAACCTGAACCGACAAGCGTGTCGCGTAGCTTGAATCGGCCCGAGGTCGCCCGATTCGCGGTCGGTGACGTGGTCTGGCGAGACGACAACCGGTCAGGCGTCCAGGACCCGGGGGAGTCCCCCGCGAGTCGGATCAGTGTCCAACTGCTCAACGTCGAGGGCGAGATAGTGGCCTCGACGGTGAGCAACCCGTCGGGACGTTACGTCTTCGACAATCTTCAGGCCGGCACCTACTCGGTGCGGTTTGCAGGCGTGCCGGAGGAATTCCGGCTGACGCCGGCTGGCGCCGGTGGCCAGCGTGCCGGCGACTCCGATCCGGACTACTCCGGAGTCACTCCGCCTTTCACCTTGGGGGTGGGAGAACCCAATGTTCGAGCTACTGCGGCGGCAGACGGGGTGGCAGCGGCGTACATCAATCCGACGATCGATGCCGGCATCACCCCGCTGAGGTATGCCGTGGGTGACCGGGTCTGGCTCGACCTGAACAGCGATGGCGTCCAGCAACCTGACGAACCGGCAGCGTCGGCGACTGTCTCATTGCGTACTGTCACTGGCAACGTCGTCGCCACCACGACCACTGATCCGACGGGCCACTATCAATTCACGAATCTGCGAGGCGGTCGCTATCGGCTCCAGTTCACACATCTGCCGGCCCACCACGTGTTGACCGGGCGGGCGGCTGGGATGGTCCCGGCGCTGGACTCTGACCCCGATCCCGCGACAGGGCTGACCCCCGTCTTCGCGCTGGCCCAGGGTGCGCCAAATCTGGTGCCGGTTACCGGAGTGAATGCGACGTCCATCGACTTCGAAAATCGGACTCTGAACGCTGGCCTGGTAACGAAGTACTCACTCGGGGCCAGGGTTTGGCTCGACAAGAGTGGGGACGGGGTACTCGATCCCGGCGACGGCAGCGTGCCGGGAGTCACCGTCCAGCTCTTGGGCAGCGACTCGCAACTCCTCGACACCGAAGTGACCTCCCCGACTGGCGAGTACTCCTTCACTGAGTTGCCGGCTGGCAGGTACCGGATCCGATTTGGCAAGGTGCCCGACGGCCTGATATTCACCTGCCAGGATGCCGGCGGCAATCAGGCGATCGACTCCGATGTCGATCAGACCGGAGAGACTGCGGTCTTCACGCTGGGAAGTGATAGCCCGGCTGACCTCAGTATCGATGCCGGCCTCACCTCGCCAGCGAACTATCGTGGCACGCCAGATTCGAGCGGACCTCCCGTTAGTGCAGCGGCGTCGGCCGGCGGCCTCACTCGGCAGATCGCGATAGTCGGGGTAGCGCTCGCGATGGCCAGCACCAGCTGCCTGTTGATAGCGCGGCGCCGCCGCAAGGTCTGACCGCCCGATTGCGGATCGTCTCCTAGCCCGCCGGGAGCTCTCCGTGCATTGTCAGCTCACTGATCGCCTGCTGCACCTGATCGGTGCCGAGGCGGCGCAGCCTGCGGCGTACTCGAGACTGCGTCGTTTGGTCCCACTTGGACATAGCGTCACTGATTCGATCATGGTCATCGAGTCGCATCAGTTCTGCTGCGTCGTCAAGGCCCGCGCCAGCGACCAGGGCATCGACTGCAAGCAGCAGGGACGACCAGTCGCCGTTGCGCGAACTTGTGATCTTGAATGGCAGGTCGGCCTCGATCAAGATCGACAGCTGTTCGACAAGTTGCCGCGGTCCGGCATTGCTGGCAGCAATCTTGCCGTAGAGCCCGGCGGCCTCGATCAGCTCGACAGCAGCCTCCCAGCCTGGGACGTAAGGCAGCTCGATGAAAACCGTGATCTCAGGTCCGAGCTCCCCGGCGGCCGAGACCACCCGGGCGGCGCTACCGGCAAGATCATCGAGATCGCGCAGGGTCGGCTCAGCCGCCGCAATGTCGACGCCTGGGGCGTGGTGGCGCGTCAGAGCAAGCAGGCCACCGGCGCCACCGCTGATGATCACGCTGACCGGGACGCTGGCATCGGGCGGAATCTGTCGAGCGAGCTCGGTGAGCCGACGGTCTGGCACGACCAAGGTTGCGAGCAGACTCCGGTACGCACGGCGCAGCTCGCCGTGGCGGGCGAGCACTGCCGGCAGCGCGGTCTCTGGTCGCCGTACCAGGGTCTCGTCGTCAAGCAGGCTGTCGAACAGCTCCATGACCAGCAGGCTACGCAGTCTTCTATCGGTCAACCTCCACTAAAGAGGCCAGCTCAAAATAGAGGTGTGGGCCGGTTCCCGCAGGACGAGGTCGCCGAGGCGCTTGCCAAGGTGCGCGCGGTGTGCCTGGCGCTGCCTGAGACATCGGAACGTCCGAGCCACGGTGGGCCTGCATTCTTCATCCGGAACAAGAAATGCTTCGTGATGTTTCTCGACAATCACCATGACGACGGACGGCTCGCGATCTGGTGCGCTGCGCCTGACGGTGTTCAGGCGGATCTCGTCGAGACGGATCCGGAACGCTTCTTCCGGCCACCGTACGTCGGTCATCTCGGCTGGCTAGGCGTCCAGCTTCCGGGAAATCGAGGATGGCGAGCTCAGCGCAATCTGCCAAGAAGCGTTTGCAACCGTCGCGCCGCCGAGCGTCCTCAAGATGTGGAGGTCCCAGCCTGCTGGGTGACCGTCACTCCAGCCTCGACCAACTCGGCCGATATCTCCGCAACGCGATGCGCGTCGACAGCGGCGGTCAGGTCGAGCAAGACAGTCGTCTTGAAGCCTTCGCGCACCGCGTCCAATGCAGTGGCGCGTACGCAGTAGTCGGTGGCGATACCGCAGATGTCGACCTGATCGACTCCTCGAACACGTAGCCAGTGCGCCAGCGTCTCCCGATCGGCCGTGGCACCCTCGAACGCGGAGTAGGCCGGCTCGTACTCACCCTTATTGAAGACGGCTGCGAAGTCTCGGAAGGTGAGTTGATCATGAAACTCAGCGCCCGGGGTGCCAACCACACAGTGCGGCGGCCACGAGTCGACGAAGTCTGGCTCGTTAGAGAAGTGAGCGCCGGGCTTGATGTGATGATCGCGAGTGGCGACGACATAGGCGTAACCATGATCACTGTTGAGCAGCTTGTCGATCCGGCTGACAACGGCTGCTCCACCCGCCACACCCAACGAGCCACCCTCGCAGAAGTCTCGCTGCGGGTCGGCGACGATCAAGGCTCGAGTCATGATCACGACTCCCTGGTAGGTGCACCAATCGCTTCGCCCATGCCGCTGGCCGCCCCCGAACCGGCGCTGCGCTTGGTGTCGTAAGGACTCGCTGCAGCCTCCCCCGTGCCGACAAAGAGCGTTTCGATGACCGGTTCGCCTCGGGACATCTTGAGCGCCTCAAGTGGAAGCTCGGCGCGGGAGCGCAGGTGACGCTGACGCATGGTCTCCAGCGATTCGTCTCCAACAGTCTTTCCCGCGGCTACCAGCTGCACCAGTAGCGGCCTGTCGTTGCTGTCACTCGTTGGCTGAACGCCGAGACCGATGATCTCTGCTTGCGCCTTACCCTCCTCAGACAGCCGCCGCAGGGCGTACTTGCGACCACCGACGGAGATCTTGTCCACACTCTTCTTGGCCACAGCCACCATCGGTGCACCCACTTGGTCGGATTCTGCGCGCGCCACCAGCTTGTAGACGAACTCGCACGTCGGGTGGCCGCTGCCGGTGACCAATGCCGTGCCGACCCCGTAGCCGTCGACCGGTGCTCCCGCGAGAGCGGCGAGGGTGAACTCGTCGAGGTCGCTGGTCACAATGATCTTGGTTTGGGTCGCACCGAGCGAGTCCAGTAGCTCGCGGACTCGAGTCGCCAGCAGGCCAAGATCGCCGGAGTCGAGTCGGATCGCACCGAGCCGGCCCTCGGTGAGCTCCACCCCGATCTTCACGGCCTCGAAGACGTCGTAGGTATCCACCAGCAATGTGGTTCCCTCGCCCAACTCGGCAATTTGTGCCGCGAACGCTTCCCGCTCGTTGGCGTGGAGCATGGTGAAGGAATGTGCTGCTGTGCCGCGCGTCGGTACTCCGTAACGCCGGCCCGCCTCCAGGTTCGAGGTCGACGAAAAGCCAGCCACGTACGCGGCCCGCGCGGCCGCCACAGCCGATAGTTCATGCGTCCTGCGAGAGCCCATCTCGATGCACGGCCGATCACCGGCCATTGCGGTCATCCGGGAGGCGGCGGATGCAATTGCGGAGTCGTGGTTATAGATGCTGAGGAGCAGGGTTTCCAGCACAACGGCCTCGCCGAAGCTGCTCTCAACGATCACTATCGGAGAGCCCGGGAAATAGACCTCGCCTTCTGGATAGCCCCAGATGTCGCCCGAGAATTGGAAGTCTGCCAACCAGTCGGCCATGCGTTGGTCGACCACCTCGCGGTCGAGGAGGAACCGGAGCGACTCCTCGTCGAAGCGGAAATGTCCCAGGGCGCGCAGCGCTCTCCCCACTCCGGCGACCACACCATAACGGCGGCCCTCGGGCAGCCGACGCGCGAAGAGTTCGAAGACGCATCGCCGGTTTGCGGTACCGGCGCGGAGCGCAGCACGAACCATGGTCAGTTCGTAGTGGTCGGTCAGTAAGGCGGTGGTCGGAACCTCGCTCGGTCCCCAAGCCGCCGACACGGCCGGAGCTGCGTCCGTGGCGGTCACAGCGTCAGCCTAGCCAGGGGCGTGAGCGCCGGTATCGCGCGCCGACGCGAATGCCCCACAGACAGCGCGGGGGGTCGGTATGGAGCGAGATGCGCGAAGATCCAGCGTCATTGCAAGAATGGTTCTTATGCCTGACTCCGACGGGGAGAGCCTGACGCCAGCAGGCGGAACCGCCATCGCCGAGCGCCCAGTCGACGAAGTCCTGGCGCAGACACCGTGGGTCACCATCGTGTGGGATGACCCGGTCAACCTCATGTCCTACGTCACTCATGTGTTCGTGACCTACTTCCACTACACCAAGTCAAAGGCCGAGAAGTTGATGCTGCAGGTGCACACGACGGGCAAGGCGATCGTCTCAAGCGGACCGCGCGAGGCTATGGAGCGCGACGTCACCGCTATGCACGAATACGGCCTCTGGGCAACCCTCGACAAGGGGGACAAGTGAGCCGCATTGGAGTGCCTCGCTCGCTGAGATGCGGAGCGCGATGAAGAAATTCCATCGCAGGCGAGGCATGATCGTTACCCAGCTCAGCGCGTATGAGGTGGAGCTGCTGGCCTCCTTGATCATGCAGCTGATCGAGCTGGTCTCGGATGGCGAGCCGGAGGGCTTCGCAACGACACCGGAACCTGCTGACCCTTTCGACGAGATCGTCAGGGGCCTTGAGGGCAATCCGGATGAGCCAGAGGAATCAGAGGACCCGGTGCTCAAGCGGCTGTTCCCCGACGCATACCCACATGACGTCGGGGCTGCGGCAGATTTTCGTCGTTTCACCGAGCGCGGCCTCAAAGCGACGAAGGTCGCCGAGGCACACGTCGTCTTGGACAGGCTCGCGGCCACCGAGCTAGGTGCCCATGATCTCAAGATCCCGAGAGGCGAGGTCGAGAGTTGGCTGCGTACCTTGACCAGTGTGCGGCTTGCTGTGGCGATCCGGCTTGGCATCCACGACGCCGCTTCTGCCGACGAGCTGGCGGCGCTTCCGGACGAGGACCCGCGAAGCTTCATGGTGAGTGTTTACGACTGGCTTGGTTTCGCCCAGGAAACCCTCATCTCGGCGCTTTGACACGATTCTGGAAGGGGTCAGAACATGGCGAGGTACGCACTGAACCAGGCCGCAGTAGACAACTGCCGCCGGCTGATCGACGCCAGGCAGTACGTGCTGAACAGCGATTGGGGTGAAGTGCAGCCACGCGCCGATGCCGAGAACGCATTCCTGGAGCGCCACTCGTGGGAGGAGTACGCCGCCTGGCATCTTGGCCTCACCGAGGGTGCCTCTGACGAGACGAAGGCCCGCTACGCATTCGTGTACGGCGACCTTCGGCGCGTGCACCGCACGGCCTTGATCGCTTGCGTCTATCGCGCCTCAGAATGGCGGCACAAAGAGATCGAGCTCGCGGCCCACGATCTTTTGCAGCACCTGGACGCCACCTCCGGCTAAACGCCCGGGGTCTGCCCTGGTTTCGCAACACTCAATGCGGCCTCTGCCACGAGTTTGAGCGATCTGCCTCCAACGGTGATGCGTTTTCAGGGATGGACTGCAAAACCAGCCGGAAGGCCCACAAGTGCACATGAGGCTTCGGGTTGTGGTCAAGGTCAGGAGCTCGAACAAAGCCGAACTCGCGGTAGAGCGCATGTGCGGCTGTCATCTGGGGCAGAGAGGAGATCAGTACCTCGCACATGCCCTCCGCTCGGGCCCGATCCAAACATGCGTCGACGAGCGCGCGGCCAACGCCTCGCCGGCGTCCGCCTGCGGCCACTGCTAGCATCCGGAACTCCGCTTGATCCGGGCGGGTAGCGAGCTCCCGCCACGGCGAGGTAGGCGGACACCAAGTGACCGTGCCAAGGACCTGCCCATCGTCGATCGCCACTAACAGGTCGGCCTCGCGTGCTCGTCGGCCGGCGTCAGTCAGCTGTGCCTCATAGTCAGCGTCGATCAAGCCGTCTGGACGACGTAGCAGGTCATCGGCGTGATAACCCTGAGCGGTAACCAGGCCAGCCTCGGCATAGTCGGCCGGCAAGGCAACTCGGACGGTGAAGGTCACTCGGTCACCGTGCAGCTGAAGCCGAATCTGACACCCCTGTTGGGTATCTCGAACCGCCCATCGCGCACCGATGATCATGGCATCGTCAAGGTATGCCTCTTCAGGCGCCGCACCATGCAGGACCAGAACGAAACGGTTCCGGGTGAATTCCGGATAGCCGTCACCAGTCACCTCGGCGTCGAGCGTCAGCTCAGCGCCGGCCCGGGCGAGAGTGAAGGTGGTTCGATATCGAGCACCTTCCAGGGCGGCGAAGGTCAGCCCGTCGTCTTCTTGCAGCACCGAGTGATACACGCCATCCGAAGCAGGCACGAACAGATGCAACTCCACCACGGCGGGGTGATAGCCGTTGGTGGAATCCGGTGCCTCCGGCCACATCGGAATCACTGCGCCGCCACGCGCATAGATCGGGATCCGATCTAGGGGTGTGGCAGCTGTCAGGAATCGCCTGCCTCCGACAAGCTCGCCGGTGTGCCAGTCGTACCAGTCACCAGCGGGCAGGTAGACCTGGCGGGCGGTGATTCCCGGCCCGACGACTGGTGCCACCAACAGGTCGGTTCCTAACAGGTACTGATCATCAATGTCGCGGACCGTTGCGTCGTATTGATAGTCGAAGATCAGCGGCCGCTGCACCGGTTCGCCGGTGTCCGAGGCCCTGAGGAAGCAGGCATACAGGTAGGGCAGCAACCGATAGCGGAGCTTGATCGCGGTGCGGACGTGATCTTGAATGACCTCGCCGAACGCCCAGGCGTACTGGTCGACGTTGCCGATCTCGGAGTGGTTTCGACAGAACGGGGTCAACGTGCCGTACTGCATCCAGCGCAAGAAGAGCTCAGCATTCGAATTGCCCTGGAACCCGCCGATGTCGGCTCCCACGAACGCCTGCCCCGAGATTCCGAAGCCCGATCCCATCGCGATACTCAGCCACAGGTGGTCCCAGCGGGACTGGTTGTCGCCCATCCAGCTGGCGGCATATCGCTGGATGCCGGCAAAGCCGGCGCGGGTGAGTACGAAGGTCCGCCGCTCGGGCATTGCGTCCAGCAGCCCCGCCGTGGTCGCCATTGCCATCAGCAGTGCGTACTGATTGTGGTAGCGCTCATGTGAGTACTCCCCGCGACCGAACCGCATCGGCATGGCATCGATGTTTCCCGTGGCGGGCTCATTCATGTCGTTCCAGATGCCCGCTAGACCCGAGAGCACGTGTGCCGCATTGAGTTCGCCCCACCAGGTGCGCGCCTCCTCGGTGACGAAGTCTGGGAAGGCGGTGTTTCCCGGCCAGACCTGGCCAATGTAGAGATCGCCTCCTTCGGTGCGGCAGAGCACGTCACGCTCGACGGCCTGATCGAAGACCCGGTAGCCAGGATCGAACTTCACACCTGGATCGATGATCGTGATCACCCGGAAGCCTTGCTCATCAAGTCGTTTCAGCATGCCGGGCGGGTCGGGAAACCGGTCGGTGTCCCAGGTGAAAACGCGATAGCCGTCCATGTATTCGATGTCCAGCCACACGGCATCACAAGGGATGTCGTTGTCGCGGTGCCGTTGGGCGATGGCCTCGACAGCATCCTGGGTGTAGTCGAACCAGCGGCACTGGTGGTAGCCGAGCGACCAGATTGGTGGCGGTGCGGTACGGCCGGTCAGCCACGTGTAGGACTCCAGGATCGCCGGCATGTCCGGCCCGGCGAAGACGTATTCGGTGTACTGGCCGCCGCGGAAGACCATCCGGTATTCCTGGTCGAAGGAGAACTCGTACGCGCCGCGATATCCGTTGTCCACAAATGAGGCCGCCATGCTGCCACCGGGATAGGACTGGTGGTAGAAGAACGGGATGGTGACGTAGTAGGGATCGAACTCGGCGCTGCGGGGATCGCCACGCGGATCATCGGCAGCCTTGCCTGCGGTGAACTCCAACGTCTCGACGGGGCTCAGTACGTCTAGGTTCCACATGGTGAAGTCGCGGCCCTTGCGGTTGTGTCCGCCAGACTTCTCGCCCAACCCGAAGATCGCGTCCTCCTGGCGGCAGCGGCGTCGGACCGTGAAGGAGTCGTTGAGTGTCGCGTACGCCCAGTAGCCGCCCGTCGGCGTCCTGGGCGGTCTCGATCACCGGGGACCCGTCGCTGCGGTGTACGTCGATCCGGAATGGATCGAGCCAGAGCGACGCGGTGCAGGCGGCAGTGATCAACTGCACCCTCTCCGGGTCCTGTTCGACCCGGAAGTCAACGGGTGAGGCAAGCGGGTCGACGCAGACCGCGAACGTCGGCGACTCGTCGAAGACACCGCCGCGGCTGATCTTGATCCGCAGTACGTCGGCCCGCACCACGTCGATCTTCAGCTGTTCACGGTGCAGCTCGGCCAGGATTCCTGTTGCCGTCTGGCTTACCGAGTCCACTCGTTCCCAGCGGATGTAGTTGTCAGTGTTGATCATCGTGCCTCTCTGACTTGGGTGCGGATAGCTCGACGATGAGAGCACGGTGGTCTGACAGCGGCAGTGCAGGCGCGCTGGTGGCGCTCACGTCCCCCAGCTGGCCGCGGATCAGGATGTGGTCGAGCTGGCGATCGGGTTTGTCGACCGGGAATGTGAGAGTGCCTAGCAAGCGATCGGTAGCCGGTGACGTGTTCCGGTCGGCTATCTACGATGTTGAAATCGCCCATCAAGATCACCGGGTCATGCAGCGGCGCGAGGTCCCGCTTAATCCGCCGTAGCTGGACCCGCGCCCAGCCAGGAACGTAAGACAAGTGGGTATTGGCAACAACGACGAATCCGGCCGGGGTCCGCAGACGTCCGATCACCACCGCTCGCGGTTCGTCCTTCACGATGATCATTTTCCGGGGAGCGCGCAGATAGTGCGGTACGGGGGTCGGGATCCGCGGTAGCCGGAGAACCTGCCAGGAATCAGCTGGATAGCGCGAGAGCAGGGCAATTCCATAAGACGCAACTCCGGGAAGGTCGTTCTCCGATGCCACGATCCACGCAGCGCCCGGCGTGCCCGACAGCGCCGCCGCGAATCGGTGGGTCACGGCCCCCATCGCTTCGGCGGCGACTGCGGTCAGATCGGCGAGATGGGAACGCGGCTGGTCACGGTCGACTTCCTGGAGCGCCAAAATGTCAGCGTCCAAGAAACGGATAGCATCAGCCAGCCGATCAAGATCGACCACCCCGTCATGGATCGAGCGGCCGTGCAGGATGTTGAATGTCGCCAACCGCATGGGAAGAAGGTACTCACCATCGTCGAGCAATCACCGCCGCCGTCCGACACATCCGATGAGCCGCTTCTTCGCACAGCCCTCAAGCGCTCGGCGTCAGCTCTTAAGGCCGACGGCGTCCTCTTCGCACTGGGGGGTGGCTATGCCCTCTGGGTACACGGCGGGCCGGAGCCCAGTCACGATGTCGATCTTGTGGTGGCTGAGACCGATGTCGAGAAGGCCGCTAACAGCCTGGCGGCCGCCGGGCTGCGGATCGAGCGACCGCCCGAGGATTGGCTGTTCAAGGCCTACTGCGAGGACAGCACCGAGCCCGCGGCCGAGCCCGCGCTGGTCGACGTGTTGCATCGCCTGGCAGGCATTCCAGTCACAGAGTCGCTGCTTCGCACGGCAAGTGAATACGAGGTTCTCGGCGTGCGGATTCCGGTGCTGCCAGCTACTCCCATCATGATCGCCAAGTTGTTGTCACTTTCCGAGCACTACTGCGATTTCGCGGCCCTGCTGCTGGTGGTACGTGCCGTTCGGGAGCAGCTCGACTGGGCCGAGATCCGAAAGGCGACGCAGGACAATCCCTTTGCGGAGGCCTTCCTTCTGCTGGTGGAACGCCTCGGGATTATCCCGCCGTTTTGATTGCGCGGTGGTCTCACAGTCCGGATGTGCCGCATGGCGACGTGCATCGCCCCTAGTCTGACCGCCGTGCTGAAGATCGCCCGCGAGCACGTGGAGGCCATGATCGCCCACGCGCGGGAAGATCATCCAGACGAGGCTTGCGGGGTGATCGTAGGGTCGGAGGGCTCCGACGTGGCGACCCGGCTGGTCCGGATGATCAACGCCGACCGCTCACCGACCTTCTACCGCTTCGACCCGCAGGAGCAGTTTGAGTTGTATAAGACCATGGACGCAGCGGGCGAGGAGATCGTGGTCGTCTATCACTCACACACCTCGACTGAGGCCTATCCATCGCGGACTGACATCGCCCTCGCCTCTGAACCGCAGGCTCACTACGTGCTGGTGTCAACCGCCGAGTCTGCGGCTTCAGATGGCCCGGTCAGCGTACGCTCCTACCGCATCGTCGATGGTTCGGTCACCGAGGAGGAGATCGACGTCACGGAATAGGCCTCTAAGGCCCGTCGTTTGGCAAGCGTAGCCAGCCACGTTATCTGGCACTGCTCGCGCGCCCGCCGCTCGCAGTGCGAACAGAGGAGAGACTCGATGTCAGTAGAGGTGAGGATCCCAACGATCCTCCGTACGTTCACCGGCGGCGCGAAGGCGGTGCACGGAAGCGGTGCGACCTTGCAACAGGTGTTCGATGACATCGAGGAGCGGAACCCCGGGTTGAAGGACCGGATCGTCGAGGCGGAGACGCTACGCCGGTTTGTGAACGTTTACGTGAACGACGAGGACGTCCGCTTCAGCGGGGGACTCAACTCCCCAATCACCGATGGCGACGTTGTTGTGGTCCTGCCCGCTGTCGCCGGCGGCTGAGGCAGTTCATTCATGGTGCGATACGCCTCGCTTGCCGAGTCGGTCGGCCATACGCCGCTGGTAGGCCTGCCCCGTCTGTCGCCGAGTAAGTCGGTGCGGCTCTGGGCAAAACTGGAGGATTACAACCCGACCGGTTCGATCAAGGACCGGGCGGTGCTCGCGATGATCAAGGCTGCTGAGGCCGACGGGCGATTGCGACCCGGCGCGACCATTCTTGAGCCGACGAGTGGTAACACCGGGATTTCGCTTGCGATGGCGGCCAAGCTCGGCGGCTACCAGCTGATCTGCGTGATGCCGGAGAACACCTCAGCCGAACGCAAGCAGCTGCTCGCCATTTGGGGCGCCGAGATCGTCTCATCACCGGCCGAAGGAGGTTCGAACGAGGCCATCCGTGTGGCCAAGCAGCTCGCGGCAGAACACCCCGACTGGGTGATGCTCTACCAGTACGGCAATCCAGCGAACACCGAAGCGCACTACCTGACGACGGCGCCGGAGATTCTGGAAGATCTTCCTGAGGTGACGCATGTGGTCGCAGGTCTGGGCACCACCGGAACTCTCATGGGAGTGGGCCGCTTCTTCGCCGAGAAGAAACCAGATGTCAAGATCATCGCCGCCGAGCCACGGTATGGCGAGCTCGTCTATGGCTTGCGCAACCTGGAGGAGGGCTTCGTCCCAGAGCTCTACGACGCGGCTTATGTCACCTCGAGGTTCTCGGTGGGTTCCCGGGATGCCGTCCGGCGCGTCCGCGAGCTGCTGGAACGCGAGGGCATCTTCGCCGGGCTCTCCTCGGGAGCGATTGTGCACGCCGGGCTGGCGCAAGCCACCAAGGCTGTCCAGGCCGGAGAGTCCGCGGACATCGTGGTGATCATCGCCGATGGCGGCTGGAAATACCTCTCGACCGGCGCGTACACCGGTGACCTCGAGGCCAGCGAGGATTTCCTCGACACCCAGGTCTGGGCCTAGCTTTTTGGGCCTGTCCGCTCGCGCGATCGCGCGGTGATAGCGATGGCGCTCGGCGATCGCTTGTAGGCTGAGCGCTCGTGGCGGCTGATACTGACGCTCCGATTGGCATCTTCGACTCTGGATTCGGCGGGCTTACGGTGGCCCGCGCCGTGATGGACCAGCTGCCTCACGAGGACATCGTCTACCTGGGCGACACGGCACGTGCGCCGTACGGTGAGCAGCCGATCGCCAACGTCCGCGAGTACGCGCTGGAGTGCCTTGACCACTTGGTCGAGCAGGGCGTCAAGATCCTGGTCATCGCCTGCAACTCGGGCAGCGCAGCAGTGCTCCGTGACGCCCGGGAACGCTATCCCGTGCCCGTGGTGGAGGTGATCTTCCCTGCGGCGCGCCGGGCGGTCGCTGCCACCCGCTCCGGTCGGGTTGGAGTGATCTGCACTGAAGCGACCGCCACATCGCAGGCGTACGACGATGCTTTCGCCGCAGCTCCGCAGATTGAGCTGCACACCGCAGCCTGTCCCCGCTTCGTGTCCTTCGTTGAGGCGGGGATCACCGGCGGGCCCGAATTGTTGGATTGTGCGGAGGAGTACCTGAAACCCTTGCAGCAAGCCGATATCGACACGTTGATCTTGGGCTGCACACACTATCCGCTACTCACCGGTGTGATCTCCTACGTGCTGGGTGACAACGTCAGCCTGGTGTCCAGCGCCGAGGAGTGCGCCAAGGACGTGTACGCAGCGCTCACCCGACGCGGCCTGACCCATGATCAGCCACGGGTGGCCAGCTACCGGTTCCTGACTACGGGCAACCCAGAGGCGTTCGAGGGCGTTGGCCATCGACTGATGGGCGGTCTCGTTGTCGGTGTCGAGCAGTTCGTCTGATCGCCATGATGAAACTGACGATCGTCGGCTGCAGCGGCTCACTCTCCGGACCCGACTCGGCAGCCTCCAGCTACCTGGTGCAGGCGCCGTACCAGGATCGGACCTTCTCGCTGCTACTCGACATCGGTCCCGGCGCCATGGGTGCGCTCTATCGCTACCTTGACCCACGTGAGCTCGATGCCATCGCACTGAGCCACTTGCACGCCGACCACTGCCTGGACCTGTGCGGCTACTACGTTGCCGCCTGTTACTCGCCGAGCGCCCCATGGCCGCGACGACCGGTATACGGCCCCACCAATGCCGCATCGCGGATCTCCCAGGCGTACGAGGTGCCACGTGGCGAGAACGGGGTCAGCGAGCACGGCATCCCCATCGACGAGCATTTCGACTGGCATACCTGGCAGCCCAGCCAGCGGATCGGGCCCTTTACGGTACGGACCGTCCATGTCGACCATCCGGTAGAGGCGTACGCCATCCGAGTCGAGGAGGACGTCCCTGGCGGAGGCGCCATGGTGTACTCCGGCGACACTGGCCCATCCGAGGCTCTCGTACAAATCGCAGACGGTGTGGAGTTGTTGCTCGTGGAATCGGCCTTTCTCGACCATCCTGACAATCCTGATGGGATGCACCTGTCCGGCCCGCAAGCCGCCGCGATCGGGCAGGCCGCCGGTGTGGGCGCGATCGTGCTCACCCACATTCCGCCCTGGTACGAACCCGATCGTGTTCTGGCCGAGGCAACACCCCACTTCGAGGGTCCCGTCTCGCTTGCGAAGCCTGGAGCTGTGTGGGACATCGGTGCTGTGTGATCCCGAGCAGCCAAACAAACAACATAGGGTGGCGTGGTGACCTCTCGAGCCGACGGACGCAGCCATGATCAACTTCGGGAGGTCCGGTTCACCCGGGGATGGCTGAGTCAGGCGGAGGGCTCGGTGCTGGTGGAGTTTGGCCAGACTCGGATACTCGTCGCGGCCAGTGTGACCGAGGGAGTTCCGCGCTGGCGTAAGGGCTCTGGGCTCGGCTGGGTGACCAGCGAATATGCGATGCTGCCGAGGGCGACAAACTCCCGTACCGACCGGGAGTCCGTGCGCGGCAGGATCGGCGGTCGTACCCACGAAATCAGCCGGCTGATCGGTCGCAGCCTGCGCGCCATCATCGACTACCGGGCCCTCGGTGAAAACACCATTGTGTTGGATTGCGACGTATTGCAAGCCGATGGCGGCACCAGAACCGCCTCGATCACCGGCGCCTACGTTGCGCTCGCCGATGCGGTCAGTTGGCTCCGCGACCGCGAATTACTGACAGCTGAGCCGTTGACTGGCTCCGTTGCGGCCGTGTCGGTCGGCGTGGTCGACGGCTTCTCGATGCTGGACCTCTGTTACACCGAGGACTCCGCAGCTGACACCGACATGAACGTCGCGATGACCGGTGATGGAGCCTTCATCGAGGTTCAGGGAACAGCTGAGGGCACGCCCTTTGATCGGAAGCTGCTTGACGAGCTACTCGATCTCGGCGCCACCGGGTGCGCGCAGCTGACCGAGCTGCAGCGTGCCGCGCTAGCTTCGTGATGACGATTGCACACTGTGGGCTGAGCTTGTCGAAGTCCGCCGAATACGCCCTTCGACAGGCTCAGGGCGCATGACTCGACAGGCTCAGGGCGCATGACACGCCAGCAGGTGGTGCTGGCCACCAGGAATGTCGGGAAGCTGGCTGAACTGCGGCGCATTGTGGTAGCCGAGGCGTCGGACATACAGATCCTGGGACTGACCGAGGTCGCTGCTTATCCCGAGCCAGCCGAGACCGAGCGCACCTTCGAAGGCAATGCTCTGCTCAAGGCTCGGGCCTGCGTCGCAGCCACCGGCCTGCCGGCGCTGGCCGACGATTCGGGGCTGGCGGTTGACGTGCTCAACCAGATGCCCGGCGTACGGTCGGCGCGTTGGGCCGGGCCCCGGCGCCAGCGACGAGGAGAACAACGCACTACTGCTGCGGCAGCTGGTGGACGTCGCGCCAGCCGAGCGGACTGCGCGATTCATCTGTGCCATGGCGCTGGTGCTTCCGGACGGTACCGAGCACGTCCGTCTCGGGGAGATGCGAGGCCGGCTCGCTGTCAGTCCGTCAGGTCATCATGGGTTCGGCTACGATCCGCTGTTCGTGGCCAACGGGTACACGATGACCAACGGCGAGCTTGAACCGTCAGTCAAAGATGCGATCAGCCATCGCGGGCGCGCCGTCCGTGCCATCCTGCCCGTATTAATAGCCGAACTGCGCCGGCCGGAGACCGTCGCTCCATCGGCCAGCTCTGCTGACCGTCGATTGAACAGGAGGGATGAGCTGTGAAGACCTATCTCGACCTGCTGGACCACGTCCTCACAAATGGCGCCAACAAGAGCGACCGGACCGGCACCGGGACACTGAGCACGTTTGGCTACCAGATGCGCTTCGACCTGCGTCAGGGTTTTCCGCTGCTCACGACCAAGAAGCTTCACACCAGGTCGATCATCGCTGAGCTGTTGTGGTTCATTCAGGGCTCAAGCAATGTCAAATGGCTTCACGAGCAAGGGGTGACCATCTGGGATGAGTGGGCCGATGCCGACGGCGAGCTTGGCCCCATCTACGGCTACCAGTGGCGGTCCTGGCCGACACCAGGCGGCGGCCATATCGACCAACTCGCCGGTGTGATCAACTCCATCAAGACAGTTCCGGATTCGCGCCGGCACATCGTCAGTGCGTGGAACGTTGCCGATCTCGCTGAGATGGCATTGCCGCCGTGCCATGCGATGTTCCAGTTCTATGTGGCACAAGGCCGGCTGTCGTGCCAGCTCTACCAGCGCTCAGCCGACATATTCCTCGGCGTGCCGTTCAACATTGCCTCCTACGCGCTGCTGACGCACCTGGTCGCTCAGGTATGCGACCTGGAGGCCGGCGACTTCGTGCACACCCTGGGCGATGCACATCTGTATCTGAATCACCTTGACCAGGCCCGGCTGCAGTTGAGCCGCGAACCACGCCCACTGCCCAGGCTGCGGCTGAATCCTGGCGTCGGCTCGATCGACGACTTCACCTTCGAAGACATCGCGATCGAGGGATACGACCCCCATCCGGGCATCAAAGCGCCGATCGCGGTCTGATCATGCCCGAGATCATCGGGATCGCTGCGGTCGCCGCCAACGGCGTGATCGGTGCTGGGAACGACATACCGTGGCGGATTCCGGCGGACTGGCAGCGGTTCAAGGCCTTGACGATGGGCCACGTGCTGATCATGGGCCGCAAGACGTACGACTCCATCGGCCGGTCGCTGCCTGGCCGGACGACGTTCGTGATCACGAGGGATCGGATGTGGCGCGGCGACGGCGTACGCGCGGTGCCTTCTCTGGACGAGGCTTTCCACCAGGCGCTCCAGCTGGATCCTCAGACCATCTTTGTTGCCGGCGGAGGTGAGATCTACCGAGCGGCCTGGGATCGGCTCACCGGCCTGGAGATCACCGAGGTCGACCAGTACCCCGATGGTGAGGTCACGTTTCCTGAGATTGGTCAGAACGAGTGGATCGAAACCGGCCGGGAGCCGCACGACGGCTATAGCTTCGTCAGCTATCGTCGCCGCTCGCCGAAAGAGTCCGCTGTCTGAGAGTCTCAGCGGACGCCCCCACCGATGGCCGGGTACCTCTAGAATCGCGAATTCAGGGCCGCAATAGGTAAGGAGAGCCACATGCAGGAGCCGTCGTTGGCTGCAAAACTGGGCGCCGAATTCCTTGGGACGTTCTTGCTGGTGTTCATGGGATGTGGAGCAGCGATCCTGGCCGCCATGTTCCTCACCGATGACGGCGTACAGCTGGGGATCGGGTTCCTCGGGGTCGCGCTTGCCTTTGGCCTGTCCCTGCTGATCGGCGTACATGCCTTTGGGCACGTCTCCGGCGGGCATTTCAACCCTGCTGTCAGCATCGGTCTGGCGATCGCGAAACGGTTTGAGTGGAAGGGCGTGCTGCCCTACATCGTCACTCAGATTGTCGCGGCGTCGGTCGCTGGTGCGGTGCTGTTCGCGATCGCAAACGGCAAGCCCGGGTTCAATGCGGTGGAGAGCGGCTTCGCCTCGAACGGGTACGGTGATCGATCGCCCGGCGGTTATGGGCTCGTGTCCGGCCTCATCATCGAGATCGTCATCACCGCGGTCTTCGTGTACGTCATCCTGGGCGCCACCGATGACCGTGCCCCGAAAGGTCTGGCGCCCATCGCGATCGGCCTCGCCTTGACCGTGACCAACCTCGCTGCTATTCCGGTGACGAACGCGTCGGTCAACCCAGCCCGTTCGCTCGGAGTCGTGTGGTTCGCAGGCAGCGCCGCGATCGCGCAGGTGTGGTTGTTCATCGTCGCGCCGATCATCGGAGCGGCGATCGCCGGTGCCACGTACGCGCTCATCACCGGCGCCCCCAGTGCGGACGTCGGTGTCGCCCAGAATCCCGAGCTCGAGGAGCGCCAGCAGACCGCCTGAGCCTGGACACCATGGTGCTCAGTTCTTGACGAGCCAGCGGCGGCCAGTGCCGAAGGAGGGACTCGAACCCTCACACCCGAAGGCACAGGATCCTAAATCCTGCGTGTCTACCAATTCCACCACTCCGGCACTGCCTGATTTTTTCGCTCCGCTCAGCGGCTTGATTGTTCGCTCCGCTCAGCGCGATCCGGCGATGAAGTTTACAGATGGAGGTCGCGCTTGAGCTTGTCGACGTGGCCGGTGGCCTTGACGTTGTACTGAGCGACCGCGATGGTGCCGTGCCCCTTCTGGTCGACATCGATGACGAAGGTCGAGCGGATCACCCCTTGGATGAGCTTGCCGTAGAGCAGCTTCTCCCCGTACGCGCCGTAGGCGTTCAGCGTCGACCTGTCCGGGTCTGACAGGAGCGGAAAACCGACCGACTCCAGCTCGCGGAACTGGATGAGTTTCTCCTGAGCGTCCGGCGAGATTCCGATCACGCGCAGCCCAGCGGCGTCGAGCTCGTCCATCGCCGCAGTGAAGTCGATTGCCTGGGTTGTGCAGCCCGGCGTCATGGCAGCGGGATAGAAGTAGACGATCACACGCTGTCCGCGGAAGTCCGCGAGCGACACGTTCTTGCCGTCAGCGTCGGGCAGGGTGAAGGCGGGCGCCGCGTCGCCGTCGCTGAGCCGAGTGGTCATGCAAGAACCCTAGCGGTCCACCCCAGCAGCCTTGAGTTGCTGCCGCTGCGCTGGTAACGGTTGGCCTGCAATACGCTGTGGATTCGGGACGCCTCGGCCGCCGGTCGGTGCGCAGAATTGTGCTAGGGAGGGTACGTGTCCAGCAACGCTTCTCAGCCCGCTTCTCCGCCCCCTCCTCAGCCCACCCGTACGCCGTCCCAGATCGAGGCCGATCTGGGCGCCACCCGGGATCGGCTGATTTCCTCGGTCGAGGCGCTGATCGACCAGGTGCATCCCAACCGGATCAAACAGCGCCAGATCGACAATGTGAAGCGTTTCGCGAACACCGAACTGGAGAATGCCAAATCCAAGGTCTTCACGGCCCGTGGCGATCTACGCATCGGTCGAGTAGCAGTCGTGGCTGCCGCCGTCGCAGGCGTCGTTGGATTCTTGTTGATCATCCGCGCCATCGCGCAACGTGGGAGGAGCGACTGAGTGGTGGCCGACCTAAGCGGCCGCGAGAACGCCGGCGGTCTGGACGAGGGTGGGCTTGCCGATCCGCATGCTGCATGATCGGGTGCTCGTCTCGACCGACAATGAGCCCGGGGAGCGACGCAGTAGCGGCGGGATCCTGATCCCGGCGACAGTCGCAATCGGGCGCCGGCTCGCCTGGGGCGAGGTCGTTGCGGTGGGGACCCATGTCAGGACGGTCAAGCCAGAAGATCGCGTGCTGTTCGACCCCGAGGACCGAGCCGAGGTCGAGGTCAGAGGCAAGGACTACGTGCTGCTCCGGGAGCGGGATCTTCATGCTGTCGCCGCCGAGAGGCTCCAGGACGGGAAAACCGGCCTCTACCTGTGAGTCGCTCTTCCCAAAGCGAAGTCAGGTGTGCTAGGCGCCTCTTATAACAAATCTAAACGTAACGTGAGAGAAGTAGCGCTTTTGTGTCAGATTGCCTCTAGTGTTTCGAGGTGGCACCAGCGAATGGGTGTCCGCTCTACAACGAAGTGAGGCCTGTATGACTTTCGTTCGTCCCGCGCGCCGCGTACTCATCGCGGCCGCATCATTGAGTGCCCTGTTCGTCGCCGCGGCGTGTGGTGGTGGCGGCGGTGAAGGCGCAGCACCCGAAGGCGGTGGAACGTCGGCCCCGGCAGTTGACTTCACCAAGCAGGGTGACATCGAGCTTTGGACCGGCAAGGACACCTCCGGCAACCTCCCCAAGCTGATTACGCAAGTTCAATGAGTCACACCCGAACGGCAAGGTGACCCTCCACGAGCTGCCCGACGAAGCGGATCAGCAGCGGCAGCAGATGATCCAGAACACCCAGATCAAGAACCCGAAGATGGCGGTGCTCAACGTCGACGTTGTCTGGACCGCCGAGTTCGCGGCCAACAGCATCGTCGAGGCGCTGCCACCCGACATGTTCCCCACCGACGGCATGCTGAAGCCCACCGTCGACTCGGCGACCTACTTCGACAAGCTCTACGCTTATCCGCGCACCTCCAACGGCGGCTTGCTGTTTTACCGCACGGATCTGTTGGACAAGTACAGCCTGGAGGTGCCGACCACGTTCGACGAGATGAAGGCCGCCTGCGACAAGATCATCGCAGGCGAGAAGAACTCCAAGCTCGCGTGCTTCGCCGGCCAGTACAACAAGTACGAGGGTCTGACGGTGAACTTCGACGAGGCTGTCCATGGTGCGGGTGGTGTCATCGTTGGTGATGACGGCAAGCCGAATGTGGCGACCCCGGAGGCCACTCTGGGCCTGCAGACACTCACCGACTGGTTCAAGGACGGTCACATCCCGAAGGCAGCTATCACGTGGACCGAGGAGGAAGGCCGCAAGGCCTTCCAGGACGGCGAGCTGGTCTTCCACCGCAACTGGCCGCTACGTATACACGTTTGCGTCCAAGACCGATGGCTCGTCCAAGATCAACGGCAAGTTCGATGTGGCACCGCTGCCTGGCATCACGCAGCCTGGTGTGTCCAGCCTTGGCGGTGGCAACTACGGCATCGCCAAGAATGCGGAGAACAAGGGTACGGCGGTCGACTTCATTAAGTTCATGGCGTCGCCAGAGTCGCAGAAGTCGGACACCCTGGCCACCTCGAACGCGCCGACTCTTGAGGCGCTCTACTCCGATCCGGACATCGTCAAGAAGTTCGCCTACACCCCGGATGCTGCTCAAGTCGATCCAGACCGCCAAGCCGCGTCCGAAGGCTGTCCAGTACGGCGATGTCACCCTGGCGATCCAGGATGCCGCCTATGGCTCACTCCAAGGTCAGACTCAACCCGACGCGGCCTTGCAAGCACTGCAGTCGAAGTTGCAGACTCTGATCAAGTAGTTGGTGTTCGCAAGGTTCCCGGCGCAGCCAGGTGCTGCGCCGGGAACTCAGCGCCTTTCAAAGGAGGTAGCCGCATGGCCACAGCCACAGCGGAACCACGGAGTGTGCCGGCCACTGAGGGTGATGGCCACAAGCATAAGAAGAACGCGCTGAGCGATGGCCAAGGCCGCTTGGCCTGGATCCTGCTGGCGCCTACCCTCATCGTCATCGCCGTGGTGGCCGGTATCCCGGTCGTCATGTCTATTCGGGAGTCGTTCTTCCAGACCAACACCGGCGTGGATCCCAATACCGGACTGATCGCCGGCGGCGAGTCGTTTGTCGGCCTGCAGAACTTCACAAACATATTTACCAGCCAAGACCTGGTGTTGGGCAACTTCGGCACCATGAACCGCTTCTGGAACGCGTTCCTCAACACCACCTTCCTCACCATTGTCTGCGTCATCTTGGAGACCATTATTGGCGTGGCGATGGCCCTGATCATGGCGAAGGCCTTCCGCGGTCGCGGTCTTGTCCGGGCCGGCATCCTGGTCCCGTGGGCGATCCCGACGATCGTTTCGGCCCTGATGTGGAAGCTCATCTTCGACTCATCCGGCGTGGCGAACCGGATTCTCGGCCGGGAGATTCTCTGGTTGGCCGACACAGGTGCCTCGTTCTGGGCGATCGTCATAGCAGACACCTGGAAGACCGCAGCCTTCATCGGCCTGCTGACCCTGGCGGGGCTGGGGACCATTCCGGCCGAGGTTTATGAGGCCGCCAAGGTCGATGGCGCGACCACCTGGCAGCAGTTCGTTCGGATCACGCTGCCGATGGTCAAACCAACGCTAGTCGTGGCGGTTCTCTTCCGTACGCTCGACACGCTGCGCATGTTCGATCTGCCATACGGCATGGTCGGAGCCGGCAAGTACCGCGTGGAGACTCTGTCGATCTTCGCTTATCAAGAAGCGACAGCGAACCGGTACGGTCCGGCTGCGGCGTACGCCATTATCTTGTTCATCTACGTGCTCCTGGTTGCCTTCCTCTTCGTCAGGATTCTCGGGGCCGACGTGATCGGTGACAGCGGCGTCCCGAAGAAGAAAAAGAAAAAGAAGGGCGATGAGGAACCGGCGGGGCCGCCGGCGACAGCTCTGGAGATGGCGGGAGGTGCGCACTGATGTCCACAACGACTGACATACGTGAAGAACACCTCAGCAAGGAGGAGCTGGAGGCGCTCGCGCACCCAAAGCGTCCCCTCAAGCAGAGGGTCGGAGTAGTCCTCTCCTATGTGGGGATGGCCGCTATCGTCCTGTACTGCATCATTCCGTTCTACTGGATGATCGTCTCGTCCCTGCGGCTCCCAAGCGAGGGGCGGAGCACCGAATTCATCCCGAGCCCGGCGTCGATCGAGAACTACCAGGCCGTGTTCTCACCAGTGAACAACTTCGGCCGTTCTCTGATCAACTCGGTGATCGTGGCCGGCACCACGACGATCCTGACCTTGCTGTTCGGGATCATCGGAGCGTACGCGCTCGCTCGACTGAGGTTCCGGGGCAAAGGTGCGGTGCTCTGGATCATCATGGCCTGCTCGATGTTTCCGCTGGTTGTGTTGCTGCCGCCGCTGCTGAAGCTGTTTTCCTCGACTGAGCCATTCACCTGGTTCCCGTACTGGATCAACACCTACCAGTCCGTCATCATCCCTGGGTTGAGCTTCGGCCTCCCGCTTGCGGTGTGGAATCTGACAGCCTTCTTCAGGCAGCTCCCGGTCGAGTTGGAGCAGGCGGCAATGGTCGATGGCTGCACGCCAGGGGTGGCTTTCCGCAAGGTGATCCTGCCGCTGGCAGCTCCGGGCATCTTCACGACGGCGATCATCGTGTTCATCGGCGCATGGAACGAATTCTTGCTCGCCCTGACCTTCCTGCAGGATAAGAATAGGCAGACCGCCACCGTGGCGATCAGCAAGTTCACTGGTACGACCGGCTTTGACACGCCGTACGGCACCATCATGGCGGCCGGTGTGGTGGTGACCGTTCCGCTGCTGCTCGCGGTGCTCATTTTCCAGCGCCGCATTGTCTCCGGCCTGACCGCAGGTGGCGTCAAGTAGCAGTACCGAAACCACCAGTTGACAGATCTGGCGCAGCCGCAACGCAGCGGCTGCGCCAGATCTGTGTTTTGCGCTGGTCCGAGTGCTCACGACACCGAGCGGCGACGGCTCACACGTGTCGCCGACGCCTAACTTTAGGAGCGGTTTCGGTGCTTGTCATTTCGGTGCTGCGCTTGTTATCCGAGCGGCCACGCCGATCGCGACCAGCGCCAATACCGTGAGACCGGCACAGACCGCGAAGATCCCGCCATATCCGAGCGGTGTCAGCGAGCCGAAGCTGATGACAGCGCCGGACACGATGGCACCCAGGCGCCGCGTGTTCACGAACAGGCCAGAGGCCAGTCCCGGACGCGGGATGATTTGTTGGAACAGTGTCAGCCCGACGCCGGCAACAACGGCGAAGAACCAGGCGTCCAAGACCTGCAGACCGATCAGGAGCACCGGTCCCGGGACGAAGACCATGGCGGCGTAGTAGACGGTTCCGACAACGCATCCAGACGCGATCAGCCGAAGGTTGGAGAAGCGGTAGCTCAGGCGTCCGATCAGCAGCAGGGCGGGGATCTCCACCGCTGCTGCGACCCCAAGTGCTACTCCGGCCCACATCACGTCCAGGCCGAGCGTTTCGGTGACGAACAGGCTCATGATCGACACCGCCGCACTATTCGCGGCTTGCAGAGCGATGAAGGCGGCGACGATCACGCCGATACCTACCCTCGGCATCGGCCGGTCGTCGGTCGCCGTCTCAGCTGGCCTGGTCGGCTCGCCCGGCTTGGCACCAGCTGCGGATCGCACGGCGATCATCGCGGCCGTGGTGGCGATGTTGAGTACGGCAACTGCCGCAATCGCCAGCAGAACCGCACGGTCGCCGAATGTTCCGATGATGAGGGTCGCCAGAGGAGGCCCAGCGACCCAGGCGACTGACACGATCGCGCGCGTGTTCACCACGTCCGACGGGCGGGCGCCGGAGTACTTGAGGTAGGCGAAGAGTAGCGAACTACCTACGCCGGCCGGCCCGCCGAGAACCAGCAGACCGATGACAGCGATCGGGAGGGAGGTGGTGAAGAACAGCAGGACAGCAAGTGCCAGGGTCAAGACCCCGCACGCCAGCATGGGCCACAGGTAATTGCCCTTGCGGTCGGCGTACGTGGGCAGGACGAGAGAGGCAATGAATCCGCTGGCGTTGTAGACGGCAAGCACCCAACCGACCTCGGCCGCAGTGGCGTCGAAGAGCGCCACCAGCAATAGCGCCAGAGCGGGGTTGAGGAAGGCGAACTGTAGCCCCCACAGGAGCGCAGCAGACGGAATCAGTAGACGTTTCAGGTTCGGCACCGCCTTCAACAGACTCCCTACTCCTCAAAAGTTGCCACAGACGACACAGGGCTTCCCGATTTTGGTGTCGCTTGTGACCAGTTTCGGGGAGTCGGCGCCTCCGCGGGAGGCCTTGTCAGTACCTGCATCGAGAGCGTCCGCCTCCGGCAGGCACACTGTGCGCATGCCCCACGAGGGCCGGAGGGTTGAACCCAAGCGGCCGGTCCAGGAAACAGCAAGGAGCACCGTGAAGCCCTACATTTTGGACGACGCGTCGGCCGTGGAGTACCAGCGGCTCGACCTGATGTCGAAGATCCTGGACCCGTGGACACGCGAATACCTCACGACGCTTGGCCTCCGCGAGGGCTGGCATTGCCTTGAGGTCGGCGGCGGTAACGGCAGCATCGCTGAGTGGCTCGCCGCCAAGGTCGGTGCGTCGGGAAGCGTGACGGCTATCGACATCAACCCAGTGCTCCTCGAACTGATCCCTGCACAGAACTTGTCGGTACAGCAGATGGACGTGCGCTCGGGCGAGTTGGGATCGGAGTCGTACGACCTGGTCACGTGCCGCGCGTTGTTGCACCAGATCGCTGAATACGCTCCGCAGCTGTTGGCCCGGATGGCCGAGGCCGTCAGGCCCGGCGGATGGCTGCTGATCCAGGAGCCGGACTTTCACCTCGCCCCGACCACGGAGCCGGAGGTGTGGGCACGTACCTGGAAGGGCCTTCTCGAGTGGGGACACGCCAATGGGATCGACTGGCTCATAGGCCGCAAGCTACCCAGCATGGTGGCCGCCCTGGGTCTCGGGCATCCGCAGGCTAAGACCGACGTACAGAACATCCGTGGCCGAGATCGCGGCGCACTGTATTTCCAGCTGTTCTTCGCCGAGGTACGCGACCGCGCAATCGGTGCTGGGCAACTCGACGCCGCAACGATCGACGCTGCCTCGGCCTTGCTGGACGACCCGAACTACTGGACCCAGTGCTGGATGATGACGGCCGTGTGGGCGCGCAAGCCGCTGCCCGACACGCCGTTTGCGGCCGCCTCCAGGTAATACCTGCAATCGGCTGAAGCCAGCCGACATATTTACAGCGACCAGACAATGCCAATAAAGTACAGCCACAGGTTCACTTCCTTAGTCAGGTAGTGTGCCGCCCACGAGCAGGAGTGGTTACCATGCCCGCTGGTGTACTCGAGTACCTCTGGTTCAGAGACAATGACCCGTGGTGGGCGACACTCTTGCGGGCCGTGGCGCTGATTGCCCTGGTCGTGCTGTTCGTCCTCAAAGGCATGTACAAGGTGCCCTCGGGCAGCAATGCATTACGGACCCGGTTCAACAAAGTCATCCATTACCGCCGGGATAACTACGACCGCTTGGGCTCTAGAATCCGCTTCCGCGGTGAGGCCAAAGTGGTTGGTCCGGGACTCGTCATCGGCATCCCATTCGTGCACAACGTGATGATCGAATCGGTAACCGAGCAATTCGAGCCGTTGCCGCCGATGATCCGATTGCACCCCTTGCGTGAACTTGCCTCCCAGATCAATTTCAAAGTCGTCGACCTGGAGAGGGCCCTGGTTGGTGTGACCGACTACAAGGGTTCGCTGGTCAATAGTTGTGCCGCGGCCCTTCGTCGCCTCGTCGCGCAGACAACCCTCAGCGACGATGACATCTCAGCTCGCGTGCTGGCCGACGAATCGCTGCAGCAGCGCGCGACTGATTTGGGCGTGAAGCTGCTGGAGCTCAATGTGGCAAGCTCCAACCTCACAGAACCGGCTCAGTTGGCTCACGCGTTCAAGCAGGAGGGGATCGTCCTTGACGGCACTCCGGCCGCCATACTCGCGGCGCGGACTGTCAACGGTGCATACAGCCCGGCAGCACTGACTGCGGTCGATGATGATGCTCCGGCTGCTTAATCCCGCACCAGATCCGAACAATTGTTTCCGAGCGGGACCTCGAACGCTCAAACCCCGGTCGCTCAGCCGCTAGTCGTCCAGGCTGCCCATGGTCAAGTTGACGATCGTTCCCGTCATCCCGCTCGCCTTGTCGGAAGCCATGAAGACCGCGACGTTGGCCATCTCCGCGAGCGTCATCAGCCGTCGCGGGTGCGTCCTGCTTGCGAGCAACTCCTGGAACTGTTCCCAGGTCATTCCCGATGCCTTGGCGCGAGGTTCGAAGAGCGTCTCCTTGATCCGACCGATTCCGGCATGGCCTGTGGTCGCAGGCCGACCACGCGAATGCCCTGAGGTGCGAGCTCGGCGGATAGATCTCGGGTGAGTGCCTCCATGGCTGCCATCGCCGGACCGTAGCCTCCCACCAATGGGAGGCCCGTCCGCGAGTGGAGTGTGGTGACTCTCATGATCACCCCCGATTTGTTCGGAACCATACGCCTTGCAGCCAGGCGCGCGGTCAGAAAGTACGATCTCGTGTAGGTCGCGATCGGCAGGGAGAACTGCTCGACATCCAGCTCGACCAGAGGCACACCCAGAATCTTCGTATCCGGGATCCCGACCGCGTTGAACGAGATATCGACGCGGCCCGCCTTGTCGATCACGGACCGCAGATGCTTGTCGACAGCCTGCTCGTCGAGAGCGTCGACCTCCGCCGCCTCGGCAGATCCGCCAGCGGAAGCGATGTCCTTGGCGACCGCCTCGACCGGTGCCAGGTGGCGCCCGGTGAGAAAAAGCTTGGCCCCCTCGCGCGCAAAGGCGCGTGCGACAGCGCCGCCGATGGCGCCTCCGGCTCCGTAGATCACCGCAACCTTGTTCTTCAGCATCATCTCTGGATCCGTTCTGTGCCTGGGTGGTCATTGATGCAGACACCGCGACGTCGGGAAAGTGGGCGCCCATCAGCCGCCCAGTTCGCCCCTCGGTCGGTGTCTATACAGGATGGAAGTGCGACAAGATGCGGCAAGAAGGGGAGGCGACGGTGAGGGTGGTGCCAGCCGACCTGATCTCACGGGCACGGGCCGGGGACGGCGACGCGTTCCGAGAGCTGACCGAGCCGTATCGCCGAGAGCTCCAGGTGCACTGCTACCGGATGCTCGGATCCTTCCAGGATGCCGAGGACGCCCTCCAGGACACGCTGCTGACCGCCTGGCAAGGCCTCGGAGGGTTCGAGGGACGCGCCTCGCTCCGCACCTGGCTCTACCGGATCGCCACCAACCGGTGCCTCAACGCGCGCCGCTCGGCCAGCCGCCGCCCGGCCAAGGAGTGGGACGTGCCCAAGGTTGAACCGCCCGAGCCGACCCGGCTCGGCGAAGTCGTATGGCTCGAGCCATTTCCAGACGCCCTGCTCGAGGGCGCGATCGACGTGCCACTCGGCCCGGAGGCCCGCTACGAGCAGACCGAATCGATCTCCCTGGCCTTCGTGACCGCCCTCCAGGTCCTGCCGCCTCGCCAGCTCGCCGTCCTGATCTTGCGCGACGTCCTCGGATTCCACGCGAACGAGGTGGCCGACATGCTGGACTCGACCGTCGAATCGGTCAACAGCGCCCTCAAACGCGCGCGCGCCAACCTGCAACGCCGACGGCCGCCGACCGCCGGCCGCGAACCGCCTCCCGCCTCCGACTCACCCTCCGAGGATGCGATCGTGGCGAAGTTCGTCCGCGCGTACGAGTCCGCCGATCTCGACGCGCTGGTGGCCCTCCTGACCGACGACGTCTTCATCTCGATGCCACCGATGCCCTTCGAATACGAGGGCCGAGACGTCGTGGCCCGCTTCTGCGCCAGCATCTTCGGCTCGGGCCGCAGGTTCGACCTCGTGCCGACGCGAGCCAACGGTCAGCCGGCGTTCGGGGCCTATCTGCGCGCCCCTACCGGCATCCGCCACGGGATCGGCCTCCTCGTCCTCACCCTCACCGGCGACCGGATCTGCGCCATGACCCGCTTCGACAACAGCGTGCTTCCCATGGTTCGGGCTACCGCGATCGCTCCCGAGCCGATAGCCAGCGATCAGCCACAGGTGGTCGTATGCTCCTTGCAACGGGTGGTTCCATCACCGTGGGATGCGAGAGCATGAGCCCAGGGCCCACTCAACAGAGTCGGGAATCAACATGCGCGATGGAACGTCCACCACCGAGGGCACGAAATCAGCTGGCTTGTCCCCATTGCGTCTACGGGTGGGCGTGTTTCTCATCCTCCTGTGGTTGCTGCCGTTCTGGGCGTTGGCACCCCACATCACGCATTCCCTCAGCGGGCTCAGCAACCCTCCATCAGTTGCTGCTGTCACGACAACCATCGTCGTCGTGCAGACCATCATCGGGCTGCTCGGATTCTGGGTCGCAGGAACGGAAGTCAAGTCGATCATCAAGGGCTCCACGATGAGGCATGCCCTCGGGGCCATCTGGTCGATGCTCCTGCACGGGGATATCCGAGGTCACGGCGACGACGGCATTGATCCGAATGAAGGGCGACCACCGCGCGACGACGCCTAGCCGTAGTCGGGAGTAGGACGAGTGACGCCTACGGGTAGAGCAAGGAGCCTCGGTCGACGGCATCGGGGTTGGCGCCGACGAGCTGCCACTCCACGACCTCGCAGTGGATGGCACCCGCGCGTGCCAGGGGATCGGAAGCCGCGATCGCACGGGCCTCCTCGAGCAACTGGCAGCTCACGAGGTGGTCGCCTTCGAAGCCTCCCGCGGCCGGGCTCCAGCCCCCGCCAAGGACGACCTTGCTCGCCCGGTCGAGCCCGTCGATGAACCTCTCGTGCTCCGCGTGCAGCCCGGCGTCCGTCCAGCCAGCACCGCTCGGCGACATCAGGATCAACGCGTGCATGGCCTCGCGTCAGTCGGTCGTGGCGCCGGCGGCGTCGAGGGACTGGTCCATGACGTAGATCGTGTTCCCCGACGGGTCTTCGAACGTCGCGAGGTAGCCGCCCGGGATCTCCTGCGGCTCGGACGTGACGCGGAGCCCACGTGGGCGCTGGGCGTGGAACCGCTTCACGTCGTCGAGCACGAATATCGGTCCGAAAGGGCTCTCGGCGCCGTCCTCGGCGACGAGCATGAGTTGGACGTCGGATCCGGGCACCTTAAGGCACACGACCGAGTCGCCCTCCCGCCACGCTTCTTCCCAGCCGAGCTCGTCTCGGTAGAGGGCCAGGGACGCCTGCAGGTCACGAGTAGGCGTGTTGAGGAACTCGAGCTTCATGGCTTCCTCCGTAATTGGATTACGTCTGAGCATGTGTGCATTATATAACAGTGCGCGAGTGGGTACCAGTCTCGTCTTCGTCCAAGGGCAGGCTCGCGCTCCGCGCGCTCGAGGAGTTCGGCGAGCGGGGCTTCGACGCCGTGAACGTCGGCGACGTGGCGACTGCGGCAGGAGTGACGACGGGCTCCCTGTACCACCACTTCGGAAGCAAGCTCGGCCTGTACGGCTTCGTCCGTGACGAGGCAGAGCGGCGCCTCCTCGACCGAATGGAGGGCGCGGCGGCGGCGCGCGCCGGCGACGGCCCAACGGCCGCGATGCGCAGCGCGCTACTGGTCGGCTTCGACTTCGCGACCAGCCAACATTTCGCGCGACTCCTCGGCGAGCCCCACCCCGCTCGCGGCCTGGACCCGGTAGCCGAACTCCTCGCCCAGGTCGGTAGCGGCGGCCGCACACCGATCGCCAGAATGCTCGCGGCCGCCTGGCGCGAAGCACTGATCGCGGTCGCGACCGGCGTTCCCGCGGCGCATGCCCGCGCCGGCGTCGCCGCGCTGACCGTCGACGACGCGATGTTGGGCCAGCTGAACTGAGCTCGGAGCCGCCCTCAGAGGTCATAGAGCACCGGCCAGGGCATCCTTCTGATTCTCGCCACCACCAGAGCCGATCTTCATACGATCAGCTCGACATGCCAGCGCCCTCCCAGCGGCGTTGGCGGCTATCAGCTGCCCGCTTAGAACGCCCGAACAATGGGCTTGAGACGGGGAACGAGCGGTCGGCGTTTAGCTTCGGATGTTGTCGCGGACTGCTCGAACCGCGTCGATGTCCTTACCGGCCGGGTCGTCGAGCAACCAGTCTTCGTAGCGCTTGCCGGGGTAGTACAGGCAGGTGTCGCCGCAGGCCATGGTGATGACGACGTCGGGGGCTTTCACGGCATCGAGGGTGAGGATTTCGGCTGGCTATGCCGTGATGTCGATGTCTTCTTCGGCCATGGCTTGGACGGCAACCGGGTTGATCTTGTCGGCCAATGGTGCGTCTCGGTGAGACATCGTTGCGCTTGCGCTCGATCTTTCTTCGAGGGTCGGATCTGGCGTCTTGGTGACGCTGCTGAATGAGCGAAGGCCCTCCCGCCGAAGCGAGAGGGCCTCCCGGGTTCAGAGGAGCCACGGTGGTGCAGCTCGTGGCCGGGCCGTCCAAACCTGGCGACGACGATCCGGTGGTGGTTGGCAACAAGACGTCGTACGCCGGTCGCCCGTCGCGGCGTACTCACCCGGCCATCCTCTAGGGCAGTCCTTCAGCGAGGGCATGTGCGAGCAACGCCTGCGCGGTCCATCGGAGTTGTCGCGCAGCCTCCTCCCGGGACAGACCGGCGACGTCGGTGAGCCACACAAGTGACTCGATGCCAACCGCGCTGCGGATAGCCACCGCCAGCCGATGGATGTTCGCCTTCCCGAGCCGTGGCTCCAGAGGAGCCAGCGCATCCACGAACCAGCCGATCGCCCGGCCCTGCCGCAGCGGAAGGTCCGTGGCGTCGCTCTCGAGTGAGAGCCGCAGCATCGTCCGTTGCTGCCCCTCGGACTCCAGCACCAGGCCGACGAACTTCTCGATGGCCAAGGCGAGGCGGGTCACGGGGTCGTCGCCCGGCTCGTCGGGCAGCAGCGACGACGTCTGGATCTCGGGGTGCGCGGCGATCAGCAGCGCCTTCTGACTGGGGAAGTAGCGATAGGCGGTGGTGCGCGACACCGAGGCCGCCTCGGCCGCCTGCTCGACGGTCGGCGAGGCCGTCCCTGCCGCGATCAGTGCCCTGGCGGCGGCGATCAGCTGGCTGCGGGTGCGTGCCTTCTGCCGGGTCCGGCCGAATTCCTCGTATACCGTTGACATGGCGTTCACGGTACCCTAATGTCGTTATGGGACATAAGTCCCATAAACGAGGGATGGGAGACGTCATGGACACGCTGACAGCCACGGTCCGGCAGCAGGGTGAGGGCGAGCAGGCCTGGTTCTGCGGCGGCGGGACGTTCACCTGGAAGGTCACCGGGGCAGAGAGCGGTGCTGCGTTCTTCATGTTCGAGGACGAGCTCGAGCAGGGGAAGGTGACTCCGCTGCACCTCCACCCCAATGCTGATGAGACGTTCTACCTGCTCGAGGGCGAGATCCTGCTGCATATCGACGGCGAGGAAACCACGCTCGGCGCGGGCGGGCTGGCGGTGTTCCCACGCCGCGTCCCACACGCCTTCATGGTCACGTCACCGACCGCCAGGATGCTGGCCTTCCAGAACCCGGCTGCCGGCGAGGCGTTCTACCGGCACGCCAGCGAGGACCACCCCACGCCCGTCGACTTCGACCGGATCCGTGCGGCCGCTGAGGCCACCGGGGCGATCGAGATCCTCGGCCCGCCGCCGTTCTGAGCTGTCGGCGCCGCGACGCATGATCCTGGTGTGGCGCCGAAACGACGATCGTGGCATGGACGAACGGACTGGCAGTTTCGCCGGCACTGGAGGCGATCGCCGATCCGACCCACCTACGACGCGTACCGCGACGTGATCAGGCGGGTCGTCGAACCCGACGTGGGATCGCTCCGCCTAGGTGAATTCACCACCCCGCGCCTGGATCGCTTCGTCCAGGCCGTGCTCGTCGATCGCGGCTACGCGACGGCCAAGCTCACCAGATCAGTCTTGTCGGGGGTGTGCGGCTGGCTGGTGCGGCGTGGTGCTCTGCCTAGCAATCCCGTGCGTGACCTCACCCCGCTGGAACTTGACCGTGATCGGACCGCTCGCGCGCTCTCCTTGGAGGAGGTCCGCCAATGGCTTGCGTACTTGATGCCGATCCTGTCGCGCAGCATCACGATCTGCCCGAGCTGGCGCGTTTCATGCTCGCGACCGGCTTGAGACTCGGCGAAGCACTCGGCGTCACCTGGGCCGACGTCGACCTGGGCGCTGGAACTGTTGCCGTGCATCGAACGATCATTCGCGTCCAGGGCAAAGGTTTGATCGCCAAGCGGGTCAAGTCGAAGGCCTCCGAGCGTGGCCTGATCATGCCGTCGTGGTGCGTTGAGATGCTCAGAGAACGGCGCGTGCGCCGCGGTGGCTTTGATGGGCCGATCTTTCCCGACAGCTTTGGCGGGTGGCGGGACCGCAGCAATGTCGGCAGGGCGTTCAGGGCCGCACGTGAGGGATCCGACTTCGAATGGGTGAAGACCCACACCTATCGCAAGACGGTGGCAACCCTGCTCGATGGGAGCGGCGCGAGCGCTCGGATGATCGCCGATCAGTTGGGACACTCCCGGATCTCGATGACTCAGGATGTCTACCTCGGGCGCCGCGCGGCCAACGCCGGGAACGTGGCGGCACTGGAGGCCTACAACCCGGCATCGGTCATGGACTCGCCCCAGGACAAAGAATGACTTGCATTCGTCCCCGTACTCGTCCCTGCTCGACGAATACTCGCACCACAACCGCGTGGCAAATGCAACTCTGGCTAGGCCGTTTGGTGCGCGCCGGCCCGCTCGCGGGACGAAGATCAACAGCTCTGATCCATCGTTGACGGCCGTCTGCGAGGATTGCGGCAATCGAGGATCTTCCGACACGAAAGGGAAGTGATCACCATGTCGACTCCTGTGTTTCTACTGGTGCTGGGACAAGGCTTTAAAGAGGCGTGGTATCAGCTCTCCAAGCAGGAGCAGGATGACCTTTGGGCTCAGGTCGAGGAAGTCGATCGGCAGGCCGGGGCAGTCTGGCGGATTCTTTGCGATTCGCGTTGGGCGGACGAGAGCATCTTCGACTGGGGCGTTATTGAGTACCCGGACTTCGACTCCTACCGGCACAAAGTGGCCGAGTTGGAGAAACTCGATTGGTACAGGTACTGGTCGTGCAAGACCATCTTGGGCACAAAGATGGATGTCGACTTGTAGCAGCAGAGCAGCAAGCCTCAGGGTCTTCTAGTGACGCTGTGGGCCCTCGCCGGTCGAAGATCAGCAGCTTTTGATCCAGTGTTGATGACCATCCGGTCCGCGTGCCCGACCGAGCCATTCCTGCGGTTCCTTCACCCACCAATCGAGTGACGGAGGCGAGGCACTCCCATCACGGTGACTGAAGGTCAGCGGGTCTCTTGGGAGGATTCGTTGGTCTCGGTGTGGTATTCACCGGTCAGGGCTGAAGTGTCCCGAGCCTCCGACATTGCCCGAGCATGACTGCAAGTTCGGCGTGCCTGTGGCCAGCGATGCCCCGAAGATCATCACCGGTTTTGCGCTGAGAGGAGATCACACATGGCCGGAACGGTTGCGGTTGTTACCGGCGGCGGGCGGGGGTTGGGTCAGGAGGTGGCGTTTCGGCTCGCCGCCGAGGGCGCCCACGTTGCGGTGGCAGCACGAAGCGCTGACCAGCTTGCCGAGACGGTTGGCCGGATCGAAGCCTCGGGTGGCTCGGCCTCCGCCTATACCGTCGACATCTCAGATCAAGAGGCCGTCCAGGACATGGTCTGGGCGGTTGAGGCACAGGCCGGACCGGTGGACCTGCTGGTCAACAACGCCGCCGTCATCTGGCCGCTCGGGCCTGCTTGGGAGATTGCTCCGGAGCAGTGGTGGCGGCTTTTTGAGATCAACCTGTATGGCACGTTCCTGTGCACGCATGCTGTCCTTCCCGGAATGACAAGCCGTGGGCAGGGGCGGATCGTCAATGTGGCCAGCGGAGCTGGAATCGAGGCTCCGCCTTTCGGCTCGGCGTACGCTACAAGCAAGGCTGCAGTCATCCGTCTCACTGAGGCGCTCGCGATGGAAACCCAGGATTACGGTGTTGCTGTCTTTGCGATCGACCCGGGCTGGATGTCCACCGAGATGACGAGATATCTAGCGGAATCCGACGATGGCCGGCAGTGGACTCCCTGGGCGCCATCGATCTTCGGGACCGAGGCGCATGTTGCGGTGGCACAGGGGGCCGACCTCGTGATCACACTGGCGTCAGGTCGAGCCGATCGTCTGACTGGCAGGTTCTTAACGGTGTGGGACGATGTCGACGAGTTGATCGCCCGCGCAGATGAGATCACACGCGATGACCTGCACAAGGTACGTCTGCGGCGGCAGTAAGGGCCTGACCCGTCGATAATTGATCAGGTGCACCGCTGCTGGTGCCCTGTACGGCTCGGTTATTCGGACCTCTCAGAGCGGGGTGTGAAATTCGGTGAAATTCTGGCCGATCCGGCAGGCTATGGGAGTCTCTCGCGGATCCAAAAAAGTGGCTCTGACTAGACATCCCACGACCGGAAGCGGTCAAGCTGCAGGGCAGAGTTTGTCTGGTTCGCTGTGCCAGGCGCGGTTCTCGTCGTGGAGGGTGTGGTGTCGCAGGCAGCCGTGCAGGATGCCCACTAGGTGGTTGGCGAGGGCGCGGAGGGCTTGGTAGTGGGTGGCGCCACGGCCACGCTGGTGGTCGTAGAACACCCTGGCTCCGGGTGAGCATCGTAGGGCGCTGTAGGCCTGCCGGAACAATGCATCGCCGAGTCGCCGGTTTCGGGCGTAGCGGGCCAGCACGATCCGTTTGGTGCCGGATGCTTTGGTGATGGGTGACATGCCGGAGTAGTTCTTGCGACTCTTCGCGTCGGCGTAGCGTTCGGGGTCGTCGCCGAACTCGGCCAGCACCCGGGCGCCGAGGATCATCCCGAGGCCTGGCTGGCTCAAGTAGATCTCAGCGTCCGGGTGCTGGCCAAAACCCTGCTCCACCTGCCCGGCCAGCACCTCGGTCTGCTGCACCATCGCCTGCAAAACGACGACCAGCGCCGACGCGCTAGCGGCGTAGGCCGGCACCACGCCAGGTCGGGCCGTCAGCTGTTCGGATCGCAAGGCGGCGCGGATCTTCGCCGCCACGGCGGAGATGTTGCGCTGCCGGCCGGCTTTGCGGAGCAGCGCCTCGATCCGGGCCTGTGACAATCGACGGCCCTGGTCCGGGCTCGGCGCGGCGGCCAGCACCGCCAACGCGTCGCGGTCGGCGAGGTCGGCGCCGAACGCGGTTAACGCAGCCGGGTAGTACTCCCGCAGTAAAGAGCGCAGCTCGTTCACCTGCCGGACCCGCGACCAGATCATCGTCTGATGGGCCCGTGCGGCAACCTTGACGTGCTCGGCGATCTCGCTGTCGCCGGCGATCGGGCGGTGATGATGCCGGTCCAGGCGGACGATCTCAGCCAACAGATGCGCATCCCCCGGATCGGACTTGGCCCCCGATGTCGAGTGCCGCTCCCGGTATCGGGCAACCTGCATCGGATTGATCGCATAGACCGTGTAACCGGCCGCAAGTAACGCCTGCACCCAAGGCCCACGCTCGGTCTCGATCCCGACCAGCACCTGATCCTGTTCGGCCGCCGGGTCCAGATACTCAGCGATCAACTCGTGCAGCGCCGTGATCCCGGCCATCCCCTCTGGTAGCCGTCGACGGACCAGCACCCTGCCCGAATCGTCTTCGATCTCAATGTCGTGATGGGCCTCGGCCCAGTCGTCGCCGATGAACAGCACCCCGCCTCCCCGCTCACGTATTTGATCAACAAAAGGCTCGAGCCGCGGAGAAGACCTGCTACGACCTAATGGGACGCTTCTATGTCCCGTCAAGTGGTCGTGTCAGCGCCGCAAGCTGGCGAAACAGTTGTCGGGCGATATAGCGCTTCAGGCACCGCTTGATGTCGCGGATGGTCTTGCCCTGAGCGAGGCGACGCTGGACGTAGTCCTTTGTGGCGCTGTCTTGACGCATGCGGACCAGCACGATGGTGTGAAGTGCGCGGTTGAGCTGTCGATCTCCAGACCTGTTCAGGCGGTGCCGGGTGATGGTCCCCGACGACGCTTCGATGGGCGCGGCACCACCGAGCTTGGCAAAAGCAGCCTCGGAACGAATGCGGCCGTGATGGGACCAGGAGGTGATGATCTGACCGGCCACGACAGGGCCGATTCCCAACTGGCCGAGCAGCTCGGGGGCGAGCCGACGGACCAGCCTGTCGAGCTCGGCCTCGAGTTCGGCGGCCTCCCGCTCGCAGGCCAGCGCCCGGCGTGCGGTGGAGCGCATAGCCAACACGGTGGCGGACTCCTCCACGCTGCGTCGCGACGAATCGCGCAGCCCGGCGCAGGTTTGCAGAAGCTGTCCCAGCGGCAACCTCCGGAACCGCTCGCGAAGACCGTCAGGGGCGCTGGTGACCAGTGCATGCAGAGCCGAGATGGCCCGGGTCCGGAACGTGACCGCCTGCCCGCGGGTGGCCAGCAGCACCCGGATGGCTTCCCGGTCTCCGCGGCGGCGCGGCTCGCTGAGGCCCACACCGGCGAGCGCCTGCCGAGCCGCTCGCACAGCGTCGATATCGTCGCTCTTCACCCCGCCACGACGTGCCGGTCGTTGCGGGCGGTCGACCTCGACGATCCGCTCACCCCGAGTGAGGAGCTCAGTGGTCAGTCCGGCACCGAAGCTGCCGGTGCCTTCGATGGCCCACAACCTCGCGTCGTGGCGCCGCCCGAAGCCGATCAGCTGGCGGTAGCCAGCCGGATCGGCCGGAACCGTCAGGTGCTCAAGGACAGCGCCCGTCGCACCGACCGCCGCCGCGGTGTGGGTGTTCTTATGAGTGTCGACGCCGATGACGACGTCAAGATCTGGATGGAGAGCCAGCATGCAGTTTGCTCCTTAGGCTGAGAGGACATCAATCCCGGCCCGAACGACGTTGCGGCAAGACTGTGATGAGCCACACCCGGAGGCGGACAAGCTTCTGATCAGGCCAACACGACAGCCGGGTCCGGCGCCGGCAGCAAGGACGGACAAGTCCCATTGAGGGCACCATCAGCTGGGCCGATCAGTTTTTGGGTCACGTCCTTGCCACCGGCACCAGTCTCAGACGACGCGTCGCGAAACCGGTGGATACAGACTCACAATCAGTGCTCACCGGCACGACATCCCACCAGCACTCCCAGCCTCCTCACCACCTGCCGGGGCACGATCTAGTCATAGACCTCAACAACAGATCTGGGCTAATGAGTGCTCACCGACAGCCGGCTCGGACAACAGCATGCCGGAAATGGCCGCTATTGCAGTCCCATTAGGTTCGAGTGGGTGCGCCGCGAGGGAATCGAACCCCCAACCCGCTGAGTGAGAATCGGGCGCTTGGCAGTGGTTGGCAGCACTGGTCAGTACTAGGCAGTAATAGCGTCTGACTTGGTGTTTTACCCGCTTTTCCCGTACGCTTCTTGAGCGCTGGCCGGTTCGGTTTAGCAACGTTTTCCGGGAGTAAACCAGGAGCGTGAGGCCATGGGACGGCCATCCCTCGCATTGGGCACGTTCGGCGCGCTCCGCTTTTATCGCACCGCCAATGGCTGGCGAGTGCGCACCTATGTCCGTGATCCCGATGGCAGGACCCGCGAGGTCGAGCGCCGGGGCCGGACCAAGAACGCCGCCGAGCAAGCACTCAAGACCGCTCTGCGCGACCGATCCAACCACGGCGGCACGACGCAGGAGATCAAACAGACCACAAAGGTCCGCGTGCTCGCAGAATCATGGTTCGCCGAGTTCGCCAGCAATGGCAACGCACCGAACACGATCCAGCTCTACCGTGACCGACTCGACCGCCAAGTGGTTCCATCTCTCGGCGGCCTCTACGTTCACGAGCTCACGCCGTCTGTGATCGACCGCCACCTGCGGGCCGTGGCGGCAACAAACGGACCCGGTACAGCCAAGACCACACGAAGCGTGCTCAGCGGAATGTGTGCCTTTGCAGTCCGCTGCGATGCTCTACGGGCCAACCCGGTGCGGGATCTCTCGCGAATCTCGGCAAAGCCGAGGGCCTCGCGAGCGCTGAGTGTCCTTGAGGCGCGCCAGCTGCTCGCGTGGGTCACATACAGCGACTACGCCCTAGAACACGACGTATCGGACCTTCTGGCCTTTCTGGTCGCCTCTGGTTGCCGCATCGGCGAAGCTCTAGGCCTCACATGGGACCGGGTTAACCTCGATGCAGGCACGGTGCTCATCGACCGCCAGGCGATCCGCAGCAAAGGTCACGGTCTACGTCTCATGCCGACGAAGACCGATGCTGGTATCCGAACTCTTGTCCTGCGCTGGGGCCGTGACCTGCTAAGACGGCGTTATCGTGCCGAGTTTTCTGCGCCTGATCGTCCGGTATTCCCGGCCGTACGCACCGGCGGCATCCGTGATCCTCGAAACGCAGCGCGGGACATTCGGCGCAGCCTGCAGGGGACGGGCTTCGAGTGGGCATCGGCGCACACGATCGGCCGACGATCCCTGGCGACATGGATGGACCTAGCTGGTCTTAGCCCAAGAGCAGCCGCAGACCAGCTCGGTCATCGCAGAGTAAGCGTGACGACCGATACTTACTTTGGTCGCAAGATCGAAAACACCGGAGCTGCTGTCGTACTCGAAGCAATAGGAGAGTGAGCTGGTGCCAGCTCCCGCCATCATCTAACTACTTGAGCATGTCACGGCAGCGATCACGAAGCTTGCCTCCCATGCTGACGTATGGCGGACCAGGCCGTTCTTGTTCCATCCAAAGGATGTGCTTGGCCGCGAGGTCTTCCCCGCATCGGTCGCCGACGGCGTACGCGACCCGTCCAACACTCTCAAGATGATGCGCCAGGCGTTCGAGTAAGCCGGCTTCGATGGGAAGGCTAGCCACTACTTCCGTAAGACGGTCGCCACCTTGATGGATGGGGCGGGCCTGTCCGCACGTTCAGCTGCCGATCAGCTCGGGCACGCGAAACCCTCGCTGACCGCCGGCATCTACATGGGCCGCAAGAAGCGCGCGACCGGGCGGCCGAGGTGCTCGAAGGCCTGTTCCAGCCCTAATTGGCTCGGCTCTCGGTTCGCTGTCTCCCAGTCCGCTTGAGACTGATTCTTACGCTGGGCTTGCTAGCGCTGGTCGGCCCGCTGCTCCAGCCAGGCCTCGACGGCCTGCCGGCGGTATCGCACGTGCCGGCCCACCCGATAGCCGACTGGACCGTTGCCCATGTACCGCCAGCGATACAAAGTGTGAACCGGGATGCCTAACATTTCCGAGACATCCGTGAGTGACATGAGCTTGTCACCGGCCTGCAGCGTCATGATCATCTTCTTTCTCGAGTGGTACTGGGAGGCACAACGGTGCCTTCGAATCACCGTGGCTACCCGAGCGCAGGAGCCCGCGTGATGCGGTGGTCGTCTCGGCCGTCTCAGCGTCCGTTGCGGGTCGATCCATCCGCGCTTCACTCCACTCCATTTATTGCTCGCTCGTACGGCAGCGCGTCCGTAGTGCAACTCGCCCGCAGACTCGGGATGAGTCGCTGGTCAGGACCTGTCCGTTAAGGACTTAAGTCGCGAAGCGGCAGCGGGCGGTCGTTAATACCTGAATGCCAACCTTGGAACGGTCGCGGTCAAGACGCGCACAGGTATACAACTCATTGTCACGGTGAATCCATCCACCTTGCCGGCCGGCGCATATGAGCACGAGGCGCAAAGTACGGACGTCGTTATGGCCGGGGTGAGCAAAAGTCGTTCGACACGCCGGATGAGATACGGACGCCCGATAGGACGAAGGTTGACGTGCTGCAGCTGGGCGGGGAGACGGTTGCTCGGGTGACCTTCCAGCAGCGTTGGAAGTGTCGGAGTGCGTGAAGCCGCCGGCACCGACTCGTGTCAGGTACGTACGTTGGAGCCATCGTGGCTGGCTGGTTGCGAGTCGTGCACAACGATGGAACCGAAGGAGAGGTCGCGCGCCGGCGACGCATACGTGATTGAACCAGACCACGACGCGTGGGTTGTCGGGGACGACACGGTGGTGGCGTTCTAGTTCGAAAGCGCGGAAACCTACGCTCGCGGCTAGCGGCGGTACGAACAGAGTTATCCAGCGGCGAAGAGGGCATATCTGCAGATGACGCCCTGAGCCTTGGTGACTCGCGTCAGCCGGGCGCTCCGGGCCGACGGCTGTCACTGCCTGCCGTATTGACAGTCGCCTGCACAGTCCACCACGCCACACCATGGCCCGCGGCCACCTCCGCGACCGCCCGACCCGAATCGATCACCGCCGAGAGCAGCGCCGTCCGCAGCCGAGCGGTGCAGCGGGCCCGGATCGGCAACTGCTCGGTCGCTGGGGTGAACGTGCCTCGCGGACAGTCCGGCTCGGCACACACCAGCCGCGGTTGCGCACCATCACCTCCAGCTGGCCGGCGTGCGGAATGTCGCGGACCCGCTGCACGATCCAGGCGTGCACCCGCGCCGAGATCACCCACAGGACGGGCAGCCGTCGGCAAGATCAACAGGCTGCACCCTCACTCGACGCCCACCCAACGGCAAATCGACCGCGTCGACCACCCGATAGCCGGGCAGGTTGAAGATCACGCTCGCAGCATCACGCCGCGAGCCCGTAGGCTCGAACAAGCTCGTGGTCCTTCCTCGATGGATGCATAGACACACCCATCTCAGCGCAGGGCCACGAGCCCTTGCATCAACGACTCACCACCAGTGCCGCCAAAGCACTTACAGCCGCTCGCAGCGTCACGGTTCGCGTGTTCACCAAGGCCGAGCACGCTGATCAACACTGCCAGATCGGCAATATCGGCCTCGCCTGTCGCGTGCTGACGACGTGGCTGCGCAACACCAGCCCGGAACCCACTGGCCCGGACTAGGCCGCCGCATCACCAAGCATTCGTCGACGACATCTGCTCAAGAATCCCCACCGCTTTGGCGAGGCCGTCTTCTAACCGCAGCTTCTCTGAGACGGCCTGTGCGGATGCCTCTGGTCGTCGCGCTCGGCGTTACCCGCTGTTGTCGGATTTGTCGGCAGACCGGTGGCGACCCTGCTCGCCGAGGCGGCAAACGTGCTGAGTGGTAGGCCATGAGCGAGCGCCCACGGACCGAGGTCGTGGATGCGACGCCGCTCGACGTGTCTGCGCGGGTAGGTGAGATGCTCCAGGACGGGTATTGCGTGGCGATGATGGCCGGCCACGAGGATCCAGACCAGTTCCGCATCGTCTACGTCCTCGTTCGAGCTGGCGACGACCGAAGGTGCGAGGTCGTCCTGCGCACCCCACGGGATCGTCCCGAGATCCCCAGCCTCGCATCGCAGGACTATGCCGTGGGCCGGTTCGAACGCGAGATCCGCGACCTGTACGGGATAACACCCGTGGGTCATCCCCTTCCTGAGGTCGAGGGTGACGGTGTCTACGAGGTACCGGGTCGGGCCGGTCCACGCCGGCCTGACCGAACCCGGGCACTTCCGGTTCTCCGTCGTTGGCGAAGCCATCCTGATGAAGGCCCGCCTCTGGTTCGTGTACCGAGGCATCGAGAAGCTGTTCGAAGGCCGCCACCCAGCCGACTGCATCGAGCTTACCGAACGAATCAGCGGCGATACCGCTGTCGGTCACACCCTGGCCTTCGCCAACGCCGTCGAACAGCAGCCGGCATCGAAGTGGCCGAGGAAGACCGGATTATTCGCGCCATGCTGCTGGAGCTGGAACGGATTCACAACCATGTCGCCGACCTTGGTGCCCTCGCCAACGACGTCGGATTCGGCATCATCAACACCCACGCCCAGCGCCTGCGGGAGACGATGCTCCGGCTCAACAAGGCGACCACCGGCCATCGGCTGCTGCGCGGCAGTCACCATCGGAGGTGCGCGGCTGACTGCGCTCCCCGACCTCGACGTCGTGACCACGGTTGCTCGAGAGGTCGAGGAGCTGAGGGCGATCACCCTCGGCAAGTCCACGGTGCGCGACCGCTTTACTGGCACCCGCGGTACTCAGCCGCGAAGCAGCCCTCAGCCTCGGCACGCTGGGCTGCGTGGCCCGCGCCTCCGGGGTCGACATAGATGCCCGCAAGGACCATCCATTCGTCGAACTAGGCGAACCCTTCGAGGTTGTGCTTGAGACCGGCGGCGACGTCGCCAGTCGCTACCTCGTACGGGCCAGATAACTCGCCGTGTCCGCATCGCTGATCGCATCCCTCGTCCAGCGGCTCCACGGCGGCGCAGGCACCGGAGCTGCGCGCATGCCCAGCGGGGTGGGCAGCGGCCTTGGGCTGGTCGAGGGTTGGCGGGGGACGGTCGCTCACCGAGTCGAACTGGATGACACTGGACTACTGAGCCGCGCGAAGGTCGTCGACCCTTCCTTCTTCAAACTGGCCCGCCCTGCCCGTCGCGCTCACCGACACGATCGTCCCGGACTTTCCGCTGGCCAACAAGAGCTTCAGCCAGTCCTACGCAGGCAACGACCTCTAGAAAGACGCCAGGGACGTCTGGAAGGACACGGAGAGGATGACAACGATGGCTGACGTGGAGACTGTGCTGGACGAGGCGGTGGAGAGGATGCTCGGGTCCGCACGCTGGCTCTTCGCATCACAGTGCGCCGAACCCCTTGCCGGCCCAGGGTCGTGCCGAGGATGACGAGCGGCAAGGTCCCCACCACTGCGGCGTCGGGGTCTTGCAGACACGACCAGAGCTCGGCCAGCGAGCGGGCGCACATCCGGCCGCTGGCCACCAGATAGGCAACGACCGGAATCGCAACGGCGCGGGCCCCGAGGACAGCGAAGCAGGCGACCGCGATTACTTGCTCGTCGAGGCCGACCGGCGCACTGCCCGCAGCCGTTCCGGCCCGCTGCGCACGGCGACCTGGTTCCACTGGGCCAGCGACCCAGAGGTCGCGGCTTGGTTTGACGCGGCGTTCGCCTCGCCGGTGGCCAGGTCAGAGTGGCCGCTCACTTGCCTTACGCGGTGAGAGGGCGTCAACCTCCGCCGTGATGGCCCCGGGTCGTCTATGGCTCCCAGCTCGGCGATAGGAGTCGAGCTAAATCTGTCCGTGCACTATCCTCTGCTCAGCGGATTGAAGTCGGATTACTCGCCCGTCCTGCCGGTGAACGAAGATCTCGGCTGGACCAATTCGCGTTGCGATCTCCCGCAGGTGGCTTACGGCTTCGTCGAGAGTGGGATGCCGGTCATACTCCCTGTTGCTTCGTCGGCAAGCCCAGGATCCATCCTCAAGTTCTATCGCCCGAATGAACCACGCCACACCTCAACTTTGAGCGACAACGCGAGACATGGGTAGGGGCCGAAAGACCCGGACTGGGCCAGCCGGTCTCGATGCAGGGGACACTATGGACCATGACAGAGATCACGGTGCGGGTGCTGGACGAGTCTGAGTGGTCGCTGTACCGCGATGTCCGCTTGCGCGCTTTGGCAGAGTCTCCCGGTTCGTTTACTGCGACCTTGGCCGATGAAGCTGATCGTGACGAGCAGTTCTGGCGTGACCGGATGACCCGGTCGCAGTGGCTGCTGGCCGAACGAGGCCAAGTAGCACAGGGAATCGTCAGCCTTGGACCTTACGAGGAGGAGCCCTCAGCGGCCGAGGTCTTCGGCTTGTATGTCGTCCCGGAGGCACGGGGTACTGGCGTGTCCTGGCGACTCGTCGAGACTGCGGCGGCTCGGGCGACCCAGCAGGGTTACGTGCAGCTGTACTACTGGGTGGGGACCGACAACGGGCGAGCGGTCGGCTTTGCTAAGAACTTCGGGTTCCGCACCACAGACTACCGCCGCCTATCGCGCAGCTCCGACCTCGATCCGGGTGAGGAGATTGCCATGGTGCTGTGGCTGGAGCCCGACGCCACATCAGCGCCGAACCCGACCAGCGGGAAGGCAGCCAGCCGCGAAGGCCCCCTCAGCTGAGACCCGGCCGAACCAGCATCCTCCGGTCCGCGAACGCGTTGTGCCGCGGCGGCCTGAGGATCGGCCGCCGGACCGCCACAGGTCAGGCGCTTTGCACATTCGCAACACATCACTCCCATCTGTTGGCATGAAGGACACGAATTGGCCTTATGACCATTTCCGGCTGACAGTCAGCTCACGCGACGATAGAGGCACGGCATCATGGCCTCGACTAGATTTCTGACTTCCGATAACTTTCGCTTTCAGGTGGCCTGTTGAGCATGATCACGTAGGGCAGGTGGAGCGGTTCTAGGCGACATCCAGCTCTGCGTGGAGCCGATCACCATGTCAGGCGACCCACGGACAGTCCCTCGGTTCGCGCACCGATAAGTGCTGTCGTCACCGACAATGTCAGTGACCAATTGGGCATAGCCATGACTATGCCCAAAAGGGCTCCGCGTGTCGGAGGGCGGAAGGCTTGCCTAGTGTCGGATGTCACCCGATCTGGCCATTTGTCACTCTTCCTGGTCAGTGTCATGAGCGGAGGCAAGTCCGCTGATCACTTCGTGGGCAGTGCCAAGCGCAAGCCGCAACTGTTCAGCGCTGTCGCCGGCTTGCTGCAGCCAATGCGTAGCCGCTGCGACAGCGGCAGGCACGTCGGAGAAGGGCCCACAATCCGTTGCTCGCAGTCGACCAGCGTCGGCCTGGCTATCAAGCCATCCAGCAAGCTGGCCGCTGGCTTGCGGAAGCCATCCGGCCAACGCTTCCAGTGAACCAAGGATCTTGTACACATCGGCGGGATAGGTCAGCTCGCCTTTGGCGGGCTGGACAGCGTGATTCAAGTCCCGGATCGCGGCGGCGGCACGCTCTGCGAGAACCTCGGCGTCTTCGTCGGTTACGATCGTGTCGTCCATCTGGTGTACCTCTACCTGCTGGCCCGTCGTCATCATTACAGGTAGCTCAGTCGGCCCCGGTGCCTCGAGGACGGCCGATCACATCGACCGCGTCCAGCGATATTGCGGCATCGCGGGCAGTGAACGTGAGCCGTTCGTCGAGCCGATAGTCGATCCATGCGACCAGGCTCGCGGCGGCGGCGTCGTCACCGTTGGTCGCTGCCTCTCGCAGTCGCCGCGCTGCGTAGTTGAGAGCGGAGTCGAGTTCGGCGGCGGGGTCGCAGGTGACCAGCATCGTCAGCTTGTCGCAGATCAACACTGTTGCAGCATCCCCGTGTCCCGACTCGTGGTCTGTTTGTTCGTTCAGGCTGGTCGCACCGGCGGCCCAGAATGGGCCGTGGCAGATGATGGTCGCCACAGCTGGATCCGTCCCGACGGTAGGAGGGCGACGAACGAGTCCGCGCCACAGCTGGGGCAGGTGTTGTCGGCGGTGATTCCTGATGTGCGCAGCAGGCGCCGACAGCCCAGGCACAGCAGTCGTGCCTTGCTGGATTGAGGCGACACGGGACTCATCAGTATGAACGGTATTCACAGTTGCGAAGATTTGCAACTGTTCAGGATCGCATCGGTACCGGCTGGGATGCCGCTGGCCGTGCTCGTAGAACCGGCCGGCACGGGTGGGCCGTTCACAGGCCGGTGATCATGAGGTCGTCGAGCTCGTAGCTCAGGTTGTTGCGGGTGGCCACGACGCCGGCGACGCGCGATGCGGCGTATCCGGCGTGTTCGGCCCTGCTGCGGTAGGTGAGTGCTCCCTGGAGTGTGACGACGCCGTGGTCGACGTGCACCGTGATGGCGGCTGGGGTGCGGGCGGGGCGTCCGAGGTCTGCCTGGATGGCCGCGGTGACGTCGGCCTCGATTCGGTCGTCGGAGCGCCGGTACACGGTGAGTAGGTTGCGCCGGGTAAGGATGCCGACCAGGCGCATGTCATGGTCGACGACGCAGAGCTGGAGGTTGGAGGGGTCGGACAGCCGGCGGGCGGCCTGGCCGATCGGTGCGTCGGCGCCGATGACGGCCACCGGTGCGGCCATCAGTTCGGCGGCGGTCAGTGCCGAGGCCTTGCGCCAGCGGCGGCGCGCGCCGCCGAAGATTGGTACGGCGTCGGTTCCGCCGTGGAACTCCAGGTTGGCTAGCAGGTCGGCCTCGGTGACCGTGCCGAGTGGGCGGGTCTGGGTGTCGACGACCGGCACGGCATACGCGTCACCGGCAAGGAGGGCATTGACTACGTCCTTGAACTTGGTATTGGGAGTCACGGCGACCGCCGGACAGGTCATCACCGTGGCGACGACGGGCTCACCCATGGCACACTCGCACCTCGCATCGAACTTGATAAGGTTAGCAACTGTTGAATCATGCGAGACGGTGTCGCTGGACACAGATTTGCCGGAGACTGGGAGAGCCATCAGACGTCGAAGTCGGGCCAGGCCGGATGCGGACGTCGGTCGACGTGAGCGAGGAGCCGCGGGTGAGTAGGCCCCTTTACCAGTTGAAGGCTGAATTCTTCAAGACGTTGGGCCATCCTGCGCGGATCCGGGTGCTGGAGTTGCTCAGTCAGCGGGACCACTCGGTGGCCGAGATGTTGCCGGAGGTCGGAATCGAGCCGACGAACCTGTCCCAGCAGCTGGCGGTGCTACGCCGGGCCGGTCTGGTGACGACACGCAAGGAGGGCTCCACGGTTATCTATTCGCTGACCAGTCCGGTTGTTGCCGAGTTGCTGGCGGTGGCCCGCCGGATCATGACCGAGGTGCTGACCGGCCAGGTCGAGCTGCTTGAGGACGTCGCAATACCCGCGGCGGCGGCCGGGCGTGGCGGGCGGTCGGCTGCGCGGGGCGGATAGGCCACCGTCATCCCGCCGTCCCAGGGTATGGTCACCTGCTCACCAACAAGAGCTTCAACGTGTCCGACCATCCCCGCCCTGGCATCGTGATCATCGGGCAGATGGACTCCGGCCTGGAGGTGATCGCCGAAGCGGGTCCTTTCAGCTCACCATCGAAAGCCTCGACTGACCACCCAGCCTCCTCACGACAAGGGACAACGATGAATCCTCGCTATGACTTCACCGGTCAGGTCGCCTTGGTTACCGGCGGCAGCTCCGGCATGGGCCTGGCCACCGTAGAGGCTTTCGCCGAGGGAGGCGCCGCCGTGGTCCTGGCCGATGTCAACGAAGAGGCGTTGCGCGCTGCTACCGACGAGCTGACCCTCGCGGGCCACCAGGCACTCGGTATGCTGTGTGATGTCTCCCAGGAGGACCAAGTCGCCGCGATGGTCGAGCGTGCGGTCGCTAAGTTCGGCCGGCTAGACATGGCGTTCAACAACGCCGGGGTTCAAGGATGTGGCCCTTCTCCATGAGGGCGCGCGGCCGGCGTTCGGCGTACGGCGCGGCCGCGGCGAACACGGTCTCCGGCGGTGCGGCGATATCGACCGACAGCGGGCCCAAGGCGCGGGTACGCCGCCCGACACCCAGGTCAAGCGTGCTGCGGCCCGTGAGCAGGCTGCGGTAGAGCGCAGTCCCGGCTGCGGCGGCTACGGCGGCGGGGCCAAGGAGCTTGCTCATTGCTTGTGCGCGACGATGAGCACGTAGTCCAGGATGCCCCCGCGGACGGCGGTGTGGGCGGCGTCGAGGACCGGGCCGGTACGGGTGAGCTCGACACCGAGCTCCTTGAGGGCGAGGGCGGGCGATGATCTTGAGCGGGTCAGCCGCCTGGCGTTCATCGGTGTGCGCAAGGACTTCCTGGACGAAATCGCCCTTTACGGCGGCGAGAGGGCCTACCAGGAATTCGTGGTGAAACGCCAACTGTGGCATTTCGGGATGGACCCGAACTACGTCCTTGCTCAGTGGATTAGCTGGATAGCTCTGGTTCGCAGGCAGTCGGCCGCGATTCTGTTCTGACGGAATTCTGGGCAGACAAGTAGCATGGTGATCGGTGTGCCGGGAAGCCTGGTCGGCGTCCTCCTCCGCTCGTCCGGGAAGGCACAACCTCGTGGAGATCAGCGGCGCATTCCCTTATCCCATTGACGCCTTTCGGCTGGTCACCAACGGCATCGACCGGGCCGAGCACCTGCTTAGCGTGGATTGCATCGTCCAAAACGACCCGGCCATGACGATCGCCCAATTCCACCACCTCGAACCAAGCCGAACCAGGTCACCGGCGGGCCCTGTCCAGCGTCGGCACGGTCCGTCTGCACGCCGCCGTACCCCCGTACCGGCGCTGATCAGCCCTACTGCCCCGGTGGAGACTCTCGTCCTGCCACAACCCTTTTAGAGCTCATGTACAACATCCCGTTGAACATCGCCCTCATCATGATGTTCATCCTGATTGGTGGCGTGTACGCGGCGGCCGAGATTGCATTGGTGTCGCTGCGGGACAGCCAGGTCAAGCAGCTCGCGCATCGTGGTAGGCGCGGCCGGACCGTCGCCCGGCTACACCAGAACCCGAACCGGTTCCTATCGGCGGTACAGGTCGGGGTCACGTTGGCCGGCTTCTTGTCCGCGGCGTTCGGCGGCGCCATCTTGGCCAACGCGCTGCGACCGGTACTCCAGGAGCTGGTCCCGATGAACGACGAAGTAGCCGAAGCCATCGCCTTGGTGGTGATCACTGCCCTGATCGCCTACGTTTCTGTCGTGCTCGGTGAGCTCACCGCCAAGCGCCTCGCCCTGCAACGAGCGGAAAGGTGCGCCCTTGCCCTCGCTCCACTCGTGGACCTCACTGCGAGCTTGGGGCGGCCTGTTATATGGCTCCTCGGTGTTTCCACCAACGCCGTCGTCAGAGTGCTCGGTGGCGACCCGTCGGCCGCGCGGGAAGAGATCACTGACGAAGAGATCCGAGCTCTCGTCCGCGGATCAAGCACCCTGGGGGAGGAGGAACGGCAGATCGTCGAAGATGTTTTCGATGCTGGAGCCCGGAGCCTCCGGGAGGTGATGGTGCCCCGCACCGAGGTGGACTTCCTGGCTGGGGACACCTCAGCCCGTCAAGCCGTCCAAGATGCGCTCAATGCCGCGCACTCCCGCTATCCGGTGATCGGTGAGTCGGCCGACGACATCCTCGGTTTCGTGCATGTCCGCGATCTGCTAACCCTAGACATCAGCACCCAATCCGCGCCGCTGGCGCAAATAGCGCGGCCTGCGTTTGCCTTACCTGGCACAGTCCGGGTATTACGGGCGCTGAACGAGATGCGCGGCAGCGCCAACCACATGGCGATCGTGGTCGATGAATACGGCGGCACCGCTGGCATTGTCACTATGGAGGACCTCATCGAGGAACTCGTTGGCGATATCACCGACGAATACGACGTCATCGAACAAGCCCATGCCACCTCGGGCGGCGACCAGATCATCGACGGACTATGCAGCCTGGATGAGTTCGCCGACAGCACCGGCCTAATCCTCACTGCTGGCCCCTACGACACACTCGCCGGCTACTTCATGGCTCACCTCGGTCAGCTACCCAGCGTCGGCGACAGATTTAACGCAACGCCTATCGCGCGGGCAACGAGGAAACGCTTGTTCATCTTGAGTTGACGGTGACCGAACTCGACGGCCGCAGAGCGGCCAAACTCGCACTCCGCATACTCGACCAGCCGCCAGCTACAACTGCCTAGTAGAAAGTGATGTCTGATCCGAGGACGGGTGAGTGCTGATCAGATATCTCGGCCGGGTCCTGACAGCCCGATGTGATCCGTCCTGGAATGACCGCCGGGAGCCAAGTGCTCTTAATTGGACGGCGCAGCGCCAGCTACCTGGGTTTCGCTCAGTGGGAGCTCGCGACCGCGACATCCCGGAATGGAGGATCGCGGTGATCCAGGACGCGCCGTCGGAGTTCGCCCATCAGTTCATGTATCCGGGCGGCGGATTTGCGCTGGGTAACGCGCTCGGTCGGGTGCAGATTGTCGATCCCCAGGGTCTTTTCGCCGGTCTCGCACGGACCTGCCGGATCTGACCCCTGATGACCCCTCGCTCCGCTTCATTCAGCTTCCTTGCTCCCAGAATGTTAGAATGTAACATTCTGCTGTGGGTAAGTCAGCGACTACGCGGGCGCGTCTCCAGAGGGAGGCTCTGCGGCTTTTCGCCGATCGCGGCTACGACGAGACGACGGTCGCGGATATCGCCGCCGCGGCCGGGGTCACGCAGATGACGTTCTTCCGATACTTTCCGGCCAAAGAGCTGGTGGTGGTGGACGATCCGTATGATCCGGCCATCGCTCATTCGGTGGCCGTCCAGGCGACTGATTTGCCGGTTGTCGAGCGGGTTCGTCGCGGTCTGCTCGCTGCGTGGGAGCAGTTGGAGGACGCCGACGACGCGGAGTTCCGGCTGCGGCTGCGGATTGGCGCGGGTCATCGAGGGCTGCGGGCCCGGATGCGGGAGAACAATGTACGCACGGAGGCAGCAATCGCGGCCGCGTTGACGGAGGGGGGCGTGCCGGCGTTCGAGGCAGTGGTTGCCGCGGCTGCGGTGATCGGCGCGCTGACGGCGGCTCTGTTGGAGTGGGCGAACGATCCCGACGCCGGGCCGATGGGCGACGCCGTCACGGCCGCGCTGGCGCTGCTGGAAATTCGGCCGCTGCGATGAGCACAGTGACTATCCGAGCGCACGGCATCGCCAGGCGTTTCGGCGACGAGCAGGCTGTTGCCGGCGTTGACCTGGAAATCCGGGCTGGGGAGATTGTCGCGTTGGTCGGTCTCAACGGGGCAGGCAAGTCGACTTTGATGCGGCTGCTGTTGGGCATGCTGCGGCCGGACGGCGGAACAGCGGAGATGTTGGGCTGCCCGGTGGTCGATGCTGACCGGGCTGTGTGGAGCCGAGTAGGGCACCTGATCGAGACTCCGCCTCGGTATGGCGAGTTGACTGTGGCGGAATTGGTCTACTCCGCGGCCCGCCTGCAGGGGTGGGAGCGGCGGTCGGCGCGTGTCGCCGCGGCTGCGATCATCACCGATTTGGAGTTGGATCATTGGCAGCATCGAGCGACTCGCACGTTGTCACTGGGCAATCGGCAACGTCTTGGGATCGCGATGGCCCTGGTTCATCGGCCGGATGTGTTGGTTTTGGATGAACCCAGCAACAGCCTCGACCCGCTGGGGGTGGTACGGATCCGCGAGCTGCTGCGGACCCGCGTCAGCGAAGACGGAGTCTCGGTCTTGGTGTCCAGCCAGCATCTGGATGAGGTGGCCCGGATGGCTGATCGGATAGAGCTGCTGCATCATGGTCGGATCCTGGGCGGCCTGGATCCGCATGGCGCCGACGTGGAACACCAGTTCTTCCAGCGGATACTTCAGGCCGACCGGGCCGAGCAGAGGCCGCGATGAACGCTGCCCTGGAGTTCGAGCTGCTGAAGGCCCGACGAGCTGGCGTGTTCCGGTGGGGAGCAGCGGTGGTAGCGGTCGGCGTTCCGGCACTGTCCACGGCCTTCTTCGAGCTGGTCCGGCTGGGAGGCAACTCCCCATCCGCGGCCAAGGCGGCAACGATGATCACCGAACTGACCCTGGCCGGCCTGCTTGGCACCGCTGGGCAGGTGCTGTCGGTGGCGATCCTGATGACGGCCGGCATCGCCGCGTCGTGGAGTTTCGGCCGGGAGTTCGTCGACGATGCCCTGCCCGCATTGTTTGCCATCGCGACACCCCGCTCGTCGGTGGCAGCCGCAAAGTTTGTCGTATTGGCCGGGTGGGCGCTCCTTACGATTGTTGCGACGGTCATCCTCACAGTGGTCGGCGGCCTGCTCGTTGGACTTGACCTGGACGCGGTGGCAGTCCAGACGGCGTCCCGGGTCGCCGCCGCCGGTCTATTGGGCGCAGCGTTGGCCGCACCGATGGCGCTGGTTTCCAGCTGGCGCCGCGGCTACCTGCCAGGAATCGTCGCGCTAATGGCTGTGGTCGTGGTGACCCAAATCGTCACCGCCATCGGCGGCGGGGCTTGGTTCCCCTACGCTGCGCCTGCGCTGTGGATGGGCATGGGCGGCGCGAGCGCCGCCAGCCAGGTGTCAATCATCCAGCTGCTGCTACCGCTTCCGGTTGCCGCGCTGGCCGTCGTCGCGACGCTCAGCTGGTGGCGGCGCGCCGAGGCGCGTTGAGCGCTTACCTCTTCGGGAGCTGCGATCACGGCGCGTCGACGGCACCGCCTACAGCGCTCACCCGCTGCTTTGTCCTCTCCTCGTCGGAAATGCGGCGATCCGACGCTCGGCTGGCTGCCGCCAGCGCCCAAGCGGAAGGCCGCTACACCAAGGCGGCGGCAGCAGCCCGCACTACGACGGTTCCGAACAGCTAGAACCCGGGCAACACTCAGCTGGACAGCCGATCGGCTTCAGGTCCGACACGGGGGCGTCACCGTACAGGTGATCAACTGCCCTGTGCCCATCAGCCCACCCGATCGCCATGACCGTCTCTAGGCACATGAACACCCGGCGAAATGGCCTGGCGGCGGCAACGCTGTGTAGCATGCCGTCGATTCAAGATCAGCGACCAAGCGCGCGCAGCGCTCGCTGCACCGCGGCTTGGGCTTCCTGCAGCTTTTTCTGGTACGTCGCAAGATCGCCTGAGGTCAGCGCCTTGTCTGCAGCCTCGAAGGCGGCAGACGCCTCGCTGAGCGCGTTTGTGGCTGCCGGGTTGTCGACCTTACCCGTCGGCCTGTTCCCGTCGGCGCTGCCTTCCTCGGTGCTGCCACCCGCGCTGCCCTGGAAGACCTGGTCTAGTGCTTGCTGCAAGGTGTCGCCGATCCCGACCGACTCACCAAAGCGGACGACTACGAAACGCAGCGCCGGGTAGGAGCCGGTGCTGCCCTGGCGCTGGGTGTAGACCGGCGTCACGTAGAGCAAGCCACCGCCCATCGGCAGGGTGAGCAGGTTGCCGAAGGTCGCGCTGGCTGCGCCCTGGTTCAGGAAGGGGCGTAGCCGATCGGCCACCGTCTCGTTGGTGGTCATGGCGTTGAAGGACTGCCCTGGTCCGTCGATCTGGGTTGTGTCTGACATCTGCAGGATGCGCATCCGCCCGTAGTCGGGGCTGCTGGCGTCGGCGTTCACTGCCATGTAGGAGGCCAGGTTGGAGCGCTTGTCGGGCACATAGGCGCTGGTTAGGGAGAAGATCGGATTGTCATCGCCGGGCCATTTCACCGACAGGTAGAACGGCGGCTCCTTGGTCTGGGCCGAGGCGCCGGCCACCGGGTCGTTAGGCACATCCCACAAGCTTGACCGCTGGTACCAGTTGTCGGCGTTCGTCATGTGGTAGCGGGCCAGAATCTGCCGCTGCACCTTGAAGAAGTCCTGCGGGTAGCGCAGGTGGTCCAGCAGGTCTTGCGAGATCGCCGATTTTGGCTGCACCACGTTCGGGAAGGCTTGCGACCAGGCTTTCAGCATCGGATCGGTCTCGTCCCAGGCATACAGCTTGACGCTGCCGTCATAGGCATCGACAACGGCCTTGATGGAGTTGCGCATGTAGTTGATGTCGTCCTGCGGCTGGGCCACCACGGTCCCGCCGGCGCTGGTCTGAGCATCGGAGGTGACCTCGTTGAGGTTCACTCGCTCGCTGTTCGGGTAGGAGTTCGAGGTGGTGTAGCCGTCGACGATCCAGACGATCCGGCCGTCCACGACTGCTGGGTAGGCATCGCCGTCCACCTTCAGCCACGGCGCTGCGCCTTGCACGAGTTGCCGCGGCGTGCGGTCGTAGATGATCTTGGATTGCGGGTGGACACGGTCTGAGAGCAGGATGTTGACGTCGGCGAACTTGACGGCGTACAGCAGCCGATTCCAGAGGTTGCCGATCTCGACCCCGCCCTTGCCGGTGTAGGTGTAGGTCTTCGGGTTTCCGCCTTCGCCGCCGCCCGGCGTGTCAAGTTCGATGGGCGGCACACCCGGAGGTGCGCCCACGATGGAGTACTGATCGGGCCGCTGGCCCTGCAGTTCCCCGAAGTAGACGCGAGGCTCGTGCTCCTCGATCTCGCCGGTCGGCGGGATGTCCTTGGCAATCCACTCCGGTTCACCGCCGGACTGCCGCCGGTTGCCGTACGCGGCGACCAAGCCATAGCCGTGGGTGTAGACGGTCTTCCGGTTGTTCCAGTTGTCCTCGACGCCGCTCAGATCCATTTCTCGGACAGCTACCACCGCGTCGGTCTCTCTGCCGTCAATGGTGTAGCGGTCGACGTCGAGGATCTTGGGGAACTGGTAGTAGCCGCGCACCTGCTGCAGCTGCTCAAATGTCGGACTAACCGCGTTCGGGTCGATCAGCCGGATTCCGGGCAGTGCCTCGGCGTCGGACCGCAGTTGACCGGCGGTAGCCGTCGTCTTCGCCGAGTAATTGGTGATCTCCACCTTGTCGACCCCGTACGCCGCCCGGGTCGCTTCGATATTGGCCTGGATGTAACGGCGCTCTTTGAGCGGCTCGTCCGGGCGCACGCTGAAGTACTGCACAGCCCCTGGATAGACCAGCCCAAGCAAAATCGCCGACAGCAGCAACAAGATCAGCCCGATGGTCGGCACCATCCAGCGGTGCAGCACCGCATTGGCGAAGAAAAGCAGCGCACAGATTCCGGCGATAATGGCCAAGATCATCTTGGCGGTGACCGTCGCATTGTCTGCGGTGTAAGAGATGCCGGTGAACAGCCTGTTGGAGCGTTCGATCGCCAGCGCGTACTGGTCGAACCAGTAGCTGAAACCCTTCACCAGCACTGCCAGGCCAACCAGGATCGAGAGGTGAGCTTGAGCGGCACGACTCCCGACGCGACGTGGGCCGCTGAACCGCAGCCCACCCATCATGTAGTGGACGATGGCCGCGACAATCGCACTGAAGACGAATGCTGCGAAGGCGAACGACAAAACGAACCGCCACCACGGATAGTCGAAAACAAAGAACCCAACATCGAGCCCGAACCGCGGATCGGTGACGTTGAAAGACGTCGAGTTTCGCCAGGCCAGATACTCCAGCACATGCGCGCTGGCCGCACTGCCCGCGAACAGCCCGACGACGAAGCCTAGGGCGACCATGACCCGGACGAACCTGGACTCCAGCAGCTCGCTGTAGCGCTCCGCCAGCGGGCTCGTCGGGACTTGCGCTCCCAGCCGCGGCCGCAGCCGGTAGGCAATAGCGGCGTTGGCGACGACGGAGGTTGCCATCAGCAGCCCGAAAGACACGAACAGCCCGATCTTGGTCAGCAGCATCTTGCTGAAGACCGAGGCATAACCGAACGAGCCGTACCACAACCGGTCGGTCCACACGCTGGTGAAAATGGCAAAGACGACGACTAAAACCGCGACAATGACCAGCGTCGGCAGAATGGCGCTTCGTCGCCGGGTGAACCGCAGACTGCTCAAACTCTCATCTCTCCTCAACCGCCGCTAACGGCCCACTCGTCGTCTCGGCAATGACCCAACCGGTTCGAGCGGTTCCGTCGGTGCGTCTGCACGTCACTCATGTGAGGCCATCGAAGTGCTAACGCCGCGCGTCCTGGTCCAAAGGCTTTTCGAGGCCAGCCTCGGCGGCCGCAGCCTCGGCCTTGGCTTCGTTGACCGCGGCTTCGGCCAACTCTGCACGCGGAAGCGGAACGGCAGTCCAAAATTTGCGGTCGGAGCTCACCCGGAGGCGTTTCGGCTTGCCACGGTCTGGTCGGTGTATGGGGTAGTCCAGCGCCCATCGCACATCCAGTGTGCGTCCCCTACCCCGCGTGGAGAATGGGGTCTGCCACCCATTTCCGCGCGAGGGCATGCGCGCTTCCATGAACAGGTGAGAAGCGGTGAAAGAGCGTTGGAGCAGATGAAGGTCGCCAGCCCACCGTTGTATGTGAAGGTCTGCTTGATCAACGGAGCGGTCTTTGCGGCCGCCCTCGCCCTACTGGTGGTTTCACCCGCCACTGTCTCTTACCAGGTGACCGGCCCGGAGCTCGCCGTGCTGGCAGCCGGCCTGG
>CAWIZB010000017.1:0-79915 GCA_963840505.1 uncultured Actinomycetota bacterium
TCCGGATAGCGGAAATTAGTATCCGGAGGAGCCTTTCCACCGTCATGTGCCACGCGTACGCTCTAACCACGAACCCAACCTCCGCCGCAGCCGGTGGCTGCCGATGTGACACGCCGCGCCATGGGCTGCCGACGGACCGTCAGACTGGACAGAGGGTGAGCCGATGATCACACCAGACGCAACGGTCAACGGCCGCACGGTGGCCTTCGGCAACCTGCCGCCATACATCTCGGCGCTGGACTGGATCCGCGACCTCGGCTTTACCGGTGCCAAGGAGGGTTGTGCCGAGGGGGAGTGCGGGGCGTGCGCGATCCTGGTGGCGCGGCCGAGCACCACCGGCGACAACACGACGGAGTGGGTCTGCATCAATGCCTGCCTCATCCCGGCGGCGAGTCTCGAGGGGCAAGACGTGCTCACCGCAGAGGGCTTGGGTTCTCCCGACGATCTTCATCCGGTCCAGCGTGAGATGGCACTGCGCGGCGGCTCGCAGTGCGGCTACTGCACACCGGGTTTCGTTTGCTCGATGGCCGCTGAGTACTATCGCGCGGGTCGCACTGCTGATGCCCACCCCGGGGCAGCCGACGAGCCAGAACACGGCGCGAACGGCTTCGACCTGCACGCGATGAGTGGCAACCTCTGCCGCTGCACGGGGTACCGGCCGATCCGGGATGCTGCCTACGCCCTGGGCGAGCCAGCTGCCGACGATCCGATCGCGCAGCGCCACTCCGAGGCTGCACCGGTTTCGCCAGCCACCCGAATCGCCATTAACGGCGCGGAGTACGTACGGCCCGCGGACCTGACAGGGACCCTCGAGCTGATCCACCAACGTCCCGATGCGGTCCTCGTGGCCGGCTCGACGGACTGGGGTGTCGAGGTCAACCTCCGCGGGCGCCGGGCGCCGTTCGTGGTGGGCATCGACCAGGTCCCGGAGCTGCGCGAGATGCGAGTCGACGACGATGCCTTCACTCTCGGCGCGGCACTAACCCTGACCGAACTGGAGCGTCGCCTCGACGGAGCCATCCCGTTGTTCGACGAGGTGTTTCCGCAGTTCGCGTCGCGACTGATCCGCAACGGCGCAACGCTCGGCGGCAATCTCGGCACGGCCTCACCGATCGGCGACTTCCCGCCCGCCCTGCTCGCGCTCGAGGCAGAACTCGTGCTCGCCTCCGTCGACGGCGAGCGTACGGTCCCGCTGGCCGACTACTTCACCGGCTATCGGCAGACGGTCCGCCGGCCCGACGAGCTGATCAAGGCGATCCGGATCCCGCGTCCGCTGGCGCCGCTGACCGCCTTCCACAAGATCGCCAAGCGGCGTTTCGACGACATCTCCAGCGTCGCCGTCGGGTATGCCGTCCGGTTGGACGGCGGTGTCGTTGGGCACGCCCGGATCGGGCTCGGCGGCATCGCTGCCACTCCGCTGCGGGCGTCGGCGACGGAAGCCGCCTTGGTCGGCCAACCGTGGAACGAGGCGACGGTAGAGGCCGCCGCGGAGGTGTTGGCCGCCGAAGGCACGCCTATCGACGACCAACGGGCGAGTGCGGCTTTTCGCGCGGCGATGATGGGCCAGTCGCTACTGAAGTTCTACTACGAGAGCACGGCAGGAGCGCTCACATGAGTCACCTCTCCCAGCGACCCGATTCCGCGCCGGACTCCTACGAGGTCGGCAAGGCCATCCCGCACGAGTCCGCCGCACTCCACGTCACCGGACTCGCGCTCTACACCGACGACCTTGTCGCGCGCACCAAGGACTGCCTGCACGCCTACCCGGTGCAGGTCTTCGTCGCGAAGGGCAAGATCACCAAGCTCGACGTGCAGCCCGCGTACGAGGTGCCCGGGGTGGTCCGGGTGCTGACCGCCGACGACGTGCCGGGCGTCAACGATGCCGGCGTCAAGCACGACGAGCCGCTGTTCCCGTCCGAAGTCAAGTTCTTCGGTCATGCCGTCTGCTACGTGCTCGGCGAGACGCTGGAGGCAGCCCGGCTCGGCGCCGCGGCTGTGGTGGTGGAGGTGGATGCCGAGCCAGCGCTGGTCAACGTCAAGGACGCGATCGCCGCCCGCGAGTTCCAGGGGGCTCAGCCCACGGTGCAGCGTGGCGACGTCATGACGGGCCTGCGCAATGCGACGCACGTATTCTCCGGGGTGTTCGAGTTCGCCGGGCAGGAGCACTTCTACCTGGAGACCCACTGCGCCTTGGCGCACGTCGACGAGTCGGGTCAGATCTTCGTGCAGTCCAGCACCCAGCACCCCTCGGAGACGCAGGAGATCGTCGCGCACGTCCTCGGTAAGCACAACCACGAGGTCACCGTGCAGTGCCTGCGGATGGGTGGTGGCTTCGGCGGCAAGGAGATGCAGCCGCACGGCTTCGCCGCGGTGGCTGCCCTGGGCAGCATCCTGACCGGCCGCCCGGTCCGGGTGCGGCTCAACCGCACCCAGGACCTCACCATGTCGGGCAAACGACACGGTTTCCACGCCGAGTGGTGGGTCGGCTTCGACGATGACGGCCAGCTGCTTGCGCTCGAGGCCACCCTGACCGCCGACGGCGGCTGGAGCCTCGACCTGTCAGAGCCGGTGCTCGGCCGAGCACTGTGTCACATCGACAACGCCTACTGGATTCCCAACATCCGGGTCAACGGGCGGATCGCGAAGACCAACAAGACCTCCAACACAGCCTTCCGTGGGTTCGGCGGTCCGCAGGGAATGATCGTGATCGAGGACATCCTCGGCCGCTGTGCGCCGCTGCTGGGACTGGCACCGGATGAGCTGCGGCGGCGCAATTTCTACAGCGAAGGACAGACCACCCCCTACGGCATGCCGGTGCGTCACCCCGACCGGATCCGAGCCGTGTGGGACCAGGTGCACGAGTCCGGTGACCTTGACCGGCGGCGAGCCGAGATCGCGGCGTTCAACGCCGAGCACGCGCACGTCAAGCGGGCGATCGGTGTGACCCCGGTCAAGTTCGGGATCTCGTTCAACCTGACCGCGTTCAATCAGGCCGGCGCGCTGGTGCACGTTTACAAGGACGGCTCGGTGCTGATCAACCACGGTGGCACCGAGATGGGCCAGGGGCTGCACACCAAGATGCTGCAGGTGGCCGCGACCACGCTCGGCGTGCCGCTGAACCGGGTGCGGCTGGCCCCAACCCGCACGGACAAAGTGCCCAACACCTCCGCCACTGCCGCGTCGTCCGGCGCTGACCTCAACGGGGGGGCGGTGAAGAACGCCTGCGAGCAGATCCGTGCGCGGCTCGAGCAGGTCGCCGGGGCGGCACTCGGCGTGTCAGCTGCCGACGTCCGCTTCGTCGACGGCATGGCGTACGCCGTGGGAAGGGACAAGGGTGTCCCGTGGGAGGAGATCGTCCGCACGGCGTACTTCCAGCGGGTGCAGCTGTTCGCGGCCGGGTACTACCGGACCGAGGGTCTGCACTGGGACTCGGCGTCGATGAGGGGCTCGCCGTTCAAGTATTTCGCCTACGGTTGCGCGGCGACCGAGGTCGAGGTGGACGGCTTCACCGGCGCCTACCGCACTCGGCGCGTCGACATCGTGCACGACGTCGGCGACAGCCTGTCTCCGCTGGTCGACATCGGCCAGATCGAGGGCGGCTTCGTCCAGGGCGCCGGGTGGCTGACGCTGGAAGACCTGCGGTGGGACGAGAGTGACGGGCCCAACCGCGGTCGGCTGTCCACCCAGGCGGCGAGCACGTACAAGCTGCCCAGCTTCTCCGAGCTGCCCACCGAGTTCAACGTGACGCTGCTCGAGCGGGCCCACGAGGAGGGTGCAGTGTACGGCTCGAAGGCCGTCGGCGAGCCACCCTTGATGCTGGCGTTCTCGGTGCGCGAAGCGCTCCGGCAAGCCGCGGCGGCGTTCGGTCCCGAGGGCACCAGCGTCGACCTAGCTTCGCCGGCCACCCCAGAGGCGGTGTGGTGGGCGCTGACCGAGGCGGCGAAGGGTCACGAGCGCGGCCATGTCACCGAGGGCGTCGGCGGTGCCCACCCAGAGCCGTCCGACCCGAACGTGCCCGACCGCCATCCCGAGTCCGAGGTGTGGCAGTCCAGCCACCGCGTGTCTAGGCTGACCAAGGTCTGACGGCATGGACTGGTTGACCGCTGTCGAACGTCTTCGCTCCCGCCGGGAAGCGGGAGTGTTGGTGACGCTTGCAACCGTTCGCGGGCATTCTCCGCGCGCGGCGGGAGCGAAGATGGTGGTCTCGGCGGAGGAGACCTGGGGCTCGATCGGGGGCGGCAACGTCGAGGCGGTTGCCGTCAACCGGGCCCGCGCTTTGCTCGCCGAGTTTGCGGCCGAACCGACGACCTTCACCGCGAACCTGTCGGACAAGGCACCCGTCGAGCACGGTGTGCAGTGCTGCGGTGGCGAGGTGACCGTGCTGCTCGACCCGCTGCCCGTCCTGCCTGCGGTGGCCATCTTCGGTGTCGGCCACGTCGGGTTAGAGCTGGCCCGTATCCTGGCCCGACACAACCTCGACCTGCACCTGGTCGACTCCCGGCCGCAACAGCTCAGCGATGTCGCGCTCGCTCCGCTCGCCGACGCGACCGCGCGAATCCACACCCACCACGTGCCGGTGCTGCCCGAGCTGGTGCTCGGCGAGCTGCCGGCCGGCGCCCACGTGCTGGTGATGACTCACGACCACGCCGAGGATGCCGCCCTGATCGACGCTGCGCTGCGCACCGACCACCTCGGCTCGATCGGGCTGATCGGCTCGTCGGCCAAGTGGACCCGGTTCCGCAAGAAGCTCCTGGACGACGGGCACGAGCCGGCTGCGCTGGAGCGGGTGACGACTCCGATCGGCCTGCCGGAGCTGACCGGCAAGGATCCTGCCACCATCGCCGTGGGGGTCGCGGCCGCACTGCTGCTCGCCTTCGAGCGAGAGCCGGCCGCCGCCCGCGGCCAGCAGACCGGGTCGATCGAGCAGGCCGGGGCCATCGCCGAGGCTGAGCCCGAGCCGATCGACGAGCGCCGATGACGATCTTCCACGGAACCTTCCTCGACGTCCCGGACAGCCCCTTCACCGGCGGCACGCTGCGCACGGCAGACGCACTGCTGGTGCGCGACGGCGTCGTCGCCGCGCGCGGAACGCTCGCCGAGCTGCGGCGCAGCCACCCCGGCGAGCAGATTGTCGACCTGACCGCGGGCCTCGTCCTGCCCGGGTTCGTCGACACCCACGTGCACTTCCCGCAGGTGCGCATGATCGGCGCGCTCGGCATGCCGTTGCTCGACTGGCTCGAGCGCAGCGCGCTGCCCGAGGAGGCCAGGCTGGCCGACGTGGACTACGCCCGTGACGTGGCTCGCGACTTCCTGACCGGGCTGGTGAGGGCCGGCACCACCACCGCGTTGGTCTTCGGAGCCCACTACCCGGCCGCGGTCGATGTCCTGTTCGCGGAGGCCTCGCAGCGCGGCGTCCGTGTCACGGCCGGATTGGTGGTCAGCGACCGGGTTCTCCGCGATGACCTGCTGACCACGCCCGAGCGCGCGTACGACGAGGGCCGTGCGCTGGCCGAGCGGTGGCACGGATCGGGGCGGCTGCGCTATGCGGTCACCCCGCGCTTCTCGTTGTCGTGCTCCGATGCCCTCCTGGACTCCTGCGGTGCCCTGCACAAGGACGTCGACGGATCGTGGTTCACCTCCCACATCAACGAGAACCCCGCCGAGATCGCAGCCGTGACCGAGCTATTCCCCGACAGCGCCGACTACCTCGCGACGTACGGCCGACATCAGCTGGTCGGCAAGCGAAGCGTCTTCGCCCACAACCTCCACGCGTCGGCGGCGGAACTGGCAGCGCTGGCCCAGGCCGAGGCGAGCGTCGCGCACTGCCCAACCAGCAACTCGGCCCTCGGCAGTGGTCTTTTCCCGCTGCGCGAGCACGTCGCGAGCGGGGTTCGAGTCGCGCTGGGATCGGACGTCGGCGCCGGCACCGGGTTTTCGTTGCTCAAGGAAGGCCTGCAGGCGTACTTCATGCAGCAGCTGTTGGGTGAGGCCGGTCTCCCGCTGACCTCCCCGCATCTGCTGTACCTGGCCACGGCATCCGGTGCCGCGGCGCTCGGGCTGGCGGGTCAGGTGGGCGAGTTCTCGATCGGGAGTGAGTTCGACGGGGTGTGGCTACGTCCGGTCGAGGGCTCGACACTCGATTGCGGGTTGCGCAACGCCGACTCGGCCGACCAGGCGCTCGCCAAGGTGTTCGCCCTCGGCACCGATGCCGACGTCGCGAGCGTGTGGATCGGCGGCGTCCAGCTCAGCGAATGAGCCACCCCGACGTCGCTGTTGGTGGCCCGAGGCTCCCGGCAGTGGCTGTCACATCTCGAGCAGTCGCTCAATCCGTAATCGGGTGATGCGCCGGTGTTCCTCGGCGGCCACACGCAGCTCGGTGTCGGGGTCGTTGTCGAGCCTGTCGGTGAGCGCGGCCAGAATCTCCTCGGCGGAGCGGCCGGCGGCCGAGATAAGGAACACGTGCCCGAACCGCTCTTCGTACTCGGCGTTACCGGCTGCGATGGCCGCCTGCACGTCCTGGCCGGCATCGCCGACGCCAGCCTGCTCCCGCTTGGAGAATTCGGCGGATTTGCCGCCGCGCTCCCCGATGCGTGGGTGCGCGTCGAGCGCTTCAAGCCAATCCTGCGGATCCATCGCAAGCCAGGTCCGGTCGGCGGCTTCCAGCAGCGTGTCAGCGTCCTCGTACGGGCGCCCGGCCGCCACCTGAGTGGCCCACTTGCGCGAATGGCACACCAGCAATAGCGCGCCGACTGCCTCCTTCTTGGACAGCTCGTTGAACCACCGCAGCTGCCGCTCCTCGGTGGTGCTCATCAGCCGGCGCCATCCGGCCAGAGCCGACGGGCCCGCCGGGCAAGATCGGCGTGCAACGCCTCGATATCCCCGTTGACAAGGTGTCGGTCGCGCACGACGGCGGTGCCGTCGACGAAAACGTGCCGGGCGGTCCGCTCCGGGCCTAGCACCAGCCCGGCGACCGGATCGAGGACGTCGGCCAAGTCGTCGCCCGGCCAAACGACCACGTCGGCCTTGTAGCCGGGCTCGAGGCGGCCGACGTCGTCGCGGCCAAGGCAGCGGGCGCCGCCCTCGGTGGCCAGCGCGCAGCGCGTCTGCCGGCACGAAGGTGGTCGAGCCGAGGTCGCGCTGGCGGGCCAGGAACAGCGCCATCCGCAGCTCCGGGAACAGCCCGCCGATCTCGTTGCTGGCCACCCCGTCCACGCCCAGCCCCACCGGAGCACCGGCGGCCGTCAGGTCGACCACCCGGGCGATGCCCGACCCGAGCCGGCAGTTGCTGGACGGGCAGTGGGCGATCCCGGTGCCGCGTCTCGCCCAAGCGCGCCACCTCGGCGTCGTCGAAGTGGATCCCATGCGCCACCCAGACGTCGGGGGCGATCCAGCCGATCTCGTCCAGAACCGCCAGCGGCCGCTTGCCGAACCGCTCCAGGCAGCTCTGCTCCTCGTCCAGGGTTTCGGCCAGGTGAGTGTGCAGCCGCAGCCCGAGGCGCCGGGCCAGCTCGGCCGAGGAGGTCATCAGCTCCGTGGTGACGCTGAAGGGGCTGCAGGGGGCGACGGTGACCACGACCCGGTCGCCGTCGTGCAGCCGCTCGTACACCGCCTGGGTCGAGGCCAGGATGGCGTCCAGATCCTCGACCACCGAGTCCGGGGGCAGGCCGCCCTCTGCTCTGGCCCAGGTCCATGGAGCCGCGGGCGATGTGGGCCCGGATGCCGATGGTCCTGGCCGCCGAGGCGATGGCGTCGAACACCGAGTCGTCGCCGCCCGGGACGATGTAGTGGTGGTCGGCGGCGGTGGTGCAGCCGGTCAGGGCGAGCTCGCCCATGGCCACGGCCGAGGCCACCTCCACGTCCTCCGGCGTGAGCCGGGCCCATACCGGGTACAAGGTCGTCAGCCAGCCGAACAGGGTGCAGTCGAACGCCCAGCCGCGGGTCATCCACTGGTAGAAGTGGTGGTGGGTGTTGATCAGGCCGGCGGTGACGATGTCGCCGTCGACCCGGACGACCTCGTCGCCATCCTCTGCCGGGACCGACCCGACGGCGGTGATGCGGCCGTCTGGACCACGCCACATCGCCGGGCCAACGGGCCCCGCGCAGGACCGTTCGGGTCATGCCGGAACGATGTCCGGTTCCTCAACCAGGTCCAGAAGTCGCAGGTTCGCGATCTTCGCGATCTCGACGAGGGCCGTCGCCTGCTCAGCGGCGGGAGAGTTGTTCAGCCGGGCGTTGCCCGAACGCAGGATCGTCTCCTTGGTGTTCTCGCGAACGGCGATGATCAGCGGGAAGCCGAACTTCTTCCGGTACTCGGAGGTGAGATCGTTGAGGTTGTGGTGCTCGTCACTGTCGAGGCGGTCGAGTCCAGCGAACGCCTGATCCTTCACCGATAGCACCGACGCCGGTCGTGTCCGGGCGGAACACACTTCCGATATCTGGATACGACTGGATGAGCTCGAGCTGCCGATCGGGCGGCGCCTCGAAGAGGGCGTTGTGGAAGGCCCGCCGCAGCGCGTACACGTCCTCGAACGGGCGGGCGTCGTACGCCTGCTCGGCGATCCAGGGCGGGCCCTGGAACAGCCCACCGAACTCGGCGACGAACTGCTCGCGGTCCATCTGGTTGACCTGGTCGATGCTGTACACCTCGTCACGCTGCGGGGTGGGAAGCACTTTGGTCACCAGGTTGCTCTTGCCACCCCAGACGTTGAAGATCAGGTTCAGCAGGATCGCGGTGATGCTGCCCATGGTGATGCCGCTGCTGATGATCGTTCGTACGCCTTGGGGGAACTCCGTAAAGATCGTTGGGTAGACCGTCGGCGTGATCGCCATGGCCAGGCTGATCGCCAGGATGATGACGTTGCGCTCGTCGTGGAAGTCCACCCGGCGCAGGATCTGGATCCCGACCACGGCAACGGTGCCGAAGAGCGCGATACGCCGCTCCGCCCAGCACTGGCGGCGGGATGGCCGCCACGGCTGCCCCCACCTTGGGGAAGATGCCGATGATCATCATGAACAGGCCGGCGGTCGCCACCACGTACCGGCTCTTGACCTTGGTCAGCCGGACCAGCCCAACGTTCTCGGCGAAGCAGGTGTAGGGGAACGAGTTCAGGATGCCGCCGAGCGTCGTGGCCAGACCGTCGGCACGCAGCGCACGAGCCACGTCGGTCTTGTCGACCGGTTTCTCGACGATGTCGGCGCACGCGAAGACGTCACCGGTGGTCTCGACCATGGTGATCAGCATGACGATGACCATGGCGATGATGGCTGCGGCGTTGAAGGTCGGTGCTCCGAAGTGGAACGGCGTGGTCACGCCGAACCAGGGCGCGTCCGCAACCCGGCTGAAGTCGGTGAAGCCGAAGATCGCCCCGACGGCCGTGCCGACGACGAGCCCGATCAGCACGGCGATCGTCGCCACAAACCCCTTGAAGAACCTGTAGAGCGCGAGGATGAAGACCAGCGTGAAGCCTGCCAGCGCGAGGTTGCGCAGCGCACCGAATGTCGGCGGCTCGGTGAACTGGCTGGCGCCTCCACCACCGGCGTCCAGCGCAGCCACGGACAGCAGCACAACCCCGATGATCGTGATGACGGTGCCGGTGACGACGGGCGGGAACAGCCGGATGAGGTTGGCGAAGAACGGTGCGACCACGAAGGTGACGATCCCGGCGATGATGACGGCGCCGAAGATCGCCCGCAGCCCGGGCACGCCGCCGCCCTCGGCCAGTCCGATGCTGATCATCGGCGACACGGCGGCGAAGGTGACGCCCTGCAGCAGGGGCAACCGCACGCCAATCTTCCAGAAGCCGATCGTCTGGATGATCGACGCGATCCCACAGGTGAACAGGTCGGCGTTGATCAGATACCCCAGCTGCTCCGGGGTCAGATCGATCGCACTGCCGAGCAGAATCGGGACGATCACCGCGCCTGCGTAGAACGCCAGCACGTGCTGGAACCCGTAGACGGCCAGCTTGGGTACCGGCAGCAGTTGGTCGACGGGGTGGACCGCAGGTTTCTCCTCGGTTCGTGCGACGTCCTGCGCCATTCTGATCCCTCCCCTTCTGTGCCGCGGCTGGCATGAGTCGCGACGCACTGGTGGTCGTTGGTTTCGAGTCAGCCCGTCGAAGCGGCTGGGTCAGCGGAAGAAGCGATGTGGTCCGGCCGTACCGCGTCGACGTCGAAGACGCCCGAGAGGGTCGTTGGTCTGGCAACCAGCATGGTGACCTCTTCTCCGCGCCCGGGAGCCAGCGCACGCGAGCGTCAGCTCAGTTTCCGTAATGCGAAAGGATCATTCCACTATCTGGGCGACCGTACCTCCGCGGGCACCACACCGTCAAGGGCACGGAAACCGTGGACCTCGCCACGCTGGGCGTTCGCCGCACCGCGCGCCGGAGATGTACGCGGCGGTGCTCCACATCAAGCCACTGAGTGCGTGATCATCTTCGTGGCAACCGACTCCGATGGGAGGCCCGACGCTGTTTCCTATGTGGACTGGTGAGGATGGTCGTTGGCCGACGCATCCACTACCTCTCCGCACTGTATGTGCCCCAACCATTCCTTCAGGACGAACGCGCGCGACTCCCGCAAGGAGGCAAGGATTGCATCCGGCTAGCCGGCAACCTCGGACACACACACTCAGCTTGTCTTTTCGTTGGCCAAAACCTATTATCCGCCATACGGAAGTCGCCGGGCCATGGTTGCGACGAGGTTGGGGGGAGGAACTCCTATGTTTAGTCCTAGCCCGGGTTACGCCAGTCGAGTTGCTGCTACCGCTGGCTTCAACGCTTACCCGAAACGCGTACCGGCTGTGGCGTCGGCGGCCCCGAGGATCGCCGCCCTCGACGTAGTCGAGTCCACGCACAAGAATGTAGTAGTGGCGATCACCTGCAACACCTCGGGGGATGAGCGCGGCAGCGGGTCCTCGCTGTCCTCGATGTGCTTGGCGGCAGTTGCGGAGGGCGTGATCACAGCAAGCGACTCTAGCCGCGTCGTTCAGTCAGCTCACCTGATCCACTCCTAGGAAGGCTCACTCCGGATGTCTCTCGAACTGACAGATCCTGTCCCGATCGAGCGTGCCGAGGAGATCCTCACACCCGAGGCGCTGGCATTCGTCGAGTCGCTGCATACCCGCTTCGCGGCTCGTCGCGATGAATTGCTCGCGGCTCGCGGTGCCAAGCGGGAGCGGGCTGCGAAGGCTCGGAGCCTGGAATTCCTGCCGGAGACCGCGGGCGTCCGGAACGGCGACTGGAGGGTGGCTCCCGCACCTCCGCCGCTACAGGACCGCCGGGTGGAGATGACCGGACCGGCAACTCCGGCGAAGATGGCCATTAACGCGCTCAACTCTGGCGCGAAGGTGTGGCTGGCCGATCTGGAAGACGCCAGTTGCCCCAAGTGGCCGAACGTGATCGATGCGATTCTCAACTTGCGCGATGGCGCTCGCGGTACGCTCGCCGTTTCCGTGGGCGGCAAGGACTACGCGCTTCGAACCGACGCGCCTATCGCCGTCGTCGTCACAAGGCCCCGCGGCTGGCATCTGCCCGAGGCACATGTTCTGGTAGACGACAAGCCGGGCGTCGGCGCCTTGGTGGACTTCGGCCTGCACTTCTTTCATTTGGCCAAGCTCTTGATCGACAACGGGCACGGCCCGTACTACTACCTGCCCAAGTTGGAGAGCCACCTCGAAGCCCGGCTATGGAACGACATCTTCACCTTTGCCCAAGCCGAATTGGGCATCCCGCATGGCACCATTCGCGCCACCGTGCTGATTGAAACCATCCCGGCCGCATTCGAGATGGACGAGATCTTGTACGAGCTTCGCGACCATGCAAGCGGACTGAACGCCGGCCGGTGGGACTACCTGTTCAGCATCATCAAGTACTTCCGGGATGCCGGCCCGGATTTCGTGCTTGTGGACCGCGCTGACATCACGATGACCGCGGCATTCATGCGCGCCTACACCGAGCTGCTGGTCAAGACGTGCCACAAACGGGGCGCGTTCGCGATGGGGGGCATGGCGGCGTTCATCCCCAGCCGCAAGGACCCTGAGATCAATGCCACCGCCTTCGCCAAGGTCAAAGCGGATAAAACCCGGGAAGCTGGCGACGGCTTCGATGGATCCTGGGTGGCCCACCCTGACCTGGTCCCGGTCTGCCAGGAAGTGTTCGACGGCGTGCTCGGCGCACGGCGGAACCAGCTGGACCGGCGCCGGGACGAGGTACGGGTGACAGCAGAGCAGCTGCTCGACGTGCGATCAGCTGAGGGCAGCAATACCGAGCACGGCCTGCGGGACAACCTTTACGTCGCGGTGGCGTACACGGCGGTGTGGCTGTCGGGCAACGGTGCGGTCGCCATTCACAACTTGATGGAAGACGCCGCCACTGCCGAGATCTCTCGTTCCCAGGTGTGGCAATTGCGGTATAACCAGGTCAAACTTGCCGACACCGGAGAGACGGTCACCACCGAACTGGTATCCCGCCTCCTCGACGAGGAGGTTGAACGGCTCCGTGGTGAAGTGCCGTCGGAAGACTTCGAGCGCTATTACCAGCCGGCCAAGAAGTTGATCAGCGACTTGTGCCTGAGCGACGCCTTCACCGACTTCCTGACCCTTCCGGCGTACGAGCTGGTGAAATGACCGCTGCCCGTCCGGCCGTCCCGGTTCCGATCCGGCTTCCCGAGGAGGTCCTTGCCCAGGTCGACGAACGGCTGACCGCCACCGACGCCCTGCTAGCCCGCGCCTACCCCGGCGAGGACGGCCGCCGGCAGCCGGTGCACACCGTCTACGTGCCGGCCGACCAATACACCACGGACCTGCCACACCAGTGGGGAAGTCAGGCCGCAGCCCTCGTCGACCAGCACGGCGGGATTGAGTGGCTGTGTGCCGAGCTCGGCCTGCCCGACGATCTGGCCGGCGAGGTGGCGCCCAAGGTGACCGCCAAGCTCGACCGAGAGCCCATCGAGGACCTCCGACTCGACTTCGAAGACGGCTACGGGGCCCGACCGGACGAGATTGAGGACGCCGACGCCGTGCGAGTCGCCGGGGACCTGGCCAAGGCGATCGGGGAGGGAACCGCCCCAGCCTTCGTCGGCCTACGGTTCAAGTGTCTCGAGGAGCCCACCCGGCGTCGTGGGCTGCGCACGCTCGACTTGTTCCTGAGCACCCTGCTGGAGGCTGGCCCGCTGCCCGACGGCTTGCAGATCACGTTGCCGAAGGTGAGCACGGCGAGCCAGGTCGAGGCCATGGTGGATGTCTGCACCGCCTACGAGACGGCCGCGGGGCTGAGCCCGGGCCAGCTCCGCTTTGAGATCCAGGTCGAGACGCCGCCCCTGATCCTCAGCGCCGACGGGCGGGCCGAGATCGCTCTCGCGCTGCACGCCGGTGACGGCCGCGTAACGTCGCTGCACTACGGCACTTATGACTACAGCGCCTCCTTGGGGGTCTCTGCGGCGTACCAATCGCTGGCACATCCGGCGGCCGACTACGCCAAGGAGGTGATGCAGGCCGCCGTCGCAGGAACCGGGGTGCACCTGTCGGACGGATCCACCAACGTCCTCCCGATAGGGACAGCCGACCAAGTCCGCGATGCCTGGCGACTGCACCACTCGCTGGTCCGGCGCAGTCTCGAACGCGCCTACTACCAAGGGTGGGACATGCACTTCGGGCACTTGCCAACTCGCTTCGTGGCCAACTTTGCGTTCTACCGGGAAGGCTTTACCCGAGCCACCGAGCGTCTGTCGGCCTACCTGTCCAAGTCGGAGTCGGACGTGCTGGACGAGCCGGCCACCGCGCGGGCATTGGCTCGTTACCTCCACCGCGGCTACAGCTGCGGGGCGCTGGACGATGCCGAGCTCGAAGCAGCCGTCCCGCTTAGTGCCGACCAGCTGGCGGAGCTATCCAGGCCGAAGTCCGATACGGACAACCTCGCAATCCGGTCCGGCTGAAGCCTCAAGTCCGGGACCTCGGCAGCCGCCAGGGTCCGCTACGCATCGGGGAACAGATGAAGGAGTAACACGGTGACCATCAGTACGGGAACGAGGACGGACCCGCAGCAGCGGGCCGATGCGGCAACGAACGAAAGCGGTTACTACGCCCCGACTGGGGGGCATCCGCCCCAGACTGAGCTGCTCACCGATCGGGCAATGTTCACCGAGGCGTACGCGGTGCTTCCGCGCGGAGTGATGCGCGACATCGTCACCAGCTACCTCCCCTTCTGGGACGACACCCGATTGTGGGTGATTGCGCGGCCGTTGTCGGGTTTCGCCGAGACCTTCTCGCAATACATCGTCGAGGTCGCTCCGGGCGGAGGCAGCGAGCGTGCCGAGCTTGACCCGAGCGCAGAAGGCGTGCTGTTCGTGGTTGAGGGGGAGATGCAGCTCACCGTCGACGACGACAGGCATGCCCTGGGCCCTGGTGGATACGCCTATCTGCCGCCGGGCCAGCGCTGGACGCTGCGCAACGATGGACCGCAGCCGTTGCGGTTCCATTGGATTCGCAAGGCGTACGAGGCCGTTGATGGCCTGGAAATACCTCTGGCCTTTGTCACGAACGAGCGCGAGATCGAGCCGATCCCCATGCCGGGCACGGACAACCGTTGGGTCACTACCCGATTCGTCGACCCCGCCGACCTGCGCCACGACATGCACGTCAACATCGTCACCTTTGAGCCCGGCGCAGTGATTCCGTTCGCCGAGACCCACGTCATGGAGCACGGCCTGTACGTCTTGGAGGGCAAGGCGGTCTACCGCCTCAACACCGATTGGGTGGAGGTGCAGGAGGGCGACTTCATGTGGCTGAGGGCCTTCTGCCCGCAAGCCTGCTACGCCGGCGGGCCAGGAAGGTTCCGCTACCTGCTGTACAAGGACGTCAACCGACACTCCCGGCTCAGCCGACAGTTTCTCTAGCCGCTTTAAAGAAAGCTCTTCTGATGTCTATTGTTTTGCGGCCTGGTGACCAGGCGCCGGAGTTGGAGCTTGAGAACCAGGATGAACAGCTGGTCAGCCTTGCCGGCTTGCGTGGTCATCCGGTCATCGTCTACTTCTTCCCCGAGGCGTTCTCTCCTGGCTGCACCACCGAGGTATGCGACTTCCGCGACAACCGGGCCGCTCTCGCCGCGGCTGGCTATGTGCTACTCGGCGTGTCCGGCGATCCACCCTCCCGGCTGCGCGAGTTCCGCTCCGCCAATGCGGTGAATCACGACCTGCTTTCAGACCCCGGCTGCACGACAGCGCGGCGGTGGGGAGCGTGGGGGCCTAAAACTGTCAATGGACAAGCCACTACCGGTCCGCTCCGCTCCACCTTCATCGTCGACGCCGAGGGCGTGCTCCAGTCCGCCCAGTACCACGTCGACGCCGCCTCCCACGTCGTTGAGCTGCGAAGGCAAGTAGGGGTTTGACTCGGTTGACAGCGGAGACGAGGAACGAAGTACTTTCACGAAACAAAAATAAAATTCCATGAATCGGAAATTTGCGGTATTTAGGAGGCTTAGGTCATGGCCGTAGGGTCGACAGTCGCCACATCCGATAAGCATCCGCTCGACCAGGTGCTGCCGTTCGGGCAGATGTTCATCTATGGCCTGCAGCTGAGCGTTCGGTTGTGGCTGACCAGCTCCGTGAAATTGCGCTGCTCCGGCTGGCCGGGGTGATGGCACCATGAGCTTCATCTCTGCCCACATCCTCGACGCTCTCGCCGGAACGCCGGCCTCCGGAGTCGCGGTGAGGCTGGAGACCCAAGACGGCGAGGTGCTCGGCGACGCGGTCACCGATGCCGACGGGCGCGTTTCCAATCTCGGCCCGGACCGGCTCGAAGCCGGCGACTACCGGGTCCAGTTCGCCACTGGCGAGTACTTCGCCGGGAAGGGCCAGGACACCTTCTACCCATTCGTGGTGGTGAACTTCATCGTTGCACCGGACCAGGCGCACTATCACGTGCCGCTGCTACTCAGCCCGTACTCCTACACCACCTACCGCGGCAGCTGAGCGCTTACATTGACCGCTCCCGACAAGTCCATCCCCCAAACAACCAAAGGAGATTCGGAAATGGCTGAAGTCCAGCTGGGTGCCAATCAGTACGGCAAGGCGGAGAACCGCGTGGTCCGGGTCACCCGTGACACTGACCGGCATGAGGTGGCGGACCTCAACGTCACCTCCCAACTGCGCGGTGACTTCGAGGCAGCGCACACCGAGGGAGACAACGCCCACGTGGTGGCAACCGACACTCAGAAGAACACCATCTTCGCGTTCGCCAAGGACGGCATTAGTTCTCCGGAAAGCTTTCTGTTGCGGCTCGCCGACCACTTCACCAAAGAGTTCGACTGGGTGAGCGGCGGGCGCTGGGCAGCAGATCAGTACGGCTGGACTCGCATCAATGACCACGACCACGCCTTCTATCGGGGCTCGCCCGAAGTCCGGACCGCGGTGCTGGTTCGCGACGAAGGCACCGACACAATGCTCTCTGGTTTCTACGGGCTCACGGTGATGAAGACCACCCAGTCCGGCTTCGTCGGTTTCCCGAGGGACAAGTACACGACACTCCAGGAGACCGAGGACCGGATCTTGGCCACCGATATCGGCACGAAGTGGCGTTACAACACCACCGACCTAGACTTCAACGCGGTCTACGACAGCATCATGCAAGTTATCCTGACCAGCTTTTCGGAGGGCTATTCGAAGGCGCTCCAGCAAGATCTATACAAAATGGCCGCAGCCGTGATCGACGCTTGTGACGAGATCGATGAGATCAGGTTCTCGTGCCCCAACAAGCACCACTTCCTGTCCGACCTGTCGTTCTGCGGCCTCGATAATCCTGGTGAGGTGTTCTACGCCGCCGACCGGCCGTACGGTCTTATTGAGGCGACGATCCAACGCAAGGGCAGTGCCACCGCAGACCAGGCCTGGGCCGGTGTCGCTGGCTTCTGCTGACCCTGCGCGCTGCGGTGGTCGAGTCCCGAGACCCGGCCTAGTGTCGTGCCTCCTAGGTTCCTTAGCGGTTGGCGTCGTTCAGGTGCGTGCATCGCAAGGCCGACGAGGGAGGGATACCGGGTCGTATGTCGACCGAGGAGAACGCCGCGAGGTGCGTGCCTGGGCGGCGCGAACCGCAAAGAGTCCTAGGAGGCACGACACTAAGCACAGGCAGGTCGAACTTCAGGAGAGACATGGCTGAGCACGAGCGCAGCGGCCTGCACGGCGTCAACGACCCGGAGCAGATCCGCCAGCAGATCGAGGAGTATCTCCGGAGCCACCCGGACCAGAGGGAAGAATCACCCGGCGGGGTAGAGCGCGGCGAGCAGCAGGCCGACCTGGACCTGGTAATTCGGGGGCGGCAGATCTTGACTACCGCCGGCGTGGTCGCCCGCGAGGTCGGCATCCGCGACGGCCGGATCGTGGCCATCGAACCGCTGGGCAGTGGACTCACCGCGGCCTCGACCGTCGAGCTCGCCGACGACGAAGCGCTGATTCCCGGGCTGGTGGACACCCACGTGCATGTCAACGAGCCGGGGCGTACCGAGTGGGAGGGTTTCGCGTCCGCGACCAAGGCTGCGGCCGCCGGGGGAGTCACAACGATCATCGACATGCCGTTGAACTCCGTTCCCTCCACGGTCAACGTGCCTGCTCTGCAGCTCAAACGCTTGCACGCCCGGCCCCAGGCGTTCGTGGACGTAGGGTTCTGGGGCGGCGCGGTGCCCGGCAATCTGGGCGATCTGCGCTCCCTGCACGACGAGGGCGTCTTCGGCTTCAAGTGCTTCCTGCTGTTCTCCGGGGTGGACGAGTTCCCCCAGCTCGATCCTGAGGAGGTCGAGGACTACCTCGCCGAGCTCGCGACTTACGACGCCGTCCTGATCGTGCACGCCGAGAACTCCCGGGCCATCGACCGGGCGCCCAAGGCTGAGGGCGACGAGTACTTGCGCTTTCTTGGTTCGCGACCCCGCGGCGCGGAGAACCTGGCCATCGCGGAGCTGATCGAGCGGGTCCGCTGGACTGGGGCCAGCGCCCACATTCTGCACTTGTCCTCGTCCGACGCGCTGCCGATGATTCGCTCGGCAAAGGCTGACGGGCTACGGCTCACGGTCGAGACCTGCCCGCACTACCTGACCCTGTTCGCTGAGGAGATTCCCCATGGGGCCACCGCCTACAAGTGCTGCCCGCCCATCCGAGAGGTCGCGAACCGGGAACTGCTCTGGGAGGCGCTGCTGGACGGGACGATCGACGACATCACGTCCGACCACTCACCCTCCACTCTGGAGCTCAAGGACCTGGAGAACGGCGACTTCGGCGTGGCCTGGGGCGGTATCGCCTCGATACAGCTCGGGCTGTCGCTGATCTGGACGGAGGCGCGGCGACGGGGCCTCGGGCTGGAGCAGGTGGTCGAGTGGATGGCCACCAAGCCGGCGCAGCGTGTCGGCCTGCCCGCCAAAGGGAAGCTGGCCCTCGGCTTCGACGCCGACCTAGCAGTCTTCGCTCCCGACCAGGCCTTCGTCGTCGATGCCGCCAAACTGCACCACAAGAACCCCCTCACCCCCTACCAGGGCAAGACGCTGTCGGGGATGGCGCGGCGTACGTTCGTGCGAGGCAGGGAGGTGGATTACATCGATCCGCACGGACGGTTGCTGCGCCGTGGCCAGGTCTGAGGCCGTTCGCTGCTCGGTGCCACGGACCCGGCTGACGAAGGCTTCAGCGACTGCGCTGCGCTCATCTCGAGTCGAGAAGCCAATCGCTAGCGATGCGCCGTCCCATCTCGTGCAGCAGCGTCGCAGCGTTGGCCATGCTCTTGTCGACGTCCGGTTCGATGTCGGCGAGCCGGTAGGCCCGGGTAATGCCAGCGGAATGCAACCGCTCGTCGCTCAATAGGCTGCGGCCAGCCACCGCTACCGTGGTTACCCCTGATCGCGCCGCCGCCTTCGCCACTCCTACTGGGGCCTTACCGGCCAATGACTGCTCGTCCAGCGAGCCTTCACCGGTGATCACCAGGTCCGCGCCGCCGAGTGCACGGTCGAAGTCCAGCCATTCCAGCAGCAGCTCGATACCGGGCCGCAGCTCGGCGTTCAGCAGGGCCATGGCTGCGAAGCCGGTCCCCCCGGCCGCGCCCCCACCGGCCCGGCTTGCGAGGTCGGTCCCGGTCGCCTCGGCCACCTGCTCCGCCCACACCGTGAGGGCTCGCTCGAGGTGGGAGACGTCGGTAGGACTGGCTCCCTTCTGGGGGCCGAACACGGCAGCGGCTCCCCGCGGACCGAGTAGGGGGTTGTCCACATCGCTGGCGACGACAATTCGCACGTCGCCCACCGCCTGCCCCAGCCCCGTTAAGTCGAGGCTGGCCAGGTTCTGCAGCGCGCCGCCGCCAAGCGGTAGATCGCGGCCTTGCTCATCGAGGAGCCGAGCGCCCAGAGCCTGGACCATCCCGGCGCCGCCGTCGGTGGAGGCACTCCCTCCGATGCCGAGCACGATGTCCGTCGCGCCGTGGGTGATGGCCTGTGCCAGCACCTGACCCAAGCCGTAAGTGGAGGCCCCGAGCGGGTCTGGTCGCCGGTCGGGCAGCAAGTCGAGCCCGCATACACCGGCAAGTTCGACCACCGCCTGGTGATCGTGCCGGGCGTAGGTCGCCGAGACTGGCTCACCGGTCGGCCCCGAGGCCTCCACCGGCACCGCAGTGAAGCCGCGGGACAGGGCCGCCGCCACCGTCCCATCCCCACCGTCGGCAATGGGCACCCTCACCACCTCGGCGTCCGGGGCTACGGCTAGCAACCCTGACGCCACAGCATCGGCCACTTCGGCAGCGGTCAAAGATCCCTTGAACTTGTCGGGTGCAACGACAACTCGCATTGATCAGTCCAGCAAGATCACGGCGGTTGGCGCGTCCTCGCCCCGGACCGCCAGCTCCTCGAACTCGGTGACCGCGTCGATCTCAGTGCCCATGGAGATGTTGGTGACCCGTTCCAAGATCACTTCAACTATGACGGGCACTCGGAACTCACCCATCAGCTTCCGTGCCTGCTCGAAGGCATCGGGTAGTTGGGCCGGGTCGAACACCCGTAGGCCCTTGCATCCTAGGCCCTCGGCGACCTTCACATGATCAACACCGTAGCCATTCATCTCAGGGGCATTGACATTGTCGAACGACAGCTGGACGTGGTAATCCATGTCGAAACCACGCTGGGACTGTCGTATCAAGCCAAGGTAGGCGTTGTTCACCACCACATGTATGTAGGGCAGGTTGAACTGAGCGCCAACGGCCAGCTCTTCGATCATGAACTGGAAGTCGTAGTCGCCGGAGAGCGCGACAACTGTGGCGTCGGGATCGGCAGCGCACACTCCTAGCGCAGCAGGCAGGGTCCAGCCCAGCGGGCCGGCCTGGCCGGCGTTGATCCAGTTGCGCGGGCCGTACACGTGCAGGAACTGGCCACCTGCGATCTGGGACAGGCCGATCGTGCTGACATAGCGGGTGTTCCGATCGAACGAGTTGTTCATCTCCTCATAGACCCGCTGCGGCTTCATCGGCACGTTGTCGAAATGGGTACGACGTTGCAGGGTCTGCTTACGCTGCTGACAGTCCTTCACCCACACGCCGTAATCGGGAACTTCGTGCGAAGTGGCACGCTCCTTGGCTACCTCGACAAAAAGCTCCAGCGCCGCCTTGGCGTCGGACACGATGCCGTAGTCCTGGGCAAACACCCGGCCGATCTGAGTCGGCTCAATATCGACGTGGACGAACTTACGGCCGCGCCGGTAGACCTCCAGCCCACCGGTGTGCCGGTTGGCCCACCGGTTGCCGATGCCGAGTACAAAGTCGGACTCCAAGAAGGTGGCGTTGCCGTAGCGGTGCGAGGTCTGTAGCCCGACCATGCCGGCCATCAGCGGATGATCATCGGGGATCGCCCCCCAGCCCATCAGGGTGGGAATGACTGGAACCTGCAGGGCCTCGGCGAATTCCACCAACAGCCCCGACGCGTCGGCATTGATCACTCCGCCGCCGGCCACGATCAGCGGCCGCTCGGCTGCCAGCAACATGTCCAAGGCCTTGGCGACCTGCGCCCGGCTGGCCACTGGCTTATACACCGGGAGCGATGTGTAGGTGTCGGGGTCAAAGTCGATCTCGACCATCTGCACGTCGAAGGGCAGGTCGATCAGCACCGGCCCGGGCCGCCCGGAGCGCATCAGGTGGAACGCCTGCTGGAACGCTCCCGGCACCTGAGCGGGCTCCAGGACGGTAACTGCCATCTTGGCGAGCGGCGCGGCGATGGAGGCGATGTCGACGGCCTGAAAATCCTCCTTGTGGAGCCGAGCGACCGGCGCCTGGCCGGTGATGCACAGGATCGGGATCGAGTCTGCCGCCGCGGAGTAGAGCCCGGTGATCATGTCGGTGCCAGCAGGGCCGGAGGTACCGATACAGACGCCAATGTTGCCGACCTGGGCCCGAGTGAATCCCTCGGCCATGTGGGAAGCGCCCTCCACGTGTCGGGCGAGGATGTGCCGGATTCCGCCGTGCCGACGCATGGCGTCGTAGAACGGGTTGATCGCTGCACCGGGCAAGCCAAACGCCTGCGTCGCGCCTTCCAGTTCCAAGATCTTAACGGCGGCGTCGACCGCGCGCATTTTGCTCACTGTCCGCTCACTTTCTGGCCGGAGAGCCGTTCTACACCCCGCAGCAAGGCCGAGTGGTCCAGCCCGCCATCCCCTTGCGCCCGCAACGCAGCGATCAGCTGCGCGGTGACCGCGCCCAGCGGGATGACCACCTCCTTGGCCCGCGCCGCGTCCAATATGATGCCCATGTCCTTGTGGTGCAGGTCGATTCGAAAGCCGGGTTCGAACTGGCCCGCCAGCATGCTGGCCCCCTTGCGGTCCAACACCGCGCTGCCGGCAAGTCCGCCCGCCAGCACCTTAAGCGCCGCCTCGGTGTCCACGCCGTACGCCCGGAGAAAGACAATGGCCTCGGCTACCAACTCATAGTTTCCGGCGACGATCAGCTGATTCGCGGCCTTGACTGTCTGGCCGGAGCCCGGTGGGCCCACCAGCACAATCGTGCTGCCCATGGCTTCGAGAATGGGTTTCACCTCGTCGAAGTCGGCCGGTTCGGCTCCGACCATGATCGACAGCTTCGCCTCCCTAGCCCCGGCTTCCCCGCCGCTGACTGGGGCGTCCATAACACGGATACCGGCTTTCTTGCCGGCCTCCGCCAGCTGCACCGATACGTCAGGGCGGATGGAGGACATATCGACGTGAATCGCACCCTGCTTCGCATTGGCGTAGATCCCGTCCTCGTTTAGGGCCACGTCCTGCACGTCGGGAGAGTCAGGGACGATCGTGATAATCACGTCGGCGTCGCGTACCGCCTCGGCAACTGACGAAGCCCCTTGACCGCCGGACTCGATCAACGTGTCCACCGGTCCCCGGCTGCGGTTGTACCCGACCACGCCGTGTCCTGCCCGTACCAGGTGTCCGGCCATGGGGGCGCCCATGATGCCGAGCCCGATGAACGCAATGGTTGCCATGCGTGTCTCCTAGCTCTTCAGTTGAGGGAAAGGGATCGGCGCTGCCGGGGGAGCCACCCAAGGCTGTCCACTGTCGCGCCGGTGGGGATGTACTCGAGTGCCACATAGCCCGCGTAGCCGCCGTCTTCGATGCGCCGCAGGTAACGGTCCAGGTCGAGGGTGCCAGTGCCTGGCTCGTGGCGGCCCGGGTGGTCCGCGATCTGCACGTGGGCGATCCGGTCGTTGTATCGATCCAGCGCTCGATCAAGGTCATCGCCATTGTTGGCAAGGTGGAACAAGTCGCACAGGAAGCCGACGTTGGTCACTCCGCTGCCCGCCACCACCCGGTCGAGGACGGACACCACATCCGAGGCGGTGCGCAGCGGGTATGGCTTGGGCCCGCTCACCGGCTCCAGCAGTACGGTTGCCCCGATTCGAGCTGCCGCCTGTGCGGCCGCCGTCAGTTGCTCGACCCCCAGCTGGTCCTGCTCTTGCGGGGAGGAGTTGTCGACGCGGTTGCCGTAGAGGGCGTTGAATGCCCGAGCCCCGAGGCGCTCCCCGATCCCCACGGTGACGTCAACGTTGTCGATGAACTCGCTCCCTCGTTCGGGAATCGAGAGAACTCCACAGTCGGGCCCAGCCAGGTCGCCGGCAAAGAAGTTCAGACCAACGAGGGATACGCCCGCGTCCTGCACAGCCGCCACGAACCGGTCGACGTCTTGGTCGGCTGGTACGGGCTGATCCGGCCAAGGCCACCAGAACTCCACCGCATCAAATCCAGCCTCGCGCGCAGCGGCTGGGCGCTGCAGTAGGGGAAGCTCGGCAAACAGTAGGGAACAGTTGGCGGCGTAAGGTAACCCGTGATCCATACTTTCCACCTTGCGAAATAAAGATTTTGGCAAACGAAAAGATATCAGGAGAAGCGCCCTGGGATCAACTGGAAACTCATCGAAAGCGCATCCCCGGGCGAGAACTCCCTGTCCCGACGAATCGAATGAATGAGTCTACCAACCGGGTATTCTATTCCACATGACGGAAGAAGGCGGGGGTGTAAGCGAGCGCGTTCGGTCAGTGGACCGTGTGTTCCAGCTGCTAGAGCATCTGGCAGACGAGGGTGGCTCCCGCAGCCTCTCCGAACTGACACGGCTCACCGGCCTCCCGATGCCGACCATTCACCGCCTGCTGCGTTCTTTGATCAACGACGGATACGTACGGCAGGAGTCGTCGAAGCGATACGCACTCGGTCCCCGGATGATCAGGCTGGGAGAGTCGGCCAGCCGCACGCTCGGTTCCTCGGCTATGCCGCATCTCGCACGGGTAGTAGCCAAGTGCGGCGAGACCGCCAATATGGCCATGCTCGAGGGCGACGCGTGCGTCTATGTCGCCCAAGTACCTTCTCCTAATTTTGTCCGCATGTTCACCGAAGTCGGTCGAGTAGTGCCGCTGCACTCAACGGGCGTGGGCAAGGCCTTACTATCGACCCTTCCCGATGAGAAGGTCTTCACGATTCTGCGCAGGGCAGGTATGCCCTCGATCACTGAGCACACCCTCACTACCCCAGGTGCGCTGCTCGATGATTTGGCACACGTCCGAAAGAACAGGTACGCCATCGATGATGGTGAGCAGGAACTTGGCGTTCGCTGCATTGCTGTGCCACTCGAGGACCTCCCTTTCACCGCGGCGATTTCGATATCGGGTCCCAGTAGCCGCATTCGTATGGCCGATGCACGGGTCATCGCATCGCAGCTTCACGCCGCAGCTGCTGACATCAGCGCTGCCTTCGATGTCACTCGGGCGCGTTCTGTGAGCTAAACAGTCTAGGAAATGTTGACAATCCAGCGCGGCGTGAGAACCAAGCTGAAGGTGCCAGCAAACTCAGTGATGTATCTCCACATTTCCCACTCCTTAAGTCATGCGATTCAGGCGCGGCCAAGAAATGGTGCGCTGGCGGTGCTTGCGAGGTCACCGTTACGACCCGTGCCTGCTCCAGAACAGGTAGCTCGTTCGAGAGGGCGACGTCAATGTCCGAAAGACCGTACGAGCTCACACAGACTCCCGAGGGAATGGTCGCGCGGGTGCGCCTACGAGGAAGTTCGATCTTGTCTTCCCCGCTCATCAACCGGGGCACCGCATTTGCGCCACGAGAACGTCATGCGCTCGGACTGACCGGCCTGCTGCCGAGCGGAGTGTCCACGATGGAAGGACAACTACGCCGCACCTATGCCCAGTACAGCCGGCAGCCGGATGACCTGAACAAGAACGTGTACCTGGCGAACCTCCGGGACCGCAACGAGGTTCTGTTCTACCGGCTGCTCACCGAGCACATCCAGGAGATGCTGCCGATCGTCTACACACCCACAATCGGACAGGCCATCGAGCGCTTCAGCCACGAGTTTCGCCGTGCCCGCGGGGTGTACCTGTCCGTGGACGCGATCGAGGCCGTGGAAGTATCGTTTCGCAACTACGGGATGGGCCCTAACGACGTTGACCTCATCGTCGCGACCGACTCCGAGGGCATCCTCGGCATCGGCGACTGGGGCGTCGGCGGAATCGAGATCGCCATCGGGAAGCTGGCGGTCTATATCGCCGCAGCGGGTATCCATCCACGCCGTGTGATTCCTGTCGTCCTCGACGTGGGCACGGACAACCTCGCGCTGCTCAACGATGAGATGTACCTCGGCAACCGGCACGCCCGGGTCCGCGACCAGCGCTACGACGACCTCATCGACGCCTACGTCACGACCGCAACACAGCTGTTCCCGAACGCGATGCTGCATTGGGAGGACTTCGGAATAAGCAACGCCCGGCGCGTTCTGAACATGTACGCCGACCACGTCTGCACCTTCAACGATGACATGCAGGGCACCGCGGCTGTGGTGCTGGCCGCCGCGTTCTCAGCCGTACGGGCGGGCGGGTCCCGCCTGCAGGACCAGCGGGTCGTCATCCACGGCGCAGGCACCGCCGGCATCGGCGTTGCAGACATGATGGCCGACGTGATGACCCGCGAAGGGCTCTCCTTGGAGGAGGCCAGGCGGCGGTTCTGGGTCACTGATCGTTCAGGACTGATCACCGACGACCCGGCCTCCAACCCTCACGACTTCCAGGTGCCGTACGCCCGACCGGCAGCGGAGGTCGCGGGCTGGTCGAGCCAGGGCGACGGCATCACCCTCGCCGATATCGTGCGAAACGCAGAACCCACCATGCTGATCGGCACGTCGACCCAGCCGGCCGCGTTCACCGAACAGATCGTCAGGCAGATGGCGTCCAAAGTGGAACGCCCCATCATCATGCCGCTATCCAACCCGACGTCGAAGTGCGAGGCATTACCCAATGACCTGATCCGTTGGACCGAGGGACGCGCCCTGGTGGCGGCCGGCAGTCCGTTCGCGCCCGTCACCTACGAAGGTCGCACCTACCAGATCGCGCAAGCCAACAACGCGCTCGTCTTCCCCGGCGTCGGGCTTGGTGTGACGGTGGCGCGGGCGAGCCGGATCACCGACGGGATGCTGGTGGCGGCGGCCGACGCTGTTTCAGCGCTGTCTGACGCCACGACCACTGGCGCGTCGCTGCTGCCGCCGGTAGACCAGCTGCGTTTGGTGTCAGCGGCGGTCGGAGTCGCCGTCGCGCGCGCGGCGGGCTCGGAAGGGCTGGCCCAGGTAGATCTCGACAACCCAGTCCAACAGATTCACGAGGCGATGTGGCGCCCGGCATATCCGCAGATCGAGCTGGCATGAGCGCCACGCAACACCGATCCGGCACTCAACGAGCGGATCGACGCCGCATACCGCACCAAGTACCGACGCCACCGGGACCGCATCATCGGCGGCGTCGTCGCCCAGCAGCACGAAACTCAACGATCAAGCTCGTACCGCGCTAACTCCCTCACCGCGCGCTGGTCTGGCTGCGCGGCACCATCATCGACAAGGCGGCTTACCGACACAGCCTCATGTGAGAGCCTTCGCCTTCAGCTGGTCGAACTCGGCCTGGCTGATCGTTCCCGCGTCGAGGAGTTGTTTGGCGGACGCGATCTGATCGGCGCTCGAGCCGCCACCACTCGTGGCGACGACTGAACGCACATACTCAGCCTGCTGATCCTGGATCCGCTGCTGCTGCTCCATAGTGCGCTGCGTCATGCCGCCGCCGCGGGCGATGAGGTAGACCAAGACGCCGAGGAATGGCACGAAGATGACAAACAGGCACCAGATAGTCTTCGCACCTCCGCCCATGTCGTGGCTACGGAAGATGTCCGCGAAGACATAGAACACGCACATGATCCATGCGAAGAAGATGAAGAACTCGAACAATGCGAGCAGGAACGACCCGTTGTCGTTGAACATCTGACTGCCTCCAGTGTGGGCTTAGTGCTGACGAGCCGCCCCCGGTCGGACCCGCCAAGATCCTTGGCGTAGGCAACCCCGCTCAGCATGCGTACTCATTCGATCATGTTTGCGGCTTCGATTCTCACATTCCGCCAGTCACACCACGACGAGCGATAACGGTAGAGGGCAATGTCGGGTTGGTTCGGCGGTGTTGGCGATGGCAGCAGGCCCCTGATGGAGGCACCGTAGCCACGTACCCTGAATACGATCGTTGCCGCATTGCCAGCCGTCATCCGCCACACCTTCGCAGTGGAGATCCTCGGATACGCGATGGCGCAGCCAGCAGGCTAGCCTCGCCGAGTCGGAGCCGTTTAGAGAGCTGTTGAGCGAGTTGGTCTGGTACGCAAGGTTTCGAAAGGAATCCGATGAATGAGCCACGATCCCAGGCTCCACCGGCGGATGTGTCGGCGGCCGCGGCGTTGCGACAGCTGATCATGGGCTTCCGCGTCACCCAACTGATCTACCTCGCGGCCAAGCTTGGCCTGGCCGATCACCTGGAGCAGGGCCCGCAAACGCCACATGCGCTGGCGCAGGCGGTCGGCGCCGAGCCGCAGGCGCTCTATCGCCTGCTGCGCGCCCTGGCCAGCATCGGACTGTTTGCTGAGACCGCGGATGGAGCCTTCAGGCTGACCCCGCTCGCCCAGGTGCTGCAGACAAACCAGGCTGGTTCGCTGCGTGGCCTGGCGATCTTGTATGGCGAGGAGTGGCTTTGGCAAGCCTATGGCCACATGCTCTACAGCGTTCAGACCGGCCGGCCGGCGTTCGAGCACATCCATGGTGAGCCGCTCTACGACTACCTGGGCCACCACCCGGCGGCCGAGGCGCAGTTCCAGGCGGCCATGAGCGGATACTCCGCCCAGGAGGCAGCTGCGATTCTTGCGGCATATGACTTCTCTAGGGTCGCGACGGTAGTGGATGTGGGCGGGGGCCACGGCGCGCTGGTGGCGGCGCTGCTGGAGGCCCATCCGCAGCTTGCCGGCGTGGTCTTCGATGTTGCGTCCGTGGTGGCCGACGCCCGCCGCCGGCTCGCCGATGCGGGCCTGGCGGCGCGCGCGACGTGCGTCGCCGGCGATTTCTTCGCCGCACTGCCCAGCGGCGGCGATATCTACCTGCTCAAAAGCGTGCTGCACAACTGGGACGATGCAGCCGCGGCGCGCATCCTACGCAGGTGTCACCAGGCCATGTCGCGACGGGCGCGGCTGCTGGTGATCGAGCGGGTGATCCCGTCGGGAAACACCCCCGCCGAGGCGAAGCTCTTCGACATCAACATGCTCGTCACGGTCGGAGGACAGGAACGTACAGAACGCGAGTATCGCGCGCTGTTTCAAGCGGCGGGCTTCGACCTGACGCAGATCATCCCTACCTATTCGCCGGTCAGCCTGATCGAAGGGGCGCCAGCGCCTGTGGGCGAACGTTCGTGACTTTCCAACCATGAATCGACGCTGAGTAACCTGCCGCCGATCTTGCGGCTCATCACTAGCTGACGCCTTCAAGCGGGAAGCGTCCGAAAACGAGTCGGCTCGTCCAGTCCGGGCCATAGGCGTAGCGGTGCCGGAGCGGCAGCTGGCTACCACGATCGAGCCTCCGGGGGGACGACGAGCTGCCAGATCGACCGTTCCCAGCTGTCCTCCGCGCCCACGTCCGCGGGTGAGCCGTACAGCACCAGAGCGTGCTGTAGGTCGGCGACCTCGATACGCAACGTAGGTCGGGTCGGATGCCGGCAAACACCCAGACCGACGAGGCATTGAACGGCCCGTCGGGCTGACGTTTGTCACCTTGATCCGGTGATAGGGGGCACTACGCGTTGCGTGCCCGGCACGGGAGCATGGGTGTCATGACAGATCGAGCTGCTGACAGGGAGTTGCCGGGTGCCGTCCTGGCGGAGCTTCGCGGCGTATCGAAGACGTACGGGTCGGGTGGGTCGGCGGTGCTCGCCGTGCAGGGTGTCGACCTGAGCGTGCGGGCGGGGGAGCTGCTGGCGGTGCTGGGCCCGAATGGTGCGGGCAAGACGACCGCGTTGGGCATGCTGACCGGTCTGACGACCCCCTCCAGCGGGACGGCGCGGCTGTTCGGGAGGGATCCGAGGGACCTGGGGGCGCGACAGCGGATAGGTGTGATGCTGCAGTCGTCGGGGGTTCCGGACACGTTGCGGGTGCGGGAGCTGCTGACGGCGTTCCGTGGCTACTACCCGGCCCCGCTGCCGGTGGCGTCGGTGGTGGAGGCGGCCGGGCTGCACGGGCTGGAGAACCGGCTGTTCGGAACCCTGTCCGGGGGCCAGCAGCGGCGGGTGCTGTTCGGGATCGCGTTGTGTGGGGACCCGCAACTGGTGTTCGTGGACGAGCCGACCACCGGCCTGGATGCCGAGGTGCGGCGCACGCTGTGGGCCACGCTGCGCAGGCTGGCCGCCGCAGGCCGTGGGGTGGTGCTGACCACGCACTACCTGGAGGAGGCTGACGCGCTGGCCGACCGGATCGTGCTGCTGCACGAGGGCCGGGTGATCGCCGAGGGCACCCCGTCGCAGATCAAGTCCCTCGTGCCCGGGCGGCGGATCACCGCCGAGTCCAGCATCGAGGCAGGGCAGGCGTCCGGCTGGGCCGGGGTGCACCACGCCCAGCGAGACGGCACCCGGCTGGAGCTGCTGGTCAGCGAGCCCGAACCGGTGCTGCGGGAACTGCTGCACCAGGACCAGTCGGTGACCGGCGTGACCGTCACTGAACCCACTCTCGAGGACGCGTTCCTGACCCTGACCGACCGGACGAAGGAGGCAGCATGACCACCACCATCACGACCAGGCCGAACGCCCCGGGTGCTGCGGCGCCGCCCCGGTACACCCTTCGCAGCGTGCTGCGCGTGTATCGCACCGAGGCCTGGCAGGAGTTCCTCAAGTTGATCCGGCTGCCGATCTTCGCGGTCACTACGATCGCGCTGCCGTTGATGTTCTACGTGATCTTCGGGATCACGTTCGCCGGCGAGCAGGCCGGCGGGGTCGGGATGACCACCTACATGCTGGTCACCTACGGCGCGTTCGGGGTTATCGGGGCGGCTCTGTTCGGGTTCGGGGTGTCGGTGGCCGTGGAGCGTGGGCAGGGCTGGATGCGCCTGAAGCGGGTCGCGCCGATGCCGCCGCTGGCCTACTTCGTCGCCAAGGTGGTCATGAGCCTGGGCGTGGCCACGATCATCGTGCTGGCCATGTTCACCCTCGGGGCCCTCGTCGGCGGCGTCCGTCTCGACCCGCAGCAGTGGGTCGCGGCGGGGCTGGCGCTGGTCGCGGGTGCGCTGCCGTTCTCGGCGATGGGCTTGGCGTTCGGCTACCTGGTGGGCCCGAACTCCGCCCCGGCGGTGCTGAATCTGGCGTGGCTGCCGATGGCGTTCGCGTCGGGGTTGTGGATTCCGATCTCCCAGCTGCCAGACGTGGTGCAGTCGGTCGCGATCGCCCTGCCGCCGTATCACTTCGTGCAGCTGGCGCTGGGCACCATCGGGGCGTCCGAGGGCGGCTCGCCGGTCGTGCATGCCGCCGCAGTGCTGGGATTCACGCTGTTGTTCCTGGTCGTGGCAGCCTGGGGGTTCCGTCGCGACGAGGGACGCACCTACGGATGAGACGAGGGCCGCGGTGAACCAACCCGTCACCCGCTACGCGCCGTACCTGTGGCTGGTCTACCTCGGCGCGCTGGTCTTCCAGCCGGTGTTCGACCCCGACACCACCGCGGCGGACTGGGTTGCGACGGGGGTGATGGTCGCGGCTTTCCTGCCCCTGTACCGGGCCAGCCTGGCTGAGCGGGATCAGCGACGCCTGATGTTCCTGCTCGCCGCGATGGCTGGTCTCGGTGTGGTAGGGACCCTGGTCAATGCCGGGGCGGGTGTGTTCGTCGTCTACGCCGCCGCCCTCGCCGGACGTCTCTCCCCAGTCAGGCGGGCCGTTGTGGCGGTAGTCGTGCTGGCCGGGCTCGCCGGGGTGATGTTCCTGATCTCCACGGTTCCCCTGCCGTGGCGACTCCTCGCCGTTGGGCCGATCATCGTGTTCGTCTTGGTGATCGGGGCAGCAGGGATCGTTGACGGCGAACGCGAGCGCATGCAGGCCCGGCTGCGTCGCGCGGACGAGGAGATCGAGCGGCTGGCCACGATCGCCGAGCGCGAGCGCATCGCACGTGACCTGCACGACCTGCTCGGTCAGACCCTTTCGGTGGTCGTGCTGAAGTCCGAGCTCGCCGGGCGGCTCGTCCGATCCGATCCGGACCGTGCCGAGCAGGAGGTGCGCGAGGTGGAGCACACCGCGCGGACCGCCCTGGCCGAGGTGCGCTCCGCCGTGGCCGGGTACCGGGCCAAAGGGCTCGGCGTGGAGCTGGTCAACGCCCGGCGAGCACTCTCGGCTGCCGGCGTCGACCTGCAGGCCACCATCGACCTTCCCGTCCTGCCCGCCGAGCACGAGGCAGCCCTCGCCCTGGCCCTGCGCGAGGCCGTCACCAACGTGGTACGCCACGCCGACGCCCACCACACCACCATCCACGCCGACGCCACCCGAGACGAGGTCACCCTCGAAGTCTGCGACGACGGGCGAGGCACCTCCGGACCGGACGGTTCCGGCCTGGCCGGCATGCGCGAACGCATCACCGCCCTCGGTGGCCACGTCACCCGCCGCACAGGCCCTTCCGGGGGCGAGCGACCCGGCACGGTCGTGACCATCAGTCTGCCCCGCACCCCGACCACGGCGGCGGCACCCAGCCCGGCGGACCGGCCATGAGCATCACCGTGCTGCTCGCCGAGGACCAGCGCATGGTCCTCGGCGCCCTGGGCAGCCTGCTCGGTCTCGAGCCCGACATCGACATCATCGACACCGCGACCGACGGTGACGAGGCGCTGCGCCTGGTCCAGACCCTGCAGCCGGACATCCTGCTCACCGACATCGAGATGCCCGGACGCAGCGGCCTCGACGTCGCCGCCGAGATCCGCCGACGCGGGCTGGGCACCCGGGTCGTCATCCTCACCACGTTCGCCCGCACCGGATACCTGCGGCGTGCCCTGGACGCCGGCGTTGGCGGCTACCTGCTCAAGGACGCCCCCTCGGCCACCCTCGCCGACGCCATCCGCACCGTGCACAACGGCGGGCGCGCCGTCGACCCCGCCCTCGCCGCGGACGCCTGGGCCGAGGCTGACCCGCTCACCGACCGGGAGCGCCAAGTCCTACGCCTGGCCGGCGACGGGCTGTCCAACGCCGACATCGCCGCGCGCCTGCACCTGTCCGACGGCACCGTGCGCAACTACCTGTCCGAGGCCATCCGCAAGCTCGGCGCCACCAACCGCACCGCCGCCGCCCGGCTCGCCCACGACCGGGGCTGGCTCTGATCAGAACCGTGCGCAGCGGCGCGGCCCGCCTGTAACGGGGGTGCGTGGCTGCGGGCAGTCAAGGCCGAAGTGCACGCGTTCTCAATCCCAAATGCGGAGAACCCGCCGACTGCTGCAGACTCGGTTAGGTACCGAAGGCGCCCGGACCCGTGGCGTCGCGAACCCGGAGGATCAGATGACCGATCGGCCTAACGCGCGTCTCGTGGGATTCGTCCTCGACGCCCCGAATCCTCGGGAGCTTGCGGCGTTCTATCGCGAGCTCCTGGGCTGGACCGCCTACGACCAGGATGACACCTGGGTGCGGCTGGGGCCTGCCGACGACTCACGCCCGGGCCTGAGCATTCAGCTGGAGCCGAACTACCGGGCGCCCACGTGGCCGGGCGTGACCGACGCGCCGCAGATGCAGGCCCACCTCGACATTCTGGTCGACGACCTGGACGCGGCATCGGTCTTCGCCGAGTCACTCGGCGCCCGACAAGCGGAGTGGCAGCCGCAGGAGCGCGTGCGGGTGATGATCGATCCGGTGGGCCACATCTTCGACCTTTTTGTCGACGGGTCCTGACAGCTCGCACACCAAGAATTTCGAAGCCCAACCCTGCCGGTTCAGCAGTCGCTCCATCACGTACCCGACTCTGTCGCTCGCCGACGAAAATGCGTTTAGGCGCGTCTGCTTCCTCGCTTAGGAGCGGTAGTCCGGCGCCACCGTCTCTGCGAACTCGGTCACCCGATCGGCTCCCTCACTCGGCCAGCTGCACACGAGATAACCGATCCCTCGACCGAGGTTGCGCTCGATGGCGGCGCGCACCTCGGGCCACGGCTCGGACAGCGAGAGCGACCCGGCCCGACCGATGTCGGCCGGATCGCGGCTTTCCTTCCGAGCCAGGTCGTCGATGCGCCGCGACAGTTCGGGATAGTCGGCGTCGAGGTAGGTGTGCCACATGTCGGCGTACCGGGCCACAAGGGGCAGCGTCCTCTTCGGTCCGCGGCCGCCGATCCAGATGGGTGGTCGCGGTGACTGAACCGGTACTGGCCGCATTTGGGCGTTTCGCAGCGAAAGCCGCCGTCCCTGGTAGGACACCTGCTCACCGGTGAACAGCCGCGTCACAATCTCTAGCGTGTCCTCGAGCAGGTCGAACCGTTGACCGGTGTTCGGGAACTCGATGCCCAGCTCGTCGTGTTCCTCCTGCGCCCAGGCCGCCCCGAGCGCCAGGTCGAGCCGGCCGTGGCTGGCGTGGTCGACGGTTATCGCTTGGCAGGCCAACACCGACGGATGCCGATAGGTCACGCCGGTCACCAGCAATCCCAGCCGCACGGTCGAGGTGACACCGGCCAAGGCGGCCAGCGTGGTCATGCCTTCGAAGCACTCACCGGGCCCCTGACCGTACATGGGTTTGAAATGGTCGAACCCCCAAACCCCGGTGAACCCCAGCCGCTCGCCCAGCCTGGCTCGGTTGATCACTTCGTCGAAGCTGACACGGTGCTGCGCTATGTCGAGTCCGAGCCTCATCACCACCTCGCCTTCCTACCACCGCACCCGTTGACCCCCGCACGCGGGTGCGTGGGCAGCCGTCAATCCGACGGTGGCTGCCGGACACGGCACTGCGTCTGCCTCGCACAGCAAGGAACGGGCACAAGACGCCAGTCGGCGGCAGCGCCTCTGCAGAGTGCTGGACTACGGTCGTAGTTGTGACCGCGGACCCGGATTCCGACGACCAGTTGGAGAGCATGCGCTGCCCACGCCTCGAGCAGCTCGCGGAAGTGGCGCCGGTTGCCGAAGATCCCGTCGCGAGCACTAGCATCGACCGCAGGGCGCCGAGCACCTCGATGGCGGCGTTGATCGCGCATCCCCACCTGGCCGATGAGAATCTTCGGTCACCCTGGTCAGTCTCCAGAGCACCGATTACAAAGCGCAATCACTAATTGAGGAGCACGCGGATGTCACTCACACGGATTCACAACTTGTCCATCTCCCTCGACGGCTTCGCCACCGGCGAGCCGCAGTCCGCCGATGCACCGTTCGGCCATGCGGGCGAGCGTTTGCACGAGTGGATGTTTGGTACCCGGTTCTGGGACGCGGGCGGAACCGCCGGAGTCGACGACGCCTTCGCTGAGCGCCATAGTTACGGCATCGGCGCCGAGATCATGGGCGCCAACAAGTTCGGCCCGCCCGGCTGGCGGGACGACCCGGACTGGAAGGGCTGGTGGGGCCCGAACCCGCCGTTCCACACACCCACCTTCGTGCTCACTCACCGCCCGCGGCCCTCGATCGAGATGGAAGGCGGCACCACGTTCCACTTCCTCGACGCCGCCCCGGCTGGGGCACTCGAGACCGCCCGCGAAGCAGCCGATGGCCAGGACGTCCGGATCGGCGGCGGCCCCACCGTGGTACGTGACTTCCTCGCCGCCAGGCTCGTCGACCACATGCATCTCGTCCAGGTTCCGATCGTGCTCGGCCGCGGCGTCCGCATCTGGGACGGCCTGGAGGCCCTCGAGGATGCCTACGACGTCGAGGCGGTCTCCTCGCCCAGCGGCGTCACACACCTCACGTTCACGCGGAAGGTCGGCTCGTGAATGCCGACACCGAACCGCAGGTCGTGGCCGGGCGGCTTGAACGTCGAACGCGAGGGTAGAAGCTGCCCGGGCAGCCGAGCTTGACGAACAAAATGCTCGGGCACGCATCGGCGGCCATGACACTCGATGTGTACGCCGGACTCTTCGCCGACGATCTTGATGCCGTTGCGGACCGGCTCGACCGTGCCTTCGCAAAACTGAATGCGGACCAGATGCGGACCAAACAGCTGCTGAACCGGTCCAACCAAGCGGCACTGCTGCCTGAACAGGCCGCTGGCTAGGCAGGACTTCTTCAGAGCCGCCTCGGGGAATCGAACCCCGGACCTACGCATTACGAGTGCGTCGCTCTGCCATCTGAGCTAAGGCGGCGGGTGGTGCATCGTGCCGGCTGGCTCGGCACGATCGCCAACTATATCTAGCGGCATGACGGCTGGCGAAGTTCGAATTAAGTTGGCTCGATCAGCACTTAGTCCCATCCCGGGGCACCTGATTACGCACCAGGTAGGCATCGACCAGCGTCTTGATGCAGCGACTTTGCCCATACGCCAGGTGACCTTCGCCATCGAATGTCAGCAGCACTGCCGAACTGAGCTCGTCAGCCATGGACTTCGCATACTCATAAGGCGTGGCCGGGTCGCCGGTGGTACCGATGACCACGATCGGCGGCGCTCCGGCCGCATTGACCTCGGGCTGATCCGGCGCGGACTTGACCGGCCACAGTGGACATACCAGATCGGGACCATTCAACCGGCCCAAGATAGGCGCTTCCCGGGTGTCTTCGGCAAGCCGCTTCGCTGCCGAGCGGACGCTATCCTCCTGGCTGTCCAGGCAGCGGATCGCAGGGAACGCATACATGAGCTGGCCATAGGTGCCATCGCGATTGCGCCGATCCGCGGCATCCGCCAGCTGCAGCATCCCACCACCGTCCCCATCGAAGATCGCGGCAGTGAGCGCATCTCGGAACCCCGGCCAGCTGTTCGTCCCGCCATACATGGCGTAGAAGACCGCCTCCACACCTTGCTGCTGGCTGAGCGTCCGCCCGTCAGCCGCTGCCAGCGGCTGCTGATCAAGCCGATCAAGGAACTCTTTGATCTTGGACAACACGTCGTCACGCTGCTCGCCCAGCTTGCAATCTGAATCCGCGCACCATGCTGCGAAGTGGTGCAGCGCGCGCTCGAAACCGTCAACCTGATCAATCTTGGACTTCGAGTTGATGTCGACAGCCCCATCGAGCACCATCCGGCCGACCCGCTGCGGAAACACCTCCGCATAGAGCGCGCCGATCCTGGTGCCGTACGACGAGCCAAAGTAGTTGATCTTGGAATCTCCGACAAGGCCACGCAATAGATCAAGATCGCGCACCGTCTCCATCGTCGAAATGTGTTCCAGCAGCGCCCCGGATCGCCTCAGACAGGACTGGCCGAACTCGGTCTGTTCGTCGATCCTGCCCTGCCATTCGGCGGGATCATCGGGTGAGCTGTCCATCGAGAAATAGCGATCAAGATCGGCCGTGCCGAAGCAGGTCACCGGCGTGGAACGACCGACCCCTCGTGGGTCCCAGCCGACGATGTCATAGCGCTCCAGGCCTGCCGCATCGAAATATCCGACGTAGCCCACTCCAGAGCCGCCGGGACCGCCAGGGTTGATGATCAGGCTGCCGAGCCTCTTATCGCTGGTAGCTGGGCGCTTGGCCACCGCCAAGGTGATTGCCGTCCCGTCAGGGCGGGCGTAATCCAGCGGCACGAGCATCGTGCTGCACGAGAAACCGTGACCGCACGGCTTCCAGTCGAGGCGCTGCCTCTCATAGCGCGCCAGTCCTGTTCCTGGCGGCGGTTTCGTGAAGCCGGCGGGTTTCACCTTGGGAATGGGCTGTAGCGGCCGTCCGTCCTTTGGCAGCACTGGACTCGACGTCGCAGTCGCAGATGGCGAGGTCACCGCTGACGGCTGGCTCGATGAGGTGGGCGGATCAGCCGAACACGCACTCAGCACAGCCAGCAACGCCACCATGACGCTCAACAGGCGCAAACGATGGGCGGCCACTGGCATAACAAGAGGGTACGCGGCCGTAAACCGACCAGCCACCTGTCAAGATCAACAAGAACTGCCGGCAGTAGGCGGTACGGGATGTTCAGGCTCCGCCGCCTCGGACCAGCGCCGCCTAGTCCGTGGCTTGCGCGGTTGAGACTGTACCTGCGACGAAGTCGCGCGCGATGCGTAGAGCTGGCGAGCACCGCAGGCAGCGGCGAGCGAGCAACTCCTCGTAGCACCGCTGGCACTCATCCGAATCACAACCGAGTCGGCCGGCACCTGGTGGCCGACCACCACGCCGTCCCCATCTTCCAGGGCAACCTGCTCCCCCACAGCCGGCGCGGTACGCGCGAACTCGGCGTACAGCGGATGCTCGTACTTCAGGCAACACATCAGTCGGCCGCAGGCGCCCGATATCTTCAACGGGTTCGGCGGGAGATCTTGCACCTTCGCCATCCGCAGGCTGACGGGCTCGAAATCCTTCAGGAATGTGGCGCAACATAGGTCGCGGCCGCAGTTGCCAAGGCCGCCGACGAGCCGAGCGGCATCTCGTGAGCCGATCTGCCGCAGGTCGATCCGCGCTTGCAGGCTACGGGCCAACTCGCTCACCAGGGCCCGGAAGTCCACCCGATGCGGCGCGGTGAAGTAGATGACTATCAGCTGGTCGAAGTCAATACCGGAATCGACGAAGTCGACCGCGACGACCTTCATCGGAAGGTCATTCTTCTTGATCAACTTCTTGGCGACCAGCTTTGCTTCGGCGCGCCGGCGCCGGTTCACCGCATCCCGCTCCAGATGCTCGGGAGTCGCCAGCCCTCCACAGACCGGCAGGTCTTCGAACCCCTCATCCTCGACGACCCACTCCGGCGCCCACACGCACTCTGCGACCTCCGGGCCGGACTCGGTGGGCACCAGAACCCGATCACCGACGTTGTACTCGTCGTCGCCTGGATCGAGGTAGTACAGCCGGCCGTAGCGCTCGAACGACACGGCCATGACCCTCCCCATGGCCACAGCCTAAAACCTGTAGCACTCCGATTGGCAGCCGGCAGACTTCGAGTTGTTCTGAGGACGCCGACAAAACCGGAAGCCCGGCAGATGCGGGTCTGCCGGGCTTCCACGGGTGGGCTTTCTGGGGGGCAGGGTCCCACCCGCGCCAGTCAGGTCTATTTGATCTTTATAACCTGGCCAATGAAGATCAAGTTTGGCTTCTTGACCGTCTTCTTGTTCAGCTTCCACAAACCCTTCCAGCCGCCCTTCACGTCGTGACGCTTGGCGATCTTGCTGAGCGTGTCGCCTCGCTTCACGCGAACGGTCTTGCCGCTGGCACTAGCACTGTACTTCTTTGAAGTCGCCTTCTTGGCGATCTTCTTCGTCGAGTCGCTCGCCTTCTTGGTTGTGGACGCTCCAGGGTTGGTCGCCGGCTTCGCGTTCTTGGACGCTATGCCGTTCGCCTTGGTCAGTCCCGCACGTCGGCTGCAGGTCGGCCAGGCCCCCGGACCTTGGCCTGCTAGCACCCGACGGGCGATCGCGATCTGCTCCGCCTTGGTTGCCCGGTGGGCCTGGCTGGCGTACGTTCTCCCGCCGTACGCCTTCCAGGTACCTGCTGCGAACTGCAGGCCACCGTAGTAACCGTTGCCGGTGTTGATCTTCCAGTTGCCGCCGCTCTCGCACTTGGCGACGCGGTCCCACACGCTCGTCGTTGCTGCCTCGGCGGGTGCGGCGCCCGCGAGCCCGATCCCGCAGGACAGAGCAAGGGCTGCGCCCGCGCCGACGGCGCGCTTGATGATGGTGGATGTCAACGTAGGAATCGGATCCCTTCCCCGAGTACACCTGCAGGGAACCTGGCTCGGGCCACAATGGGCCCGGCGCTCACGCGGTGCGAGAGATACACCGCTGTGAGCGCTTCACCCCCGGGACACTCTCTCGTTCCTGACCTGAGAGAGATCCGCTGGTTCCTCCACCTCCGCTTCGCCCGGGACATTCCCGGCAAGGCGTCGTCCAGCGGAGCTCGGCGAACGGACGCGCGATCTCAGCAGGCACATCGGATGCCTCCTGAGTCCTTCCCCCTGGCGTTCCGCTCCCGCCCGTTTGATAACGAAACGGAAACGAGCCGCTTTCCACCGTAGAGGCAATCCTGCGGTGAACGCAACACTTTGCGATACCAATTTGTGACCTTTGGGCGCTCGATGCCGCTCTGCGCCCCTGTCGGAAGCCCAGGTAAGCCCAGGTTCCCTACGCTTTGCACACGTTGCAACGTATGCAAAGCGACTGTGACCTGGGTTAACCCACCTTCCGACATGGGCCGCGCGTGTGCGACAGGGCCGGCCCTCAGAACCAAGAAAGGTCTGGCTTTATCAGCCAGACCCTTGGAAGGTTGTCGGAGAGGACGCTCGGGGGTTCGTCCCCTCCGGCAACCTGTGGCGCCCAGATTACTAAAGATCCCGCAGAAAATGAACCCCAAAAATATCGGACAAACTCGGGTACACTTCGCCACCGCATCCCACCCGGCGCCTTGTCATCTGATCACGAGGGTCATCCCTCGACCAGGCCGATCAAGGCAGCCTCGACGGCGAGGAGCGGGGCAACGTTTCCCTCCAGCGCCGTACGGCAACCAAGCAGGGCGTCGATCCGATGCAACGTCGATTCGGCGGTCGACTTACGTGCCAGCACGACAATCTGCGGCTTCAGATCATCGTTGATCAGCGGCGCGCCAGACCCCGTCTGGATGCTCAGCACATCGCGATAGAAGCCGGTCAGCTCGGTGAGTGTTCGATCAATCGCATCCCGCTGAAAGCGCTTGTTTCGAGCGCGCTGCTGTTCTTCGAGCTCCTTGATCGCAGCCTGGGCTTGGCGCGGCTTCGCACCCTTCGTGCCGAATCCCAATGCCTCTTCCAGTGCCGCCCGCTCGCTCGCGTCCAACTCTGCGGTCGCCTCTGCAGCCTCCACCGTGGACGCCTCGACCACCTGAGCCGCTGCGGCCAGGCAGGCACCCAGCCCATGCAGCTGGAACGGGATCTGCAAGACCTGTTGCCGCCGGTTCCGAGCACCCTCGTCCCGAGCCAGCACACGTGCCCGACCGATGTGTCCCTGGGAAACCCGTGCCGCGTACGCCGCAAGCTCCGCATCGATGCCGTCACGGGTCTCGAGCAACTGGGCTACCGCGCCGATGCTCGGCGTCTGCAGGGTCAACAGTCGGCATCGCGATCGGATGGTCGCGACCACATCGTCGACGGTGGGCGCACACAGGATCCACACCGTTCGGGGAGCCGGCTCCTCAATGCTCTTCAACAACGCATCGGCGCCGCGTTCGGTGATCCGATCAGCGTCCTCGATCACAATGACCTGCCACCGTCCCAGAGTCGGGCTCATGGCAGACCGGCGGACCAGCTCGCGCACCTCGTCGACGCCGATCGACAACAGCTCAGTACGCACCAGCGTGACGTCCGGATGCGCACCGGACAACGACGTGCGGCACTCTGTGCACTTCCCGCAGCCTCCAGAGCTGCACTGCAGCGCCGCCGCGAAAGCCCGTCCCGCATTCGAGCGGCCGGACCCGGGAGGACCGGTCAGCAACCAGGCGTGACTCATGGCATGCGGCTCGCCTGCCACCGCCCGCTGCAAGGTAGCGACAGCTGCCGTCTGCCCGATCAGCTCAGCCCAGACACCCAGTGTCGTGTCTCCTAAGTTCCTTTGCGGTTGGCGTCGTTCAGGTGCGTGCATCGCAAGGCCGACGAGGGAGGGATACCGGGTCGTATATCGACCGAGGAGAACGCCGCGAGGTGCGTGCCTGGGCGGCGCGAACCGTAAAGAGACTTAGGAGACACGACACTAGGTCACGACCCGACCCCGACGCAGCGGCCTCTAATGACGGTGCAGTCATATCGATCACTCTGCCACTCGCCACCGACGTCAGCGATGCCGCGCGGGCGAGACGAGCGGCGCGACCCGAGCAGCCACCTGCTCCGCAATCTCTTCCCGTGACGCGCGCGCGTCGAGCACCAGGTAGCGCTCCGGATCACGCCGCGCCAGCTCGAGGAAGAACCGCCGCGTCCGCTCATGAAAGACCTCGCCCGCGGACTCCAGCCGATCTTTCTCACTCTTGGCATTGACCGTCAAACTGAGCTCAGCGTCCAGCACCACAGTGAGATCGGGTCTCAGGTCCTCTGTGGCCCAGCGGGCGATGTACTCGATCTCGACGGGTTCCAGGATGCGACCCGCCCCCTGGTAGGCCAGCATCGAATCGACAAACCTGTCACACACCACCACCGCACCGCGCTCCAGCGCAGGCCTGACGACCGAGAAGATGTGCTGTGCCTTATCGGCCGCATACAGCAATGCCTCAGCGCGGGGCGACATCTCGCCGGTGGCCGGATCCAGAACGATCTGCCGGATCATTGCTCCGACGGCCGTGTCGCCGGGCTCGAAGGTCTTCAGGACATCGTGGCCAGTGTCGGCCAGCCACGAGCAGAGCCGATCGACCTGGGTTGTCTTGCCGACACTGTCACCGCCCTCGAAAACGACAAACACACCGCCAGCTGTGGTCACGCGCCAAGCTTCTTCTTGGTCTTGGCCCATGCCTCGGCGAATTCGCGCCGCGCGTGGCGGACCTTTCGCGTCTCACGCTCAAAGTCCCGGCCAGCGGCAAAGGCCTGCTCCGGCAGGAGACTCGCCACCCGCTCGTAGGTGGCGACGTCGCGGTGATGATCGTTGTGGATTTCCGACAGCAGCCTGTCGAGGCTTGATCAGCTGCTGCTGGATGAGTGCCGACTCCTCCGGAAGTACCTGGGCCGCCACGCCAACCACCCACTCGAGGTGCCCCATCTCCTGCCAAGCCTCCTCCCACTCCTCATCCAGGGAGTCGACGCTCAGGTGATCCGCGCAGCTGCGCATCCGGGTGACAGCCATGGAGACCAGCCCAGCGAGCACCTCCCCGGCAGGATCGGAGCGCTGATCGGCCAGCTTTGGCGATCGGACCGCGGCAACGAGCCGTTCCAGCACGGTGAGATAGCGCTCACTTCGGAGCCGAGCAGTGAGCCGATCATGCTCCTCCCCGTTAGGTGATCTTGCCTCCAGGCTGATCCAGCCAAGCTCGTCGTAGAGATCCTCGACCCAATCTGGGTCCAGTACGACCGAGAGTCCCTTGAGCTCCTCCCTCAGCCGCGCTGCCTGATCGGCGAGCCGATCGACGGCGGTGAGATCGCCGCCACGGATGGCGAGATCGGCTTCCACGATTTGGCGCAGCCGTAGCGCGACCAACTGCGAGAGGAACCTCTTGAAGGGCGCGGCTGCGTCGAAGGGGCCGGGCACAGGTAGGTCGGTCGGCCCGGTCGCAGGAGCGCCTAGGCGGGAGACAAGCCGGGGGAACCGCGGCACCTGGGTGGCGCCAACTTGCGCCAGGGAACGGTCGAGCCACCCCGCCTGCTCGTCGCTCAGACCAGGTCCGACTGGCGTGATCAACACCTCGCGATAGCGAGCAGTGGTCAGACCGCCGCGGCGTACCGTGACCCTGTCATCGCGGAGCAGCGCCAGCGTGGTTCCTTCGTCGTCGCGCAACGCGAACTCACGACGATCGCAGGTGAGCGCAGCAACGGGTCCCAGCGTGGCCCGGCGGCGCAGCGGCCGAATCATGTCGGCCAGCTCTTCGGGCAGATCGGCGTGACCCATCAGCTCGATGCGGTCCGTGGGCAAGAGCGGCTGCCAGTCCGGGGCGGTGATGTACCACTCGCCGCGCCCGTCGAGCACCCGGTGGGCGAGCAGCACGCCAGATCGGATCAGTCGGTGATCGGGCGCGTCCAGCAAGGTGACCGAGATCTCGTACGCCGCGTTGTGACCGGCACGTACCACAAGGTGGTGCAGACCAAGATCAGGATTGATCATGCGCGGCGTTGCTGCGCTGTACGGCATGTCGTAGTAGCGCTGGCCGGGGGGAGTCAGGCCGGACCGCTCCGGAAGCGCGACCGGCCGGGCAGCCACGGGTTTGCTGCGGTTGTCCGCCTGAGCCTTGCGGCGCTTCTTCCTACCCATGATCGGATCCCACGCTCATACCCTGTCACGTTGCGCTTGGAATCTGACACTAGTAGGCGCGGTCGATCCCGTGCCGGGATCCAGGCGAGGAGCACAGATCGACAACGCGATCATCTCGACGCGCCCTTTAACCAGCTTTGGCGCGTACGTTCTTCGCCGCCACCCGCTTCGCGGCCTTTTTTTGAGACGACGTGCTAGCGGCGGCGGCCTGCGTCCGCTTGGCCGGGCGCTTCTTGGGTGCCGGTCCCTTCGCGCGCTTCTCAGCCAGTAGCTCGGCGGCACGTTCACTAGTGATCGTCTCGATATCGTCGCCTCGCCGCAACGTGGCGTTGATCTCGCCGTCGGTGACGTAGGCCCCGAAGCGGCCATCCTTGATGATCATGGGTCGCCCGGAGGCAGGGTCTATGCCGAGATCCTTGAGTGGTGGCTTGGCTGCTGCCCGTCCGTGCTGCTTGGGTTGGGCATAGATAGCCCGAGCTTCTTCGACAGTGATCGAGAAGATCTGATCTTCGCTCTCCAACGAGCGTGAATCCGTGCCCTTCTTCAGATAGGGCCCATACCGGCCGTTCTGTGCAGTGATCTCCACACCGTCGACATCGGTGCCCACCACCCTCGGCAGACTCATCAGCTGGAGCGCCTGCTCCAGGGTGACTGTGTCGATGCTCATCGAAGCGAACAGCGATCCGGTGCGGGGCTTGACGCCCTTGGGTGGGTTCTCGTCGAGGATCTCGGTCACGTACGGGCCGAAGCGGCCATTTCTGGCGACGATCATTCGCGAGGTTTCCGGATCCACCCCAAGCTCTCGCTCCTCGCCCGCCGGCTTCGCGAGCAACTCACGAGCAAGATCAACAGTGAGCTCGTCCGGTGGAAGATCATCAGCGACATTGCCGCGGCGACCGTCCTCATCCTCCACATAGGTGCCGTAGCGGCCGACCCGAACAACGATCTTCGGCGCGCCCGTCGACAGCGAGTCAGGATCAGTGATCTCAAAGGTCGAAAGCTTACGGGCGTCAATCTCACCAAGCTCGGTAACCAGCCGATGCAGCCCCTCACGGTCGTCACTGCCGAAGTAGAAGTCGGTCAAGACCCTGAGCCGCTCTGCATGCCCGTCGGCGATCTGGTCCAGCACCTCCTCCATCTCTGCGGTGAACGCGTAGTCCACCAGCTTGGGGAAGTGCTCCTCGAGCAACCGGGTGACCGCAAAGGCCAACCAGGTCGGCACCAGTGCCGTGCCCTTCTTGAATACGTAATCCCGCGAGGTAATCGTGCGGATGATCGTCGCGTACGTCGACGGCCGACCGATCTCCAGTTCTTCCAGCTTGGCCACCAGCGACGGCTCGGTGTAGCGAGCCGGTGGACGCGTTTCATGTCCCGACGCCGTCACGGACTCAGGCCGCAATGATTGACCTGCGGTGAGGTGGGGAAGTCGGGTCTGCTCGTCGTCGGTGTGGCCGTCGGTCTCCTCCACCGCTTCCACATACGCCTTGAGAAAGCCATGGAAGGTGATCGTCCGACCGGAGGCAACAAAGATGCAAAGCTCGCCGTCGGTGGGCTGAGCGTTGATCTTGACCGTGATCGAGAGACCCTCGGCGTCCTTCATCTGTGAGGCGATGGTGCGCATCCAGATCAGTTCGTAGAGCCGGAACTGATCACCGGTCAGCCTAGTTTGGGCCGGCGTAAGGAAGGTCTCCCCTGCGGGGCGAATCGCCTCGTGTGCCTCCTGGGCGTTCTTGACTTTGGATGTGTAGATACGGGGCTGGTCAGGCAAGTAAGCCGGACCGAAGAGTTGACGGACCTGGTCCCGGGCCGCGGCGATCGCGCTGCCGGAGAGAGTGATCGAGTCGGTCCGCATGTAGGTAATGAACCCAGCCTCGTACAGATCTTGAGCGACCGACATCGTTCGCTGAGCGGTGAATCCGAGTTTGCGGCCGGCTTCCTGCTGCATCGTCGTGGTGCGGAAAGGTGCGTACGGGCGGCGGCTGTAGGGCCTGGACTCGACGCTGTCCACCTCGAAGCTGGCCGAGCGCAGTGACTCTGCCAGAGCCTTCGCCTGGTCCTCGCCCAGCAGCACCAGCTGATCATGGTCTTTGATGATCAAGGAACCGCGACTGTCGAAGTCGCGCCCTTGGGCCACCCGCCGCTCACCGACCCGAGTGAGCCGCGCGGGAAAAAGCGGCGGTTCAGCATCGGACCCGGCATCCAGGATCGCGTCCAGATCCCAGTAGGACGCACTGCGAAATGCCATGCGTTCCCGCTCCCGATCAACGACCAGCCGGGTCGCGACCGACTGCACCCGTCCGGCGGACAACCGTGGCATGACCTTCTTCCACAGCACCGGCGAGACCTCGTAGCCGTAGAGACGATCAAGGATGCGGCGGGTCTCCTGGGCATCGACCAGATCCTCATCAAGATCACGCGGGTTGGCCACCGCCTCAGCAATGGCCGCCGGGGTGATCTCGTGGAACACCATGCGTCTCGCCGGGACCTTGGGCTTCAGCTCCTGCATCAGGTGCCAGGCGATCGCCTCGCCTTCACGATCACCGTCGGTGGCGAGCAACAACTCGTCGGCCCCTGCAAGTGCGTCCTTGAGCGAGCGGATCGTTGCCCGCTTGTCCGGGTTGACGACGTAGAGAGGCTCGAAGCCGTTGTCCACGTTGACCCCGGTGCGCGCCCACTTCTCACCCTTGTACTTGGCGGGGACTTCGGCGGCACCAGTCGGGAGGTCGCGAATGTGACCGCGGCTGGACTCGACGATGTAACCGTCGCCCAGAAAGCTCGCGATCTTGTTCGCCTTGGTCGGGGACTCGACGATGACGAGCCGCCTGCCCCCTGCCTTCACTGCCACCGAGACTCACTTTCTCTTCGATCTGATCACACGCAGGACGGAGCATCAGATCGTTAGCACGACCCAACGAACCGAGCTGCCGCGCCCCCAGCGCGCTTACTCTACGGCCCGGGATCAACTACGGCCGTGAACGTCACCGTTTCGGAATGAATTCCCGCCGCCGACACTGGCTGTTGCGATTACGGCGCTGGGTACTGGCTGAGCGGGTACGCCGGTGCTGGCGGGACGCTCCTGGGACTCAGTGGCCGAACGGGCGGCTGGTAGTAAGGCTGCACCCCGGCACGCTTGGCCTGCCACAGGATCAAGGCCAGCGCAGTCCCGTTTACCGCCGCCGTCAGCAGCAGCATCAGCGGGGTGCCGGTGGTGTCTGTGCCAACGAACGCTTGAGACCAGCCTCCGGAGATAACGACGACGAGGAACGTCAGCACGTTGTTGATTGCATGCATCGCGATGGCGGCTTCAAGTCCACCGGTCCGCCAGGCGGCAAGCCCGGCAGCCACCGCGAGACAGGCGATGCTGCCCAGCACCCATGGGTCCGGGCTGAGGTGCGCAGTCGAGAAGGCGACCGCCGACACGATGATCGAGGCGACGAGCCCGACGATCGGCCGCGCGAACCAGGCGCCAACGTTCTGCATGATCCAGCCGCGGAAGAAGTACTCCTCCCCCGCTGCCTGCAACGGCGTCATGACCAGCACGATGACCAGCAGCGCGACCCATTGATCTGGACGGGGCGAGGTGAATGGTTCGACGATCACACCCAAGAGGGTGTAGACCGCCCAGAGCGGCGCGATGACCGCAACGCAGCGCAGCAGCCAGCGCCAGCGAATTCGACCCGCGACAGAGGAGAGGAATCCCGGCCGGATGCCGTGCACGATCCAGATCGACAACCCGCTGGCCGGGATGAGCACAATAAGCGTCAGATTCAGGTAGATGAAGCCGACCGGGCCCATGTTGGCGATGTCGGTGGTCGCGTTCACGGTGTACTCGACCAGATCTGGCGCTCCGGTCACCAATCCGGCGACGAGCACCGGCACGATCGCGAGGCCCATCATGAGCAACGCCAGCGGCACGACCAGCACTAGGCAGAGCAGCGGTTTCCACCAGCGATACTGCGGGCCGCGAAGCATCTGCTGGTAGACCCGCGGGACATCGGGCAGTGCGCTGGGTGGGACCGGCATTGGCGGCGGGTAGCCAGGCGATCCGTAGGGGCCGACTTGGCCGTACGGCTGTCCTGGGCCCGGCTGGCCGTAGCCGATTGGTCCCATTGGCGGTGCTGGCTGCGGTGGCGGATAACCAGCGAGCGTGGGGTCAGGCTGGTACAAATCGGGCGGCAGTTTGTCGAAGCCGCGTGTGGAACCGTCGCCGTAGGAATTGCTGCTCATCGCAATCCAGTGTGCCTTGCGTGCGGGATCCGGCAGGCACCAACGACCCGCGTCGCTCATTGAGCTAGTTTGTCAACCTTTGCCTCGGATTGCTTCATCGGGACCTCGACCGCGTCTTTGGCCTCAATCGGTTGTGGCGGTTGCTGGTCTGGCGGGCTGGCAATCGCCACCTCGCGGCGGGTGCTGATGGTCACCATGGTGATGATGATGGCCACCGCGACGCCCGCGATCACGTAGCGCACCGCACTAGGTGTGGTGCTGAGCGGGGACATGGCGACCACCGCTGGTGCGATCAGCAAGGACACCAGGTTCATGACCTTGATCAGCGGGTTGATCGCAGGTCCTGCGGTGTCCTTGAAGGGGTCACCAACCGTGTCACCGATCACCGTTGCCTCATGCGCAACCGAACCCTTGCCGCCGTGGTGACCATCCTCGACCAGTTTCTTTGCGTTGTCCCACGCGCCGCCTGAGTTGGCCAGGAAGACCGCCATCAACGTGCCGGCAGCAATGGCACCTCCGAGGTAGCCGGCCAGTGCAGAGGCGCCGAGGCCGAATCCAACTGCAATCGGAGCGCATATTGCGAGGAGTCCCGGTGTTGCCAACTCGCGCAACGAGTCCTTGGTGCAGATGTCGACGACTTTGCCGTATTCGGGCTTGCCGGTGCCATCCATGATCCCGGGGATCTCCCGGAACTGACGGCGTACCTCGAAGACCACAGCGCCGGCCGCCCGACCAACTGCGCTGATCAGCAGGCCCGAGAACAAGAACACGACAGCGGCGCCAAGCAGCAGGCCTACGAGGGTCTGCGGCGCAAAGACGACGGCCTGTTCTAAGAACTGGCCATAATTCTCAGCCAACACACTCCGGATCGCGTCGGTGTATGACCCGAAGAGGGCAGTCGCGGCAAGCACGGCAGTGGCGATCGCGATCCCCTTGGTGATGGCCTTAGTCGTGTTACCGACCGCATCCAACTCGGTGAGCGCCTGCGCTCCTGCGCCGTGTACGTCGCCCGACATCTCGGCGATGCCCTGGGCGTTGTCGGAGACCGGACCGAAGGTATCCATCGCCACAATCACCCCAACGGTGGTGAGCAGGCCGCAGCCGGCGAGGGCGATGGCGAATAGGCCGACGATCCCTGAACCACCGAGGAGGAACGCGCCGTATACCGCCGCAGCAATCACAACGGCGGTGTAGACCGCCGACTCAAGCCCAACCGAAATGCCGGCAAGCACGACTGTTGCCGGGCCAGTCAGTGAGGTCTTGCCGACATTGTTGACCGGGCGATCCTCGGTGCCGGTGTAATAGCCGGTCAGGCTGAGGATGAGAACGGCCAGCACGATGCCAATGACGACCGCGCCAATGGCGATGACCCGCGGATCGTCGATCACCCCATGGACCGCGTCAGGCACGCCGAGTGCGGCGAAGGAGGACGGCAGGTAGGTGAAGGCCGCGATCGCCACCAGCACCGCAGAGATGGCTGCGGAGAGATAGAACGAGCGGTTGATGGTCTTGAGTCCGTTCTCGCCCGGTCGCGGCCGGGTCAGGAAGACACCGATGATGGCGGTGATGACCCCGATTGCGGGCACGATCAGCGGGAACACTAGACCGGACTCACCGAAAGCCGCCCTGCCGAGGATCAGGGCCGCGACAAGGGTGACGGCGTAAGACTCGAACAGATCGGCGGCCATACCCGCGCAGTCCCCGACGTTGTCGCCAACATTGTCCGCAATCGTCGCGGCATTTCGTGGGTCGTCTTCGGGAATGCCCTGCTCGACCTTGCCGACCAGGTCGGCGCCCACATCAGCCGCCTTGGTGAAGATGCCGCCGCCGACGCGCATGAACATGGCGAGCATTGCTGCGCCGAAGCCAAAGCCCTCGAGGATTGTCGGCGCGTCACCGCGGAAGATGAAGACCACCAATGCGGCACCGAACAAGCCCAGCCCGACCGTAGCCATGCCGACGTGCGCTCCGGTGCGGAACGCGATCTTCATCGCGGGATCGCGACCTTCACTGCGAGCGGCAGCGGCGACGCGTACGTTGGCGCGCACCGCGAGCCACATCCCGAGGAAACCGATCAGGGCAGAAAAGACCGCTCCGGCCAGGAAGGCGACGGAGCGGCAGATGCGCAAGGTCAGGCTGCTGAAGTCCTCGCTGGCGTGGACCGGCAGCAGCAGAAGAAGAAAAAACGCAGCGACCGCGAACACACTCAGGGTGCGGAACTGGCGACCGAGGTAGGCACTCGCACCCTCCTGGACGCCGCGGGCGATTTCCTGCATCTTCGGGGTGCCCTCATTCGCCGCAAGCACCTCGCGACGGAAGATCATGGCCATCACAAGGGCAATCAGGGCGATGACGCCCACCACTGCGACCAACGTCAGGTTGACTCCCGACAAGCTAATAGAAGTCACTTCCAACGGAACTGGAAGTAGGGACATACCTCGCCCTCCTGAGACGTTCGGCACTCGCGGCTACTGCCCTTAGCCGCTCGCGAAGTCTAACCACAAGTGGCACTGGTTTCGTCATCGAGGCGTGCACGCAGACACATCGCAATGGGCCCGGCGGTCAGGCCCGATCGCTCGGATCGACCTGCAGGGCCCGCGGGCGACGATTGGGGAAACGCCTCTTCGCGTCGCTCACCTGAGCGTACGCCTGCGGGGGATACTGACGCTATGGTCGTGCTCGCTTTGATACTGCTCGTCCTAGTTGCGGTGTTCGTTCTCGGGATTTTCGTAAGCAACCCGGACATCTACGACTTATCCATCTTCGGGGCCGTCGTCCAAGTGACCAGCGCCGGCATTTTCATTGCCGGCGCGATCACCATGGCGGTTACCATCCTGGCGCTCCTGTTGTTGCGCACTGGTATCCGGCGCAGTCGAGCACGGCGCAAGCAGCTGAAGGAGCTGGAAGCCTCAGATGCTAGTGCCACAAGCGCCTCGACTACGCCGGCAGAGACCTCGACCACCTCTGAAACCTCGAGCACCACAGTGACCAACAAGCCGGCGGAGCCTGAGGCCGACAAGGAGAAGTCGAGCCTCGATGTGGAGGACAAGTCCTCAACCACAGCGACCGAGCGCCAGGCGATGCTTGATGAGGCAGACGCTCTGACGCGCGACGAGCGTGAGAAGTGAGCTTTCTGGAGATCTTCCAGCCTGGCCTCAAGCACCTGCGGGAAGAACGGGATCGCCAGAAGATGCTGGTGGTCCGGCCGTCGCACGGCGGTGGCGCTCCAATGGGCATCGATCTGGACGCAGGCAAGGCCACGATTGAGGTCGCACCATCTCAGCTCGAGCCCGAGGATCCGGAGGTCACCGACACCGGACCTGCGTGAGCCTCCGCCGCGACCGTCCTCGGCAGCTGAGGGAAGCGGTTACCTGCCAGCACCGAGACACGCACGGTCACCACGAAGTCGATTGCATCGCCCACCTGGCTGCAACGGTCCACGCGGGCACCGTTCTGCCGAGCCGTCAACGCGGCCTGGGTGCACGCATCCCGACCGTCCTGAACCGCCGCCGCCGCACTCAACGCGCTGAGGTCAGCGGCAGCTCGAGCTCGGCGATAACCGACGGCGTATCCCGCGATCACCAAGGCGGCACTGCTAAGCGCCACAACGACGCCGAGGATCCCGGCCATAAGTACCGATGCGCTGCCAAGCTCGGAGCGCACCATTCTCCGCATAATCATGGGCCCTCACCAGCCGCCGGCTCCGGAACCACCTGTGCCTGAGCCTCGAGCGGCACCGCAACCAACCAGCGACCCAACGGGCGCGCCCTGACCCGCACGATGACTATGACCTGGCTCGGACGCCTGTCGATCGCGATCGTCGCTCCCGATGGCGCCGCAGCCTTGGCTTTGGCCACCCCGCTGGTGTCCCCGCGAGCTGCCTGACGTGCGATTGCAGCCGCGGCATCGACACAGCGGAGTTGCGTGACGACCAGATAGATCCCCCAGCACATCGTGGTCAGCAGTGCGAATGCCGCTAGGGTCGTGACGGCCAGTTCGGCCGTCACCATTCCCCGTGCGTCCTGCGCTCTGATCATCCGCAATGCCACGATTGCCCACTCGTATCGGCTCGCCGCAGCCTCACTGTATGAAGCCAGAGAACGAGCGGATCACCATCAGGATGAAATCGAGCAACGCGTCGTGGACCGGTCCGCTGGTCACGATTCCAAGCAGCACGCCAGCAATCGCGATTGCGGCAATGATGCCCACCGCCCATTCGGCGCTGACCATGCCCCGCTGATCACGGCGGCGTGGCGCTGCCTCGGCCACCGCGTCAGTGTCGACCACGGAGATGTCATTCGTCATTTCCCCTCCTCGGGTGTCGCGCACCCAACTCCTCGGTGCGGCATCGGTCTGGATGCGTCTGGAGTCTCCTGACGGGGGGACCGATCGTGCGGTCCGGCAGCAATCTGTTGACAGCGCTCGGACTGGCTGGCCACTTGTGGATATCTCGCGTCCAACCGCCTCAGGGGAGCGCGTGGAAGACAGCAGACACCACGGCAGGAACGATCCCGAGAAGCATGAAGGAGGGAATGAAACACATCATCAGCGGCAACACACTGCGTACCCCGACCGCTCGTGCCCGCACCTGCAACTCGCTCCGCCGTATTTCGCGAGCCGTAGCGGCGTGATGTCGCAACCCCTCCACCATTGAGGTTCCCGACTCCACCGACCGCGCCAGGTCCCCAGCCGCGAGACCCAGCTGCGGATGATCATGAAGTGTCCCCCAGGCCGTCACATCAGCAACACCCAGCTGCAACAAGGCCAACACCTGACCAAGATCATCAGCGACAGGACCCTCGAAGGTTCCCACGACCGCCGCGCACGCTGTGCGTGCGGGCAGGCCAGCTCCGAGACAGGCAGCCATCAGCTCTAGCGCCTGCGGCACGTCCATGATCAACTGTCGGCGGCGGCGGCGCGCTGACTGCGGCTCAACCCATCCGAGCGTCAGCACTCCGGTTGCCGCGACGACGGGCACCGCGAACCAGCTCAGGCGTCCCAACCAGCTGTCGATCCCAACGGCGGCAAGGCTAAGGGCGAGTGCGCAGGCCAAGCTCACCAGCACCCGACGCATCAGCGGCGGTGCGTCCGATCGCCCTTCAATCAATCGCAGGAGCGGCGCGCCTACTTCAGCCAGCCTTGATCTCCTACGCCTCAGCCGGCGAAGCTGACCAGCCGGATCCCGTAACACCAGAAACACCGCCAATCCGGCGAATCCGGCACACGCCAGGGCGGGCGCCGACAGTGCGCCGAACCCGGTCGACATGATCGCGGTCAAGGCGGAGGTCACCGGCTATACCTCCGGGGAGGCGCGTCGGGCCAGAGCCTCAATCCACAGCACTCCGGCGCAGGCCAGCAGCACACCAGCCAGCAGGCACGCCCAGCCGGCGGGCCCGCCCAACAACCAGCGGGCGGGATTGCCTCCCAGCAGATAGCCGATGCCAATGCCACACGCTGGCAACGCGGCCATCACCTTGCTGGTCGCGCGCGCAGCGGCAAGCTCGCTGTTGACGACTCCCATCAGCGATTGGTCGGCCGAAAGGCTGGCCGCGACCTGGTCCAGCGTCGACGACATCGGTGCGCCGGTCTCTACCGAGACCTGCCATGCCCGCGCCAGGTCGAGAAGACCCTCATGCCCAGAACGGCGTGCCTGCTGTCGCCAGACACTTACCGGGTCCCCACCCACGGTGTGTGCTCGATGGCCCTCGCGAAGCACCTCGCAGTCGCCGGCGGCGATCGCCAGCGCAGCAGATGGCACCTGGCCGACCCGAAGGTAGGACGCCAGTACGGTGCACGCCTGCGCGACATCAGCTCGCGCCCGGAGGGCGGATCTTCGTCTTCGATACTGGATGATCAGGCGGGCGGCGGTGACTGTGACCAGCAGCGCGGCGCTGGCGAGTACGGCGGCCCGCGCGTGTCCGACATTGCCGGCAGCAATGATCAGGACCAGCGAGATGATCAAGCTGGTGAACATCGTCCATGATCGTCGTCGGCGTGTTCGGCCCTCGTTGTGGGTGTCCGCGACAGATGTCGGCGCCGGCGGAGCAAGCCGACTCCTGAGACTTCGCGCTTTCGGGGGTGGCACCGCCAACCACGCAGCCAGCATTGCGCAGCCGAGACAGATCATGATCATGATCAACGGCCGAGCATCCGTTCCAGCTTGCGACTGCCAGGACCGAGCACGGTCTCGCCGTCGGGGACGAAGCTGACAGCGCACTCGCTGCGGACCAGTCCATCTCCTGGCTCGCGTACGAAGATCGAAATCTCCGCCACGCGGCGAATCCCAGAGTCATCGCGGGCTACGTGTACCACCGCATCCAGCGCTGATGCCAGCTGGGCGTGCAATGCGGCCCGCGGGAGCCCGCCCAGCGAAGCCAGAGCTTCCAGCCGAGCCGGAATATCGGCTGTGGAATTGGCGTGAACAGTGCCGCAACCACCCTCGTGACCGGTATTCATCGCTGTCAGCAGGTCGCAGATCTCTGCTCCGCGGACCTCACCCACCACTAGCCGGTCCGGACGCATCCGCAGGGACTGTCGGACCAGGTCGGTAAGGGTGATCGCCCCGGCGAGCTCAGTGTTGGCAGGCCGACCCTCGATCCGTACGACATGCGGGTGATTGGGTGCCAGCTCTCGCGAGTCCTCTACGATCACGATCCGCTCGTGTGGCGGGACTAGCGCCAGGAGTGCGGCAAGCAGTGTCGTCTTGCCAGAGCCAGTTCCACCGCTGATCAAGAACGCCAGTTTCGCCTCGATCATGCGTGCCAGGAGTTGCGCCGCTCCGGGCGTCACTGAGCCCGAGGCAATACAGTCTTCGAGCGAAAAGCTTCGGTGCGCGGGGACGCGCAGTGAAATGCAGGTCCCTGGGGATGCCAGAGTGCCGAGCACTGCATGGACCCGACTTCCGTCGGCCAGCCTCGCGTCGACAAAAGGCATCGCATCGTCGAGACGCCGACCAACCGAGGCCGCCAACCGCTGAGCAAGTCGGCGCACGTCGCCTTCGCACGGAAATCGAAGCTCCGTCAGCTCCAGCCCGGCACCACGATCGACGAAGACGTGGCCCGGACCGTTGACGAGGACGTCGGTGACCCCAGGCTGGCGCAGCAGCGGCTCCAATGGACCAGCGCCAATACTGTGCCGCCGTAACAACTCCACGGTGTCGAGTACGGCTGAGTCGCTGACAACGAGACCTTCAGCTCGCATGGCAGTGGCCACATCAGCTGGTGTGTACTGACGTCCGAGTCCGGCCAGGCGATCGCGTACCAGATCCAGCGCCATGTCCTCAACATCGAGATTCCCAATTCCGGGCGATTGCACTGCAGCGCTCATGTCCTGGCCAGCGCCTTCTCTTCGGTCAGGTGAGTCGGCAGCAGATCACCAAGCAGTTGGCGACAGAGCCGGGCCAAAGCGCTGCGCGCAGATCGCGCCGGCGGATCGCCTCGTTCCGCAGCCAGGACCAACGCCGGGTCATCGACGAACGACCCAAGCAATGGCAAACCGACGCCAGTAGCCACAAGCGTCGGCTCCAGCAGACGTGATCGGCCCTGCCGGACCACCAGTCCGAGGTAGTCGCACCTGCCCTCCAGCTCGCGGACCACTTCACGTCCGGTAGCCACCCCACGGAGGTCGTCCCGCACCAGGAGCACTGCCAGCTTGGCTCGCCGAAGCGCCTCCCAAGCGGCAGCGCCAAGCGTTCGAGGCAGATCGACCACCGTGATCTCATGGCTTCGCATGGCCGACAGGAGGACCGACTTCAGTTGCTCGGCCTGCAGCTCCCAGCCTGGCGTCGACTCAGCACGAGCCATGGACAGCAGATCAACGCCTTCCACGCTTGGTAGCTGATTGGTCAGGTCACCGAGGTGCCCGCGCGCAGTAGCGAGCCGCGGCCATCGCCAGCCGGCTGTCCGTTCCGCACCCAGCAGGAGGTCGAGCCCACCTGATCGCGCGTCGGCGTCAATCAACATCGTGCGGTGCGAGGCTCGAGCCGCGACGAACGCGAGCCCTGACGCCAGCGTCGACGCACCGACACCGCCTGAACCGCCCAGCACGCAGACCAGGCTGCCGACCCCATCACCGGCGCCGCTGATGTCGGCCAAGGCGTCGGACAACCAACTTGCACTCGCTGGCAGGGATATCACCGCTGCCCCGAGCCGCATCGACCACTGCTGTGCCTGGGCAGCTGAGGTCTGCTCCCCTGCAACCAGATAGACCTCAGCGCGACGCGGCAACCCCAGCGCCGCGACGCGAGCCGCCTGATCCACCCCGAGCAGGAGCATTGACGCTGAGGTCCAATGCGGACGCAACAGACCCGGGTCGGTCACGACCAGCGGCTCGACCCCAACCACTGCCGTAACGGACAGCACCTGGTCCAGCAGCTCGGGATCGGCGGTCGCCACCATGACAGTGGTTTGGCCGAGCCGGCGTGGGTCCATGTCTGCAGTGTGTTGAGATCTGACCCGCGTACGCCGGGCGCGCCGAAATCTGTGGATGACGCTTCGAGCGGCCTCCGGCTTGTGGACAACGTGGTTCTGGAAGGCGACTCATGACCCGCCGTCAGCGAAAACACTCGCAATGCAATTTGATCTTGGTCCAGAACAACCGGTTGGTATGACAGGACCGGCCAACCACGGCTGGACAACGTCAAATTTCTGCTAGCCGGTGGGCCTTTCCATTGCGTCCGGATGGGGGTAGAAAGGACACCAAGGTAAGCCGAGTCGTCGAAATGGAGTGGGCTTCTAGGGTGACGGTCAGACGGATCGTCGCGCGCAGTCTTGATCGACGAATCGGTGGACCTGGCACGGCATGCAAGCACCCACGCGGCGATCACCCATCCCCGACGGGAAGTTGCGATCCAGGCTTGACCTGGGCCAACACGTTGAACAGAGCACGCATGGTCACTTGCTTATGACGTGCAAGGCACGGCGCCCGCTTCGGTGGGCGCCGCGTCACGTACGCCTCGTTGGCCGACCTGATCGCGAAAGCTCAGCACCGCGAGCCACGGCGGCCGCGCATCGCAGCAGCCAACCCTTGACACCTTCGACGGTGCCGTCCGCGTACGCACTCAGCCCAGCAGAGTAGGTGGAGCCGCTTTCGGCGTGTCCAGCCTCGACCACGATCACCCCGTACGGGTCGAGACCGGCCGAGATCAGCACCAGGTGTTCCACCGCCCGCGCGATCAAGCCGCTGGCCTCACCGAAGGGTGCGACGACAGCGATCTCGGCATGTGCAATGGCACCGACCACGATCGCCGGCGCGGCTGTATCGCGGGTCAGCAACTCGCCGAGGCTGTTCATCCGTGCCGCCATCGCTGGTTCCGAGCCGATCTTGCCAAGATCGCTGTCTGGCACGACACCGCGAGCGACCAGCGCGTGCGCCCGAGCGAGCGCCTGCGCGGGCGCGACCCTGATGAGAGCCGCAAGCGATGCCAACTCGGCCGACAGCCGCAGCGCACCGAGCTGCCATCGCGCAGGGTCGCCGGTCAGCTCGGCGTTGGCTCTGGCTCCTGCGAGGAGGGCCTGGCTCAGCTGTTCGTCGGTGATCTTCCGCAGCCCACGGTCTCTCAGCACCGCATCGACGGCATCGGTCGCAGCCGCGACCGCCGACGGCACGCCCTCGACGTGTGCAAGATCAGCCAAAGGGTCTAGCACCACTAAAGTTTCCACCATGGCGACGCAGCGGAATCCCTATCCAGAAGCTGCGCCCGCTTGGATGGTCGGCGAGCAGCCCACCCGGGTTCTCGACATCGGGGCGGGCCGCGGCGGATTCGCCGCGATGCTGTCCGATGCCGGTCATGAAGTGTTCTGCATCGATCACACGGTCGACCTGGTGGCCGGACTTCCAGCACGCCTCGAAAGTCGCCGGCATGTCGTCGGCCAGGTCGAGTCGTTGCCGTTCCTGTCTTGTCATTTCGACGTCGTCACTGCCGCGCAGACGCTGCACCGCTTCGCTCCAGGGCTCGCGCTGACCGAGATTGCCCGGGTCCTCAAGCCCGGCGGCTACCTTGCGATCGCGTACAACACGCGCGACGACACCGTGCCTTGGGTTCGGCGCCTGATCGCCCTGATGCGCGAGGCCGACCCAGGCGCCATGCGCGGCGAGTTCGGCGAAGACAGCGTCGAGAAGGTTGCCGAGAGCCCCTATTTCGGCCTCCTGGAACGCCGAAACTTCCGAAATTGGATGCCGATCACTCGAGATGGGCTTATCTCGATGGTCGAGCGGCGGCCATCAGTGGCTCGACTGAACCCTGCCGCGCGCGACCGGTTAGTACGCGAGGTGGGTGCTCTTTACGACGAGCACGCGCGGGTACCCGATCCCCTGATGTTGCCGTTCCAGACCTCCTGCTGGCGGGCTGAGGTTGATCACTCCAAGCTAGTGATCGACTATGACTTCGACGACGTGCTCCAGATCAAGCTCTGAGCGAGTTGATCGGGGGGTGCCTACCGGTCCGCTCCGCCGGGTCAACATCCCACGCTGCGTGGGATGTTGACGCTGTGCGTGGTGTGCATGCCGTGCACAGCGTGAACAACCTTGGTACGGCCTTGAGCGCTGACAGCCGCGGGACTTCGGACATCCACAGGCGGCCGCAGGATATCTCCTCAGTAGGCTGACGTTTGATGGGCAGCTGCCCAAACAGAGCCGCAGGCCCAGCCCGATCATCGACGCTCGTGAGGAGACCCGCTGTGACTGATGAAGCCCTGTCCAACCTGCTCCACGAGGACCGGCGCTTTCCTCCCCCCGCTGATCTCGCCGCGAATGCCAACGTCAAGGCCGACGCCTACGCCGAGGCAGAGGCAGACTTCGAGGGTTTCTGGGCCGAGCAGGCCAAACGGCTGAGCTGGCAGACCGAGCCGACCGAAGTCCTCGACTGGAACGACCCGCCATTCGCCAAGTGGTTCGCTGACGGCACCCTGAATGCCGCGTACAACTGCCTTGACCGGCACATCGAAGCAGGCAACGGGGACCGCGTCGCCTTCTACTTCGAGGGTGAGCCGGGAGACACCCAAGTGATCACTTACGCCGAGTTGACCCGGCAGGTCAAGCAGGCGGCCAACGCCCTCCTCGAGCTCGGGGTGAAGACCGGCGATCGAGTAGCGATCTATCTGCCGATGATCCCGGAAGCGGTCGTCGCGATGCTGGCCTGTGCCAGGATCGGCGCGCCGCACACTGTGGTCTTCGGTGGCTTCTCCTCCGACGCGCTCTACTCGCGGGTCATCGACTGCGGCGTCGGGATCGTGATCACCGCGGACGGAGGCTACCGGCGTGGCGCGCAATCGGCGCTGAAGCCGGCGGTCGACGAGGCGTTGAAGTACGGCTGCGACGTACGAAATGTGCTGGTTGTCCAGCGGACCAAGCAGGACGTCCCCATGACAGAGGGACGCGATCTGTGGTGGCACGAGTTTGTGGGCAAGCAGTCCGAGGAGCACGAGTGCGAGTACTTCCCCGCCGAACATCCGCTTTACGTCATGTACACCTCCGGCAGCACGGGTAAGCCAAAGGGCATTCTGCACACCACGGCCGGCTACCTGGTCGGCGTCGCATACACGCACTGGGCGGCCTTCGACCTGAAGCCCGAGACAGACATCTTCTGGACAGCTGCGGACATCGGCTGGGTGACGGGACATTCCTATCTGGTGTACGGGCCGCTGGTGAACGGGGCCACGTCGGTCATGTATGAAGGCACGCCTGACACTCCGCACAAGGGACGCTGGTGGGAGATCATCGAGAAGTACCAGGTGACGATCCTGTACTGCGCACCGACGGCAATCCGCACCTTCATGAAGTGGGGCGCCGACATTCCCCAGAACTTCAACCTGTCCTCGCTGCGGATCCTGGGATCGGTTGGTGAGCCGATCAATCCCGAGGCGTACGTCTGGTACCGGCATTACATCGGCGGTGATCGTACGCCGGTGGTCGACACCTGGTGGCAAACCGAGACCGGCATGCACATGATCTCTCCGATGCCGGGAGTCACCGCGACCAAACCAGGCGCGGCCATGCTCGCTGTCCCGGGGGTTGAGGTTGAGGTGGTCAACGATGAGGCTCAGCCCGTGCCCAACGGATCGGGTGGTTATCTGGTGATCACCAAGCCTTGGCCGGCGATGCTCCGCACCATCTGGGGCGATGATCAGCGCTACATCGACAACTACTGGTCGCGCTTTCCGGGCGTGTATTTCGCCGGCGACGGCGCGAAGAAGGACGAGGACGGCGATATCTGGCTGCTTGGTCGCGTCGATGACGTGATGAACGTCTCGGGGCACCGGCTGTCGACGACCGAGATCGAATCGGCGCTGGTGTCGCACCCAAAGGTCGCGGAGGCTGCCGTCGTGGGGGCCAGCGATCCGATGACTGGACAGGGGATCGTGGCCTTCGTGATCTTGCGTGCCGATGCTGGCGAGGGCGGGGTCGAGATCGTTCAGGAGCTGCGGACCCATGTCGCCAAGGAGATCGGTGCAATTGCCAAGCCACGCCAGATCATGGTGGTCGAGGAACTGCCCAAGACACGTTCGGGCAAGATCATGCGCCGGTTGCTCCGTGACATCGCCGAGAACAGGGAACTGGGCGATGTCACTACCCTGACCGACTCCTCCGTGATGGACTTGATCAAGGAGAACCTGGCTACAGCCGGTGCAGAGCAGGACTGAGCCACGCGCGACCAGCCATCCTGCGGGTGGTCGGTAGGCTCACCATTGACGAGAGGAGCGGACGTGGCTGATCTTGCAGTTGCAGACATCATCAAGAACATCACCGCTGATGTGAAGTTAATGGTGCAGGACCAGGTCGAGCTGGCCAAGGTCGAACTCACGCCCGCTGCGAAAAAGGGTGGGACCGGCCTTGGCCTGTTCGGGGTCGCCGGCTACTTCGCGCTCTCCGCGAGCATATTGCTCTACTTCGCTGCCGCCTGGGGCCTGATGGAAGGAGCCGGTCTGTCGGCTTGGCTCGCGTTCTTGATCGTGGCCGTGGCGTTGCTGCTGATCGCCGGGATCCTCGGTGGCATCGGGTACCTGATAGTCAGGAAGATCAAGGGCCCAGACCGCACCATCGCCGAGGCCAATAAGACAGCGGCTGAGGTGCAAGCTGCCGTGGAACGCTCTCTGGCAGCGGCGAGGGCGCTGCGCAGATCGAGGGCGAGGTCGTTCCGACCAAAGAGCTCACCTGAGCGTTTCCGAGCGGGCAACTAGCGCGGGTACGTGAGCCGTTCAGGTGGCCGGGGCCGGCGTACGCGACATCCTGCTCGATGGGCCGTGGCGCCATCGTGACATCGCCGCCAACGGGATTCGGTTCCACGTTGCGGTAGGGGAACAGTTCAGTCCTCGCCGACCGCTCGTGGTGCTGCTGCACGGATTCGGTGAGTTCTGGTGGGCCTGGCGGCACCAGATACCTGCGCTGGACGCGGCAGGCTTCAGCGCGGCCGCCATGGATCTGCGCGGCTACGGGGCAAGTGACAAGACCCCGCGCGGGTACGACCCGCAAACCACCGCCTTCGACGTGACCGGCGTGATCAAGAGTCTTGGCTTCTCCACCGGCGTAGTGGTCGGGCACGACTGGGGCGGCATGGCTGGCTGGGCGGCGCTCGCGTACGCGGCGGAACCGGTGCGCGCCTTGGTGAGCGTGGCCGCTCCTCATCCGCTGGCCTTCCCGTGGCGGGCGCAGCTTCCCACGCTGGCGTTCTTCCAGCTGCCGTTGTTTCCAGAGCGACGCATCATGGCGGACGACGGGCTCTACATCGAGGAACTGCTGCGCAGCGGGGCGGCCGATGGAGCGGCATTGATCACCGCAGCCGAGGCGCGGCACTATCGGGACGCCTTGATGCTGTGGCCGAGTCCGCACTGTGCTCTGGAGTACCAGCGGATGTTCGTCCGCAACCAGTTCCGGAGCACGGGCCGCGACTTTCGCCGGGCTCTCCGGCAGCCGATGGCGGTACCACTGTTGTCGATCCACGGCCAAGAGGATCGGCTGGTTCCGCTGCCAGCGATGGCGGCGGCCGAGAAGTGGGTCAATGCACGACACGACGTGATCAGCCTGCCTGGCGTTGGCCACCTGCCGCACGAGGAGGATCCGGCCGCAGTCACGACAGCCGTCATCGACTGGCTCACAGCCCTGTGATCGCAACCAAGCACACGCGCGCTGAGCCCTGTCACAGCGCTGCAGGATGCGCCCTTCGACAGGCTCAGGGCACGTCCTTTGTCGACAGTTAGTGTCTGGTGAGTGAAGCAGACCTCGAGGACGGTCCGCCGCACTTACTACGTGCTGACAGCCGGCAACGCCTTGGCGGCCTCGCTGATCTGGGGTATCAATACGATCTTCCTGCTTGATGCTGGGCTCAGCAACTTCGAGGCATTCGCCGCCAACGCCTACTTCACCGCCGGCATGGTCCTGTTCGAGATTCCGACCGGCGTCGTCGCTGATCGTTGGGGGCGACGCGCCTCGTTCCTGTGCGGAACGCTGACCCTGGCGGCGACCACAGGTCTTTACGTACTGCTCTGGCAGCTGCACTCGGCGTTCGTGTGGTGGGCGATCGTTTCCGTGCTCCTCGGACTCGGCTTCACCTTCTTCTCTGGTGCGACCGAGGCCTGGTTGGTCGATGCGCTGACCGCAACCAGTTTCGATGGCCAGCTCGAGGGGGTGTTCGCCCGCGGCCAGGTAGTCACAGGGGCGATGATTCTGAGCGGCTCGGTGGCGGGTGGCTATCTCGCGCAGCTGACCAACCTCGGGGTGCCGTACCTGGTACGGACCGGCATCCTGATCGCAACGTTCGTACTCGCGTTGATCATGATGCATGATCTTGGTTTCACTCCCGCGCGTGGGGATCGGCCGATGGCTGAGGTGAAGAAGATCGTGCACAGCTCGGTCGAGCACGGGCTGAAGGTGCCGGCAGTCCGCGCCATCATGCTGGCGGGGATGTTCACAGGTGGCATCGAGATCTACGTGTACTACGCGCTCCAGCCACACCTGTTGAACCTGTGGGGCGATCCGACGGCGTACGGGATCGCCGGCCTGGCCGCGGCAGTCATAGCAGGAGCCCAGATTGTCGGCGGGCTCCTGACGCCACGGATCCGCAGAGCATTCAGGCGGCGAACCTCCGCGCTCTTGCTCTTGGCGGCCTTGGGCGTGGCGATGCTCACACTCATCGGCCTGACCGACAATTTCTGGGTCGTCATTGTCCTGATCACACTCTGGGAATTGATGAGCTACGCCGGCCTACCGATCCGGGAGGCGTACTTGAACGGCATGATCCCGTCCCAACAGCGGGCCACGATCCTTTCCTTCGACTCGTTGATGAACAGCGCCGGCGGGATTGTGGCGCAACCTGCGCTGGGCAAGAGCGCCGATATCTGGGGCTACCGGGTGTCATTTCTGCTTTCGGCAGCCGGCTCCGCGCTCGCCCTGCCCTTCATCGCTCGAGCCCGCCAGCTCAACACTCCAGCTGACCATGAGACTGCGCCGCCCGCACAAACCAAGGCTGGCTCAATCGATGAGATAGATACGTGACTCCCACGGTTCCAGATCCACAGAGGTGGAGTCCCCGTGCGTAGCCAGCAGCACCTCGGCGCCGGTCAGGTCGGGGACGGCGTCTCCAGGCACAATCGTGGGCTGGGAGGAACAGTTGGCGATCATGAGCAGCACGTGATCATCCAGCGTTCGGGTGAGTGCCCAGATCTGCTCATGATCAGGAAGCAGCAGCTCGAACCGGCCGTGCACCGCCACTGGATGACCATGACGAAGATTGATCAACTTGCGGAAGTGGTGGAACACCGAATTCGGATCCTCGACCGCCGCTGCTGCATTGACGGTGAGGTAGTTGGGATTGACGGGCAACCACGGAATCCCCTCGGTGAATCCGGCGTGCGAGGTGTCGTCCCACTGCACGGGAGTACGGGCATTGTCCCGACTCTTCACCGACAGCGAGTGCAGCACAGCCTCGACCTCCATGCCCAGGCTGAGCGCTGCGGCGTGGTAGTTCAGCGACTCTATGTCGCGGTAATGCTCGATGGCGGTGAAGTAGGTGTTGGTCATGCCGAGCTCTTCGCCCTGGTAGACGTACGGCGTGCCCTTGTGCATGTGCTGCACCGTGGCAAGCGTTTTGGCCGAGTTCACCCGATGCTTGGGACTGTCGTCGCCGAACCGCGACACCGCCCGCGGTTGATCATGGTTGTCCCAGTACAGAGAATTCCAGCCGGCATCGGCTAGCGCCAGTTGCCACTCATTCAGATTCTTTTTCAACGCTGGCAATGAAAGCGGAGCCAGATCAAACTTGCCGCTGCCGCCCGGCCTACTGTCCAGGCTTACGTGCTCGAAGGTGAACACCATGCTCAGCTCATGGTTCGCCGGATCCGTTGCCCTCCGGGCGGTCTCAATCGTCGAGCCGGGCATTTCGCCAACCGTGAGCAAGTTCCGCGCGTCGAGACGCACCTCAGCATTCATCTCGGCGAGGAACTCATCGAGCCGGGGACCATTAGCGGTGAACTGGAAACACGGCACCCGGGTCCGTCCCGGAGCGGGTACGCCATCAACGAGCTCGTGTTTGGAGATGAGGTTGATCACGTCCATCCGGAAGCCGTCTACCCCGCGATCAACCCACCAGTTCATCATGTCGTAGACAGCGCGCCGCACCTCCGGGTTCTCCCAGTTCAGGTCGGGCTGCTTCGCGCTGAAAAGGTGCAGGTAGTACTCCCCGCTGCGCTCGTCGAACTGCCAGGCCGAGCCGGAGAACGCGGCCTCCCAGTTCGTCGGCTCCGCACCCTCACTGTCGGGTTCAAAGCCCGGGCGCGCCGGACGCCACCAGTACCAGTCCCGTTTGGGTGAGGCGGGATCACGAGACTCAACGAACCACGGATGCTCATCGGAGGTGTGGTTCACCACCAGATCCATCACGATCTTGATATCCCGCTCATGCAGGCCAGCGATCAGCCGTTCCAGATCCTCGAGGGTGCCGAACATCGGGTCAACGTCTTGATAGTCGCTGATGTCGTAGCCGTTGTCGTCCATGGGCGATGCGTAGACGGGCGAAAGCCAGACCACGTCGATCCCGAGCTCGGACAGGTAGTCCAGGCGCGACACGATCCCCGCGATGTCGCCCATGCCGTCGCCGTTGCTGTCGGCAAAGGATCGCGGATAGATCTGATAGACGACCGCCGATTTCCACCAGTCGGTCGGACGGTCAACGGAAACAACGGTGGTCTGTGTGGGTTCCGAAGTCACACATCTGATCCTTCCACAGCAATCCCGAGGCGCTCGCTGAGCGCAGCCATCTCCGCGGCAAGGTTGGTCCGGGCCGTATCGGTCAGCTGACGTCCCTTGGCCGTACGGAAGATCTCACGATCCGCAAGCTCGGTCAGCACGGTCAGCCGTCCGGCCAGGAATTCCTCCTCCGGCACTTGCGCATACTCTTCGCGTACCGCGGCCACATAAGCGGCGTAGTCGGCCGGATCGGATGCCAGGATCGCGAGGTCCGCGTCGCACAGCAGCTCACCCTCAGGATCCCGTGGTCCCGGCAGGTGGGTCTCTGTCAGCCGCACGAGCCGTGCGATCTGATTCAGATCCTCCTGCTCCAGCCCGACGCGGCTCAGCTCCCGCAGCGCCAGCCGGGCGGAAGCCTCCTCGTTGCTGATCTGACCGACGGGGATGGCGTACACGGCGTCGTGAAACCACGCAGCGAGCTGCACCAGAAAGACGTCATGATCAACCGCCAGCCGGTCGATCATGGTCAGTACCTGGAGCAGGTGCTTGGTGGTGTGGTAACGACGATGTGGTTCCCCGTAGCGAGTGATCAAGTTCTCACCGAGCTCCTGCTGGCGCGGCAGCGTGGCGTTCCAACGCGCCAGCAGTTCCGACTTCTGATCATCAGTGGGCATCGGGTCCTCCTTTGTCGGGGCGCTGCCCGGAGCTCGGTCTGGAGTTCGGTCTGGAGTCGGTGAGGTAGCGAACCGGAATCGGTACCACACGACGCCGATCCCAGGGCCGTTGCCACCCGGCAAGATCGAGTACGCCGTCCAGCAGGTGCGCGGTGAGGCCCCAGATGAGATGCCCGTTCACCTCGAATGCGGGCCCGGTGTAGCCCGACGGATGCCGGACTCGGGCTCGGTGCGCCGGATCGGTGAGTACTGCGACCGGCACGATATCGATCGAGGCTGCTTCCCGGGAATCCATCACCGCCACTGGGCTGGGCTCTCGCCACCAGGCGATCACCGCCGTGACATCAAACCCGCTCACGTCGACATACGCGGGAGGCAGCACACCGAGCACCTCGATCCCGCTGCGGTCGAGGCCGGTCTCCTCCGCAGCCTCGCGCAGTGCCGTATCAGCCAGATCAAGATCACCCGCGTCAGCGGCACCGCCAGGGAAAGCGATCTGTCCAGGGTGGGTGCGCATCCCAGCCGCCCGCTCAATGAACATGATCTCCGGGCCCGCCGGGCCGTCACCGATCAAGATCAATACTGCGGCCGGCCGGGCGCCGACCCCTGGCCGGATGGCGACCACCTGGTCCAGCTTGGACCGCTCCGAAAGGGACTCCGTGAGCGTGCCGAGCCACTCGGGTCGCTCCACCTGGGCATCGGTCATGGAGTGACCCCAAGATGCTTGTCTGCCAGGTCACGAATTTCCGCAGCCGAGCTGAACGGTCCGGTGTGGCGATAGGCGATTGTGCCGTCTGGACGGACGAAGAAGGTCTGCGGCGGACCAACGATCTGCAGGTCTGCGCGCAGCACGACATCTGGATCGGCCATCTGCGGGTAGGTCCAGGTGGACAGTTGCGCGAACTCGATAGCCAGATCTGGTCGCGGGTCGCCGTGGTCGATTCCGACGATCATCAGATCGGACTTGTTCGTCGCCGCCACCTCGGCCAGGTAGGGGGCTTCCTGGCGGCAGGGTCCGCACCACTGCGCCCAGACGTTGATCATCATGGGCTTGCCACGAAGCCCGGCGAGCCGCACCTCACGGCCGCCGCCGAGGCACGGCAGCACGACGTCGGGCAATCCGGACGACAAGGCCTCGGCATCGGGGTCCGACCGTGGACAGTCAGCGATGCCCGCCGCCTTTTTCATTACCGCAAGATCTGCTGTCACCTCCGGCGTCGGTACCACCTCGGTTGGCGACTCGACGGGCAGCGTCGGCCTGGTGAGAGCCGGGGACGCGGTGCAGCCCGCCAGCACGATCATGAGCACGGCGACTGCCGGGGCCACCCGGCCGCGTCCCCTCATCATCCGCGCGGCTCCCGAACCAGCTTGGCGGCTTTGATCGGGTCGGTCTCTCCTTCCCCGAATGAGGGGCACCAGTGAGCGATCGGGCAGGCGCCGCACGCCGGGTTCCGCGCATGGCAGCGCCGGCGGCCATGCCAGATGACGTTGTGGCACAACTGGGTCCAGTCCTTTGGCGGGAAAAGGCCGGCGACTGCGAGCTCGACCTTGTCTGGGTCGGTTTCAGCGGTCCATCCGAAGCGGCGGACGAGCCGTCCGAAGTGGGTGTCCACGGTGATGCCGGGAACGCCGAAGCCGTTGCCGAGTACCACGTTGGCGGTCTTGCGGCCGACGCCGGGGAGCGTCACAAGGTCTTTCATGCGCTTCGGCACTTCCCCGCCAAACCGCTCGGTCAGTGCCGCCCCGAGCTTGATCAGGGTGTCGGTCTTGGCCCGGAAGAAGCCCGTGGGCTTGATCAGCTCCTCCAATTCCTCCCGGTCGGCAGCAGCGTACGCAGCGGCGTCGGGATAGCGGGCGAAGACCAACGGGGTGATCAAGTTGACCCGCTTGTCTGTGCTCTGTGCCGACAGAATGGTGGCAACGAGCAGCTCGAGCGGGTTGGTGAAATCGAGCTCGATCTGGGCGTCAGGATAGGTGGCCGCCAGGACGCGATTCATGGTGCGGGCGCGGCGCACCAGTGCTGTGTGGGACTTGTCGTACAAGAGAGTTGATGCCCGGCCGGCGGCATCGGTAGCCAACTCAGCTGCGCCACCTGACCTGCTCGAACTCATGCCATCAGACTAGTGTCCCGCCAACTTCTGGCCCCTGACGTTCCCCAACATTCAACGGTAGCCTTGCCCTCGATAGACGCACCGTGATCAGGGAGGCACCGCGTGGATCCGGAAGTCTTGAAGAAGGCACCGCTATTTGCCGGACTGGAAGACGAAGCCGCGACCGCGCTCTCCTCTGCCATGGGGAAGCTGCATCTCAACAAGGGCGACGTGCTCTTCCACGAAGGGGACTCTGAGGACCGGCTCTACATTGTGGTGAGCGGCAAGATCAAGTTGGGGCGTACTGGATCGGCGGGACGGGAGAACCTGCTGGCAGTGCTCGGGCCCGGTCAGATGTTCGGGGAACTGTCCGTTTTCGATCCGGGACCGCGTTCGACCACCGCTACGGCGGTGACGGCCTGTGAACTGCGGACCCTGGAGCACGACGAGTTGATTCCATGGCTGACCGACCGTCCGGAGGTTGCTCAAGGCCTGCTCGGCCAGCTTGCCGCGCGGCTCCGACGGGCCAATGATGTGGTCGCCGACCTGGTTTTCTCCGATGTCCCGGGCCGAGTTGCCAAGCAGCTCCTGGAGCTGGCGCAGCGGTTCGGTGACAAGCGTGACGACGGCATGCATGTGCATCATGACCTGACGCAGGAGGAGCTGGCGCAGCTCGTTGGCGCCTCAAGAGAAACGGTCAACAAAGCACTCGCCGATTTCGCGGCCCGCGGCTGGATCAGGTTGGAACCCCGCTCCGTCACGATTCTCGATGTCGAGCGAGTGGAGCGCCGGGCCCGATAGAGCTCGGCAAGTCAGCGAGGCTGCAACCCTTCGACATGCTCAGGGCGCAGCCTGGACGTGGAACCCCGGCTCGCGCGTTCAACCTGTACGGGTACGGGCGAGCCGGGAAATCCATGGGAGGTGCCGGGGTTACCTCAGGCGGTGCCGAGAGTCACCTGAACGGTCTGCGCTGCGCCGCCGCCCCGGATGAAGGTGACCGTGACGGTTGTCTCCGGCGCGTAGAACCGGGTAGCAGCGATCAGCCCATCGGCCGTAGTGGTGTGGAATTCGTTGATCTTCGTCACCACATCTCCCGCCTGCAGGCCGGCCTTCGCTGCCGCACCGCCGCTGACGACCTCCTGCAGCGGGACACCGACACCGGTCGACACCTCGGAGTCAGAACCAGTCAACGACACGCCGAGGGCGGCATTGCTGGAGCTGCCGGTGGTGATCAGGTCACTCGCGACACGTGACGCAACGTCAGATGGGACGGCGAAGCCAATGCCGATGTTGCCTGGCTGGCCCCCGTCGGCACCTGAGCTGGTGCTGGCGATCGAGGAGTTGATGCCAACGACCGCGCCGTTGAGGTCGACGAGTGGGCCACCAGAGTTGCCCGGGTTGATCGCGGCGTCAGTCTGCACCGCCAGATAGACGGCATCGTTGTTGTTGCCCGAACGGACCGGCCGGGCCGTGTTGGACACGATGCCACTCGTCACCGACTCCGCGAGCCCGAGCGGTGCGCCTGCGGCAACCACCGTCTGGCCCACAATGAGTTCGCTGGACTTCGCGAAGCTGGCCGGGTTGAGATCGTTGACGTTATCGACCTTGATCACCGCGAGGTCGGTCGACTCAGAGGTTCCGATGATCCTCGCCGTGGCCGTCGTGCCGTTGTGGAAGGTGACGTTGATGGTGGCCTGCTGGCCGCCGCCTGCGACTACGTGATTGTTGGTCAGGATGTGCCCGTCCTTGTCGAGCACCACGCCGCTGCCGATGCCGCCGCTACCAGCCGACTGGACCGCAATCGTCACCAACGACGGCTCGATCTTCGCGGCAGCTGCCGACACTGTGCCGTCGAGTGTCGGACCCTGCGGCGCTGCGCCGCTGGTGACGCTGACCGGTGAGCCGGTGCTGTCGTTGAGAAAGGCGTACGAACCTATGCCGGCCCCGGCACCCACCACGGCGGCAATCGCCGCGGCGGCAATGAAGGCACCAGCCCTGCGTCTCGGCCGCTCCACGACTGTCGTCGGAGCGGGATAGGAGTTCAGCGGAGGAACACCCGCAGGAGCGGGAAAGTCAGCTCCCGTGTAACCGGCATACGGACCGTTCGGCAGGATGACTGTTTGCTCCCCACCGGGGCGCGGAGGCTGCGGCTGCTGAGTGAAGTCGGGGATTCCGGGCTGCTGGTTCTGGTTCATGGCTTCGAGAGTGGCGCGGAATTCTATGCGGACGCTGTGAGGCGAGAATGAGCCCGCTGAGCATCCTGGAGCGTGGTTCGACCGGCGAACCGCGGTAGATGTGCCCTGAGTCTGTCGAAGGGCGCCGCCTCGGTAAATGTGCCCTGAGCCTGTCGAAGGGCGCCGTCCTGAGCCTGTCGAAGGGCTCAGCGCTCATCCAGCTGCCTCAAATAGTCCAGTTGCGCGCGCACCGATTGCTCGGCTGCTGGCCAGACACTGCGATCGACCTCGGCGTACACCCGGGCCACGATTTCACCGGCCGAACGGTCCCCGGCCGCGAGAGCGGCGCGAATCTGATCGAGGCGCTCGTGCCGATGGCGGCGGTAGAAGGTCAACCACGCCAGCGGGTCGGTGACAATCGGCCCGTGGCCAGGAAGCAGCTCGGCGACGTTGCGGGTCCTGACCAGCCGATCCAGCAGATCAAGCGACTCGAAATATGCCGCCAGGTCCCCATCCGGGTAAGTGATCACCGTCGTACCACGGCCCAGCACCATGTCACCGGTGATCAGCCGGCTGACCCCATCCGGCCCGGACAACAGCAATGAACGGGAGTCGCTGGTGTGACCGGGCGTCTCGATCACTTCAAGGCTCAGCTCACCCACCCGCAACAGTTCTCCACCGTCCAGTCCGTTCGGACCAACGCGGAACTGCGGATCGGCGGCCCGTACGCGGCAACCAGCTCGCTCGGCCAGCATCGCTGCGCTTTCCGAGTGATCCAGGTGCCGGTGAGTGAGCACAATCGTGACGAGCCGTGGCGCGCATGCCGCCAGGATCGCCTCGAGGTGACCGCCGATCGCCGGACCGGGGTCGACTACCAGAGCACCCTCATCTTGATCAGCGATCACCCAGGTGTTGGTTCCATCCAGGGTCATCGGGCCCGGGTTCGGTGCCCTGATCAGCCGGACGGAGCGAACACCCGAAGCCTCGGAGGGTGTCATGTCGACGTCTCGCGCGGACCGGCCTGCGGATAGCGGAACTGCCAACCGCCCTCGGTCTCCACCAACCGCGGCAGCACCGGCCCGATCTGCCGACCTAATGCGTGATTGATCACCTCGGCCACGGTCTGAAGATCAGCAAGCTCGATCAAGATCGACATCGTGGGCGGCAACATCCGGATGCGGCCGGAGCGCTCGGCGGCCAGAGCCTCACGCGGAGTCGACCAATCGGCATGCTCAGTCTCACCGGAAATGTCGGTCGCTTCTTGATCGTCAGGCATAGCGGCCACGAAGAACCTGGTGTCATAGCGGCGCGGCTCGATCTCCGGGGTGATCCAATGCGCCCAGGGATAGAGGTCGGTCTCGGTGAGTAGGACGCCAGTCTCCTCCGACGTCTCACGAAGCGCGCAGCGACGGATGGGATTCTCACCGTCGGAGGCGTCCACTTCATCAACGCGACCGCCAGGAAAAACCACCATCGAGGGGGCAAAGGCCATTCGTTCATGCCTATGCAATAGATAGGTCTCAAGGCCAGGCTGGCCGTCCCGCAGCAATATGACGCTGGCCGCGAGAGCGGGGATACTCGGCACCGAGTCGCGGGTCCACCGTGCGGCCCGCTCCACCATGGCAGTCGGCACCTCCGGCGCCAACCGGATCAGGACGTCGTAGGAGTGGGACGGCATGAGGCTAGTGTCCTGCGCCGGGAATCCGGTGCTTATGTGCGTCGTTCAGGCGGATGCTTGTCGTCGCAAGGCGACGCACGGCGTCGACACGCAAGGCCGACGAGGGAGGGATACCGGGTCGTATGTCGACCGAGGAGAACGCCGCGAGGCGCCGCATGGACGGCGCACATCAGTGGCGGATTCCTGGCGCAGGACACTGGTTCAGAGCGGCACAATCGTCGGCGTCGAACCGACGGCGACCACGAGCTCCACCTCAACCGGCGCGTCAAGTGGTAGCACCGCGACACCGACCGCGCTTCGGGCGTGCCGGCCCGCCTCGCCGAAGATCTCCTTCAACAGCCCACTCGCGCCGTTGGCGACAAGCGGCTGATCGGTGAACCCAGACGTACTCGCCACGTACACCACTACCTTGACGATTCGCCGTATCACGTCGAGATCCCCGGCTATGTCGACCACCGCCGCCAGACCGTTGAGCGTTGCGATGCGCGCACACTGGACCGCGTCGTCGACCGTGACTTCGGCGCCGACCTTCCCGACGGCGCGCAATGTGCCATTCACCAGCGGCAGTTGGCCAGCGGTGTAGACCAGATCCTCGAACCTGACCGCTGGCACGTACGCGGCAACTGGTGCGGGCGCGGCCGGCAGGCTTAGTCCAAGATCGGCGAGCCGTTGCGACGGCAGCGTCACGCACCGGCTCCTGGATCAGCAATCGGGCGCTTGAGGTAGGCGACGAGGTTCTCTGGATTGAGTCCGGGCACCACCTGCACCAGCTCCCACCCGTCCTGCCCCCAGTTATCCAGGATCTGCTTGGTCGCGTGCACCAGCAATGGCACAGTCACGTACTCCCACTTCGTCATAGCCTCACTGTAGAGGCCGCGAGCTCCTGCAGTCGGCGAACGGACCGCCCGTCATAGTGTCAGGGCAGGACGCTCATGAGCACAGACAGAACGGATGACCGCTGGGGTCGAGAAAAACGATGAAGTCAGGCGCATGGTCGCCACTGGCGGCGCGGCGGGCACCGATGGACTCCGCGTACGCCGAAGCCTTGTCCAGATCGTCCACGTCAAGATCGAGATGGAACTGTTGCGGCACAGCATTGTCCGGCCACGTCGGAGGCTTGTGATTGAGCGCCAACTGGAAGTCCATCCGCACCCCAGAGCCATCGCCGATGGTGATCCAGTCCTCCTCGGTCGACTCAATCTGCCAGCCGAGCAGCGCCGTATAGAACTCGGCCAGCCGCGGCGGATCGTCGGTATCCAGCACCACGGTCTGCATGCTGATCCTGGGTCGCGAGGACTCGGAGGTTGCCGGGATTGGCTCTGAGGTTGCAGAACCAGCCGTGGCATTCGTGTCAGATGTAGAGGTCATGCAGCACATCTTTGCTGAGGCCACTGACACTATGACGCGCGGGAACCCTCACTACTATCGAGCCCATGACCACGCGGGCGGCATGCATCGCCACTCGGGCGGCACGCATCACCACGCTGCCTGACCTCGCCAAACACAGCTGGGCGCCGGCGTGAAGGTAGGAATCCTGGGCGGCACCGGCCCTCAGGGCCGTGGTCTGGCCACCCGACTGGCCGCGGCGGGGCATGACGTGCTCATCGGGAGCCGTAGCACGGAGCGAGCGGAGGTCATCGCTGCCGAGATTGGTCCGGCCGACGGCTCCGGTCGGATCGTCGGGGTCAGCAACTCCGACGCGGCGGCCGCCGAGCTGGTGATCGTGTCGGTGCCGTACCACGGTCATGCCGACTTGCTGTCCTCCCTGGCCACAGAGTTGGCCGGCAAGATCGTCGTCGACTGTGTCAACCCGCTCGGCTTCGACCAGCAGGGGCCGTTTCCGCTGCGAGTGGCAGCCGGCTCTGCGGCCCAGGAAGCGCAGCAGCTACTCCCCAACTCCACGGTGATCGCCGCTTTCCATCACGTCAGTGCTGTTCTTCTCAATGACCCAACGGTCGATCACTTTGCTGATGACGTGCTGGTCCTGGGGGACGACCGCGACGCCGTAGCGGTCGTGTGTGAGCTCGCTACGGCGATCCCAGGTGCGCGTGGCATCTACGCCGGAAGGCTCCGCAACGCGGGCCAGGTCGAGACACTCACCGCCAACCTCATCGCTATCAACCGGCGCTACAAGACCCATGCCGGCATCGCGATTACAGGCGTGTCGTGACTCCCCGGCACACCCTGCACATCGTCAGTGGGAAGGGCGGCACGGGCAAGACCACTATTGCCGCCGGTCTAGCGTGCGCGCTGGCCACCAGCGGGCGCCGCGTGTTGCTGTGTGAGGTCGAGGGACGGAACGGGATCTCCGAGCTGTTCGACGTGTCGCCGCTCACCGGACCTGCGGAGCGCCGGATCAGCCGTACGCCAGCTGGAGGCACGGTGTACGGCTTGTCGATCAATGCCGAGGACGCCCTGATCGAGTACCTCGACACCTTCTACCACCTCAGCGTCGCCGGCAAGGCACTTGAGCGCTACGGTGCCGTCGACTTTGCCACCTCGATCGCCCCCGGACTGCGCGACGTGCTGCTCACCGGCAAGGCTTACGAAGCAGTGCGCCGCCGGATCAAGAACCGCCCGAATTCCTACGACGCGGTGGTTCTCGACGCTCCGCCAACGGGCAGGATCGCCCAGTTCCTCAATGTGCCTGCGGCCGTCGCCGGACTGGCGAAGGTAGGGCCCATCCGCCACCAGGCCGACTCGATCATGCGGCTGCTGCGGTCGGCGACCACGGCGGTGCATTTGGTCACGCTGCTCGAGGACATGCCAGTCACCGAGACTGAGGAAGCCGTCGCCGCGCTGCGGCCCACTCGGATCAGGATCGGCATGGTGATCGAAAACATGGTGACGCCGAGCCCGCTCGATCATGATCAGTTGCAAACCGCAGCTAGTGGGTCGGTGATCTTGAAGGTTCCCGGGCTGACGATCAAGCAGAACCAGGCATTAGCGGCGGAGTTTGCGATCGAGGCGGCTCGTACGCTCCAGGAGCAGCAGCGCCATGATCGGCTCACCGCACTAGGCCTTCCACTGGTGCAGATTCCCTTCGATCCTGGAGGTATCGACGAGGGTGCGATCTTCGCGATCGCCGAGCAGCTGACTGATCAGGTCATCCTGGAGGCGGCATGACCAGTGCCCTGAGGTCAGCTACATACGCCAGACTGTCAGTCCCATTCCTCGATGTCGACAAGATCATCGGTGATCGGGAAACCAAGATCATTATCTGCTGTGGCTCGGGCGGGGTTGGTAAGACCACCACGGCCGCCGCGATCGCGGTGCGCGCTGCAGAGGCCGGCCGTAAGGTCGTCGTGCTGACCATTGACCCGGCACGCCGGCTGGCGCAGTCGCTCGGCGTCGGTGAACTCGACAACACACCCCGCCCAGTGTCCATGATCGACACCGCAGCTGGCGGCAGCTTGGACGCAATGATGCTCGACATGAAAGGCACCTTCGACGACGTGGTGATATCCCACTCCACGCCCGAGAAGGCAGCTGCCATCCTGCAGAACCAGTTCTATGTGGCGCTGTCGTCGGAGTTCGCTGGAACCCAGGAGTACATGGCGATGGAGAAGCTGGGGCAGCTCCACACCGAGGCTGAGGCCGGGGGCAGGTGGGACCTCATCGTGGTTGACACTCCCCCAGCGCGCTCGGCCCTGGATTTCTTGGACGCCCCTGAACACCTGAGCGCACTGCTCGACGGCCGGTTCCTGCGCTTGTTGCTGCACCCCGCGCGCGGCCCGCTGCGTTTGATGGGTGCTGGTTTCAGCATGGTCTCCGCCGCGATGACCAAGATCCTCGGCTCGCAGATCATCAGCGATGTACAGACCTTCGTCCGCGCCTTTGAGACACTCTTCGGCGGATTTCGGCAGCGAGCCACATCGACGTTCGAACTGCTGTCGTCGCGACACAGCACGTTCCTGGTGGTCGCGACTCCCTTGCATGACGCGCTGCGGGAGGCCGAGTACTTCGTGGACCGGCTCACCGAGGAAGGCATGCCCCTCTCGGGCATGGTGCTCAACCGGGTGCACACCCACGGCCTGGCGATCTCGCCGGAACGGGCGCTGTCCCTGGCCGAGGATCTCGCGGGAACCTCAGCCGTACTGGAGGTAGAGGCCCTACGCCGTCACGCCAATCTGATGCGTGTGATCGAGACCGAGACGCGAATGATGGAACGCTTCGCCGCGGCTCGCCCGACGGTGGCCCAAACCCAGGTTCAGTCCTTGCCGACCGACGTCACCGACCTGGCGGCACTCCGCCGCGTCGGCGCGCTTCTCTCCGACAAGGACTGAGCGCCCGACGGCACCGGCTGAGCCGCTTGCTGGTTCGGCTTGCCGAGCAGGATGGAACGCCACGAGGTGACATCACTCCGCTGCCGAAGCAGCAACCGCCGCTCCCGCTCGGTCATGCCGCCCCAAACGCCCCATTCGATCCGGTTGTCCAGAGCCTCGGCCAGGCACTCGAAGCGCACCGGGCATCCCGAACACACGAGTCTGGCTCGCTTTTGGTCGGATGCCTCCGGAAACAGGGCATCCTGCATCCCCCGGCACTTGGCACGCATGGTCCAGTCTTCACGTTGCATTGCAGGCACGCTGCATCTCCCCTTCGTGAAACTTCGCCGTGCCGGGCTTTTCCCCGGCCCGTGTGGCACGGCGGTATGAAACGCTACGCACGCCCTCTTCGTTGTGACTAGATTCGTTTCGCGATGTTTGCCGTTTTGTGACCTTTGGTTGCTTGACATCGAGAGAAAAAGTGTCCTCAGATCAAGATTTGGTATCAGTACGTGATTCTGTGAGGCCCGGCCGCTCCCGTAGGCTGGGGCTCGTGCCGTTTACGCCGAAGCGCGCGGGGAGCCTCGCGTACTCGCTGGTGATGTTCGTCGTCGTCAGCGTCCTAGCCGGTGTTCTGGTAGCCGGATTGTTCATTCCTTTCGCGGGCATGGCGGGGGTTACCAGCAACGCCGCAGCCGCTGAGCTGCAAAGCTTGCCGGCTGAGCTCGCAACGCCCGCACCGGCCACCCGGAGCAAGGTGCTCATGGGCAACGGCAAGACCCTCGCGTACTTCTACGACGAGAACCGGATCCCGGTCAAGCTGAAGAACATCGCTCCCATCATGCGGCAGGCACAGATTGCGATCGAGGATCACCGCTACTACGAACACGGCGCCCTGGACTTCAAAGGCACCATGCGTGCGCTGGTACGCAACTCCGCCGCCGGCGGCACCACCCAAGGTGGCTCCTCCATCACCCAGCAATACGTCAAGATGGTGCAGATCGAGGCGTGCCAGGCCAAGGGCGACAGCCAATGTGTAAGGGATGCCCAGGCGCCAACCGTGCAACGCAAGATACGAGAGCTGCGCTACGCGATCGCGATGGAGAAGAAGTTCAACAAGGACGAGATCCTGGAGCGCTATCTCAATATCGCCTACTACGGCGCGGGTGCGTACGGCGTCGAGGCAGCGGCCAAGCACTACTTCTCAACAAAGGCCTCCAAGCTCACCCTGGCCCAGGCGGCGATGTTGGCTGGGCTGGTCCAGAACCCGGACAGCCACAACCCGATTCGCAACCCGAGCGCGGCACTCGACCGTCGCGACGTCGTGCTCAACCGCATGGTCGAACTCAAACTGATCACACTCGCCCAGTCGAAAGAGGCGAAGGAAACCGGTTTCGACGAGAAACTGGTCAAGAAGACTCGAAACGGCTGCGTCGGAACCCGGTACCCGTTCCTGTGCGACTACGTGCGACGTACGCTGCTCAACGCACCGAGCCTGGGTAAGACAGAAGAAGACCGCGAGAACATGATCAACCGCGGTGGCCTGGTCATTCAGACTGCGATCGACCCCAAGACCCAGGATCTGGCGCAAAAGAAGGTCAGCTCAGTGGTCGGACCGAAGGACTCGCTCATCTCGACGATGAACATGATCCAGCCGGGTACTGGCCTGATCATCGCTATGGCGCAGAGCAGGCCGGTGATGGGCAGCAATGCCAAGAAGGGTCAGACCTACTGGAACTTGGCCACGGATCCGGCAATGGGTGGAATTCAGGGCTATCAGGCGGGGTCAACCTTCAAGCTGTTCACGCTCGCCGCAGCGTTGGAGAAGGGCATCCCGATCAGCAAGAGGTTCAACGCCAAGTCACCCTTCAGCTTCACAGGCCGACCCTTTACGTCGTGCCGTGGGCGTGAGCGCATCTGGGATCGCTGGGTCGTGAAGAACGCAGTCGGGCACAGCAAGTCCATCGGAATGATGGAGGCTGCACAGTTCTCGGTCAACACCTATTTCGTTCAACTGGAGCTGGCGACCGGCATGTGTCGTGTCACCAAGATGGCCGATAAGACCGGCGTCAAGGTTGGGGCCCGCATCGGCCAACCGCCGGTGAACATCGTGAAGGAGTTCCAGGACAAGCCGTCATTCACGCTAGGCACCGTCGAGGTGAGCCCGCTCTCCATGGCCGAGGCGTACGCGACCTTTGCGGCCCGCGGCATCCACTGTGATCCGATCATCGTCTCCAAGATCACGACGCGTGGCGGCAAGGACCTCGCCGTACCAGACGCGAACTGCCGTCGGGTGGTCGATAAGGACGTCGCCGATGGTGTCAACAAGATTCTCAAGTCCGTAGTCGACAAGGGCACCGGCACCCGCGCCAAGATCTTCGACGGTCGTCACATCGCCGGCAAGACCGGAACAATTGACAGCAACGAGGCCGTCTGGTTTGCCGGCTACACGCCCGAGATCGCCGGCGTGGCCATGATCTCCATCGACAACACCAAGCGGCCCTTCAGCAAGAGTGGGTCGGGTTACTACCGTCGTTCCGGTGTGAAGGGTTACCGGGTACCGTCCACCGGTGTCTATCTCGAGGGCTCCGGCAGCGGCGACGCAGGCGCCAAGATCTGGAAGCCGGTCATGCAGAAGTACTTCCAGCAGATCCCGAAGACGTCGTTCAACCAACCTCCGCGCAAGATCCAGGTTGGCGAGCAGGTCCGGGTGCCGAATCTCAACGGCCTGGGCGTCGCGGCCGCGACCAGGAAGCTGGAGCGACTGGGCTTCACGGTTGAGAAGACCTACGTCTACAACGACAAGGTGCCCAGGTACGGATTCATGGGTTGGTCACCCCGTCCCGGGGACTGGATCTCGGAGTTCGGCACGATGTACGCGGTGTACTCCAGCGGGCCTGATCCGGAGGTACTAGCCAAGGAGAAGGCCAAGGCCAAGAAGAAGGCAGCGCAAAAGAAGCAGCAGCAGCAGCCGCCGACTCAACGTCCCGCGCCTCAGGTGCCGTGCCCCCCGCTCTGCCCGCCACGCTAGCGGTACCCCTCCGCAGCCGGCACGTGTTGCGAGCTTCGTCAATTGGCCGCCGGGCTGTCGAAGGGGCGTGGCATCCGCCGCTCTCGGCGTACGTTTTCCATCACAGCCGTCAAGAGAGACGGCTCTGGGCATGTCCGACCGCACTTTTCCCAGCACAGCCGTCAAAACGCTCGCTAGCGCGGTTCCGGAGGCCCACGGCCAGTTTCCGCGTCGCCGTCTGGTCGAGCTACTCGGACAGCTGACGCCTGACCTCAGCGGCGACCACGCTGCCGTCGGCCCTGCCCTTGGTCAGCGGCGTCACCTGCGCCATGACCTTGCCCATACCCTTCATGCCGAGCTCGGCAGCTCCGGTTGAGACGATGGCGTCCGCGACTATGGTCGCGATCTCCTGTTCTGTCAGCTGCTGCGGCAGGTAGTCACTCAGCACGTCAGACTCCGCACGCTCTTTCTCAGCCAGTTCGGCGCGACCGGCATTGGCGTACGCAGACTCCGCCTCACGGCGCTTCTTTGCTTCCCTGATGACCACGTCAAGCACCTGCTGATCGGAGAGCTCGACTGCCTGCGAACCGGCCACCTCGGCTTCGGTGATCGCTGTCAGTACCATCCGAATCGTGCCGGACCTGATCTTGTCGCGGTCCCTGATCGCAGCGGTCAGATCTGAGCGGAGGCGCTCCTTGAGAGTGCTTGGTGCATCAGACATGCGACCAGTGTGGCAGCAGGTCCGCTTGTAGCCTTCTGACTATGTCTCGGAGCCGTGCGACCACGTCCATCGTCAGGAGCCTGCTTGGCGTTGGGGCCGTCGGCGCCGGCTGCCTGGCGTACGCCCGGTTGTACGAGGTCAATGCGTTCCGACTGCGCAGGGTGGATGTCCCGGTCCTCCCCCCGGGTGCGCGGCCCGTCCGCGTACTGCACCTGTCCGATGTCCATCTGACGCCGTACGCGAAGGCCCGGCAGCGCTGGCTGTCCACTCTGAGCGCGCTGGAGCCGGACCTGGTGATCAACACCGGCGACAACCTCGCTCATGAAGACGCCGTGCCGTTCGTGCTCGCCAGCTTCGGTCGCTTGCTAGATCGTCCAGGCGTATACGTCTGGGGGTCGAACGACTACTACGCGCCGACCTTCAAGAATCCGCTGCGCTATTTCGAAGGCCCCAGCAGCCGCGATCGTCGATCGCCGCGGACTCTGCCTTGGCAAGATCTTGGGCGAGGCTTCAAGGAGGCAGGGTGGATCGACCTCACTCACACCCGCGCGTCGCTGGAGATCAAAGGGGTACGGCTGGGCTTCCGCGGTACTGACGATCCCCACCTGAACCAAGATCATTACGCGGAAGTCGCCGGTCCCATCGACCGCGAGGAGATCGATGTTGCGATCGGCGTCACCCACGCGCCGTACCGCCGAGTGATCGACGCGATGGCCTACGACGGACACGATTTGATCATGACGGGCCATACCCACGGCGGCCAGGTGTGCGTTCCGTTCTATGGAGCGCTGGTCACCAATTGTGATCTTGATACCCGCCGCGCGAAGGGCCTCTCCCAGCACAGCGCGGGCGGGCGAACTGCGTGGCTGCACGTTTCGGCAGGGGTCGGGACGTCACCTTACGCGCCCATCCGCTTTGCGTGCCCCCCTGAAGCAACCCTGCTCACATTGACCAGTGTCGATGGCGAACCGGTGGCCAGAAAGGACCGCGGCAGCGCCAAGGCGATGGGCTAGACTCTCCGGGGCTTGGTGGCTACGGGGTGTGGCGCAGCTTGGTAGCGCGCTTCGTTCGGGACGAAGAGGTCGCAGGTTCAAATCCTGTCACCCCG
>CAWIZB010000018.1:0-165873 GCA_963840505.1 uncultured Actinomycetota bacterium
CGACGAGCCAGTTAAGTCCTGCCCGGATGGGGCTTTGGCGGCACGTCCAAGTGCGTATACGGCATCGCGATGGCACACTGCGCAGGTGGCCGCCAAACGTGATGCCCCTATCGCCAACTCCATACCGACCCGAGGACGGTGGATCCTCGGCATAGCTGGCGTCGCTTCTTGGTTGGGTGGATCAATCGCAACCTTCACGACCACCAACGGAGCGGGAGCGGTCGCACTCATCGCAGTCGGCGCTGGGGCGGCAGGGCTCGGACTCCTCGGCCGCTGGCCATCCAAGGTGGCTGTATCGGGCAACGAGTTCAGTTGGGACGAGATCAAAGAGACCCTCGACTCCCAAATTGAGACCGCCCGCGAGGATGAGGCGAACCCAGCTGTCCTCCGCGAATTGGAGACCCTGAAGAACCGGCTCGACGAACTTCAACGGACCGGCGCGGTAGCCGAGCACCCGGCCGCACGCTACGACAGAGAAGTACTGGCCGCGCTACATCGTGTCATGCCAGGGGTCGATATCCGGATGCTATCCCCTGGTAGCCGAGACACCGCGGACTTCGAGATCCGCGCACATAGTCGGCCGATCCTGGTCGAAACCAAATGGCGCCGCGACGAAGATGGACCCTTCAGGGGTTCCACGCTCTCCCGGATTACTGCGCACCTTAGGCCTGACGACCGCCTGCTCGTGGTGTCCAAGGCCACAGTCATCGAACCCGCGGCGACCGCCCTGAAGGAACAAATCGGCACCCGAGGAGCAGTCGTCACTTGGCGCACCCCACGCGACGACCCTTCCCTAGCCCAAGCCGTCGCCACACTGATCGCATAAATGGCCCACGCGAGTTAAGCAAACTACGCGGCCACCGGAAGGAGAACGGTCTCGGGAATACCATGCCGGGACTGCATTGCTTCAGTGCTCCTGCTCTACTTGCAGCCGGGCTGCGAGGTGGATTTTGAGGCAATATGCACGGCGGCGACTAGAGAGCCAAGCATCGCCTCTGGCCAGTTCCAGCTTCCGGCTAACACCACGGCCTCAGACGCCTGAAAGCTGGGGGTTTAATGGGGGTTCCTTGCTCATCAGAGGCGTCACTGGCAGCGGATCCCTAGTCAGAGTGGGCCCCGTGGGACTCGAACCCACAACCTACGGATTAAAAGTCCGCAGCTCTGCCAATTGAGCTAGAGGCCCTTTGCACCATTTCCGGCGCTGGCTAGGGTTTTCTCTTTGTCATCAGTCGTCGTCACCTGGCGTCATTAACCAATGTCCTGAGGACTGGCTGAGGACTGGAGGTTCGTGGTCAGGACCTAAGATCATCACCACTTGCCACCTCTCCCGACTCCCAAAGAACTCCGAAGACACACTGTAGATGGAACCACGAGTACACGCCTGAGAACACAGGTATCAGGCGAGATGTCAAGCGAGTGTGTAGCCACTGCGAAGTTGACCGGGCGGCGCTTTGCAACGGTGCGAGGCGATCAACATGGGGGCCGGGCGTAGATGTGGAAGTATCCGCGCTAGCGGTTGGCCAGCACCGGTTGCCGTTGGCCATGTGGAGAGTGATGATCCTCTCGCTGTGATCTTGGAAGGCTGATTGGTGGCGACCGGACTGCGCGCCACTAGACGATCTTGGACGCTAGCATTTGAAGGCTCAGCGCAGTTTGCACCAGGAGCCGCACCGTGCCGGGAGACGAGGCCTGCGACCGCTCGGTCACCCACTTGCACGTCGCTCGAACGAGCGGCAGCGATCTTCCGGGCGCCGAGCTTGGTAGATGCAATGGGCACCTAATCAAGACCTACCCCGCTTTTGGGGTAATGCCGAGGGATCGCAGGCCCAATCCCTGGCGCACTCGGCAAGCGTGATCTTGTTGTTGTGGTCGGCGTAGCTCCCGTCAACCTTGCTGGCCTCAAGTCGGTCGGTCCGGACCACCCTTGCACAGCAGTCGGCCGAGTGCCGCCGATGGCTCGCGATTGTCAGGGTTGGGTAGATCCCGGATCGCCGGGCTCACCGGGGCTATTTAGTAAGCAGACTCACTCCGAGGAGCGCTTGTCGGCTCGTTGCTCGAGCCAAGCGTCTACGGCCTCTCTGCGATACCGGACATGACGGCCAACCCGATAGCCGGCTGGCCCGTCGCCCTTGTACCGCCAGCGGTACAAGGTATGAACTGGAATGCCCAACATTTCCGAGACATCCGTGAGCGACATGAGCTTGTCTCCTGCCTGGAGTGTCATGATCATCTTCCTTCTCGTGGATAGTTGGTTCCGGGACAGGCTTTTGGCCCCTCGAGTCAGCGCGGCGAACTGAGTGAAGGCGCCGGGGGGTTCGCGCAAGCGACTCGGCCGGACCGCTCGAACAGTCAACAGACTGGCGACTGTCAAAAGACATAAGGCGCAAAACGACAGTGGGCGGTCGAGACCAACAACAAGAGTTGAACTCGCATGACACTCCCTGTGTCAACCTCATGCCGCGAAGTTGACCGAGGATTGTGCAGTGTGCGCTTGGGCGGCTCCATGCTTGGTGGGGTCGTAGGGCGTGTTGTCGTGCCAGCAGCGCCAGATCACCCGGATCCAGGCACGGGCGAGGATGCGGACGGCGTGGGGGTGATCTTTGCCGGCTGTGCGGGCCTCGTTGTAGATCTTCGCCGCCCAGGGGCTAGCGTGTCGACTGTTGTCGGCGAAGGTGGTTATGGCGAGGCGAAACCGCTTGTTACAGGCCCACCGGAAGTGGACCGCGTTGTGTTTTGCCGGAGGCCTTGGTGACTGGTGTGCAGCCGGCGAGCGCGGCGATGGAGTCCGGTGTTTCGTAGGCTTGGCGGCAGTCGCCCCACTCGGCGAGCATCTGGGCGGCGTTGATCTGACCCGACCTTGGCAGCGACGTGAAGATCTGCCCGTCCGGGTGCTCCCCGAGCCGGGCGGCGACGGATTTGTCGAGGTTCTTGACCGCGGTGTTGACCGCTTTCACCACCCCGACCAAAGCCAGGCCGGCGTGGTGGAGCGCGACGGTGAGGTGGGGGTCGGTAGCCCCGGCCGGCGCCGCTCGCAGCCGAGTGAGCAGCTCGGCGGCGGGTCGTTTGCCGGAGTAGCCGCGGGCGGCGCAGAACCCGGCGATGCGTTTCTCGCCGAGGTGGGCTGCCGCGGTCGGGGTCGGGTAGCGGCTGAGGAACTCCAGGGCGATCTTGGACTCCAGGTCGGCGAAGATCGCTTTGGCCCCTGGCCAATGGGCGTCCAGCAGCGCAGCCAGCTGGTTGACCGCAGCGACCCGCATTTGCACCAGGTCGTCGCGGGTGCGGACCACAGTGCGGACCGCCTTGGTCTCGCCGGAGTACGGGGCGGCGGCGGTCAGCCGGTGCCGCCGCAGCCGCAAGTATTCGGCGATCACCGCGGCGTCGGCAGCATCAGATTTGGCAGCCGGAGAGCACCTCGCCCTCGCGCCAGGTCTTGATCGCGTTTGGGCTAACCGGCACGACCGGGTGCCCGGCCTCGAGCAGCAGGTCGACCAGCCGCCCGTCGGGGCGTTCGATCCCGATCGGGACGTCGATCGGCTCGCCGAACTTGGCCAGCCGATGCACCAGCAGGACGATCCCGTCGGCGGAATGCTCCACCGTGAACTGCGACAGCACCTTCCCTTCGATGTTGATCACGCACACGGCGTGGACCTTCGCAGCCCAGTCGACGCCGACGAAGAACTCAGCGGGGGGCAGGGCAAGAGACAAAGCAACTCCTCACAATGGCAGCGACGTCGACTCGGCGGCGACGAGGCCAGCACTCGGGCGGTCACTAACCGGCGCTCTACGGCGCATCTCCCTATAGCCGATCTCCAGCCCCGCGAGAACCGGGGGCGGTGGTGTCATGCAGGCCCTCCAAGAGCGACCAGCCCAGACCGTCACCCCGGCTCCCGCCGAGTCCCAACAGCAAGCACCGTAGCGATGCCTACGAGAAAGAGGGTGCCCTAGTGACCAGCTTGGAAGACGAAACCGTACGAGGCTGTGGCTAGGCGGTTTCCTTTCATGCAAAGGAAACGGCTGACCATTGCTAGCCGTGATTGACCGCAGTCGCGCGCAGCATTGGGCACGAATTGGGCACGCGAACAGTCACTGTTCGATTTGCACTAAACCGAATGAAGACTCTTGATCGCAAAGCCACAGCACAGGCAGCGCCGAGCCTCGTTGAGGCTCACACGGCGGGTCCACACCCCGCGATCGAGCAGAGCGTTACGACAGACCATCGGAGTCAGCAATTACTCACTCAGCCAAATCGATGAACCGATCGTGACCGGAGTGGTGCCGGAGGTCAGCCAGATCCGCTGGGGGCGGTCGATTTCCGGCAGTGGTTTCGGGGCTGCAGCAGCGCGGAGTCATGCTGGAGCGTTACAGCCCGTCAAGTAGCAATCTCAGCGACCCGATCTTGGTTTCGATCGCCTCGCGGCACGGTGCAACCAGTGCGCAGGTGATCGCCCCCTGGCATGTCGCGCAGGGGTTCGTGGTGATCCCCAAGTCGGTGCACGTCGACCGGATCGTGAGCAACGCTGTCGGTACACGAATCCGGCTGACGGCTGAGGAGGTGACGGCCATCGACGGCCTATCCAGCCAGGTGGCCGGCGTCGGATCGTCGCGCAGGCTCGGTTAGATTCCACGGGTGAGCGCGCTACGCGTCCTGCTCATTGGCGGGAGCGGGATTGTCAGCTCAGCCTGCTGCCGGTAGCGGTCGAGCGGGGTCTCGACGTGTATGCGCTGAACCGCGGCGCCACACAGCTCCGACCGCTGCCCGCCGAGGTGACCGTCCTGCAGGGGGACATACGCGATGCGAACTCGATGGGGGTGGCGCTGAGCGGTCGAGAGTTCGACGTGGTGGTGACTGGGTGGCCTTCACACCTGATCATGTCGAAGCTGATCTTGAGCCGGTTCCGTGGGCGGATCGGGCAGTACATCTTCATCAGTTCCGCCTCGGCGTACCAGACTCCGCCATCCCGGGTACCGATCACCGAGTCAACGCCGCTGCACAACCCGTACTGGCAATACTCACGGAACAAGATCGTTTGCGAGGACCGGCTGGTGCGCGGCTACCGCGAGGAAGGCTTCCCGCGACGATCGTGCGGCCGTCGCACACCTACGATCGCACCTCAGTGCCGTGCTATGCCGGCTGGACGCTGATCAACCGGTTGCGGGAAGGAAAGGAGGTCGTCGTGCACGGCGACGGCACGTCGCTGTGGACGCTGACGCCTTGCGACGATTTCGCGAAGGGTTTCGTTCCTCTGCTCGGCAGCACTCGGACGATCGGGGAGGCCTTCCATATCACCTCCGACGACGTGCTGACTTGGAACCAGATCACAATGATCTTGGCAAAGGCGGCCGGCGCCAAGCCGAAGATTGCTCATGTGCCATCAGACGTGATTGCGGCGGCCGACTCCGCTTGGGGTGCTGCGCTGCTCGGAGACAGCGCCCACTCGTTGATCTTCGACACTCCAAGCTGCGCTGTGTCGTGCCGGACTACGTCGCTACGATCATTCTCGAGCAGGCCGCACCTGAGATCATTGCCTGGCATGATCAAGATCCTTACGGCAACGGGTGAATGCCGATCTTGATGGGCTGATTGACAAGTTGTCGGCTGAGTTTCGCCGCCGGAGTGAGGAGTCGGGTGCGGAGCACATATCCGCTCCGGTCGAAAACCGAGTAGCGTCCGATCCATTGTTTGCAACGGAGGCTGCATCACCGCTCGTGCCGGTGATCTCGAGTTCCTTGATCACCCGTCGCCCAACGGCGAGGCCTTGGTCTTCACAACACGACCGCGCGCACCCAACGTGGCCGCGTTGCGCGCCAACCCTCAGGTGCAGTCACCATCGACCAGCACGTGTGGCTCTACCAGATCCACTATCTTTGTGGGCGTCGCGTCAATAGAAATGCTTGACGACATCTCCCCGGAGTATGCCGCCGTGGCCGAACGCTACCTCGGGCCAGAGCAGGGCAGGGGTCTGAGTGAGCAGTTGCGAGACCAGCGGTCCACGCGGATCCGGGTGACGCCTGAGTCCAAGCTCACTGGTAACGGTGAGCCCCCGGGCGTCCAGGTATGCGGGGCGTCGGCCCCACCGAGAGCACGGGGAAGTCGTTGGTGAGGTACTGGCCGCAGCAGCTGTTGGTTGCTGTCACGTCTTCGTCCACCGAAGCCCTGGGTAACGATGCCCATGAGCGCTCTCCTTCAACCGTCAGCCTGGGCACATATCCAATGTGGCATTATGCCGAGGCTTGTGGTCCCTTCAGCCCGTCCTGCATCGCCGCATCGCTTCGGCCCGGGGCCTCTTCGAACTCAGGCCCTATCCGATGCCCCGGCACCACCTCGCGCCAGACCGGGAAGAGGTCCAATGGCCCGCTGCGTCGGGACGAGTGGCCGTTCCATTGCCCTGTTCCCGCAGGCGAGGATCAGAAGGTAAAGCCATGTAGGCGCTCGCTACGCGGCTAGAGCCACTGGGGACCCATTATGAGCAGCGACGAGATCTATCAAGACGAGATCTATCAAGAGGTGTCAAGCGCGATCAAGCTCGCTGCCAGAGCGCCTTCGATCCACAACAGCCAGCCGTGGTCTTGTCAGGTTAGCCGCGACACCGTCCACCTCTACGCGGATACGAGCCGCTGGCTTCCAGCAGCCGACGCCGATCGGCACGATCTGATGCTGAGCTGCGGCGCCATGCTGCATCACCTGCAGGTGTCATTGGCGGCCGTCGGGCTACAACCAAAGGTTCATCGGCTCCCTAACCCAGTGATCGAGGACCACCTTGCCGCCATCGAGCTGCACCGCGGTGAAGCCGGAGAGGGGGCCATTCGGCTGGCCTCGGCAATCAGCACCCGCCGGACCGATCGGCGCCCATACAAGTGGTGGCAGCTCCCTGATGGGTACGTACGTGCGCTGGTGGATAAGGCCGCCGACCAAGGCGCCGTCCTTCGATTAATCAGCGATCCCCAGCAGCGAGCCGTACTCCTGGACGCGATCCAACATGCGGCGACAACTCAAGAGAAGACCCCTGGATACGAGACCGAGCTGGCCATGTGGACCGGCCGCCATGGCAGCGACGACGGGGTGCCGGCCGCCAACCTGCTCAGCAGCTCGTCGGCGCATGCTGAGGCCGAGCGCAGCTTTCCAGAGGGCGATATCCAGACGAGGGCCAACGAACATGATGGAGCCGCCCTGGCGGTGCTCGGCACCGCGTCGGACGACAGCTTGTCCCAACTACGCGCCGGTGAAGCCATGAGCGCGGTGCTTCTGCAGGCCACCCAGATGGGGTTGGCGAGCTGCCCGCTCAGTCAACCACTGGAGGTTGGATCAACTCGCCGGCTGCTCCGCGACGAGGTTCTGGGCGGCACGTTGTCGCCGCAGCTTGTGCTCCGGTTTGGTTTCCCGCAACCGAGCCCGCTGCCGGCCACCCCGCGCCGGCCGGTGAGCGAGATCATCCGCCGCCTGCCCGCCTGAGCCGAACGCCGCTGCTCCCCGGGGTTGAGCGTCGGCGAATCCCGAGAATGTGGTCGAAGACGACATCGATTTCGCCGAAAGCAGGTCGTTTGTGACCACTGTCTGATTCAGGGGCAGCAATCTGCCTGACGCGGCGGCGCACAGGCTACAGGTCGGCTCTCGTTGATCCACCTGCCACCGACCGAGAAGATGAGGTGCGAGTAGCGCTGTTCTCGCGCTGGTTGCCACTGCCGTACACCTGGACGCACCCGCCGATCCGAGCATCATTCGGCCGGGATGATCGATCTGGCAGGCCGACGGCGTCGTCATTGACCTGCCGGCCAGCGAGCCCACCACGGTCCTGCGTCCGGGCGATGTGATGATGACGATTGCCGGACACCGCCTGACCGATCCGCCCGGGGGGTCCGCAGCCTACGATCGGGCAGCCTTTGCCATACGAGGTGAATGGCAGCGTTGAACCGGTGACGATGCAGCGGCCCAGCCCTGCTGTCTTGATCAAGGACGGCTGGAGAGACCTGATCTTCGCGCTGGCTCTGTCGCGGCTGGGGTTGGCGCTGTATGTGCGCCGCCCAGATGAGCCCGCGACCACCCCGGCTGCTGTCGGCGCTGCAGGTCTGACAGCAGTACGGTGATCGTGGTGGCGGGGCTATCGGCGCTGGTCCTGGCCGCCGGCGGGGCCACTGCTCTGGCTGTTCCATCTCGGCACCATCGGGGCGTACGCCGTCGGGTGGGGCGACATGGTGGCCATGGCATTGCTCCTACTTGACGAACCATCCCTGGCTACGCCACCGTCGCCGAGCCGGGCCGGCCCGGCCCACGGCGGGCCCGGTCGGCAGCTGGCGTGATCAACTTCGACGGAGTCCGATTCGCGCCCATGAAGTCGGGCCTGACGAGGCACTTCGCTAGATCGCACGCCGATGCGGCGGGTCAAGGTTCGAGCTTGCTCGATCGCGCAGCGACGCGAATGCGACCTTGACGCGCTGAAGGTGTCCGGACCATGGGGCGCGAGGACGAGATCAGTCCTGCCAGCTCGGCCAACCTCTCGTCGACGTCGGCGAAGCCGGCACTTGAGGCAGTAGGGAATGTTGCAACCGATCACTCATCGGCTGCTGGCCTCGGGCTACCAGAGACTCAGGGCGTCGCTCTGTCAGCGGCTATGTGCGGAAGCCGCGCTCTGGCGAACCGTTGCGACATGCCTATGTAGCAGGCGCACTGAGAGAGTTCTCCAAGCACGACATCCGGGTTTGGCCGCAGACCGTGAGGGACGTCGGGTTGTGGCGCTGTTCCCCGCGCTGCCCAAGCCCGGGCTGTGAGCCGTATCCGCCCATCCGTGTCAATCGTCAGGCGGGTCCGCGTACCGTACCGGTCGACGCGGCCACCCGGATCTGCAGCTCTGAGCGGAGGTCCCACCTGCCGAGATCCGGTGGGAAGCCCGGGTACAAAGACGGATGGGTTGTGGTCGAGGAGTGGCTCCCCCTGCAGAACGCCTCGAGCAGGCTTGACCGGTCAGCCCGTCTCGGCGGCTCCGGCTCTTGCCGGCCGTGGGCGTGCTCAGGACGGTGCGCTGGTGGGGAGCGGCTCCGGAAGGTGGAGGTCGTCGAGGGCGGCGAGCGCTTCACGGCGAGTGAGCGCCTCGGCCTGCAGGTCCAGCAGGCTGGAGACGCGCCGGCGCGCTCACCGGCGGCGTGCTCGGCGTGTGCGGCGAGGACCACCTCCCGGGCAGTGGACTCGAAAAGGTCCAGGGCGCGCAGGGTGTGCGCCTGGGCGTCAAGGAGGGTGTCGATGTAGTCGCGGTAGCCGCGCACCTGCCGGAGCCGGCCGTAGGTGTCGGCGACCGTGGAGGAGGAGTCGATTGATGCGCTCGAGGGTGCGCATGTCGCCAGTGAACTGGTAGAGGGACTCGGCCATCCGGTCGGCGGTGTCGGCCGGCCCGCCATCGGCCTCGGTGGCGCGGACCGTGGCCTGGTGGGCGCGGGCGACCAGCCAGCGGCTGAACCGGCTCATCTGCCAGGTATTGTGCGCGTCGGTGGCCGTCAGGGCGGTCCGGCGGTCGCCCAGGCGCCACCAGCGGGCGAAGGAGACCAGACCGGTGACCGTGGCAGCAAGGCCCGCGGCGAGGGCGAAGGCAGGGGAGTCGGCGACGGTCGCGCCGCCGAAAGCGCCGAGGGTCGCGACCGCGATACTGGCGGTGACCAGGGCCTGCCGCCGCATGAGGGCGTCGATCCGGGCCCCGGTCTCTGCGTGCGGTCGGGCCGAGTGGGCGTTGGATGCGGTCGGGCACTCGGTACAGCAGGTTGTCGGTGCCCGGGGCGCTGTAGCTGTGGACCAGCTCATTCCAACGCTGGGCAGTCTCGGCCATGCCGGGACGTCCCGGCACCCCGTCCACCCCATCGGAGACCACACTCTCCGGGGTCACAGTGAGGGCTCCGGTGTGGTCGGTGGTGACGTCGACGACCAGCGTCCGGGAAGTGGCGTAGATCCGGTCGACCCGCCCGGTGGGCTGGTCGGGGCTGTGGCTGAGCACTGGTCGTCGGTCCCATCCCGAACCCTTGGGGCGGACCGCCGCCTAAAGCCGTACCTAGGTTGTACGCGCTGTACGCAACGTCTGCATGCCACCTGCAGCGTCAACATCCCATGCAGCGTGGGGATATTGACACGCTGTTACTGCCCGGGCCGTTAACGGCGTCGGATTCCGAACGACGAGACTGCAAGAACTGCTCCCGCGCCGACCAACAGGACCGGCCAGAGCGGTATGGCATGCATCATGGGCATCCAGCCTCGCAGGAGGAATACCAGACCAACTGCGACGAGGGTCGCGCCTAAGATCGCCGCGGTTCGATGCCGTACCTCTGGCTCGGCTGGCGGCTCGGGTTCTCCCTCCTCGGCCGATGGGATGGCGATCCAGGCGATGAGGTAGGCAATCAGGCCGACGCCGGCGAACAACAACGCGATCATGATGATCCGGACAGCGATCGGATCGATATTGAGGTAGTGGGCGAACCCGCCACATACACCGCCGAGCACTCGATCTTGTCGGCTGCGCCGCAGTCGCGCAGGCTGAGGGGACGGAGACGTGCCATTCTCTCGGCGCGGATGATCGGTCGGCTCGGGGTAAGGCTGCCAGTCAGTCACAGCTGCTCCCCTGAGGCAGGAGCCGGAGTGTCGGCGGCTGATGCATGATCGTGACCTGTTGCGCCCTGGTCGCGCGGGGCTTGAACTGCGACCATCGGGCACTGCGCGTGGCTGAGGCAGTAGTGGCTCACGGAACCGTAGACAAGCCTGCCGATGCCCACATGCTCCTTCGTGCCGACCACGAGCAGCGCCGCTCCGATGGATTCGGCCACCAGGCTGGGCCCAACCTCGCCGGAGACGAACTTCAGTTGCCAACCGGCGTCTGGCTGCACAGAGTCGAATACGGCCGCGACCGCTTCGCGGTACGGGGCGTCGACCTCGAAGGGCTCGACCAACATCGTCGCCCCAGCGCCCATCCCGAGCGCCGTGCTGTACGCCGGGGCTATGTGGATCACGTGTACGGCTCGCAGAGCCTGACCAGTCGCTCTCGCCTGTTCGGCAGCCCACCTAATGGCAGCGCGAGCCGACGGAGATAGATCCAGACCGACGACGATCTCGCTCACATTCAATCCTCTCGATCAGTCGACTACCTCCAGGATTCTGCTGTCGGGCCCCAGACAGCCACAGTCGAAAGTCCCGTCAGGCACTAGGCGAAGGGCCTGCGAATCTGCCCGCGCAACGGGCTCACCGCGGACCGGTCGAATCTTCGGATTTGATCATTGCCGGGTGCGCGGCGCTCAGGAGACCGACAGGTGAGTCGTCGGATGGTGGCCGGACGCTTGCGACCGACCTTGCCGTTGGTCTGCGCGGCATCCAGCGTTGCAGGGCGGGGTCATCGATGGCCAACATTTCGTGCCCTCGCTGCGCTGCGTTGCCGGTCTGCGGCAGCCGGATCGCGACCGACCCGGCCAGCGGCCACTACACCAAACCCAATCTGCTGCGACTGACAATCCCTGCGACGAGGAAGCACTCTTCACCTGCGAAGTGCCTTCCTTCAAGCGAATTTGGACCCTAAGCAAGTCCAAGTTTTCCTTTACAGGTAAGGCACTTCCGCCATTCTGAACTACGTGTCAGTCAATCAGTCGTGAACGATCTGAGCTAACCATGCTCAGTTGCGAAAGCTCGTACTCGACCTAATGGAGCATCACCAACGTCGTGGTCGGGAGCGATCACCAGCTGAGACTCACGGGCTGTGATGTGCGGCGGGGAGGAATCGTAGCCGAGCTGCGCGTCAACTGGGCGGAGACGAGGTAGAGGACGCCTGTGATCACCGGGATGACACTGACCGACGACAAGGAGACCACATTGGCCAGACTGCCGAGACCGGAGATGACCACCGGGCCGAGGCCGACCGCAAGCAGGAGCCATCCAGCGATTGCGGTTCGCTTAAGGCCCAGCACCCCGAGCGCACCTGCCAGGACAAACACTGCGACCGCGCGGACCGGGCCGGTTTGATCCTCCACCATCCGCAATGCCGCTGGGTCGATGGCGAACCAGACGCTGCCCGTAACCAGCACGACGGTGAGCCCGGCAAGCGCCCACGCCCCCCAGCGGGGGACGAAAAGGGCGAGCGCGGCCAGCGCAAGTAGTGGAGCCAGCCACGCCAGGACGAGCGGAATGGCTGCGGCGCCGCCGGGCTCGTCGAAGGCTTCACCGGCGATGAACAGGCTGGCGATGAGGCTGAAGGCGGCCATGATGCCGAATCCAAGCCACTTGATCGCGCGTCCCCGCGATGCGCTTTCGTGCCGGCGCCAAAAAACGAGTGGGAGCACGAGTGCCATGACGAGGAGGGCCGCTCCGGCAAGCACGAAGGCGACAGTGAACATGGCCGCTCACATCCTTAAGATCCGCGGCAGGGAATTTGCGAGGATCCCGGACGCGACGACGAGGATGCCGATGACGGCCGGGATGATGCCGGTGCTAGCGCCGTGTCGGCGCGCCCGGAAGCCGAACACGACGGCGGCGACGGCCGGTGTGCTCATGACCAGCCCTGCCGGAATGGCGGCGAGCAGGGTCAGGCCGAGTGGTGGGAACTGGTCCGCCCCGGACTCATAGCCCTGGAGGGAAATCAGCCCCTCGCCGATGAGCATGGCGGCGACGAATGCCACGGGAATGAGGGCAACAGAAATCCAGGCGAACCGCAGGAGGCGTTTGCCTTTCGTTGGAGCGCGACGGGCGCTGACGGTGGCGGGACTGCTTTGCACGGACATCATGGTTGGACCCTGCTACTCCACTTTCGATCTTCGGCCGCTGGCCAGCCGCAGCTCCAGAGGCGAAGGTGCCCGGCATACTCCAAGGTCGGTCTCGACCCAGCGTGTGGTCGAGGCGCCCTCTGAGGAGCGGATGGTGGGCTGGCGCGAACAGGGCACCAATGCTTCTCAGCGCTTTGACGGCGGCTTCCGTTCCGCTGTCATCTGAACCGCTGGTTTCCTCCCAGTCACCCCGCTGTCACTACTCCCACCAGAACAGTTCACCCAGCATCAGGAAAGCCAGAATCGCCGGAAACAGGGACAGCGGGAGCCACAGCATTGCCCACCGCTCGTGTTTGACCTTGGAAGTGACAGCGAGCGCGAAGGCGACGAGCGAGGCCAGCAGTCCGCCCAGCAGCGAAACAGCGACGACGAACCCAACCCACTTGTCGTCGATGGCGCCCCAGCCTCCGACGCCATACGCCACGGCGAAAATCGCGAACGACACCACGAGTGCGACTGCGACGACTGCTGCAATTCGGACCGCCCACCGAGCCAGACGAGTAGGCGCAGGAGAGCGATGCCGGGGTACGGACGCGCCACCTGCTACTGGGCGGGCTGTCATCGAGCTCAACTCCCTCGCGGATCCTTTGGCTCCCTATACAACGATCGTGCCGATCGCGCCCACGAAGCAGTAGAGGACAAGGGCCCCAGTCGCTCCCCCATAGGGCTCCACGTAGGCGAGAGCGGCATCTGGACTGGTGTCGACCCGTGTGTCCGCGTTGACCCTCAGCTCAAAGCGACTCCGACGCTCACGAGCGGCCACTGACAGCGAGTCGATCGCCCCGTCGGTCTCCGGCAGAGTCGTGCCTGCCAGACGACCGATGCCCCAGCACCATTCAGGGTGCAAGAGGCGGCCGGCCGGTTACATGCAGTGACCCCCCGTTGTTCCATGCCGCGGCGCGCATCAAGACACCGGACGGCCCCCAAGGTCCCGGACCGACGTTCCGCTTCAATCAGCACAACATTAGGGAAGATCAGGGAAACCGTGACGCGGTTTACCGCCGTGGAACCGAACCGGAAGATCGAATTCGAGGCAGAGATCGGCCCCATGCGACCAAAGTGCAGCCTCACGTTCGAGGGGTCGGACGGTGGGACGAGGGTGACCTTTCGAGGCGACTCCAATCCTTCCCGCCCGTTGAAATGGCTGTCTCCGCTCGCCAACCGCAAGGGTCAGCAAAGTGTGGCAGGAGAGATTGGGGCGGATCAAGGCCATGCTGGAGTCCTCCTCGCGGTGACGGGCCACCGCCCCGGGAGGTGAGTCATCGCAGTAGCGACGCAGCACCCGGCCGGACTCGACCAGCCAGCTGATTGTGTCGCCGATGGTGGTCACGAGGAGCTCCGCGAACGTGTGCACACCGATTCCACGCCGAGAAGTGTCGCCGAGCGCGACGGCCTGGTGGTGGTGCTGAACGTTGGGGAGCCGGGCCTGGCGTCGTTCCGGCTGAGCGTCGACGGGATGCAATCGGTTGCGAGCGGTGCGCAGGCGTACCGAGCGACGCCGAACTGCGCAGTCGGGTTCAGTTCCGATGGATCGATGTTGTGATCACCGCGCGCGGCACCGACTTGATGCTGACCTACGAGGTCGCCGCCAACGGCACCTTCGGGGCCACCCGCGATTGCATCGCAAGGCCAGACGCGGTACTGGTTGGGGTTCACCTCGGGCGGCACCCTCGTGGTGACCGAGGCCTTTCGCGCCGAGAAGGGCGGCGCGCGGCGGCCGCATCCTCGTACGCGATCGTTGACGGCTCGCTGGTGCCGCGCACCGCGTCGGTGGGCAACGGCCGTAGCGAGATCTGCTGGGCGGTCATACGCCCGACGACCGCCCTACCGATGAGCAGCGACCCCGCCCGGGACGGCCAGAGCGTCAGGAGCGTGTGTCGATGACGGTTGAACCGTCTGAGGGCCAGGTCACCGAGGGATTCCGTAGCCTGGAGGTCCGCTGGATCTTCCCGGGTCGGCTGGAGACAGCGGTGGCCGGATGGTTCGGGCGGTTCCCGATCGAGATGGAGTCACGCGAGGACACCTACCTGCTGGATCCGCGGCTGCATGGTCTTTCGGTGAAGGTCCGCGGGGGTAGGTCACTAGAGGTCAAGGTGTACCGCGGGGGCGCGGGAATCCTGGATGTGGCGGGCCGCGCCCGCGGACGCATGGAGTCCTGGCAGAAGTGGTCCTGCACCGAGGACTTCTTCGACGAAAGTGAGGTCATTGCGGCGACGGCGATGGCGCCCTGAGAGGTGACCATGTCGAGCAAAGGTAGCCCAGCTCGCCTGTCCGAACTGATCGCTGCGCTCTCCCTTGCCACGGACTTGGGGCTGGCGAGCCGATGGAGCACGTGCTGCGATCGTGTTTGATCTCGATGCGCTTGCGCGAGCGAATGGGATTGACCGATGCCGAGCGCGCCGAGGTCTAATACGTGTCGCTGTTGGCATGGGTGGGGTGTATGTCCGACTCCACCGAGATGTCGGCCTTGTTCGGCGATGACATCGCGTGGCGTGCCGGCGCTGCTCGTGTGGATGATGCGCCACTGGCCATGCCATGGTTTCTTCTTCGGAGTGCGGGATCAGGCGCCCCACCAATGAAACGGGCACGCCTGAGAGGCCAAGTTCTGCTCACCGGCGGGCGGACCATGACCCAGTCCATGGCCGCAAACTGCCAGTTGACCGGTCAGCTCGCCAAGCGGCTCGGGCTTGGTGAGACGATTCAGCGGTCTTTGCAGCAGGTGTTCGCGCGCTGGGACGGTCGGGTAATGCCCGGCGGGCTGAAGCGAGATGACATCGCGTTGTCGGCACGCATCATGCGACTCGCGAACATCGCTGAGGTCTACCACCAGGAGCATGGAGTACCGGCTGCGGTCGAAGCAGTTGTCAAGCGCCGCAGCAGCTCCCTCGACCCGACGCTTGCCAGCGATCCGCGGCGCCCGTGCGAAAGCCCAGAATGCCGGAGTGCAGGACCGGGTGCGATTCGAGGTGGCAGACGCCGCCGCCAGGTTGCCAGGGCGGTTCGATGTCATCACTACATTCGACGTGATCCATGACTCGGCCGATCCGCGGGAATCCTACGGGCCATCCATGACGCACTCGAGCCCACCGGCCGGTACGTCTGCGTGGACATCAACTGCGCAGAAAACCCCCGAGGACAATATCGGCCCACTCGGCACAGTGTTGTACGGATCCAGCCTCGCGTACTGCCTGCCGGTGTCACTCGCCAGCGGCGGCGCTGGACTCGGCACCCTCGGACTGCCACCAAGTCGGCTCAACGAACTCGCGCGGAGCGGGATTCTCACACCTCCGGCAGGTATCCATCGACGATCCGTTCAACAACCTCTACGAACTCACGCCCTAGACGCCCGCAAGTCCTCGGCTCAGCAAACACGGCGTACCACAGCCGGCGCAGCAGGTCCTCCCACCCGACAATCGTGTGGCTTGCTGACCTTCACAACTCAATGTCAGATTGATGGCCCCGGAGCGTGGGCGAGTCGGGGCAAGGGTCATGCTGAGTGGATGACGCGCCAGGTCGTGATCCTCGGGGCCGGGTTCGGTGGGCTTGAGCTGAGCACCTTGCTCTCTGAGCGGCTAGCCAGCGACGTCGAGGTGACACTGATCGACCAGAACGACGCGTTCACCCTCGGCTTTTCCAAGCTCGACATCGTCTTTCGCCATCAGACCCGAGATGATGTGCAGCTGCCATATCGGCGCCTGGCAAAGCGGGGCGTTGCGTTCCGGCAGGAGACGGTCGCCTCCATCGATCCGCAACGCCGCCAGGTGACCACTACTGAGGCGACATATGACGCGGACTTCCTGGTGGTGGCACTGGGCGCCGACTATGACCTGGCGGCCACGCCTGGCTTCGTTGAGGGTGGCTTCGAGTACTACTCAATCGCGGGCGCTGAGCGGCTGAGGGATGAGCTGCCATCATTCCGCGGCGGCAACGTGTTGCTCGCAGTCTTGTCTATCCCGTTCAAGTGCCCGCCCGCGCCGTATGAGGGAATCCTCCTGCTGCACGACTACCTGGTCGAGCGTGGGATCCGCGACGCGACTCAGCTGCAGGTCGTCACTCCACAGCCGGCGCCGATCCCGGTGTCATCGCAGGCCTCGAAGGCGGTAGAGCAAACAATGGCGGCGCGGGGCATCGAATACACCAAGCGGCGTCGCATCTACGGCATCGACCCTGCCAGCAAGGTGGCGTATTTCAAGGACCATGACGAGCCTTATGACCTATTCATCGGCATCCCAGTGCACAAGGTGTCGGACGTGCTGGTGGAGGCTGGGCTGACCGAGAACGGGTGGGTCAAGGTGGACCCGCTGACCCTGGCCACTCCCTTCCCTGGCGTATACGCACTCGGTGATTGCGCCGAGACCGGGATCCCCAAGGCCGGCGTCTTCGCCGAGTCGGCCGCCCGGACCGTCGCCGACGATATAGCTGCCACCATCCGGGGCAACAGCGCCCGGCCGTATGACGGCACCGGTCTGTGCTTTGTGGAAATGGGCGACGGCGAGGTAGGTCGGGTTGACGTGCACTTCCGCGCCAAGGGTGGGCCCACTGCTCCGCTGCTGGGACCCAGCGCGGAGTACGCCGCTGAGAAGGCCGAGTTCGCAGCAGTCCGTCGCGCCCGGTGGTTCGACCTCTAACGGGGCTTCGCCCCAGCCCGACGAGTCGTGTGGCGGTCGGGTCGTGCTTGCGGGGCTCCGGTCGAGCGGTAGTCCCGTGACCACGTGCGGGTCTCGGGTATATGAACCGTCTTATGCGGTTGGTTGGCCGAACTGGCCGCCCGTCGACCGGAGCCCGATCATGAATGTAGCCCGCAGTGTCGCCGAGGTGCTAGCCGAGCATGTGACCTTCGAGGTGGAGTGCATCGACCGGATGTACTGCAACGTCTACGTGCCGCAGCTGCAGCATGTCGGCGGGCTGGTCGGCTACGTGCAGCAGCATCTGGGGCTGCCGATCGCCTCGACCGCACCGCTGGCGGGGATCACCGACCGCTACGTCCGGCAGGTTCACCGGTTCGCCAAGGCCAACAACATCCCGTGGGTGGACTTCGCCAAGGGCCAACGCAAAGACGACGTCATGCACGAGCAGCTGGCGTCGTTCAGCGCCTCGGAAGGTGTGGTGTTCATCGGCCGGGCGCAGGAGAAGACGACGCTGTTTCGCACCGAGAAGCGCCGCAACGCCGCCGGCCGGGCCTATCCGTGGATCGTGAAGACGACCGGCATGGTGAACCACTTCTACTTCTACTGCGTCGATGACGACTTCGGCCCGTTCTTCCTCAAGTTCTGCTCCTACTTCCCCTACAACGCCAAGCTGTGCCTCAACGGCCACCACTGGGCGCAACAGCAGGCGGCCAAGGCCGGGATCGAGGTGACGGCGATGGACAATGCGTTCGCCGCCGTCGACGACGTCGACGCGCTGCAACGAATCTGCGACGCATTGGGCCCGACACAGATCTGGGCGCTGCTGGACAAGTGGCTGGCCATCTTGCCCGACCCGTTCCCCGCCGCCGATCGGCCCGCCGGGTTCGGTTACCAAATCTCCATCCTGCAGGCGGAGTTCTCGCTGACCCAGATGCTCGACGCCCCGATCACCGGGCGGATCTTCTTCGAACACGTCATCCGCGACAACCTCGATATCGGCCGCGCCGATAAGGTCGGGCTGATCTTCGACCGACAGATCCGCCGACGCGGAGCTCACCCCACACCCAGCCGGTTCCGCACCCGGGTCATCACCGACGGCGTGACTCCGAGCCTGCACGCCGAGTACCGGCATACCGCCATCAAGCAGTACCACAAGGAAGGGAGGGCGCTGAGGACCGAGACCACCATCAACGACAGCTGGGACTTCAAGATCCGGAAAGGTCTAGGTAATCTGCCCGCGCTGCGGGAGATCGGCTTCTCCGCCAACCGACGCCTGCTCGGCGTCCAACGACTCGACCACGATCCGCTGCTCGGGGCCCAGCACCTGCACACCGTCCTCGAACCGGTCCGCACCGAGGGCGGCACTACCATCCCCGGGCTGAGACTCGGCCAGCCTCGCAGCCACGCCTTGCTGTCGGCGCTGCTGACCTTCCGTACCCACCTGACCGGATTCACCAACCGCGACCTGCGCCGGCTCACCAGCCAGCTCCGCGGGCTCGACCCCGATACCGTGACCGCCGGACAGACCACCTACGACCTCCGCAGGCTCCGCTCCCACGGCCTCATCGAACGAGTGCCGCACAGCCACCGCTACCGCGTCACCGACACCGGACTACGCACCGCCATGCTGATCACCCGTCTCCACGACCGACTACTGCCCACCTCGCTGGCCTACCAGGCCGCGCCCAAAGGCTCGAACCGACTGCAAGTCGCAGCCATGGCCTACCAACGCACCCTCGACAGCATCGCCGAACAGCACGGACTCGCAGCCTGACCAGACTTGACTCAAGATTCCGGCTCCGCCGGACCGAGTTTCCTAGCACCATGGAGGCATCGTCAAGAAGTTGCATTACTTCTTGGCCATGCTGTGAGCCTGGGCATCGCCTTCACGGCGGACACCGCCGGCACTCTGCAGAGCGGCCGGCCGCCCGGCCTTCTGACCGGAAGCGGCACAGTTTGAGTAATGTTCGTGCAACTCAGCAGAACGGGTACACGCGGTAGGCATGCGTACACACAGGAGGTGAGGGTGATGTGCGAGGGTGGACGCGAGCCAGTGGAAGCGAGCCCTACTGCTGGAGATCCGCGCCCCGCCGTTGACCGGACGGAGGCGTTGAGTGCGCGGTTGTTCGGCAACGCCGTGGGGGCACTAGAGCTTTACACCATCTATCTTGGCGAACGACTCGGGCTGTATCGGGCACTCGCGGAAGGCGGTGCGGCCACCTCGACGCAGCTGGCGGCACGCACTGGGACCACCGAGCGGTACGTGCGGGAGTGGCTCGAGCACCAGGCCGCTAGTGAGCTGCTCGTGGTCGATGACCCGCGGGCGGAACCACTGGCTCGGCGGTACTGGTTGCCGTCGGAGCACATCCCCGTCCTGGCAAATCGCGACGACGTCCGATACGAGGCTTACATCGGCGTCGACATCGTACGCGGCGGGCGTTGGCTTCCACACCTGGTGGAGGCGTTTAGGGTTGGGAACGCGCCACCGCCCCTGCCGTGGGAGCCCGAGGGTCGGGAGGAGGCCAACCGGGCACTGTTCCTCAACTTGCTTGGCACCGAGTGGCTCCCTGCGATTGTCGACGTCGACACACGGCTTCGGGCCGAACCGCCGGCGCGGGTCCTCGACGTGGCCTGCGGCACCGGCTGGGCCAGCATCGCCATGGCCCAGGCGTATCCCAAGGTCAACGCGTACGGCGTCGATCTCGACCAGGATGCCATCAGCGCCGCCCGCAGGAACGCCGAGCGGGCAGGCGTGGCTGATCGAGTGAGGTTCTCCGTCACCGACGCCGCCGATCTCGGCGGAGCGGGCGGGTATGACCTGGTGACGATCTTCGAGGCGCTGCACGACATGTCGCGACCCGTTGCGGCACTCAGCGCAGCCCGGCACATGCTCGCCGACGACGGCACTCTGCTCGTGGCCGACGGGCTGGTCGCCGAGGAGTTCACGGTCCCCGCCACACCCCTGGAACGAATTGCGTACGGCTGGAGCGTTGTGTCCTGCCTGCCCGGCGCTATGGGAGACCCGCAGACCGCAGCCACCGGAGCCGTCATGCGCCCCTCGATGCTTCGTGAGTACGCCCGGCAGGCGGGCTTCAGGGAGGTAGAGGTTCTCCCGATCCACACCGACTACTGGCGCTTCTACCGACTGCTGCGGTGAGGCGACGACGGCGCAGGTGATCGCCTGCCACGATCACTGCTCCCCAGAACTACGGCGTTCATATCGACGTGATCCTGCGCGGGCTGTGCGAGGTGACCACTGCCGAGGGTTTCATTAGCGTCCTCGAGAGAGGGACCGCGTGTGAGCCCACCCGCCACGTCCGTGTGTTTGCCTCATTCGTGTCGCTATTGGAAGGCCTATCCCCCGGGTTACGCTCAGAACGTTTAGCCTTTGGAGGATTGTCATTGTGGGCCGAGCGGCGATCGATGTCCTGCTTGAGGAGGTTCGCTCCGGCCTCGACCGTGTAGACCCCGCCGATCTGGCATCGGAAATCGCAGCGGGCGCCTTAGTCGTTGACACCCGCCCGATCGAGCAACGGCAGCGCGATGGGGAGCTACCCGGGGCGTTGATCATCGACCGCAACGTCTTGGAGTGGCGGCTGGACCCAACCTGCCCGCACCGCATTGCCGAGGCCGAGAGCGCAAGCCTGCGCATGATCATCGTCTGCGACGAGGGGTACAGCTCGAGCCTAGCGGCCGCGTCGCTGCGCCAACTCGGCATCGAACGCGCCACCGATCTCGTTGGCGGATTTCAAGCCTGGAAACGATTCTTCGCCCAAGCCCAAGTGGTTGCGGTAGATCGCTGACCTGACCCCCTTTTGCGACCTTGCCTAGATGGGTGCTGGTGGATGCGACGGCGAGCTCACGTCGATGGCAATCGTGCTGGGTGCGGAAAATGTTGAGGCTCGGCTGCTCACAGGTCGCTCGGCTTGATCGCGTGGATGCGTTCGATGACGCCCGCTCTGCGGCGTTCGCGTCGATCAACGGTGAAGCCGGCAGCGACGATTTCTGGGTATGGCTGCCGTGTCTGATGATCACCGGCCAGGCGAATGGACAGTCTTTCAAGTCGTCGCTGGCCAGCTCGCACCACTCGGTAGGGGCTTGCGACATGCCCGACCACCAGAAGTTGACCACCGGGGTGAAGCACACGGTGCATCTCGTTGATTGCCGCTGCGGGGTCGGGGATGCTGCTGAGGGCCAGGGTGCAGACGACGGTATCGAACCGGTCATCTGCGAAGGGGAGATGCTGGGCGTCAGCTTCGAGGAGGGTGACGTCAATGCTGAGCTCGGCAGCCCGCACGCGAGCTATATCGAGCATGGCCGGGCTGAAGTCGATCCCCGTCAGTTGGATTCCTCGCGGGTAGAAGGGCAGGTTCCGGCCGGTACCGATTGCGACCGCCAATGCTTGGCCGGACGCCTGGGAGCACGCCCATGAGCGGCTATCACCGAGCAGCAACAGATCGTAGAAGCCCGTGTCGCGGTCGTAGCGTGGCGCGTAGCGTTCCCACAGACTGCGCAGTCGCTCGGTGACCTCTCCGCTGGCCATGGTTGGCCTCCTCGATCCTGGTTCGTTGTGTGGGCTCGGGCCTGGCATGGATCGACCGGTGGAGGTACCCAGTGGCAGGTTGAGCGCGTGCCGAGCAATATGCCCAGTATTTCTCCGAGGCCGCCGCGCCCTCGTCGTACACCGCGGCGAGTGTCTGTTGCGGCGTCCGTCCCATCGTTACGGTTGCCCCCAGCTCTAGCGGCCGGCTGTGGTCACCCGCGCGAGGGCGACGACCCGCCAGACCAGACCGTAGTAGGTGTGTGTGTGGCCGTGGGGTCGCTCTACGGGCGGGGCCGCGGCCGCGCCACCCCACCGCCGGCGATCCAGATCTCAAGACCAGCAAGGGACCGTCCAGCTGCGACCCGAGGATGCGCCGTAGCCCCAGGACGAGGACCGCGTCCTAATCCGTGCCGCCTTCGACGACTGAAGGTGCTGGGTTATACCCCCAGTAGCTGCCGATCGTGGGCCAATCGCGGCGCCCGGCGGCATCAGTTATTGCCGCCCCCGTGGTCCATCGGCTGGCCGAACCCGAGCTGAATGCTCGATGACGGCGCGGCCATCAGTGCGTCCCGAGGTCGGCGAAGGCTCCAATGCTGTCAGCCATGCCCATGGCCTCGGCGAGGTGGTGCGTCCCTACTTTGTACCAATTCCGATGTTCAGTGGCGCCGTCAGCACGGCCGGACCGTTGCCGCCGGATCGCTCGCGGACCATGCCGTCGAGCACCTGGATGATGTCTGCGCGTTGCCGGTCGGAGAGATCGGCAACGAGCATGCCGGGGATCGGGTTGCCGCCGATGGTCCAGTCCCACAGCTGCTGTCCGGTTCGCACGGTTATGCGCTCCTGGTTGCTCGTGTCGACGATGACATTCCTCAAGCTTGCATTGACCAGCCGTTGCCGCAAGACGTCGGGGTCGGCGACCTGGAACTCAAGGAGCGGCTCGTCCTCCGCTGGTCCTTCGAACTCGGGGACCACCGCCTGCGCCGCACTGATGAATACGTGCAGCGCCTCAAAATCAGCCGGATTCCCATACGCGATTAGGAGCACGCGCCCGCCTGGTTTCGTCACGCGTGCCATCTCATTCAGCGCCTGCGCTTGATCAGGAACCAGCATGACGCCGAATAGTGAGCCGGTGACGTCGTAGCTGTTGTCTGGGAGGTCGAGTGCGTGGCAGTCCATCACGCGGCCTTCTGCGTAGAGGCCTTCGGTAACGGCCCGTGCGTTGAAGTGCTCGATCATCTTCGGGGACCAGTCGGTGGCCAGCACCTTAGCGCCGAGCCGTGCGGCCGGAAGGCTTAAGCCGCCGGGCCCAGCAGCGACGTCGAGGAACGTGTCGCCCGCCTGCAGTCCGGCCAATCGGAGTCCGGCCGTTGCCAGGTCAGCCTCACCTGGGGCGACATGCTTGTCGTAAAGGGCAGCGATCGCGTCCCACGCCTCGACGGGCGCGCTGTGCTCGCCGTGCTGCGCTGTCTCCTGCTGCAGATCTGTCATCTCCGGCTCCTTTCTGCGAACTTTCCGGAGGAGAAGAACGCTAGGCAAACCGAGGCCGGATCGCTTCGGCCAAACGATCCAGGAAGTTGCGCGGAGGCATGGTCACTTCTGTGTATGTGGGCCTAGATCAGGCCGTTCTCGTACGCGTAGGCGGTGGCCGCGGCCCGGGACGGCACTCCGATCTTGGTGAGGGAGTTGTGGACGTGGCGGGCGACCGTCTTCTCGGACAGGCCGAGTTCCCTGGCGATCGCACGGTTGGTTTTGCCGGATGCGACCAGCCGCAGCACCTCGACTTCGCGTGTGGTCAGGCCAGCGGGTGTCTGACCGTACGTCCGTTTCAGGAGGAAATCGAGTCGTTCGATGTCCGGCTTGGCCCCCAACTGCTCGAATACCTTCCGCGCGCCGTCGACCTCCATCGCGGACGTCTCCGGATCGCCGAGCGCACTGCAGGCAAGACCGATCAGCACCTGGACGCGTGCAACCTCGTACGGAGCGTCCAGCCCGCGCCACGCAGATCCGGCGGCGCGTAGCTTCGGCAACGCGGATCGCGCGTCCCCTTCCGCGAATAGCACGGCTCCCACTGCCGAAGCGGCCACTGCGCGCAGGTAGGCCGCGTCGAGAAATTCCGCGATTTGGCCGAGTTCGTCGGCGGCCACGCGGGCCGATACCACATCCCCGGAGGCAATCATGATCTCGACATGGGCGGGGAGGAGGCGGGCTCGTGCGGGCAGCTCCTGCGTCTCGTCCAGGGCGCGGCGCAGGACGGCGGCCGCCACATCGGTGCGTCCCTGCGTAAGCCGCAGCAGCGGCATCCCCGGTTCGGGTTGATGGCCGGACTCGCTGGCCTTGCGGTAACTCTCCTCGGCCTCGGCGAACTCGCCACGCAAACGATGCAGCTCGCCGAGCTGGTAATAGGCCGACCCGAGCGTGTCCCATCTGACCGGAGCAGATAGCTGGTCGCACGCTTGGCGGGCGGCCTCCATCGCGTCAGTCCACGCGCCTTCCAGCTGCATCAGCTCGCATCGGTGGACCAGGCAGTTGCCCCGATACGGCACGAGGTCGGGCTGAGAGTCGCACCAGCGGGTGAGTGCGGTCGTCCACTCCCTCGCCCGCCGCAGATCGAACAGGTCCGAACAGCCGGCGATGACTGTGCAGTATGCGATTCCGGCATACATCGGTGACACCTCGCCCGACGTCACCGCGACCATGACCTCGTCCAGCAGAGCCATGCCGGCAGGGCCTTGGGCCTGCATAACCAGACACATGCCCTGGCCGAGGCGTGACGTCGTCAGCAGGTCGGCGTCGCTGAAGCGTTTGCCGACCATGGCGCTCTCGGCGAAAATGGGCTGCGCCCCCTCTGCGTCTCCGGCCCACATCTGCGCAAAGGCGTTCCAGATGCGCGGCCAGGCCTGTTCAGGACACTCGTCGCAGCCTTCCAACACGCGTGTACCGCGCGCGAACCATCCCAGGCCCGGTGCGGTCTCGCCTCGGAACATCAGACCAGACCCGATCTGGAAGGCGTTCCGGGCGGCGCGCTGCGGATCGTCGCGATGGATGGATTCGTGGTGGGCGCGTGTCCACGCGAGTGTGGATTCCTCCTCATGGCCGGTCAAGTAGGCGGCGAGTCCGAGTTTCTCGAGATCGTCAAGACCGAGCGGCGTAGCGGTGTCCGCCGTCGCGAACTGCGCGTAGGCATCGCCCCATGAGCGTTGGGCGAAGGATGCTCGGGCATGCTCGAGCACGCCGATCCTCATCACAGGTCCAGTGTGAGGCGTGCCCGTGACCATATGTCCCGGGTACGGGGAAACGGCCGCCTGAGCGGCTGGCAGCGTCGGTCGACTCGATGGATATCGACGCGCCGATCAGGGGCCGGTGTCTCCCCGGGAGCGGGTTTCGTACATGCGAGCGGCGACGACCAGTCCGGACCCGGCGGTGAGTGCGGCCACCACCCAAACCGCTGTGCTCGACGGTGAGTTCTTCGGCCTCCCTCATCCCGACGCGGGAACCAGTCTTCGCGATCACCGCGACCGCGCCTAAATGACCCGGACGCCACTCGCGCGCGGTCTACCTGTTGACGCTCGGTGGGATCTTCGGGGCGTCAGCAGTCGGCGCCGTCAAGTAGGAACGTCGCCATGGGTCCCTTCCCCTTCAGGTCGCTCGTTCCGCGCGGCCGTACAGCGAACCCCGGACCAAGCGCAGCCGCGACGCGATCGGTGACGTGGATCTCCCCGGGCAGCCCGTGGGACTCCATCCGGCTTGCCGTGTTCACGGTGTCGCCCCAGAGGTCGTAGATGAATTTGCGCCGGCCGATCACTCCCGCCACCACCGGTCCCGTGTCGATCCCGATCCGGACGGCGAGCCAGTCCCGTCCGGTCCGGTCGGCGATCGCCGCGATTTCGTCCCGCATCGCGAGCGCCATGCGGGCGATCGCCTCGAGGTGGTCCGGACGTGGCTCTGGCAACCCGCCCGCCACCATGTAGGCGTCGCCGATCGTCTTGATCTTCTCCAGGCCCTCCGCATCGGCGAGCCGGTCGAACGCGGAGAAAATCTGGTCCAGAAGCGCGACGAGCTCGTCGGCGGCCATGATCAAGGACCGCTCGGTGAAGCCCACGAGGTCCGCGAAGAGCACGCTCACCGCGTCGTAGTGATCCGCGATCACCCCGGTCCCGACCTTCAGACGCTCGGCGATCGGCCCGGGCAAAACGTTCAGCAAGAGCCGCTCCGACCTCTCCCGCTCCGCCTCGAGCGCCCGATGCGCCCGCTCACGCTGTTCCACGAAATACCCGAGCATCACATAAGCGCTCAGGGTGAGCCCCATAACGTTCAGCACGAAGAACGTGATCACGAATCCCGTCGGGAGCGCCGCCGGGTCCTGTGAAAGGCGAGGGTCGAGCAGCGCGAGCACCACGAGCTCGGCGAAGAACGCCACAAGCCACACGACCGAGCGCCGTAGCCCCCGCAGAGCGAGCGCGGCGAGCGGTGTGAAGATCGCCCACAAGATCATCGCGCTCGATGCGACGAAGCCGCCGAGCGAGGCCTGGAGCAGAGCAGGCAGCACGAGGAATGCGAGGAGCTGCGTGGTGCGAAACACGCCGAACCGCCGCGTCCGCACCAGCACGATGAGCCCGACCACCGTGGTCAGCTGGTATAAGGCCGGGATCGCCGCCGACGTGGGGTAGCCGTAGGCGAGGTAGGTAGCTACCCAAATCAGGGAGATCAGCGCGATCACCATCGACGCGAAGATCAGCGTCCCATGGCGAAGGCGCTCGTCATGAGGATCATCGGGTCTGGCGCCGAGATCGGACAGTCGATCGAGGAAGCGCATGATTGACCGATTCGATCCGCGCCGGGGAGGACCGGGAAGAACGTGCGATGCGGCCACGCCGCTGATGCTAGCCAGCTACCACGACCCCGGACATTGTGCTGCTGCACTGGCCTCCAGCGCAGAGTGTCTGCGAGCGTCGAAGGTTCGCCGCGACGCATATGTGGCTTCCTCAGGCTTGCCGGCAGGGAACGCAGGCAAGGAGACTGACACGCGGCGGTCACCCAGATCGAGTGTGAGTGTCGGAACCCGTCGCAGAGGCGGCGTGCCAGTGAAGCGAGGACCGCCGAGCAACAGGTCGGCACGTGGGCGCAGCCGCCTTGACGGCTGGGGATCGGCCGCAGAAAGCAGTTCAGGTCGCTCGGCTTGTATCGCCAGGCATGCGGCCGAACTTTGTGGCGACGCGACGTTGTAGGACATCGGCTACTGGCACAGGACCCTGCTTCAACCCGGACGGAGCAGGTATCTGACGGCTGAAGCTACGAGCAGTCGGAGTGTCAGACATGACGCGCGGTGATCACGGATATGGCATGGGATCGCCAAAAACACGGTGATCCTGCGGATGTACGCGACGCCCATGATCCCTAGCGTTGAACCGAGTCAAGCACACTGAGATCTCCCAAAGGAGCACCGTGATGATGAAGGGGCCTCCGTCAAGCTCCTGGTCAGGGCGCCAAAGCACTAGTCCTTCAGGACGCTGGCGTCGCTGATCGGCTCGAAGATCGCGCCGCTGGTGGACGATGCGGGTCGCCGAGTCCGCGGCGGCGATGCACAGACCCCGATGATTGGCACACCAGCGGCGGTTGGAGATGACGGCGCCCTCGCCGGGCGGCCGGTGTCGGCGAGGCTTACGGAGAGTCAGACCCGGCGAAAGACGTCAGCCATATCCTCACTGGCTTACGGAAGCGGCCGCGGCGGGAACTGCACCATGCACAGCGGTGGATCGCGATTCTCCATGGATATGCTCGTTGGTAGGAGAGGCGTGTGAATTGATCTGCCGCTGGCTGGAGGCGGGCGCAACGGTGGGTGAGGATGCAGAGCTCGCCCGGGGGCGCGAGGCCGGGCAACGGCTGGCGTGGGGCGATGCCTACAGGTCGCTGTCGCTGGCCGACGAATCGGGTTCCTTGGCGGGGGAGGATCTCGAGTTGCTGGCGGCCGCGGCATATCTCCTCGGCCATGTGGATGCGTGTCGGCAGGCCCTGCAGCGTGCCCATCATGCTCATGCCGCAGCCGGTGATCCTCGGCGGGCCTCGCGGTGCTTGTTCTGGGTGGCGTTCACTTTGCTGCTCGAAGGGGATCTCGCTCCGGCCAATGGTTGGCTCGCCAGAGCGCAGCGAGAGTTGGAGCCCGAGCACCGGGAATGTGCCGAGCATGGCTTTCTGCTGCTGCCGGCCGCCGTCCAGGCTTCCGCGGCGGGTGATTTTGCGAGCGCCGAGGCAGCTGCGGCTCGCGCGGCCGAGATTGGCGCTCGGGTCGGCGACGCAGACTTGCTGACGCTCGCGTTGCATTTCCAGGGTCGCGCCCTGGTAAGTGAGGGTCGGGTACCCGCGGGTCTGATGTTGCTGGATGAAGCCATGGTGGCGGTCGTCGCTGGCGAGGTCTGGCCACCTGTGGCCGGAAATGTCTGCTGCTCGATGATCGACGCCTGCCTGGAGATATCTGATCTGCGGCGGGCGCAGGAGTGGACTGCCGCGCTCGCGGCGTGGTGGGCCAAGCAGCCGGGCCTGGTGACCTTCACCGGCCAGTGTCTGATCCATCGTGCCGAGATCATGCAACTGCACGGGAAATGGCCGGCGGCGGTTGAGGAGACCAAACGGGCATGTGAGCGGCTGGCCCACGCGGCCGACAAGTATGCGACCGGAGCAGCCCTGTACCGGCAGGCTGAGTTATATCGGGTGAGGGGCGATTCCACCGCGGCTGAGAATGCATACCGAGGGGCCAGCGAGTGGGGCCAGGAGCCGCAGCCAGGGCTGGCCCTGCTCCGGCTGGGCATGGGCGAGACGAAGGCTGCCGAGTCGGCCATCCGCCGCGTCGTTGCCGAGACGACCGACAGGCTGAGGCGTGCCCGGCTGCTCCCGGCTTATGTCGAGATCATGCTGGGGGTCGGTGACGTCGACGCGGCACGCGATGCTGCACGCGAGCTCGCAGAGATTGCCGGTGAGTACGACATGCCTGCGCTGCACGCGGTGGCGGGCCATGCGTCGGGTGCGGTGCTCCTCGGCGACGGTGACGCCCGGGGTGCCCTTGTCGCGTTGCGTGACTCCTGGCAGCTGTGGCGGGAGCTCGACGTGCCGTATGAGGCCGCGCGGGGGCGGGTGCTGATCGCCCTCGGCTGCCGGGCGCTCGAGGACGAGGAGTCCGCGACGTTGGAGCTGGACGCGGCGCGCATGCTCTTCGCGCAGCTCGGCGCCCGGCCGGATCTCGCCCGAATCGAGAGACTTACCCGGAAGGGAACCGACGCACCGGTGGGCGGGCTGACCCCGCGCGAGCTGCAGGTGCTCAGACTGGTCGCGGCGGGTCGGACCAATCACGCGATCGCCATCGACCTGGTCGTGGCCGACAAGACGGTCGACCGGCACGTCACCAACATCTTCACCAAGCTTGGCGTCTCCTCACGAGCGGCGGCCACGGCGTACGCGTACGAGCACCGGCTGGTTGAGCCGACGCATTAGCCGGGGGTAAACACCTCATGCCTCGACGTAACCGGTTGGGGTGTTCTTCCGATGCGGTCGCGCCGGCCGATACCTAGCGTCGAGGCCAGAACATTCGCACGTGGGGTTTGACGATCAGCCCCGTGCAGTCGGAAGGGCCAGGCGATGGCGAAGCCCAGCGAACAGCCAATGTCGGCCAGCGAAGAGGCCAACCGCACGCAGCGGGAGTACTGGACAAAAGAGGGTCCGCGGCAGTACCAGGCGTACGGACACACCATCGAGGCGGGCTTCGCCCCGTTCGGCCGGGCAATGTTCGATGCCGCGCGATTGCGACCCGGCGAGCGGGTGCTCGACGTGGGGTGCGGCTTAGGCACTACAACGATCGAGGCGGCCGAGTGTGTGGCGCCGTCGGGCCGGGTTCTCGGCGTCGACATCTCCGCGGCGATGCTGGAGCCCGCCCGCCAGCGTCTTGCCGCTGCTGCCATCGGCAATATCGAGCTGCTGGAGGCGGACGCCCAGGTTCATCCGTTCGCGGCGGGTGCGTTCGATGCCGTGATCAGCCGGTTCGGGCTCATGTTCTTCGAGGACCCGGACGCCGCGTTCGCCAACCTGGCTCGCGCGCTCCGGCCGGGCGGTCGATTGGTCTTCGTGTGTTGGCCGGACCCGATGAAAAGCGAGTGGGTCGCGGTGGCACTCGGCGTAGCCGTCGCACAGGTGGGGCGTCCCCCGGATCTGGGTCCGCCGGGCGCTCCCGGCACCTTCGCGTTTGCCGATGGCGACCGGCTCACGCGGCTACTGGAGGGGGCCGGCTTCCGAGACGTGAGCTTGGAGGCCGTGATTCGACCATTGTGTATCGGCAGGGATGTCGATGACGCGGCCGGGTACATCATGTCGATGCGCGAGAGCCACCAGTTGTTCGCTGGTGAGCCAGATGGCGTGGTGGCGGCTGCCCTCGATGCCCTTCGGGCAGCTTTCGCGCCGTACGCCGGACCTCACGGCGTAGTCATGGACGGAGCGGCGTGGCTGGCGTCGGCCCGCTGCTGAGCGACCAGCCGAGAGGCGCTGGCGCCGACCTGGATCCGGAGCCCACTTGAAGATCGAAGAGCGCCAGCTTCTCCATTCTCGATGTCACGCCCTCCTTTGGCTTCCGGGTCGGCGCAGCTTGCTCCCGGCCATAGGCAGCCCAAGGAGGTGCGATGACCACCACCACTAGGCGGATGGGGAACTTGTACAACGAGAAGTCCGCAGCGTCTGAGCTTCGCAGGTACCGGCAAAAGGGGCCGATCCCATCGACTCGGGCGTTGATCGAGGCACTGAGGGCCGCGGGCGTCGAGGGCGCGACGCTACTCGACATCGGAGGCGGGATCGGCGCTATCCAACACGAGCTGCTCGATGCCGGCCTGGCCCGCGCGACCAGCGTCGACGCGTCCGGGCCCTATCTCGATGCGTCGCGAAAGGAGAGCGACCGTCGCGGCTACGGTGGCCGCGTCACCTACCGGCACGGCGACTTCGTCGAGCTGGCGGAGTCGGTCCCCGTTGCCGACATCGTGACGCTCGACCGAGTGCTCAACGTCTATCCGGACTGGGAACGTTTGACTGAGCTTTCTGCGCAGCACGCTCAGCGCCTTTACGGTCTCGTCTATCCACGCAACACACTCATGGTGCGTCTGGTCACCTTCGCGATGAATGTCGTCTTGCGCTTGTCACGCAAGCCGGTGCGCGCCTCGGTCCGTCCGGGCGAGGCGATCGACTTGGTCGCTCGCGAGCACGGTCTCGTGCGTCACTTCTCCCAAAATGTCGGACCTGCCTGGCAGGTAGCGGTCTACCGCCGCCCCCGACCGTAGATGTCCGCGATGGCGCCTCGAGAGGTCAGAACACCAGGACCTGGTCTGCCTCGACGGTCCAGGCTGCCAGTTCGTCCATGGTGGAACGGGGTGCCTCGTCGATGAGGTGTTCCTTGCCCAATCCGCGAGCGTCCAGGCATGTGCCGCAGCAGGCAAGCTGGCCGCCCTGGCGTGCGAATGTCTTCAACATTCGATCGAGCGTGTAGTAGCCGTTCGGGGTCTTCTGACCGGCTATGGCGCAGGTGACTGCATCACCCATGAGGAAGACCCGGACCGTGGCGTCCTCGCGCCGGCCAAGGGCGCCGGCGAGGCGAATGGCGTTGAAGGTCTCGTCGGCACCGTAGGCGGGGCCGTTGATGATGAGCAGGATCTTCTTCATAGCCCGATCCTCATCCACATTGGCGGCCCTGGAAAATTGCCGCGACCTTGACGAATGTTGAGGCTCGGCTGCTCACAGGTCGCTCGGCTTGATCGCGTGGATGCGTTCGATGACGCCCGCTCTGCGGCGTTCGCGTCGATCAACGGTGAAGCCGGCAGCGACGATTTCTGGGTATGGCTGCCGTGTCTGATGATCACCGGCCAGGCGAATGGACAGTCTTTCAAGTCGTCGCTGGCCAGCTCGCACCACTCGGTAGGGGCTTGCGACATGCCCGACCACCAGAAGTTGACCACCGGGGTGAAGCACACGGTGCATCTCGTTGATTGCCGCTGCGGGGTCGGGGATGCTGCTGAGGGCCAGGGTGCAGACGACGGTATCGAACCGGTCATCTGCGAAGGGGAGATGCTGGGCGTCAGCTTCGAGGAGGGTGACGTCAATGCTGAGCTCGGCAGCCCGCACGCGAGCTATATCGAGCATGGCCGGGCTGAAGTCGATCCCCGTCAGTTGGATTCCTCGCGGGTAGAAGGGCAGGTTCCGGCCGGTACCGATTGCGACCTCCAATGCTTGGCCGGACGCCTGGGAGCACGCCCATGAGCGGCTATCACCGAGCAGCAACAGATCGTAGAAGCCCGTGTCGCGGTCGTAGCGTGGGGCGTAGCGTTCCCACAGACTGCGCAGCCGGTCGGTGACCTCTCCGCTGGCCATGACAGGTCGTCCAGTCTCTATCATCGTGTCCGTCGGGCGGTGGTGAGAAGTACTTCCGACCGGTCGATGAAGGCTTCGGATCGTAAGGCGGTGAGGCGTTCGGCTGCTCGGCGGTGTACGGCTTCCTGGCTCGCAGGATCCAGTCGCCGGTACCGCCAGCCGAGGATGCCGCATCCGGTTTCCATGGCCAGCGCAGCACGGGCGCCGAACGTCGCGGCGAGCGGCCGGGATGAGGTGTTGATGTTGTCGAAGTCGCCGCCGTTGAGCAGGTCAGCCACGCGATCCGGTGTGTCTGTCAGTGCGTCGGAGCGCTCAAGGACCGGAAAGGTTGGTGCGCCGACGGCGTCAAGTTCTTCGCGGACAACAATGTCGGCGCCGCTATTCAGCTGCGTGCCCCAGGTTGCGGTGAGCAGCCAGCCGCCTGGCCGCAGGACCCGGGGCGGCCACCCACGCCGACTCGCGTACCAGCGGTCCTGCGCAGGCACTGCTCAGCTCCGCACCGGCAGGCCGGCGCTGGCCCACTCCGGGTAGCCGTCCTCGAGACGGGCGGCGGGGTAGCCGTGGCGGCGCAGCGTTCGAACGGCGTCGTCGGCGTACACGCAGTAGGGGCCGCGGCAGTAGGCGACGACCTGCTGGCCCTTGGGAACGTGTCGTAGACGCCTGCTCAACTCCGCGACCGGTATCGACAGGCCCCCGGCGATGTGCCCGGCCCGGAACTCCGGCTCCGGCCGCACGTCCAGCACCACTACGTCGCCGGCGCGTAGCCGCTCGGCCAGCTCGTCGCGGGTCATGATGTCCAGCCGGGACCGGTCGCCGAGGTAGGCCGCCGCGAGATCGTCGAGCTCCTCTACGTGCTCTGCGGCCACTTCCCGGACGACCCGCCACAGCTGGGCGACGCGCTCGCTGGCCAGCGAGTAGTAGATCCGGTTGCCGTCGCGGCGGGTCCGGACCAGGCCCATCCGCAGTAGCTGCTGCAGGTGCTGTGAGGTGTTCGCGACGCTCTGGCTGATCTCGCCGGCGATCTCGTCGACCGAACGCTCCGCCTGAATCAGCAGGTCGATGATCTCGGCGCGGCGGCCGTTGCCGAGCGCCCTCGCGACATCGGCGAACCCGTCGAACAACGCATCCTTAGCTGCCCTGTCGCCCACGTGTGCACCTCGCTCGGGGATCGATCTATTCAATGAATTACTTGACAAGATAAGACCTGCTGGGCAACTATTCAAGTGACCTCTTGAACTGTCCAATGAGGTGGGTCGCGGTGACGGTCGATGTGGCGGTGGTGCCGCTGGTCGATGAGGGGCTGGGTAACAGCGCATATCTGGTCGACCTCGGTGATGGTCGCGCCCTGGTTGTGGATGCCAGCCGGGACCTGCGCGCGGTGCGGGCGGCGGCCGAGGAGCGGAACCTTCGGGTGGCCTTCGCAGCCGACACCCACCTGCATGCCGATTTCCTCTCCGGCGCCCGACAGCTTGCCGCCGGTGACGGCGCCACAGTGCTGGCCTCCGCAGCCGGCGGCCGCGAGTTCGGGCACACCAGGCTGTCCGACGGGGACGAGGTCGACCTCGGTGGGCTGCGGCTGCGCGCCCTGGGCACCCCCGGGCACACCGACGAGCACCTGGCGTTCGTACTGCTAGACGGGCAGCGGCCGCTTGGGGTGTTCACCGGCGGGTCGCTGCTGGTCGGCGCCGCGGCCCGCACCGACCTGGTCGATCCTGAACGCACCGAGGAGCTCGCCCGCGCCCAGTACCGGTCCGTGTTGCGGCTGCTGACCCTCTCCGACGAGGTCGCGGTCTGGCCGACCCACGGAGCGGGGTCGTTCTGCTCCGCCCCGACCGGCGCGGAGCGAACCAGCAGCATCGGCCGCGAGAAGGCCACCAACCCGCTGCTGCGTGCAGCTGATGAGGACGGGTTCGTGGCGTCGCTGCTCGGCTCGCTCGGCTCCTTCCCGCCATACTTCCTCCGCCTCGCCGAGATCAACCGCCGGGGCCCAGCGCTCACCGATTCCAGACAGGGCCTTCTCGCCCTCGGTCCCGCGACGGTCAGCGCACTGCTGGGCGGCGGCGCTGCGATGGTCGACGTGCGTCCGGTCGGCGACTTCGCCGCCGGTCACGTCCCGGGGCTTTCTCCATTGCCCTGCGCGGGGCCTTCGCCACCTGGCTCGGCTGGCTGCTGCCCGCACAGCAGCAGATCGTTGTGCTGCGCAATCCCGACCAGGATCCGGACGAAATCGTCTGGCAGGCGGCGAAGATCGGCTACGACCACGTCGACGCCGAATTGCGCGGCGGAATCGTGGACTGGGCCGCGGCAGGGCTGCCGGTTTCGACCACCCGGCTGGTCGAACCGGACGGCATCGCCGGCCATCGGCCGCTCGACGTCCGATTGGATTCGGAGTTCATCGCCGGGCACGTCCTGGGCGCGGCCCACATCGAGCTCGGCGATCTCGCCGAACGGCTGGACGACCTGCCAGCCGGACCGGTGGCGGTGATGTGCGGACATGGCGAACGCGCGATGACTGCCGCCAGCGTCTTGGAGCGGGCCGGGCGGCGCGACCTCATCGCCGTCGCCGGTGGGCCGCCCGAGTGGGCTGCAGGCAGCGGCGCCGTCCTGGAGAAGGGACAGTGACCAGCGGTACGACGTGCTCCCCCGAGCAGAGCCCCGGGCAAGTACGCCTCGGCTTGCGGGCCAATGCCGCCCAGTTCACCGTGCTCGTGGCGGTGAACGCTCTGGTCGGCGGCATGCTCGGGCAGGAACGGACCGTCCTGCCGCTGCTGGCCGAACAAGAGTTCCACCTGGACGCCTACACCGCCGGGCTGACCTTCATTTTGGCGTTCGGGGTGGCCAAGGCCATTACCAACTACCTGGCGGGGACCTGGTCGGACCGCTACGGCCGCAAGCCGGTGCTGGTTGCGGGCTGGCTGATCGCCGTACCCGTCCCATTGCTGCTGATCTGGGCGCCGGCCTGGGGGTGGGTGGTTGCAGCGAACGTGCTGCTCGGCGTGAGCCAGGGCCTCACCTGGTCTACTACCGTGGTCATGAAGGTCGACCTGGTCGGCCCCGACCGGCGCGGGCTGGCGATGGGGCTGAACGAGGCCGCAGGCTACGGCGCGGTGGCCGCGACGGCGATGGCCACCGGCTTCCTCGCAGCCAAGTACGGGTTACGGCCGGAGCCGTTCTACCTCGGCATTGCCTACGCCGCGCTCGGCGTTGGGCTGTCCGGCTTCGCCGTCCGGGAGACCCGTCACCACGCCGAGTTCGAGGCCGCCTCATACCCGGTGCCGCGCATGGAGCGGCACAGCCATCTGCACGGCGATCTGACTGACCGGCAGGTCTTCACCCAGACCAGCCTGCGCGAGCCGGCGCTGTCCGCGGCGAGCCAGGCCGGCCTGGTCAACAACCTCAACGACGGCCTGGCTTGGGGCCTGTTCCCCTTACTGTTTGCCGCGTCGGGTGTGCCGTTGGGCCGCGTCGGCATCCTGGTCGCCCTCTACCCCGCGGTCTGGGGACTCGGCCAGCTGGTCACCGGAGCCGCTTCGGATCGGGTCGGCCGTAAACCGCTCATCGTCACCGGCATGATCATCCAGGCGGGTGCGCTCGCCATTGTCGCGGTCGGCCAAATGTTTCCAACCTGGGCGCTGGCCGCTGTACTCCTCGGAGCCGGCACCGCACTGGTCTACCCCACGCTGCTCGCAGCGGTCGGTGACGTCTCGCACCCGGCCTGGCGGGCCCGGGCAATCGGGGTCTACCGGCTGTGGCGCGACGCCGGGTTCGCCGTCGGCGCCGTCGTCTCCGGTGTGATCGCGGACGCGTTCGGCATCCGGGCCGCAATCTGGGCCGTCGCCGGCCTGACCGCCGCATCGGCACTTGTGGTTGCGGTCCGCATGTACGAGACCCTGCAGCGGCGCGGCCACCAGCGGCCGCTGTAGCTGACTTCACAGGAGGTGTGGGATGCCCATGAAAAGGGGTCCGCGTTCGAAGACACGTTGGCCGCCGGCCGCAGGGCATTAGATGCCGGCGACTGGGGTGCGGCCCCTAGCCACTCGACTGTGGAAGGGAACCCCGGCCGGAACTACCATGCCAGCGTGGACTCCGCATCGAGGGCTGGTGAACGCCGGCCAGTAACGACGCTGTTCGCAGACGTCGTTGGCTCGACCGGCCTCGCGGAGACCATGGATCCTGAGGAGTGGGCCGAGCTCATCGGTGACGCCACGACCATGATGGGGAAGGTCGTCGACCGGTACGGAGGCCGGGTGAGCCAGGTACTGGGCGACGGCATCCTGGCGTTCTTCGGCGTACCCGTGGCGCACGAGGATGATCCGCAGCGTGCTGTGCGCGCGGGCCTCGACCTAATCCGGGCGATGGGTACGTACGCAACCTCGCCACAGCATCCAGACGGAAGCCTGCAGGTTCGGGTCGGCCTAAACACCGGTTCCGTCGTCACCCGCGATGTCAGCCTCGGCGGATCATCGAGTGACTACACCGCCTTAGGTGACGCTGTCAACGTGGCGGCGCGGCTGCAGGCCGAGGCCGCGCCGAACACCGTCCTGATCGGTTCTACGACCTACGCATTCGTACGTCATTCGGTGAACGCCACACCACGTGGTCCGTTGATGCTGAAGGGCAAGGCGACCCCCATTCAGGCATATGAGGTGACAGCGTGGATCGAGGGGCAGCTGCGGCCGTCCGGCGTACCCGGTCTGAGCAGCCCAATGGTGGGGCGTGATGCCGAGCTCAGCCGGCTCTCCTACGCGCTGCGCGCCGTGCGGGCTGGACGCGGCCGGGTGGCGGTCCTCCTTGGGGAGCCGGGGATCGGTAAGTCCCGACTGGCCACGGAGTTGCGTCGTCACGGTACTGATCCACCGGTGCCGTGGTTAGAGGCCCGGTGCTTCTCGTACGGGCAGGAGGTGCCGTACGCCCTGGCGCTTGGCATTGTTCGGGCCGTACTAGGGCTCGATGAGGGGGCCGAGCCGGCTGCGATCCGTGATCGGCTCATGACGGCTCTGGGGCCGGCCGCATCCCATGTCGGGCCGCATATTGCCCAGCTGCTGTCGCTCGATCTTGAACCTTGGGAGCACGAGGAGGTCATCGGTCTCGCTCCCGACGCGTTGCGCGCGGCGTACATCGAGGGGATCGGAGCGCTTCTTCGATCAACCGTGCGAGAACCAACGGTGTTGGTCTGTGAGGACGTGCACTGGGCCGACGAGGCGTCCGTCGACTTGCTGGCCCCATTGCTCCGACTCGTGCACGAGCTGCCCATGCTGGTGATGCTGTTGGCCCGTCCCGATCGCGATGTTCCTGGCTGGCGGCTCATTGGCGCCACGCGAGACGAGTTCGGCGACGCCCTCGTGGAGCTGCGCCTCGCCGGGCTCCCCCAGGACCAGAGCCGAACGTTGGTCGGCAACCTGCTCGTGATCGAGTCATTACCGTCCGCCACGCGCGACTACATCTTGGCGCGATCAGAGGGCAATCCACTGTTCGTGGAAGAAGTCATCCGGATGCTCATCGACCGTGGCGTCATCCGCCGCGAAGGCGAGCGGTGGGTGGCAACCCAGGAGGTGTCGGACGTGGACATTCCAGACACGATCCACGGATTGCTCCTCGCACGGATCGACCGACTGCCGCCGGAGATCCGTCGTACACTCCGCGTCGCGTCGGTGATCGGGCGACAATTTCCCGCAACCGTTTTGGCTGATGTGGTGAGTAGATCGTGAGCATGGACGCTATCGAGACTCAGCTCGACGCACTGGAAAGCGTCGGCCTCGTCGAGCTCTATCAGACCGAGCCGGAGCTGGAGTATCTCTTCCGCCATGTGCTCATTCAGGAGGCCGCGTACGCCTCGATGGTGCGGCACGAGCGTCGCCGACTGCACCACCTCGTTGGTGAGGTCCTTGAGCGCAGATACGTCGCAGGGGAGCGCGAGTTGGCGGCGGTGCTCGCGCTGCATTTCGAGCAGGCAGGCGATCAGGACCGGGCGTTCGACTACTTGGTGGCCGCAGCCGAGTATGCGCTGGAGCGGTTCGCCAACCGCGAGGCCGTGGGCTTCTTGGACCGAGCCGCCGCGCTGCTGCCCGAGGGCCCCACCGACCCGGAAACGATGCGTCGACGGGCATCGGTTTACATGCGACGGGCCGAAGCGGGCGAGAACCGCATGTCACTACAGAAGACCCTCGCGCTGCTCGACAAGGTTCGGGTCGACGCTGAGGCTCTGGGCGACAACGCGTTGCTGGCTCGCATGTACCTGGCCAATGGGTTGGAGCGCATCCTGCGGGGGGAACGGATCCGGTCGAGCGAGCTGTTGCGTACGGCGCTGGAGATGAGCGAGGAGTATGCGGAGCGAACCGGCAACGCCAAGTTGGCTGCCATGCCGCGGGCGCTCCTTGGTGAGGCGCTTTATTACAACGCGGAGTACAGCGAGGCTGTTCGGTTGCTCGCGGATGCGATCCCGGTCGTCGAGGCTGTCGGGCGACTCGATCGAGCATCACACTATGCAGGCGCACTCGCGCTGTCGCACGCCCACCTCGGCCATTTCGATCGGGCGCACTACTGGCTTTCGAAGGCGATCGACTTCGGTGATCGCAGTCGGGATCCGCTTTCCATCGCGGACGCCGAGATCGCCCAGAGCATGATCGCCGCTCTGGAGGGCGACTCGCGTGGTGCGATTGAGCACGCGTTGCATGCCGCCGACGCGGCGGAAGGCATCGACGAGAAGGCGTGCGCGTTCTACGCACGGGTGGTCGCGGGCGAGCAACATCTGATGCTTGGTGAGGCCGCCGACGCCGTACCGCCGCTTGAGCGGGCCAAGAAGCTGGCGTCCGAGGGGGCTATGGTTCCGAGTTTGGCGGCGCGCTGCGACGTGCTGCTCCGGTCGGCGCTCGCTCAGGTGGAGCGACGGCCGCCCTCTTTGGAACCGCACGATTACGCTCTCGCCCTTGCGCACGCCGCGGGAGATCGTTCACTCGAGGCCAATCTTTTGCGGCAGCGGGCTCGGGACCGGATTGCCGCCGGCGGCTCGGTGGATCTCGCCCTGGCCGACTACGCGGCTGGTGAGGCGGGGTTCGAGGCACTCGGGATACGGCCCCTGCTGGCCGAAACGCGCGCGGAGCACGGTCGACTTCTCGCACAGGAGGGGCGGTTCGACGATGCCCGCGATCAGTTCGCGCAAGCGACCAACCTCTACGAGGAGATGGGCATGGCGTCGGCAGCAGAGGCGGCACGCAACGCGTTGGCAAACCTCTAGCCGCCAGTCGTCTGGTTAGCTGACGCCGGATTACGGACCGCCGGGTCGTGCGGTTCCTAGTAGAGCAGCCAACGCGTCGGCGAGCAGCGGGTGCCGTTCGGCCCCACCGACGAGGTCGTGATCAAAACCTGCCTGCAGGATCTGACCGGCTACACCCAGGCGCACACCCGGATGCGGGAGGTCACCATCCCGCAGCTGTGGCACCTGCTGGACAACCCCACCGCCGAGCTGATCAGCGAATGCCGCTACCAGTCAGCACGGCACTTCCTGGACGAGACCCGGCTGCTCCGCGACGCCCTCGGCCAGCTGGTCTCCGGTGCCCTCGCCGGCCTGTTCGACGGCCCCACCACCATCGATGTCGACTGGCGGGCCCCCATCCAATCCTTGAGCCTGTCCCGGCTGGAACCGTTCGGCGACGAGGCCGTCGGGATCGCGCTGCTGTGCCTCAACTCCTGGGGCCGCGGGATGCGCGAGGTCGCCGACCGGGGTGATGTGCGGATCGTGGTCCGCGACGAGTCCTGGAAGCAGCTGCGGCTCGGCGTCGAAGCGGTCAAAAGCTTCGACAGCGACCTGCGGCTGTCCCGCAGCAGCGGCGACATCCAGATCGCCGTCGGCCACAAACCCTCCGACCCGCTCTCGGCCGGCGACGCCTGCTCCCAGGCCGTCGCCATCGCCAAGGACCTGCTGCACCTGGCCGACATCAAGGTGCTGCACGGCCAAGACCTCGCCGTCGCCCAAGAACTCGACAGGCTGCTCGGCCTCGGCCCGATCGCCCAGGACCTCGTCACCGGCTGGGCCATGCAAGGCAAAGGCCGGGCGCTGTGGTGCGTCGGGGAGCAGCTGTACAAGGTGCAGACCGTCCTCCACCCGGCCGAACAGACCCTCACCTACACCAACGACGCCATCCAAACCGCAGCCTGAACCGCCCAACCGTGAAGAAACTCGCGCTGCTGGTCGTACCCCTGCTGGCGATCCTGATGCTGGCGCCGCTGCTCATGGCGCTGATCATCGCCGGGATCATCACCCCCGCCGTGGTCAGCACCACCGACTGCGGGCAGGACGCGCCAGTGGCCGCGGCCGGGCCCTGGCGGCCGCCGTTCCAGCAGCGCTACACCCGCACCTCACCGTTCGGCCGCCGATACCACCCCATCTATCAAGCAGTGGCGGCTGCACACCGGCCAAGACCTGGCCTCCCTTCCCGGCGCAGGTCCGGTCGTCGCCGCCTCAGCTGGCACCGTGATCAGCGTCCGCAAGGACCGTGCGTACGGCAACATCGTCACCCTCCGACACAGCGGCGGCATCCGCACCCGCTACGGGCACCTGGCCAGCATCGACCCACAGATCCGACCCGGCGCCACGGTCACCATCGGCCAGCAACTCGGAATCGAAGGATCCACCGGCGCCAGCACCGGGTTGCACCTGCACTTCCAGGTCGAGATCAACGGCCGACCCATCGACCCGGTGCCGTTCATGGCCGACCGCGGTGCACCGCTGGACGGCACAGCCGTCGCACCCAGCCCTGAGACGCCGTCGCCCGACTCCCTCAGCCTGCGTGGCGGCAGGCCCTGAGGGCGGCGTGGGCTTCCCGCTGCCCGCACCCGGCACCCCGCGCGCAGGACTCGCTGCACAACCCGCCGCTGCCCATCCCGGCCAAGATCAAGAACCTGTACATCGCCGCAGCAGCCAGATACAAGATCCCCTGGACCCTGCTGGCCGGCATCGGCATGGAAGAAACCGGTCACGGCCGCAACAACCGCACCAGCTCCGCCGGCGCCCAAGGGCTGATGCAATTCATGCCCGCCACCTGGAGGTCAATGGGTGTCGACGGCGACGGCGACGGCCGCGCCGACATCCACAACGACGCCGACAGCATCCACTCCGCCGCCAACTACCTCACCAAGTCCGGGGTCACAGCCGGCGCGGCAGGTGTCCGCCGAGCCCTCTTCGCGTACAACCACGCTCGACTGGTACGTCAACGACGTCCTCTACTACGCCGCCCGCTACGGCGGCGGCACCGTCCCCGGCGACCCCAACGACTGCGACGCCGGAAACCGGCAACCCCGAGCTGCCGTCACTTAGCCAACGAACGCGTCGCCAAACTCCTCGCCTGGGCGAAAAGCCACGACGGTGACTCCTACCGGATGGGGGCGACCGGGCCAACCACCTGGGACTGCTCCAGCTTCACCCAAGCCGCCTACGCCCAGATCGGCATCAAGATGCCCCGCACCGCCTCCGCGCAACGCAGCTGGCTGGCCGCCGGCAACGGCACCCGCATCCAACCCGGCCAAGAAAAACCAGGCGACCTGATCTTCTGGGACTCCTACCTCGGACCCAACCAGATCGGGCACGTCATGATCATCTGGAACCCGGCCAGCAAGACCACCATCGAAGCACGCAACACCCGTGCCGGCGTCGGACACTTCAGCTACGCCAACGGCTCAAGCCACCACATCTTCGAAATCTGGCGGGTCAGGAAAGTCGCCGACCGTCCCTGATCAGCTCATGCTTGCAGCGGCTGAGGGAGATTCATGACTGGCGGTGCAGGCGTATGTGTGCGGACAGGCCGGGCTCGCCGGGCGACGGGTCGACTGGTGCCGCATCCCCCCACAAGCTCCAGGCTGACCCGCAACAGGCACGGTCATCGGGCATCTCACCGGTCGGGTCATATGCCACAGCCCTAACGTTCTTCATGACCGAACAGCCCAAAGTGCGTGCCAACTCACACGCTTTCGACGCGTCAATCGGTCCGCCTGCGGCACAGGGGTCGATGCACGTCCCCAGCCGTCCGACCGGCCCAACCGCTTCTCGAGCCCGTCGAGGACCAGTTCAAGTCCGTAGTCGAACTCGTCGGCGTAGCAGAAGGTTTGCTCTATGACCTGCTCGGCGAGCATCTCCGACAGGCGCGGGTAATGGCAAAATCTCCCAGTCAAAGAAGCATTAATCGAATGACGATTGCCCCGGTCATCTCTGCCAAGCTCCACTTAGGGAGTCTGCAAATCTCCACCAAAGAGACCAGACCTGGGACCACGTGATTCGGAACTTGTCTCGAAGTGAGCATCCCAAAGTGTTTGCCTCAGCCACAGCGGCGGAGGATGCGGCATTCGAACCCGCGATACATCGCAGACAGCTCGGGGCGGCCGTTGTCACCCGCTCGTGCGCCGTCAGTGTGGATCAGGATCGCGGCGGCCTGTAGACCCAGGATGCGAACAATGCCTCCCGCCCGTCGGGGTCTTGGTAGGTAACGCCGCCGTTGTCCTGCCAGTAATCGATCTGGGCGACCGGATGCACGCCTGCGGCGGCCAGCCGGGCCATGATGCGCTGCTGGGCGGCGACATCGGGCAGGTAGAACACCAACTGATCAAGCCCAGGCGCCTCCGGCGCGTCCCCCAGCTGGACGATCTCCAGGTGAACCGGGCCGCCGGGCAAGCCCAGGATCGTCCCGTCCAGGCCGTAGCTGTCGTAGAAGGTTTCCAGCACCGGCAACCCGATCATGTTCCGGTAGAAGCGGACCGTCTGGTCATAGTTCGCGCTCCACCGCACCACCCGCAGCGCACCGACCGGAAGGTGTCCGGGCCAGCGCACGCGCTCCGGCTCTTGGGTACCCATAGCGGCAGTCTTCATCAGCGCGCCGGCCGCGCCAACCATCGGGCCTACCATGGTCGCCATGACCGGCAACGGATGACATCCGCGAACGCCTGGCCTGGCCAGGCCGATACGGCGCAGTGCCCAGTCGCGGCAGATAGCACGTTTGGGCGCACAGACAGCAGCGTGACCGTGATCGCCGCGCTGGCCCGGACCTGGCGCACCGCCCGGTGGCCGCTACGCGTTTGAGAGAATTCATCGCGTTCGGTATGGCCCAATGGATCTCCCGCTCCTCCTCGCCGCGGAAGAAGTCGCGGCTCAAGGTGACGAGGATGTTGCCTGGCCGGTCGCCCAGCCACTGGCCCATAAGGTAGGCGGCGGTCGCTCCGGCAACGCGGTTGTCCATCCAGATGGAGGCCAGCCGCTGGCTGCCGGGTACGTCGGTTACCAGCGTTACGACGGGCATTTCGGCTCGAGTCAGCCGCGAGCAGGCGGTGATGATTTCCGGCAGGTCGGGCGCCTTCAGGATGGTGCGTTGTGAACCGCGCGTCCGGATGCGGTCCAGCGTCGCCACCAACTTCTCCGTGGCTGCACGTTCGAAGATCGCCAACGCTGGGCGCGCGCACACTACCGCGTAGCCGGCGACCTCTCGGAGTTCGGACCGGCTGAGTTCGATTGTCGTGGAGCCGTCCGCCATGGCGTCATCCTTCTGTACATGGCCGAGGTCTCAATGAGACGCCCGGTAGCCGGCGGCCAGGCGGTCGTCGTAGAGGATTCCTCGTGCGGACGACCTGTAGAGGGTCCGCTCGTGGCACAGCTGCGGGACAGTTCCTTGTCCGGCTGAGCCGGAACTGGCAGCTCACGGACCTGAACACGTCGCCCTGACTCGGTAGCGTGCAGCGCATGCGCATCAAGCTGGAGAACGTCGGCATCGCTGTCCGCGACCTGGAAGCGGCGATCGCCTTCTTCACTGACCTCGGGCTGACCGTTCTCGGACGTGACACGGTCAGTGGAGAGTGGACCGACACCGCCGTCGGCCTCGACGGCAACCACGCCAACATCGCGATGCTCCAGACGCCAGACGGCAACGGTCGCCTCGAGCTCTTCGAGTACATCCACCCCGACGCGATCGAGACGGAGCCCACCCGGCCTAACGAGATCGGCATGCATCGGGTGACTTTCTCGGTCGACGACATCGACGAGGCCCTCGCGATCGCCGCGAGGCACGGCTGCCACCCCCTGCGCGGCGTGGCGACCTACGAGGACGTGTACAAGCTCACCTATGTCCGCGGCCCCAGCGGCATCCTCGTGATGCTCGCCGAGGAGTTGAAGAAGAGCTGACCGCACACCGGCGGCGGGATCCCCCTTACGGCACCCGTACCGGTCGGCGGTCGACTTACGCACGGTGCGGTCGTCGATGGTTGAGCCGCTCACTAGGTTTGACTTGTGCCCTCTTCCAGCTGGACCGCCGCCGACCTCGCCGATCAGCAGGGCCGCCGGATCGTGATTACCGGTGGCAACAGCGGCATCGGCCTGGCAGCGGCGCGCGTCCTTTCCGGGGCGGGTGCGCTGGTGATCATCGCCGTTCGGGACCAGGCCAAGGGACAGCGGGCGGCAAGCGAGATCGGGGACGATACCGAGGTCCGCGCGCTGGATCTGGCCGACCTGAACTCCGTCCGCGCGTTCGCCGCGGAAACCATTGAGCCGATCGATGTCTTGATCAACAACGCCGGAGTGATGGCCCCGCCGCTCAGCCGGACGGTTCAGGGCTTCGAGACCCAGTTCGGGGTCAACCACCTCGGCCACTTTGCGCTGACCAACCTGCTGCTCCCGATCATCACCGACCGGGTGGTCTCGGTGTCGTCCGGCGCGCACCGCCGTGGGCACATCGACCTCAGCGACCTCAACTGGGAGCGCCGGCGCTATCAGCGCTGGCCGGGGTACGGGCAGTCCAAGCTGGCCAACCTGCTTTTCATCTTGGAGCTCCAGCGCAGGCTGACCGCCGCCGGCTCGCCGGTCCGCGCGCTCGGCGCGCACCCGGGCTACGCCGCGACCAACCTCCAGTCCCATTCCGGCAGTCCGATCATGGACCGGATGATGAGGCTGACCAATCGTATCGTCGCCCAGAGCCAGGAGATGGGCGCATTGCCGACCCTGTACGCGGCCAGCGAGGACTTGCCTGGCGGCAGCTATGTCGGCCCCGACGGGCGCTCGGAGCTGCGCGGGAACCCGACTCTGGTCGGGCGGTCGCCGGAGGCTAGCGACACCAAGTTGGCCGCGGCGCTGTGGACGGCCTCCGAGGAGCTGACCGGAGTGCAGTCCCCGCTCTGACCTGGCAGGCGGCGAACCGCTCCGCGACCAGCCTAACCATCGGACTGACGCCGCTGACCGAGCTATAGCTCATCGATCGTCGAACCAGTGGCCAGCCTGCTCGACCGACTTGGAAATGCGACTCTCGTCGTACTGCCCCCGATCGAGTCGGGACCAACACCGGAGGAGTGACTCTCGCTTGGCCTGCGACCATCCGTTGGGGTTCGCGCCGAAGCGGTGTGAGCGGGCTCCTCTGCGGCGGCGGCATAGCGGACGTTCCGTGTAGCCGAATGGCGGCGAAGGGACGCCCCTTCGCGCCCGCGACGCATCCTGCCGGTCGTCGGATCCGTGTCAGATGAATACATCTGCATAGGAGACGACGTTGAACAGCACACCGATCACACCGATCACGAAGGCGGCTTGCGAGAGCTTGCGGCCTTTCGTCGCGTAGATTCCGGCCCAGCCGAGCAAGGCACCGCCGGCCGCGAGTCCGGGAGGTAACCCGGTCCAGAAGCCTGGCGCCATCAGCGTGCCCAGGATAGCGAGTGCCAGGGCCAATCCACCGGAACTTTCCCGACGAAGTGCCCACGGCAGAACCAGCCCGAAGACGACGCCCACGGTGACCGCGGCGATGGCGGCATACACGAGGAGCATGCCAAGACCGATGTCCGGAGGCGAGGGTGGCGGGGCGAAGTCGTTGACGGGATAGGAGACCGTGAAGAGGAAGGCCGCGACCGCGGTCGGCCACAGCAGCTTTCCAGCCTGTACCCGATGGCTGCGGTTGCGGTCGACGGTCTGCGAGTTGCTCATGGGCGTGGACCCTTCAGGAGAAGCGGCAGAGGATGCCCAACGGGTCCGAGCGGTACGCGCCCTGGCCGGCAAGACTACGAGGCGAGGGGCGTGCACGGAAGACGACCGCCCGTCTGTGCGAGCTCAGCACAGACGTGAGGAGGCTCCGATGGCCGGCGGGACCCTTTTCGCGGCCCACGCGGTGCTCAACGCCCCGCCGACATCGAACATCGAGGAGCTGCGGTCAGTGCTTGGGTTCGACCTGGGCATGGTCTGACGGCACGAGGAGCCGCCGCAGAACACGCAACTAGCATACTGTTGCTGTCGACGTCGTGCACTGGCACGAACTGACCGTGTCCGTGGTCGACGGCGCAGTAGGTCGTGCCGTTGTCGCAGATGATCTGAAGCGGCTCGCCCTTCGGATCGGCCGAGGCCGGCGCCGAGATCGAGAGGGCTGTGGCGACACCGAGACCCGCACCGGCAACGATGAATCTCCCCGCGCGGGGATTTCGTTTGTTGCACAAGGAGCTCGAACGCAAAGAGCTGAATATCCCCGGCTGATCCCGGGATATCGAGATCTCATTGAGAGGTGCTCCTGGGCGCTGCTCACCCAATCGGGCGCACCCCGCCGATCATCGGTCCGCTTGCGCCACTTCCACGTCCCGTACGTCCGTCTCGTCCAGGGCACCTGAGCGTGGTTCATCGGTCAGTCGAACCGCTGCGGCGTGTGCCCCGTAAGCGGGTGCCGCTCCGGACGCTCGGAGTGGTCGAGACTTTCCTGACCTGATGGTGCACATGATGAAAGGAGTACGGCCAGGGCACAACGGGGCGCCGACCCTATCCGAACGTATCGACGGCAGGTTCGGGGAGTAGCCCTGAAATCAGCCGGATCGGCCGGCGGGGGAGAGCACGATGCCGGCTCGTTCCAGCTCGGCCTCAACCCGTATCCGTTCGATGTCGCGCTCCGGGCCGGCCGTGTTCTTCACAAGCTCGTGTGGGACGTTCAACATCTGGCAGGCCTGCATTAACAGCTGGTCGTATGCGACCCGGTTCGCCAGTTGATGAGTCGCCGAACGCCGCTGGTCGGTCGCCACCGCCACCCGCAGCCGGCGTAGATCGGCGGCCAGCTGTTCGACCGGCCTACCTCTCAGGTGGGGCGCCGTCTCGCCGCCGTCGGCAGGGTCTGACGGACGTCGACGGCCGAGGTGCTCATCCCAACGGCCCGAAAGGAGGTCATGGATCGCGTTGGCGATCAGCGGCATACCAACCAGGATGGCCGAAGCGAGAATCGTCAGCCTTACTTCCTTTTTGTCCACCCTTGCGCCACCTAGCCAGGCGAGTTGCGGCGCCTCGAGCAGGGGCCCTCACCACCTTCCAAGGTACCGAGCCTTGACACCGAGTGCCGGTCGGCTTGCAGCGCATCGTGTCAGTGGCCAGGGCAGGATCAACCGGCTGATCGTCAAGCGGCTCGATGGCGAGTTCTCGACGGCTTGGGATTAATCGGGGCGACCCAACCGCTGAAGTGATTCGACAGCTCATCCCCGCCGCGCGGGGGGGAGCTCGGTGTCCGCCGCACGACATAGTGACGGACTCGAACTCACACAGAGGAGCAATCCGTGAACAGTAGGAGCCGGCATGGATGACGCCATCCGCACCGCCCTTCACCACAGCCAGGTCATCGACCTGACGACGACCGGCCGCCGGACGGGTCACCAGCGGCGGATCGAGATCTTCCTGCACGACGACGATGGTCGGTTGTTCATCACCGGGATGCCCCGGGCCGACCGTACGAGGGACTGGATCTACAACATCGCGGCCGACCCCAGCGTCGTCGTCCACTTAAAGCAGTCCGTCGTCGCGGACATCCCGGCAACCGCGCGCGTGATCACCGACCCGGACGAACGCCTGCCGCTCATCGAGGCAGCCGCGAAGCGTTGGGGTCGCACCGACGTCGCAAACATGCTCCAGCACAGCCCGCTCATTGTGCTCAGCGTCGATGGAGACGCCCCGAAGCATGTCGTCGACCCGTAGCATCGTCCATCGGCATCAAACATCTGATTCGAGCCTTGCTGCCCCATCTCCGTCGACGATGACGCCGTGTGCCGATGGGCAGTCGTGCCAAAGAGCGGGTGCTTCACGCCGCCCACAATGACGCAAGTCTGATCGGATCGTTGACGGCCGAGTCGGGCTGTCCACCAGTGCCGTAAGACGGTCCCCGGGTTATCGGTCGGTCGCCGGTCGTCGCAGCGATGCGTCGAGTATTCGCATCAGCTCCCCGACGCGTCGACCACCAGGCGGTGCGCTCGGGAGGCGCCTCAGGACGTCCACTACGTCGGCAGGCGCAAGGATCCGGGACTGCGCGATCTGGTCGAGTCCGACGGCGGATCGTCTCCGGCAACCTGAGTAGCTCTTGGCAGGGGGTGGAGGAACGCCGCGAAGCACGCGGGGATGGAGCGGTGCCTGCGAGAGGTGGCTGCAGGCTGGTGGGGGATGCCGGGGCAAGGGTCGGCTGGCTAGGCTGCCGTCGCCCCTCCGATCGCCTGGATGGCCTCGCCGGCGTGGCGCAGCCCCATCAGGTGGCCCTCGTCGGTGAAGCTGGCGTGGCAGTTGGGGATCGTCTGGGCCATGCGCCGGGCGGCCGCGATCGGCACATCCTCGTCCGCCGCCCCGTGCCACAGCCAGGTCGGTACGGTGACCTCCTGCAGCTGGAAGCCCCATGGTTGGCTGGCGACCGCCAGGTCCGCGCGGACCCCAGCGCCGCCCTGGCGGAACGCCTCGGCGGTGTCGTCAACAAAGCGGTCCCATCGTTGCGTGTCGGCGGCCACCTCGGCCAGCACCTGCTGGTCGGCTGGCGGCAGCGCCCTGGACAGCCGCCGGAGGAGCCGATCGCGGTCGCCGCGCAGCCCGACCAGCGCCATCCGAGCCCACAGCCAGCAGGCCGCGCGGCTGAGCGCCGGCGCGCGATGGGCCAGGGTGAAGTAGCGCCGGTTTCGTCGGCTCATCCCGGCGCGGGTCTCCGGTAGCTCCCAAGGACCCATCGGGCTAGATAGCAGCAATGAGCCCACCCGCTGGGCCAAGCGGACCGCACACGCCATGGCGAACGGCGCGCCGGCCGAGATGCCAAGCACCGCCACCCGGTCCAGGCCAACGACCTCGCAGAGCACGCCGAGATCGTCGGCCACCCCAAGCGCGCTCATCCTGCGATTGGGGTCGGATCTGCCGTAGCCGGGCCGGTCGACCCCGACCAGGCGCACGCCGTGGTCGGCCAGCAGGCTCTCGGGGAACGCCCAGGCCGGCGTGAGCCGGGAGCCGGGCATCCCCGAGAGCACGATGCAGGCCGCCCCGTCGCGGGGTCCGTAGTCGGCGAAGGCCAGGCGTCGGCCGTCCGGCAGCCGCACCAGCTGCGATGGTTGGCTGCTGGTCATCACGCTCCGATCCGCGGCACCCGCTGCCGGAGCGGGTGCTCGTGCAGCAAGGCGAACGCCTGAGTGTAGTTGGCCCGCGTGGGCGGTGCGGCGGCCGTATGAGGGAGATCTGGCGGGCCATGTTGATCCTCTCCGGCTTGAGCTAGTTCGCCAAGGTCGGTGTTGGGCGATCGAGCTTCACGGCGGTTGTGTGTGGGATCTTCGATGATGATGCAGCCAAACGGAGCAGGCCGGGGCGTGGACCTTGGCTCGCTGTCAACCCGAAGGGTCTGGCCTGGTCATCCGAGCAACTCGCCGCGCTGTTGAATGGCAGAGCCGAAGTGGTCGGCTTTACCGCCCAGGGAAGGAGCCCTCATCCACTGTCAGCAGACCTGGGCGCCTCACTGAGAACTGGATCGACTGGCTTGAGACCAGCTGCGGAGCCGGTCGTAACCGGCTCCAGATGGTTCACCGACTAGGACCTCGAGTGGCGGCACCCGGGCCGCGGTGCAACATGATCACCGGTAGGGCACTCGCAGTTGCCTCTGCCGTCGGTGGTGGTCTGCTCACAATTGGACGCTAACGCTGGGACCACTGAAGGTTCCATGTGTGACACACCGAGCTTCCCAGCCGTGGGCCCACGCCCGCTCCCGAACCCTGCGCTGCTCCTGGCAGCTTCGGTGCCGGCGTCCCCAGCCAGCAGTCCAGCTCGGGGGGTTCGCGAGCGTCCTATCCCGTTCAGGCGGGTCCGATGGGCCTCTAGCGCCGGTGCTTAAGGACTACGACGAGGGAGCGGCGATGGTCAACGACATGCTGGTTGTGGACGCGACTGTCCGCTGTCAATGCCACCAGGGACAACATCGCCGAACCGATTCGGCCGATGACTGAGCCGTTTCTCGAGGCGATCTACGAGCTCCACGCGATGCTCTCACCGGAGAGCCACCGCCTCCAGAGCTCCGAGCTCCTGCGCGATTGGAGCGGAGAGGAGCTCGAGCGGGTGCTGTTCCTGGAGAGTGTGACGTCGCGAAGCCCGGGTGCAAACTCCCCGTGCGGGCTCCACGAACCCTCATCGGGTCCCCCCTTGTCTCATTTCAACGTACAAAGCCGGGCAGGATGCCGCGCCGCGCCGGACCGTTATCGCGACGTAGACTGCTTCGTTAGCAACCAGGGAGTCGAATGTGATTCTCGAACCTGCCGCAGCGCTACGATCGAGCCCTCTACTCGAACGTATCCGGGCGAGTGTCATCGGTTCCGGCCACGTGTTAGACGGCCCGTTCGGCCCGCGCCCGTTGGTCTATGCCGACTACACCGCCAGCGGCCGCTCGTTGTCGTTCATCGAGGATTTCATCCGCGAACGGGTGCTGCCCGGATACGCCAACACCCATACCGAGTCCAGCGGAACCGGTCTGCAGACCACTGTTCTTCGCGAGGATGCCCGGCGAATCGTCCGCGATGCCGTCGGGGGCGACGACGACACGGTGATCGTGTTCTGCGGGTCCGGCGCGACGTCGGCCATCGACAAGATGGTCGGGATTCTCGGCCTACGCTTCCCGCGCTCCGCCGGGGCGGGTTCGCTGCCGCCGGACGAACGCCCAGTGATCTTCATCGGCCCGTACGAACACCACTCGAACGAGCTGCCGTGGCGGGAGTCGATCGCCGATGTCGTGACGATCCCGGAGGACCCCGACGGGCACGTCGACCTCGACGCTCTCCGCGCCGGGTTGGTCGCTTACGCCGACCGGCCACTGCGTATCGGTGCCTTCTCGGCCGCCTCCAACGTCACCGGCATCCTCACCGACACCCGGGCGATCGCCCGTACTCTGCACGAGCACGGCGCACTGTCCTTCTGGGACTTCGCCGCCGCAGCGCCTTACGTCGAGATCGACATGAACCCCGCCGGCGATCCGCTGGGCTACCTGGACGCGGTGTTCCTCTCGCCGCACAAGTTCGTCGGTGGCCCGGGCACGCCGGGGGTGCTGGCCGCCCGGCGGGAGCTGTTCGGTAACCCGGTGCCCGTCGTCGTCGGCGGTGGAACGGTGTCGTATGTCAACCCGGTCGAGCATCGCTACCTCGCCGACCCGGCGCACCGCGAGGAGGGCGGCACGCCTGCCATCGTCGAGTCGATCCGGGCCGGCCTGGTACTTCAGCTCAAGGGAGCCGTCGGTACCGACGTGATCAGGGCCAAGGAGGCGGACTTCGTCCGGCGGGCGATTCGATCCTGGGCAGCGCACCCGCAGATCGAGATCCTGGGCAATCTCGACGCCGACCGGCTGGCCATCGTGTCTTTCGAGGTCCGTCGGCCGGGTGGCCGTCGGCTCCACCACAACCTCGTCGTCGCCGTCTTGAACGACCTGTTCGGGATTCAGGCACGCGGCGGCTGCTCGTGCGCCGGCCCGTACGGCCACCGGTTGCTCGACATCGATCTCGACACTTCACATGAGTTCGAACGCGAGATCCTGCACGGCTGCGAAGGCATCAAGCCGGGCTGGACCCGGGTGAACTTCAACTACTTCATCGACGAGGACACCTTCCGCTACCTCGTCGAGGCCGTCCACCTGATCGCGAGCTACGGGTACCGGCTGCTCCCGGACTACTGGTTCGATCCGCTGACCGGACTCTGGCGGCACCGGGAGGCTCCTCCGGAGCCTGCCGTGCGGCTCTCGACGATCAGCTATGACGACGACGGCAGCATGCGGTACCCGGCTCCCGATGACGTGGCCGCGCCCCCTTCGCTAGCGGACTGCATTGACCAGGCCCGCAAGATCCTCGAGTCGCTCCCCGATCCGGAGCCGGACGACTCCGACGATGCCGTCCGCGTTTCCGCAGAGTTCGAACACCTGCGCTGGTTCGAGCTGCCGGCGGCGAGCCTGCTCTCGCCCTCCACCCCGTCAGTTTGACCACGTTCACCTCCCTGCGGGGAACATCACCAGGCACCCAAGCCTCGTGATGTGACACTTGAGCTGCTGTCCGGGCTTGCCCGGCTAGCGTTCCGCTTCGGGGATCTCAGTGCGGCTTCGCCAATGGCCGTACGATCGCTTGGACCGCCGACGACGATGAGTGTTGTCTCGTGATCGGTCATTAGTGCCAAGAAGTCGCCCGCCAAGGCCGCCAAGTCTCGAGCACCTGGACCGAGTCTGGCCGGACAGCGGACCTGCTAGAAGTCTTAAGTAGCCGCAAGTGGGTCGCCTTGCGGCATGCCGACTCGTCCACCAGCCGATGTCCGTCGCCCTCCGCAGGTGCACCTATCGCTCCTGGGTCGACAGAGATAATCGCGCTAATCGTGGGCCAGCAGGTAGCAACGCAAAGTGAGGGAACCATGACGGTCGGAGCAGGGACGGCTGGTCCGCGAGTCGGGCCGGCGGTGGACGGCGCCCTCAATCTCAAGACGGGCGGCATTTGTCTCATTGTTGGTGCAGTTGTCTTCGCCATATGGCGGCTGCTTCACGGCGATACCCCGGCCGCGGAAGCCGAAGCGGCGTTGAACTTCGTACGGAATCGGTCGATCTATCCGAGTGTGCATGTGTTCGCTGTGCTGGCCGCGTTGGTTGTTGTGATAGGGCTGCTGGCGCTGGCCCGGTCGTTTGAGCGTCCGGGGTCGTGGTTGATCGGGCAGGCAGCGGTGGTCAGCGCAACGGTCGGGCTGGCCATCTTCGGCGTTGAGAGCACAAGCGAAGGCCTGGCCTTACCAGAACTGGCCGACGCCGCTTCGAAAGTCGACCCGACTCAACGCGTCGAATTTGTTCGTGCCGCCCATGCCGTGGCGGCAGCCACTCACGGACCCTCTCTCGTGGCGATGGCCTTGATGATCGGTGTGCCACTCCTGCTGCTCGGGATCGCGATGGTGCTCGATCGATACCCGTCCTGGCTCGGCTGGACTGGGCTTGTGATCGGCGGCGCAACAATGCTTGCTGCCGTCGGGCTGTTCCTCATCCCCAGCCTGTTTCCAGGCTTCCTCCTGTACGGCGTGCTGGGCTCGGTTATCGCGCAGCTGTGGCTGGTGGCGACGGGGATCGTGATGCTGCGACGTGCTCGCGTAGCACCGGACCCGGCCACGACCGCATAAGGGAGCCTCGACAACCGCGGACGACGTGGAAGCATCTAGCACCGCAGCGTCGCGGAACCCCTTCCCGTCCCGGATCGCGTTCCCGGTCTGACTCAATGCGGCGCCCGTAGGACGGTCGGCTTACGGACGCGTGGGTGGTGAAGCTCCAGCACCCCGAAGGCAATGATCCACATCCAGCCCGCCATGAGCGCACCGACGACCGCGGCCAGTGCCAGGGCAGTGCGTGCTGATCGTAAGAGCGCCGTGAAGTCGATCGCTTTCGGGTTCAGCCAATCCATTCCGGTCGGAGAGTTGGCGCCGACATCGTTCAGAGCTTGCTGGTCCCACCCGTCACGTGAGAGAGAATCAGCAGTCAGTTCGGCAGGCGGCTCGCGGCCATCGGGCGAGCCCGTGTGCACCGACGATCGATGCGGCTTGCGTGGCTGCGACGGCTGATCGGGTGCTCCCCGCGATGGAGGAGCACCGCTCCACCTCGCAGGTCTGGCACGTGCGGGCCGACGCACAACGCCAAATCCGCGGCGCCGGCATCACCACCAACAGGCTAGTACGGCAGCCGGACCTCGTGACCTGATGGCCCGGATGAGGGTCGGTTCGCATGGGAGGAGCCGCGGCGTCGGGCTCGTGATCTGATCCAGCACATCTGCACCAAGATCGGCGTGTCCAGCAATGCGGCGGCTGCCCTGTTCGCGATGGAGCACCGCCTGCTCGCGAACAAATATGGGTAGCTCTACCGATGCGGGCCCCGGCGCCGCCGCGGGAGCGTGGCAGCACTGGAAGAAGGAGTGGTTGCCATGACACGCACGGAGGAACCCATCATCACGCGGGTGGTGTCCCGCGACGGCACCGAGATCGCCTACTGGACGAGCGGCGACGGGCCTTCGCTCGTGCTGGTGCACGGCATGACGGCCGACCACACTCGCTGGGCTCCGGTGTTGAAGTACCTGGAGCCGCACGTCACGGTGCACACCATGGACCGCCGCGGCCGAGGTGGCAGCGGCGACGCGGCCGAGTACGACGCGGTGCGCGAGTTCGAGGACGTCGCCGCCGTGGTGGACGTCGTGGCCGAGACCTCCGGTTCGGCGGTCGACCTGCTCGGCCACTCGTTCGGCGGCTTCTGCGCGTTCGGCGCGGCGACGCTGACCTCGAACATCCGCAAACTGGTGCTGTACGAGGGCTGGCCCGCCCCGAACCCGGAGGCCATCCCACCGGCGCTTCAGGAGCGGATGGACGCGTTCCTGGCCGAGGGCGAGCGCGAGCGCGCGCTGGAGGCGTTCTTCCGCGAGATCGTCGGAATGCCCGACCACGAGTTCGAGCGGTATCGCGCCCTGCCCGCCTGGCAGGCGCGCATCGCCGCAGCGCACACGATCACCCGTGAGGACCGGGGGCAAGCCGAGCGAACCTTCGATCCCGAGGAGGCGAAGAAGATCACGGTGCCAGTGCTGCTCATGATCGGCGGCGACAGCCCGCCCGCGATGCAGGCCGACTACGAGACCGTCGCCGCCGCCCTTCCGCATGCGCGGGTCACCGTCATCGACGGCCAGCAGCACATCGCGATCGACCTGATTCCAGAGGAGTTCGCGCGGCGCGTGCTCACCTTCCTGCGCCGAGACACCGACGACATCCCTTCACCAGTAGGCGACGACACTGTCAGTCGATCCGGCGAAAATCCTGTCAAGTGACCATGAACCGGGCAGATACTCTGTCAGGTGGCAACGCAAAGGCAACCTGTGGCGGCGTGGAGAACTGCACCTGCTCAGGGCCGCTGATGGTGCCTGAACTGCGGGTTCTCGGTTGGTGACGAGATTGCACCATCCGGGCCGGACCACAGCCTGCAGTGCGCTTATCGCTTGTCCGCGCCGGTAGTGGCTGGTTCTGGCGCGGTGTTGATGTCGGCGTCGCCTGATCGACCAGCGCAGCCGGTGGCGCAGGTCGCGTATCGGTTCGGCTATGTAGGTGTTGAACAGCCGGGTGGATCTCGTTGCAGGTCAACGCGATCAGGGAAGTTCCTTGTGGTGTTGGGTTGTCGGCTCGTTCGGCGGCGGCGAGGCCGGCGAGGCCGAGCGAGTAGGCGAGCATGGCGAGGATGGTCCACCGCCGCCAGCTGGTCCATGGGCGGACCTGGTGCTGATCGAGCCTGGTGAGGGTCTTGCCGGCTTGGAACGACTGTTCGAACGTCCATCGACGGCCGGGGCCACGCGGACCAGCTCCCGCAGCGGCACGAGTGCCGGCGGCCAGCAGCGGTCGTAGGCCAGCTCCCCGGTGGCGTCGCTGCGCCGGATCAGCAGCCACCACTGCCCTGAGGACTGGCCGTCGTCGCCTTCAAGCCTCTGTCGGTTGGCCGAAGTAGGCGGCCACATCGCGGTTGATCTGAACGGCGACCAAGATCGCGTTGCCGGCGACAGCGGTGATTGCGATGCAGCGACGGCTCAGCGATCCTAGATGGCTGGTCAGCCGCCGGGTCCGGAGAGCCACGGAACGTTGGTATCCCACATCCGGTCCGAAGATCCGCAGCTCGGCGTTGAGTAGGAAACACATCCCGTCCCTGAACCCGAGTCGGGGGTAGTACAGAAACCCGCCCGGCACGTCGACAAACTTTCTGGATCTCATCACCCATGGCGGGTATCTCAGCCGCCGCAGGTTTGCCGTCTGGTCGATCGAGCAGGTCGATGTGATCTTGACAGCCCCTGACCTGCGCAGTCCAATGACAACGTCGCTCGCACAATCCGGAGGTACCCATGGGCTCGTTCGAATCCGACCTACGCATCCTCGAAACCGAGCTAGGCGTCGTCGCCAAGGCGTTCGGCGAGCTCACCGACGAGCAGTGGGGAGCTCCGACCCTGCTGATCCCGCTGGACGAGAAGCTCCCGCACTGGACGGTGTTCGAGCTGGCCGGGCACTTCGACATCTCGATCGGCCTGACCCGGATGCTCGTTGCCGACAACACCGCCGGCCAAGTCGGCCGGGACCGGACCAGCTTCTTTATCTTCTCGCGCTCCGACGTGGCGCCGGTCATCTATGCCTATGCGTACACGATGGTGGAGGGCAAGACGCCCGGACAGATGCCTGGCGTGCTGACCGAGACCTTCACCAAGACGATCGAGGAGTCCCGTGCTGCCGGACCGGACAAGGTCGGATCCGGCTACTACGCGCTCATGCGGTTGGACGAGTTCGTCGCCAGCCGCATCGTCGAGGCGGTCGTCCACGGGCTCGACCTCACCGACGCGCTTGGCCGGCCACCGATGGCCACCCCGGCGGGGATTGCCACAACCGCCGCGATCCTCGACGAGCTACTGGCTCGCCGTACGGTGCCCGGCCGACCGGCCGACCTCGCCGACGACCTGGCCTGGATCCGCGCCGCCTCCGGACGGGCCGAGCACTCTGATCCCCGGCTTCCCCTCATCGGCTGAGCGAGTCGGCAGCGTCCGTCCTAATCAAGGCTCCAGAACTCGCCGGTAGATCCCGGCAGCCCGTAGGCCGCGCTGCCGCCGGCTTGCGGCGGGAGTCGCCGCGTTCCATCCGGCCGTCGTACCAGCCACACACGAGCCGCCACAGGCTGTCGTGATCCAGGACCTAGTCGCGGCGGTTCCCCGCTGCTCCGCAACCAGACACTGCGCACTCATTCGGCAGTTGAGTGCTTCTGCTGTCGGGTCCGCGCACCGATTTGTCTCGCGGAAGGTTCCGCGTGTGACACACGTTCCCATGCGAACGGGCATCCCGGTAGTTCCTTGAACGCACTTCACGGGGAGCCGAGCAGTCGGGGCCTGCGCCCGCTAGCCGGTGGTTTTGGACACACACTGTGGTGGTTCGCTGCCGCGCGGGTTTCTGAACGGTTGCGCTGAGGCTCAGCCGGCCTTGCGGCCGTCAGCTGAGGCGCTGGATGCCGGGAGGGCGGCGAGGCGTTCTCGTGAAGTTCCTGCAAGGCGGGGAGGTCGGCCGTGATGACGCGCTTGGAGCTAGTCGGGTCGCCGAAGAGCCGTTGCAGCAGGGTGCTGCGGGCGTCTCACTTTAAGGGCGAAGAGGCGAGAATCGTCGGAACGGAACCGAGAGGGGTCCTGATGCGGGTCGCAGTGCTGGCCGACATCCACGGCAACCTGCCGGCACTTGACGCGGTACTTCATGACATCGACGCGGTTGCTGTCGATGCCATAGTGCTCAATGGCGACCTGGCCACCGGACCCATGCCCGTCGAGACCCTCGACCGGCTCGCTGAGCTGGGCGAGAAGGCGATCTGGGTACGCGGCAACGCCGATCGGGAGCTGGTCGCCGCCTACGATGGCGCACTCAACCCAGACCTGCCGAAGCGGCGCGCGCGCCTACTGAGTACTGCGCATCCCGGCTGGACTCGCGACATCGGGACCTGCTCGCCGATCTGCCTTTGTCGGTCGCGATGGACGTGACCAGGCTTGGGCCGGTGCGCTTCTGCCACGCCACAACGCGTAGCGATACCGAGATCGTGCTCGTCGACTCGCCGGTCGAGCGCTACCGAGAAGCCTTCGCCGACACTGATGAGCCGACGGTCGTCCTCGGCCATACGCATATGCCCTTTGACCGGCTCGCCGATCGTCGCCGGTTCCTCAATCCTGGGAGTGTGGGAATGCCGTACGGCAGTCAGGGCGCGCTTTGGGCGCTGATCGGCCCCGACGTCGCTTTACGCCGCACCGCTTACGACGCCGACGTAGCCGCAGAGATGTTCCGCTCTGCCGCACCGGAATATCCAGGGTTGCCCGAATTTATCGAGGAGAACGTACTGACGGGCCTCTGATGCCCAAGCTTTGGCTGTCTTCTCCCGTTGGGGCCAGGTTTAGGACTCGCCCGCGACGAATCCCGCGATTGCCTCGACGTGTACACCTGCGCGATGCTCATCGTGTGCCGTTCTTCATGGACCGCCACGAGTTTGTCGGCCTCTCAGCCGAGGAAGCCGCACTCGCGCACCTCAAGGACCTCAAGATCCAGGGCCGGTACGGTGTCCGATTCCTCACCTACTGGTTCGACGAGGAGCGCCAGACCGCGTTCTGCCTGGCGAATGCGCCAGCGCTGATGCGGTCGAGGAGATCCACCGCGCATCACACGGCTACATGGCGTACCAGATCATCGAGGTCGACCAGCCCATGGTGGCCCGCTTCATGGGTGGCATCCTCGAGCATCCGCCCGGTGAGGTGTACGTCGAAGCGGCGTTCCGCACGATCCTGTTCACCGACATTGTGGAGTCGACGAGACTGACCCAGCGACTGGGCGATGCCGGCGCGATGGCGATGGTGCGAGCCCATGACGAGATCGTGCGAGGGACCCTCGAACATCATCGGGGATCGGAGGTCAAGCACACGGGCGACGGGCTGATGGCCGCGTTCCCGTCGGTTGTCAGCGCCATCGAAAGCGCCGTGGAGATCCAGCGACGAATCGCGGACGCAGAGGGCACCGGCCGAATGCACATCAGCGTCCGCATCGGGATGGCCGCGGGTGAGCCGGTCGCCGAGCGTAACGACCTCTTCGGCGCCACGGTGCAGCTTGCCGCGCGGCTGTGCTCGCGAGCCGACCCTGGAGGCATCCTCGTCGCGGGCGCCGTGCATGACCTTGCGCTGGGCAAGGGCTTCGCCTTCCGCCGCCGCGGCAGGTTACGGCTCAAAGGGTTCGACTCGCCGATGCACGCCTTCGAGGTCGTGTGGCGGACGAGTGGATCGTGATGATCGGTTAGTGGTGGTGATCTGGCCTGAGGCCAGCTCGGTTGTCTTGCTCATCGGATCTCGCTCCTGCGGAGCGTAGACCCAACGGAGCGGTCGGTAATTGAGGCCTGCCGGAAAGGCCGCTCTGATGCCGCGAGTAGGTTCGCTGAACTGTCGTGATCTGGGACTGCTGGACCGCTAAGTGAGCGCCTCCTGCTCAGGGTTGGGTATGTGCCGTAGCAGCTCGCGGGTGTCGAGGTCGAACGACATCAGCCGTCTCGGACTCGATCCCGAGGCCGACCCTCCGGGCGTGGCACGTCACTTTCGCGGGCCGGAGGCTGCTGTTCGGCACGGTCTCAGCTGAGAGGGCCTTCGCGGCTGGCTGGCCTCCCGCTGGTCGGGTTCGGCGCTGAGGTGGCTGTCGGGCTCCAGCGACAGCACCATGGCAATCTCCTCACCCGGTTCGAGGTCGGAGGGGCGTGCTGGGCGGCGGTAGTCGGTGGTGCGGAACCCGAAGTTCTGAGCGAAGCCGACCGCTCGCCCGTTGTCGGTCCCCACCCAGTAGTAGAGCTGCAGGTAAGCCTGCTGGGTCGCCAGAGCCGCCGCGGCCTCGACGAGTCGCCAGGAGACGCCGGTGCCCCGTGCCTCTGGGACGACGTACAAGCCGAAGACCTCCGCCGCTGAGGGCTCCTGTTCGTAAGGTCCGAGGCTGACGATTCCCTGTGGTACCGGGCCTCGTTCGGCCAGCAGCCGGTGCGACCGGGTCATTCGGTCACGCCAGAACTGCTCGTCACGATCAGCTTCCTCGGCCAAGGTCGCGGTAAACGAACCGGGAGACTCTGCCAAGGCGCGCAAGCGGACGTCGCGGTACATCGACCACTCAGACTCGTCCAGCACCCGCACGGTGATCTCTGTCATGGTCCATTTTGTCCCCTCCGTCGAGACCGGCGGGCCCTCTTCCCCCTTGCTAGACGTTAGACAGTTCTGTGCGCGCCGCTGCAGTTCCACGAGTGCAACTCACTGAGACGGTCTGAGCGCCGCCCGTCATCTCGTAGGCCGTTCGCCGCAACCACTTGCGGCGAGCCGTGATTCGGCACGTACGCCGGCACTCGGGCGTCTCGCCCGGCGCGCGGAGAGCAAGCCGGTGGCCCGCGCCGCCGGCGGTATATCAATTATGGTTGGCGAATGATCATCGCCCCGGAGGAAGACGTCGACCTTGAGACGCCCCATGGCCCGATGCGCACCTACGTCCTCAGTCCGGCGGCCCCGGGCCGCTACCCCGGGCTCGTGCTGTTCTCTGAGATCTTCCAGGTAACCGGTCCCATCCGCCGGACCGCCGCCTTTCTCGCCGGCAACGGCTACACCGTTGCCGTGCCGGAGATCTTCCACGAGCTGGAGGAGGATCCTGGCGTCGTCCTCGCCTACGACGCGGCGGGCGCCGACCGGGGCAACTCCCACAAGATCACTAAAGAGCTTGCTTCCTACGACGCGGACGCCCGCGCCGTCTTGGACTTTCTGGCCGACCACCCCTCATGCACCGGCAAGCTCGGGTCGGTCGGGATCTGTATCGGTGGTCATCTTTCCTTCCGTGCCGCATTCAATCCCGATGTCCGCGCGGCGGCCTGCTTCTACGCCACGGATATCCACAAGCGCGGTCTCGGCCAGGGTATGAATGACGACTCGTTGGACCGGGTCGGGGAGATCCGCGGCGAGTTGTTGATGATCTGGGGTCGCCAAGATCCGCATATCCCGCGTGAGGGCCGCGAGCGTATCCACGCCGCGCTCGAAGACGCCGGAACCCGCTTCTCGTGGCTGGAGGTGAACGGCCAGCATGCCTTCGGCCGCGACGAGGGCCACCGCTACGACCCCGAGCTCGCACGCCAGTGCCTCGGACACGTCCTGGATCTGTTCCACCGCCGGCTTGGGCAAGGCGAGGAGGAAATGGCCGCTGACAGCGGGCCGGTCGAGACCCGACACTGAGCGGCAGGCAACAACGCGAATTGGCACTCAGCGAGTGGTCGCCTACTAGCCGGGTCACCACAAAACCGATCTTGTCCACCGCCCACGCTTCGCGGATGGCCCGACGGCCCGCTGGCATGGGATCAAAGAAACCGGACCCAACCGTAAAAGGTTGTCGCTGACGGCTCCGTTTGCGGAGCGTCCAACTCGTTCGCTGGCTGGTCCCTGCACGGCATTAGCATCGCCGTGTGGAACTACGGGCGTACACGGCCGGCGACGCCCAAGCCACGTCGGTGATCTTCCTCCGAGCCGTACGCGAGACGGCTAGGGCCCACTACTCGCCGGAGCAGGTCGAGGCGTGGGCGGCCGACTATGGGGACCTCGAATCGTGGGCCGCGGCCCGGGCAGCAGCGCACACCCGGCTGGCCATCATCGATGGCCACGTGGCCGGCTTCACCGACCTGGATGACCACGGCTATATCGACATGTTGTTCGTGGATCCCGATTTCGGCCGGCACGGGGTCGCGTCGGCGCTGCTCGCATCAGTGGTCGCCCTCGCCCGACAGCGTGGCCTACCAGCGCTGACCACCTTTGCCAGCCTGACATCCCGGCCAGTGTTCGAAAGGCATGGGTTCGTGATCACGGGTGAACGCTACTTCGGCGAGGGTGACCGCGCGGCCAAGACGTATGCGATGCGTTGTGTCCTGGACGGCACCACTGCGCTTTAGGAGTTGGGCGTGATCATTAGTGCCCCGGGTCAGGACGCGAGGAGTGGTGGTGCTCGTTGATTCGTCGGGGGTCAGGTCCATGCGGTGCGTCGTTGGGGATAGGTGTTGCAGGCAGTGTCGAGGGCTTAGTCGCATATCCCGAAGGGGTTCCACGTCTTACAGACATTCTTGGCGAAAACGCCGTCGGTAGCCGGTCCGTTTACGAAGCTGGCTACGCGCTCGCGACCGTAATGCCTCCGGCAATTTGTTCTGGGGCCCATTGCCACGGCATCAGCATCGTATTTCAACAGTGATTCTTGCGACGGCAGCCGTTTACATACGGGTAGGTGGACTCCCTCATCGCGTGTCATGTCGGCTGACCGGCTTCCAGGACCTGCTTGAGCGTGTCGAGGTTGGCTGCCACCGACGCCTTGACCCTGGAGGCGGCCAGGGGAGCCAGCAGTCGCAATACACCTGAGGAAGGCTTGAGGTTTACGACATTGGTCAGGCGTGTCCCGTCGCCCGTAGGCGTGAGCAGGTAGCTTATGGTGGCGATGAAATGCCCGATGTCCCCGTGGACCTCCAGGCGGCTAGTCGGCTCGAAGGCGGTCACCTCAAAGCCTTCCTCGCTCCTGTCAGGGATGGAACGGATCTGTCGGTAGGTGGTTCCCACACCCACCGGTCCCGGGGAAGTCTTCTTCGTCTCGACAATTGCGTAGTTCCAGGTCGGGACGTTCTCGAAGTCGGCGAGGAACGCGAACACGTCGTCGATTGCTCTCCGGATCGTCACTGTGTTCTGGAAGGTTGCCACGATCCCTCCAGTATCGGCTCTTGGCAGGCCGCTGCCCTGCAGTCAAATCGTGGACCGGCAGGATGACCAGATCGGGCATCCGTTCGAAAGGCCAAGACTGCCCGTAAGCCGGCGGTCCGCTATCGGGACGTCTCGACGCATCTAGGCCAGCAGTCACTAGGACCGCCGTCGACCGCCGATACCTTGACCTGCGCCCGCTCGGGTACTCAATATCGTTCTGAGCTGACCAGTAGGGGGAATTGACCGGGCCGCGGAAATGCGTTTTGGAGCTCGGCCGGGCCGCGTCGGGCAGCTGGACGATGACGGCCTGCGATTCAGACTCGACTCGCAACGGCCTCTGCGAGCTTCGTCCCGTCCACCCGGTCCGGGATGGTTTCGAGCCGGTCCACCGGCTCGGCGCTGAAGACGAATCGGACGTACCGCGCCGCTACCTCGTCGCCCCAACCGGTCATCGCAGTGGCGGCGATTTTGGCATCGTCGAGGAGGATCCGCGACGCCTCCGCTGGCTCGAAGCCCAGCGAGGCGACGTCGAGAAGAAGCGACCAGCCCCCGGCCGGGCTTACGAACGGCCAGCCGGGGAGGCTGGAGAGCATCGTGTCGCGGCGGCGCTCGAGTTCGGCAACGCACTCGGCGACGTGGCCTTGGTCGCCGCGCAGGACCGCCGTAGCCGCGAAGCGGGAGATCGCAACCGGCATCGTTGTGTTGTAGACGTGCGCCCAGCCGGCGTCGGTCACCGTGTCCGCGGGTCCAGCCACCCAGCCGACACGCCAGCCAATCATGCGGTGCTCCTTGGAGAGCGAGCCGACGACCACTGTTCGCTCCGCCATCCCTTCCATGCGCAGCGGGTGGACGAGCGGTCGGTTGTCGAAAAGTAGACGCTCCATGGCCGAGTCGTAGATGAGGAACAGATCGCGCTCGCGGCATAGCTCACAAACCGCAAGCCAATCCCCCTCGTCCAGGTAGCCACCCGAGGGCATCGAGGGGCTCATGAGGAGAAAGCCGGTGGTCCGCGGCCCGACGATGCTGGCGAGCCGGTCGCGATCAAAACGCCAGCCCTCCTCCTCGGCGAGGAAAGGGACGAAGCGCGGGACACCGCCAGCGAGTCGGATACGGTTGACGATGCCCGCATAGGTGGGGTCGGTGACGATCACCTCGTCTCCGGGATCGACGGTGCAGAGGAGGACGTCAAGAAGCGCTTCCAATCCGCCCGCGGTGACCACGATCTCGCGCTCGGGGTCATAGCGATGGCCGCACCGCTCGGCGGTGAAATCGGAGATCGCCGCGCGCAAGTCCAGGTCGCCGGTGAACGGAAGCCAGCTATTCGACCTGGGGTCGTCAAGTTTGCTGCGGGTCATCTCAAGCGCCTCTGGCGGAAGCGGGAGATCCGTGTCAAGGTTCTCCATGCGGAGAATGGGGCCGCCGTGGCGTCCTCCCGTTTCCTCCGCCGCCGCCGCCACTCGATCGATCCCAAAGCCGCCGATCGGCCGGATCCGCTCGGCACGCTTGATCACGGCCCGAGTCTATTGCGGGTGTGGCCTCGCCATAATGGTGGCCTACTCCTGCTCGTTCTCCACCCAGGCGCGGGCGCTCCCGAGGCTCATCGAGGCCAAGATCATTCTTGGCTACGACCCGCCTGGACTCCTGAATTCCCTCACCCGAAGGAACAACAGCACACCCGCCCCGCCGACACGTCATCCCCGTAGGGCGATCCCGCTAAAGGCACCTTGAGCGTGGTCCATCGGTCAATCGGAGACTTCGTGCGCTATGCCCGCATACCGGTCGGCTTGTGGCACGTCTCACAGTCCCGCCGTATCGACGTTTTTTGGAACGCCTGCCGACACCGGGGGCCTCAGTTTGTGAAGTCGACGCTGGCGCCGAGGGACTCGACGCCAGCACCTCGAAGTGGGCGAATGCTCAACGCCGGTCAGTTCGACGAAGCGACCCGCTACAACATGACGGCAATTATCGGGCTGCCCGCTGAGGCAGTCGACGAGATGGCGCAGGCGCCATGGTGGCCTGGCTTCGTAGCGGTTGCGCCCACCCTCGTCTACGACCACAAGGCCTCGCACGACATCGAGACCGATCCCGACTGGCGCAGCCGCTGGGCCGCTGTAACTGTTCCGCACACGGAAGACCGCCTGTTCGTGCCCGCCGAGTTTGTGCCGCTGTTCGCTGCAAAAGGATGGCGGTTGGAAGGCTTCCTCTAATACAGGAGTTGACGCTAACTTGCATTTGACGCGCCGGGCCGGCGCTTAAGATCCGGCCGAAGTTCGGCGTGGACACTTTCCAGACGACATGCCGATATGAGGCTCTCGCGGTCCCGGCGATCGAGCGGTTAGCACGCCCTGGTCGGCTCCTCATCGTGCACGCTGATGGGTCCGCTTGCGGCACAAGCCCGGTCGTGTCGCGTTGCCGGACGTTCCGCTGATCCGACGGCTTTCGGTACGGCCGCGTCCCGCTCAGCCAACGTGCCGAGGACGGCTAATAGCGTGTTTTCGAGCAGCGCCCGAACGTGGAGGTTTGACCGATGAGCATTGCCTTTTTGCTGACCACCCTCGTGGTGGTCGCCACGCCCGGCACCGGTGCGGTGTACTCCATCGCCGCGGGCCTGTCCCGCGGCTCCAGGGCCGGCATCATCGCTGCGTTCGGCTGCACCCTCGGCGTCCTCCCGCACATGGTGGCGGCGATCACCGGGCTCGCCGCGATCCTGCACGCCTCGGCGATCGCCTTCCAGGCGATCAAGTGGCTCGGGGTCGCCTACCTGCTCTACTTCGCCTGGCAGACTCTGCGGGACCAGTCCGCGATCCAGGTCGAGGACAACCGCGCCCCCGTGTCGTTCTGGCGGGTCATCCGTACCGCGGTGCTGATCAACCTTCTCAACCCCAAGTTGACGATCTTCTTCTTCGCGTTCCTGCCTCAGTTCGTGCCCGCCGGCCAACCCGACGACACCTGGCAGATGGTGGGCCTGAGCGGTGTGTTCATGGCGCTCACGTTCGTCGTATTCGCCCTTTACGGCGGGTTCGCGGCGACGGTGCGGACCCAGGTGATCAGCCGCCCCAATGTCATGTTGTGGCTGCGCCGCACATTTGCCGCCACCTACGTCCTGCTTGCCGGTCGCCTGGCCGCCGAGAGCCGATAACCAATGCTGTTCAGCCACTCACCGCAGCTGCTCGAGCAGTTCCCCCAGCTGTCGGTCGCCACCTTGTCGGTCACTGGCGTCACCGCGGCCCCCGATGTCGCCGACACCACCCGGCCGTTCCTGGAGCGGGCCACGGCTCGGCTGGCCCAACGGCCGGAGAGCGAGTTTCCCGAGATCGCCGCTTGGCGGCGCGCATTCAGCCAGATGGGTCTGAAACCCACCCAGTACCGGTGCGCCTCGGAGGCGTTGCTGCGCCGGTTTCGGAAGGACGGCTCGCTGCCGACGATCCATCCGCTGGTCGACGTGTGCAACGCGGTCTCCCTCGCCTACGCGATTCCCATCGCCGTGTTCGACCTCGACCAGGTGACCGGAAACCTCACCGTTCGCCACGCCACCGGAACCGAGACTTACGCGACCTTCGCTGGCGATACCGATACCCCGGAAGCAGGCGAAGTGATCTTCGCCGACGACGCCGGCCACGCGCATGCTCGGCGCTGGACGAACCGGCAGAGCGGCCGTTCAGCGATCCGCCCCGAAACACACGTTGTGCTTATCGTCAGCGAAGCCATGCACGACACCGGCCCGCACGACGCCAACGCTCTTCGCGAGGAGCTCCGCGAAGCCCTCACCCTCTGTTGGACCGTGACGACCTAACGCCAACGACTCGGCAGAGCATGGCGCCTTGCAGATCCAGCCCGCATTCCGCGTCGAACCATTCTCATGCCGGCGTCCGGCGTATCGCCGCAGCCGACAGACGGCCCCGACGACATCCACACCCCGCGGCCTGGCCACCAGGGTGTGCAGCCCCTACGGCGCCGGCTGGTTGCGGCACGGATGCCGCAGCCTCGCCCAGGGTCGCGGCGCGTAACTCACGTCCCACTAACGGTTCGGCTTACGGGCAATTCCTACTGCGGTTGGGAGCAGCGCCGGCAGGCCGGTCTCCGGGAACGCTGATCCAGCGGCGGGATACTACAGGTCGGTAGCCCGTGGATGTCGGGGCTCGTACAGCCCCACCTCGCCCCCGCCCGGCAGGTGCAGGCTCGTCAGGCGCCCCCACCGGGCTTCGGTGACTGCGGTGAGCGTCGCTCCTTTAGCGGCCAGCTCGTCCATCGTTGTGTCCAGGTCGTCGCACATCAGGTAGAGCTCATGCGAAGGGGGGCCTTCGGTGGGGTGCACGGCGATCTCGGCGGGAGGAAGCTTGAAGATCAGCCAGTCGGCTCCGGCGTCGACATACGGGCAGTCGAGCACTTCCCGAAAGAAGGCACGATCGGCTTCGGCGTCGTGACTGTGGATGATGGCGTGGGCGCCGTTGATCACGGCACGAGCCTAACTGCGCGGGGCCCAGGGGCCCACAGGTAGCCGCAGCCGATCTCGGGTCGGATGCCCTGCAACCGATCCCGATCTGACTCAATCCGGCGCCCGCAGGAGGGTCCCTTACGGCACCGCTCCCGTACCGCGTGCCCGGCGGCTGGGCAAGCCGTGGCGAGTCCCGGCTGCACCGCGCCTGGCCAGCAGGAAGAAGTCGGCGTCAGCCCGGCGGTGCAGCGGCGGCCGCTGCCGGGGCAGGCTCGCCGGCGCATTTTGACGAGCACCCCGGCCAGTCCGGGTATCGTCCGCAACGTTTTCTTTGTCTGTAGAAAAAGAGGAGCCTGCCAATGACCGCCATGTCCGGACCACATCACGACGCGAGAGCTGCCTCCGCTAAGGACCCCACCGGTTGGCTTCAAGCCGGTCCCGCGGGAGCTGCGGTTCTGGCCGAACAGTTGCAGACCGCAGTCGTGGAGATGTCGAAGTGGATGCACGAGTTTGGTGAGTTCACCCCGCATCCTTCCCTTGCCGTGGGTGAAGAGGCAGTCGTGCGGAGCACCGCCGAACTGCGGGACCGATTGCGTAATAACTATCCCTTCTTCCACCCCAGCTACGTCGGCCAAATGCTGAAGCCGCCGCACCCGGCCGCGGTCATCGGCTACCTGTCGACCATGCTGATCAACCCGAACAACCACGCCTTGGACGGTGGCCCCGCGACGGCACAGATGGAGAAGGAGGTCGTCACCCAGCTGGCGCGCATGTTCGGCCTTGCTGATCATCTGGGGCATCTGACCAGCAGCGGCACCATCGCCAACCTCGAAGCCCTCTTCGTTGCGCGACAAACCCATTCGGGCAAGGCGATCGCGTACAGCAGCGACGCCCACTACACGCATTCGCGCATGTGTCATCTACTGGGGGTATCGGGCAGGGCCGTGTCGACCCGAGCTGACGGCACCATGGACTTGGAGGTACTTGAGACGCTGCTTCAGACCGGTGAGGTGGGCACCGTGGTCGCCACCACCGGAACCACTGGTCTTGGTGCCGTCGACCCCGTCGACCAGATCATGCCGTTGTGCCGGCGTTACGGGGTGCGGATTCATGTCGACGCCGCCTACGGCGGCTTCTTCCGGCTCATCGCTGACGACACCACCGACGGTGTCGCCGCCGCACCGTTCGCCGCCATCGCCGACTGCGACTCGGTCGTGCTCGATCCGCACAAGCACGGCTTGCAGCCCTACGGCTGCGGTGCCGTGCTGTTTGCTGACCCGGGAGTGGCCACGCACTACCTGCATGACTCGCCGTATACCTACTTCACCTCCGACGAGTTGCATTTGGGCGAGATCTCGCTTGAGTGCTCCCGTGCGGGCTCCGCAGCTGCCGCGTTGTGGCTGACGCTGCAGCTTCTACCGCTGACCCCCGAGGGACTGGGCGCGGTGCTGCGTCCAGGCCGACGAGCTGCGTTGGCATGGGCAGAGCGGATCGAAGCCAGCGACGAGCTGACGTTATATCAACGCCCTCAGCTGGACATCCTCACCTACTTCCCCAACCGCTCCAGCCTCTCCGAGGTGGACGCTGCCAGCGCCCATGTCCTCAACAGCGGGATGGAGCGTCCGTCCGCTGAGGCGCTGTACGTGGCCACCTACAGCGTCAACGCCGCCGATCTTGAAGGTCGCGGCCACCGAATCGAGACCGACGTGCCCCAAGGCCGCATTCTGCGCAGCGTGTTAATGAAGCCCGAAACCGAGGAACACGTGCCTCGACTCCACGACCAGGTCCTCGACCTGCTCGCCGAATTCCAGCCGCGGCCGACAGCGCAGAACCGCGGACGTGCCGAAAGTTGTTGATCATCAAGAGCGTCGAATCAAGCTCATCGAGGCGACGTGGCGAACGATCGTTCGGGATGGCTGGGATCGCAGCCACGATGAGCGCGATCGCCACCGAGGCTGGCTTTGCCACGGGGCCCTGGTGCGGCGTTGGTGACCTTGACCAAGGTGGATGACCTGCTGCTCAGTTTCGCGGTGCGGTCGCGTGATGATCGTCCGTGCGTGGTGCTGGATCCGTTCGGGCTGGCCGCGGGGCTGCCGGAGTTGGTGTGGGATCCGGTGGCGGGCTGTGTGGATTCGATGGTGGCGGAGCGGCGGGCCAAGGCGTTCACCGCCGGCACCGTGAAGGGTGCGGTCGCCGGTGGGTATGGCGACGACGCCGCCCGTTTCTATGCCGCTGAGGCGGCGAAGGTGATCCAGGCGTTCTTCCACGCCGCAGCTTTGACGGGCCGCACCTTGGACCATGTGCTGCGTTGGGTGGCGAACCCGGCGATCGCGAGCGAGCCGACCGAGATTCTCCGCGAGCATCCGCATGCCGCCCCGTATTGGCACGGGTTGCTGCAGGGTGCGCTGCATGGCGATGATCGGACGGCCGGCAACACGATCACCACGGTGCAGCAGGCGATGAGCCTGTTCTTCCAAGACGACATTCGCCGCCGCTGCGTCCCCGGTCGCGGCCGCCCCGCCACCGATCTGGCTGATCTGATCCGCCGCGGCGGCACCATCTATTTGTTGGGCCGGGAGGATCCGTACGCCTCCGCGTCGCCGTTGATGACCGCGGTCGCCGAGCATGTGTTGGACACCGCGTTGCTGCTGGCGGGCAGGTCGGGGTGGGGCCGGTTGTGCCCACCGATGCTGGCCTGTTTGGATGAGCTGCCCTCGACCGCGCCGCTGCCGACGCTGCGGACCCGGATGGCCAACGAACGCGCACTCGGTGTCTCGTTCATCTATGCCGCGCAGACCTGGCGGCAGCTGGCCGCGGTCTTCGGGGAGCAGGAAGCGCGGGCGTTGTTCGGTCTGACCAATGTGTTGGTGATGTTTGGTGGCTCCAAGGACGGTGCGTTCAACCAGGAGATCTCCGACCTGGTCGGCCAGACCCGGGTCTCCCGGAGCGAACTGGCAAACCGGCGCCATGGCCGGCCGCACCTTCTCCGGAGAGGACATTGCGATCATCCGCCCCGAAGAGATCCGCCGGCTGCCGGAACGACACGCGCTGGTGATCGCCGAGAACGGCAAACCGATCATCGCCCGGCTGTCCCGCTGCATCGACGGAAGGTCAGGCGCCCGGCTGCTCGCGGGCCAGCAACATCTCCGCGCCGAGCTGGCCGAGCGACACAGCGCCGACTCAGACTGCGGAGGCCCGGGCCACCGCGGCACTGGTTGAGGCGCGACGTCGCGGAATCGCCGCCGAGCCGGAGCCCTACCGGTGACCGGGAGTCCCGCAAACCTGCTGTTGGTGCAGCCTTTCCCGGCGCCGGGAAAGTTGGTGGCGTTGGCGTACCGGGAACTTGATCGTGCCGCGACCGGTAGCCCGGAGCAGATCCGCGCTTTGGGGGATGCGCGGTTGCTGCCCCGACCGTGGGAGCCGGCGACTTGCCGTACCCCGCAGCTGCGGCAGCAGTTGTGGTCGTGGCTGGACGCGGTTGTCGACTGGCTGATCACCGAGTACGTCTGGGAGGTCGCCGACACCATTCCGGCGTGTTGGCCGCAGCATCCACACCTGGTGCACGAGATCGCGGTGCTGGCCGATCAACGCCGCCGCGCCGGCCACGCCTTCACCAGTGACGCCTTGGAGGAATGGCACCGCTACAGCCTGCCCGCGTTCACCGAACGGATGAAGTCACGGCTGCGGAACCACTGCGAGGACGGCCACCAAGCCTGGCCGGCGAAAGGCCGCCACACCCGATACACGGCCGAGATCAGCCGACGCACCCGGGAGGAGCACTATGCGACGGACGTCGGTTCTTTGAGACCAACCGAGGCGAGGCGTCGCCGACGTCCACGGCTGGGGCTGGTTGATCTTGACACGGGCGAGATCAACGACCTTTAGTGCGCGTCGGTCCCGGTGACTCCGGCGAGGTTCCCAATGACGGCCACGGCTCGAACGCAAACCGGCCGCGAGGCGGCTTCACCCGCTGTTGCCACGACGGGAGCCAGGCAGCTGATCATCAAACGCCGATCACAGGGCCGGCCAGCTGATCATCGTTGGGTGGCGCTAGAAGCGCGCCAGGCTTGACATCGCCCAGGCGCAGCGCGCCGCAGTTAGTAGCTGAGGTAGTCGAAGCCAGCAACGGCGACCGGGCCGCCGCCGAGGGCGCTGACAGAGCCAGATCACGCGTCACCATCGCCGTGATCATCACGGTGATCGAGTGCGCGACCAACGGAAGATGATCTTGTGGCAGTCGCTGCACGTCGAGGTCAACTGCGGCACACCACGGTCCAGGCCAGCGCCAGCGACGACGATGATCAACACAAGCGGCTGCCGGGCACGACTCGATGATCAGCAGGGGAGTGCCGCGCCGGATGCGGCGGCCACCTATGATCATCTACCCGATTCCGGTTGGGCTGTTCTCACCGCGCGGCCCGTCGCCCAAGGTAGACAGGTGTCGCCGGCGCAGCGACCGCGCCCGCCAAGGGAAGCGGTGAGCACCACCATCCACGGCGGCGTCTCGGGCGAACCTTCCTCCTTGTCTTGATCATCTTCGTGGTGACGACGGCAGCTGCTAACGCGTGACAGGAAGCGTTTGGTCAACGAGGGGGCGTCCGCGTCGTTGCCACGGAGTAAGCGGGAGCTTTCCGGTGCGATCCCGCAGGTGTCGTGATCTTGGCTGACGAGGTGTCGACCGGGGGCCGATGCAGGTCGACGCCGAGGTCGAGGTGCGCGACGAGTCGGTAACGCAGATCCTGGGCGGGGAGATCGTTCAGCGGTGTCCTGGTCACGGCTCGTGTGATCGCAGCGACATCGTGTCCTTGATCATCGACTTTCTGCATGAGCTGCGCCAGTGCTGGCCAGTCGCCCTGTCGGAGGAGTCGCTGGTCGAGCTGGCCGGCCAGGGCCGCCCACCGCTGCTCCGGCCGGATCGGAGCCGCTCCGGTCAGCCGTCTCTTGACGTCGTTGACGCCCTGCAGGGGCTTGGCGGCGGCCCGCCGGGGGTCGATGTTCCACTCCTTCACGTGGGCGAGCAGGGTCTGCCGAACCGCAGGCAGGGGAAGGTTGAGGCGGGAGCTGATGGTGTTGCTGCCCTGGTCCCAACACTCCGGGGGGCGGGCGGCGACGACCCGCGTCGCCTCAAGTTGGGCCTGATCGGGTGGCAGGCTGGTGAGCCGTTCCTCGACGAGCCGTTCGCCGAGCGGCCGCGCCTGGTCCAGCACGGTAGTGAGCGCTGCCGGACCGTTGAGGGCCAGTAGGTCGGCCGGGTCGCTGCCCTCAGGGAGCAGGGCGTATCGGGGGTCGAGGCGGTAGGCGGTGAGGAGCCAGAAGTCGCGTTCGGCGGCGACCCGGCCGGCGATGTCGGCGTCGGTGGCCACGATCGGGTTCTTGCCGATGGCGGGCGAGCTGGCTGGCCTGCTCATCGGTTAGGGAGGTACCGAGTGGTGCGACACCGATGTAGCGGCCGCCGCTGGCCAGGGTGACGGCGATGGCGTCCATCGGTCCTTCGACGATCACCGGTACGCCGCCGGCGGCAATATCGACCTCGTTGGCGCCGAAGAGTTGGGCGCCCTTGTGGAACAGCGGAGTGTCGGCGGTGTTGAGGTACTTCGGTCCGCCGCGGTCGGTGTCGGTGAGATCGGGGTGTCGGCGGCCGACGAACCCGAGAATCTCGCCGTTGTGGATGATCGGGAAGATGACGCGGTCGCGGAACCGGTCGATGAGACGGCCGGTGCTGGCGACGGTGGCCACCCCGGCGGCGGTCATTTCCTCGCCGGTGACTCCGCGGCTGCGGAGATGGTTGACCAGTCCGGTCCAGCCGGCCGGTGCTTGGCCGGGCCGGAAGCGCAGGTCATCGGTCAGGTCCTGGCCGAACCGGTCGGCGAGGTAGGCCTGTCCCCAGGAGGACGGGAACTGGCTGCGGAAGTAGCTCAAAGCCATCTGGTTGATCTCGATCATCCGGTCGCGGCTGATCGGGCATTCCTGCCAGGCCATCGCCCGGGTGAACATGCGGTTGACGTCCGCGTCGCTCTGCTCCGGAGGCCCGGCGACGCCACGGACCAGGGCCGCGACCGCCAGGTCCGGCTCCACCCAGTCCCGATCCGCCGGGCCGCTCGAACACCGCATCGGTCGTACCGGCGGGTCTGGTGGTGATGTCGTCCCGGGCGCCGAAGGCGGTCTCCACGGACGGCGGCTCGGCGTTGTTCCAGGGCTCGAATGGGGCGGCGCTAAAGGGCGGCTCGCCCGGCTCGTCGGTGGGCATCGGGTCGGCCAGCAGCGAGATGCGCCAAACCAGCGCCTGGGCTGCATCCACAGACCCGGCATCTGGCATGCCGGCGGCTCCGAGAAGGTCGTCGAGCCGCCAGCCGCGCTGCAGGGCGTGGTCGACCGCAGTAACGAGCGCTGGCCACCACAGGCTGGACTGGAGGGTGTCGGCCCGGTCGGCGCCGATGAGCTCAGCCAGCCGTGAGGTCCAGGCCGTGGTGAAGGTATGGTCGGTGTCGGCCTGGGCGGCGACCGCCGGGGTGAGATGCCGGCTGATCCGCCACCACACCGCGGCGGCGGCATGATCATCGGGCAGCGGCCCACCGGTGGTGATGGCCGAACAGAGCAGCTGCCGCGCGTCGACGCCGGCGCGGGAGATCGCCGCCAGCCGGTCGGCGAGCATTGGGGCGAACGGATCCTGGTCAGGTTGGGGCTGAGCTGGTCGAGCAGCCAGCCCCATTCCTGCAGGGCCGGTGACCGGTCGCCGGCCACCTGGCGGTCGAGGTGCCGCTGCCAGGTCCGGGCGGCCTTCTGCAGCTGCACGGGGCCGGTGGGACGCCGGTCCTCCGGGCTGACCTGCATCGCGGCCCGCCACACCTGCACATCCCCGACGACGCTGCTCGGCAACACGGTGCCGCATTGCGTGACCCATGCGGGCGGATCGGTGTCGGCGACGGTGGCTCTAACCTGGTCGGCCAGCGTGCGGACCAGGTCGGATCGGGCGGCCAGATAGTTCCCCCACACCGGGTGGTCGCGCAGTCCTGGGGGGATGCCGGGGAGCCACGGCAGCGGTCCCGGGCCGGCGTTGCGGTGGCCGGTGTCGTCGAGCCGCCAGTCCAAGACGGCGGCCCGGTCGTCGGCGGAGTTGAGTTCCCGGCTGCCGGCGGCTGCCGCGAGCTGGGCGACCGGGTCGGTGCCGTGCGCGGCGAGCAGCAGCAGATGGGCGCGGAGGGTGGGCCAGGCCGGCTCGTCGATCAGACCGGGCACAATCTGCTCGGCCGCGACATCCAACGCCTCGACGACTTCCCGTCCGGCCAGGTCTTCGGCGGCCACCTGGAGGGCGTCGACGTAGTGGCCGGCGGCGTCTGCGAGCCGGACGGCCGGGTCGTGCTGGTCGCGCTGCAGGGTGGTGGCGGACCGCGGCTGCACCGTCGCGGGCCAGGATCTGCTCAAGCAGCTCGGTCGCGGTGGACGGGTGGACCGTCTCGGGCCGGATGAGGCTGTGCGGGTCGCCGTCCCCGACGACCTGCAGGTAGAGGTGGTTGGCGATCCGGCCCCGGGTCAGCATGGTGTACAGCTGCTGCCGGGACTCCTCGCCGGTGACCAGGCCGTGCATGGTGTCGGCGGTGACCCCTTGCGCGGTGTGCACGGTGGTGGCGTAGCCCAGCTCAACCGACTCGGTGACGTAGCTGGCGGGCAGCCGAACGGTGCGGCCGTTGCGGTGGTGCCGCACCGTCAGGTCACCGCTGCCGGTTGACCTTGAGGACGGTCCACCGGTCGCCGTTCTTCACCCAATCGGTGGCGGTCAAGCGGAGGGTTCGGTTGTTGGTTCGGGTGATCACCTGTTCGCCGACACTGGCCGGGTTGCCGTCGGCCAGCATCGCCAGCCGACGAGGCTTCGGGCTCGGTCGCGTCTGGTTCGGTGGCGAGCCGGTGGGTGCGGGCGCGCTGGTTGAGCTGGCTGACCAGTTCGCGGGTGGGGGCGAGCATGATCGCATCCAGGCCGCTGCTCCGGTCGGTTTGCCAGGCCGAGAAGACGTCCTCGGTGAGGGCGGTGAGGTCGCCGACATGGATGCGTTGCTGGTCGAGGTAGAAGCCGAGCGCTTCGGGTCGGCCGTCGCGGAGGGCGAGGGATGCGGCGCCTTCGGCTGGGTCGGTGAACCGGTGCAGCTCGGTGAGCCGGACCGCTCCGTGGGTGTGGGCGATGTCGCGGAGCACGCCGCCGGCGCCGATCGCGGCGAGCTGCTGGTCGTCACCGACCAGCCGAACACTGCCGCCGCGTCCGACGATGAAGGCGACGGCGGCGTCAAGGGTAAGGGTGTCGGCCATCCCGGCCTCGTCGATCACCACCAGGGTCGACGGCCCAATCCTGCGGGCCCAGTCGGGCAGGTCGTGGTGGTCGAGGGACCAGGTGAGTTTGGCGAGGGTGTCGGTGTGGGCGTTGATCTGGTCGCGGAGCTGCGCGGCGGCGGCCGCCGACGGCGCGAGCCCGATCACGGTGCCGCCGGCTTCGGTCCAGGCGGCGGCGAGGGTCTGCATCGCGGTGGTTTTGCCGGTGCCGGCGGGCGCGATCGCCAGCTGCAGCCGTGCCCCCGAGGTGGCCATCTGGCGGACCAGCGCGACCTGCCCGGCGTTCAGGGTGACCCCGTTGGCGGTCGCCTGCAGCAACGCCACATCGACCGCCGCTGGAGATATTGTGTGGCCGTCGTAGCGCCCGGCGGTGGCGACGAGCCGCTGCTCAGCGTCCAGGATGCGGGTCGAGGTGAACAGCTCGGAGCCGGCGACGGTGTAGACCGAGGTGCCGTCGGATCGCTGCAGCACCGCCGGTTCGGTGATGCCGTCATTCGGTCGGGCCAGCGACACCGACCGGTTCTCCAAGCACGTCGCCGACCAGCAGATCGACCAACCGCTCACTCTGCTCGGCTTGGAGCTGGAGCGCTCGTACCTGCCGCTGCGCCTCGGCCCGGACATGCCAGGTCTGCCAGGTGGAGCGGCGTTCCTCCATCGCCGCCAGCGACCCGGCCGGCCGCGTCCTCGACCCACTGGGCGCTCACCGGTGTTCCGGCGACTGGGTTCGGGTGCAGTGCGGTGCGCACCATGTGCTGCACCGCCTGCGGGCCGCCGAGGACCTCGCCTGCTTGGGCCAGCCAGGCCGCTCTTTGTTCGGTGAGGGTGCGGGGTTCGTGTTTGGCGTCGCGGGTTTCCAAGGTGGCCTGCTGGGCCAGCTTCAACGACTCGACCGGGGTGGGTGGTCGGCCGTGGACACGTTGGAAGTCGGCGGCGAGCTCGCCGCGGCGGGTCTGAATGGCGGCTCGACGGGCCGACCAGCGCGCGTTCAAAGCGGGGTCGACGCCGACGATTTCTCGGACCGGCCGCAACCGTGGGTCCGGGTTGGGCCGTTCGGCGAACCGGACGCCGAGGCTGGCCCGGAGGTGGTTCTCCAGGGCGGTGTTGTAGGTTTCCGACGCCGCCACGGTGGCCTTGAACAGGATCCGTCCGTCGATGGACAGCCAGCGCCCGTCAAGGGTCTGCACCTTGTTGGCGACCGCGACATGGGTGTGCAGGTCCGGGTCGCCGGCGCGGCTGTCCCGGTGGGTGAACGCGGCCGCCACCAACCCGCGTACCTCGACCTGCCGGACCCCGTTGGTCCCGGTCCGGGTGTAGAGCGCGTGTTGTTCGATGAACCGCAACGCGTCCGCGACGGCGGCCCGGTGGGCCCGTTCGATCGCCGCCGCCGTGGACTGGTCGGCGACCGCCCACAGCGCCGACACGCTCTTCACCGGGGAGAAGGTCAGGTCATAGCCGGCGACCGCCTGGGTCCGCGGCCGGGAATGCTTGGCGATCGTGGCGGCCAGCTCCCGGGCATCCTCCGGCTGGCGTCCGTGCTCGGCGGTGAAGAACTCCCGCGCCACCTCGGTGCGGATCCGGGCCCGATCCGCAGCCGGCACGGCCCAGTCACCGGGCAGCCCGGCGGCCTGGTTGAAGGCGGCGATCCGTTTCGCCACCTCGACCCGGAACGGCGACACATCCGGCTGGTAGATCTTGAACGGCGCCCCCAGCCGGGTCACCGCCTGGTAGTCCCGCACGGTCAGGTCCGGCCCCTGCAGCTGCTGCTGTCGTTGCTCAGCCAGGGGATGCAGCCCGGCCCCGAACAAGGCCCGCATCTGCTCCGCGGTCACCACGTCGCCGGGGTTGAGGCCGTCGATACCGGCCATCCCGGAGCCCATCCAGACCCCGGGGGTTTCGCCGCGTTCGGTGTAGTAGGACGCCAATCCGAGATGGCCCTTCTCGGTGGCGTCCAAGGCGGCGACCTGCCGGGTCAGGTAGTCGTACCCCGACCCGGCGGTGAGCTTGTGGATGCTCATCGTCACAACCCCTGAAGCCGTCCCACGTCGTTGCGGCGGTCAGTTCGGCGGCACGGAAATCCGGCAATGCAAAGAGGTGTGTGGCACATCGGATTTTGAAATCGGCTGGGGGTACGTGAAGCAGGTCGAGATCGTCGGTGATGACCGCTCGAGTCCTCGGAACGGCTTAGGACTGAGTGAAAGGCCGGTGTCGATAAAGGACCGGTGGCGATAGGGGAGATGTGATGAGTCAGCAGTCGGTGAGGCAGGCGGCGCGACGCTCAGCGTTAGATGCCCAGGCGGTACTGCGTAAAGAACGGGCCGACCGGGAACGCCGGCTCGAAGCTCTAGCGGTCGCGGTGCTGACCGCACTCGGTGAACGCGATGCTCTGGTCCGGGACGCTGAGCGGCGCGCCGGGCAAGCGCTGCGGACAATGACTGACGATGAGGGTTTGTCGCTGCGGGAGGCGGTCGACTGGTGCGGCAGCGGCGTCACTGTGCGGGAGATAACCCGGTTGCTGCGGCTCGACGACGGTCATCAGGGCGGTCGAGACGGACGCGTCGGATGAGCGGCAGGCCGGGCCGGCTGGGCGCGGCGCTGCATGATCGACCACAGTGCCGGAGTTCGGTCGAAGCTGATGCGCGTGCTGAGGTGACTTTTCGTGGTGGACGCCGCGTCGGAGGCCGCAGTCATGTCCGGCCACGCACACCGCGGGACGGGTAGCGCACCGTCCTCGTTGCAGGGCTACGCAGTGACGCCCAAAGTGGAGTTCCGGGGTTCTGAAGCATCGGTGTGAGAACCTGCTGTGCCCGTGGTCGCGCCGGGCCGTGCGGTGCGTCGTCACCGCTCCCGATATATGCGGCACGGCGCAGGTCGTGAATGAATCTGGATCGGCGGTGCTTGCCGCGAACCTAGACATGACTTGTCTGGGTTCACCAGCGACGCTGGGCAGCCGTCGGCCGGACCAGCCATAACGCGCTCGCCTCTGGCATCCTCGCCCGCCGCCATACCTGGGATCGCTGTTTGGGCCGACCGCTAGCACGGCGTGCCGGCCTTAGGGATATCGAAGGTACGCGGTTTTCCACAGGTACGTGCGGGTTGTGCGGCCTGTCGTGGTTTCTGGCTCGATCACTCAGAGGAGGTTCGATTGGACAAGCGCGATGGATGTCGACACGGCAGAAACCGGCCCGGCGCCTGCTTCAGCAACAACCTGTGGCATCACTCGTCGACGCCCTCGCAGTTGGCAATCCGCTCGAAGATGTGGGCGGTCTCATGGCCAGCTTGGACCCCTACCATCTCGGGCTCGTCCTTGCCGTGTTGGGCATGCCTGCTGCGGCAGTAGGGCTTGACGGCCTGTAGACGGCCTTGGAGTTGATCATGAAGACAATCGGAGGTGATGAGCTGCCAAAGAGCCCAGACATGAGAAGTGGCCCGCCAGGAGATTGCCGCTCCTGACGGGCCTGAGACCCACTTATCAAGGAAGCGAGTCCCAGTGACCCAGTCAACCATCCTGTCCTCCGGCCCCATCAACGGTGCCGACACACTCACGATCGAGGTAATCCAGCCCGACTGCATGCCCGCCGTGGTCAGGATCGTCTGGCCGACCGCGGCAACGATCACCACACCCGCCCACTACCTCGAAGTAGCCAGCGCGGCCATGCGTCTGCTTGCTGAAGCATCCACGACTTTGGCCCGAATCCGAGCGAGCCGACGGCTCTAACCGACCTGGAGCACCCGCTTTCAAGCTCATGGGCCGGTTTTTGTCGCGGTCGTTTAGAAGCCGCCGGCGTGGCTCGGACTTCTGGAACGGCTCATCAGACGATGATGCCGCGGTCACCGAGGAGTCCCAGCCCGGCTGCCGTCTCCTGTCGCCGTCTCCTGATCGACGCTTAAGGGCAAGCCCGTCAGCTGGCGCCACGGAACTTCCGGCGCCATGCGGAGAGAAGCTGCAGGCCGTTCGGCCGCCTCGTCGAGCACCCACCATGTGCCTTGTAAGCACTTGCCGCACTTCGTACCCGGACAGCGACGCTGGGGGGCTTGCTCACGCAGCATCGCGAGGGTGCTACGCGGCTTTGTCTCCTCTCTCATGTTGTCCCTCCCTTCCGGTTTGACTGGTATTTCGCACTGCGTGCACGTAGCCCTCGATTTGTCCGGCTTGCTCGTCCGTCAGGCTGTACTTGGCGCGCAGGTATAACCGCAACTCTGGAAGCGCGCGCCGTGTCAGATAGCCGACTACGGCGCACAGTTCTTCCACGTCAATGCCCAGAGGCACCAGCTAGTCGCTGAAGATGCTCCGGATGGAGAGTAGCGATGAAACCCGTCTCTAGCCTGGAGGCCGTTGACGGCACCAGCCCAGCAGCGTCAGCCAACTGACGCACGGTCATGCGAGCCCGCACCCGATAGCGCTTGAGCAATGTACCTAGTTGTTGCACTACGTCGGCCAAGAACTCGCCAGATACGGCCGCAAGCCGGCCGACTATGACCAGGCCGCTTTCCAGGGCGGTTCGCCGGTGATCATCAGGTGATCCGAGGTCCACTGGACCAATCCGAACCCTCGGGTGAGCCAGTGCCGCCGGAGCTGCAGCCGCTCCTCGTCTAACCCGAGTGGGTCGAAGAGCGCAAGAAACGCTGGGGGCGTCAGCAGCCCGATCTACCAGTCCAAGGTGCTGGGTGAGTTCCCCGACATCTCTGACGACTCGCTGATCCTGCCGAAGTGGATCGAGGCGGCGCAGAAGCGAACGATCAAGCGTTGGCATTCCCATAGTGCCGTACAGCGGCGGCGAGGCTCCTTTCGACAAGGAGCGCTTCGTCAATGCTCGAGCTGAGGACTACTGGCATCTGCGGGAATTCTTCGAGGCAGGCGAGATCGACATCGACGAGCTCGACGGCGTGCTCGCTGCACAACTCGGTTCGATCAAGTGGACGGTTGATTCCCGTGGCCGGATCAAGATCGAGTCGAAGGACGACATGCGCAAGCGCAGTCTGCCGTCACCGGACCGAGCCAACACCCAGGCGATGGTCATGTCACGGCGAGCAACCGGCGGTCCTCGGATCGACGTCGAAGCTCACCGCGGCGAGTCCATCACCGGAGACCTGATGACAAAGACCTGGTAGAACGCTCAGTTAGGAAACCGGTGGGTTGTGTCGGGCCCTCGCCGTACCCTCGACTGCTGTGGAGAACCGCAGTCCCGTCATCAGCTTTGGGATCAGCTCGGGCGACAAGCGCTCGGCCTACTGGCGCGTGCGCTCCGGCATGAAGAAACCCGAGTTGTTCATCGAACGTGAGGATCACGGCGCGCTTTGGCACCTCAGCCTTCATGAGTCAGGGCGATGGCATCTGAAGATGACTAACGAAGCTCGAGTCCATTGGGTTCGGCCCGCCGAGATGGTTCCCGGGTACACCCGCGCGGTGGGCATCGTCGTGCCGTACATGGTGACCTACAAGGAAGACGCCGCCCCGGCTGGCGTGGAGTTGGTCCCCATCGAACCGCACTCGGACCCAATGACGTTCAGCCTCTTCATCGAAGAGCCGGGCGCCAACCTGGATGGCTGGCCCGGCAAGAATGCCATGGGCACCGCTCTGGTTGGCCGCCTGCCTCTTGCCGGCGGCGCCGGGACCTGCTGCGTCGTCGCCCACCAGGAAGAGCTTGGACCTGCCTCCTGGCACTTTTCGCGTCCCACCGACGAAGCGCTGGCCTGGATGCGTGAGTCGGTTGCCAGCGGTTCGCTGTACATGACGGTGGTCGGCGAAATGGGCGACGGCGCCATTGCGCTCATCGAACTCCGGGCGAACCCCGCTGTGCTCTCGCTTCCCGCTGCGGCCGAGTGAGCCAAGTCGTGAGGGATGACGAGGTTCTGCGTGACTGGCTGGCGCTCCCTCGCCGGATCTACCTCGATACGTGCACGCTTCAAGCGGTGCACGACTACGGGGACGTGATCTGGGACGGCGAGCCATTCGTTCCCAGGGGTCGAGCAGCCAAGGTCAAGGACTACGAAAGGACCTCGAAGCATTGCAGATGATCTTGCTCGTCAACGAGCGGGCGATGTTCGAATTTGTGGTGACCGAGACGAATCTGCGAGAAGTGCGTGGCCGGAATCACCCGAGGTATACGCAGTGGGTTCAAGAGGTCCGAGTGAGTTGGCTGATCCAGTCGGCCGGCCGGGAGATTCCGTCCTGGAGAAGGAAGTTCGACAACCCCACCTTCGGGATGATCAGCAAGAAGGACCGCATCGTCCTGCAGGACGACCACCGTTGCGATGCATTCCTGACAACGGAACAGAACCTTCCGGATGCCGTCGAGCACGTTGAACGGAAGACGGGGCTTCGGATCATGCGACCGCCGGAGTACAGGGGCCTGCTCGAGCGCTGGGCGAAGCTGTACTACTGACCGATGGCGAGCGCCCGCGGGCTCTCCATCCCCGCCGCCATGCCGCCGGCCACGGTGCGCTCACACTCCTGAACGCCGAGGCCGATGCTCGTCCCCACGCTGATCAGGTTGTCGGCTGCTGCGCTTTCGTCGATGGCGCCCATCGCCACGAGCTGACCAATGCTGAACGCTGCCCGATTCAGCGAGTCGTTGCGGGTGCCCGGTTCCGCCTGGGAAAGTCGGTCGAGTTCCCGGCGTAGCCCCGCTCGTCCGTACGCCGAGCTGTTACCTACTGGCAACTTTTTACGGCCGTGGAGAGTCCGCTCAGGCGTGATCAACTCCACAAACCACGAGGGCGCTGAACCAAGATCATCCCGAAGCGGGTTGACCCAGCGATAGCGGTGCCCGTCCGGATGCACCGATGGCGGCGCGATCACGTAGCCGTTCTTGCCGCGGAAGTCGACGCTCGGCAGAACGGCGGCTCGGTTGCCCATGCCAGTGGGCTTCACGTACCGGTGGAAGCCGTGAGCAGTTTTGACCATCGGCCCTCGAATCGGCTCTCTCCCAGCCCGCACCGTCTCGAGCACGTCGACCGCGTCCTCGCTATCAAGATCAACGACATCGAAGCTGATGCCGGTTCTCAGCCCGATGTTGCGCATCGGGTATGCCGTCCACCATGCCCTTATTACGTCGAGATCCGTCGTGCCGTCGTGGAGTCCGTGACCGCCGTTTGCTGCGGAGATCAATGGCTGCTTCGAACGAGGGGCGAGTGGGAAGACGGCGAACCCCTGCTTGGCGTAGGCAAGTGCAGCGGCGAGATGATCCACTCGCTCAGTCTGTTTCGACGCGCGGTGAACGCGCAGCTAACGATGCATGACAACGACAAGCCACGGCTATCCGCCTCCTTTGGCCGGCCGTAGATCAGCTGCTTTGACCCACTTTTGCCGACCGTCCGGCCCCCGTACGCGACCCAACCATTCCTGCCGCTCCTTCACCCAGTGGTCGAGCTCGCCGGCAGCGGACCACGTGGCTGACTCCACCTCGATCGGCGGGTCCACCCGTCGCCGGTCGTCTTCATTCCGCTGGCCGTACTGGTTGAACGTGACGTTGAGGTCTGCGGCCTGCTGCTGAGCGTCAACTTCGCTTAGGTCAGTGGCACGCCAGCCCATCACTCCGGCGTCAAAGACTCCCCAGACGCCAGAGCCGATGTGGCGAGCATCGAACCGCATAGATAATTAGAACATGCGTTCGGTTCTCGGCGGAAGAGGCCGAAACGTGTCGGCCAAGGATGATCAACGCATCGAATCAGGTCGCCGAGCCGCTTCATAGAGGTAGAAGAGTTCGTGTGCTCGTTCTGCGGCCCGTCCTTTGTGTCTGGCGATTAAGGCCTTGGCCATGGTGGTGTAACTGGGGTGCCGGCTGTGACGGTGGCGGTGAGCAGATGCCGAGATCCAAAACGTCGGCGGAGATGATCGTGAGAAATGACCTCGGCGGTATCCCCCTCTTGACGAAGTTGTCGAGGTCAGCGCCGAGAGCTAGCAGGAGCTCTTTGGCGAGCTTGTGGTCGGCCATCGCCTGACGGATTTCTGCGAGAGCCGGATCCATCTCAGTACGCCAGATGGCGTCAATATCGACGCTGACGTGCTCATCGAATGGGCGCGTACCAGATGAGCGCTCATGACACTCCCTGTGTCAACCTCATGCCGCGAGGTCGACCGACGATTGTGCGGAGAGCGCCTGTGCGGCTCCGTGCCTGGTGGGGTCGTAGGGCGTGTTGTTATGCCAGCAGCGCCAGATCACTCGGATCCAGGCACGGGCGAGGATGCGGACGGCGTGGGGGTGGTCTTTGCCGGCTGTGCGGGCCTCGTTGTAGATCTTCGCCGCCCAGGGGCTGGCGTGTCGGCTGTTGTCGGCGAAGGTGGTGATGGCCGCGCGGAAGCGTTTGTTGCAGGCCCAGCGGAAGTGGACCGCGCTTGTGTTTGCCGGAGGCCTTGGTGACTGGTGTGCAGCCGGCGAGCGCGGCGATGGAGTCCGGTGTTTCGTAGGCTTGGCGGCAGTCGCCCCACTCGGCGAGCATCTGGGCGGCGTTGATCTGACCCGACCTTGGCAGCGACGTGAAGATCTTCCCGTCCGGGTGCTCCCCGAGCCGGGCGGCGACGGATTGGTCGAGGTTCTTGACCGCGGCGTTGACGGCGCCGTCACCACGCCGGCCAGGGCCAGCACGGCGTGGTGCAGCGCCGACGGTGAGGTGCGGGTCGGTGGCGCCGGCCGGGCGCCGCTCGCAGCCGAGTGAGCAGTTCGGCGGCGGGTCGTCTGCCGGAGTAGCCGCGGGCGGCGCAGAACCCGGCGATGCGTTTCTCGCCGAGGTGGGCTGCGGCGGTCGGGGTCGGGTAGCGGTTGAGGAACTCCAGGGCGATCTTGGACTCCAGGTCGGCGAAGATCGCAGTGGCCCCGGGCCAATAGGCGTCCAGCAGCGCAGTCAGCTGGTTGACCGCAGCGACCCGCATTTGCACCAGGTCGTCGCGGGTGCGGACCACAGTGCGGACCGCCTTGGTCTCGCCGGAGTACGGCGTGGCGACGGTCAGCCGGTGCCGCCGCAGCCGCAAATATTCCGCGATCACCGCGGCGTCGGCGGCATCAGATTTGGCGCCGGAGAGCACCTCGCCCTCGCGCCAGGTCTTGATCGCGTTCGGGCTAACCGGCACCACCGGGTGCCCGGCCTCCAACAGCAGGTCGACCAGCCGGCCGTCGGGGCGTTCGATCCCGATCGGGACGTCGATCGGCTCGCCGAACTTGGCCAGCCGACGCACCAGCAGGACGATCCCGTCGGCGGAATGCTCCACGGTGAACTGCGACAGCACCTTCCCTTCGATGTTGATCACGCACACGGCGTGGACCTGAGCAGCCCAGTCGACGCCGACGAAGAACTCAGCGGGGGGGCAGGGCAAGAGACAAAGCAACTCCTCACAATGGCAGCGACGTCGACTCGGCGGCGACGAGGCCAGCTACTCGGGCGGTCACTAACCGGCGCTCTACGGCGCTGCTCCCTGTAGCCGATCTCCAGCCCCGCGAGAACCGGGGGCGGTGGTGTCATGAAGGCCCTCGAAGAGCGACCACCACAGACCGTCACCCCGGCTCCCGCCGAGTCCCAACAGCAAGCACCGTAACGGTGCCTACTAGAAAGAGGGTGCCCTAGTGACCGCCAGCATCCCGGCGATGCCTTAGGGATGGTAGGACGGCGGGTTTCCACAGGTCTGCTCGATTGTTGCCGACTGTCGTCCTTTCTGACTCGATGGCAGCGGGAGGGGTGAATGAGCTTTCAGCGGATGGATGTTGACACCGCCGAGACACTGGCGGGGGTGGTCCGGCTGCTGCGCCGGGCAGCTGAGCTTGTGTGGGTTGCTGTGGACGCCGAGGGTGTCGGGTCGCCTCGACAGGTGCTGGGGTTGGGCATCGACTTGGCCGGGGACGAAGCGCGCAACCTCTTGCCGGACTGGATTTCAGTCGACGGGCCTGTGCCGATCGGGGAGGAGCCGGCCGGTCTCCTCCGCTCTGCGGAGCAGTTGCTGCGGCGCGCCGCGATCCCGGGAGGCTGGCCCGCGCTTGATGGTCTGCGGGCCCGGCTGGCCGCCCTGGTGTGGGAAGCGAACACCAGTGTCGACGGCTGACCGGCGCACGATCGAGGAGCTGCTGGCCGAAAGTGACGCGCTGGCCCGCGAGACGCTCCTCGACGCAACTCTCGAGCACGCGCCGGGGATGGTGAGGAGCTGGAATCAGCTGGTCGGGTCCGCTGCCGAGCTGTGGTCCGTGTTGGTTTCCGCGCCGGATAGCCCGTCCGGCTCGGATCAGATGGAGCGGTTGCGGGCAATCGGGGAAGCGATCGGCAGCAGCGTCACCAGCGGGCACTGGCCTGGGCACGGACCAACTGATGAACACCTGACGCAGATCGCGGACAACTTTTCACGGGCGCGGCATTTGGTCGAGCGCCACGGCCGCCCCTCGGAGCCAGCAAACCCGGAAAGGAATGCCGACAGCCGACATGCTCAGGGCCAGATAATGCACACGCTGTATGTGGCCGCACACGGGACGGCGGTCGCACTCGGCGCATATGTCACAGACCTGCAACACCGACTGGAGGTTGCCACCCGCCGGCGGCAGCCGATGGCTGACCGGCCAACCGCCCTAGAGATCACCACGGCTCAGGGCGTCATCGCGCGGTTCGCCGGATTTGAGCAGCTCGCGACGGCGTACATGTTCGGGCCCCCTTCAGCGGATCCTGGACAGCTGAGAGCGGCGGCACCGGCCACACGGCTGGAAACAGCGCTGGCCGCCTGGGAGGTTCAGGCTCACCGCACCCTGGCCGCAAGTCCGGATCCGGCCGATTTAGTGCGGGTGGCCCGCGTCCACGCGTTCATCACCAGCACCACAAGCATCGTCACCGAAGCCGCCGGCACAACGGGCCACATCGATCGCGGTCTGATCCAGCGGCTGGTGCCGACGCTGGAAGCCAACCAGGTTGCCTGGAGCCGTTTGGCCAAACGCTGGGGCGAACTCACCAGCCCAGCCAGCCGCACCGATCCCGCGCTCGTTGCCGCAGCCAGTGAGGTCCGCGCCGCGATCGCGGCCACCGCCACCAACCGGACCGGATGGGCTACCCCCGACCAGCTCGCCAGCCGCGTCGACCTCAACAACACCGTAAAGACCCTTCATCTCAGCATCGTCGCGTCCGTCGACATTGCCCACGTCGCCCGAGATACCGCAGCCGACCACCCGGGTCTTACCGGTCCTGCGCGCATCATCGGCATGAGATCCCAAGGGGAGGCCGAGATCGCGATCGAGCAAGGTGAGACGCGCTACGAAGGCGTCACCTGGACCACCCCCCAGCAAATCGAGGCCAATCAACTGATCCCGCTGCCAGAGCCAGCCAGGCGCGGGCTGATCAACCTCGCCGACGACGTCATCGCCACCACAAACCGGGCTGCAGCCGCGGCTGCCCAAGTCGACCCCAGCAACCTCACGCGATCAATCAGGTCCGATCCTTCGACGCGCCACGGACAATCATTCGAGTCCCTTCAGATCAACCGCCCACAAAATCCAGTGCCAAAAGGACCACGCCGGTGATACTGCCTGCCACCGCCCGAGCAGAACGCGGCAGCCTCAGATGGCGCAGGACCCACTGCCAACGATTCGCGCACCTGGGCACGACCTTGCTACGCGTCAGAAGCCGCAATGGAGATTTTGATCCGCGGCTCCGGAGGAAATCGACCAGGCAGGAAAAGGAACACGTTTCCCAACCTCGCTGCCTGGTGGCGATTTTCGCGGACTCCATGCGGCGGCCTCCAGTTAGGTCGTGATCGTGTGGCCTCAGTCGAGAAGCGCCCGGATGGTAAATGGAGAGCTAGATACCGGCCAGTGCCTGGCGGCCGGCAAATCGCCAGGCACTTCCAGCGCAAGATCGACGCCGAACGCTGGCTCACAGAGCAGCAGAGCAGAGTCAATCGAGGGGATTGGACGGCTCCCGAATTGGGCCGGATCACGGTCAACGAGTGGGCCGAGACTTGGCTGGCCTCTAAGAAGACCCTGAAGGGTCGTACTTATACAAGTTACGAGAGTGTGTGGCGAACGCTGGTCAAGCCTCGCTGGGGCGATACCCGCCTTGATCGAGTTACCCATGGCGAGGCCGTTCGCTGGGTTGCCGAATTGACCGAGCGGGGTCTGTCGCCGTCGAGGATCACCCAAGCTCTGCTGTGCCTAAAACAGGTACTCGCTCTGGCAGTCATGGATGGCCGGCTGGCGAGGAATGCCGCCGAGCACGTCAAGCCACCGAGGCCGCGAAAGGCTGAGCCGCGGTTCCTCACTCATGAGCAGGTGCATGACCTCGCAGAGGCGTGCCGCCAGCATCGGGTCTTTGTCTTAACTGCCGCATACACCGGGCTGCGCTGGGGCGAGCTGCGAGCCCTACGTGTAAAGCGCATCGATCTTGAACGAGGTCGAATTGACGTTGTTGAAGCCATGCCGGAACGGTCTCTAGAGCTGGACACGCCGAAGAACCACAAGCGCCGAACGGTGCCGGTCCCAGGATTCGTAATCGATGGGCTTGAGAAGCACATCCAAGGGAAGGCGCCTGACGATCTCGTCTTTACTAACTCAGCCGGGAGGATGCTTGACAACACAAACTTTCGTCGCAACATCTGGAACCCAGCAGCCAGGTCGATTGGCCTGGATGGCTTCACACCTCACGATCTTCGCCATACAACAGCTTCGCTGGCGGTCAGTGCGGGAGCGAACGTCAAGGCTCTGCAGCGCTTGCTCGGCCATGCGTCAGCGTCGATGACCTTGGACGTTTACAGCGCACTCTTTGACAGTGACCTGGATGCCGTTGCCGAGCGCTTGGGCAAGGCCGCTGAGGACAGGCTGAGGACTCGGGGTGCGAGAGTCGCAAGTCTGGACGCCCGAACAGTGCTGTGACTAGGGAATCCTCAGTTTCTTTAACCAGGACCGCGACGGTTTAAAAGTCCGCAGCTCTGCCAATTGAGCTAGAGGCCCGCGGGACGCCGGCAGCGGCGTCACGCCTCAGATAGTCTGGCAGATCCCCCGTGTAATCCCAGTGCGGCCAGTGCATTCCTGTGAAGGACAGAGACCTTTACACGCTCCCGGGATGCCGTCCTGTGCGCCTGGTGGCGTCCAGCGAAATGGAGCGCGATGCAAACGGAAGGATGCCAGAGCCAACCACGACTCCGAATGCACACAGCCGACAGGCGAAGCAGATAACCTGGGGCGGTGTGGGGGCAAGACAAAAGGCTGACCTAGCTGAGCTAGCAGACTGGGTAGAGGGACTCCGCGCGGCGGCACATGCCGCACGCGAGGAAGGCAACATCACGCTAGCTGAGGCGTTGGAGATCACCCGCTTCGAGGTCTATGAGGGCTACCTCGATGAGGAGTTGGAGTACCAACAGAGCCAGGCAACTGCTCGACGTAGCCGCTAGCCGCTTCTGCCCACACTCGCAAGGGACGCGAGATCGCCGCCAAGCTGCTCGACAGCCTCGGCGCGCGCAACAGTCACGACCACAGCACCCGCTAGGGTCGCACCCAGTGATGCCGGAGAGGGGCGAAGCCATGAGTGGCCATGTGTACGGACTGTCCGAGATCGTCGGTACCTCCAAAGAAGGACTTGACGACGCCATCCGCGTCGGGGTGCAGCGCGCGGCACGTACGGTGCGAGGCCTTGACTGGTTCGAGGTCACCGAAATCCGCGGGCATCTGGCCGACGGCGAGATCGAGCACTTCCAGGTCACACTCAAGATCGGATTCCGGATGGAGGATCCGACGGAGGCCTGAACGCCTTCGCGCTTGTGCGCGGGAAAGACAGCGATCCGCCGACTTGAGCGGGCCATCTCGCGGCTTGTGCGCGCAAACGATCCCGTACCAGCTACCCGCCAGCCAGCTTGACCAGCGCGGGAACCACATCAGCGGGGGAGGGCATCGCCGCAATCTCATCGCGCAGCCGGGCGGCAGTCTGACGCTCAGGCGCGTCACCGAGAAGCGCCTGTACCGCCTCGCCGATTGCGCCTGGCTGCTGAGCGTCGTTTGGCAGCGCCTGCGCTGCGCCCGCGGCCGTCAGGATCTCGGCATTGAAGAACTGGTCCGCGCCCTGCGGCAGCAGCAGCTGCGGCAGCCCGGCCTCGAGAGCGCTGAGCACCGTACCCGTCCCGCCGTGGTGGACGATGAGGTCGACCAGTGGCAGCACGGCCGACTGAGCCACAAACCGCTCGACGTACACGTTGTCCGGTACCTCGCCGAGCGCGGCAGGCTCGCCTTCCGGCCCGACGGCCACCAGCACGTCCACATCGAGCGCAGCAATCTCAGCTACCGCACGGCTGAGCACCTCGACGGCGCCGAACGCAACGGTGCCGAGCGTGAGATAGACCCGGGGTCGGGTACGCGTCTCGCTGAGCCATGCCGGCACCTCCGCAGTGGACTCGTTGTAGGCCACCGCGCGGATCGGAATGATCACGTCCTCGCCGTCGCCCGAGTGTCGCAGCGTCGGCGGCACCGGGTCGATCATTGCCGCAGCCAGCAGGCCAGCTCCCTCGGGCGGCGTACGCCCCCGCTGCAGCCACACTTCGCGTTGATAACCAGCGGTCGCACCATGCAGCGCGCCGTAGAAGAAACTCGCCAGGGCAATCGCGTACGCCACCGCTGGAATTCCGAGGACACTCGCCGCCACACCGGCGCCGGTGTTCATCGCCTCGTAGATCACCAGATCAGGGCGCAACCGCTCACATTGTTCGATCATGGTCGGGGCAACTGACTCGGCGGTCACGTCAGCGAACATGGCCATGCTGAAGTCCTGATCGTGCAGATCGGGATGGCGTCGTCTGGCTTCCTGGATCGCCCAGTCCAGTTCAAGGTCGGGCGGATACCCGGGAACAGTCGGCAGCGGCAACCGTCCAACGAACGGCGGTCCGGTTGCGATCACCGGCTCATGATCGAAATCCGCACACGCCAGCGCCAGCGGCATCATCGGGTACAAGTGCCCATACGCGCCGAGCGAGGCGAACATGATCTTCACGTCGCCATGCTGTCAGATAGCGAGGCGGCGGCGCACAGCGAGACTCGACACGTCGCAAAAGCAGAATGCGATCATGAACCTCATGCCCACCCTTCCGCTCACACCAGATGAGTTGCTGACCACGACCCGCACCGTCCGCAGACGCCTCGATCTCACCCGTCCAGTGCCGCTCGATCTCGTACGCGAGTGCCTGGAGGTGGCCCTGCAAGCGCCGTCGGGCTCCAATCGGCAAGGCTGGCATTGGATGGTGATCACCGACGAGAACACCCGTCGCGTGATCGGCGACTACTATCGCCAGTCCGTCGCGTCGTATCTCAACTCACCGGCCTCGGCCGCGGCGCTTTTCGCAGACGATCCGGAGCGCGGTGCGGTACAACGACGAGTGGGTGACAGCGTCGCCCACCTCAGCGAGCACATGGGTGAGGTGCCCGTGCTGGTGATTCCATGCATCAGGGCCCCGCGCCTGAGTGCCGGCAGCCAGGCCAGCCTGTGGGGTTCGCTGCTTCCCGCGACATGGAGCTACGTGCTCGCGGCTCGCGCTCGCGGATTGGGTACGGCGTGGACAACACTGCATCTGCGGTACGAAAAGGAGATCTCGGAACTTCTGGGGATGCCGCCCGACATCCGGCACGGCGCCCTCATTCCCACCGCCTACTACACCGGTGACACCTTCAAGCCGGCACCACGCCAACCGCTGGACGACGTGCTACACGTCAATGGTTGGTGAGGAACCGGTCGGTCTCTTCGGCAGTCGGTGAAGTTGCCGGACCCCGACGGGTGACAGTCAGGGCCGCGACCCCGTTGGCGCGCTCGGCCGCAGCCGAGGCGCCGAGTCCGGTGGCTAGCCCCGCGATGAAGGCACCGAGGTGAGCATCACCGGCGCCAGTTGTGTCAACGATCGTGACAGGTACGCCAGGCACATGCACCACCGCTGATCCCCGTTGTGCCACTAGGCATCCCGACATCCCCAAACGGACCACGACACTCCCGCGCCGCAGCCGGGTCATCAGCTCGACCGCAGCTTCTACAGCGTTGGCGCAACCCGTGGCCAGCGATGCCTCCCGTTCGCTGCAGCTCCACCAGTCGACCCGCCGACGTACGGCCTCCGCGACCTCCTCAGGAATGGTGTGACCGAGCGGCCCGGGGTCGTAGCAGACCGTGGTCTCCGGCGAGAGTCGGGGAAGCCGCTCCAGAATGGCACGCCGGTTTTCGTGGTGGAGCAGCCCATAGCCAGAGATTGCGAGGGCGTCGGCGGGCCGGATTTCGACGTGATCGAGCCGCTGACGAGTGACCCCGGCCTCGGCACCAACCGCGGTCACAAAGGTACGTTCGCCGTCCGCTTCCACCAGCACGACATCGAAGCCGGTGTCTCGTTCCTCGTCCGCAGCATCGGGAAGCAGCAGCGCAATAGCCTCAGCCTGCAACGCCCGACGGGCTAGATCACCAAACGGACCGTGCCCGAGCGCGCCGGCGTATGCCACGTCCAGGCCCTGTCTGGCCGCCGCAGCCATGAGGTTGAAGCCGCCACCGACCTCGAGCGCACCTCTCGAGGCGAGCACGTCGCCGCCGCGTTCCGGCAGCTCCGGCACCTCTGCGACTACATCGATGATCACGTTGCCGACGCTGACCAACCGGGTGATCATGGACCGGCGCGCAGTGCCAGCAGCTTCTCGGCGATCGCGTCCAGATCCAGCTCGTTGGTCTCGCGGACCGTCTGGACGGCGTCGGCAGGCCAAGCGTCCATGCCATGACAGGCGCCTGCGATCGCTCCAGCCATCGCAGCAATCGTGTCGCTGTCCCCGCCGAGCGAAGCCGCTGTCAGGCATGCCTGCCATGGGTCATGGGGATGCAGTGCGAGCACCGCGAAGGCAGCCGGTACCGATTCCTGCGTGGCCAGGCTGGTCCCAACCAGTTCGACGACATCGCGTACCGAGCGGTCATGATCAGTTGCGTCGACCAGCCCAATTGCCCAGGCGATCCGGCGCGCAACTGCCGCCCCAGCCACCCATTGGCCTCGCCGCTGACCTATCTCGGCAGCCCGGATCCCGAGCGTCGTAGCCTCGGCGACGGACGCCCCGCCGATGCCGCCACTGACGGCTGCTGCCACCGCCGCCGCGCCAGCAATCGCCACACCGGTGTGGTGGGTCACCCGGGACGCCTCGACAACAAGATCAACAAGCGCATCAAGATCACCGGTGGAGATGATCAACCCAACAGGAGCGATCCGCATCGCCGCCCCGTTGGTCGCTCCAAAACGTCCGACCTCGTCCAGCGGGCCACCTGCCACGAGAGCCGCGACTGCCGCACTGCTCGAAGGACCCAGCAGATCCAGCGATCCTCGTTCCCGCGCGCGCTCCGCCCAGTTCAGCAAGCGCCGCGCGAGATCCTCGCTCTCGATATGGCCACCGCCGACGAGCAGAGCATCGGCCAGCAGCAACGCCTGCTCCGTGTCGTCGGTGATCGAGCCGGCTGGCAGCCCCGCTGCGATCAGGTGGTCTGCGGGCGGTTCGCGAAACCCGTCGAGGACACCGAAGCAGGCAGCGACCTCTTCATGCGACATGAGCTGGGTCGGCATGCCGAGTGCATCGCCGATCGCAAGGCCATACAGGGCGCCCCGGGCCCGGTCGACGGCCGTGATCATCTGGCCGTGCTCATCTGATCGGGGACGCCACAATGGCATCCACCTCGGCAATGTCGATCATCGGGTGGTAGAGCGCCATGGCGTCGAGGGCGCGGCGGTGGTCCGCGTCGGTGACGCCAGCGCATGCATCGGCAGCCACAGTGACATGTACGCCGGCGTCGGCAGCCGCGAGTGCCGTGGAGAGTACGCAGCAATCGGTGGTGACGCCGGCAAGCACAATGGCATCAGGGTTGCCGAGCGCTCGGCCGGTCTCGGCGTCCCACTTGCCGAAGGTCGTCCGGTCGACCATCGTCGCCGGGATCGACACGAACTCTTCCGTGAGCTCGTACAGCAGCGCGTTCCCGGGGTCGAGAGCAAAGGGCCACCTCTGGTAATAGCTGATCCAAGCGCCGGTCGGCTGCTCGAGCGGGAGGAACCGCGTTAGACAGACACGGGGATTCGAACGCGCCCAGCAGACGCTGAATCCCAGCAGAGGCTGACGCATAGCCCGGAGTGGCCCATTCACTACTCGGTTCAGCGAAGATTCGCTGCATATCGATGATCATCAACCAGCGGCTGACGGCATCCTCAAAGGATGCTGGCATGCTCTCGCTCATTCGACAGCTGCCACCTCCAGGTCGGCCTCAGCGAGTGGCTTATCCTCCTGTGCGCGTACGGTCCGGGCGCCCAGCACGAGGGTGCCGACGAACCCGATGACCAGCGCCGCGAGCACCCCGAGGTTCGCGTATGCCCAGGAACCTTCTCGACCGCCCAGCCCGAGTGGGCCGAGCAGATATCCCTGCCAAGCGAGCCAGCCCGCGAAAGAGTTGGTGACCAGTCCCCAACCGACCACGGCACCAATCAGCATCAGCACAACAGATGCGAGGCGGACGCTGCCATAGCGGCCACGAGGATCCAGCAGCTCCGAGCTCGCGTACGGCCGGCGGCGCAGCGCGAAGTCGCCGAGGAAGATGCCACACCAGGCTGCGATCAGGACGCCCAAGGTGATCAAGAAACCCTGGAACGGCCCGATGAAGGTGTCGGCGATGAACACCAGGTAGATGGATCCGGCGATCATCAAAACGCCGTCGACGGCTGCAGCGACGAATCGCGGCACCGGGAGGCCTGCGCTCAACAGTGCGAGACCGGAGGAGTAGATGTCGAGGACGGCGCCGCCGACGAGGCCGAGCACCGCGACGAGTGCGAATGGCACCAGGAACCAGGTCGGAAGCAAGGTGGTCAACGCGCCGATCGGGTCTGTTGCGACGGCTTCACTCAGCTCCTGCGACGAACCCGCGAGCATCAGCCCGAAGATCAACAGCACTACTGGACCGAGCGATGCGCCGAAGGTGGTCCAGCCGACAACTCCGGCGCTCGAGGCATGCCGGGGCAAGTAGCGGGAATAGTCGCCTGCGGCATTGACCCATCCCAGTCCGAAGCCGGTCATCATAAACACGAAGGCACCGATCAGCTGCGGAATCGGGCCTGCCGGCAGCGCGGCGAGCGTAGCGAAGTTGATGTTGGAAGCCACCAAGATCATGTAGATCACGGTCAGCGCGGCAGTGATCACGGTGATCCACATCTGCAGCTTCATAATGAACTCGAAACCGAGAACTCCACCAATGATGATGAGGGCAGCCACCAGGACAAGCGCTGTGACCTTGGTGAGGAAGCCGCCGTGCCACCCCAGCCTGGTGAAGACGGTTGCGGTGGCCAATACCGCAAGTGAGGCAAGAACGGTCTCCCACCCAACCAGGAGCAGCCAGGAAATGCCCGATGGCACCCGATTGCCGTGGACACCGAACGCAGCGCGGCTCAAGGTCATCGTTGGTGCATGTCCACGCTTGCCGGACAGGGAGACCAGGCCGCAGAACAGGAAGGAGATGACGATGCCGACGACTCCAACCACGACGGCTTGGGGGAACGAGATGCCGAAGCCGAGGAGAAAGGCTCCGTAGCTGATCCCGAGGACCGAGATGTTGGCGGCAAACCATGGCCAGAACAGCTCCCGCGGCCTGCCGCGGTGCTCACTGACGTGAATCGAGTTGAGGCCGTTCTGCTCGACTTCCAGCGCTCGCGGAGTTGGAGCGGGGAGATCGACGGGCGTGTCGTCGGCTCGAGTCATGGCCGCACCTTTCAAAAGAAACACTGGCACAGATCTTCCCGTATCGCCGCCCGCGAAACCTCACCCGCGAAACCTCACCGAGCCGACGGCAGTCAGGGTGGGCCGACGATCAGTTCGGAGTAGTCGTCTGCGGGCCGCTCGAGAAGCGGCGCGGCGGCACCGTTGAGGTGCTTGGCAAAGAACGCGAGCAGCAGGTCGCAGGTAATACGCCACATCCGGTCCGGTTGGATCGTGGTCGCGTCGAGTGCTGGCTTGACGATTGACGCATCTGTCACCGGCAGGAACGGCACATCCATGAAGCTGATATGGCTGGCGCCGCTGACCTGTACGGTGTAGCCGGGTTGGGCGCGCTGCTGGACGTTTCGCCACCCTCCGAAGGTGATCGCCTTTTCCGCCTCGAACCACTCGACGTTGGGTGCCACGCCGGCCTTGACCGCATCCTCACTTGTCACGGCGAACTCACCATGCTCGGCCAGTATCTGGAGCGCCGGCCCGTCGAGCCCGACCGTGCCCACGTCAGTCCACAAGGCACCGTCCAGGTTGGCCGCCGCCCGGCAACGCTGATCCGTCCGGCACAACTCCAGAGCGGCATTGCCGCCGAAGGAGTGTCCGAGCGCACCGAGCCGGGCGAGATCCAGCCGACCGGCGAAACGCTCGGTCGAATCCGTGTTGAGGTTCTCCAGCTGGTCGGCGACGGAAGCGAGGTCGGCTGTCTTGTACTCACACACCGATGCTCGCTTGCGGAAGACCTCCCCGTGTGAGCCCGCCTGCGGCCCCAGTGCCCCACCAAGGGCGGCGGGGTTCATCGGGACGACACGGCCATCGGCGAATGCCGTCACCGTGGCCTCGTAGGTATGGTTCACACCCACGACGATGAAGCCATGGCTTGCCAGCTCCTCAGCGATCGCGCTGAGCAGCAGCGGCGTGAAGCCGCTGGGTGAGAGCAATAGCACGGGGTATGCGGCGCTGTCAGCTGCAACCGGTGCGTCTGGTACTGCATGTGACCGCAGGCCCGCGACGTTGAGCCCAAGGAACTCGGCGGTGGGCTCCCACGCCGAAGGAAGGTACGGCGTGAACTCGGCACCTGGTTGCGGACTCGCCGGGTACCAAACGAACACCACCAATTCGCGGCGAGCATCGGGGTTGGCCGCGTAGATGTCGAACCGGGCATGGTCGACCCAGTCGAAGGAGACCCGGCCTACCGGGTGTGGCCCGGTGGGAACGGGCAAACCACCACCTGCGGTTCCCGGGGTCGCCATCGGCCAAGCCTATGATTTCGGTGTCGAGGGCTGCGAGGAGGTAGTCAGATGATCGACGACTCGCAACCTGCGGAGAACGCCGAGTCAAGTGATGCCGACACCGAACGCTTGAAGCCGGACGGGCCTGAGCAGACGGGCGATCGGATCGTCGTTGGCATAGGGGACAGCGGTGCTGACCACTACCTTGCCGCGCTGCACGTGGCCGCCCGTATGAGCCGCCAGCGCGAGCTCACAATCACCCTGGTCAATGGATGTCTACCACGATTGTCCATTGCGCCGAGTGGGAGCGAGGCGTCGCAGCGCCACGTCGCGCACGGCCTGCGGCTGGTCGAGGAGGCGCGGTTAGCGCTGTCCCCGATGGTTGATCCCAGCACCCAGATCCGCCTTGCGGCCGTGCCAAAGAACGGTGTCGATGCACTGCTTCAGGAGTCGCAGGCAGCGGAGGGGCTGATCGTGCAACACCGGAGCCTGTCCACACTGGGCCGCGCTTTCAACAGCGCCACCTCTCATACGGTCGCCGCCCAGGCGGGATGTCCGGTGCTGGTGGTCAGGCATGATCAGCTTGATGCAGACGCCAAGCGCGGCATCGTGGTCGGAATCGGGCCCAACTCTGGGGGGCGGGCGCTGGCGGTTGGCGTGGTGGAGGCTACCGCGCGAAAGTGCCCGCTCATCGCCGTGCACGTCTGGGATCTGCCGTTTTCGCCCACCTACGGCGGCCGGGTTGACCCGGATGAGGAAGAGCTTGCAGAGGCGACCAGGTGGGCCGACTCCTTCCTGGCCAGGGCGGTAGCCGCCGTGGCGACGCGTCATCCTGAGGTGGAATTCCACGCCCGCACCGTCAGGGGCGTCATCGAGGACGGCCTGCTGCAGGAGTGCGAGGACGCTGAGCTGTTGATCGTCGAGCGTCACCGTGACGCTCATCTGGCTTCGATCGGACTGGGCACGCTGACGCGTCACCTGATCGACCACGCGCCATGCCCAGTCATGATCACTCCGCATAGCGAACCTGTGGGTCATTCACAGGGTACTGGCGCGACAGAATCCAAGATCACAACTGAGTCATGATCTTGGCTGCTCGTCGAGGGCGAGCAGCTCAGCTGCTCAGCGAAACCGGACGGCCCTCGGCATCGGAGAGATCGCTGGATGCCATCTCGAGCAGCCGATCGGCGAGGTGCCTCAAGGCACGCGCCGCCGCCACCTCGTCGCCGACCGCGGGCATATCAGGATCGGCCGGGCTGCGGCGCGCCTCACCCCGGACGTCGAGCGGCGCCGGCACATCACTGTGCAGGACGGCGTTCGCAGAAGTTGAGGCTTGATCTTCGTAGAGGTAGATGTCGACTGTCCACCTCTTCGTCGGCTGGGTACGCGATGCGGCTGAACTCTGCTGTCCGCCGGCGTCGCCGCCCTCCCGCTGGACATGCTCGACATGGGCATCCGGGCCAGGGAAAAACAGGCTCTCGTTGCCACTGTCGGACCATCGCACCAGGTACGGGCCGCCGCCATCTGATCCGGTCTGCAGGATCTCGCCGTCTCGAATCGGCCGGTGCAGCGTGCCCGAGGCCACCACGATCCGATCGCCGACCTCCGCCTTCATCGTGTCCTCCTGAGTGTCTCTGCCGTCCGCGCAACGGGCACCGCAGTACCCAGTCGCCTGCCGCTGTGCGGACGCCGTACGGCTACTCCCAGCATTACCCATTGATGGGCTCGTGGACAGACCCCTTTGGCACGCATTTGACTACGCTGAAAATGTGACCGGCAGGCCGAGGCTCGCGATGACAAGTGAGGTACGGTCGCCAATCGAGACTTGCGCACTGGCCATGCGGGTATCCCACTCATCGGTGACCGGTGATCGCGAACATACGTTTAGTGGCGGAGGTGGCAAGTGGCGAAGGTGACCGCGAGGTCGTTCCGCGTCGAGCTGCACGGCGTCGATCTGCCGGGCCGGAGCTGCGGTCCGCGGCCAGGTGGCGGCCATTACGAGGACATCCATGTCGGACTGAAGCGAGGGACCACCGCGATTGATCTCTGTCCAGGTGACGCACCGGAGGCCAAGTGGACCATGGACGTCACCGTTCGCGAGATCGAGAGCGGCCGCGACTTCGGCGGCCCGTTTGTCAGCGGGCACCGCGATGATCGACATCTCGGCCTTCGCTGGTACGGGCGGGGGCCCGACGGCCGCGTCGAGAACTTCCGGGGCGCGAAGCTACGCTTCGCCGAGGTCGACCCAGCACTCATCGACCAGGCGTTACGGACTGGGCGTCCCCTCGTCGGGCGCGTCGTGCTCACCGATGAGCAGGGCTGGCCGCGCTGCGCCCGTGTCCACCCGCCCGCGATCGCGTGGTCGATCGGAGACGCCTGACCCGCTCTGGCTGAAGGCTAGTCCGCCGTCGGGGAGCGAGGGTGCTGCTGCGGAATGACTGCGACCGGACAAGTGGCGCGATCAAGTACCGCACGCGCGACCGAGCGGATCCAGCGGGTCCACTCCCGACCGCGGTACGGGGTGCCGACGACCAGCAGCTGTACGTCGGCCGACACCGAGGGCACCGCGTCGCGGGGCGCACCGGCAAGCAGCTTGGTCTCAACGTCGATGTCTGGATAGTCGGCCTTCCAGCCGGCCAGGATCTCGGCCAAGTTGAGCCTGGTGTCCTGCTCGCCTGGGACCAGCTCGGCCAACGGTGCTGAGTGCACCACTAACACTGGAGCCTGGTGCAGGCTCGCCTCGGTGAATGCGTAGCCGAGTGTGCTGGAAGAAGGATGCTGCCCATCGACCGCGACGGCTACCGGGCGACGGTCGTCGGCTCGTGGCGACCAGCCGCGGGGCACCGCTACCACGGGCTGCCGCGACATGCTGGCGACCGACCTCGTCGTATGCCCGAACGGCATATGCCCACCGAGGGCCGGATGATCATGACCGAGCACCGTCAGCTCTGCCTGCTCAGAAAGCCGGGAGAGTAGGGACTCCGGGCTATCGATCGCGACGAGCTGATCGAGATGCATGGTCGGCGGCACCGTCAAGGTGCCAGCGATCTTGTCGAGCAGCGCCCGGTGCCTCTGAGGCCCCGCGTGGACGAGGAGCACGTCATCCTTTCGCAGCTCGGCTTCTCGGACTGCCCACTGGGCAGCCGCCTCAGCCTCGGCTGAGTTGTCCACGCCGACGATGATCAACCGGCGGCTGGACTGCTCGCCGCTTCCAGCGCGCTCACCTGCAGGGATCATGAACGTGGCGTCCTCTTTCTCCACGATTCCAAGGGTGGTCAGCGTATGTGATCGATGATCATGAGCATTGGTCGTCAATCATCGGGACCTTGGTCCCGGGCGGCTGGGCTTTGATCGGGCGCTAGCGACTCATCCGTGCCCGTACCACGGGAAGCACCAGGCCAGTGAAGCTCGCGATGGCACACAGGCTCACCGCGGTGGTGACGATGCCAAGCGGTAGCGCCGTGTGCTCACCGGCGATGCCGACGAATGGTGCCGCCACCGCGCCGAAGACGAACTGGCTGAGGCCCTGCAGGGAGGAGGCGGTACCCGCCATGTCCGGGTAGTCGGCCAGCGCCAGAGCGTTCGCCGTCGGGAAGATCAGGCCCACAGCGCTCACCATCACCGAAAGCGCTCCGATCAGCACGCCCAGCGGCAGCCCGATGATCACCGTGGCCAGCAAGGACGTTGCACCGAGCAGATTGATGGCCAAGCCGAAGCCGAGCACGCGGGTCAGCGGCCAAACGAGGGCAAGACGGCCTCCGACCTGAGCGGCGATCACGAGGGCGAGGGAAATCGATCCGAACACGAGCGAGAAGCCCTGAGGAGACATGCCGTAAATCCGCTGCAGCACGAAGGTCGAGCCTGCGATGTAGGCGAACATCGAGGCGCCGGCGAGGCCGGAGGAAAGCGCGCAGCCAACGAAGAAGCGGTCGTGGAGGAGGGTGTTGTAGCCGTGCAGTGTTTTGCTGAGGCCACCGACGATCCGTCGCTCTGGTGGCAGGGTCTCCTTCAGTCCCAGCCAGCCTGCAAGGAGTAGCACCGCGCCGAAGCCGGCCAGCACGCCAAAGATGCCGCGCCAGCCCATGATCCGGCTGAGCTGCCCACCGAGGATGGGAGCGATCACCGGTGCCAGTCCCGCCACCAAGATCAAGCGGGAGAAGAAAATCATCAGTGCACGTCCGGAATAGAGATCGCGCGCGATGGCGCGCGAGATCACCAGTCCGGCCGCGCCGGCCAGGCCTTGGACAAAACGAAGCAGCACAAGGATTGCCGCAGAGGGCGCCAGGGCACACGCGACGGAAGCCAGGACAAAGCCAACCAGCCCGACGATCAGTGGGCGCCGCCGGCCGAGCCGGTCTGATAGTGGACCCGCCACGAGCTGGCCAACCGCAAGACCGACCAGGCAGGCAGTGATCGACAGCTGCGCCGCGGACGCTGACGCGTCGAGGTCGTCGGCGAGCTCTGGCAGCACGGGGAGGTAGAGGTCGAGCGACAGTGGCCCGAATGTCGAGAGCAGGCCGAGCACCACAACCGTGCGCGCTGGCGGCCGGGCGGGGTCGACGGCGTGCATGGGGGAACCCTAGTGCCCTGGAAGGGAAATCTCTTGACGCTTCGCGGCGCCCAGGCACGCACCTCGCGGCGTTCTCCTCAGTCGACATACGACCCGGTATCCCTCCCTCGTCGGCCTTGCGATGCACGCACCTGGACGTCGCCAAGCGCCAAGGAACTTCCCTTCCAGGGCACTAAGGGGTTGCGGGGTGTTGCGTTGATTCCCGCATTTCCACACGCCAGTCGCGGCCCGAACGGTGTGTCGCGGAGTTTGACTCAATCTGGCGTCAGGTTTTGCGGGTTTGAAGCTCGTTCGCGTGCTTCGCATCCCGAACTCGGAGCCATGCAGCAAGATCGGGAGCGACGGTCTGATCGACAACATCGAGCGGCGTCTTCTCGTCCCATCCGATCCAGTTGATCTCCGCGCCTCGCTCCAACAGGTACTCGGCCGTATCGCGCTGGCCACCGTGGCAGGCACTCCAGAACGCTTGAGTGATCATCTGAGGATCTGGACCAGACCCATCAGCGAAGAAGGCCTCGACTCGGTCCAGCAGCCCGAGGGCAGCCGCATCGCTCAAGCGGGTACGCGCACCTCGCTCGACGAGTCTCCTGGCCGCGGCCCAGTTGCCGAAGCCACAGGCGTCGGCGAGCGCGCTTCCGCCGCCCAGGACAGCCCCAGTCGCCTCGACGTCGGCTCCGGCATCGAGCAGCGCATCGAGCACCGCGACGTCATCGCTGCTCGCGGCCCAGTGCAGCGGCGTTTCGGTGTGTGAGCTGAACCGGCTGTGTGCGTTCACATCGGCGCCCGCGGCGACCAGACGCTCCACGACCGCCGGACCGTTGGGAAAGTGCCCGGGCCAGTCAGTTGCTGCATGCAGCAGCGTCCGGTAGCAGTCCTCGTTGCCAATCCGAGCCCTGGCCAGCGACGGGTCGGCAGTGAGCAGCCGGTCGAGCTCAGGGAGGTCGCCAGCCTGTATGGCCACCGTGGCTGCGACGGCACGCGGATCATCGGCGGGTACCACGGGTATCGAGTCACCCTCACCCGGAAAGGCGGTCATGGCGGCCAAACTACCTCCGGTCCCAGGGTGGCATCCTGTGAAGGACATGCATCCGATCAGACCCGTCCGTTCCCTTGCAGTCCTGACAACCGTGGTATTCGCCACCGCAGCGTGCAGTGGTGGAGATGCTGCGACTTCCGGTCCGTCCACGCAAGCCACCTCATCACCGGCATCGACTAAGCCGCCGACTCCCCAGCCGACTCCCCGGCCAACCAAGGAGACGTCAGCGCCGAAGCCCGACGCGAAGGAGCAGGCAAGGCTGAATCAGCAGCTGATCGCTGCCGCCTGGGACAACGACCTTCGCCGCGCCCGAGCCCTGATCGCCCAAGGCGCCGATGTGAATGCCAAGGACAGCACAGTGCAGAGCGCCTACCTCATCTCCACCAGCGAGGGTTACCTGGAGCTGCTGAACCTGACACTGAAGCACGGCGCAGACGTGGACTCCAAGGACTCCTTCAATGGCACCGGGCTGATCCGGGCGGCCGACCGCGGCCACGGCGACATCGCCGGCCGGCTCGTCCAGGCGGACGTCGAGATCGACCACATCAACAACCTGGGCTGGACCGCGCTGCACGAGGCGATCATTCTGGGCGATGGATCTGGGCGCTATGTGGACACCGTGCGGGTCCTGGTCGCCGCCGGCGCTGACCTACGACTGCGGTCCCAACGTGACCAGATCACCCCGATCGAGCACGCCACGTCCAAGGGCTACCGGGAGATCGCGCAGGTGCTAGGCGCCGCGCTGGAGGCGGACCGGCCTTCGAAACAGCAGGCCAACCGGCGCTTGCTCGCTGCCGCCGAGCGTGGTGACGCAACCGCCGCGGCACTCGCCATTCGGGCCGGCGCGAGTCTGGAAACTCGCGACGACAAGGGACGTACGCCACTGTTGCTAGCCGTCACCGAGGACCGGCTCGCGGTCGCCCGGTTGCTGGTCTATCTGGGCGCAGACCCTGATGCGCTGGACGACCAGCACGACACGCCTTGGCTGGTCACCGGGGTGACCGGCAGCGTCGACATGCTCGAGGTGCTGCTGCCTGCCGGGCCTGATCTGACGATCCGCAACCGGTTCGGCGGTACATCGCTCATCCCGGCGAGCGAGCGCGGCCACCTTGCCTACGTGCGGCGCGCGGTACGCACTGACATCGAGGTCAACCACGTGAACAACCTCGGCTGGACCGCGCTGCTGGAGGCGGTGATCCTCGGCGACGGGTCCCGGCGCTACCAGCAGATCGTGACCACACTTCTCGACGCCGGCGCCGATCCTAAGATCACCGATCGAGAAGGCGTGACAGCTCTGCAGCATGCTGAGCGGCGCGGCCAGCGCGAGGTGGCGCGAATCCTGCGGAACGCCTAGCTTCACACAGCAGCAAGGGCCTGTTCCAAGGACGTGGCCGGATGACCAGTCACCTCAGGAATGTCCTCGCTCACCTCGGCCAGCTCGCCGACGGCGATCGCGGTGTATGTGCTGACCCAGGCGTCGACTTGCCACGGCGGCGCGCCGTAGACGGCACGTGACGCGTATGCCTCCTCAATGGTCTCGGGGACATAAGAGACGGTTTGGCCGAGATGATCACTCAGGATGCCGGCGATCTCGTTCATGGTGAGAGCCGTGGGCCCGGTGAGGTTCAACGTCCGACCGTCGTACGCGCCATCGCTGGTCAGGACCGCAATCGCAACCTCAGCAATATCGGCCTGGGCCACGAGCGCAACCCGCCCGCCGCCCGCTGGTCCACGAATGTTCCCATCGGTGCCGAGGAAGTGCGGCGTGAAGTCGGCATAGATGTTGTCGCGCAAGATCGTATGGGCAACGCCGACCGAGCGCAGATGCTCCTCGGTTGCCCAGTGGTCGCGGGCCAGCGTAAAGCTGGCCGTTGGCGAGGCGCCGAAGAAGGACACGTACACGATGCGCTGTACGCCGGCGTCGACGGCCGCGTCAATGAAGGTGAGGTGTTGCTGGACGCGGTCGGCGGTCTCGGCGGCGGAGACCATGAACACGGTCTGGGCACCGGTCAACGCCGTTCGGACCGCGGCCCCGTCGGCATACTCGGCCGTCGCGATAAGTGTGCCGGATAAGGCAGGGGCCTTCGCTGGATCGCGGACCAAAAGTCGCTGCTCCACGCCAAGCCGGGAAAGTCCGCGGGCTACTCGCGAACCTAGCCGACCAGTCGAGCCAGTCACAGCGAGCGCCGTCTGGGCAACGATCATCAGAGTACGGCCGCTGCCAGGCGGTCAATTTGGTCGAGCGTGGCCACCGTCGGATCCAGCACCAGCAGCTCCCGTCGCAAGTGATCGAGTTTCTCGCCGAATCAGGCAAACATAGACTGCAAGGAGGCTTCGCAAGGGCCAACATGTCAGCGTCTCAGCCGGCTATGGCCCGCTGAGACGCTGACAAGCTGGAATCTTCAGCCTTGGGCGAGTAGGGCATCCAGCTTGTCGTAGCCTTCGTAGACCCCGACCTCCATGCCGCTCGCCATGATCGCGTCTCGCCCCTCGAAGTTCTCCACTACCGAGAGACCGACCGTACGGGTCCGACCGTCTCCAAGGTCTTCGAACGTCATGGTCTCCAGGCTGACGCCATCGGGCATGCCTTCCCAGGTGAAGGTCTGGACCAGCCGCTCGTTTGGTCGCACCTCATGGAAGGACCCGTAGAAGGCGGCTACCTCCTCGCCAGCCTGCAACGCCGCATAGCGATAGTTGCCTCCGGTGCGAGCGTCCCACTGGTCGATCCTCATCTCGGTGCTCTTCGGGCCGAGCCACTGGGCGACCAGCTCCGGGTCGATCCAGGCCCTGAAGACCTTGTCGGGCGGCGCGTCGAAGTCACGAACGATGCGGATCGTAGGCAGGTTGGGGTCAGCCTCGATCGTGGTCTCGCGCTTCGCGGCTTGCTCGGTGGCATTCGTGCTCATGATGCTGCTCCTTTGATGTTGGTGGTTTCACTTTCGTCGTCCATTGCGGCGAGTACGGCGTCGAGTCGCCGGTATCGCTCCTCAGCCTGCCGGCGGTATCGCTCGATCCACGCGGTCATCAGGTCGAACACCTCAGCCTCGAGGTGCCGCGGGCGGCGCTGCGCATCCTGACTGCGGCTCACCAACCCGGCATCTTCCAGCACCTTGAGGTGTTTGGAGACGGCCTGGATCGAGACGTCGTACGGGGCGGCAAGTTGGCCCACCGTGGCATCCCCGACTGATAGCCGTGCCACGATGTCACGCCGAGTCGGATCGGCCAAGGCGGCGAAGACTCGAGAGAGTCGATCCTCGCTCATGTCAGCCTCCTTGCCTTGCCTTGCAGCTATTCAACCGATCGGTTGAATTAGAGCCTACGACAGGCTCTCCGGCGTTGTCAACCGATTGGTTGAATACACGAGCACCGTCCTGCTTCCTTGTCCCACTTCGGGCGCCAGGTGACCTCACGTTTTGCCCCGTGCCATCGTCTACAGGGGTGATGAGGACGAAGCGGCCGTTTGAAGAGATCGTGGCAGAGCATGGACCGACCGTGCTCCGAGTGTGCCGTGCCGTGTTGGCGCGGCCGGATGCTGACGATGCGTGGTCAGAGACCTTTCTTGCTGCCCTGCGCGCTTATCCAGACCTCGCTGACGGCGCCAATATTGAGGCTTGGCTGGTCACTATCGCCCATCACAAGGCAATTGACGTACTCCGGGCCCAGAGCCGCCGAGCGACGCCGGTTGCCGTGGTCGCAGAGACCGGGTCCGCCTCCAGTAGCTGGGAACCGGTTGACGACGACCTGTGGGCCGCGCTCCGTGCCCTCCCGATCAAGCAGCGACAAGCAGTCGCCTACCACCATGTGGCCGGCCTGCCGTACGCGGAGGTCGCCGCGCTCGTTGGCGGGTCGACCGACGCCGCCCGGCGGGCCGCCCTTGACGGCATCCGGTCTCTCCGCCACCGCTACCTCGAGTCCCCAACAATCACATCGCAGAAGGAATCCCGCTCGTGATCAACTCCAGTGACCCTGTACTCGCCGCGATCAATGCCGAGGATGTGCAGGCGATGACCCGCCTCCATGATCAACTTGTGGCGGCCGCCGAAGCCGACCGGCTGCTTGATGTCGCGTACCGGACGGTGGATTCGCCCGTCGGCACCCTGCTCCTGGCGGCGACGGACCAAGGCCTGGTCCGGGTCGCGTACCAGCGTGAAGACCATGATCATGTGCTGCAGGGGCTTTCGGAGCAGGTCAGCCCGCGCATCCTGCGGGCTCCGCGTCGACTCGATCAGGTGGCTCGTCAACTCGCGGAGTACTTCGCCGGGGACCGCCGAGATTTCGTACTGCCGTTGGACTTCCGGCTGGCCCACGGGTTCCGGCGCGCCGTGCTCGGGCACCTGGTGTTGATCAACTACGGGCACACCGAGAGCTACACCGAGGTTGCCGCAGCCACCGGGCGGGCACGCGCCGTGAGGGCAGTCGGCACTGCTTGTGCTAACAACCCGATACCAGTCGTCGTGCCGTGCCATCGGGTGCTGCGCAGCGACGGGACGCTCGGCGGTTACATCGGCGGGCTGGAGGCCAAGGCGACTCTGCTGTCGCTTGAGGCCGGCAGACCAATCGACCGAGATACATTGTCGCGCTAAGCGCCTGGCTCCCGTGCGCTACCGGCGCTAGGGTCTGATCGAGCACTGGAGTGAGGCGATGGCGGAGAATCAGGCAGCGCGCCGGATCCTGGTCGGGGTGACCTATGGCCAGCCGGACATAGTGCTGCGCCAGGCCGCTCGCTTCGCCCGTACCTTTGACGCCGCGCTCGTGTGCGCGCACGTCGATCCAGGGCGCTATGTGGTGGAAGAGCTGCCCGACGGCACCGTTGCCTCGCTCCCGCTCGATCCGGACCTCCCTGAACTAAAGGACACAGACTTCGATCAAGGACTGGTGGCCCAGGTCCGCGCAGCGGTGGCCGATGACACCATTGACTTGTCGTTTCGAGAGCTGGCAGGCGACGTCGCGTATGCGCTCACCCGGCTGGCCGACATCCTGAATGTCGAGATGATCATCGTCGGCAGCCGCCGCGGTGGCGTACGGGCTGGGCTCAAACAGTTCCTCACTGGCTCGGTCGCCGCCCACCTGGCCCATCGTCAGCCTCGGCCGGTGGTGGTCATTCCGGTAGCTCCGGTCGCCGAAGGCAAGCCATTGCCTTGGGAGGAGTAAGCAACATAGCCACGATCACCGGCGAACCACGGGCCAGGCCGTCGATCATCGGCTACGTGCTGGGCGGCCTCGCCCTCGCCGGGCTGCTCGCCATGTCGATCTGGTTTTTCGCCACCGGACTGATGGCTCCTTTGTGGGCAGTCATCGGCTTCATTGCGATCTGGGTGGTCTTGGTTGTGTTGGGCTGTCTTTGGATCCGCCGACACCCGTGGCGCGTGGTGCTGCTGCCTGTGATCGCCGCCGCCATCCTGTTCAGCGGCATGCGCGCCGGTACGACGCTGCTCGGCTGGACGCCCTGACCTCGAAATACAGATTTCGCCAACGACCCAGGTGCCAGTGTCTGCGGCCCTAGTGTTTACGTCGGCAGCTTGCCGGGTACCTCAAAGGCTGGAGAGGAGGTCCTGCCCATGAACCGGGGAATTATCGGAACCATTATCGGTGTCCTTGTCATCATCATTTTGGTGATAGTGATTCTTCAGCTCACCTGACCGCAGAACCCCGGGTCGGCGAGGCGCGCAAGTGGCTGCCCGCCCGGGCCCGCCCTTCCCAATTCTCGTACGCACCCCGACGTCGCGGCAGCTAAGCCTGTGCTTCGCGGCGCTCGGGGTGTTGTGCGGCTAGGTACTGGTAGGTCGACGTCAGATCCTGACTGCTCAGGCCGGCTCGATCCAACAGCTGAAAGAGTTCCTGCACGTTTGCCAGCAGCCGCGCCGAAGTACCTGTTCGCCAGGCTTGTTGAGCCGCGACTTCGAGCGGCGCCAGTGAAGCCCCAGCGGGTAGATCGGGTTGGAAGTCCCGATTGAGCAGTTTGGCTCGGGCCGATCCAAGCACCTGGCTGCCCGCGGGCGATAGCTCCCAGCTGTGCAGAACCCGGGATAGGTCGAGGCCGGCACGTTCGGCGATGACAGCCGCCTCGCTGAGCGCCATGGCGGTAGCCGCGATGATGTACTGCTCGCAAGCGTTGGCAATCTGGGCGCTGCCCACACCACCGACGCGTACGCAGGTTCCGAGCAACTCCAGTACGGGCAACGCGTCCCGGTAAAGGCCTGGCGTGGCGCCGATCACGATGGACAGGTCGCCTCGGGCGGCCGTTACGTGGGTTCCGCTCAGCGGAGCGTCGACCACCCGGAGCAGACCAGCGGTCTTATCGGCCAGTTCACCGGCCAGATTGCGTAGGTCATCTGGAGTGGAGATCGCTCCCATCACAAGGATCGTGGGACTGTGGACGCCAGCCTGCAGCCCGCTCGAACCGCTGAGATCGCCCTCGAGATCCTCCAATTTCTCAAGCAGCACGAGGACGTATTCGCTGCGCGCAGCGAGATCGGCAGGACTCGCAGCGCGGTGGGCGCCCAGCTGCTGAAGCTCAGCGAGCAGGTCAGGGTTCCGACCGTACGTCGAAATGTGCGTCGCTGCCGGCAGCGCGCGCAACAGCCGCTGCAGGACCGGCTCGGCCAGGAATCCGTGCCCAAGCACCCCGACTGAGCGCGGATAGATTGGGTCGCGCGCTCTCCCCGTCGGCACGCTTGTCACTCTATCGAAGGCGCATAGAGACTCTCCCGATGCGCAAGGTGGTCTGATCACGGGACCGCAACGATGTTGCGCATCCTGTGCGCTTCAATCGCTGCCGAAATGCCGAGCTAGTTGGCGCCGCGGTTCAGCACGACCTGGACAAGCCGGCGCAACTCGGGCGTGAGGTCCTGCTCTGGCACCGTGAAGCGCCAGTCGCCATATTCAACGGTGTAGACAAACCGATCTGGAGCCGGCCGTGTGGCCGTAATTGGCTGCAGGCCGACACTCATCAGTAGGTGCCGGACCTCCGGCCCTTCCGGATCAGAGTTGAGATCCAATTGCCCGATCTTGGTGGTGCCGGCAAAGCCTCCGCTGCGACACACCGCGACGGTCGCGGGCTCGTCGGGGCCCGCCGGCGAGGAGCCGGTCGGGGGCTCGGATGAACCAGCGGACTCGGTGATGCCAGCGCGTGCGTCCTGAGCCACCGCGAGATCAACACCCGCAGCGAGCAGGCCGACCTCGACCCACGCGGCCCAAACTTTCTCCGCGACCGACGGGTCGTTCATGAAAAGGCGACGTGCTGAGGTGACCGTAGCCTGTGCGAACGACTCAAAGCCGGCTTGCGCACTCAGTTGACCATTGACCAGCGTGTCATACCAAACCTGGCCAGCCTTCTCCCAGCTGTGCCCACCAATCTCCAGCGCTGCCAGGGCGAAGGCCCGGTTGGGAATTCCTGAGTTGATATGGACACCGCCGTTGTCCGTATCGGTTACGACATAGTCCGACATTGAGCCCACCTGCAAATCCCTGCCGATTTGGGGGTCGTCGTACGCCGTTCCGGGTTCTCGCATTGATCGGAGCGCTCTGGCGTTGATCCCCGGCATGAAAAGTCCCTCCCCGATGAGCCAGTCAGCCTGGGCCGCAGTCTGGCCGAGCACGTGCTGTTTGGCTATCGAGGCAAAAACGTCGCTAATGCTCTCGTTCAGGGCGCCTGGCTGGTCTTGATAAGCCAATCCGACCGTGAACTGGGTGACACCATGCGTGTACTCATGCGCCATCACATCCATTGGCTTGGTGAAGCGGTCGAAGATCTGCCCATCTCCATCGCCAAAGACCAGCTGAGTTCCGTCCCAGAATGCGTTGTCGTAATCACGCCCGTAGTGGACGGTGATGGAGACCGTGCCGCCACCTCCGTCAATCGACTGCCGGCCGAACTGGCTGTCGAACATATCCCAGACTTGACCGGATGACTCGAACGCCTCGTCAACCGCTGGATCACCGACCGGGGGGTCGCCGTTGCTCCGGGCAACCTCCCCGGGCAGCAACTCCGTGTTGTTGGCAGTGTGCACCACCCGCTTCTTGGTGCCAGGCAGGCGTGGAGCAGCCATCTGATCCGCTGGCGACTCCCGTCGGGCCCGCAGACGGTCATCGACCTGCAGTGTTTCCCTGCCGGATGCGGACGCCTGACGAGTACCGCCCCACAGGGCGACGCGCTGCAGCAGGTAGGGCGGAACAAAGGTGCAGCACATGACGCCCTCCTCAACATGGTCTCCGACAAGATGGCACAAAAATGCAGCGCACTTAGGTCACCTGATGGTTTGATGAATTCGTTGCGACCGCCTGCAGCATGCTCACAGGCAGGTTACATTCGGTTTTGCGACCATCGGGGGAGAATTTTTGAGCAGGGTTCTTGACGGCATGCCCCCGCACGTTTCAGGCTGACTTCGGAATGGGTCACCTCGCGCGTGCGACGGCTACCTGTTCTGTGGGTTCGATTGACGGCGCACAATCGGTGACGGCCACCATCCGATGGGGCCGATTCTGTGGCCAACTGGGGCCATGGACCGAGGGCGTGCGTGCCTGAGTCGCACTCACTGGCGACGCGTTGGAAAGTGCGCGAAGCACCTAACGCGATTTTGGCATGTCCACTTTAGGACATGTCCGCTTCCTGCTGCCCTTTTCGCGTGACTTCGACATAGGCCATGCATAGCGTCCATCTTGACAAGCTCAGGTTCTCGCCCGGCCGGCTGCGCCGGCACGGCGGGACGTCAAGAAGGGAAACTCAAATGCAGAGCATCAATCGTGGACATAGCCTTCGCGGACATAGCCTTCGGGGACACAGTCTTCGGGGCACAGTCTTCGCGGACACAGTCTTCGGGGGCACAGTCTTCGCGGACATAGCCTTCGGGGGCACAGCCTCTAAGCCAAACGCAGCGCACATTCTCTAAGCCAAACGCAGCGCACATTTCTGCTTCTGCTCTGAACCGCGTGCCAAATCGCGGTCGAAAGGCTAGTGAAATCGCGTCCAAAGTCAGATAGTGTTGTCATAGACAAGGCAAGCACCAGATCTTCCGCAAGGAAGCCGGGATACCTGACGTTCCCGGTGGTCGAGATGCGTACTGAGCGTGGCTCGACCAGCACAGCCCGTGTGGAACTTTTCCCCGAGGTTCCGCTCGGAGTTCCTCCCCCTGGGCGACGCCCGCGGTTCAGATTCGGACCGCGGGCGTGGCTTTGGGATTTAGCTTCCATGCCCGATCCGGGTCTGAGGCTGATAATTCAGGTATGCAACGGATCTGCCGCCGCGTAAACCGTCTGACCTGACGAGTGCTGCGCCTAGCTGCAGCCGCGTCGACACCCCCAGCTCATCCATAAGTTCAGAGATCCAGCGCCGGACCGAGCGCACGTTGATGTTCAACGTATTCGCTATTGCAGAGTCGGTTGAGCCGGTCATCAGCATTGAGATCAACATCTGGCGACGTGGATCGTTTTCACTGTTGACGGAGGTCATGATCGGCACCGCCGCCTCCCACACCGCCTCGAAGAGCCACTGCAGTGCTTCGACCAGCAGGGCATGGCGCACGACCGAGGCCCTGAGTTCATGCCCTGGGGCGTACGAACGCATCGATGGGATGAGGGCAGTATGAGAATCGATGATGATCAACTTCATCGGAACCGGTGACGTACGTGACTGTTCGCCCTTCTTGGCGAAGAGACTCAGTTCGGTAAGTCGATCGGCGTCGAAGCCTGGGTCGTAGACGCATCGCATCATCACGTTTCGCTCCAGCGCCTGCCACTCCGGCTCGACGCTGAGAGCCTCTTCGGTGATGGTCGACCTGATCTGCGCGTACGGCGGCTTGTCGAAGAAGCAGATCTCCCGACGGGCGGAATCCATCAGGTCTCGGTGTACGGCGACTATCGACTCGCGTCCGACAATGGTCTTGACGTCGTCCTCGGTCGCCCCAGCGGCCGCCAGGTGACTCTCCAGCGACTCGGCCGCCACACTCGCCAACTCGATCTCGGACAATCGCTGGGCCTTGAGCTGGTTGACCACATCGAGTAAGGGCAACGCCCGCCAATGTCCCAATGAGGAATCCGTTGCCAGCCCGAGCTTTCGCAACTCCTCGAGGGTCTCAGCCACACACTCAGAGGTTGATGACGTGAGCCGCGCCAGCTCAGCCACCGACGCCGAAGCCAGTGGCCCGAGCGCGACATATATGGCCTCCGCTTCGGCACTGATGCCTAGCGGCTGAAGCATTCTTTCCCTCCAGCGCGACGTTCTGACAGGGGCTATCGCCCGACGCGCCCATGAGCGTAAGCCGATACGCTGAGCCAACGGCACAGCGACCCCGTTCGCTGATCGATCGTCTCACAACCACCCGAACGGCCCAAAGGAGAGTTTCCAGGATGGCTGAACTTGCTCAGATCGGTGTCACAGGCCTCGCGGTCATGGGCCGCAACCTCGCACGCAACTTCGCCAGGCATGGTCATCGCGTGGCGATCCACAATCGCAGCTACGCCAAGACTGAGTCGCTGATCGCCGAGGCCGGGTCAGAGGGGACGTTCATTCCGTCCGAATCCATGCCCGATTTCGTCGCCTCACTGGAGCGTCCGCGTCGCGTATTAATCATGGTGAAAGCCGGTGCCGGGACTGATGCGGTGATCGATGAACTGACTCCACTGATGGAACCCGGCGACATCTTGATCGACGCGGGCAATGCGCATTTCCCCGACACCATCCGCCGGGAGCGGAAGCTGGCCGAGATTGGCCTGCACTTTGTGGGCACCGGTGTCTCCGGCGGTGAGGAGGGCGCGCTCAACGGCCCATCGATCATGCCAGGCGGTTCGCGCGAATCGTACGAGTCGCTGGGTCCCTTGCTGGAAAGCATTGCCGCGAAGGTCGACGGCGTCCCTTGCTGCACTTATGTCGGTCCGGACGGGGCCGGTCATTTCGTCAAGATGGTTCACAACGGCATCGAGTACGCCGACATGCAGTTGATCGCCGAGGCGTACGACTTGATCAAGCAGGCCACCGGCGCGAGTGCGGCCGAGATCGGCGAGATCTTCAAGACCTGGAACGAGGGCGACCTGGAGTCGTTCCTGATCGAGATCACCGCCGAGGTGCTCGGCCAGGTCGATGCCGAGACGGGGAACGCGTTCGTCGACGTCGTCCTGGACCAGGCCGAGCAGAAGGGCACTGGCCGCTGGACGGTGCAGAACGCTCTCGACCTCGGCGTGCCGATCACCGGCATCGCGGAAGCGACCTTCGCGCGTGCGCTGTCCGGATCGGTGCCGCAACGTGAGGCGGCGCACCGGAAACTGGCTGCCAGCACCGGGGAGTGGAAGGTCGGCGATCGTGACGCGTTCGTCGAGGACGTGCGGCAGGCGCTGTACGCGTCGAAGGTCGTCGCCTACTCCCAGGGGTTCGACCAGATCGCGGCCGCCAGCGCGGAGTTCGGCTGGGACATCGACCGCGGCGCTATGGCCCGCATCTGGCGGGGCGGCTGCATCATTCGGGCCAGGTTCCTGAACCGGATCACCGAGGCGTACGAGCGCGAGGGTGATCTTCCCCTGTTGCTGGCCGACGACTACTTCGTCGACGCCGTCGGCACCTGCCTGGCCGCGTGGCGACGAGTGGTTGCCGGTGCGGCTCAGAACGGCATCCCCATTCCGGCGTTTTCCTCGTCCCTGGCCTACTACGACGGGATCCGGGCCGAGCGGCTGCCCGCCGCGCTGATCCAGGCCCAGCGGGACTTCTTCGGCGCGCACACCTACCGCCGCGTCGACAAGGACGGCTCCTTCCACACCGAGTGGAGCGCCGACCGCACCGAGCGTCAGGTCGGGGAAGCCTTCAAGCAGGATGTGCCCGCAGCCAAGGAGTCCGAGAAGGCGCCCGCCACCTCGGCATGACCCGCTTCGGTCCGCAGATCCTGACGCGCCTGGGTGGCCGAACCGCGTGGGCCGCGCGCGCCGCCGGGGCCCGACTGCGGAACGAGGTGGCGTCCGGTGGCTTCGCCGAGCGGGCCGGTCGCAACGGGCCGGTGCCCAATGCTGGGATTGCGGTCTTCTTCGCCACCGGCCCGGAAAATCTCTACCAGTTCGAGCAGTGGCGTCTTCCGCTGGAACATCTGGCCCTGCAGCGTCCGGTCTTCGTGATCGTCGACCGGCCCGACACCGGGGAGCTGGTGCTTCGAACCAGCAGCCTCCCGGTTGCTTTCGTCCGTGGCAGCGCAGCACTCGAACGGCTGGTCGGTGAACGGGACGTCCGGGTGGTGCTCTACCTCAATCAGCTCGAGGCGAACTTCCGCATGTTGCGGTTTCCGGGCCCGGTGCACATTCAGATTGGGCACGGTGAAAGCGACAAGGGGGGAAGTGTCTCCAACCAGCACAAGGCGTACGACCTGGTTTTTGTCGGCGGCGATGCGGGTCGCGATCGCCTCGGTCAGGCGCTGCGCGGTTTCGATGCGACCGAGCGCACGCTGCTGGTCGGCCGCCCACAGCTTGACTACAGCTACCCAGGCGCCCCGCTCTGGCCACGCGACTCCGGAACCCGGGTGTGGTACGCGCCCACCTGGGCGGGTGATCGGCCGAGCATTGCCTACGGGTCGCTGGCCAGTCACGGCGTGTCGATCATCGAGGCTCTTCTTGCTGATCCGTCGATCCGCATCATCTACCGCCCGCACCCCCGGACCGGCTACACCACTCGCGAGTATCGCGACGCGGACAAAGCCGTCCGAGCCCTGCTCGCGAAGGCCGGCGACCGGCACCTTGTTGATTGCGACGGCTATGGCTGGCAGTGGGACTTCGCAGACGTCTGCATCACCGATGTGTCGGCCGTTGCCTATGACTGGCTGGCAACGGGCAAACCACTGGTGATCACCGAGCCGGCGCCAACCGCCTACCGCCCAGCCTCACCGCTGCTGGACACCCTGCCGCTGCTGGGTGTCGCGGACGCCGGAGAGGTGCTGACGAGAGTCCGCGCACTGCAAGGTGATTCGGCCGCACGGGAGCAACTCCGGGGGCTTGCCTACCACTATTTCGGTGATGTAAGTGCCCAGCAGGGCACGAAACGGTTCGAGGATGCGATTGAGCGCGCCTACCAGCTCCAACGATCCTGATAGGCCTGCGTGGACTCAGAGCCCGCGCAGGAAATCGATGTCGTCGTCGGGTGCCTTCGGAAGCTGCGTCTGCTTTGTGCCCGAGGACTCCGCGTTAGGCCGACCAAGCAACAGCCAGCAGACGGCGCCGGCTAGCGGCAGGCAGATGATCGCAGTCGCCCAGAGCCAGCGAGGCATCCGGCGGACGGCGTACGGCGGGGCCTGAGCGACCTCGACGACACAGTAGATCATCAGCAACGCAATGATGATGATCGGTAGATACCGCCCCATAACGGAAGTATGCGTCTTGGGCCCGGGTCGACACAACAGGCGACGCCCGTGCCCTCGAAAGGAAATCTCTTGACGCTTGGGGGCGCCCAGGCACGCACCTGAACGTCGCCAAGCGTCAAGGAACTTCCCGTCGAGGGCACTAGGCTGTCGGGATGCCTCGCGGACATGTCGCCATGTCTGGGCGCCGAGATCTGAGCGGGCACGGCGGGTCGTGGTGACGGCCGGTTTCGATGTCGGCGCCGAGCGACCCGCTCGGCCGACGATCACCCAGCTGCGTGAGGTGACGCAGCCCCCGAGCGTCCGTAGCCGTGCCGCCGCTGAACACTGGGTCGCGCATGCCTACCTGAGGGACATTTCCCCTTATCTCACACGGATCCTGCTGCGAGGCGGGTTCAGCGCCAACGGCGTTACGTGGCTGATGATCATCGCTGCGGCCGCCGCTGCGGTCGCCACCGGCTGGCCCGCCCTCTCCGGTGCGATTCTCGCGGTGATCTTGGTCCAGCTGCAGATGCTGCTGGACTGCTGCGACGGGGAGGTCGCGCGGTGGCGACAAACCTCGTCGCCACGCGGGGTCTACCTCGATCGAGTCGGGCATTACGTGGCAGAGTGCGGGATCGCTGTCGCTCTGGGCGTCCGTGCCACCGGTGAACTGCGGCTCAGCGGGATCTGGATCAGCGCCGGCCTGCTGCTCGGTTTGCTGATCGCCTTGAACAAGGTCGAGAACGATCTGGTGCATGTTGCGCGGCACTACGCCGGCTTGCCGCAGATGCGGGACGCCGAGGAGGTGCGGACGCCGAGGGGAGGTGCGCTCCGTACCGCGCGGCGGCTGGCAGGGCTGGTGCCGTTCCACAAGGTCTTCCATTCCGTTGAGTTGTCCATCCTGGTGCTCATCGCCGCGATCATCGACCTCTTCGTTGGCGGTGCAGCAACCAAGGTGCTGCTCGCAGCACTCGTCATCGCAGCCGGCGTGACACTGATTGGTCATCTGATTGCCGTGTTGGCATCGTCCAGGCTGCGATGAGCGGGCCTGCGCAGCCGAAGTTCGGGGTCGTCGTTTTGACGATGGGCAACCGGCCCGACGATCTGAAACGCGGCCTTGCCAGTCTGCTGAATCAGCGCGACGTCGACCTCGACGTTGTTGTGGTCGGCAACGGGTGGCAGCCAGTCGGCTTGCCTGACGGGGTGAAGGGCCACGGGTTGAGTGAGAACCTCGGCATTCCAGCCGGTCGTAACGCTGGAGTGAGCTTGGTCCAAGGGGAGTTGCTGTTCTTCCTCGACGATGATGCCTGCCTCCCGGAGGACGACATCCTGGCTCGAATGGCGATGCAGTTCGCCGCCGATCCAACGCTGGGCATGATCCAGCCCAGGGTCGTCGATCCTCACGGACTAAAGGCTCCCAGGCGCTGGACGCCACGCGTACGCGTCGGCGACCCAGCTCGGAGCAGTCCCGCGATGAACGTCTGGGAGGGCGCGGTCGCGGTCCGGCGCGATGCGTTCGAGTACGCCAGCGGCTGGCCGGAGCCGTTCTGGTACGCCCATGAAGGCATCGACCTGGCCTGGCGGGTGTGGGACGGTGGTTTCCACGTTCGCTATGACGGGGCAATCGAGGTGCATCACCCGGCCATTCAGCCCACCCGGCACGCGGAGTTCTACCGATATCAGGCTCGGAATCGGATCTGGCTCGCCAGACGTAACCTCCCGCTGGCGGTCGGTGTGCCCTACGTGTTGGTGTGGGCCGGAGTGTCGGCGGTCCGGCTACGGTCGCGTAGCGCGCTCGTCGAGACGTTGCGCGGGTACCGGATCGGGCTCACCCAGTCCGGCGGAGAGCGGCGCCCGATGAGTTGGCGAACGATCTGGCGCATGACGCGCGCCGGGCGTCCACCGGTAATTTAGCGATTGTGGAGCGGGCCGATAGGAATGACCGTGCCTGGTTGGAGTGGGCGATCGGACAAGTGGAGGCGGATGCGAATCGCAGCGCCGACACCCACCTGCATCGGTTTCCGCTGCCAGCGGAATGGGGTATCAGTCTTTACTTGAAAGACGAGTCGGTGCACCCGACCGGAAGCCTGAAGCATCGTTTGGCGCGGTCGCTGGTGCTCTACGGCCTCTGCAACAACTGGATTTACCGAAGCACCACCCTGGTGGAGGCGTCCTCCGGGTCCACCGCAGTCAGCGAGGCCTATTTCGCGCGGCTGCTCCACCTGCCGTTCGTGGCTGTCATGCCAGCCTCGACCGTACGAGAGAAGATCGGGCTGATCGAGTTCTATGGCGGGCAATGCAAGCTGGTCGAGGATCCGACGACGATCTACCAGGTGGCGGCCGACCTTGCCGACAGCTGCGGTGGGTACTACCTCGATCAGTTCACCTATGCCGAACGGGCCACCGACTGGCGCGGCAATAACAACATCGCCGAGTCGATGTTCGCTCAGCTGAGCCGCGAGCCGTTTCCAATACCCGTCTGGGTGGTTGTCGGGGCCGGCACCGGCGGTACCAGTGCCACCATCGGCCGCTATCTGAGGTTGAAGAAGTACTTCACGCAGCTCTGTGTCGTCGATCCCGAGAACTCGGCGTTCTATGACGGGTGGCGGAACCGGGATGCGACGGTCACCGCCGCCGGCTCGAAGATCGAAGGCATCGGCCGCCCGCGAGTGGAGCCGAGCTTCGTTCCGTCGCTGGTGGACCGGATGATCATGGTGCCGGATGCTGCATCGATCGCCGCCATGCGATGGTGCACCAGCAAACTGGACCGCTGGGTCGGTGGGTCAACCGGAACCAATATGTGGGGAGCGCTGCAGCTAATCGCGGAAATGAAAGCCGAGGGCAAACGGGGCAGCGTCATCACCTTGCTCTGCGACGACGGCCGCCGTTACGCCCACACGTACTACGACGACGCCTGGGTCGCCGAGCGAGGTTGGGACCTGGCTCCGCGCCTGGCCACGCTCGAAGCGTTCCAGGCCTCCGGCACCTGGCCCAGCCATGCGCCCTGAGCCCGTCGAAGGGCTCAGCCCGCATTTCCCAGGATCAACCCGATTGCGAACCCGACGGAGCTCGCGAGCTCTGCAAGCCCGGTGGCTTTGAGTACGCCGATCAGCGCCAGACCGATGGCTCCGGACGTCACGAGCCGCACGGCAGGAATGATCAAGAACAGTCCGGCCAGCCCGAGGAGCGCCCACCAGGTCGTAAGGAAGGCCACGATGATGATCAACAACCCGCTGAGTGCGACCAAGATCACGTAGAGCACCCGAGTCCTGGCGTCCCCAAGGCGGGTTGCCACGGTTCGCTTGCCGACCTGCTGATCGCCTCGGATGTCGCGCAGGTTGTTAGCCACCAAGATCGCGCACGCCAAGGCGCCGACCCATACGCCGGTGAGCAGCGTGGCGAATGAAACCTTGCCCACTTGCACGTACGCGGTGCCGCAGACTGCCACCAGTCCAAAGAAGACGAAGACGAAGACCTCGCCCAGGCCGACATATCCGTAGGGGTGTTTTCCACCTGTGTAGTACCAGGCGGCCAGCACGGCTGCCACACCCACAGCCAACAGCCACCAGTACTGGGTCATGATCACAAGTGCCAGTCCGGCCAGACAAGCGATCCCGAAGCTGATGAACGCCGCGCGCTTCACCAGCGGCGGCGAGGCGAGACCCGAACCGACGAGCCGCTGTGGACCGACCCGTTCAGTGTCCGTGCCGCGGATGCCGTCGGAGTAGTCGTTGGCATAGTTCACGCCGACCTGTAGTGCCAGACTGACGACGAGCGCCAGGACTGCAGCGACCCAGGAGGCGCCCTGCTCGAAGACGGCCAGGCCCGTTCCCGCGATCACCGGAGAGCACGCCGCTGGCAGCGTACGCGGTCGCGCACCCGCCAGCCACTGCGTCGGCGTCGGCCGGGGAGCTGTCTCGGCGGTCATCCGGTCGCCTGCGGCTCAGCGTGTAGGTTCATGATCATCGACCTGATCGCGATCCGATCCGGCTTACCACTGGCCAACCTCGGGAGCTGGTCGAGATAGATCAGTTCGCGTGGCGCCGCGTACGCCGGTAATGACTCCCGAACTACGGCCCGGAGATCCTCCAGCGAGCCTGGCGAATCCGAGACAGCAATGATTCTGCTTCCCCACACCGGATCAGGGACACCAAGCACGGCGACCTGAGCCCCACCACGAGCCGCCCACTGTTGCACGGACTGTTCGACGTCGGCAAGATCAACCTTGTGGCCGCCGGTGATCACGATGTCGTCCATCCGTCCTAGGACCACCAGTTTTCCAGCATCCCAGACCCCCCGATCTTGGGTGCGAAGCCTGCCGTCCACGACAGTTTCAGCGGTGAGATCTGGACGCAGTCGATAGCCGGTGAAAAGCGTCGAACTCCTGATCATGATCCGACCCTCGTCCGCGAGTTCAACAGCGACGCCCTGCAGTGGCTCGCCGTCACAGACACAGCCGCCGCAGGTCTCGCTCATGCCGTACGTGATCACGACCCTGATTCCAGCGCTGAAGGCGCGCTCCAGCAAACCGGGGCTCGCGGGGCCACCACCAACCAGGACGGCACTGAAGCTGGCCAACGCCTCGGCTACCTCGCCGCGGCGCAGCGCTCGGTCGAGCTGCGCCGGAACCAACGAGATGTAGCGACGGTGCGACAGCGTGCCGCCTACCTCCGGCAGGTTGCTGAGATCGGAACGCACTGGCGCTGCACGCGTGCCGTCAAGACACGCCCGGGCCAGCACCATCAGGCCGGCGATGTAGTGCGTGGGCAAGGCCAGCGCCCAGTCGCCAGCTCCGCCCAGCGGCGTGCCCATCGCCTCGACCGACGCGCGGATCGCGGCGCGAGAGAGTACGACGCCTTTTGGTGCTCCAGTCGAACCGGACGAGGCGACGACCACAGCCGCGTCAGCCTCGGTCACAGGCTCTGCGGGCTGGAGCATCGTGATCGTCCGAGCCTGCTCGATCGGGTCCGCCGGCAGTGGGGCGATGGGAGGACCGCCACTCAAGGAAATGGCCAGCGACCAGGCGACGTCTGCGGGCTCAACCAACCGGAGCCTTGACCTCTCCCGGGGCAGCTGGGCTCACGGCGGCGGGGCTCACGGCGACCAGGCTAGCCAGTGATTGCGCGCTGAGCCCATCGACAAGCTCAGGACGGCGCTTGTCGAAGCGCCCTTCGACGGGCTCAGGGCGCAAACACATGGGCCAGACTGGGACCGTGCCGGACGAGCCCTTCTGTTACGCGCTCGGCCTGCGCACTCGCTTCCGCGGCATCAATGAACGGCAGGGGATGGTGTGGCGGGGTGCCGCGGGTTGGGGGGAGTGGAGCCCCTTCCTCGACTATCACGGAGTTGAGCTGGTGCCGTGGCTGCACGCGGCTGAGGAGGCGGCCGAGCGCGGTTGGCCGACACCGGTGCGCACCGAGATTCCCGTCAACAGCACAGTCCCGGCGGTCGGCCCGGCGCTGGCTCACGAGATCGCGCGGACTTCAGGCTGCCGCACCGCCAAAGTCAAGGTGGCCGAGCGCGGGCAGACGCTGGCCGACGATACCTCTCGCCTAGAAGCCGTGCGCGACGCACTGGGCGCGGACGGGAAGATCAGGATCGACGCCAACGGAGGCTGGAGCGTGGATGAGGCGGTGCATGCGATTCGGGAACTGGCTCGCTTCGATCTGGAGTACGTCGAGCAACCGTGCGCCAGCATCGAGGAGCTGGCCGATCTGCGGCGCCGGCTGCCGCGATCTGGATTGCACGTGGCGATCGCCGCCGACGAGTCCATTCGGCGCGCTCACGATCCCTATCAGGTGGCGGAGCGCGCGGCCGCGGACATCGCCGTTCTCAAGGTGCAACCGCTCGGCGGGGTACGAGCCTGTTTGGAGATTGCCGACCGTATCGGCCTGCCAGTCGTCGTCTCGAGTGCCCTGGAGACCTCGGTAGGAATCAGGGCGGGCCTGGCGCTGGCCGCTGCGCTGCCTGACCTGCCGTACGCCTGTGGGCTCAACACGGTTGCCTTGCTCGCCGATGACCTGGTCACGGAGCCACTGATCGCGGTGAATGGGGTGATCAAGGTGGCTGATCTTGCCGTTGACGAGGCGGCGCTGGACAAGCACCGGCCCGACAACGTGGTGCGGCGGTTCTGGCAGGCTCGTCTCGTGCAGACTCGGGAACTGGCCCTTCAACAGGCTCAAGGCGCATGACGGGTAACGCCACCGCATGTGCGCGGGTGATCATCGAGGAGCTGATCAGCCGCGGCGTACGCGATGTTGTGCTTGCCCCGGGCGCCCGGAATGCGCCGCTTGCATATGAGTGCTTCGAGGCCGACCGCATTGGGCTGCTACGGCTGCACGTACGGGTCGATGAGCGTACTGCCGGGTTTCTGGGCCTCGGGCTTGCCAAGGCGCACGGCGCACCAGTTGCCGTGCTGACCACCTCGGGCACCGCGTCGGCCAACCTGCATCCAGCGGTACTCGAGGCCTGGCATGCACATGTGCCGCTGATCGTGATCACCGCAAGCCGACCGCGATCGGTGATCAATGTCGGGGCCAACCAGAGCACTGACCAAGATCAGCTCTTCGGCCGGCATGTGCGTGGCTATGCCGGTCTGTCGGACGAGGTCCCTGATCATCGGACCTGGCGTTTCGAGACCGCCCGGATCATGACGGCAGCCACCGGGTCCAGGACGCGGATGCCCGGCCCGGCGCAGCTGAATGTCGAGTTCAGCGAGCCGTTGATCCCCGCGGAGTTCGCCTGGCCGCCGCCAGCTCCCGGGCTGGTGATCACCGCCTCGAACACAACCGCGGAACCGATGGTGCTCTCCGACGGAACTCAGACGGTGATCATCGCTGGCGACTGCCAGCCCGACCTGGGTGGCACGGTCGCTGACCTTGCTGCGCAAGCTGCAGTTCCTCTCTTTGCAGAGCCGTCGAGCAACGCACGGCGTGGCGCGGCAGCGTTGTCCACCTATCGGCTGCTGCTCGCCTCGACACTTGCCGGTGAGATTGAGCGTGTCGTGGTCTTCGGTCGGCCGACCCTGTCCCGGTCGATCAGCCGGCTACTGGCCCGCAACGACGTCGAGCTCGTAGTGGTCTCGGCGTACGCGGACTGGATCGACCCCGGACGTGCTGCGTCCCTGGTGACCGATGCAGTGAAGTTGCCCGAGCCAGGTGATCGAGGCTGGTTCGATGCCTGGCACGAGGCGGACCTGATCGTACGAGAGCGCCTGGACGACCTGCTGGCGGCGCAGCCGTACTTCACCGGACCGGCACTGGCGGCAGCGGTTTGGGTTGCCCTTGGTGCAGACGACGCGCTGTTCGCGGGTTCTTCCAATCCGATCCGCGATCTCGACCTCGCCGCCATCAACTCGGCGTCTCCGCTGGTCTACGCCAACCGCGGACTATCGGGCATCGACGGGAACGTGTCCACTGCTGCGGGCATTGCGCTCGCCCTGGAGCGCCCGACCCATGCGCTGCTGGGTGATCTGACCGCGCTGCACGACGCGACCGGACTGGTGATCGGACGGGAAGAGCCGCGCCCGGATCTCAGGCTGGTGGTGGCGAACGACGATGGTGGCAGCATCTTCGCCACCTTGGAGCAGGGTGAACCTGCTCACATGGGCGCTTTCGAGCGACTGTTCGGCACGCCTCAAGGTCTGCATTTCGAGGCACTGGCGGCGGCCGCCGATATCGGCTACCGGCGCGTGCAGACCGCGGCCGAGCTGGCGGAGGTACTGGCGCAGCCACCCGTTGGGATGGAGCTTGTCGACGCCGTCATCGACCGTGCCCACCGCCGCACACTGGATCGCGAGATCACTGCGCTCGCATCCACCCTCTGACCTGACTGGTCGCGATCACGTCGTCCTCGTTGTATTCAAGTACGCGGCGCTGCGCCCGCGCGCGTACCTCAGCAGTCTCCCCGTGCACGGCCTCGGCGAACCACAGCTGTGAGTTGAGTCCTCCGGGATCATCGTCGCGCCAGCGGAACCCCACATGCCGGGCCATCAACTTGAGGCCGAGACCTCTGACACCGAAGTAGTGGGCCTTGACGATCTCCAGTAGATCGACGAAGTGCTCCTCGGCGTACATCGCTGCCCAATCCAACAACTCGTGCCGCTCGCGGCGCGCCAGCTCGATGATCTTCGCAACCTCGTAGCCGCTGTAGTGGAAGACGGCCACCGAGGGGGTGGATTCAACGACGCTGCGCAGCCAGCTGAATGCGTCGACGGCCAGCGCAGCCTCACTCCGGTCATCAAGATCATCGAAGCGGCTGAACTCGTGATAGTTTGCTCCGATTTCACCGGCGCGCTGGACGAGGAATCCCCACAAGTAGATGCGGCCATCCGCCGAGCTTTCGATATCCAGATCGATCTCAAGCTCCGCCTGTGGCATCTCGATCGGACCGGTGGTCTCCCGATCAAAGGTGATGCCTTCGAGCAACATTCTGGCGCGCCGTGCTGCCACCCTGATGCGGCCTTCAGCGCCGGCGCGGTGAGTGACTTCGGGTAGGTACCACTCCAGTAATTGATCGAGATCGGCATCGGCGAGATCGGTGATGGTGGTGATGCCATGCCGGCGCAATGTCGCGATTTCACGCATGTCCAGGGGTGCGGTATCGATGCGCAGGCTGACATCGTCGGGGTCAAGCCGGGGTAGACAGTGCTCCCACCACTGGCAGCGCGGGCATTCCTTGTTGACGATAGGGCGGACCAGCAGCTCAGGGTCAGTGTCCGGCCGGCCGGTTTGCCGCTGCGCGACGGCAGCTATCTTGAGCCGGAACGCGTGTTGGTGGTCATAGCGCTCCAGCAGGCTGCGGAGCCGCCAACCCTCCGGGCTGCTGCGTGAGAATGTTCGCACCTGCGGCTGGCCCAAATCGGCCCAGGCCAGTACAGGTGCTTCGAACAAGTCATCAGTCCCGATGACGCCGGCGAACGCCTGCGCGGCGCCGAACCCGCAGGCCTGGAGCATGCGGTGATAGTGAGCCAGCTGAAGAAAGTCGGCTTCCCGGCTCGCGATCCGCAGTCCGTATCCGGAAACACCGACCGCCGCGTTAAGGGTCGGGTCGGTCAATCTCGAGTAGCGCAGCATTGGCGGCTCCACGGCATCACCGTCCGGCGGTCGCGGACGCAGCATGATCTTGTGCCACTTCACTTCCACCGGGTGGTAGGTGGGCGAGCCGTTCGCAGTATCCGCGCCACGGATCAGCAGATCGGGAATGCCGACCCGGTGACCGGAAAGATCAACAGGCAGGCACCCATTGAGGATCACCTGAGCGCCGGAGGTCATGGCTCGGAGGCACGCCTCGGTCTGCACCTCGCGGGTGCTGGTCGACAGCGGTCGAAGATCAACAACCCGTCCCTGACAAGAGTTGATCAGCTGGTCGAGTACGGCGGTTTTGAATTGAGCACCGCCGACAAAGAGCTCGGCGAGCCCATCGTTCACCTCGGCCCCAGCACTATGAGCGGGGGTTTCGATGGTCACCGTGGGATCAAAGGCGTTCTGGGTCTTGACTGGGCAGCTGCGTGCGGCGTACGCGCCGAGCAAGATCGTCCCTGGCGGAGCGGTGACGGTCGATGCTTCGATCATGCTCGGGCTCGATGCAGAGCGACGATGCCGCCGGACAGATTCTGCCACTCAACATCTCGCCAGCCGGACATCTCGATCATGGTCGCCAATCCCGGCTGGTCGGGCCAGGCCTGAATTGACTCGGCCAGGTACTCATACGCTGCAGGGCTGGAGGAAACCAGCGATGCGATCCGGGGCAGTGCGGCTATCAGATAGTTGGAGTAAAGGGTGCGGAACGGGCGCCACGTAGGCGTGGAGAACTCGCACACCACGAGCGTGCCGCCCTGTTTGATCACCCGCCGCATCTCGGTGAGGGCAGCTGAGGTGTCCTCGACGTTGCGGAGCCCGAAGGAGATGGTGACCGCGTCGAAGCTGGCGTCGGCATACGGCAGCTGAAGTGCGTCGGCGGCGACGAAGCTCAGACCAGGCCGGCGTTGCTTGCCAACCAGCAGCATGCCGAAGGAGAGATCGGTCGCAACGACAGTTGATCCGGCCTCCGCGATCGGATCACTTGAAGTGCCCGTGCCCGCCGCCAGATCCAAGATCAGCTGCCCGGGTCGCGGCGCAACAGCTTCCGCCACCCGTTTCCGCCAGGCTCGATCCTGACCGAGCGAGAGGACATCATTCGCCAGGTCGTAGCGCTCAGCCACCCGGTCGAACATCGCGGCGATGTCACCGCGCCTCTTGTCGAGCGTGGCGCGATCCAAACCGGCAGAGTCAGCGTCAGGCACACCGAAAGCCTCCCACGCCCCACCGACAGCCGACGCTCTTCAGCTCGACAGTTCGGTGACCGCCTGGATGGCTGACGGTGTCGGCTGCGGCGCTCCGCCGGCCGCTTCCACGCTGACAGCCAGGCCCGTGACTCCACTGAGGGTCTCGCGGAAGAACTCTTGGCGATCCCCGCCGCCGGCCACGAGATTGTCCGGGATAGCGCGTCTCGCCCTCGAGCGTCCACAACTGATATGTCTGGTCGGCGCCGACGGTTGGCAGGTCCTTGCCGATGAACATCGCGCGATCGAGGCTTCTCGACACCACAAAGGAGATCTGGCCGCCGTCCTTCATGGTGGCGGAGTACGTCTGCACGTCGGGGGCCGTGAGCAGTTCAGTCTCTGCCGCCTGCTGGGCCGCCTGCTGGGCCGCCTGCTGAGCCACCTGTGCCTGCTGTGTCTGCTGTGTCTGGACCAGCGTGTAGACCACACCACCCAGCGCCACCGCAGCAGCAAAGACTGCGGCCACGAGAACGCTGAGGACTCGGGTACGCCGTTGTTGCCGACGTAGCGCCAGCTCATCGATCGCGTGCCTGATGTCGGCTGTAACAGTCTGGGTCCCGTTCCCGGTCGGCTCCGCCTGTGCAGTCTCGGCTGGAGGCTCCGGGGGCAATGGCCTGACCTCGGAGATGGCAGAGAGGATCGATCCACGCAAGGCCGCAGGTGGCGGAGGCACACTCGCCAGCAGCGACAACTCAGCGGCGGTCTCACTGAACTCCACAACCTCTCGGCTGCAGGTTGGGCACACCGCCAGATGCGCCTCGAACTCCTCCAGCTCATCGGGGTCCAGTGCATTGACCACATAAGCCCCGACGGCGCCGTGGATTTCGCTCATGCTTCCACCCCCAACGCATCTCGGAGCCCGATCAGCCCATCACGGATTCTGGTCTTGACTGTGCCAAGCGGCAGGTGCAACAACTGCGCAACTTGGCTCTGGGTATAGCCACCAAAATAGGCGAGCGTCAGCGCCTCCCGCTGAATCGCGGTCAACGAGGCCATCCCCTTCCGCACTCTCTCAACATCAAGTCGTTGCGCCACTCCATCCCACACCTGGTCGATCTCGCGCTCGCCGCCATGGAGGGCATACCGCTCATCCCGAGCCACTTCGCTGGACACTGACCTCACCCGATCTACCGCCCGCCGATGCGCCATGGTGGTCATCCAGGCAATGACGCTGCCCCTGTCCGATGAGTAGCGGGCCGACTGCCGCCACACCTCCACGTAGACCTCCTGGGTCACCTCAGCAGCATGGTCCGGCGAGCGGAGAACTCGCAAGATAATCCCGTGGATGCGCTGCGAAGTGAGGTCGTACAACTCAGCAAAGGCATCTTCATGACCACGGGAAGAGAGCGTCATCAGTTCGACAAGATGCGCCGCTTCGGCCTCGCGACCAGAAGACGCGTCGCGATGCCGAGCGGACCGGGAGGACTGGCCTTCCGCGTCGGGTGGCACCGACGAGACGTTCACAAGATCGACGCTCTCACGACCGATGGTGCTTGCTCAGAATGTCCGCAGCAACACGCTGGCGATGCTGGAGATCGCGGTCATCATCAGTGGTTCCCCTCAGGTGTCGTGTTTTGGGCGAGTCAGGCCATCGCCTGTCTCACCTGGATTCGTTGCCGCGGCTACTTTGGGATTGGTGACCGAAAGAACCTGTTGCTGGCTGGTGCGCCCCCGGTCTCTCATGCTCTGAGCCTCGGCGCCGCTGAGCGTGGAACCGCTTACGAGAGATTCGTCCGGATCTCTTGCCGGGAAGGGGCAGAATCGCCTCCATGGCCAAACGCACGACGATCCTCAAGGTGTCCGGCCTGCGCCGGGCATTCGGGCCGAACACCATCTTCGACAAGTTCAGTCTCGAGGTGCGTGCCGGAGAGGCGATTGCGCTCACGGGGCGCAACGGCGCCGGCAAATCCACCCTGCTGCGCTGCCTGGTTGGCGCCGACCGGCCAGACGATGGCAACGTGCAGGTTTGCGGCAACGCCATGTCGGAGGCCTCACCGGAGATCAGGCGCGACGTTGCCACAGTGATCGATGATCTTGACTTCTTTCCTGACCTGAGCGTGGTCGAGCATCTGGATCTGCTTGCCCGAGCGCACGGCATCGCTGACCCGGACGACGTGGTCGATGAGGTGCTGGAGGAGGTCCAACTGGTTCCGCAGTCCGGGCAGTTGCCCGGCACCTTGTCCTCGGGGCAGCGGCGCCGGCTGGCTCTGGCCACGGCGTTCGTACGTCCACGCAAGTTGTTGATCTTGGATGAGCCGGAACAGCGGCTGGACACCGAGGGTGTGACCTGGCTGGCACAACGGCTGAAGTCCGAGCGGCAGAAGGGTTTGGCGATCGTCTTCGCAAGCCACGAGCCGGAGCTGGTCGACACTGTTGCGACGCGGGTGATTGAGCTCGGAGCGCCGCGCGGATGAGCAGCCTGGAAGCGGGTGCCGATGATTTCGCGTATCACGAAACCTCCGAGCCCAAATCGCTGACCCCGGCCAGCCCTCGCGAGCTGAAGGGGCTGATCAAGGACTGGCGTGCCGGTCGGGCGACCCGCAACGTGCTTCAGGCGATGAGTGACGCCTACGTTGCCGTGTTTGCTGCGGTGATGCTCGGCGCCATGGTCGTCAATGTGATCTTGAAGGCGCAGCGGACGGTCGCGCAGTGCACCAGTGAGTCCTGTCTGTCGGCCAGGACCCTCCTGCCGTGGGCTGCGTTCGCGGCCGTCGTGGCGATCGCATTGGCGGCCAGCCGGCTGTTCGGGCCGGTCCTGGCGTCGGCAGCCGAAGGGTTCTGGTTGCTCGACGCGCCGATATCACGATCACAACTGCTCCGCTCCCGCCTGGTCGGAGGCGTGCTGGCGGCATTCCTGGGTGGCGCTGCGGTTGGTGGGTTGGTCTCAGCCCTGACCGGGTCGGGAACGGTCGAGGTTGTGGTGTGGGCGGCAGCCACGGCTCTTTCGGCTGCGGCATCGGTCGCCTTCGCTGCCGCACAGCAGGGTGTCGAGCGGCACGTGTTGACGCGCGCGGCGACATACGTCTTCGGGTTGCTGGGCATCGGTGCGCTCTTCAGCGTTGTTGGCGTGGCGGCCGGGTGGTTCAGCCTGGGTATCTCGGACAATCTCGGCACCGAGCTCGGTGCGATCATGATCGCGGCCTCAGGTCTGGTGCTGGCGGTGAGTGGGGTACTGGCCGCTCTCCGGCTGGGTCAGATTCGCAGGGCCAGGCTGCTCAGCGGCGGGGCACTGGTGACCGGCATATCCGGCGCGTTCTTCGCGCTTGATATCGGACTGGCCCGCGACATCGTTGTCGAGCGGCGTGCCATTGAGCGCGGCCATGTCCACCCCAGACGGGGCAAGGGATTGGGCCTTGAGGCGCTCATCTGGCGGGAATGGCAGCGGCTCTGGCGGTTCCCGCAGCCCTTGCTCGTGCTGGCCGGCACGATCGTCGTTCCGTACGCCGCCGACGCGCTGGGCATGAGCACGCTCACTCCCGTCTTTGCTGCACTCGCCCTCTTCGGTGCAACGATCCCGCTGCTGGGCGGGCTCCGGGTGCTGACACGTACCGGTGGGTTGGCTCGTTGCCTGCCCTTCTCACTCGCCCGAATCAAACTGGCATCGATCGCCGTGCCTGCGATTTTGGCAGGAGTCTGGGCGGCGGCGACGACCCCGGCCTATCTGGGCTTCGGCGACGGCGCCGCGCAGCGGACGGTGCCCGACGCATCCATCGTTGCCATCGCGACGGCGGCTGCCGGGCTGCTGGCGGCGGTCCGCTGGACCCAGGCGAAAGGCGTGGACTTCGGGGCGCCCATGGTCGCGAGCCAAGCGGGTGCGTTCCCTCCGGGTCTGGTGACCAACTTGTTCCGCGGTTTCGACGTCTGCCTGCTGACCACAGCACCTTTGTTGCTGGGCTTGTCGCCGTTCTGGTCGCTGCTCATCGCGCTCATCGCGGCCATGATTCTGCTCAACTCCATGGATGCTGAAGCCCTGCGGGCTCGCCAGGCCGAGCAACAGAAGCAGCTGGCAGCGCAAAAGAGGCAGCGCGACGAGGCGTCCGCGGCAACAAAGCAGCGCAAGCGGTAGCCCACCTCAGGTCAGCTGCGGCGTTCTTCTCACAAAGCCGCCGGTCTGCCAGCGCGATTGTGAAAGCAATCACAAATTGCGAGTTTGGATGCAGGCAGATTGGTGAGCTGCCGGCCCACAGCTACGCTGTGCCCCGTGACCTCGTCGGCTTCCGGCCCGCCGCGGCTGCACGTGCGGACCCATGCGATCGAGGATCCGGGCTCATTGCTGGCCCTTCTTCCGCCGAAGGACTGCTACGTCTGGTTGCGCCATCGCGATGGCCTCGTGGGCTGGGGAGAAGTGGTTCGGCTCAAGCCCACCAGCATCGCGGAGGCGGCCGAGTGGTGGTCAGACCTCGCCGCTCAGGTTGAGGTCATCGCCGAGTTGGACCGCCCAACCGCGGGGGCGGGTCTGATGGCGTACGGCAGCTTCTTGTTCGACCCGGCGAACTCAGCCGGGCGGTCGAGCCTCATCGTGCCGCAGACCGTCGTCGGACGGCGCCATGGTCAGGCCTGGATTACCGAGATCGGATCGGCGTCCGGGAATGAAGTTGAATCCGGCGGGCCAACCCCCGCCGAACGGCCGCGCAACGTCACTTTTGGGGATGGCGGGCTGAGTGGACCGGAGTGGGAGGCCGCAGTTGCCGAGGCGGTACGCCGCATCGGTGATGGCGAGCTGGAGAAGGTGGTGCTTGCCCGCGACCTGTTGGCCTTTGCTGAGAACGACATCGACTTGCGGTGGATCGCCGGACGTCTCGCGGAGAACTACGCCCAGTGCTGGACATACTCGGTTGACGGTCTGGTTGGAGCTACCCCCGAGATGCTGGTGAAGCGCGAAGCAGGTCTGGCCACCTCCCGAGTTTTGGCCGGCACTATCCGCCGTTCCGGAGATGATGATCATGATCTCAACCTCGCGGCGGCGCTGGCTCAGTCGAGCAAGGACCTGGAGGAGCACGAGTACGCCGTGCGCTCCGTGGCCCGGGCACTCCGGCCCTTCTGCTCGGGCATGAACGTGCCCGATGCGCCCTATGTGCTGCAGCTGCCCAATGTGTTGCACCTAGCGACTGACATCACCGGGGTCGCCGACAAGGGGGTGGCTTCTCTGGCCCTTGCCGCGGCACTGCATCCGACTGCCGCGGTGTGCGGGACGCCCACCGACAGCGCGCGATCGCTGATCGCCGAGCTGGAGCATCTCGATCGTGAACGCTATGCCGGACCCGTCGGCTGGATTGATGCCAATGGCGACGGGGAATGGGCGATCGCCTTGCGCTGCGGCCACCTCAGCGAGACCGACCCACGCCAGATCAAGCTCTTCGCCGGCTGCGGAATCGTGGCGGGATCTGACCCCGCTGCGGAGCTGGCCGAATCGAACGCCAAGCTGATTCCTATGCGGGACTCGCTCGGCTGATAGGGACTCTGGCGCGCGAGCAGGCAGCCACAAGTCTGGCGTTATCGGACCGTGACAGACGCTATTTGCGACGGGTCTAGTCACAAGTTCGTATCGCCCCCGCGTGTCGGTCCCAGGTGTCGCGATGACCTTGAGTTTTCTTCAGATTGGGTGCAGCCGAGCGTGTTAGCGTGCCGCTGCCTGCGGCGTTAGCTGGGGCCAGCCAGGCGGGGAGACCGGGAGGCTGGCATCGCGAGTCGGGTCTTTCCATCACTGAATTCGGGGGTTCGGATCTACATGAAGAAGCTCGTCCGCCCTCTTGTCGCGCTCGTGGTCGTGATGCTCGGGGTAGTCATCGTGCCGCCGGCGCAGGCCAAAGCACCGCCGCCGTCGTCGTATTCACCGCAGACCGGCGCGCTATTCAACAATCCCGACGGGACCTCAGCCGAGCAGCTGGCCCTGCTGAACCACATCACCAACGCAATCGACAGTGTCCCCGAAAACTCCATCATTCGGATCGCGGCCTATTCGTTCAGTTACCAGCCCATGGCCGACGCATTGATCGACGCGCACGAGCGGGGTGTGCAAGTGCGTCTGCTGATCGACAGCCACACCGACACATCTCAGTTGAAGGCATTGCGCAGCGCCCTCGGCACAGACAGGAGCAAGTCCAGCTACCTCAGAACCTGCACGTACGGCTGCATGTCGAGCAAGGCCTCGTACATGCACTCCAAGCTCTACCTGTTCTCGCGGGCAGGTAGCTCGACGCGTGTGTCGATGATCTCCTCGACGAACCCGGCGTGGACCGGAGCCAGGGAATCTTGGAACAACCTCTACACAATCGCCGGCGACAAGACCATTTACGACGCAAACGTTGACAACTTCAACGACATGCTGCCCGACAAGACCAACACCGACTACTACCACACCGTGTCCAGCGGCCCTTACAAGCAGTACTTCTTCCCGCGGGCCGGCTCTACGCCCACGTCGGACACGCTCTACAACGTGCTGTCCGATGTCACGTGCACCGGGGCTGCTTCCGGCTACGGGGCCGGCGGCAAGACCGTGATCAAGGTCGCGGCATACCAGTGGACGTCCCTCCGCATTCACATCGCCAAGAAGCTCACCGAGCTGAAGGGGAAGGGTTGCAGCATCGAGGTGATCTACCCCTCCGACAACGTCGATACGGAGGTCGCGACTGAGCTCCTCCAGAAGAGCATCCCCGTCTACAACGGTCGCCTGGACCGCGACAATGACGGCGTCAATGATCTCTACCCGCACAGCAAGTATGTATTGATCAATGGCGTGTACCAGGGCAACGCGAAGGTCAAGGCTGTCTACACCGCTTCGCAGAACTTCACCAACACCAGCCTTCGGGAAAGCAACGAGGTGATGCTGCGGATCCCGATCAATTCGGTTCATGATCAATACGTCAGCAACTTCAACCTCATCAAGAACAACTACACGGTGAAGGTGACGTCGGCTTCGTCGGCTTCCAAGACGACCGCTGGCGTTGACAGCGCACGTAAACGGGTCCTCCGCGACAACGCCCCTGACCCTGACGAGTAAACGTCCTTCGTTGCGACGCGTCACCGCGGTTGTTCTAGCTGGTGGCGCGTCGCAGCGCTTCCCTCCTGACAAACTGAGTCAGTTGGTGGAGGGCACATCGTTGCTGGACCGTGCGCTCGCCTCACTGCCGGAACAGTTCGAGGTCGTGGTCGTCGGCTCGGTGCGCCAAGTCGCCCGTCCGGCGATCTTCACTTCAGAGGATCCTCCCGGTGGAGGGCCAGCCGCGGCAATGATCGCCGGACTTCGTCGAGCGCTGGCAGAATCCGCCGACGTCATCGTCGTGCTACCGGCGGATGCGCCGCTCGGCGGTCAGGCGGCGAGCACTTTGCTCAGCCGCCTGGAGGGCGATCCGACCGCCGAAGCGGTCGTCGGCGTTGATGCACACGGTCGAGAGCAGCCGCTCCAGCTCGCCTTACGACCCGCCGCGGCCGAAGCACTGGTGACGGCAGCCGGGCCAGCTGGTGCGGCCGGAGTGTCGGCGCGCCGGCTGCTCGATGCGCTCCGACCGGGATTGGTCTCTCATGAGTTGGCGACCGCCGAGCTCTGGGACATTGACACCGCCGATCAACTACTTGCCTGGCGGCTGCGGTCCTCAGCGGCCGTGTCATCGATCCTGGAGCTGGCAGCCGAGAGGCAGACGGGAATCGACCGGCCGGTTGTCATTGCCATTGATGGTCCGAGCTGTGCCGGCAAGTCAATCCTCGCGACCGCGCTGGCGCTTCGATCTGGGGCTGCGGTCGTCGCAGGCGACGACTTCTACCGCAACACGCTGCCACGACTGAGCGTTGCGCAGCGGGAGGCGATGTCGGATGCCGCGGTGGTGGATGCCGTGATCGATTGGGAGCGGCTCCGAGCAGCAGCGCTGCTGCCCTTGCGGGCTAGGCAGTCGGCCACGTTCCAGCCCTACGACTGGAATGCTGACGACGGCCGGCTGGCACCGCCGAAGATCATTCCGGCTTCGGACGTGATCATCCTGGAGGGCGTCTACGCTGCACAGCCGGACCTCGCCGATCTGGTCGATATTGCCGTCTACCTCGGCGTCGATCCTCAGGTCCGTGCCAGCCGGTATGCCGAACGGAAGAACGATCCGGAATGGCAGCGCTTTTGGGAGCGCGGTGAGGCTCATTATTTCCGCGTCATCCGTCCTCCAGCGAGCTTCGACCTTCGCGTGGACGATCAAGATTTACGCAACGTTCGCGATGCCTAAATCCGCCTGATCTCCTTACAGGGTTGAGATGTAGCTCGGCTCGAGTGTCTTTGCACCCAACAAGACGATGTGCCCGCGAGAGTCGTAGACTCGTGCCTGATGACTTAGTGAAGTTTTTCACTAAGTCCCGGGGTAACGGCAGGAGACGCCATGTCGGTCACGACGAACGGGCTCGGCCCGTACGCGGAGACTGACGAACGTGCTCGTTCGACCACCCCTGCTATCGACGCTGACGTGATCGTGGTCGGCGCTGGCCCAGCCGGTTCGGCCACGGCGACACACCTGGCGCGCCACGGCTTGCGCGTCTCGCTGCTGGAAAAGAGCCGGTTTCCTCGCGAGAAGGTCTGCGGCGACGGCCTCACGCCGCGGGGCACCAGGCAGCTGATCCGGCTTGGCATTGACACGTCGGAAGCGGCCGGCTGGCTGCACAACAAAGGCTTGCGTATCTACGGTGGTGAGCGTCCCTTCCAGCTGGAGTGGCCAGATCTTGCCGACTTTCCTTCCTACGGCCTGGTCAGGCCTCGTGCCGACTTCGATGATTTGTTGGCGCGCCATGCGGTGGCGGCGGGGGCCTCGCTGTACGAACTCAGCAATGTGGTCGAGCCGATCATCGACTCCCATACCCAGCGCATCGTTGGAGTCCGCACCAAGGACGGCCGCCGTTTCACGGCCCCGCTGGTTGTGGCTGCGGATGGAAATTCGACCCGGTTGAGCCTCGCCATGGGACTGAACAGGCGTGAGGACCGGCCCATGGGCGTCGCTGTTCGCACCTACTACGCCAGCCCACGACACCGTGACGACTACCTGGAGTCCTGGCTGGAGCTGTGGGACGGCAAGCCGGGCAAGAGCGCTCTGCTGCCCGGATATGGATGGATCTTTGGCATGGGCGACGGCACCTGCAATGTCGGGCTCGGGATCCTGAACACCTCAGCTGCCTTCGGGAAGACCGACTACAAGGATCTGCTCCGACGCTGGCTGCAGAACACACCGGAGGATTGGGGTTTTCGGAGTGAGAACATGATCACCCCAGTGCGCGGAGCGGCGCTCCCTATGGGCTTCAACCGCCAGCCGCACTACGGTCGTGGTCTGCTGCTGGTCGGTGATGCCGGCGGGATGATCAACCCCTTCAACGGCGAGGGCATCGCGTACGCCATGGAGTCCGCTGAGATCGCCGCAGCTGCGATGGCCGAGGCACACGAGCGGGGATCCGGCAGCCCGGCCGCCGAGCGGGCGCTGCAGTCGTATCCGACCAAGCTGAAGGCGGAGCTAGGCGGCTACTACACCCTGGGTCGCGCCTTCGTTAAGCTGATCGGCCATCCGCGGGTGATGCGAGTCTGCACGACGTACGGGCTGCCCCGGCGGACCTTGATGCAGTTCACGTTGAAGCTGCTCGCCAACCTGACCGATGCCAACGACGGCGACGGGATGGATAAGTTGATCAACTCGTTGTCCAGGATTGCGCCGGCCGCATGAGCAACGTGGACACCTGGGGAAGGGGAGCTAGCTGGTGAGTCCGTACATCGGGATCGTGATCTTGCTGGCGATTGCATCAGGGTTCGTCGCGCTGACCATTCTGACCAGCGTGCTGGTGGGTCCGGGGCGGTACAACCGAGCCAAGTACGACTCGTACGAGTGCGGCATCGAGCCGACACCCCAGCCCATAGGTGGCGGCCGGTTCCCGGTGAAGTACTACATCACCGCGATGCTCTTCATCGTTTTCGACATTGAGATCGTTTTTCTTTACCCGTGGGCCGTGGCGTTTGATCTCATGGGCACCTTCGCGCTAGTCGAAATGATCTTGTTCATCGGCACCGTCTTCATTGCCTACTTCTACGTGCTGCGCCGGGGTGGGCTGGATTGGGATTGAGAATGCAAGCGAGCAGGAGTGTTGGCTGAGATGGGCCTCGAGGAGAAGCTTCCCAGCGGTGTGATGCTGACCACCGTTGAGAATCTGTTCGGCTACATGCGGAGCGCTGCTTTTTGGCCCGCCACGTTCGGTCTGGCGTGCTGCGCGATCGAGATGATGACGTACGGCGCGCCGCGTTATGACTCCGGTCGCTGGGGGCAGGAAGTGTTTCGTGCCTCGCCCCGGCAGGCCGACCTGATGATCGTCGCTGGCCGAGTGAGCCAGAAGATGGCGCCGGTGCTGCGCCAGATCTACGACCAGATGCCCAATCCGAAATGGGTGCTTGCCATGGGTGTCTGCGCCAGCACCGGCGGAATGTTCAACAACTACGCGATCGTGCAAGGAGTGGACCACGTCGTCCCCGTTGACATGTACCTGCCCGGCTGCCCGCCGCGGCCGGAGATGCTGATCGACGCCATGTTCAAGCTGCGGGACAAAGTGCGGCACACCCCGATCGGCCTCGACGCGATCGAGGCCGCGCAGGAGGCGGAGCAAAAGCAGCTGGAGGCGCCCGCCCTCCTTGAGCAGAAGGGCCTGCTTCGATGACCGAAGGCCCCCCTCCTCGCAAGCCGCCTCGAAAGCGGACGCGCAAGCAGGCGAAGCGCCCTGAGCCTAAAGAGATGCGCCCTGAGCCTGTCGAAGGGCAGCATGAGGACGCTTCGACAAGCTCAGCGCCCATTCATGAGGAGTCCGACGAGAAGGCGCCGATCAAGGGCGCGGTGCCCGAGGGTGAATCCGAGCCGGACGCCGAAACCAAGCCTGAGTCACTGACAGGAGCAGCGCCAGAGGTCGACTCTGGGGCGACTGCGGCGGAGGAGGATGAAGCTCAACTAGTCACCGCCGAGCCGACCGCCGAGGTACTCCAGGCCCGTAGGGGCATGTTCGGCGTCAAGGGCAGCGGCGACACTTCGGGATACGGCGGCCTGACCCGCGTTGTGGAATTTCCGGGTGCTGCCACCCCGCCGTTCGGTGGCTGGTGGGACCAGGTGTACGAACGGATCGGTACGCTGATTCCCAACTTCAGCGACGTGATCATCAAGGTCGTCATCTACCGCGGTGAGATCACCTTTCACGTCGCGCGGCAGCATCTGGCTGAGTTGGTTCGGTACCTCAGGGACGACGCTCACCTGCGCTTCGAGTTCTGTAGCAGCGTGTCCGGGGTGCACTATCCGGCTGACAAGGACCGTGAGCTGCACGCGGTCTATCACTTGCAGTCCATGACTCATAACCGGCGCATCCGGCTGGAGGTATCGGCGCCCGACGGTGACCCGCACATCCCATCGGTGGTGGCCACCTATCCCACCGCCGACTGGCACGAACGCGAGACCTACGACATGTTCGGCATCATCTTCGATGGCCATCCGGCCTTGACCCGGATCCTGATGCCTGACGATTGGCCCGGCCACCCGCAGCGCAAGGACTACCCGCTTGGCGGCATCCCGGTGGAGTACAAGGGCGCAACCATTCCACCCCCAGATCAAAGGAGGTCGTACTCATGAGCACGACCGACGAGCGGACCGCCGGGCCCGCGGCTGGCTCGGAGCAAGATCCCTATGGTGCCGCTGCCGACGCGGCTGAGGGCCACGTCTACACCGTCACCGGCCAGGACTGGGACTCCATCGTCTCCGAGCAGGCCGAGCGCGGCGACGAGCGGATCGTGGTCAACATGGGTCCACAGCATCCCTCCACGCACGGCGTACTCCGGTTGATCTTGGAATTGGAGGGCGAATCAGTCACCGAGGCCCGTTGCGGCATCGGCTATCTGCATACCGGCATCGAAAAAAACATGGAGTTCCGTAACTGGACTCAAGGCGTCACTTTCTGTACCCGGATGGACTACCTCTCGCCGCTCTATCAGGAGGCCACGTACTGCTTGGGCGTCGAGCGGCTGCTCGACATCGAGGCCGAGATCCCAGAGAAGGCCAATGTCATCCGGGTACTGATGATGGAGCTGAATCGCATCTCCTCCCATCTGGTGTGCATCGCCACCGGCGGCATGGAGATCGGCGCGCTTACCGTGATGACCATTGGATTCCGCGAGCGGGAGAAGGTGCTGGACGCCTTCGAGTTGATCACGGGTCTGAGGATGAATCACGCCTACATCAGGCCCGGCGGCGTTGCCCAGGATCTCCCGGACAAGGCATTGGAATTCGTCAAGGATCTAGTCGTCTGGATGCGGAAGCATTTGCCGGAGTACGCAGCCTTCTGCAACGAGAACCCGATCTTCAAAGCCCGGCTCTCTGGGGTCGGCCATCTCGATCTTGCTGGCTGTCTCGCCTTGGGCATCACCGGGCCGCCCCTGCGGGCGACCGGCTACGACTGGGATCTGCGTAAGAAGCAGCCCTATTGCGGGTACGAGACCTACGACTTCGAGGTGCAGACCTGGGACACCATGGACGCGTACGGGCGGTTCCGGATCCGGCTGAACGAGATGTGGGAAAGTCTCAAGATCATCGAGCAGTGTGTCGAGCGGCTGGAGAAGATGCAGGGCGCGCCGATCATGATCGCTGACAAGAAGATCGCCTGGCCGGCGCAGCTGTCGATCGGCTCGGACGGCATGGGCAACTCCAACGAGTACCTCAAGCACATCATGGGCCAGTCGATGGAGGCGCTGATCCACCACTTCAAGCTGGTCACCGAGGGTTTTCGAGTGCCGCCGGGGCAGGCGTACGTCCCCATCGAAAGCCCGCGCGGGGAGGCTGGCGCCCACGTAGTCTCGGACGGCGGAACCCGCCCCTTCCGCGCGCACTTCCGGGATCCGAGCTTCACCAACCTGCAGGCGATGCCGGCGATGTGCGAGGGCGCGATGGTCTCCGACGTCGTGGTTGCGGTCGCGTCGTTGGATCCGGTCATGGGCGGAGTTGATCGCTGAGCTGACTCGTGCCTTGCATGTTCGTCGGGGAGGGCCGCTCGGGCGGGCTAGGCAAACGTGTGGCTTGGGTTGGGCAGTCGTGTGCGGTTGGTCGGTGGTCGGGATTCAGGCATCTTAGGTTTGCTACGCCCGCCCGAGCGGCCCTCCCCGACTCTTACGGCGGTGCGCTCGCCGCTTCTCGGCCCGGGCAATGATTGTGCGCGTTTGACCCCTCAAGACGCGGGTCAATCGCGCACGATGTCTGCACACGTGCCGCCAAGTCACCGACAGGTTTGCTCGGTGCGCCCGAGCAGTGCGCGCGGATCGGTCGGGTTCCGCCGTCCGAGCTGGTGGGCGCCGACATGCGCACGAGGGTGAGAGGGGGCAGTCGGATGAGTGAGCTCATTGAGCCTCAGGCGCCGTCGCCGAATGGGCATGCTGGCGGAGATGTTGCGTCGGAGGAGCTTGTGGGGCACGGGCACTTTGTGACGCACTTCGATGAGCCGAGCCTGGACTACAGCGTCACGGAGACCAAGATCACCGAGGCGACGTTGGAGGAGATGCGGTCGATTGCGACGCAGTATCCGCAGGCCCGCTCGGCGCTGCTGCCGATGCTGCATCTGGTGCAGAGCGTCGAGGGCCGGGTGACGCCGGCTGGCATCGAGGCGTGTGCCAAGATCTTGGGACTTACCGCCGCTGACGTCAGCGGCGTCGCGACCTTCTACACCATGTACAAGCGGCGTCCGGTGGGTGAGTACCTCGTCGGAGTCTGCACTACCGCACTCTGCGCGATCATGGGCGGTGACGAGGTGTACGCGAAGCTGCAAGATCATTTAGGGATCGGCAACGACGAGACCACCGCGGACGGCAAGATCACGCTGGAACATGTGGAGTGCAACGCGGCGTGTGACTTCGCGCCCGTCCTGATGGTCAATTGGGAGTTCTTCGACAACACCACGCCCGAAACGGCGATCGAGGTGGTTGATCAACTGCGGTCCGGTGTCGAGGTGCAGTCCACGCGTGGCGCTCGGGTTTGTACCTGGAAGGAGGCCGAGCGCGTGCTCGCTGGCTTCCCCGACGGACGAGCCGACGAAGGGCCCACTGCCGCCGGTCCGTCGCTGCTCGGCCTGCGCATCGCGGAGGAGCGCGGCTGGACTGCTCCCAACCCAGAGCCCAAAGCGGCCCGACCAGGCGAGGGGAGCCGGTGACCACCAGTCCTGCTACAGAGTCAGCACACGGCCTGCTGACACCGGTGCTCACGGCCAACTGGGCCGACGAGCGCGCCTGGAAGCTGACCAATTACGAACATCGCGGCGGATACGACGCACTTCGCTCGGCGCTACAGATGGACCCAGCCGAGGTCGTCACTCTTGTCAAGGATTCTGGCCTACGGGGCCGCGGCGGGGCGGGCTTCCCGACTGGAATGAAGTGGAGCTTCATCCCGCAGGACAACCCGAAGCCCAAGTACCTCGTGGTCAATGCCGACGAATCCGAGCCGGGGACCTGCAAGGACATACCGCTGATGATGGCCTCCCCGCACACTCTCGTGGAGGGAGTGATCATCTCGGCGTACGCGATTCGCGCCCACCATGCTTTCATCTACATCCGAGGCGAGGTGCTGCATGTGGTACGCCGCCTGCAGCAGGCCGTTCGCGAGGCATACTCCGCTGGGTACGCCGGCCAGAACATCCTGGGCACCGGCTACGACCTGGAGATCATCGTCCACGCAGGTGCGGGGGCCTACATCTGCGGCGAGGAGACGGCGCTGCTCGACTCACTGGAAGGTCGCCGGGGCCAGCCGCGGCTGCGACCTCCGTTCCCGGCAGTGGCCGGCCTCTACGCGTGTCCCACCGTGATCAACAACGTGGAGTCGATCGCTTCGGTGCCCTCGATCGTCAGCAACGGCGACGACTGGTTCTCCTCGATGGGAACCGAGAAGTCGAAGGGAATGACCATCTACTCGCTGTCGGGCCATGTCGTCAACGCGGGACAGTTCGAGGCACCGCTGGGCATTACTCTGCACCAACTTCTTGATCTTGCTGGTGGCATCCGTGAAGGTCATCGACTGAAGTTCTGGACACCGGGTGGTTCCTCGACACCAATGCTGACCGACGCCCACCTCGATGTCCCGCTGGACTATGAGGCCATCGCAGGCGTGAAGTCGATGCTCGGAACCAAGGCGCTGCAGTGCTTTGACGAGACGACCTCAGTCGTCCGGACGGTGCTGCGCTGGACCGAGTTCTACAAGCACGAATCGTGCGGCAAGTGCACGCCGTGCCGGGAGGGCACCTGGTGGCTGGTGCAGATTCTGAAGCGGATGGAGGCGGGCCACGGAGAGCAGGGAGACATCGAGAAGCTGCTCGACCTGTGCGACAACATTCTCGGCCGGTCCTTCTGCGCCCTCGGTGACGGCGCGACTTCGCCCATCACCTCAGCCATCCAGTACTTCCGAGACGAGTTCGAAGCCGCCATGCACACCCCGGCTTGGGAGCTCTTCCCGTACGAGCGCAGCACGATCTTCGTTCGCGAGCCCGCAGGAGCAGGAGCATGAGTGTCACTGCAACCGGCCCCTCAGCAAGCTCAGCTGCCATCGAGCAGCGCGAGGATCTGCTCACCCTCACCATCGACGACATTGAGGTATCGGTGCCCAAGGGCACCCTCGTCATTCGCGCCGCCGAGCTTATTGGGGTCGAGGTGCCGCGATTCTGTGATCATCCGCTGCTCGACCCGGTGGGCGCCTGCCGGCAGTGCCTGGTCGAGGTGCCGGATGGAGGAACTGGGCGCCCCATCCCCAAGCCGCAAGCCTCCTGCACGCTCGAGGTCGCGCCGGGAATGAAGATCAAGACTCAGCTCACCTCGCCGATTGCCGACAAGGCCCAACGCGGGAACATGGAATTCCTGCTGGTCAACCATCCGCTCGACTGCCCCATCTGCGACAAGGGCGGCGAGTGCCCGCTGCAGAACCAGGCGATGTCCCACGGCTACGCCGAGAGCCGGTTCACCGACACGAAGCGCACCTACCCCAAGCCGATCAACATCTCCGCCAATGTCTTGCTGGACCGCGAGCGCTGCGTGCTCTGCGCACGCTGTACCAGGTTCTCTGAGCAGATCGCCGGTGATCCTTTCATCGCGCTCATCGAGCGCGGTGCCCTGCAGCAGGTCGGCATCTACCAGAAGGAACCCCTCGAGTCCTACTTCTCAGGCAACACCATCCAAATTTGCCCAGTCGGTGCTTTGACCAGCGCGGAGTACCGCTTCCGGTCGCGGCCGTTTGATCTGATCTCCACGCCCTCGATCGCCGAGCATGACGCCTGCGGCTCGGCGATCCGGGTCGACCACCGACGTGGCAAAGTGATGCGCCGCTTGGCCGGGGACGATCCGGACGTCAACGAGGAATGGATCACCGACAAGGATCGCTTCGCTCTCCGCTACGGGGACGGCGAAGACCGCCTCACTCGTCCGCTGGTCCGGGATCCTTCGACAGGCTCAGGACAGGCTGTGCTTCGACCAGCCTCGTGGCCCGAGGCGATTGACGTCGCCGTAAGCGGTCTCAAGGCGGCCGGAAGCTCGGTCGGTGTACTGACCGGGGGGCGGCTGACGCTGGAGGACGCGTACGGCTATGCCAAGTTCGCGCGAGCGGTGCTTGGCACGAACAACATCGACTTCCGGGCACGCCAGCATTCAGCAGAGGAAGCCGACTTCCTAGCCCACGCTGTGGCCGGAACGGGGCACGGCGTCAGCTTTGCTGATCTTGAGAATGCCAGCGCGGTACTGCTGGTCTGCCTCGAGCCCGAAGAGGAAGCCGGCATGATCTTTCTCCGGCTTCGCAAGGCCTTCCGCAAGAAGCACCTCACTTCCTGGACCCTGGCGCCGTACGCCAGCAATGGCACCCGAAAGATGGGCGCCCAGCTCATTGCCTGCGTGCCGGGCGAGGAAGCCGACGTCCTCGATCAGCTCAAGCCCGAGGGTGGCACGACCAGCGATCGGCTCGCAGAGATCTCCCTCGACGCCGACTCAGTGATCTTGGTCGGCGAACGGGCCGCTGGTCTAGCTGGCACGTTCAGTGCATGTCAGCGACTCGCCGAGCGCACCGGCGCCAGGCTGGCCTGGGTGCCGCGCCGAGCCGGGGACCGCGGAGCGGTTGAAGCTGGCTGCCTGCCGACCCTGTTACCCGGCGGCCGACCGGTGGCGGACGCCGCTGCCCGTGTCGACACCCAGACGACGTGGGGGGTCGAGTCCTTGCCGTCCCTGGAAGGCCGCGAGGCTGACGAGATCTTGATCGCCGCTGGTGACGGTGAACTCGAGGCCCTCGTTGTCGCGGGCGTGGATCCAAACGACTTCGTGGATCCGCAAGCCGTGCTCGAAGGGCTTGAGGCCGTTGGCTTCATGATCAGCTTGGAGACTCGTGCCTCCCTTGTCACTGAACGTGCTGACGTGGTCTTCCCGGTCTCGCTGATGCAGCAGCGAGCAGGTACGTTCGTGAACTGGGAAGGTCGGCGCCGGCCGTTCGACATCGTGCTCGAGCACCCCAACGAGATGTCCGACCTCAGGGTGCTGGCCGCGCTCGCCGATGGTTTGGGGACTGACCTGGGATTCCGTGCGGCTGCCCAAGCTCGCGCTGAACTCGACGAGCTGGGGACCTGGGAAGGCGAGCGCACCGAGGCCCCCGACTATCCTGCCGTGGAGCCAGCTGAGCCAAGTGGCAGCACCGTGCTGCTGGCCACGTGGCGGATGGCGCTCGACGACAGCCGGGCGCTCGACGGTGAGCCGTACCTTCAAGCCACGGCACGCGCACCTGAGGCACGGATGAGCCCGCGCACAGCCGCAGACGCCGAAGTTACCAACAGCGCAGTGATCAGCAATGACCGAGGCGCGATCACGCTGCCGGTCGTGATCGACTCAGAGATGGTCGACGGGGTTGTCTGGCTACCGAGCCGTGCGCCAGGTCTCGGGGTTCCGCAGCACCTTGCCGCGAGCCCCGGTGATCTGGTGACAATCGGGCCTGCCGACGAGCCTGTCGTGCGCATGGGGGTCGCAGACGAGGACACGGAGGCCAGCCAATGAGCCCGCTCGCCCCGATGGACCTTGAGGTGTTCTTCAACGACCCGTGGTGGGTGGTGCTGCTCAAAGCACTGTTCGCGTTCGTGGTCTTGCTGGTGCTCACACTGTTCACCATCTGGTACGAACGCCGCATCGTGGCCTTCATGCAGCACCGCCAGGGTCCCAACATGAACGGGCCGTTCGGGCTGCTGCAGTCGCTGGCCGACGGCATGAAGTTGATGTTCAAGGAGGACTTCACGCCAACCGCGGCCGACAAGGTCGTCTTCATGCTCGCACCGTTCGTCGTCGCCATTCCGGCGATCACCGCTTTCGCCGTCATCCCGATGGCAGGAATCGTGCGAGTGCCGTTCACCGATATCACCACGCCGTTGCAGGTCACCGACCTGCCCGTGTCGGTGCTCTTCATCGTCGCAATTGCCTCGATCGGGGTGTACGGGATCGTGCTCGCGGGGTGGTCATCCGGATCGACGTACTCGTTGTTGGGAGCGTTGCGCTCCAGTGCGCAGGTGATCAGCTACGAGGTCGCGATGGGCCTGGCGCTGGTTGCGGTCTTCCTGTACGCCGGCTCGCTGTCGACGTCGGAAATCGTTGCCAAACAAGCTGAGGCGGCGACCGTCTTCGGCGTACCGGTGTGGTTTGCGGTGCAGCTGCTGCCGTCGTTCATCATCTATTTGATCTCCATGGTCGGGGAGACCAACCGGGCGCCATTCGATCTGCCGGAGGCGGAGGGGGAGCTGGTTGGGGGCTTCCACACCGAGTACTCCTCGATGCGCTTCGCCATGTTCTTCATGGCGGAGTACATGAACATGATCACGGTCTCCGCGCTGGCCGTCACCCTCTTCCTGGGCGGGTGGCATGCGCCGCTGCCGTTCAATCTGCTGCCAGGCGGCGGGGATACCGGCTACTGGGGCCTGCTCTGGTTCCTGGTGAAGGTGTTGCTCATACTCTTCATCTTCGTCTGGTTACGCGGCACGCTGCCGAGACTGCGCTACGACCAGTTCATGCGATTTGGCTGGCGCTGGTTGATCCCCATCTCACTCGTCTGGACCCTCATGATCGCGATCTTGAGAGTGGGCCAGCGGGAGGGCTGGTTCAGCGGCCGCGCGTTCTGGGTGGGCGCGGCTGTGGCATTTGTGTTGTTGCTCGGCTTGACCTTCCTGGGCGGCGGCAAGGAGGAGCCAAAACAAGAAGCTGAGGAGCCAGTCACTGAGTTCGATGCCTTCGCTGGCGGTTATCCTGTCCCGCCGATGGGCGGCCAGGTGCTGCCCGAGTTTGCCCAGGTCCTCACAGGTGAGCAGGATCTGTCGGCGGATCGACCGGCCGGCGCAGCACAAACCAAGGAAGGGAGTGACGCCTGATGGGGTTCTTCGATCCCGTCGCTGGCTTCGGGGTGACCTTCCGGACGATGTTTCGCAAGACGTTCACGATCGACTACCCCAACGGGCCGCGCGTCACAGCGCCGCGCTTTCATGGCCGGCATCAGCTGAATCGCTGGCCGGATGGGCTGGAGAAGTGTGTCGGATGTGAGCTGTGCGCCTGGGCATGCCCGGCCGATGCGATCTACGTCGAGGGCGCCCAGAACACCGAGGAGGAGCGGTACTCTCCGGGCGAACGGTACGGACGCGTCTACCAGATCAACTACCTGCGCTGCATCCTGTGCGGCCTCTGCATCGAGGCGTGCCCGACGCGAGCCCTGACAATGACGAACGAGTTCGAGCTGGCCGACGATACTCGCGAGAAGTTGATCTATGAGAAGTCCGATCTGCTTGCTCCGCTGCTGCCGGGCATGGAGGAGCCGCCGCATGAGCGCAGGCTGGGTGATGACGAGCAGGCGTACTTCCTCGGCCTGCCGCCCACACCTCAACCGGACGACCGCGCCGGCGATATCAGTGACATAGAGCCGCGCCCGATCAACCAGGGCTGGCGCAGAGGCAAACAGCCGGCGAAGGACCGGTGAGGATTGTGTTCACACCCTTACTGATTCCACTGGTCACCGGCGCCACCGTGGCATTCTGGATGCTCGCCCCTGTGATGATCTTGGGTGCCCTGGGAATGATCGCGGCGCGCAAACCGGTGCATTCCGCGCTGTGCTTGGCGGCCGTGATGATCTCGCTGGCTGTCCAGTACGCCGCATTGGAGGCACCGTTTCTCTTCGCGGTGCAGATCATCGTCTACACCGGCGCGATCTTGATGCTCTTCTTGTTCGTGCTGATGCTGGTAGGCGTCGACATCACCGAGTCTCTGGTGGAGACCATCAAGGGGCAACGAACGCTGGCAATCCTGGCCGGCCTCGGTTTCGGCTCGCTCCTGGTTTTCGCCCTGGGGAACGCGATCGTGGGTCCCGCCGCCGGGTTAGCTGCCGCCAATGCTGAGAACGGAGGTAATACCCAGGGTATTGCCGCGCTGATCTTCAATCGTTATGTCTTCGCCTTTGAAGCCACGTCTGCGCTGCTGATCACCGCTGCAGTCGGAGCGATGGTGCTCGCCCACCGTGAGCGACTGCTCAAGCGCCGCACCCAGGCCGACCTGGCGGCACTCAGGATGAAGCGCTACGCCGAGACTGGCCAGCATCCAGGCCCGCTCCCAACTCCAGGGGTCCTTGCGCGGCACAACGCGGTGGATACGCCGGCCCTGCTGCCCGACGGCAGCGTCTCGGAGCTCTCAGTCTCGGCCACGCTGAAAGCCCGCGGGGGAGTCCTGGACAGCCGAGACCTCGCCGAACCCGTCGACCAGACACTCGAGGCCATCACCAGAGACGAAAGCCCGCATACCACTGAGGACGAGCTGTGAGCACTACTGCCTACATCGTCCTCTCGGCGATCTTGTTCACGATTGGCACGGTCGGTTTCATGATCAGGCGCAACGCCATCGTGGCTTTCATGTGCGTTGAACTGATGCTGAATGCCACCAACCTCTCACTGGTGGCCTTCTCGCGGATGCATGGCGCACTGGACGGCCAGGTCGCTGCCTTCTTCGTGATGGTGGTGGCTGCCGCGGAGGTCGTCGTTGGGCTGGCCATCATCGTGACCATCTTCCGTACCCGCCGGTCGGCCTCGGTCGACGACGCGAATCTGCTGAAGTTCTAAGGACAGCGATGCTCCCACTCGAGGTCGTGACGCCCGTGCCGGCCACCGGCTTCTTCACGATGGCCTGGCTCCTCATTGCCATTCCTGCCGCGAGCTCCGCGGTCCTGCTCCTGGTCGGCCGGCGTGCTGACCGATGGGCGCCCTACCTTGGCGCGGCTGCGCCGCTGGCCTCCTTCGCGCTCGGTCTCTACTACTTCGTTGATCTGCTCGGCCGCGATCAGGCGACGCGTGCTGTCTCGGTGCCGCTGTACAACTGGATCTCCAGCGGAGTCTGGCAGATCGACGTCGGGTTGCTCATCGATCAACTCTCGATCGTCTTCGTGTTATTGATCACCGGCGTCGGCGGCCTGATCCATGTCTATTCCATTGGCTACATGGCGCACGACGAGCGCCGGCGCCGCTTCTTTGCTTTCCTCAATCTTTTTGTCGCCGCGATGCTGCTTCTCGTCCTCGCTGACAACTACCTGGTGCTCTTTGTTGGCTGGGAGGGTGTTGGCCTCGCGTCGTACCTGCTGATCGGGTTCTGGCAGTACAAGCCGGTGGCCGCGACGGCTGCCAAGAAGGCGTTTGTGGTCAACCGGGTTGGTGACATGGGCATGTCCCTCGCGATCATGCTGATGCTCGCTACCTTCGGGTCGTCGGCGTTCGTGGACGTGAACACAGGCATGCCCAGTGTGAGTGGCACGACGGCGATGATCATGGGGCTATTGCTGCTTGTCGGGGCGTGTGGCAAGTCCGCGCAGGTCCCGTTGCAGTCCTGGCTATTGGACGCGATGGAAGGTCCTACCCCGGTCTCGGCGCTGATCCATGCCGCCACCATGGTGACGGCGGGGGTTTACCTCATCACCCGCAGCAACGCGGTCTTTGCAGAGTCGGAGGCAGCCAGCACGGCGGTGGTTGTGGTCGGCACGGTGACGCTATTGTTCGGCGCCTGGATCGGCTGCGCCAAGGACGACATCAAGAGGGTGCTGGCTGGCTCAACCATGTCGCAGATCGGCTACATGATGCTGGCCGCGGGGATCGGGCCAGCCGGCTACGCGTATGCGATCTTCCTCCTGCTCGTGCATGGTTTCTTCAAGGCCGACATGTTCCTCGGGGCGGGTTCGGTGATGCATGCCACGAACGACGAGGTCGACATGCGACGCTACGGCGCACTATCGCGGATCATGCCGATCACCTTCGTCACGTTTGCGGCAGGTTACCTGGCGATCATCGGGTTTCCCTTCTTCTCCGGCTTTTATGCGAAGGACCACATCATCGAGGTTGCCTTCGAGCAGAGCGCGGTCGTCGGAGCGCTCGCCATGCTGGGCGCCGGCATCACGGCCTTCTACATGACCCGCCTGATGTTGATGACTTTCTTCGGCGCCAAGCGCTGGCGGCCGGACGTACATCCTCACGAGTCGCCGCCCGTGATGTTCGTGCCGCTGGTGTTGCTGGGAATCGGCTCAGCTATCGGTGGGCTGGTGCTCAACAACTGGATCGTCGGCTGGCTTGATCCCGCCGTGGGCGGCGGAGTGCCGGAGGAGGCGCCGAGCTTGCTGCACTTCTCGCCCGTCGCGATCGCCACCTTGGTAGTCGTCGCCATCGGTGTCGGGATAAGTGTGTTGATCTTCGGTCCGCGTCGCGACATCCCGCTGACCCAGCCCCAGAGCCGATCCTTCTTCACGTTGGCCGGACGCAAGGATCTCTACGGCGACGCCTTCAACGAAGCAGTGTTCATGCGTCCGGGGCAGCAGCTCACCTCTGGACTCGTCAGGTTCGAGGACTTCGGAATCGATGCCACTGTGGACGGCACGGCTGCGGCAATCGGGGGGATGTCGGCTCGGCTGCGTCGCGTGCAGAACGGCTTCGTTCGCTCTTACGCGCTCACCATGACGTTGGGCGCTGCGATCGTCGGCGTGGTCATCGTGCTGGGCCGGCTGGGCTAGGGGGCGGACATGACTATTCCCTGGCTCACCATTCTGGCGCTGCTGCCGGCCGTCGGTGCTGTGGTGCTGATCTTCTCAGGTGTCAAGGCCGCCAAGCACGTGGCGCTGGCGGTATCGCTGATCACGTTCGCGTTCGCGCTCGTCATCGCCACCACCCAGTTCAAGATCGGCGGCGGCATGCAGCTGGTCGAGCAGGCGCCATGGATCAAGCCACTCGGGGCGTACTACGCGCTCGGACTGGACGGTGTCGGCCTCACTCTCGTGCTGCTGGTGGTGATCATTACTCCGGTGGTGATCATCGCCTCGTGGCGCGATTTTGATGCCCCTGCCGACCCTTCGACAGGCTCAGGGGCCATTGCTCCGAAGTATGACTCCCGGGTGTTCTTTGCCCTGGTGCTGGCGGTCCAGAGCTGTGCGCTGTACCTCTTCCTCGCCACGGACGTGTTCTTGTTCTACGTGTTCTTCGAAGTCATCCTGATCCCGATGTACTTCCTGATCGGCGGCTTCGGACCGGGGCCGCGCAGGACGTACGCGGCGGCCAAGTTCTTGATCTTCGGCTTGCTGGGCGGGTTTGTGATGCTCGCCTCGATCATCGGCTTGTACGTGCAATCGGACAGGGCGGGGGAGCCAAGCTATCTGTTGAGCACGCTGAGCCAGCTGGACTATGCCACTGCTACGGGCCGGTGGTTGTTCATCGGCTTCATGTTCGCGTTTGCGATCAAGGCGCCGCTGGTGCCGCTCCACACCTGGCTCCCGGACGCAGCCGAGGAGTCCACCGCCGGCGGCGCGACCATGATGGTCGGCGTGATGGACAAGATCGGCACCTTCGGCATGATCAGGTTCTGCCTTGGGCTGTTCCCGGAAGCGAGCCAGTGGGCAACGCCGGTCGTGCTGATCCTGGCTACCATCTCGATCCTGTACGGCGCCATCTTGGCGATCGGCAGCCGGGACATCATGCGGTTCATCGCGTACACATCGATCAGCCACTTCGGCTTCATCGTGCTCGGTATCTTCGCGTTCACCAGCCAGAGCCTGACTGGGTCAACGCTCTACATGCTGAACCACGGAATGTCCACCGCCGCATTGTTCGTCATCGCCGGATTCTTGATCAAGCGTCGCGGTTCGCGCGACATCAACGCGTATGGCGGTGTGGACCGGGTGGCCCCAGTGCTGGCAGGTTTACTGCTGTTCGCTGGACTTTCCACACTGTCGCTACCGGGCCTGTCCAGCTTCGTCTCCGAGTTCATGGTGCTCGCCGGAACGTTCGGCCGGCACCCCGGGTACGCGGTGATCTCCACACTGGCCATCGTGTTGGCCGCGCTCTACATCTTGATCATGTACCAGCGGACGATGACCGGGCCTGTTTCCGACGAGGTCCGGGAGAAGGTGACCGAACTCAATGGTCGGGAGCGGCTTGCTATGGCTCCGCTGGTGCTGCTGATCTTGCTACTTGGCGTTTTTCCGAAACCCATGCTGTCGATCATCGAACCGTCGACCCAGGCCACGATGCAGCACGTGGGCGTGACTGATCCGGAACCGCGGGTCAGCGCTGAAGGGGGTCGCTGATGACCATCTTTGCCCTGCTGCCAATGGAGATCACCGCACCGACCATCGAGTACGGCCTGTTGGCGCCGGTTCTGATCATCTTCGCAGGAGCCTGTCTTGGCGTACTGGCTGAGGCGGTCGTCCCCCGCGAGTTGCGCCGCGCTGTTCAGCTGGTGGTGACCTTTGGTTCTCTGGGATTGGCCTTGGCGACCACGTTGTTGAATTGGGCATCCGGAGATGAGGCAGTGGTGGCTGTCGACTCACTAGCCATCGACGGACCCACGTACTTCATGTGGACGATCTTGATCATCTTCAGCGCGGCGTCGTTGCTCATGTTCGCCGAAACCAAGATCGAGAACGCGAGTGTTTTCGCGCCCCAGGCCGCGGCAGTGCCCGGTACGCCAGCCGAGCGGGAGGCGATCAGGAGCCGCGTCGAGCACACCGAGGTGTTCCCTCTTGCGCTGTTCGCGGTGTTGGGGATGATGCTCTTCCTGGCGTCCAACGATCTGATCACCATGTTCGTCTCATTGGAGATCTTGTCGTTGCCGCTCTATCTGCTGTGCGGGCTCGCCCGGCGACGCAGGCTGCTGTCACAGGAGGCAGCACTCAAGTACTTCCTGTTGGGAGCGCTGTCGTCAGCCTTCTTCATCTACGGAGCCGCCTTGCTCTACGGCTATTCCGGCTCATTCACCTTGTCGGCGATCGACGATGCGATCCGTACGGGCGCACAGGGCCAGGGCCTGCTCCTCGCCGGAATGGCTTTGCTGGGAGTCGGCCTGCTTTTCAAGTTCAGCGCAGTTCCCTTCCACTCCTGGACTCCAGACGTGTATGCGGGAGCTCCGACGCCGGTGACGGGGTTCATGGCAGCCTGCACCAAGATCGCCGCCGTGGGCGCGTTGATGCGCGTGTTCTATGTCGGGCTGGGCGCCGATCGGTGGGATTGGCAGCCGATGATGGCGATCATCACCGTTGCCACTATGGCGGTCGGCTCGGTGTTGGCGATCACTCAGACCGACGTGAAACGGATGCTGGCGTACTCTTCCATCGCCCACGCCGGCTTCATGATGACTGCGTTCGTCGGAGCGTCGCAGGCCGTGACAGGGAGCCAGCCAGGATCGTTGACCAGCATCTCCTCGGTGATGTTCTACCTGGTCGCGTACGGGGCTGCGACGATCGGCGCGTTCGCGTTGGTGACGATGGTCCGCAACCCCAGTGGCGAGGCGACCCTGCTGAACAGCTGGATCGGTCTGGGCCGCCGCGCGCCACTCGCGGCGACGATCTTTTCGATCTTCATGCTGAGCTTCGCGGGCATCCCCCTGACCAGTGGCTTTGTCGGAAAGTGGGCGGTGTTCGCCGCGGCTTGGAGCGGCGGCATCGAGTGGCTTGTTGTCGTGGCGGTGGTGATCAGCGTCGTGGCGGCCTTCTTCTATATCCGCGTTATCGTGCTGATGTTCTTTGCCGAGCCGAGAGTCACGGCAACAACCAGCGTGATACGTCCTGGTTGGGTAACGCTAACGGCGGTCGGCGTTGGTCTGGTCGCGACGGTAGCCTTCGGGGTATTTCCGGGCCCGCTATTGGCCCTCGCGCAGCAAGCAGGTGAGTTCATCCGCTGACGGTAAGGGGTAATGGAGGAAGGGTGCTGGCTCAACAGACGCGAGATGAGGTCTTTGAATCCTCTGTCCGAGCCCAGCTCGAGGTGATCGAGGCCGCACTGCTCGAGGCCGCCGAGGCGGAGTCGGACATGGTCACCGAGGCGGCGCAGCACATCATCGCCGCTGGTGGAAAGCGGTTCCGGCCACTGCTGGTCGTCCTGGGCTCCTACATCGGCGCGTACGCTGACGCCGACGACGTGGTGAAGGCGGCGGTCGTCGTCGAGCTCACCCACGTGGCCAGCCTCTACCACGACGACGTGATGGATGAGGCTGGAATGCGCCGAGGCTCAGTAAGCGCCAACTCGCGCTGGGGAAACACCGTGGCAATCCTTGTCGGGGATCTGCTGTTCGCCCGTGCCTCCGATATCGTGGCCGATCTTGGTCCGGAGTTCGTGCGCATTCAGGCGCGTACCTTCTCCCGGCTCGTGCAGGGTCAGATCGCCGAAACCGTTGGGCCCGATGGCACGGATCCGCTAGATCACTATCTCCAGGTCGTGGCAGACAAAACCGGCTCCTTGATCGCGACGTCGGCGCTGTTCGGTTCCAAGATCGCCGGTGCTAATCCACACCTGCAGCGGGTCATGGCCGACTTCGGCGAGCAGATTGGTGTGGTGTTCCAGCTCAGCGACGACATCATCGACATCACCAGCGATGACACCGGCAAGACGCCCGGAACTGATCTTCGCGAGGGCATCCCGACGCTCCCGACGCTGCTGGCCCGCAAGTCGACCGACCCGGCCGATGCCCGGCTGCTCGAGCTGCTCGACTGCGACCTGCACGACGACGATGCGCTGCGGGAGGTACTGGACCTGCTGCGCCACCACCGCTGTATCGATGAGGCTCGCAGCGAAGTCCGCCGGCGCGCCGAAGCCGCCCGCACCCTCCTCGAGCCCCTCCCGGCCGGCCCGGCCCGAGACGCCCTCGACGACCTTTGCACCACCGTCGTGACCCGTACCGCCTGACCTCTCCTCGCACTCTCTCGCCGGTGTCAATATCCCACGCTGCGTGGGATGTTGACGCTGTACATGGCGTGCATGCCGTGTACAGCGTGAGCAACCTTGGTACAGCTTCATGGTCTACGGCTGGCGAGAGGCTTGGTGGTTTCCCCTTGCCGGTCAGCTTGCAATGATCGTTCGTCCGCGTACGTACAGCCGTCGGGATTGCTCGAGGGCGGCTCTGAGGTCCGTCATGGTGCGACGGGCGTTCCGCGGCATCACGTCGGACCAGATGAAGCGCGTCATCCCGCGGCTGCCAGCTCGCATCGCATCCTCGCGACGCTTCTCCCGGACGACGCAGTCAGATGGCGAGTCGCCAGCGAGGAGCAACTTCTGATATTTGATCTTCCCATCGAACTCGCCGAGATGGCGGCAGTCCTCCCAGTAGAAGTCAGAGATCCCGATCAGTTGTCCCCGAGATCCAAAGACACGAAACTGGGGTTCCGGCATCGGAATTCCATAGCGGTAGAACTGCACGCGGGTGACCGATTCGCCGGGTGATTCAGACCGCCCGTCGGCCAGTCTCATTACGGTACGTGCCTTGGTCGAGCCCGGAAACAAGGCGAAGTGATCATGCAACCCGCCCAGCGACTCCTTGAGCTCTGGGCTCTGATGCAGTGCTGAGTCGGCGGTCACCACACCGCCCTCAAGACTTGATCGACAGGCCACCTCCCAGATGGCACGAGCCGGAACGGAGGCAAGGATGCCCTCGTACGAGCCGATCTCCTCGTCGATGTCTCGTCTGGTGCCATGATGCACGATGCCGGCCTCCGTACGCGTCGCGCCGTTGTCCAGCCGTACGAGATGGACGACTTCCAGGGAAGTGTCGTGAATAGCGAAGCCGTGCAGCGCTGCGGCGGAAACACCAGTGAGAGCGACTCGCCCGCGCTGGCCTGCTAGTGCGGCTCTGGCATGCAGCACGTGTTTTGCCGACAGGTCCGCGGCAGCGTAGATGTCGGCTGGTGCGTAGAAGCCGCGACGCAGGCGTACCAGGGCTCCTTTACGCACTGCGATGGCTAGAGTTCGATCGGTTTCACCGCAGTCCAAGGCCTGTGCTCGACTGAAGATGCCGCCGCTTGCTTGGATGATTTGTCCGAGGTTTTGAGTCATGGAGTCACCCTGATGGGTCTGCTCAGCCGGGCGTAACTACCTTGCACCCGATCTGTGGACAACTTCTCAGAGCTGTACCAAGTTTCCCCACGCTGTGCATGGCATGCACGCCATGTACAGCGTCAACATCCCACGCAGCGTGGGATACCGACCAACGAGAGGGAGGCGATGCGCTAGGCGGGTAGGACGCGGAAGATGACTTCGGTCTCGTGATCATGGTCGAGGGTGCCGCTACCGTCGACGATCAGGTCGGCGTGGCGCCACGGCTGTTCGGCGGCGAGATAGGCGTTCTCTTCAGCCATCCAGCTGGCGTACGAGGCGGCCGAGATCTCTCCAGCGGCGATCCGAACCGCGTCCCGTGATTCTCGCACTGACTGCGGCGTCTCCACCCAGATGATCACCTCCAGCTGAGACCGTACTGACGCCTGGCTGGCTCCGACGCCTTCGATGATCACGAAGTCGCGTTCGCCGTCGATAGCGATCGCACCCTCACGACCGCGAGCGATCCAGGCCGGTGGACGGTAGTGCAATGGTCGTCGGCTCCGCAGCACCGGCATCACGTCGTTGATCAACAACTCATCCCAGCTGAAGACCCCGTGATACCAGGCGAGGTCGTCGGTGTGCAGCACTGAGCATCGAGACATGACATCGGCAAGGCGCCGTGAGAGGCGGGTCTTGCCACTGGAGCTGGGTCCGCTGATTGCCGCGATCGCCGGGCGCGTCGGACCGGCCAGTGCAACGACTCGCTGGGCAAACTCCGCCAGATCGACGACCTGCCAGTCGGTTGCTACCAAATTTTGACGCGCTGGTCCTCATCCAGCCAGAGGGCATCGGATTCTGCTACGTCGAAGGCGGCGTAGAACTCCGGGAGGTTCCGAACGATCTGGTTGCAGCGGAACTCGGCGGGGGAGTGCGGGTCGGTCGCCAGCCGCTGCAGCAGCATCTCGGTACGCACCTTGGCCTGCCAGACCGCCGCCCAGCTGACGAATAGTCGCTGCTCGGGGGTATAGCCGTCCAGCTCCAGCTCGGGGCTGCCGTCATGGGCGATCTGGTACGCCCTGAAGGCGATCGAGAGTCCGCCAAGATCACCAATGTTCTCGCCGATCGTCAGCCGACCGTTGACTCGGTGCCCCGGCGTCTGCGGCTGGCTCCAGGACGTCGTACTGGGCGATCAGCGCCTTGGTTCGTTCCTCGAAGGCCTCACGGTCCTTGTCGGTCCACCAGTCACGCAACGCTCCGTCGCCGTCACAAGTGGAACCCTGATCATCAAAACCGTGTCCGATCTCGTGCCCGATCACCGCACCGATACCGCCATAGTTCACGGCGTCATCTGCATGCTCGTTGAAAAACGGTGGCTGCAGGATGGCGGCCGGAAACACGATCTCATTCTTCAGCGGGTGGTAGTACGCGTTGACCGTCTGCGGTGTCATCAGCCATTCCTCGCGGTCAATGGGCTGGCCGATCTTGTTCAAGGCGCGGTTGACCTCGAAATCGGCCACCCGCATGACGTTGCCGAGCAAGTCATCCCGAGTGATCACCAGAGAGGAATAGTCACGCCACTTCTTCGGGTAGCCGATGTGCGGGCGGAACTTGGCGAGCTTGGCGAGTGCGCTGTCCTTAGTCTCCGTGGTCATCCAGTCAAGATCGGCGATGGAACGCTGGTACGCCTCGATCAAGTTCCCGACCAGCTGATCCATCCGCTCCTTGGCTCCCGGCGAGAAGTAACGGTCGACATAGAGCTTGCCGACCGCTTCACCGACTGAGACCTCTACCAGCGCCACTCCTCGTTTCCAGCGCTCGCGAAGCTGGGGCGTGCCCATCAACACAGTCCCGTAGAAGCGGAAGTTCTCCTCGACGAAGGCGCTCGACAGATAGGCCGACAGCGAACTGATCACCTTCCAGCGTGCCCAGGCCCGCCACGCCCGCAGCCGATCCTCGGTAAGCAGAGCCGACACCTCGGTAAAGAAGGACGGCTGCATCGCCACGAGTTCGCCGATCTTGTCCTCGGCTATGTCGCCTCCAGCCAGGAACTCCCGCCAATGCAAACCGGGACAGCTGGCCGCGAACTCATCGAGGCTCATCAGGTTGTACATCAGCCGGAGGTCCCGGCATTTCACCTTGTCCCAGTGGGTCGCAGCGATCTCGGTCTCAAGATCGAACACCTGCTGTGCCTGGGCTTCTGAGTCCTCGATGCCAGCGAGGGCAAAGGATGCCGACACGTGTCCCTGATACTGCGCGCGAATCTCGGCGTACTCATCGAGGCGGTAGTACTCCTCGTCCGGCAGGCCGAGTCCACCTTGACCGGCAAACATCACGTAACGGCTCGGGTCGCCTGGGTCAGGTTCTGCTTGAAGCGCCACGAGCCCAGGCACCGACTTACGCGCGAAGCCACCCACCATCCGGGTGAGGTCCGGCAGGTTCTGCACCGAATCGATTGCGGCTAGCAGTGGCACGATCGGGCTTGAACCGGCCCTCTCGACCGCGTCTTCGTCCATGAAGCTGGTGTACAGGTCTGCGATGCGGGCCTCGTCCGAGCCAGGCTCGCCACCCTCAAGTGTCGTGATGATGTCGCGTACGGCTGCTTCAGCTTGATCGCGCAGCTCCATGAAGGCACCGGTCAGCGGCTTGTCGGCCGGGATCTCGGTTGTGTTGAGCCACGTCCCGTTCACATGGCGGAAAAGATCATCCTGAATGCGGACGTCGAGGTCGAAGGTAGAGAAGTCGATCGCAGGTCTCTGAGCAGGCGTCTCAGTCACTCGGACATGCTACCGATTGGAGTCAGAGCCACTTGACGGTGAGCGGCTTCGTCGTCACCTTGACGACAGCGGCCGACGTTCCGGTGAGGTTGCCGGAGCAGTTGCCGGATCGGCCCTGATAGGTGCAGCTGCCGGTTAGCCTCAGATTGAGCGGAATCTCGATCCGTGCCTGCGTTCCGCTCAAAGTGACCGTCGGTTTCCGGAATGGATCTCTCCCGGCCTGCCGCCACGTGATCGTGCTCTTGCTGTAGCTGTACTTCGATTTGAAGTTCATCGGGCAGTTCTTTGGACTGAGCGAATGGGCATCGAGGCACTTGTTGTAGCTCTTCTTGGTGGCTGAGATGACGGCCTTCCTGCCAGACTTGGTCAGCTGGCTCTCGATGCGGTAGGTATCGGCCTCGACGTACGGACTCTTCACCAGCACAACGTTCTTGGATCCGTAGCCGACATAAGGCAACCCGGTAGTGAACGCGTACGAGCCGGGCAACACGGCGACCGACTCCTGGTCCACCTCCACGCCATTGATCACGACCGGAACAGATCCGCCAACGATGAAGGCGATATCGAGGTCCTTGACGGCACGACTGAGCTTCCAATTGTCCGCCACTTTGACTACATCGAACGATTCGCTGACGGTCGACTTACCGAGAGTGTAGGTGGCCGAGACCGACGTCGCATTCTGATCTTCGACGACCGGCACCTGGATCTCGCTCAGGGCAGCGCGGTCGCCGGATTCGACGAGCACCTCATTAGTCAGCAAAGGACCCGTGGGCGCTGGATCGGCGGCAAAGGACAAGGCAGCGACCGCGTCGCCGGCAGCAAGAGCTTGCAGGTAACCTGCCACCGCATCCGAAGGCCGCGACGCCTGTGGAGCGGCGTTCTGGGACGGATTGGTCTGTCCCTGGGTGCTCGTGGTGCCGCCGGGATTGGCGGCCGGCCCGAGGCGCGTCGCCACGACCACTGCCACGACGGCCATCAGGATCACCGCCAGTGCAGCGGCCCCAATGATGATTAGGATTTTGCCTTTGCCCTCGGGCTGCGGCGCGGGCTGGACTGGACCTGCATCCCATGAGCTAGGAGGTGATTCATAGGGGCCGGGTTGAGTGCTGCCCGGCCATTGCGCGGTCTGCTCGTCAGGGGTGAAAGGTCCGAAGGAGTAGCCAGAGCCGTTGGGCGGCCCGACGGGCGGCTGCTCGGGGTACCCGTACGGTGACAGCGGCTGCGCCGGACCTGAGCCGGGGCCCTGGCTTGGCATCGGTCGCTGAGGGCCGCCGTACGGGTTGTGCGAGCTCATGGGTGGTCTCCTGACCGGTCATCCTCAAAGAGCGACTCTAATTCGCCATGCGGTGAGCCGTGGGCTCCATGGCAGAAGTAGCCGGATCTGAGACACCTCTCAGCGGCCCGCGCAGTCACGCTAACGGACGGTCCAGGTATCTCCGCCGTTGATCATTGCCTGGAGGGCGTCGTCGTCGTTGCCCAGACTGGCGGCCAGCGCCACCTGGTCGCGGGCCAGGTCGTCGTACGTCGGCGCCTCGACATCGCGGAAGATTCCAATCGGTGCGCGGTGCAGCACACCGGCATCGGTCAGCCGGGAGAGCCCGAAAGCGAACGACGGATCCGCCAGGTGAGCATCGTGTACGGCCAGGGCGTCCTCACCGACGTCGGCCACCTCGACCACGGAGAAAGTGCCGGTCTGCGGATCCCGTACCACGCCCAGGTGCCCGTCGACACCAAAGCGGATCGGCTCGTCATGAGTCAGCGGGATGATCGCATCCGCTGATGTCGCCGGGTCCTTGATGGCATCGAATGCTCCGTCGTTGAAGATCGGGCAGTTCTGGTAGATCTCGACCAGCGAGCTGCCGCGGTGAGCAGTTGCGGCCCTCAGCACGCTTGTCAGGTGCTTACGGTCAGAGTCGATGGTCCGTGCAACAAAGGTTGCCTCGGCGCCGAGCGCGAGAGAAACGGGGTTGAACGGGTTGTCCAATGATCCCATCGGTGTGGATTTGGTGATCTTGCCGATCTCCGATGTGGGCGAGTACTGGCCCTTGGTCAGCCCGTAGATCCGGTTGTTGAACAGCAAGATCGTCAAGTTCACGTTCCGGCGCAGCGCGTGAATCAGATGATTCCCACCGATGGAGAGTGCGTCGCCGTCACCAGTGATCACAAAAACGGCAACGTCCTCGCGCGCTGTCGCAACGCCGGTGGCGATCGCGGTCGCTCGGCCGTGGATCGAGTGCAGGCCGTAGGAATCCACGTAATAGGGGAAACGTGCCGCGCAGCCGATCCCGGAGACGATCACAGTGTTCTCACGTCTGATGCCGAGCTCAGGCATGAAACCCTGGAAGGCAGCCAGCACCGCATAGTCACCGCAGCCGGGGCACCAACGGACCTCCTGATCACTGGTGAAGTCCTTGCGGTTCAAGGGCTCCAGCGACAGGGGCACGCCGGCAAGGCCGCGGTAGCTATGTCCCGGGCTGGCGGGCGCGGCCGCCTCTTGAATGGTCCTTGGGTGATCAAGCTCCGAATGCAGCTGATCGACGGCGGTCACGGATGCGTCCCTTCCAGTTGATCGATCTCGGATTCAAGATCACGAGCGAGTTCGCTGAGCGAGATCGGTAGCCCTCGAACCCTTGAGTAGCTACGAATATCCACAAGGTACTTGGCCCTCAGCAGCAGCGCCAACTGGCCGAGGTTCATCTCCGGAACGATCACCCGCTCGTAGCTATGCAGGATTTCACCCAGATTTGCTGGAAACGGGTTCAGGTGCCGCAAATGCGTGTAGGCGATCAACCGACTGGACTTGCGTACCCGTCGTGCTGCGGCGACGATCGGCCCGTAGGTGGAACCCCAGCCAAGCACCAAGACCCGTGCGTGGCGGCCATTCTCCTCCGCTGGGTCGTCGACGATCAGATCAGGAATGTCTTGGACGATTCCGTCGATCTTGGCTTGCCGGGTGCGGACCATTTCTTCGTGGTTGGCCGGGTCGTAGGAGACCGCGCCGGTGTCCTTGGCCTTCTCGATGCCACCGATGCGGTGTTGCAGACCGGCCGTGCCGGGTATCGCCCACGGCCGCGCGAGGGTCTCAGGATCCCGCAGATACGGCAAGAACACCGGCTCACCAGACTTGTCCGTGGCATTGGCCGCGTTCGCGAATTGCGGGTCGATCGCCGGGATGGCACTGAGGTCGGGGATCGGCCAGGGCTCTGCGCCGTTGGCAATGTTGCCATCGGACAAGATCACGACAGGGGTCCGGTACTTGATCGCCAACTGCACTGCTTCGAGCGCAGTCGGGAAGCAGTCGGCGGGGGACTGGGCTGCCAATACAGGCACTGGCGCCTCGCCATTGCGGCCGAACATCACTTGCAGCAGGTCGGCCTGCTCGGTCTTGGTCGGCATGCCCGTACTGGGTCCAGCACGCTGGATGTCGCAGATGATCAAGGGCAGCTCGGTTGCCACCGCCAGTCCGATGGTCTCCGACTTCAGTGCGACGCCGGGCCCGGACGTGGTGGTCACTCCCAAATGGCCGGCGAAGCTCGCGCCGAGTGCGGCACCCACTCCAGCGATCTCATCTTCGGCCTGGAATGTGGTGACACCGAACCGCTTGTGCTTGCTGAGCTCGTGCAGGATGTCAGAGGCCGGAGTGATCGGATAGGAACCGAGAAAGAGCGGCAGGCCAGCTTTCCTCGAGGCGGTGATCAGGCCGTACGCCAGGGCGAGGTTGCCTGAAATCTGGCGGTACTTCCCGGCAGGCATGGGCGCCGGCGCCACCTCGTAGGTGACAGCGAACACTTCGGTGGTCTCGCCGAAGGCGTACCCGGCCTTGAATGCGGTGATGTTGGCGTCGCGGATCATGGGCTTCGATGCGAACTTGGTGGCCAGGAAGTTGATCGTGCCGTCGGTGGGCCGATGATAGAGCCAGGTCAGCAGCCCGAGCGCGAACATGTTCTTGGCGCGGGTGGCGTCCTTGCGGGTGAGACCAAACTCCTTCACTGCTGCGATAGTCATGCCGGTCAAATCCAGAGCGTGCACCTGGTAGCCGTCGAGCGAGCCGTCAGTGAGCGGATCGCTGTCATACCCAACCTTTGTCAGGTTGCGCTTGGTGAAGTCCGCTGAATCGGTGATGATCAGGCCGCCCCGTGGCAGGTCGTCGATGTTGGCCTTGAGCGCTGCCGGATTCATCGCGACCAGCACATCCGGCCGGTCGCCAGGGGTCATGATGTCGTAGTTGGCGAAGTGCAGCTGGAAGCTGGACACGCCAGGAAGCGTTCCGGCGGGTGCTCGGATCTCGGCAGGAAAGTTAGGCAGCGTTGAAATGTCGTTGCCGAATACTGCCGAGTCGGAGGTGAACCGATCGCCGGTGAGTTGCATGCCATCGCCCGAGTCACCGGCGAACCGGATCACGACCCGGTCGAGGGTGTTGACTTGCTTCACTGCTCTGCGTGCCTTCTTCCTTGGCGTGCCTGAATCCGCTGGGGAGTGTCAGGGGGTTCGTGGCTGCGATCTCCGCTGAGGCTGCCAATGACCCCATGATAGGCAGGCCTTTCTGTGGATTACGTGGCTTTCAGTTCATGAGAACCCATAACGAATTCGTTGCACGTGGTCGCGTCGGCTTGTTCAGTGGCCGCATTACCGTGGGGCTATGCGCTGGGTCGACTGGTATGGCGACGGATCGCTGTACGTGCTGGATGTCGCGCTGGCCTGTTGCGCCCTGGAATTTGATGCCGCCTCGTCTGCCGCTGCAGCGCCGCTGCCGCCTCTTGATGATCGGGCGCACGTCGCGGTAGTGATCTCCGGCACAGTGACGGATCGGCTGGCGCCAGCAGTGGCAGCGATCGTCGACGGCTGCGAACAACAGGCGGGACGCCGCCCGACGGTGATCTCTTTCGGGGCATGTGCATCCTCCGGTGGTCCGTACTGGGATTCGTACGCAGTTACCAAGGGTGTTGATCAGCTGCTGGCCGTGGACGCGTACGTCCCGGGTTGCCCCCCTCCACCAGAAGCGCTGTCAGCGGTGCTAGATCAAGTCGCTGGGCGGGTGGTGTCGTGACCGAGGTAACGCCTGAGGACTGGCTGGCTTCGGTCGAGGCGCTGAAGGCGGATGGTTTCGACTACTTCGACTGGCTCGGTTGTGTCGACGAGATTGGTCGGCGTGATTGTCTGCGGGTGGTTCTGGTGGTACGGAATCTGTCTCAGCGTGCCGAACCGAGGATGATCAGTTGTTCGTTGCCCCGCGATGATCCGCGAATCGACACTGTGCAGGGTGTCTTTGCCGGTGCGGCATGGCATGAGCGGGAGGTGGCCGAGCTGTTCGGCGTTGAGTTCGTCGGGGGCGAGCGCCGTCGGCTGCTGCTCAATCCCGAGTTCGAGGGAACGCCGCTGCGTAAGGATGACGTGCTGGCGGCCCGTACCGGGCTGAACTGGCCTGGAGCCAAGGAGCCGGGGGAGAGCGATACCTCGCCGGACCGCCGGCGTTTGGTGCCTCCGGGCGTTCCGGACCCTGCCGTGTGGGGCGATCGCGATCCCTCACAGCCCGCGTCCGACCCCGCGGAAGTGGCCGAATCGGCCGGTGTTGGAAGGCCTCGACGGAGGCGTAGTTGAGCTCACCAGAGGCGTCGCATGGCTGGATCCGGTTGATCGAACCGGCCTGCACGTCCTGCATGATCTGTGCGCGGGAGTGCCCGACCTGGTGCATCAGCATTGACTCGCATGCCGAACCGGTGGAGGTTCTTCCGTCCGGGTCCAGGGAGCGCACCCGGAATGTGCTCGATCGCTTCGCTATTGACTGGTCGCTGTGCATGTACTGCGGCATCTGCGTGGAGGAGTGCCCGTACGACGCGCTCGAGTGGGTTGACGACCTGACCCAGCCGGGATTGACACCAGAGTCTCTCGTTGAGGAGATGGTGACGCCGCCGTCGTAATCGCACTCCTGCGAGGTGCGTCGGTCAGCTGATCAGGTGGGCGTACGGGTCGCTGACCTCGCGATCACTACGGAGTACGCAGAACTCGTTGCCTTCGGGGTCGGCAAGTGTCACCCATCCGCTGCCGTCCGGTCGGCGGTGATCGGCGACCTCGGTGGCGCCGAGATCAAGCAGCCGTGCGACCTCCTCTTCACGGGTCGCGTCAGTCGGTCGAAGATCAAAGTGGAGTCGATTCTTGACCTGTTTGCCTTCCGGTACCTCGATGAACAGCAGGCGGGTGCGGCCGTCGGCCGAAAAGATCATGCACTCCTCGTGGCCGGGCTCGTTCGGATCCCGCGGATCCTCGCGCATATCGAGCACCTGCGCCCACCACACGGATTGTCGATAGGCGTTGCGGGAGTCGATCGTGGTGTGGCTGATCCGAGACGTCATGCACCCACTATGTCGAAGACTGGTGCTAGCGCGTGGCCGTGGATGTGGCCAGCAAGTCCGGTGTGAGCTGCGGGAGTGCCGCTCGGGCGCGCTCCTCGAAGTCCATAGTCGCCCAAGAAGTGCCTTCCGTTACCAAGATCCTTGCTTGGAGTCCTTCGCGTCCTCAGCGGCGGATTTGGCGGAATCTGAGGTGTCGGCGACGGCCTGCTTCATGCCCTCGGCTGCATCGGAGACGGCTTCGGTCGAGGAGTCCGCAGCCTCGCCGGCCTTCTCGGCTGGAGAGTCGTCTTTGTCAAAGCGGTCCTTGACGTTTTCGATCACGTTTTCCGTCTGGTCCGTGGCGCCTCCGAAACTATCCTTCGCCTTCTCCCCGAAAGCCTCGGCCTTGTCCTTCAGCTCATCCAGAAAACCCATCTGGTGATCCTTACTGTGTGAACTGCCCAACACCGGGTGTGCGGGTCGCCCTCATCCTAAGGTCGTGTCGCCTTGGCGGGCAGACGTGTGGCCGGTGGCGGATTACCGATAGTTGGTGAACTGCACGGCGAAGTCGTAGTCGGCAGCCTTGATCAGTGCTTGGACCTTCTGAAGGTCGTCGCGGCTCTTGCTGCTGACACGTAGTTCGTCGCCTTGGATCTGCGCTTTCACGCTCTTCGGTCCTTGGTCGCGGATCAGCTTGGAGACCTTCTTCGCGTTCTCCTGGCTGATGCCTTCCTTCATGTTGGCCGTGATCTTGTAAAGCTTGCCGGATGATCTTGGTGCGTCTGCGTCGAGAGCCTTCAGGCTGACCCCTCGCCTAATGAGCTTGGACTGGAAGACGTCGAGCACTGCCTTCACTCGCTCCTCGGAGCTGGCTTCCATCTCGATGGCCTGACCTGACCAACTGATGCTCGCGTCAGTGTTTTTGAAGTCAAACCGCTGCCGTACCTCCTTGGCGGCCTGATTCAAGGCGTTATCCACCTCCTGGCGGTCCACCTTGCTGACGATGTCGAACGTGCTCTCTCCTGCCACCTTGCTGCTCCATTCCACGATGTTGACCGGCCCATTGTGCCGAATCGATCGGCCGTGCCAGCAAGCGGTTGGCCCACGCTGGTCGGAATTGGGTATTGTGTCTCCCCGCCGCAGGATGGAGATCTGAGCGGCATGGCAGGTTGCCCGAGCGGCCAAAGGGAGCGGTCTGTAAAATCGTCGGCTGAAGCCTACGTTGGTTCGAATCCAACACCTGCCACAAGCCAGAAAACTGGCCTCTGACTAGGCGCGAACACCTAGCGGTGATCGGACTTGGGCCGTCTGTGGGCCGTCACTCGTGACCACGCGTCGTCGATGGCGCGCCGCGTCCGGTCCTCGCTGTCCGGCATCAGATGGCCGTACGTCTTGAGCACGAGCGTCGCGTTCTCGTGGCCCAACCGCTCGGCGACGGCAACGACAGACTCGCCAGCGGCCAGCAAGCACCGAGGCGTAGTGGTGCCGCAGGTCGTGCGCGGTGACGCCAGCGGGCAGGCCCGCACTCTTGACAGCTGGCTTAAAGACGCGCGCACCGTAAGTGCTCCTGCCGGTACAGGTTCCCGCTGGTCGTGGTGAACAGGGACCCGTCCTCGGCCGGTGGGAACTCCGCGATGTGCGCCGCGAGGGTCTCGGCGACCACGGTGGGCAATGGCACCGTGCGTCGTGATCTTGGTGTCTTGGGTGATACGCGGTGCTTGCCGTCCTGGGTGAGCTGCCACTCGACCCGCACAGTACGCCGGAGGAAGTCGACATCTTCGAGGCGTAATGCCAGCAGCTCGGCGACTGCGCAGCCCGAGACCGGCTTGGGTGATGATCATTGCTCGGCAACGATCCGGCATCGCGTCGGCGAGTGCCTGCACCTGGGCCACGGTCAGTGGGACGATCCGCGCGTTTTCTGATCTTGGAAGGCTCAGCCGCGCTACCGGGCTCGATGCGATTAGGCGATCTTGGACGGCGGCATTGAAGACTGAGCGCAGAGTCTGCACCAGGAGCCGCACGGTGGTCGGAGACAAGACTTTGGCTCGGTCTGTAACCCACGCCTGGATCTCAGAGGCGCGGACGGCTGAGAGCCTCTTGGCGCCGATGGTGGTGCCCTCGATGTGTTTGTTGATCAAGGACTCAACTCTGGTCGCGGTGGTCTGGCGGTGAGCGACATCAGCTTGTCACTGGCCTCAAGTGTCATGATCTCTTCCTTCTCGTGGATCGCAGTTCAGGCAAGGTTTTGAGCCTGCCGAGAGTCAGCGTGGCGACCGGGGCGCGGTCGACGGGCGTTCGAGCAAGCGGCTCGGCCGTACCGCCCGACCGAAACCCGTCAAGGACCTAAGTCGCGACGCGACAGCAGGCGGTCGTAGAACAACAACAAGAATCGATCTCGCATGACCAGCTTGGAAGGTCGCGGTCTGCGTGTGTACATCCGCGACTGGAGGCGGGGAGGTGTGCCCGAGAGATGCCGTGAATGGCCGGGTTTCGCCGGGGCTAATGGCCCGCTAATGGCCCATAGAGCGCTGCGCCGTCGCCTCTGTTGGGCGCAGTGCAGGCGGGGACGACGGCACCGCTGCTCATACCCGCCCGATCTCCCGGGGGATGCTGTCGGACCCGTGCGTGTGATCAGTGCGAGCCGCATTTGGAGGGGCTCGCCCGATCCGGAAATGTCAGTCCTAGTTCAGTG
>CAWIZB010000019.1:0-77059 GCA_963840505.1 uncultured Actinomycetota bacterium
CGGCCATGCCCTCGACGATCTTGCGGTTGAAGAAGATGAACATGATCAGCGGTGGGATGGTGACCAGCAGGATGGTGGCGAACAGCAGGTTGTACTGGGTGGTGAACTGGCTCTGGAAGTTGAACAGGGTGAGCTGGATGGTGGCGTTCTCGGTACCCGGCAGGAAGTACAGCGGGTTCTGGAAGTCGTTGTAGACGAACACCGACTGCAGGATGATCACCGTCATGATCACCGACCGCAGGATCGGGAAGATCACCCGGAAGAAGATCTGGAGCGGTCCGGCCCCGTCGACCACGGCGGCCTCGTCCAGCTCCCGCGGCACCGTCGACGATGAAGGCGCGGAACAGCAGGATGCAGAACGGAAGTCCGTAGGCGATCTCGATCAGGATCAGACCGGGCATGGTCTTGAACAGACCCAGACCCTGCAGCACCCAGATGGTGGGCACGATGGCGGGCGGCACGATCAGGCCGGCCAGGATCAGGATGCTGATCACCGGGTTGAGCCGACTGGCTCGGCGCTGCCAGACGTAGGCGACCATCGGCGCTGAAGATGACCAGGGCGGCGACGCTGACCACGGTGAGGATCACGCTGTTGATGAAGGCGATGACCATCAGGTAGTCCCGGGCCGCGAACGCCTGCGCCAGGTTGTCGAACAGGACGAAGTTCGACGGCCAGGAGAACTCCAGCAGGTTCGCCTCGGCCACCGGCTTGGAGGCGATGAGGAAGATGAAGACGAACGGCACCACGAAGAAGATCGCCGGTACCGATGATGGCGATGCCATGTCCAATGATGATCCGCGCGCGGAGTGTTTTTCATCACGTTCACCTCCTCGGTTGAGCCACCAGGTCAGCGGCACGACGATGACGCGTGACGACCAGGAACAGCACGACGCTGCCCGCCGTGGACAGGCCGTAGAAGCCGGCCTGGTACTGCTTGTAGATCACCGACGCGATCACGTCGGAGGCGAAACCCGGTCCGCCCTTGGTCATCACCCAGATCAGGTCGAACGAGCGCAGCCCGCCGATCAGGGACAGCGTGATCACCGTGGCGGTGGCCGGCCGGGCGAGGGGGAGGATGATGTGCCGGAAGACGTCCCAGCGGCTGGCTCCGTCGACCTCGGCGGCTTCGTAGTACTCGTGGGAATCGAGACCAGGCCGGCGATGAAGATGACCGTGGCCAGTCCGACGCCCTTCCACACGTCGACCAGGGCGATGGAGAAGATGGCCAGACTGGGGTTGGTCAGCCAGCCGATGTCGGACGCCGCGCCAGCGCTCTGGTTGATCAGCCCGTGCTCGGGGTTCATCAAGACGGTGAAGGTGAGTCCGACGCCGACGGCGCTGACCAGGACGGGGAAGAAGATGACCGAGCGCAGGTACCCCCGCGCGATGATCTTCGAGGTCAGCAGCAGGGCCAGCGCCATGCCGATGACGACCTTGAGCCCGGAGGTGATCACGGCGTAGATCAGCGTGTTGCGCAGGCCGATGATCAGCGCCTGCTCCTCGAAGAAGGTCTGGTAGTTGTCCAACCCGATCCAGGTCGACGTGAACAGGTCCCAGCGGGTGAAGGAGAAGTAGAACGAGGCGATCGTGGGAACGATGAAGAAGATCGCGTAGATGAGGGCGGGAACGACGTAGAACCAGTACGGGTACGGTCCCGGTCGCTTCTTGCCCGCCGCCCTTGGCCGCCTCGTCTGGCCGGCGCCAGCGTGGTCGCCTCCGAAGTGCTCACTGTGCTCGCCATAGCGAAGCCCTTTCATGCGAACCGGGTCCTGCCGCCGGTCCCGGACGAGACCGGCGGCAGGAGATCAGACTTCAAGCTGCAGTGCCCAATGCGGCTGAGCTCAGGGCGCGAGCCCTTCGACGAGCTCAGGAGAGCCTTACTCCCAGCCCGGCAAGCCGAGTTGCTGAGCTTGCTTCTTGACGTCCTGGTCGTAGAGCTCCGCGCCCTCCTTGCCGGTCACCTGACCGGTGCCGACCTGGATGCAGATCTGCTCCAGGGCCGGGCCCTTGATCGGCGACACGAACTCCAGCGCGGGGCTGGCCTTGCCGGAGTCGAAGTAGGCCTGGGTGTCCTTGGCGACCTGCGAGACGTCCGCCGGCAGCTTGCAGGCCGTTGGAGACGAACGGGCCCTGCGGCGCCGAACCCTTGGCGTACGGCGTCACAGCCCTCCTGCGTCGCGGCGAAGGCGATGAACTTCTTCGCCGCCTCGAGCTTGTCGCCCTCCACCGTCTTCGGGATGTACATCGCGGCGTTACCCGGCCAGACCGTCATACCGTTCGTGGCGGCGTCGTTGCCGGGCAGGGCGAAGAAGCCGACGTCCTTGGACTTCCCCGGAGCGACGGTCTCGATGTCGTCTGCCGCGACCGCCACGAGCTGCGGATAGTGCGCCGCCGTGCCGGTGGCCACCGCCTTGATGCCGTCGTTCAGCTTCGCCGAGGCGAAATCCTTGTTGAAGTAGCCGGCCTCCTTGACCTTCTGGATGTGCTCGAACCCGGCCAGGGCCGCCGGCGTGGTCGCGTACTTGGCCTTGTTGGCGGTGTAGTCCGCAGCGAAGTCGGCACCGCGGCCGCGACATTGTGAAAGTCACCCAGTACGAACAGCTGGGAGGTCCAGGTCTCCCCGTAGCGTCTGCTCGACCGGGGAGGCGCTGCCGTCGGCCTTGACCTTTTCGTTGTTGGCCATGAACTCGTCCCACGTCTTCGGGATCTCCAGACCCAGCTTCTTGTAGAGCGGAATGTTGTAGAGCACGCCGCCGCCGAACGCCGTCCCGTACGGACCGCCGTAGAGCTTGCCGTCGGACTTGGACGACGTCGGCGAACAGCTGATCGAGCTGGCCTAGCCCAGGGCTGATCGTCCAGCGGGATCGAGGTTCTGCGCCGGCTTGATCGCCTGCAGCAGCGAGCCGTTGTTGTAGATGAAGACCTCGGCCATGTCACCGGTGGCCAGCCGCGTCTTGACCAGGTTGTCACCCTCCGAACCACCCGGGCGGGTGTCCGTCTTGACCGTGATACCGGGATTGGCGGCCTGGAAGGCCTCGATTATGGCCTTCGCGCTCGCGACGTCGGTGTCGCCGTTCGCCGGTGAGGAAGGTGATCTCCGTGGCGCCGGCCTCACCGCCGGCGCCTTCGTCGCTGCTGCCGAGACTGCCGGCGCTGCAGCCGGCGGCGAACAGCATGCTCGCTGCCGCGAGGGCCACCAGCGCTACGCCGCGCCGGCCTTTCTTGCTGAACCTCATGGAACCTCCAGGTCTGAGAGTTGACAGCGAGAAGCGGAGCTAACCAAAGTCGCTGTCTGAAGCGTTTCAAGTCGGAACGCTAGCGCACGAGGTAGGCCCCGTCAACCCGTTCGCATGCGAGTCGTAGCGTTTCGTTAGCGGATAGTGGCCCGCTGTTGACCCGCCGGCCAGCTCAGTCTCAGTGCCGTTCTCGTGGACGACGACGGCAGGGACCGGGCTGTCGATCTCTGCCTCAGAGCCGGTTACGCGGACCTCGACCAACCCGTGCGGCGTTGGTACGGCGCCGGCCGCCTCGCGCAGCCGTCCGAGCCGAGGCGCCACTCGTACGCGGCGATATCCCGGCTCGAGCGGGAGTTATGCCGAGCACGTACCAGACAAGATCTCGGGTCGGGGTGCTGCTCCAGCCGTGCACCGGCGTACCCCAGCCCCAGCACTCGCCGAAGGTGTCGTAGCCATCGACAAGGAACTCTTCCCAGCGTCGAATGAGATCGATCAGCAACTCGGCTCGCCCTGCACGGGCCACGGCGTCGTGTACGGCATAGCTGAAGAAAGGCTCGGCGATGACCATCTCCCGCTCGGGATCCCAATCGATGTGCTGGATGCCTCGCATCTGTTGCGCAAACCGCTCATGGTCGTAGCCACCGGTCTCGCTGCCCACCCAGGATCGGACAACGAGCCGATCCGAATCGGTCATGCGCATCCACGAGGGGACTCCAGCGCTCTTTCGGAGCCAAGCCCGAGATGATCGCGCTGGCCTGCGCGACTTGGGAGGCTGCCAGCTGGCGTCTGCCCGTCGAGAATGTGGTCGACGTACAGACCACGATCCGAATCCCAGAAGTCCTCGAAACCCTCGGCGGCGGAGTCGTACAACTCCGCGTGCCCACCTGTGCCGAGCCCGAGTTGCCGACGGCATCGGCCAGCTCCGCGAAGTCGGTAAGACCTCGCGCCCAGAGCGCTGTGAGGATCGAACTGCGGCCAGAAACGAAGATGCTCGCCCAGTCCACGAGGTTCCATTCCGGCACATCCGTGATCGTGCCGCGCTCGTCCAGATAGCTGGTGTACCAGCGCAGTACCCGCTCGGCCGTGGGCAGGTGGCGCCGCACGGTCTCCAGGTCGCCGTCATGCCAGTACTGAATGTGTATGCCGTGGATCCAGCTGAGCGACCAATCGGGGATGGTAAGGCCGCCGCTCGCCTCGATATCGCCCGCAACAACCATGGGAAGGATGCCGTCGGGACGCGGAGAGTCGCTCAACTCCAGATAGTTGCGCGCCAGCCCCCAGTCTTGGTTCGTTGCCAAGTCGACCATTTGATGCACGACGGCGTCTCCCACCCAGGCGCGCTGCTCTCGGGTCGGGCAATCGGTGTAAGAGTCGAGTGAGTTGAGCTGAACAGTGCGGATGCCGGCCTGATAAAGCGCGTCGAGCCGCGGATCGTCGCTGCTGAAGTACGCACCACCAGTGCGGGGATACAGGTACTCGCGCATCTCGAGCCGGTTCAGGGTGACTGATACGGCCTCGTCTGCGTGGACGGCGAGGTGGAGGTAGCGCAGGCCGTTGATCTCCAGCGCGGCGAATTGGTCACCGGTCCCTGCTGCGACATAGCGGGCACCTGTCTCCGGGTCCTCTCCCGACCAGGCCAGTTCGGGGCGAAAAGCCTTCTCCCGATAGTGCATTTCGACTACGGTGCCCGCCGGGGCCTCAAGGTCCAGTTCGACAAAACCTGCGACGATTCGCCCGAAGTCCACGGAGAAGTGGTGCACCTGTCCTGGTGCAAGCTCGAAACTAGCGGGCAGCTCGGCAGTGTGCGTACGGATGACATTTTCCAGCAGCGCCTGGGTCACCCGGGTGACGGGATGATCGCCCTTCCAAGTTGGGGCGCTGCGCGTCGAGGAATCGAGTACGCGGGCTGGCTCTACCCGGTCGCCGCCAAGTTGGGAGATGCCTCGTGGAAGGAGGCTGCCGAAGGGGTAGGTCGGCGGCCGGGTCTCGCCGAGACTGGCGGGGTGAATGGCCGGGAGCAGAGGTGCCTGCCGCCAGTCGGAGTCGTCGAAATCGACCTCGCGCCAGCCGCGCGGGACTTCCCGGGCGTCAACGATCTCAACCGGCACGCCTTCACCGGCGTGGGTTCCGCCTAAAAGCGACCAAGCGGCCGATCGCTGGACGCGCCAGCTGTCGTCAGAGACAAGCGTCTGATCGCCGATCTGCGCTTCGAAGACGAGTGCAGCGTCGGTATTGGAGCTCGCAGGCGCCGGTTGCCAGAACGACATCGGCCGCCCGTAGTAGGTGACCAGGACGGCGATGGCGTTGGCGCCGACAGCCAGGTAAGGCAATAGGTCGTAGCTGTCGTAGCGCTGCCGATAAGGCTGTGAGCGAACCGGGCCCCGTCCAACCTCATTTCCGTTCAACCACAACACGTATCGGGAGTCGGCGGTGATCCGCCCTGACGCCTCGGCCGGAAGCACCTGAAGGTCAAATGTTGTCCGGAACATCGATCGGGAGAACTCCCGAACGGCGTCGCCACCAGTCAGAAAATCCGCAGGAGCGCCGGCAGCGGCCCTCGGCTGATGTCCAATCCAGTGACCGGACCATCGCAAGGATCCGGTGCTACCGGTGCTTCCGTCGCGAGTGGGTTCACACGACTCCTTTCGTTGACAAGTCATGATCAGCAGACACACTGCCAGCTCACAGATTGAAATGTTTCAGAACGAACCTTGGGCAGGTTGGCGTTCCACTCAGGCCGTGGCAGCGTGAGTTGAGGAGAGGTGATGTTGACCGCTGCCGAACTCCTGCGCCGGCGTATCGGGGAACTGCACCAGGGCCGTCACACCTTCCGGAACAGCGATGTCAAGCTCGATCGGTCCGGCATCGTCCCGCGACCAGGAGACCGCGATCTTGCCGTGCCTGGTTTCAAGAGAGGAGCGTGCCCAATGAATGCCGCCACCTGGTTGAGGGGCGATCAGCACCTTGGAGTAACCAGGCTCGAGCGGGGCGATGCCACCAATAATCGATGCATCCAGTAGGCCACCGCGCCGAAGGCATAGTGATTGAAGCTCGTCATCTGGCCCGGGTTGATGGTGCCGTCGGGCAGCATCGAATCCCAGCGCTCCCAGATCGTTGTCGCCCCCATCGTGACCGGATAAAGCCAGGATGGGCAATCGGTCTGGAGCAGCAGTCGGTAGGCGTCGCCAAGATGGCCTGTCTGGGTCAAAGCATGGGTGATGAACGGTGTCCCGGCGAAGCCAGTTTGAATGTGGTAGCCACTCTCGGCGACGAGCTCGGCGAGCCGCTTGCCCGCGAGCTGCTCATCTTCGGGATCGAGGAGCCCGAAAACGATGGCCAGCGCGTACGGTGTCTCAGCGTCACTGTGGATGACGCCTTCAGGCTTGACGTAGTGATCGTTGAATGCGGTTCGGGTCCGTTCGGCAAGCGCGCGAAGTGCTGAGCATCCTCCTGACGGCCCAGAAGCGTTGCGGCATCTCGCAGGATGTGCGCGTCTCGGTAGAGGCACGCCGTCGCTACCACACCGTTGTCGGCCTTGCTCAGGAAGGGCTCCTCGGGGGGTGCAGTGGGATCAAGCCAATCGCCGAATTGGAATCCCCCATCCCACAATCCTGTTGGGGAGAGCAGGGATTCGATGCGTCGGACATGGGCCACCATCGAGTCGAATTGATCAGCAAGCACTTGCCGATCCCCATATGCCCACCAAAGTGACCACGGCACCCAGACGGCGGCGTCACTCCAGATCGCGGTGGTGTCCGGGACTGGCGAATTCGTAGGACGGTCGACGTACTTCAACATGTCTGGAACAACGAGGGGCACGCGACCGCTCGCGGCCTTCTGCTCAGCAGCCACATCCTTCAGCCAGTCTCGAAGGAAATCGTCAACATCGAAAAGGTAGGTCGCGGCGGGGACGAAGACAGCGATGTCACCAGTCCAGCCGAGTCGCTCGTCCCGCTGAGGGCAGTCGGTGGGGAGGTCGAGGAAATTCCCGCGGAGACTCCAGACGACGTTTTGGTGCAGCTGGTTGAGCAGCTCGTTGGAGCACTCGAACTCGCCGATGCGCTGCAACTCAGAGGAGACCACTACAGCGGCTAGCGCCTCCGGAGTGAGCTCACCGGGCCATCCGTCCACCTCGACATAGCTGAAGCCATGGAACGTGAATGTTGGCTCGAACACCTCGTCGTCGCCGCTGAGGATGAAGCGGTCGGTGGCTTTGGCGGATCGGAGTGGTCGGGTGCCCAGTTCGTTGTTCTCAAGCACCTCGGCGTGCCGCAGCGTGATTGTCGTACCGGCCGGGCCTTGGACGTGGACCCTCACCCACCCCACCAGGTTCTGCCCAAAATCGACCAGCGTCTTGCCTGTTGGGGAGGTCCAGATCTTGATCGGTCGAAGCTCTTCCTGTCGGCTGGTGGGGGGACCGATGTAGGGAGTCAGCGTGCTGAAGTCGAGTTCGGCCTGGTGTACGCCGGTCCAAGACTCATCGGGAAAGCCGCGCTCCAACCAATCGTCGGAATAGCGCCGTGCGTCGATGGTCTGACCGTCGTAGAGATCGTTGAACACCACGGCAGAGGGTCCCGCCGCCCAGCTTTCGTCGGTCACGACGGTCTGGACATGGCCATCGGAAAACTCGATCTCGAGCTGTGCCAGGGCAGCAAGTTCGTTGCCGTAGAGGGCCTTGCTGCCACTCCAGCCGAGCCGTCCGCGAAACCAACCATTGCCCAGCGCAATACCAAGCACCGAGCTTGCCTGAAGAAGTGAGGTCACATCGTAGCTGCGGTAACGCAGTCGCCACTCGTAACTGCTCCACCCAGGGCTCAAGACATCGTCGGAAACCGATTGGCCGTTGAGATACGCCTCGAAAACCCCCTGTGCCGTGGCGTGCAAGGTAGCTCGGGCAACCTGCCCATGACCTTCCTCCAATGCGAACTCGGTGCGTAGCAGCGGCGCCCCGTCGAAATCCTCGTCCGGGGCGATGGGCAGTGCTGACCAGGTGAGTGACATGAGTTCCTTTCGGCTACGAGTTGTTCTCGTGCGGTCGAAGAGTGCTGCGTCGAGGGATGAGGTGAGGATCCAGCATGACCGTTCGGTGCACGTGGCCAGAGCTCTCGCGGATCTCCTCGAGGAGCAATTCGATGGCCAGCTCACCCATCCGATACCCCGGCAGACTCACAGTGGACACCGGGATGCTGCTCTCAGAGGCGAAGTGATTGTCGTCGTAGCCGACGACGATCAAATCATCGGGTACCCGGATTCCGAGATCGGTCGCCGCCTGGATAACGCCTACGGCGAGCAGATCTGAAGGACACACCACCCCATCCACTGACTGGGACAGCAACACCTGGCGTCCGACCTCGCGACCGGCGCTGATCGCGAGGTCGGGCGCTTCTACCACTCCGAGACTGACGCCTGCTTCGGCAACGGCCCGCTCGACACCTGCCAGGCGCCGGCGGATCAATCGCAGGTCTGGACAGCCGGCGAGGAAGACGAGCTTGCGTGCTCCTCGATCGAGGAGGTGGGTGGCAGCGAGATAGCCACCTAGTTCCTCGTTGATCATGACACTGCACGTGAGCGGGTCAGGCGACGTGGCAATCACGAGAACGACGGGGCGCCCGTGGCCAAGGACCGCGTGTACGACGTCAAGAGGCTCTTCGAGCGGTGTCAGCAAAACGCCCGCGACTCGGGCTTGGTCGAAGAGCTCCAGATAGTTGTCCTGCTTGGTTCGAGTGCTGTCGCTGTTGGCGAGAAGGAGTTTCAGTTGAGCTTGTCCTGCCGCCGACTCGGCCCCGCGCGCGATGTCGACGAAGAGCGAGTTCCCAATGTCGATCAGGATCAAGCCGACAGTATCTGTTCGTCTTGCGGCGAGCGCCCGGGCAGCGCTGTTGCGGACAAAGCCCAGTTCGGCAATCGCTGCTTCCACCTTGAGTCGAGTCTGTTCGGTGACGAGGTCGGGGTTGTTGAGCACGTTGGACACCGTGCCGATCGCGACGCCGGCACGACGAGCGACGTCTTGAATGCGGGGGGAAATCGGCTGAGGGTAGTCCTCGTCGTCGTGACTCACGCGAGCGCGCGACTGTGCCATGCCGGAAGGCTATACCTTGACGGCTGATAACCTGAAGCGGTTCAACCGTTTCAGCCAAAGCTCGCTATCTGACACCGCCGCCTTAGGTGGGAGACGCAGAGTTGACATCTCCGTCACACGTCGATAGCGTCCTGCGGGGTATCAGAACGTTTCAAATAGGAGCGCATCATCTCGCCCGCCCCGCACGGCCCAACCGCTGCCGTGCCGACCTCGAACTGGACGGGCGACGCTGCAAGACTCCTTCTCGGGGAACTCGGCCCGCTGTTCGGTCGCGCGCAGCGGTGCACCCACGCTGTACGACTCTCTTGGAAGTGAGTGAGCATGCCAACCTTCTCTGACATCTCCGACCAGCTGGCCTATCAGGCCATCGAGTTGCCCTCCTGGGCGTTTGGCAACTCCGGCACCCGGTTCAAGGTCTTCGGCTCGCCTGGCACGCCGCGGACCGTGCAGGAAAAACTCGCCGACGCTGCCAAGGTGAATGAGCTGACCGGCCTCGCGCCCAAGGTCGCGCTGCACATCCCCTGGGACAAGGTGGAGGACTACGGTGCGCTGCGGGACTCACGCCAATGATCTTGGTGTGACGCTTGGCACGATCAATTCCAACACCTTCCAGGATGACCTTTACAAGTTCGGCAGCCTGACCCACGTTGATGAGTCGGTGCGCCGCAAGGCGATCGACCACCACTTCGAGTGCATCGAGATCATGAACCAGACCGGATCGCGGGATCTGAAGATCTGGCTGGCCGATGGCTCCAACTACGCCGGTCAGGGTGACATTCGGGGTCGTCAGGACCGGCTTGCCGACAGCCTCGCGCAGATCTATGAGCGAATTGGGACTGATCAGCGGCTGGTGTTGGAGTACAAGTTCTTCGAACCCGCCTTCTACCACACTGACGTGCCTGACTGGGGCACCTCGTACGTGCACTGTGCGGCGCTGGGGGAGCGGGCCGTGGTCTGTCTGGACACGGGCCATCACGCGCCGGGGACCAACATCGAATTCATCGTGGCTCAGCTGCTGCGGTTGGGAAAGCTGGGGTCGTTCGACTTCAACTCCAGCTACTACGCCGACGACGATCTGATCGTCGGCTCCGCCGATCCGTTCCAGCTGTTCCGGATCTTGTACGAGGTGGTACGTGGCGGCGGCTACGGACCGGACTCCGAGGTCGCCTTCATGTTGGACCAGTGCCACAACGTGGAGCCCAAGATTCCCGGCCAGATCCGCTCCGTGCTGAACGTGCAGGAGATGACTGCGCGAGCCCTGCTGGTGGACGGCGAGGCTTTGGCGGCTGCGCAGGAAGCACATGATGTGCTCGGCGCCAACGGGATCTTGATGGACGCCTTCTACACCGACGTACGACCCGCGCTGGCTGAGTGGCGCGAGTCGCGTGGCCTGCCGGCCGACCCGATGCAGGCTTACGCCGAGTCGGACTATCAGAGCAAGATCGAATCCGAGCGAGCCGGCGGAACCCAGGCCGGCTGGGGGGCATGATCATGACCAACCAGGCAGTTGCAGAGTTGATCGCCCGGTCGAACCGGCTGGGATCAGATCCCAAGAACACCAACTACGCCGGCGGTAACACATCGGCCAAGGGCACTGAGACCGATCCGGTGACAGGTGAGCCGGTCGAGCTGGTTTGGGTGAAGGGTTCCGGCGGGGACCTAGGGACCTTGAAGGAGTCGGGTCTCGCGGTGCTGCGGCTGGATCGGATGCGGTCAGCTGGTGAACGTCTATCCCGGGGTCGAGCGCGAGGACGAGATGGTCGCCGCGTTCGACTATTGCTTGCACGGCAAGGGTGGCGCTGCGCCGTCGATCGACACCGCGATGCACGGTCTCGTCGATACGGCGCATGTTGATCATCTGCACCCGGACTCCGGGATCGCGGTGGCCACAGCGGTGGATGGTGAGGAGCTGACGGCCAAGATCTTCGGCGACAGGGTGGTTTGGGTACCGTGGCGTCGGCCCGGCTTCCAGCTCGGCTTGGACATTGCCAAGATCAAGTCCGACAACCCGCAGGCGATCGGTTGCGTTCTCGGCGGCCACGGCATCACCGCCTGGGGCAATACCTCCGAGGAGTCCGAGGCCAACTCGCTGGAGATCATCAACACCGCGGCGGCCTACATTGCCGAGCACTCCAAGCCGGAGCCGTTCGGCGCTGTGCTTGATGGATATGCCGCACTGCCGGACGATCAGCGACGCGCCAAGGCGGCCGCTCTCGCGCCGACGCTGCGGTCGATCGCGTCGTTCGACAAGCCGATGGTCGGGCACTTCACCGACGACGAGCGCGTGCTGGAGTTCCTCTCCAGTAGCGAGCATCCCCGGCTGGCCGAGCTCGGCACCAGCTGCCCGGATCACTTCCTGCGGACCAAGGTCAAGCCGCTAGTACTTGATCTTCACGCGGACGCCCCGGTCGAGGACTGCATCGCCCGGCTTCAGGAGCTCCACGAGGCATACCGCGCCGACTACCAGGCCTACTACGAGCGCCACGCGACTCCGGACTCCCCAGCCATCCGGGGTGCCGACCCGTTGATCATTCTGGTCCCGGGAGTCGGCATGTTCTCCTACGGCAAGGACAAGCAGACCGCCCGGGTGGCCGGTGAGTTCTACCTGAATGCGATCAACGTGATGCGGGGCGCTGAGGGCCTGTCGACGTACGCGCCGATCGACGAGTCGGAGAAGTTCAAGATCGAATACTGGGCGCTGGAAGAGGCGAAGCTGCAGCGGATGCCGAAGCCCAAAGCCGCTCGCCAGCCGAATCGCGCTGGTCACCGGTGCCGCAGGCGGCATTGGCAAGGCGATCGCGGTCCGGCTCGCCGCAGAAGGCGCCTGCGTGGTCATCGCCGATCTGGACGCCGGGAAGGCTCAGACCGCAGCTGGCGAGATTGGCAACAGCGACGTCGCTATCGGCATAGCCGCCGATGTGACCGATGAGACGGCTGTGCAGGCGGCGGTCGACGCCGTGCTGCTGGCGTTCGGCGGCCTCGACATTGTGATCAATAATGCTGGCCTGTCGCTGTCCAAGTCCTTGCTGGACACCACGGTTGCTGACTGGGACCTGCAACACAACGTGATGGCAAAGGGCGCCTTCTTGGTGTCCCGGGCGGCAGCAAAGGCATTGATCGAGCAGAAGCTCGGCGGCGACATCGTCTACATCTCCAGCAAGAACTCCCTGTTTGCCGGCCCGAACAACATTGCGTACTCAGCTACGAAGGCCGACCAGGCACATCAGGTGCGGCTGCTGGCGGCGGAGCTGGGGGAGCACGGCGTCAAGGTGAACGGCATCAATCCCGATGGAGTAGTCCGTGGCTCCGGCATCTTCGCCGGGGGTTGGGGTGCCAAGCGCGCCGCGGTCTACGGCGTCCCCGAGGAGGAGTTGGGCAAGTACTACGCCTCCCGCACGCTGCTGAAGCGCGAGGTGCTGCCGGAGAACGTCGCCAACGCTGTCTTCGTGCTCTGCTCGGCTGATCTGAGTCACACCACTGGCCTGCACATTCCCGTCGACGCCGGCGTCGCCGCCGCTTTCCTGAGGTGAGCCAATCGTCGGGCGCGGGGGGGTCAGGGGGGGTCGTCCCCCCCTCTGGATACGTGGCTGCTGTTGATCTTGGTGCCACCAGCGGCCGGGTGATGCTTGGTCACCTCGGGCCAGACGAGCTGAGCGTTGAGGAGGTGAATCGCTTTCCCAACGACCCGGTTGGCACTACGGACGGGCTGCACTGGAGCATCCTCGAGCTGTACCGGAACGCGCTTGTCGGATTGCGCAAGGCTGTCAGCGCGCAACCGGATCTGGTTGGCATCGGCATTGACTCCTGGGCCGTCGACTATGGGTTGCTGAGCGGCGACCGCTTGATCAACAATCCATTCCACTACCGGGACGAGCGGACTGCCCGAGGCGTCGCACTGGTCCACAAGATCGCTGATCATGCGACTCTCTATGCGACGAACGGCTTGCAGTTTCAGCCGTTCAATTCGATCTACCAGCTAGCTGTTGATCATGAAGTCGGTGTCATCGATGACGCGACCAGGATGCTGATGATCCCCGACCTGCTGGGCTTCTGGCTAACCGGTGAACAGGTAGTGGAGCGCACCAACGCTTCGACCACAGGTTTGCTCGATATCAGCAACGGCAGCTGGAACGGAACCTTGATCGACAAGCTGGGCCTGCCGCGCTCCCTGTTTCCATCGTTGGTTGATCCCGGGTCGCGGGTCGGCTCCTTGCGCGACGACGTGAGAGCAGAGATCGGTGGGTCGCAGGCCTTGGACGTGATTGCAGTCGGGTCGCACGACACTGCGTCGGCGGTGGTAGCCGTACCGATGACCGAACCGGGTGCCGCGTACGTGTCGTCGGGCACGTGGTCCTTGGTCGGCGTAGAGCTTGACCACCCGGTGCTCACCGAGGACAGCCGGGAGGCCAATTTCACCAACGAGGGCGGCGTCGACGGGAAGATCCGCTACCTGCGCAATGTGATGGGCATGTGGCTGCTCAGCGAGTCCATCCGCACTTGGCAGCGCGAAGGTCAATCTGTTGAGCTGACGACGCTGCTCGACGAGGCAGCCGCCATCAGTACGCCGGTGCCGATCTTCGACGCCAACCATCCGAGCCTGCTACCGCCCGGCGACATGCCCAACCGGATTGCCACGCTCTGTGCTGAAGCAGGCGCACCTGCGCCCGACTCACCGGCTGTGTTCGCCCGCAGCATCCTGGAGAGCCTCGCCGAGGCGTACGCGACGGCGATCGCTGATGCCGAGCGTCTCAGCGGCCAGAAGATCGACATCGTGCACATAGTTGGTGGCGGCAGCCAGAACACGCTGCTGTGCCAGCTGACGGCCAACCGTACCGGCCGGCGAGTGCTGGCTGGTCCGGTGGAGGCAACTGCCATCGGTAATGTGCTGATCCAGGGACGGGCGGTCGGGCTCGTGCACGGCGAGCTTTCCGAGTTGCGCGCACTGGTGGCAAGGACCTTCCCGCCAGCGGAGTACCAGCCGCACTGACTGAATGGTGAGGTGCCGATGAGAACTGCGCTGTTCATCACCTGCCTCGCCGACGCTATGTTTCCGGAGGTGGGAAAGGCGACGGTCCAGGTGCTGGAGCGGCTGGGCCAGGTCGTCGAATTTCCGAGCGAGCAAACCTGCTGCGGCCAGATGCATGTCAACACCGGGTACCAGAAGCAGGCGCTGCCGCTGGTCGAGCGGTTCGCCGAGGTCTTCGGAACGTACGACGCCGTCGTGGCGCCGTCCGGTTCCTGTGTCGGCTCGGTGCGTCATCAGCATGCGATGATCGCGAAGCGGTTCGGTTCACCGGGACTGGTGGAGCAGGTCGAGGCGGTGGCGGCCAAGACGTATGAGCTGTCGGAGTTTCTCGTCGACGTGCTGGGTGTGACCGATGTCGGCGCCTACTTCCCGCACCGGGTGACCTACCACCCGACCTGTCACTCACTGCGGATGCTGCACGTGGGAGACAAGCCGATCCAGCTGCTTCGGGCCGTCGAGGCGTTGGAGTTGGTCGAGTTGCCGGCTGCCGATCAGTGCTGCGGCTTCGGCGGTACGTTCGCGATCAAGAACGCGGACACGTCGACCGCCATGCTCGCCGACAAGATGCGCAATGTCTTGGACACGGGTGCTGAAATCTGCACCGCCGGCGACAGCTCCTGCCTGATGCACATCGGTGGCGGGTTGTCGCGGATCCGTGCCGGCGCCAAGACGGTGCACCTGGCGCAGATCCTCGCCGCCACCCGTGAGAAAGCTCTGGTGCTGTGAACACGCCGGTGATGCTGGGACTGCCAGCAATGCCGCCGACCTCACCGCGTGGGGTCGGCAACCTTCGCGGCGAAGAGAAGTTCCCGGTCGCCGCCCGGCGGGCCCTTGCTGATACCCAGTTGCGGCGCAACCTCGGCAAGGCCACGACGACCATCCGAACCAAGCGTGCGCAAGTGGTGGCGGAGCTTCCGGACTGGGAGGAACTACGCGAAGCGGGTCGCCAGCTCAAGATCCACACCATGGCGCATCTGCCGGATTACCTTGCCCAGTTGGAGTCCGCCGTCACTGCACATGGGGGCGTTGTGCATTGGGCCCGGGATGCCGTGGAGGCTAACCAGATCGTCGTCGATCTGGTCCGCGGCAAGGGCGTGGATGAGGTGGTCAAGGTCAAGTCCATGGCCACCCAGGAGATCGGCCTCAACGAAGCATTGGAAGCTGCTGGCGTTGCGGCGCTTGAGACTGATCTGGCTGAGCTGATCGTGCAGCTGGGTCACGACAAGCCTTCCCACATTCTGGTGCCGGCGATCCACCGCAACCGGGCCGAGATCCGGGAGATCTTCCTGCGGGAGATGGCCGATGTTGACCCCGCGCTCACCGACGAGCCGGCCGCGCTCGCCGCTGCGGCTCGCCAGCACCTGCGGCGCAAGTTCCTTTCAGCCAAGATCGCGATCAGCGGGGCAAACTTCGGAATCGCCGAGACCGGAACACTGAGCGTGGTCGAGTCCGAGGGCAATGGCCGCATGTGTCTGACGCTGCCCGACACCTTGATCACGATCATGGGGATCGAGAAGCTGGTTCCGCGCTGGCAGGATCTCGAGGTCTTCCTGCAGCTGCTTCCAAGATCTTCAACGGGTGAGCGCATGAACCCCTATACCTCCATGTGGACCGGCGTGACGCCCGGCGACGGGCCGCAGGAATTCCATTTGATCTTGCTCGACAACGGCAGGACCGCCGTGCTGGCCGATGCGGAGGGCCGCGATGCACTCAACTGCATCCGCTGCAGTGCCTGCCTGAACGTGTGCCCGGTTTACGAGCGGACCGGCGGACACGCGTACGGATCGGTCTACCCAGGCCCGATTGGTGCCATCCTGTCGCCGCAACTGACCGGGATCGAGGACAACGCCTCGTTGCCGTACGCTTCCTCGCTGTGCGGCGCCTGCTACGACGTCTGCCCAGTCAAGATCAACATCCCGGAGATCTTGGTGCACTTACGTGCCAAGCACACCGAGACCTACGCAGCAGAGCACCGGTTGCCGAGCGCCGAGGCATCGGCGATGGCGGCAGCCGCCTGGGTGATGAGCAATCCGAAGCGCTGGGCGCGCGCACTCCGCAGCGGACGACTCGGCCGGATGCTCGGTCGCAAGCGCGGCGTGATCGGCGACGTGCCGTTGCCGCTCGCGAAGCAGTGGACCGATGCCCGCGACTTCGCGCGACCGCCCAGGCAGACGTTCCGAGACTGGTGGGCCGCCGAGCATGGGGGAGAACGGTGAACGCTCGCGAGGAGGTGCTGGCGCGTATCGCGGCCGCCCATCGCGCCGCGCCGCCACCGAATCTGCGCTACGAAGACATCACCCGCGAGTATCGGACCACCTCTGATGCCTCGGCTGAGGCGCTGACCGAGCTTTTGATCGATCGCCTGGTGGACTATCGCGCGCTGGTACGCCAGTGCTCGCCCGATGATCTTGCGGCAACGATCGCTACTGCGCTCGCTGAACGCGGCGCTCGTACGGTCGTCGTGTCTGCCGACTTGGACTCCTCCTGGACGGCCAACCTTTCCGCGAGCGTACTCACCGATGGGCCGTCCACCGGTGATCAACTCAGCGTCGCGGAACTGGATGGAGTCGACGGAGTGATCACGAGCTGCGCTGTGGCGATCGCCGAAACCGGGACGTTGATCTTGGACGGCACACGCGGGCAAGGCCGCCGCGTGATCACGCTCATTCCCGACTACCACCTCTGTGTGGTGTTGCGCGACCAGATCGTGGCCGACGTGCCGCAAGCACTGACGCGACTGGAAGCTACCCGGCCGCTGACCATGATCAGCGGGCCCAGCGCGACCAGCGACATCGAGCTGAATCGGGTCGAGGGCGTGCACGGACCGCGCACTCTCGAGGTGATCATCGTGGGCAACGAAGAGGGAGTGAATGATGCCGCGGTATTGCCTGCTGGGGCACGTCGATCCCAACCGCCTCGAGGAGTATCGCGAGGCCCACCGCGCCGTTTGGCCCGAGCTGCTGGAGGCGTTACGAGACGCCGGCTGGCGCAACTACTCGCTCTTCCTGCGCGACGATGGTCTACTGATCGGCTACGCAGAAGCCGACGACCTGGCCGACTCGCAGGAACGGGTGGCCCAAACCGAGGTCAATGCTCGCTGGCAGGCCGCCATGGCCGAACTCTTCAAGACCGAGGGCGCTCCCGACGAGGCCTGGGAGATCATCCCGGAAGTCTTCAACCTCGAAGATCAACTTCAGGCTGCCGGTCGGGCCACGCAACCCAGTCACCGAAGCACTTGATGCCGTCAGGTTGCCGGTCGGGCCACGCAACCCATTCACCGAAGCACTTAGTGCCCGTCGTTACTGTCGCGGGATAACAGTCAGCACGCGAGCGAGATGGGTACGGAACTCGCTCATGAAGTTGCTCAGGAAGGTCGCCATCGCCTCGTCGGTGACCTCCCCATCTGCAGTGAAGATTTCCGGCGTGTATCGGACATAGGCCTCCGGTGCGGTCATCTGACGGGCATTGCAGAAGCTGAGGACACCGCGCAGGCTTTGCTGACTAACCGCTGTGCCGATCGGACCAATGGATGCCCCGATAACAGCGGCGGGAATGTGATCGAAGGAGTTTTGGCCCCACGGCCGCGACGCCCAGTCGATCGCATTCTTCAACGCTCCCGGGATGGATCGGTTGTACTCGGGAGTGACGAAAAGGAGGGCGTCGGCCCGGCCGATCGCTTCCTTCAAGGCGGTCGCTTCCGGCGGGTAGTTGTCGTCGTAGTCCGGGCTGTACAGCGGCAGGTTGCCGATGGGTACCTCGCTGAATTCGAGGTCGTGTGGTGCCAGGCGGATGAGGGCTTTGGACAGGATGCGGTTGATGGATTTCGACGAGAGGCTCCCGACGAAGTAGCCGACCTGGTAGGCAGTCATGACAGCTCCTCTGTTGTCGCACCGCTTTGGTCTCCCTCAGGGGCGATCTTGCTGGGTTCTGTTAGGACGACAATCTTGCCGGTAGCCGAGCCTGCCTCCATCTCGGCGTGGGCCTGACCGATCTGAGAGAGGTGGTAGACGCGGTATATGGGGACGACCGCATCGCCCGCTGCAACGGCGTCGAGAAAGCTCTGCAGAGTCTTCGCCGGCAGATCGGTGGCTTCGCCGGTGTAGGCAGTGAGCCGCACCCCGCGGGGAATGTAGTCGATCGGGTAAAAGTCGGGAACGGTCCACTGGTTGGAGAGCATCCCGGTGAAGCACACCACCCCGTGCACTTTGGTCGCGGCGAGGGTGTCCGGCAGGGTGGGAGTGCCGACGAGCTCGAGGGCGGTGTCCGCTCCATCGGGCAGGATGTCTCGCACTCGATCGGCGATCTGGCCGTCGTCGATCATGACGTGGTCGGCGCCGATTTTCCTCAGCGCCTCGATCTTGCCTGAGTTTCGAGTGGTGGACAGGACGATCATGTCGAGGCGTTTGGCCAACACGGCGGTCGCCATGCCCACCGAGGAAGTGCCGCCGCGGATCAGAATCGACTGCCCCGGTTGGGCGTCGAGGCCGATCGTCAGCGAGCCGTATGCGGTTTGCAGCATCTCGGGAACCGCGCCCAACGTCGCCCAATCCAGGTTGCTGGTGAACGGCACCACCTGCCGGGCCGGCACGCAGGTGTACTCGGCGTAGCCGCCGTCGAAGGTGCGGCCCATGCCGCCCATCATCGTGACCACCTGCTGACCCACCCGAAACTCCCCGCCCGGACAAGCCGCCACCGTCCCTGTCGCCTCGATCCCCAAGACGCGGGGGAACGTGACACCCGCTGCTAGGCCGAGTCGGGTATGCAACTCGGACCTGTTCAGCCCGAACGCCTCGACCTTGATCAACACCTCGCCTGGCCGCGGAGTTGGGATCGGGACATCACGGATCTGAAGAGCCTCCGGCGGGCCTGGTGCATCGAGCACCACCGCCTTCATGATCGACATCATCGGTCTCGCTGCGCGTTGGACCGGTCCGTGGTGATCAGATGTCGGCGCAATCGACCGAGGGTGTCAGACAGCCTGGTGAGTTCGCCGGTCGAGGCCGCCGCCCCGAGATAGGCGGCAAGTGCATCCTCGAAAGTCACGTTGGCTGCTTTGAGCACGCCGTCGCCACTCTCGGTGAGCTGAAGCAGATTAGATCGACCATCGGTTGGGTTCGGGAGCCGCCGGCACCACCCCGCGCCTTGGACCTTGTCGATCACTTTGCTCGCTCCACCGACGGTGATCGATAACGCATTCGCTACATCCAAGACTCGGCAGCCCGGCGTCGTACTGACCACCTGCATGACCTCCAACCACGCCAGCGGCAAACCATGCTCGCGATGAACTCGGCCGTCCACTCGGTTCCAGAGGTCCGTTTCCAGACGGACCAGGTCACGAAACAGCCCAACCTGATCAACCTCCACGGCCGCACCCTACCGCACGTAGATTCCATGGAATATAAATCCTGACCGCCAGGCTGGGTCATTGGCCGAATGCTCGAAACCGAGTCAGACACATCGAGTCACAGCTCCTGACCACTGTGTCTCACGCTTTCGGTTCTCGATAGATGGGCTGCAACTCCATCATGCGTTAGTCCCGGCAGAAGTCGGATGCTGAGCTGATCTCTTCCAGTTTCCAACGATGATGGCACGGCGAAAGGCGTCGTCATGGGATCCCCTTTTTGGGTGGTGGCTGGCAGTGTCTCAGTCTTGAGCGAGGACAGAGGAGAGCAAGGCCCGATCCTGCAAACGGGGGAACGGCCCTCGAAACCGAAAAGGCCTCTGCCGTTGTGACGAGCTCGAGGTAGGGCTCTTTCTATCGCGACGGAATGCTCGGCGCGTCGGCGGGAGCGGCCCAGAGATCGGCCAGTTCTTCGTCGAGCCACGTGATGGCGAGGCTGGCTCCGGCTGTGTCAAGGCTGGTTTGGATATCGCCAACGACTGGCTGGGTGGCGATGATTTCTGCGTCGAGAAACAGCTGGCTGATGCGGCGATAAACGACGAACAGTTCCTCCTGTGTCGTGCAGCCGAGGCCAGAGAATACGACACCCGCCCGACCTTCTGCGCTATGGGGGGCAGGTGAGGCCGTCAGGAGCTCTCTAAGAAGGAGCTCGGCGAGACCATCCGCGGTAGGGATATCGAGCTCATCGGTGCCGGGTTCGCCGTGCGGACCCAGTCCAATCCTCATACGCCCGGCGCGGACGTTGAAGATGGGAGACTCCTCGCCGGGAAGCGTGCATCCGGCGAACAGCACGGAGAGTGACAGCGTGCGATCGTTAGCCTTCACCGCGGCTAGCGTGACCTCGGCAAGTGGTCGACCTTGAGCTGCAGCGGCGCCGGCGATCTTGGCGACGGCGAACAGGCCGGAGCTACCGCGTCGGTCTTTGGTGCCGGCGTGCGGCGTTCCTAGATCATCGGTGACGGCAACGGTCCGGCAGGAAATTCCCAACTCAGCGAGCGCCTGAGCCACTTGGTCGTAGACGTCCGAGTGGTGGGCGGCATTCGGGTAACAGAGAAGCACTCCCAGGCCCTGGTTGGCGTTTTGGGCCACGCTAACGATGTGGTTCAGGGTCGGTAGGGCGAAGAGATCACCGACGGCTGCGCCGCTTGCCATTCCGGGGCCTACAAGTCCGGTGGTGGCCGGATAGTGTCCGCCCGGCCCGGCCAACACCACGGCGACCTGCGGTCGGGCCGATGGGTTGGCCACCACGACGCCTCCCACTACTTGCCGGAGAAGGTCTCCCCGGGCGGCGACCAAGCCCTCGACCATGTCGTTAACGAAGGTGAACCTGTCGTTGTACAAGCGCGTCATCTGCGGTCCTGGATCGAAAATGAATATTCATGCACTAGTGGATTATCATGCTACGAGTTAGCCGCGGAAGTCAAATCCAACCTGAGTGTTGGGTCGATTACCTGAGGTGGCGTTGGTCGCCGTCAGGCTGTGTTCCTTGACGCGAGGACATAAGTTCAGTAGCAAGGAGCGCGCGGCGGTTCCGATGTCGGCGAACAGCACGTTGATCCATCCGCCGCGGATCGCGGCGCGAATGGCCCGATGCTTGCTCTCGGCGCCGGCGATCCCGATACGCCGCGGTCTTGCGCGGGGAGTCGGGATCAATCCCGAACGACACGATCGTCTAGCTCGCTAGGGACGAGCTCGCCGGCGGCGTCGAAGAACCGGTTGCAGACGTCGCCGACCGCGCCGGCAGCGAGCAGGGCGGTCTTCTCCTTCGGGCCACTGCGTTGCCGCTCTCTGGGAGCGGTGATGGCGGAAGGCCGCCAACGCCGACAAGCGCCATTGTGAGGCTCTTCCATTGCTCCGCAACGGCCGTAATGGCGGGTTCAGCAGAAGGCTGCTTTGCATTGCCGTGTTACCGACGAGACCAGGGGCCGGGAGGAAGATGGGGGTTGCGCCGACGAGTCGGGCGAATTCGCTGAGGAGTCGGTTGCCGTGGCTCTGGGCTGATGAGTTGCCGATTCCACCATGCAGCTGAGTGACGGTCTCGGCGCCCGGTACGCGAAATGGTCGCATTTGATCGACCGCGGCGACAAGGGTCTGACTCCAGGTGGAGATGCCGATCTGTTCGCGTCCCGTCAGGGTGGTTTCGAGGTAGGTGGCGCCGGCGGATCCGAGAGCGGCGACGACGTCGTCGTCGTCGCCGTCGACGTCGACGACGACGGCTTCGGCGAGGCTGTACTTGTCTTCGAGCGCTTCTTCGAGCTCGGTGTGGACGCCCGCGGCCACGGCGACGACTGTTCGCACTATGCCGGGCTGGCCGCCCGCTTGAGGAGTCGCGAGACGCGCGCCTGCGAGAGGTGAAGGGTCTCTGCTATGTCGGTTTGCCGGATACCGCGCTCGTGATACATCCGCGCGACTTTGGTGATTAGCCGAATCTGCCCGTCCGTGCCTAAGCGGCCGGAACTGCGAGGCGGCGCGACCATCTGGGAACCCTTCGTGGGGTCAGATGCTGCTTTTTACAGGTTTGGCGGGACAAATAAAAATCAGCCGTCGGCGCTGACCTCTTGGGCACCCACGCTGGCGTATCGTGTCGGCGCTGATCAAGATCCGTCGAATCTCGGGTTCGCCTCGATCGGCCGTATTTGGGCGGGCGATTCCAGACTTGACCACCGGCGCGGGGTCGGGTCGATCACCCAGTAGTGGTATGGCACTCGTCCGTCCGCATCGAGGAACTTCCACGGTCCACCGTGTTCGGCGTAGCCGAGAAGAGGACTGCCGGGGTCAGCAGTCCACGGGTGCTGGCACACGTCCCAGCAGGGAATGGCGTGGGCAATAGGAAGATCGTCGAGAATGTCGCCGACTAGTCCGACGTATCGGCTGCCTTCGAAGTCCAGTGCTTCCTGCCATCCGGCGTGCCTCGCCGAGGAAAACTCTCCGTGGCCTCGTGCTCGGCGACGATCCGCCACGGCCACAGGCTGGCGGCTCCGTAGGCGACACCCAGAAGACCGCCCGCGCAGAGGTTGCTCCAGGCGTCGTGACCTTGCCACCATCCGTTGCCTCCCCGTACGTCCGGTGTTCTCGTAGGTGGGTTCGCCATTCATGATCGCTTTGGCGGGTCGCTGCGTCCACATCGTCGCAAGCCGGTCGGGGACGTGATCACCGATATGCCCGGTTTGGCAGGACTGGAAGTCCAGCCACTCGGCGTCTTGGTGTTCGTCGTTCCGGGGGTGGGGTCGGTAGTGGATTCCGGTAGCCCGTCGTACGCGTCCCAGGCGTGGATCTCCAGGCCGCCGGCCTCAACGCCTGGCTCCGTACCGCCGCCGCTCCACCGACCAGGTAGACGCCGGGTCGGGCACCGTAGCGGGCGACCAGGTATCGGCAGTAGCGGCCGTACTCGTCGGGCGGGACCACGGGTCCTGCGACGTCGAGTCCTTTCCAGCCGTATCCGTGGAAGACAGGCGGCAGCATCGGAGTGATGCCGTGGTCGATCAGGACCTCGCTGATCTTGTCGAGGTACTGGCAGTACTCGACGTTGATCTTGGTGAGCCGGCCTTCGGAGAGGTCGTCAAAGCCGTTCTCGAAGCCGTCATCGACATTGCGGCCGCGAGGTCCATGCGCTTTCATGTCCGGCTGGATAGTCATCAGCAGCACGCCGTTGAAATGCTTGGCCTGCCGGTCGGCTGCGTAGGTGATCACGTCGTCGACGGTGGCGGGGAAGGGCATCGCCCACGCAGTGTCGATCACCCGGAACGCTGGCGTCCCGTCGGCGTAGCAGCGCTGCGGCGGGCTGAGTGTCGGGAAGCCGCGCCGTCAATCCTCGTGCGGGATCTCGGAGTCCGGCGGCGCCGCGATCAGGTGCCGTGGGCGGCCTGAAACCTGTGGTGCTCGGGGGTCGCCTAAACGGTCCACTGCCACTCACCTTCGGGTTCGGTAGTGCGAACCGGGCCCGGTAGGTGCTTCCGCCGTCCCAGACAGTGGTGGCGCAGCGTACGCCGCTCGAGTGGACGAAGTCGACCCAGGCGTCGACCTCGGGGTAGGGCTTGTCGATCGCAGGGCCGTCGAAGACGAGGTCGACTTCCCGCCACTGTGCTGCGTCGGTCTCTTTCGGCCCTCCTCGTTGTCCACCAGTCCGCGTGCGGTTCCGAGGTCCGTGAGGATCACGTTGACCCACTTGCCGGCCAGGGCCGCGCGTATCGCGGAGAGCTTTGCGGAGCCACCGGCGATGGCGATCCGCCGCGGGATCGAACGTAACGCGACCGGGTCGATGCCGACGATTCGGCGGTCAAGGTCGCTGGCTACCGGCGAGCCCACGCCGTTGAAGAAGCGACAGCAGATGTCGCCCACTGCACCGGCCGCGATGAGCTGCGCTTGGTCATGCAAGGTTGCTGCATTGCCGCTTTCCAACAGCAGATGTGAGGGTGGGAGCCGGCCGACACCGACCAGAGCCATCGTCAAGGAGGCCCATTGCTGTGCCACCGATTGGACCGCTGGATCCTGCATCAAGGTATCGCGGGTGGCGGCCGAGCCGACGAGACCCGGCGATGGAACGAACTTTGGCTCCGCCCCAAACAACCCCGCCATGTCCGCAAGGAGTGAGTTCGCTCGGGCTTGAGCTGTCGCAGCACCGACTCCACCAACCATCTGGACGACGCTGTCGGCGGAAACATTGCGGAGAGAGCGCATCCGACAGACGACCTTGAGCAAGGTGTCGCTCCATGAAGAGATCCCGATCCGGTCTCCATCGTGAACAGCCTCTTCTAGATAGCCGGCGCCGACTGATGCGATGCCACCCACGATGTCCTGGTCGGTGCCCTCGACATCGACGACTACCGCGTCGATGAGCCTGCCCTTCCGCTCAAGGGGTCTTCGAGTCCGCGTGGATGCCCGGTGGGTCACAACGAGTGTCCGCACGATTCCCTCGGAGGCCGCGCGCTTCACAGCCGCGAGACGCGGGCTGATAGATGCAGGCTCGCGACTATCAGTTGCAGGCGGCTCCGCGCTCGTGGTAGAGACGAGCCACCTTCGTCATGAGCCGAACTTGACCGCTCGATCGGAGAGGAGAGACAGAGCTCGCTTGCGAATGCACAATCATGGCTCAGGTTGTCAAGAGCGAAGCCACCGTGGGCGGGGGCGGAGCGAATTCGGCATTCGCCGCAAGCGACTGCCAGCCAGTTGGGCCGCGCCGAGGGCGAGATCTCGGCGACGTCGGCGACCTCGACCTCGTGGCCGAGCAGGTCGGCCTGGTCTGCATCACCAGGTCCGAGACGGTGACGCCGCCGTCGGCTCGGAGGTCGCGAGATCGGCTCGTCGCCTCGATCACGTCGACGATGTCGCAGATCTGGTGCGCCACCGCGTCCACCGCGGCCCGGGCGAGGTGGGCCGGGGTGGTGACGTCGTCATCCCGGAGATCATCGCCGGGGCGTCCCGGTCCCAGTGGGGTGCGCCGAGCCCGGAGAAGGCCGGAACGAGACGGCCCCACCGCTGTCGGGCACAGTCGCGGCGAGACCGATCAGGCTCGCCGACATGGCCGTCGGTCATCAGCTGGCCGTCCAGGCCAGGGCGGCGCCGGAGGACAGGATGTTGCCCTCCCGCGCGTAGGTCGGGCTGTCGGTGAGCCAGGCCAGGGTCGTCGGCACGCCGGAGCGTCGCCGACAAAGGTCGACCGGGGTCATCACCGACGAACCGGTGCCGTAGGTGGCCTTCGCCATACCGGGCGTCGTGCAGCCCTGGCCGTACAGCGCGGCGTGCGAGTCGGCCAGCACCGCCACGATCGGCGTGCCGTCGGGGACCCGGGCACCTCCGCGGTCCTGCCGAACCGGTCGGATGCCGGACCTCCGGCAGCACGTCTGGCGGCACGCCGAAGAGGTCGAGCAGCTCCGGACCAGTCCAGGTCCAGCACGTCGTAGAGCAGCGTCCGTGAGGCGTTGCCGGCGTCGCAGGCGTGCACGCGCCGCCGGTCAGCCGCCAGATCAGCCACGCGTCGATGGTCGCGACTCGGACGTTCGAAGCGTCACTGGCCGGCAGGTGGTCGAGCAGCCAGCGCATCTTCGGCGCGGAGAACATCGCGTCGACCGCAGTCCCGTCCGAGCGCGGACGCGTTCGGGCCGCGGGCGTGCGGTCGCACCAGGCGGCCGTGCGGCGGTCCTGCCAGCCGATCACCGGACCGAGCGGCCGCCGGCTCCGCATCCCAGCCGACCACCGACTCGCGCTGGGTCGACAGCCAGCCCCGGCGATGCCGCGCCCGCTGTCGAGCGCCGTCGGCGATCGCCTCGAGCACGCTCGCCCAGATCCGGTCGGCGGGTTGCTCGACCCAGCCCGGGCGGGGGTGGCGACGCCGACCGGCGCCGATCCGCGGCCGACCACCTGACCGTCCGCGTCGACGAGAACGGCCTTGGAGTTGGTCGTTCCTTGATCGATCGCCAGAACCGCTGCCGGCCGCCATGGTCACCGTTCTCCCAGCTCGCTCTGACCCTGATGTGAGGAGTTGACGAATCCGCTTAGTGATAGATTATTCGGTAGTGAATGAGAAGCAACTGACTGCCGAGGGGTGAAGCGATGGTCGTAGCACGCCGGCGAGTCATCATCAACACCGACGCCAAGAACGAGGCCGACGACCAGTTCGCGATCGTGCACGCGCTTGCTCTCGCCCACACTTGATGTTCGCGGTCTGATCGCCGCCCACTTCGGCACCTCGCGCAGTGACCGGAGCATGGAGGAGTCGCGGGAGGAGATCGACCTCCTGCTCGCACCTCATGGGCCTTGAGCGGCAGGTGACCGTTGCCAACGGGCGCACCGAGCGGCATCTCTGACGAGCAGACGCCGCGAGACAGCGACGGGCGCCCAGTTGATCATCGCGGAGAGCAAGCTCGCCAGCCCGGATGATCCGCTGTTCGTCGCATTTCTCGGCCCTCTGACCGACATGGCCTCAGCCATCCTGCTCGACCCGGACATCGTCGCACCGCGACGTCGTCGTGATCTGGATCGGTGGTGTCGGCTACGGCGGCGTTGAGACCGTACCCCGGTGTCGAGTTCAATCTGTCGGAACGACATCGCTGCGGCGAATGTCGTGTACGACTCGGGCATCACCGTGTGGCAGGTGCCGAGCAACGTCTACTCGCAGGTCTCGGTCAGCTACACCGAGCTCGAGGAGAAGATCGGCGGCACCAGCAAGCTCGCCGATTACCTGATCAACCAGACTGGTCGAGTGGAACCGCGACCTACTGGCCGGAACCGATCGAGTCCCGCTCGCTGGGGGATTCGCCGGCGATTTCGCTGATGCTGTACCCGCGCGGCGGCAACTTCCGCATCGTCCCCGCCCCGCGATTCGGCCAGGAAGGCCACTACCTGCCCGGGTCCGGGCATCCCGATCCGTGTTGTCGAGTCAGTCGATGTCCGGTTCCTGCTCGAAGACATGTTCGCCAAGATCCGCAAGTTCGGTCGGGAGTCGGCCGCCCATCGATCCGGCCCCCACTCACGCACGCCGACGCATCGTCTGCAGACAAAGGAGACTGTCATGACTGGTACCTCGTACACCCGCCGCGGCTTCCTCGGCCTGTCCGCTGCCGCGGTCGCCGCCGCTGGGCTTGCGGCCTGCACCGGTGGCGGCACCGCGCCGGCACCGGCCGGAGCAGGCCCCGGCCCCCGTCTCGAACGACCTGCGCATCTTCACCTACGAAGGCGACGAGACCATCGACCTGCTCAAGGACCAGATCGCCAAGTTCGATGCCCAGGCCGGCACAACAACGACCGTCGACACCCTGCCGGGCTCGGGCGCTGCGGTGTATCCCGACAAGCTCCGCACCGAGCTGCTCGGTGGCAAGGGCCCGGACGTCTGGCGAATCTGGGGTGGCCAGATCGGGGCGCCGTTCGTCGAGGCGAAGCAGGCCATGGACCTCGCGCCGTACTATCAGAAGTTCGGCTGGGACTCCAAGATCAATACGGCGGCGATCGAGGGGATGACCTTCGAGGGCGTGAAGGGCCGGCTGCCCTTCATCTCACTCGGCGATCGGCGCCTGGTACAACAAGGCCATCTTCGAGAAGGCGGGCATTACGGCCGACCCGGCCAGCTACGCGGAGCTGGAGGAGGCCAACGAGAAGATCCTGGCCGCCGGGACCACACCCTTGGCCACGGCCGGCAAGTACGGCTGGCACATCATGCGCCTCTACGAGTACCTGCTGGAAACCTCGGCCGGACCTGAGCTGCACGACAAGCTGCTAGTCGGTGAGGAGAGCTGGGACCGCCCCGAGGTCGTCACCGCTTTCACGCAACTTCAAGAAGTGGCAGGACAAGAAGTGGATACCGGACGGCGCTCTCGGCCTGGATCCCGCCGACGTCGAACCCTGGTACGTACAGGGCAAGACCGCCTACACGATCACCGGACCGTGGACCGAGGCGGCGGCCATCCAGGCGGCCAAGAAGGACTCCGCTGACTTCGGGAACTTCCAGTTCCCGACCGATCAGACGCCACGCGCGCCACTCCGGCTTCGTCGAGGGGTACATGATCAACGCCAAGTCCGGCAACCCGGACAAGTCGGCCGAGCTGATCGACTTCATCGTCAAGCCAGAGACGCAGAAGGCACTCAAGATCTCCGCGTCCACCGTTACGGGTGCGGAGCCGGATCAGAAGGAACTTCCGCTGTCTTATCAGTGGTCTCAGGGTCCGGGGAAGCAGCCGTTCTACACCATCCAGGACCAGGCGTTTCCGAAGAAGGAGGCCGACCAGTACTTCGCGATCCAGAGTGACGTGCTGCAGGGCAAGATCAGTCCGGCCGAGGCTGCAAAGCAGATGCAGGACGCGGTGTCGGCCTGGGCCAAGAGCTGATCCGCCGATGGGCACGGCAACCCTCGAGGCGCCGGCGGTCGACACTCCGGTCGTCCGGCGCCGCCGCCGACAAGTACGGCGGTCTCAACGCGTGGCTGTTCGCCCTACCCGCGCTGGCGGTGTACTTGGTCTTCCTTGTCTACCCTGCGCTGTCCGTCGTTGTGGTTCAGCTTCACCGACTGGGATGGGCTCAGCCCGACGTACAACGTGGTCGGGCTGGACAACTACGTCCACGATGCCGAAGGACCCGGTGGTCATCCAGGCGGTGATCAACAACATCATCTGGACCGTGGTCACCATCGTCTTCCCGGTTGTCATCGGGCTGGCCCTGGCCATGGTTTTGAACGGCAAGGTGCGCGGGAAGCCGGTCTTGCGGTTGATCTTCTATACACCTGCCGTGCTGCCACTGGTCGCGGTCGCCTCGATCTGGGGCTGGCTCTACAACCCGCAGTACGGCGCGATCAACTACTTCCTGCGGCTGATCGGGCTGGACAGCCTGGCCCAGCCCTGGCTCGGCCAGGACTCGACCGCACTGGCCGCGGTGATGGTGCCGGCTATCTGGCTCCGGGTGGGCTTCCCGATGCTGCTGTATTTAGCAGCTCTGCAGGGCATCAACCAAGAGATGTACGAGGCAGCGACGGTCGACGGCGCGACTCGGTCCCAGCAGTTCTGGCACATCACCATGCCCAGCCTGCGACCGGCGCACTACATCGTCATCGCGCTGTCGCTGATCGACTCGTTCAAGGTGTTCGACTTGATCTACGCCATGACCTACGGCGGACCGGGCACGGCCACCCAAGTGATGGGCACGTGGATGTACTTCAACGTGTTCCAGTACTACCAGGCCGGCTACGGCACCGCGATCGCCGTGGTGATCACCGTCGTTGCGATTGCCGTCAGCATTCCCTACGTCCGGTCCCAGACCAAGGAGCATGCAGCATGAGTAGTTCCGCTGAAGTTGCCCCAGTCGCGGCGCTGCCCGATGCCCACATCGCCCCGACGGAGGAGCTGAGCAGGGAACCCAAGCGTAAGGGCGGCATCGGGATGACGATCGTGCTGACCTTGGTCGCCCTGTTCTGGATCTCGCCTCTGGCCCTGCTGGTGATCACCGCTCTGCGCCCGCTGTCGGACTTCGTGGCCAATGGTGCGCTGTCGTGGCCGCAGGAGTGGACGCTGCAGAACTTCACCGACGCCTGGGGGGTTGGCAACTTTGCTACCACCTACCGGAACAGCATGATTCTCTGCTGATCTTGAAGGTCCCGCTGGGCGTATTGATCTCGGCGATGCTGGCCTTTGCGCTGGCGAAGCTCAGGCTTCGTTTCGGGAGCGTGATCATGTTCGCGGTGTTCCTGGGCTTGACCATCCCGATCTACATCACGATCGTGCCGGTCTTCGTGCTGCTGCGCAGCTTCGGCGCGATTGACAGCATTCCTGGTCTGGTCGGGCCATACCTGGCGTTCGGTATCCCGTTCGAGGTGCTGGTTCTGCAGTCGTTCTTTCGACAGCTGCCCGGACGAGCTCATCGAGGCTGCCAAGATGGATGGCGCGGGCCCCTGGCGGATCTTCTTCACCTCGATACTCCCGCTTTCCACGCCGGCTCTGGTCACCGTCTTCATCCTCGACGCGGTGGCGACCTGGAACGAGTTCCTCTTCGCGCTGATCTTGTTGAGCTCCGATGCAAACAAGACCATTCCGGTCGGGCTGCTGAACTTCCAAGGCCAGTTCGCCAATAACAACACCGGACTGGCGGCTGGCATCTTGATCGCTGTCGTACCGATCTTGATCGCTTACATCTTCCTGCAGCGCTGGATCGTCGGCGGCCTGACCGCCGGAGCCACCAAGGGCTGAGCGATGATCATCTTGACGCTGCCTAACGATTGGAGCCCCAACCATGAGTGAGATGCCGGTTTTTGGCGCAGGTATCTGGCACTTCGCCACGTACAAGGACCGTTACGCGACCGAGGGCTACGGCCCGCCGGTCGGTCTGCTGGAGCAGATCGACAAAGCCGGCGCGGTCGGTGACCTGTCTGTTGTCGACCTGAACTGGCCGTTCGCCGGGTTCGAGGGCGAGCTTGGACGACGTCAAGGCGGCGCTGGATCGCAACCAGCTCCGGGCGGTCGCGATCACGCCAGAGATCTACAACCGTGACTACGTCAAGGGATCGATCACCAACCCAGACCCGGCCGTCCGGTCCCAGGCGCTGAAGCTGCTCAACGAGGCCACTGAGCTGGCCAAGGAGCTCGGCTGTGACTACGTCAAGCTCTGGTTCGGTCAAGACGGCTGGGACTATCCCTTCCAGGTCGACTATCACGACATCTGGAAACTGGCGGTCGACGGACTCCGGGAGCTGGTCGTCCGCCCATCCGGAGATCAAGTTCGTGATCGAATACAAACCACGGGAGCCGCGTAACAAGATCATCTTTCCGAACGCGGCGCGCACTCTTTTGGGCATCCAGCAGGTCGGGCTGGACAATCTCGGCATCCTGCTGGACTTCGGCCATTCCCTGTACGGCCTGGAGACTCCGGCCGACGCCGCGCAACTGTGCATCGACGCGGGCCGGCTGTTCGCGATCGATGTCAACGACAACTTCCGCGGCTGGGACGACGACATGGTCGTCGGCTCGGTACATCTGGTGGAGACATTCGAGTTCTTCTACACGCTGCGCAAGAACAACTGGGATGGCGTGTGGCAGCTCGACCAGTTCCCGTTCCGGGAAGACAGCGTGGAGGCCGCCAAGGCGGCGATCCGCTTCCTCAAGGCGCTTCACGGAGCCTTGGACGCCCTGGACGAGGAGGCGCTTCGCGAGGCGCAGGCCTCCCATGACGCGCTCGCGGCCCAACGGCTCGTCCAGGACGTGCTGCTGAGTTCTATGGCGCGGCACGGCGAGCCAGGATGTGAACGTATGACTGCCCTTGCTTCTGAGCACGTCACCATGCCGGTCTTCCACCGGCTGCCGCAAGCGCATCGCGACGAGCAGATCGCGCACATCGCCGAGGCGGCGCGGCAGATCCGCATCCAGGACTTGAAGCTGGTCCACTACGCCGGCGCAGGCCACATCGGTGGCGACCTTTCCGCCATCGACATCCTGGCGACGCTGTACGGCGCCGTGCTCAATATCACCCCCGAAACCGTGGACGATCCCGAGCGGGACCGCTTCATCCTTTCCAAGGGCCACATCGCCGGCGCCCTGTACGTCACGCTCGGCGCGTTTGGGTTCCTGCCGGTGGAGGAGCTGGCGACCTTCCTCAAGCCGCTGTCCAAGCTCAACGGCCACCCGAACCGCAACTACGTTCCGTGGCGTCGAGGCCAATACCGGACCGCTCGGTCACGGGTTACCCATCGCGGTCGGTCACGCCCTGTCGGCCAAGCTGGATGTTTCTCAGCGCCGGACGTACGTGCTCGTGGGTGACGGCGAGCTTCAGGAGGGCAGCAATTGGGAGGCCATGATGGCTGCGTCCCAGTACGAGCTGGACCGGCTCACCGTCATCGTCGATCGCAACCGGCTCCAGCAGGGAGCAACAGTTCGCGAGACCAATGATCTTGAGCCGCTTGATCAAAAGGCGACAGCCTTCGGCTTCGCGGTGGTCGAGGTCAACGGCCATGATCATGGCGAGCTGCTCGATGTGCTGTCGGCCGTTCCGCTCCGCCCGGGAAAGCCCACCTTCGTGATCGCTCACACGCACAAGGGCCACCCGATCTCGTTCATGAGCAACAACGCGGCGTGGCATCACAAAGTCCCGTCGGCCGAACAGCTCGAGCTGGCGCTCGACGAGCTCACCGCGGCAGATCGCCAAGGAGGTGCAGCATGACAGACACCCGTGTCCAGCGAGGGGGGACGACCCCCCTTGAACCCCCCGCCGCTTCGCGTGACACAGCGCAGCTCTCGATAGCCGAGCGGCCGCGCTACGACTGCCGCAATGCCTACGTCGATACCTTGGCCGAGCTGGCGCACGAAAACCACCGCATCGTTGGCGTCGTCAATGACTCAGTCGGCTCCAGCAAGCTCGATGCCTTCAAGAGGTCCTTTCCGGATCGGCTGATCAATGTCGGGATTGCCGAGCAAGACATGGTTGGCGTGGCCGCTGGACTCGCCAATGGCGGTCGCATCGCTTTCGTGTCCGCGGCGTCCTGCTTCCTCACCGCCCGAGCACTGGAACAGATCAAGGCCGACGTGGCGTACTCGAATCGCAACGTGAAGTTGTGTGGCATGAGCCCGGGGATGGCATACGGCGAACTTGGTCCGACTCACCACTCCATCGAAGACATCGCCTGGCTGCGCGCTATCGACAACATCACGATCGTGGTGCCAGCCGATCCGATCGAGACGGCCGCTGCCATGCGCTGGGCAGCCGAGATTGAAGGTCCAGTGTTCATTCGGGTCAGCCGGATGAGCGTGCCAGAGGTCTACCCCGACGACTACACATTCGTCCCCGGCAAGGCGGTGACTCTCCGCGATGGCGACGACGTGACCTTGATCAGCAATGGCACCGTACTCTGGCGCGCCCTGGTCGCCGCCGAACAACTCGAAGATCAAGGCATTTCCGCCCGAGTGATCTCCATGCCCACTGTGAAGCCGCTGGATACGGAGGCCGTGTTGCAGGCGGCCCGGGAAACGCGGGGCATCGTCACCGCCGAGGAAGCCACTGTCGCTGGCGCTCTGGGAGGTGCAGTCGCGGAAACCGTCGTTCAGAACCATCCGATCAAGATCAAGATCTTGGGCGTTCCGGAGTTCGCGCCTACCGGCTCGGCCGGCTTCCTGCTTGATCGCTACGGTATGTCCCCAGAAGGCATCGCCGAGGCGGCCCGCAAGTTGATCAGCTGACCTTCGCGGTCTCGGTCAACCACTGAGTAATGACAGCCGAGTCGAATGACGGTTCGACGTCATAGACGTGCAGGCCAGTCCCGCAAGCGGATCTCTATCCGGGCGTCCCGTCGCGCTCTCTTTTTTGGGCGAGCTGCTGTAGTTGCCATTCATACACGCCGGGCAGCCAATCTTTGCCGAACGTGGCCGATGGGCCGATGCGCGGGTCATCGGGAGCATGGCCGTCACGCAAGGCATGCACGTACGCGCGATCCTGTTTGATCCGTGCGCGTACCTGATCAGCTCCGCCGACGGACCCGTGACCGGGGATGAGGACATCAACGTCGTCCGCCACGTCCTCGAGCAGTCGCAGCCCAACGAGGTAGTCCTCAATCGGATTCGCGGCGTCCAGGTCGGGGAACGGAATCAGGATGTCAGAAAGCATGTCGCCGGCCACGAGAACGCCACGCTCCTCGATCAACAGCGCCGCATGGCCCTGGGCATGCGCCGGATGCTCGATAATCCGGACTTCAGGGCCATCCCAAGGAATCTGCGCAGTTTCGTCAGGCAGACCGGTAATGAGGCCGAACAGGTCCAGCGGTATCTCCTCGGCGATTTCCGGCGGTAACCCCTCGGCGACGCGGGCCTTCCAGTCCGCGTTCGACAGCAGATCTCGCATAAAAGCTGCGCAGCGGGCCGTACCGTAACGGGGCGCTTCGCCGAGCTCGGCGTGCCAGAGCACGTGATCCCAATCAGGATGCGTCGAGAAGCCTGCCACAACGGGCTGGCCCAACTCGCGAAGGTCGTTCGCGAGGCAGGCCATTTCGGAGCCTTCTATCCCGGGGTCGATGAGCAACACGCCGGCCCGGCCTTGCACGACAACGGCGTTGTTCTGGAGTAACTCGCTCTGGTGGACCAGCACACCCTCCGCGACCTGCGTCAGCACGGGGCTCCTTCCGCTTGTGGTTTGCAACCGCTTGTCGAGACGGTAGCAGCGCGTCCCGTCGGTGAGCGCGGCCGTGACCTCGTCGGCTCGTTCGCCGGGTCCGAAGAAGTCGATCATGTACCCTTCCCGGCGGAGGCTGTTGCCTCGAGTGGGGTCAGGCGCCTCACGGCTACCATCCGGCGAGCACTGCCACGACCAGCACGATGAAGTAGCCCTCGATTCCGTGCACGATCACGCCCATCCAGAAGCTGCGGTAGCGCTTGGCAGCCCAGGCGTAGCCGAAGGAGCTGGTGATCATGCTCGGCCAGGCCCAGATCTTGTGCACGTGGTAGAGCCCGAAAAGCACCGTGTTCGCGACCCAGTCCCAACGGCCGAAGACACCGGCCATCCGCGGCAGCAGCACGCCATGGAAGAGCAGTTCCTCTCCGAGGAGGTAGTTGAACAGCATGCTCGTCAGCGCAAGCCCTAGAATCCACCACTGACCCTGGAACTGTGGATCGGACAGGACCTGGAGGTTGGCGTAGGAGGGCTCGTCTAGCCCGGGAAGCCAGTTGGTCCACGCCGTGTCCAGCCGAAGGGCCAGAAATCCGCCGAGAACATTGGCTGCGACAGCCGGCACGGCCCAAAGGAACAGGACCTTTCGCGTCTTGCCAGTGCGCGGGTCACGCGGGAGATTGAGCCAGATCCGCTTCTTGATGCTGGGCCAATGCAGGCCACCCAGCTCGTGGCGCAGGATGGCGAGCGAGACCACGAACTGCCACATCATTCCGACGACCATGAGCATCCAGTGCACAAGTCCGGGATGGAGCGATGTGTGGGGGATGATGGCCGGGGCTACGACCCAGGCCAGCAGTGCCATCGGAGCGGTTACCGAGGCCCAGATGGCCAAGATCTTTTTCAGTGAGTACTGCTTGGAGCTTGCCGGGGCCTCGACTGGGGCCGGCAGCGACTGTGTGTTTGTCATGTCCCTCAGCGTCGCGGCGAACGCGGGTCCCGCACATCGTCCGCCGGGCTCGAGATCGCCGCCTCGAGTACGCCTCACGGGTGATCCCCATGTCCGCCTGCAGGGTGATGTGTGGGGGCATTGAGTGGCCGTACCGTGTTGGCATGGCTAGGAAGGTGGCATTGCCAAAGCGCATCATTGATGCCCTTGTTGCGCTGGCGTTCCTGGCCGTCGGCTGGTTCAGCACAGCTGCGCCGACGATTAGCGATCCGTTCTATCGGTACACCCCTCGCGACTGGCTCTTCGTGCTGTTGTTGATCTTGAGCACAGTGCCGTACGCGTGGCGTCGGCGCTGGCCGACGGCAGCCTTCCTCACCGGCATGCTCGCCGTGACGGTGCTGTGGCTGCTCGGTTACAACGCCGGCGCGCTCCCGCTCTTACTCATGTTCGGCGGCTACTTCGTAGCGGTTGCCCGCCCTGCTTGGGAGCTGGCGCTGTGCTCTGCAGTCGCGCTTGGCTGCTTTGCGCTGCTGTGGTGGGCTGGCGGCGCGCCGTACGGCGCTCGGGATGCGCTCGTGTCAGTGCTCGCTCTCGCCATCACTGTTGGGCTGGGCCGAGCCGGACGGCTCCGGGTGGATCTCGCGAATGCGCGTGCCGAGGCTGCGGAGGAGGCGGCGCGGCGTAGGTCAAGCGAGGAACGGCTCCGGATCTCACGAGAGCTTCACGACATCATCGGCCATTCGTTGGGCACCATCGCGGTGCAGGCCGGCGTCGGGCGACACCTGATAGACACCGACCCCGGAAGTGCCGCGGACGCACTGGACAACATCGCTCGGATCAGTCGGGACTCCCTGGACGAGGTACGCGCAGTGGTCGCCGCCTTACGCGATGAGGAGCCGCCTTATCAGCCGGCGCCCGGGCTGGATGACTTGCCCGAGCTGATCGAAGGGGTACGCGCGACGGGCCTCACCGTGGAACTGACGCTGCCTAATGATCTTGAGGCGGTACCCCGCCAAACCGGAGCCGCCGTGTACCGCATCACTCGGGAGGCTCTGACCAACGTCATCCGCCATGCGGCCGCGTCCAACGTGAGCGTGCAGGTTGATCACCACGATGGACGGGTCGAGGTTGCGATTCGTGACAATGGCACCGGAGCTGGCAATGGACGTGAGGTTTCCGGGCCAGGTCATGGCATCGCCGGGATGCAAGAACGTGCCGAAGCACTCGGCGGCAGCCTGTCCGCAGGTCCCTCGAGCGATGGCGGGTTTCTGGTGATCGCCAGCTTGCCGGCCGGCTCGGATCGGCCGCGATGATCTCCGTCGTGATCGTCGATGACGAGCAGCTCGTACGCTCGGGTTTCGCCGCTCTGCTCACCTCAGATCCCGAGATCACGGTGGTCGGCACAGCGGGAGACGGGGACACAGCCCTGGCGGTCATACGGCGAGAGCGTCCCGATGTAGTGCTCATGGACATCCGGATGCCGGGGCGAGATGGAGTCAGCGCAACTGCTGCCATCACCGCTGATCCAGCGCTCAGCGGAACCCGCGTCATCGTGCTGACGACGTTCGATCTGGACGAATACGTCCACGCCGCTCTGCGTGCAGGAGCAAGTGGCTTCCTGCTCAAGGACGCGCAACCGACCGACCTGCTGGCAGCTGTTCACCTGGTTGACCAGGGAGAGTCCGTGCTCGCACCGGCTCTGGTCCGACGACTCATCGCCACTTATGTTCAGACGCCGACCACCGCGCCGAAGCCGGCGTGGCTGGACTCGCTGACGCCACGGGAAATCGAGGTCCTGGTGGCAGTAGCCCGCGGCCTGAGCAACGCCGAAATCGGTGACGCTTTGTACATGTCTGCGGCAACCGCCAAAACCCACGTCGGCCGCCTCCTCACCAAGCTGAACGCCCGCGACCGGACCCACCTGGTGATCGCTGCCTACGAGGCGGGACTGATCAAGCGGACCTAGTGTGTGGCGCCCAATTCGGGGCGCAACACACTAGAGCTCGGCGACCAGCTCCTCCAACTCGTCGTGGCTGAAGTGCCATGCCTTGGAATGCCGCCAGCGTGTGCATCGGCATCGTGCCAATCACCTTGATCAATTCCGGATCCTGGAGCAGTCGCTTATCCCGTTTGCTGAGCAGCTCACGGCCGCGCTCGTCCGCTAGCCATTCGTGAAGGGTCGAGTCGGGTCCGAGCGGCAGGGACAGCCGAGGCGCGTCAAGAGTGATCATTTCGGTCGCGACCAGGTCGCGCGACGAGTTGCCAACCGCGATCATGAACTCACCAGACTCGACGACCCACTGCTGGAACCGCGTGGACCAGAACGCGAACGCGCGCTCGTCAAGCTGGCAGCTCACTTGCTGCGTCTCACCAGGCTCGAGGTACACCTTGACGAACCCCTTCAACTCCCGCAGCGGGCGCGCCACGGACGCCTCGGTGTCGCCGACGTAGACCTGGACCACTTCTGCGCCCGCCCTTTGGCCTGTGTTGGTGACCGACGCCGTTACCGTCACAGCAAGATCGCTGCCTGCCACCGAGCCGGCGATCGACACGGCCACATCGTCGATTCGGAAGCTGGTGTACGACATCCCGAACCCAAACGGGTAACTCACCGGCTGGATGAGCTTGTCGTAGGCCCGGTAGCCAATGAAGATCCCCTCGCCGTATCGCACGATGCCTTCCTCGCCGGGGAAGTTGAGGTAGGAGGAGTTGTCCTGCAGCCGAATTGGGATGGTCTCAGCCAGCTTGCCGGAGGGATTCACCACACCCAGCAGCAAGTCAACCGCGGCGCCGCCCGCTGCCTGGCCCGACAACCAGCATTCCAAGATCGCGGCGACCTTGTTCTCCCAGGTCGAGACCCGCACCACACTTCCGTTGGCCAGCACGACAATCAGCCGGTTGTGCACCTCAGCCAGCGCATGCACCAGCGCTACCTGGTTGGTCGGCAGATCGATATGAGTCCGGTCGAACCCCTCCGACTCGTCCTCGCCGGGCAGGCCCAGGAACACCAGTACGTGATCCGCACCCCGAGCGGCCTCGACCGCCTCCTGCAGCAACTGGTCGTCGGTGTCGGTGGTGCCAATGCCGAACCCGGCGGCGAACCTCACCTCGGCCTGGCCGGCAAGTGCCGATTGCAACTCATCGAGGGCAACGTCCACCTTTGTGGGGTTGACCTGCGAGCTACCGGCGCCCTGGAACCGTGGCGTACGGGCGAACTCGCCGATCACTGCGACAGTGCTTCCCGGGTCCGGCTGGAGCGGCAGCACGTTGCCGGTGTTCTTCAGTAGCACCGCTGACTCGTGGGCGGCGCGGCGCGCCAGCGCATGATGATCATCTGGATCGAACGAGGCGCCCTCGGCGAGCGCCGGCTGGGAGCGATCAACCAGGCGCAGCACCCGGCTCACCGATTCATCGAGGATCGACTCGTCCAGTGACCCGTCGCGTACGGCGGCGACGATTGCGGCGTCACTGACGCCGAGATTGGGCGGCATCTCAAGATCAAGACCGCCGCGCAGGGCCGCAACGCGATCATGAACCGCACCCCAGTCGGAGACCACCAGACCCTCGAAGCCCCATTCCTCGCGCAAGATCTCGGTCAGCAACCAGTGGTGCTCAGAGCAGTACGTGCCATTCAGCTTGTTGTAGGCACACATGATCGTCCACGGTTGCGTGGACTTCACGACCCGCTCGAACGCTGGCAGATAGATCTCCCGAAGGGTCCGCTCGTCGACCTCCGCACTGACGCGAAGTCGATCATCCTCCTGGTTGTTCGCTGCATAGTGCTTCAGCGAGGTGCCAACTCCTTGGCTCTGCGTGCCTTGCACCATCGCGATTGCAAGCTCTCCAGCCAGCCACGGGTCTTCGGAGAGATACTCGAAATTCCGCCCGCACAATGGTGACCGCTTCATGTTGATCCCTGGGCCGAGCACTACCGAGACGCCGATTTTCTTTGACTCTTTGCCCAGCGCCTCCCCGATTGTGCGGAAGAGGTCGGGATTCCAGGAGGAGCCCAGCGCTGAGGCTGTCGGGAAGCATGTCGCGGGCACGCTGCCCCCGATGCCAACATGGTCGCCTTCCCCCGGTTGGGCGCGCAGGCCGTGCGGACCGTCCGAGACCATGATCCGCGGGATCCCCAGGCGTTCCACTGGCGCCGTGTACCAGAAATGTGAACCGAGGCACAGCGATGCCTTCTCCTCCAGCGTCAGCTCTGAGAGTCGATTGATTGAGTCGTTTGCGGTTTCGGACACGGCGAATCCCCTCAAGAAGAATGGAACCGGACGCCCCAATCACATCATCGTCAGATCAGCTGCGATCCTCGGGCCCGAGGTAGCGGTGAAATCGTGGACAAAGGATGGATTTGTTCATGACTAGGTCTTCCCCGATCAAAGTTGCCGTCGTCGGCGGTGGCGTGGTCGGCGTATCAATTGCCCAACAGCTGGCCCGGGCTGGTGCAGAAGTGATCTTGCTCACCGAGACCGTGCTGGCCAGCGGCACATCCGGGCGTTCTTTGTCTTGGCTGAACTCAGCTGGCATGTGGAGGGAGTCCTACCATCGGCTCCGGATGGCCGGCATTGATCGCTACCGCACCTTGTCGGCTCAACAGCCGGGCCTCCGCTGGCTGCGCTTCGCGGGCGGACTGGCCTGGTACGCCGAAGATCAGGGTGGGGAATTGCGCAGGCGTCATGATCACGAGGTGGCTCATGGCTACGACAGCCATCTACTCTCTCGCAACGAGGTCAGCGTTCGCACTCCTGGCATCAATACGGCAGTCATCCCTGATGCTGGCGCCATCTGGAACCCGGGCGAGGGATGGGTCGATCTGCCGAGCCTCGTCCAGTTCTTGATCAAGGATTTCCAGGAATGCGGTGGACGGCTCGTCACCAATGCAGGGAGGTGCACCGTCCGAACCCATGCCGGCTCGATCACCGGTGTGGTAACCGAAGGCGGAGAGCCTTGTCGCGGTGGAGGCTGTGGTCTTGGCGACCGGTGCCGCGGTGCCGGCCATGGTTGCTGATCTTGGAGTCACCATCCCGGATGCCACGACACTCTCGCTTCTGGTCACCAGCCGACCTGTGCACCACCCCCTTGCGGCGGTCCTCAACACCCCACGTGTCTCCATGCGTCCCACTCCTGACGGTGCGCTGGCGATCAACTCGGACTGGACGAACGCCCACATCACCCGCGCCTCTGACGGCAGCTACCAGGTGCCCGCGGCCATCATCGAGTCGCTGCTCGCCGAGGCATCCCAGGTCCTGCAAGGCAAGCCGGACCTGGAAGCCGCGTGGTATGGCATCGGCCCCAAGCCGATTCCCGGCGACGGCGAGCCAGTGCTCGGCCGCGTTGATGATGTGAACGGTCTCTACGTTGCCTTCACGCACAGCGGTGCCACACTCGGCTTGATCGCCGGTGAGCTCCTGGCGTACGAGATCATCACCGGCGCAGCGCACCCAATGCTGGTCGAGTTCAACCTCCGCCGCTTTCGCTCAGGCGGCGCAGCCGGAGTATCCCGGCGGTGTTGAGCGCGACCACCCAGACAAGCGCGACAACGCCCACTTGAGCCCAGCGCTCAGCGTCCATGTTGGCCGGACAGCAGATTGCGGACGGAGCTGAAGGGTGCAAGCCATGCCTGGACTCCCTGAAGTGCGGGGATGGCGCCGGTAATGATCCAGAGTCCCAACGGGACGACGACGTCGGCCACGATTGCGAGGGCACTGGACCTCAGCAGCAGTCCCCAGCCAGCACCGGACAATTGTGCGATCAGCTGCACCAGCACGCTGCCGAGAATGATCATGCCCATCCGATCCCACCGTCCCTCGTCGGCCGCTGGTGCCGCTGCACTGGTCGCGAGCAACGAGATCAGGACACCGTAGCCCGCGCCAGCCACCGCAATGATCGCGCTGGCCAGCAGTTTCGCGGCGATGATTGCGCCCAGTGACATGCGCAATCCGAAGCCTGCCGATGAGGCACGGCGCCCGAATTCTTGGGTCATGAGAAGGACGCTGACGAATGGCAGCGGCAGAGAGATCGCGATCTGGGTGTAGAACGAGATCACTGCGAAGGTGTGGTCCTGAGCAGGGCCAGTGAAGGCCACGAGTCCCGCGCTCAGCAGCCCAACGACACCAGCGGCAATGAGCAACCAGCGGCGACCCCGGGAGCCGGCTGAATTGCGCAACTCGAGGACGGTCGCTCGACCGATTCTCATGGTGGGTCTGGGGCGCTGCTGAGGTAGTGGTGGCCGGTGGGTGTGGTGATGATGATCTTGTGGGGGCCCCGGCGGTTCGGCCTGGACTGCTGACACACCGGAGACTCTACGGAAACCCACCCGACAAAAAAGCCGCGCGCCGGCGGGGTAGTGTCACGCGCTCCCGCGCGGGAACGCGTGACACATACGGAACGTCTTGCGAAACTAGGGCCACGCCGCGCTGTCTCCCAGTCGAGTTGCAGTCGAGGAACCTAAGGTGCATCATCGCGGCGCAGTGTGGCGCGATTGTCGGGAAGGAGCCGGATGAACCTAGAGAAGGTGATCTTCGGCTTCTTCGTGCTGCTGGCGGCCACCCTGAACTTTGGCTTCTTCCTCGGGGATATTGGTGATCCGGAACTACACAACGTGTACGAGTTGTTCGCAGCCGTGGTTGTCAACCTCATCGCCACGGTGCTCAAGTTCGGGGACCGGACACAGATCGGTGCCGTGCACCTCGCCACAAGCCTCGTCGCCGATCTCCAGCTGATCGCCGCCTCAGTCGTGTGGGTCTACGCGACGCAAATCTCCGCCGTCGGGCTCGACCGTGAGGCGGTCGCCAGTGTCGTCTCCCTCTCCGCCGGAGCCCTCTTCGCCAACATCGTTTCCGTTGTGCTGCTCGTGGTGGAGACTGTCTCGTTCCACCGACAGTAGACCGCAGGTTCTTGACGACGAACATTTCCACAGCCACCCGACCACACCCGGAGGTCACCATGCCAAGTCCTATGCGACGGTTTGTGCAGGACCTGCTCAAGATCGGGGACGGGACGCGCCTTATGCCGCGGGCGCGGATCCCTGTCGACCCGTCGGTTCAGGTTTCTGCGACGCTGTTTCTGATCTTGAGGCGGATGCGTGCACCGCTGATCACGCTGATCATCATCTTCACGGTCAGCGTGTTCGGTCTTACCTTGATCCCTGGTCAGGATGCCGACGGTCAGGCGTACCGGATGGGCTTCTTCGACGCCTTTTACTTCATGAGCTACACCGCCACCACGATCGGGTTCGGCGAGATTCCTCACACCTTTACCTACGGCCAGCGCATGTGGGTTCTCGTCGCTATCTACCTGACCGTGATCGGCTGGGCCTACGCGCTGGGATCGCTACTCACGCTGATCCAGGACAAGGCGTTTCGCGAGGCGCTGCGACTGCAGCGCTTCGCGCGCAGGGTGGCCCACCTGAGCGAGCCGTTCCTGCTGATTGCCGGATACGGCAGGACGGGGGAGTTGCTCACCCGCTCCTTCGACGGGCTCGGCCGACAGGTCGTGATTGTGGATGCCTCCGACTCCCAAATCGAAGCACTGGACATGGACACCTACCAGGTCGACATCCCCGCCCTGGCCAGTGATGCGCGCAGTCCGCACATTCTCGCCGCCGCCGGACTCAACCACCCGCTGTGCGAGGGGGTGCTCGCCATGACCGACAATGACGAGGTCAATCTCGCCGTCACCATGGCGGCGGCTCTGCTGAGGCCGGAACTGCCGGTTGTCGCCCGAACGGTCTCGATGGTGATCGGCGACCGGATGCAGGCCTTCGGCACCCCCACCGTGGTCAACCCATTCGACCGCTTTGGCAACCACCTTCGGATCGCGCTGCGCGCTCCCGCCTCGTACCAGTTGCTCGAGTGGCTCGAAGCCGGACCCGGCGCACCGCTGCCCGAACGCGGTCGACCACCGGTAGACGGTCAGTGGGTGGTGTGCGGATACGGACGTTTCGGGCGTGAGGTCATCATCGATCTCCGCGCGGAGGGTTTACAGGTCACCGTCATCGACCCCAACGCGTCCCCAGCGGGCAGCGATGGCACACCAGACGATGGCGTCACGGTCGTGGTAGGTGACGCCTCCGAGCCGGGCATCCTCACTCGCGCCGCGATCGAGGACGCCGTGGCGTTCGTCGCCGGAACTGACAACGACACCACAAATCTGTCCCTGCTCGCGGCCGCGCGTCGTCTGAACCCTGAGCTGTTCCTCGCCGCTCGACAGAACGCGCGGGTCAACGCGCCGCTGTTTCGTGCCATGCAGCTCGATGCACTGCTCATCCCGGCGGAGGTGGTTGCCCACGAGGTCTACGCACAGCTGAGCACACCACTGCTGTGGCGCTTCATCCAGGAGATGCCAGCCAAAGGCGACGACTGGGCCGCCGACGTCGTCACCCTGCTGGATCGGAACTGCGGCAGACAGCTCCAGTCACTGTGGAAACTCAAGCTGACCGACTCCGAAGCACCGGCGCTTGCGGGGTGGTTGGCGTCCGGGGAGGCCAAAGTCAGCGATCTGTTGCGTAGCCCCGATGACCGGGACCAGCAGCTTCCCGCCGTCTGCCTGCTGGTGGTCCGTGATGATGAAGCTGTGCTGCTTCCCGACGAGCACTTTGTCGCGCGGCACGGTGATGAGCTCCTCTTCGCCGGAGACGCCTCGGCTCGTCGCTTGCTTAGCACCACCACGCTCCTCGACGCCACGGCCGAGTACGTGCTCTACGACCGGCACATTCCGTCGAGCTGGGTCTGGCGGCGGTTCACGCGTAAGGGGGCGCTCGCAGCCGCTGACCGCTGACGGCATCGGTCAGGCGGCGGGGCGACGGTACTCACCGAGTTGAAGCTGCGACTGAGTGATCGAGTATCGCGCCGTACCGCGTGCGCTCTCCGGCAAGCAGATATTGTTTATGCAGAACCTGCAGTGCGCAGATAGCTATTGATCGGCAGAGGACAACTCATGTTTGAGGTAATCGGGACCATCATTTTTGGAGCGGTGATTGGCGTGCTTGCGCGAATCGTGATGCCAGGCAAGCAAGCGTACGGATGGATTGTGACGGTCTTGCTTGGTGTTGCCGGCGCCCTGATCGGTTACTGGCTGTGGGGGCTTATCGGCGACGGCAATACCTTTGGCATTGACTGGATCCGGTGGGCGATCAGCGTAGCTGGCGCGGCGATCTTGAGCTTTGGGTACACGGCGATCACACGTAAAAGCAAAAGCGAGACAGACTCCACATAGGACCCTCAGGCCGTGGCTCACAGAAGGTACTTCGGGCCTCGGTGCTGCCCGTTGACGTCTCCGGCATCCTGCGGTTGAGGTTCGTGAACGCTACAGGATGTGCATCTCGAGCTCTGGCTCGTCCTCGACCAGCTGGTCACACGTCGGGCAATACCACCTGGCCTCGAGGGGAGTGCCGCACGCCGCGTGGTGAGGTGCATCAGCGGGGAGTGCGTGACGGGACCCCCACTGCGCGAGCAGACGAAGCGCCCCCGCGAGTTCCCTGCCCTCCGCGGTGAGCTCATAGGCTGCGCGGGGCGGTCGCTCGCTATACAGCCGTGATACCAAAAGCGCGTCGCGTTCCAGCCGCTTGAGGCGCTGCGACAGGATGTTCGCAGCGATCCCCGGGATGTCCTCCAGCAACTCGTTGAACCGCCGCGGCCCCGGGAGTAGGGCCTGCACGACGAGCAGGGTCCACCGGTCCCCAACCTGAATGAGGGCGTCGGCGAGTGGTGAGGGCGCACCCTCGCGTACGGCGGATTCCTGTTCGCTCATAGACGAACCGTATCCGTCCAGCATTGACACATGGCCAGAAAGTAGTAACTTGCAAGTTACTATCAACGACGGAGGCAGCGGGAAATGGGAGCACTCGACGGAATCCAAGAAGAGATCCAGCGTGTCGCCGAGCAGGTCGGCAACGCGGTCGTCGGCATCGGGCAGCGCTGGGGCGTCGGCTCAGGGGTGGTGCTGAGCAAGGGTCAGATACTGACCAATGCGCACAACGTGCGCGGCGACGAGGTCAGCGTCACGTTCCCCGATGCGCACACGGCCACTGGTCGGGTTTTGGGACAGGACATCGACGGAGACATCGCGGTCATTGGCGTCGAGACCGGAGATTTGTCCGCTATCGAGTGGGCGACCGACAGTGCGCCGGGAATCGGCGCTCCAGTCTTCGCCCTGTCGAATCCGGGTGGACGCGGACTGCGCGTGACGTTTGGTTTCGTGACGGGTGTTGAGCGGAGTTTCCGAGGGCCCCGGGGTCGTCGTATCACCGGAAGTATCGAGCACGTCGCCCCACTGCTGCCGGGCTCCTCCGGTGGCCCGATAGTCAGCGCCGACGGACGACTGCTCGGGCTGAATACGCATCGTTTGGGCGAAGGTTTCTATCTGGCGATCCCAGCTGACGACACCCTCCGAGCTCGGGTGGATGCCCTGGCCCAAGGTGAGTCGAAAGGGCGCGTTCGGCTTGGTGTCGGAGTAGCGCCGTCGCACGTCGCCAGAGGCCTGCGACGTGCTGTTGGTCTGCCGGATGCTGAGGGGTTGTTGGTTCGCCTTGTGGAGGACGACAGTCCAGCGTCGCGTGCCGGGCTCGCAACCGGCGACTTGATCGTGAAGGCGGCTGGCCAGCCCGTCCGCGGCATGGACGATCTGTTCCAGGCGCTCGAGGCGGCAGCCGACGGTGTGATCGAACTGGTGATTCTCCGGGGCGCCGAAGAACGGGCTGTCGAAGTACAGCTCGGCACTGCTGCCGGATGACGCGGCGGACGTCGAGGAGTCGATGCGATCTTCACTGATCCGGCGTTGCTCGATCAGTTGAACAATTAGCTCTGGCAGAGATTCGCCACGCGGCTGATCACAGCCGGCATTCACGACTGTCTCGCTGCTTGTTGATCACGTGCTGCCACCTGCCGTCGTACGCTTCTCCATGCCCTTCCTCTTTCTCATGCGGTGACCCATTCGCGCCACGGGGCTTGTGGGTATTCGGCGCCTTGGCAGATAATCCCGGCAGGGGGAACGTTGATCTGCGGAAGCGTTGGAGGGCGCGGCGGCGCCGTAAAAACACGCCGGCGCTGGGAAATTCATTGGACAGAATGGCCAGCACACAAGAACCAACACACGGCGCCGCGGCCGTTCTGTCGTCGGCCGCTGCTTTTGTCGTCGGCTTCGCGCCGTGGATCGTCTACTGGGTGCTTGTCGGCAATGCGCAGTTCCTGACGGCTGTGCTCGCCGGCCTCGGGCTGGCCGTCGCGATCAACCTCTTCACCCTGACACGGCGGCAGCCCCTCATGGTGCTCGACGCAGGGACGGCCCTGGTCTTCGGCGTATTCGTGATCATGGCACTGACGCTGCCGGACGACTTCCTCGAACGGTGGTTGCAGCCGCTCAGCAACGCCAGCTTGTTGGCCATCGTCTTCGTCTCGATCATCATCGACAAGCCGTTCACGCTGCAGTACGCTCGCAAGTCGACGCCGCCTGACCAGTGGGATGAGCCGGGCTTCGTTTACGTCTGCCAACTGCTGGCCTGGGTGTGGGCAGGGACGCTCGCGTTCATGACGATCGTCTCTTTGATCCCGCCGATCGTTGACGGCGACGCCACAGTGCGCGACGAGGACGACACGCTGTCGGTCATCTGCTATTGGGTGCTGCCCTTCATGGCCCTCGGGTTGGCGATGATCTTCACGTCGAAGTACTCCGATTGGTTCATCGAGGCCTCTGGCGGAGGAGATGCCGACCGGGCCCCGAGCGCGGTTGAACCTCCGCCCACGCTGGCCGTACCTGTCGACGACCAGGGCGCTCCGCTCGTCCACCTCGATCCCGTCGACGTCCTCGCCGACGAGACGGCGGGCGTTCGGGTCACGGGTGCGGCGCCAGGCGCGACGGTTACCGTAAGCGCCGAAACCATTGACGCGTTCGGCCACCGCTGGCGTTCGACCATCACCGCCGAGGCCGATGCCACAGGCACGCTCGACCTAGCCGACCCAAACGCCCTCATCTGGTCGATGGCCTTCGACTCGCCCGATGCGACAGCCGATCTCTTCATTCCTCCGGACGGACCTGCAATGACGGTCGTCGTCGCTGAGGCCTCGGGCAAGCGTTCACACGGAACGCTGGTACGCCGCGCCTTGGCGCCCGACGTCGATGTGCAGGAAGTCCGCGCGCCCGGCGTGATCGGCCGACTGTTCCTGCCAGCGAGCGCCGCACCTACGCCCGGTGTTGTGCTGTTCCCCGGCTCGGAGGGCGGTCTCGACTCCCAGAGCTCGAACGCAGCGCTACTTGCCTCACATGGGTGCACCGCCCTTGTGGCTGCCACATTCGCAGGCGACGGCCCACCCTACGACGGCCTACCAGCACAGCTCGAGAGGGTGCCGCTGGAGCGTTTTACCGACGCCGTCCGCTGGCTGGCCGGACACGAACATGTCGACGCGACCCGGGTGTCGGCGATGGCAATCTCCCGAGGATCGGAGGGCTTGCTGGCGGCTGCGTCACGTGCGGATGACCTGCCGCTGCAATCGATCGTGGCCGTGTCGCCTTCGTCGGCGACGTGGGTCGGGCTCGGTGAGCAGGGATCGCTTCAGGGGATCCCAGCCTGGACGCTCGGCGGTGATGATCTTCCGGCGGTACAAACCGACGATCGGGCGGTGCTGTCGGACATCGCCCGCCAGGCCATCCATCGTCGCGGACGCCGGGCTCGGTTCGGCCCAGCGCTGCTGCACCTCGCCGGAGGGTACGCCTCAAAGCTCGACGGCCCTGAAGCGACCGGGGCAGCCGCCATCGAGTCCGAGCGCATCGCGGTGCCCCTGATGCTCGTCTCCGGCGGAGGCGACGGCGTGTGGCCGTCGAGCGAGATGGCGCGGCGGCTGATGGAGCGCCGACGCCGGGGCGGTGTGGCGGCGGCCGCGTACGACCAATTGCTGCCATATCCCGGCGCCGGCCATCTGATCAGGCTCGGTTGCTGGCCGACGACGGTGACCCATGCGGGCTCGATAGACCTCGGCGGCACGCCAGAAGGACTTGCCGCTGCGCAATCGGACTTGACGCCCCGGATCATCGCCTTCGTCACTGCGTAAGTGGGAACCCTCCTGAGCATTCCGCAATCTCGGATCGCTCGACGGGGGCGTCGCCTCCCGCTCTCGGAGTGCGACGACGAGCTGATCAAGACCTCGGCTGCTACCTTCGCTGGATGGTTGGGTTCGTGATTGACCGGGCGGACGGCCGCGCCGACGGCGAGGACTGGACCGAGAACTACGAGGAGCTCCCAGGCGACGCCAGCATCTCGATCATCTTGGAGTCGACGACGAAGGCTGGCGTTGGGCCAAGGCTGCACCAGCATCCGTACGCCGAAACCTTCATCATCCGACGCGGATGGGCGACCTTCACCATCGGATCCGAGGAAGTGTTAGGCCATGCCGGTCAGGTCCTCGTGGTGCCCGCCAACACCCGGCACAAGTTCTCGACGGGGCCAAACGGTTATGAGGGCGTCCATATCCACGCCAACGACCGCTTTGTCACGGAGTGGCTGGAGTAGGGACTCCCACTGTGGGTAGCGCCGAAGGGTCGCCGAGTACGACGACCAGCTGATCAAATGCCTGAGGTAATCCAGCGACAAGAGGCCCTCCGACGAAAATGCTGTCAGCTGTGAGGTAGTCGCTCACGCGAACACCTGCCGATCTGCATACCGCGATGCCACCGAGGCAGTCCCACGAGTTGATGTGCGCCTCGACATAGCCGATCAAGCGGCCACAGGCGACGTCGCAGAGCCCGAGTGCGCCGGAGCCGTTGCGAACAAACATTCCACCGGCCCGAAGCAGGCGGTCGAGCACTGGAACAACCTGTTCCGGACGGAGCCGGGGATTACAGCCGAGGTAGGTGAGGCCGTCGCCGACGGACGCGTCCTGGCGCGGAGCAATTGGCTGTCCATTGAGTTCTGCCGTTCGTCCGACGCCGCCGATGAACAACTCGCCCGCTGCCGGATTATTGACCATTCCGAGCAGCACCTCATTCGACCGGACGTAGGCGATGGAAATGCACCAGGTACTCAGACCGCTGAGGAAGGGTTGTGTGCCGTCAATCGGGTCAACAACCCAGATTCCCGAATCACCAGTGGCCGCCTCGTGCCCGGTTTCCTCCCCTAGATAGCCATCGTCGGGGTACTCGGCCATGAGACGGTTTCGGATGAGTTTCTCGACCGCAATATCAGCCTCGGAAACCATGTCCTGGGCACCCTTGCTCATGATCGACAGCTCGTTCACTGACGCGAAGTACTGCAGGGCAAGATCACCAGCCTCGATGATCAGATTCTGGGCGAACTCGAATCGCTCGTGCTCGTTTACTGAGGGCATAGTGATCATCTCCAGAGCCAGGCGGCGCCGCGTACGCCACTCGAGTCACCGTGGACTGCACGGACTACCGGAGTGTAGAAGCACGGTGCGAATGTTTCGTCGGCCAGTCTCGTAGGCAGATCGTCATACAGCTCGTCTACGTTCGCCATGCCGCCACCGAGCACCAAGATGTCGGGATCGAGTGTGTTGACGACCACGGACAGTCCGCGAGCTACCCGATCGACGTACCGGTTCCACACTAGTTTCGCGAGCCGATCGCCTTCCCTCATCCGGTCCACGATCTCGATCGGGCTGAGCGGCGCGGAGGGGGCCAAGTCGACGCTGGCGTGCTGGTGATAGTCGCGGGCAAACGACCAACCGGAGACCCAGCGCTCCAGGCATCCGTGCCTGCCGCAGTAGCAGGCAGGCCCGGGGATCTCTGTGACGTCCTGCCTGGGGAGCGGATTGTGGCCCCACTCGCCAGCGCCGTTGTTCGGGCCGTGATGCGCCTTGCCGGCCACGGCCACTCCAGCGCCGGCACCTGAACCCAAAATCGCCGCGAAGACGACGTTATGACCAGCGCCGGCGCCGTCGACGGCTTCAGAGACGGCGAAGCAATCGGCGTCGTTGGCTACCCGGACATCGCGTTCCAGCTTGCGGCGCAGGTCGGCTTCAACTGGTCTTCCATTGAGCCAGGTGGAGCTCGCGCCTTTGGCTAATCCGGTTCGAGGGTCCAAGGATCCTGGAAGTCCGATGCCCACGCTCCCTCGTGCTCCTGTCTCGGCTTCTACCCTTCTCACGACCGAGGAAACGGTCTCGAGGCAGGCCTCATAGTCAGATCGCGGTGTCTTGTCGCGCAATCTTGCGAGAGGTCGCCCGTCCTCGGCGATTGCAATGGCTTCAATCTTCGTGCCGCCCCAATCAACCCCTACGAGCATGGATCTTCCTTTCCTAATTCGAGACGGCGTTGGGGCAAGGGACCGCTGCAAGCGCCGCCAGGCCACCCCGCTTGAGTGCGCACCAATCGCCCATGGCGGTGCGTGAAGGGGGGCGCTCACTGCGCACTCGGACGGTCAACCCCGAGCTATGCGGCGCGCCACTGTCGATGTCAACCGTCCAAATAAGGTGCCCACGGTCGCCCCGACGATTACGTCACCTGGGTAGTGCACGCCGGTATACACGCGGGAGAAGGCCACGACCGAGGCTGCTGCGCCTAATGGCAGCCGGAGTGCCGGGAGGACGTCTCCGACGGCAACTGCGAAGGCGGCGGCGGATGCGGAGTGGCCGGAGGGGAACGACGTCGAGGACGGCATGCGCACCCACCGCTGCTGGGGTACCCCGCCGCCCTCCCGGTCTGGGCGGTGGCGTGCACCGGCCATCTTCATGGGCTGGTTCACCACCAGGGACGTCGCGCCGATGGCCGCCAGCCCGGTGAGCGCGGCACGCCGGCCCTGACTTCCGCCGAACAGTGCGAGGGCGCCGGAGATGAGGAACCACGGCTTGGAGAAGTTGGCGAAGTCCGACACCAGCCTCAACGGCTCGTCCAGCAACGGCAGATGCAGCTGCGCCACCGATCGGTAGACGGCACGGTCGTAACTGTCAAGACGGCGCAGCAGGCTCACCACCCTCATGCGGGTCGTCGCCGCGTCGTCCCCAGGCTGGCTGAGCCAGTCCGCCAGCCGTCCCTCTGCCGGCTGCGGCGCGGGCGAGCCGGTCATTCTGGGCGACCCAGCGCCGTACGCCACAGCGCCGGACGCCACAGCGACGTCAACGCGCACCGCCCATCGATGCGTTAGGTAGGAACACCTGGCGGTTCACCTCGATCAGGTCAGCCAGGCAATCGACGCCGTGGAACGCATACCCCCTTGGTGGCCGGTGGCGTCGCCAATCAGGCAAGCAGTTTCGGTCACCATTTGAGTTCGATCTCGAGCTCGCGCTCATCGTCTTCGAACTCGATCTCGAGTTTGAAGTCGACCTCGTCGGGCACATGCACCTTGAAGGTGATCCCGCCGCGGTCGAACTCGACCTCGTTGTGCTTGGCGAGAGCGTCGGCGAGGGCGTGCAGCCGCGCTGCGGCGTCCTCGCGGCTCAGCCGCTCCTTCTCGGTGATCTCCATTAGGTTGTTCATGCCGGCCTCTCTGATAGTGACGCTGCGGGCTTCTGGTGGTGACCGAAAGCGATTCGCACCAGTTCGACAATGCTGGCCCACATGCCTTCGGGAGCTATTGCAGAGGGCGAGGCGCCAGGGTGCTTGCGGGCGATACGCACGCAGAGGACTCTGGACCGAATGCGAAACTGCAGCGGCGCATCGAGGACGAGTGCTTCGCCGTCGATGCCGGCGGCGATGGGCCGCTCGGAGTCGACCTGGAAGGTCGGCGCCGCCCACTCTCGCCACGGGCGCTGCAACGAACGGCCGGCCTCGTCTTGCCACGAGATCGCCCCGACGACGGTGATCCCAAGAAGGCCGTCGTCGATGCGCGGGCGCGTGCCCGAGCCGATAGCGTGGCCGAACCGGTAGCAGTTGTTAGAGATGAGCACCGCAGCGCCTCCGCGGTGTTCGTGCCCGCCCGGCCCACGCCACCGCAGATCGAGCTCGTCGCCGCTCGGGCCGAGCACGTCGGGCACGGTGTCCAGAACGGTGCGGATCTTGGCGTCGCGGTAGCCGGCGTCCTGGACCGCCTCAGCGTAGAGCCCTAGCGACACATTGTTGACGAACACCCGCCCGTTGACGTCACCGAGGTCCACGAATCGCTCACCGCCGTCGACGAAGGCATCGAGGGCGCCGACGACATCGTCGCGGTCAACGCCGAGATCCAACGCGAAATGGTTCCGGGTCCCGGCAGGCACACAGGCGTACGGCAAGCCGTGCTCGGAGGCGATCGCAGCGACAATGGCTTGCGAGCCGTCCCCACCGGCCATGGCAAGCCCGTCAGCGCCACGCTCGACCGCGCCGCGTACCAGCGTCTCGAGGTCATCGCCGGGCTTCAGCTCGATCGGCTCGATGCCACGCTCCCGAGCCTCCTTGGCGAGTGCGAAGCGTTCCGCTTTTCCCCCGCCGGAGCGCGGATTGAAGAAGAGCACCGGTTGGCGCGGCGCCGGCGCGCTCGGCAGCTCCACGTGGACCGTAAAGGCAGCACTCGCTGCCGCCAGTGACACGAGCAGGCCCGCCACGACCAGCAGATCGACGAGCGGCGCCCCAGCCCCAACAATCAGGGCGACTGCGCCAGCGAGCGCTATGGCGGCAACGATGAGCCCTGCCAGGCGCGCGATGCCACGCCGGCGCAGGCCGTACCAGGCGGACACGCCGGCGATCAGTACACAGCCCAGCAGAATCAGGCCACGCGGGAATTGGTTTATCGCGACCCCGATCGCGAACACGAGCGTGGCCGCTGCCACAACGAGTGCGAGGATCGCCGCCAGTCGCCGTCTCATATGGAGACCATATGGATGCCCAGGGTCCGAGTCATCACGTGTTACCCGCTCTCGGCAGTGACCTTCCCGGAGTCGACGGCTAGTTTGAGCGCCGCGTAGTCCTGCTCGTTCTGGTCGGCGTAGGTTTCCGCGAAGCTTGCCATGGCATGGTCGAAACGGTCGCTGGTGCCGAGATATCTCGCCATTGCCACCGCGTCCCCGGAGCGTGCGTGGGCCCGGGCAAGCGTCCAGCCGCAGAGGCCGGCGTAGGCGGTCATGGCAGATGGCCTCATGGCCTCGATAACCGCTGATCCTTTGCCGTCCCAGAGTTGGCGGATGTAGAAGTCCCGGGACACACCGTCGACCCCATCGGTCCGCAACCAGCCGAGCATGATGTCGCTGGCAGACTGCATCAGCCGTTGACCTTCGACGACGCGCTGTCCGTGGTTCCGGTATCTGCTCTTGCCCAAGAAAGGCTCCAGCACCGACCCTTGGGCCTCCTTCGCCTGCAGGAACAATGGGTCGCCGTCGTCGTGGCCCAGCATCAACACAATCCATGCGCGAGTGCCCACACTGCCGACACCGACCACCTTGCGGGCCGCATGCACATAGCGGAAGCCCTCCAAGAGGTGTCGATGATCGCCCGCAAGTGTGCGGCGATAGGCGCGCAGCAGATTGTGAATTGCCTCGTCAAGCTGCTGGTGCTCAGAAAACACGTCCTCGATCGGAACGATCAGGGGCGGATCTCCGACGAGCCGTGGCCGCCCGTCCACCATCTGCACGAGTTTGTCGAAGGCCTTCATGCTGTCCTTGGACCGGGCTTTGGCCACGTTCTTCTCGAACCGCTTTACCTCGCTCGGCTTCATCTGCGACCCCAGCCGCGCGTCGATCTCCTCGACGTCCAGGCGGGCATACCAGACGTCGAGCTTCTTCATCTGTGCCATGTCCTGCATCGCCTCGCGATAGGACCGGGCCACTGCCAGATTGATCGACTTGCGCTGCTTGGTGTCGAAGTCGCGATCGCGTCCGGCGACAGCGAAGCTGGCCACCAACCTCTTGACGTCCCACTCGAACGGGCCGGGGAGCGTCTCGTCGAAGTCATTGACGCTGAAGATCAGCCGCCGGTCGGGGGCGGCGAAGACGCCGAAGTTGGACAGATGCGCGTCCCCGCATAGTTGCACCGACAGGCCGGTGCGCGGGGTGTCGGCCAGGTCGGAGGCCATCAGGTAGGCCGCGCCGCGGTAGAAGGTGAACGGCGAGACCAACATTCGGCCGTAACGGATCGGGACCAGCTCTGGTACCCGGCTTGTGCCTTGCTCTTCAAGCAGGCTAACCGGGTCGGGCCGGTCCGATGATGGCTGCCATTCTCCGTGCACCGATAGAGGGACCAGTTTTCGCTCCGCCTTTCCTCGGGCGGCGCGCTCCGTCAGTGTGGGATGTTCGGCCTGGCCCGCCTGCCCTGTCGCTCGCCGTCCATCCCCGGTTGCTGGCGCGTCGGTGGAACTCTTGCTGCGCTGATTTGATGTCACTACACCATGGCACGGCATCCGGTGCTTCCTGCGCATCACCCACAAGAGGTGAATCGCCGCCACGCGGCCGCAAGTACCGCACGCAATTTCACCCGATAAGAGTGATCCGGTTCTCGTTGATCAGCGGTTGGATTGAGCCAACTCAGTTTCCAGCTAGGTCCTAGGAGAACACCAAATGCGACTCCATCGTGCCCATCGATCCGCATCTGTTGGGGTTGCGGCCGTTGCCCTGCTCTGCGTCCTTGCCGGCTGCGGCACAAGCTCCCCGGAGAGCCAACCCAGTCCAGCTGCGACGACCGCCGCAGCGACGACCGCGGCCCCGACGACCGAAGCGACCGCAGCAGCTTGTGAGGACGTCGAGGCACTCAAGTCCTCACTCGAGGCCCTGACAAAAGTGAAGCCTGCCGATGACGGTCTCACGGCGCTGACCACCGCGATCGCCAACGTCAAGACCAGCCTGGACAAGGCGGAGGCCTCGGCCTCGCCGGTCCTCCAGCCCAGTGTGCAGCAGGTGAAGACGGCATTTGGTGAGTTGCAGACGGCCGCGACCGGCCTGACCGCCGATAATCTCCGGGAGAAGGCGCCGGCTATCGCGTCGGCGATCAAAGAGGTCGCGACCGCGACACAAGCGCTCTCCACAAAGGTGTCTGAGAGTTGCCCAGGGAACTAACGACAACCAATGCTGGCGACAGTGAGGAGCCATGATGGCTGAGCACCCTAATGCCGAGCCGATCCGTAAGGCGTTTGACGCGTTCGCCAGCGGCGACGTGGCAACCATGAGGTCCCTGGTCGCCGAAGACACCGTGTGGCACATTCCTGGCCGAGGTCCGCTGGCCGGTGATCACCACGGCCGGGACGCCGTGTTCGAGATGTTCGGCCAGTTGGCGCAGGGGTCGGAGGGAACCTTCACGCAGGAGTTGCATGATGTAGTGGCCAGCGAGGACCATGCAGTCGCCTTGACGCACGCCACCGCCAGCCGTGGTGATCACAGCTACGACCGCCACGACGCATGGGTGTTCCATCTACGCCAAGGCGAGATCGCCGAGGCGTGGTGGCGCCCCGAGGATCTGTACGCTGCTGACGAGTTCTGGACGTAGGCCAGCTGTTCGGGCGCGTTGAGTCCGTGCGACGGCAATCGCGCCGTCTGTTTCTAGAGTGTGGCCTCGAACGGGTCCCATTCCTCAGACAAGAGCGGGATGGCCTCGATCGTGCTTGCTACCTCGACGGTGCTGCGAGATTCGATCGCTTCGTCGATGGAGACGAGGGTGTCGAGCACGTGGTATCCCACCTCACCTGATGCAAGGTGCGGCGTGTTCGCCCGGATCGATCGCGCCATGTCCAGCACGCCCATTCCCCGCCCTGCGAGAGCGCCAGTGACCGGGACGGGCTCCCACTTCGGATCCTGGCCGATCGCAGCGAGTTCAACGGCCCGGGTGATCTTCACCTCGCCGGTGAACGCGTTCGGATCAGGAACGATGAGGGTTCCCTCCGTACCGGTGATCTCGACCATGCCCATCGTTACGAGCGGAGACTGGAAGCTGAACACACTCTGGCTCACCCCTCCACCCTCGAACTGAGCGATGCAGGAAACGTGGGTGGGAACCTCGACCGCAAACTCGGTGCCCAGACGCTCTCCGACCTGGACCGTACGGGTCGCGCGGCCCCTTGAGCCGACGGCCGCCACTGTGGCAACTGGTCCAAAGATGTGGACGAGAGTCGTGATGTAGTACGGGCCGATATCGAAGAGCGGGCCAGCCCCTTTGGCGAACAGGAACTCGGGGTTGGGGTGGAAGATGTCTGGTCCGGGGTACTGCATTACGGTCTGCGCTGACAGGGGCACGCCGATGTCACCGTTGGCGATCGCGCGGCGCGCGGTCTGCACTCCTGGGCCGAGCACGGTGTCGGGCGCGACGCCAACCAGGAGCCCGGCCGATTCGGCTTGTTCCAGGAGTGCGCGTCCGCTGGCGCGGTCGACACTGATCGGCTTCTCGGACCACACGTGCTTGCCTGCCGTGATCGCCTGGCTGGCGACTTCGGCGTGGGCGGCGGGAATCGTGAGATTCACGATGATCTCGACGTCCGGATGTGTCAGAACGTCGTCGCTGGAGCCCCACTGTGGCACGTCGTACTTCTCGGCCTGAGCCTGCGCGCGCTGCTGATCGAGATCGCCCAGGATCACGACGCGTACGTCGGGGAAGCTGGTCAGGTTCTCCAGGTATGTGTCGCTGATCATCCCCGTACCGATGAAGCCGACACCGACCGGCCCGGATGCTGTCATCAATTGACCCCCCTGCTCGTTGCACGGACGACGAAAATCCCCGCCCTTATGTTGGCAGTCCTCAAGTTTGGCGGCCCATTGGGTAGGAGACATAGGCGAATCGCGTGCTGTCGGGTGCCCAGCTGTTCACATTGCAGGTCCCTTGTCCGCCAAACGTCTGAATGAGCGTCTCCGGACTGCGCCAGTTGCCGTCGCGTACCAGCTTCAGCTCGATAGGCAGGTTCGGAGGATGCCCGGTCGTGCCGGGTGGGAAGCTCAAGAACAAGATTTGCTGTCCGTCCGGGGAGATGTGCGGGAACCAGTTCACCTGCTCGTCGAAGGTCAGCTGCTGCAGATCCGTCCCGTCAGGGCGGAGCCGGGCGATCTGTGCGTGTCCGGGGACGTCAGAGAACAGCTCTGTGTTGCAGTAGATCCACTCGCCGTCCGGTGTGAATTCGCATCCGTCGAACGGCTTCGACTCGTCGGTGAGGCGACGATCAGCCCCGCCGGCGGTGGGGATCAAGAAGATGTTGGCCCGCGCCCACCAGTCCTCGCCCTCAGGCTCGAGGCCGATGTAGGCCAGAGTCTCCCCGTCGGGGCTGACTCCGTGGAGGAAGTGCATAGCCGGCTCGCCGTGATCATTGGTGACGCGGCGCACCGGGCCGCCGTCCAGATCGGCTTCATAGATGTGCCAGTCGTTGGCCGATACGAACACGTGCCGTCCATCCGGCGAGAGCACATGATCATTGTTGAGGTCGGGCACATCGAACAGGTCGATCAGCTCCAGGCCGGAGCTTCCGTCGGCCGCGAGTCGCCAAAGCTTCCCATCGCCGTTCAAGATCAACCAGCGGCCGTCGAAGGTCCAGTTGGGCGCCTCGATGATCATCTCGTCGGTGCGGAACACCTCGACGGGAGGTCCTCCACTCGTGGAGCCGATCAAGACCTGCGCAATCTGATGAGGTAGGAGCTTTCGTTCGTCCACAGCCTGTCCTATCTTGGGCGTCTTACTTTCTTACTTTATGTAAGTAGATTAGGGCAAAGAGGCCACCTTGGGAACAGCCAGAGGTAACAATTCGGCGATTTCTGAACCGCTGCCCATGGGTCTCCTCGGCTGGGTCAGCGACTGGCGGCGACCAGCCGGCCGGAGTGCGGGTGGGCTGTGAGTTGGGCGTGCAGGACCAGGCTGGCGGCGCCCAGGGCGGCGACGTCGTTCCCGATGCTCGACAGCCCTACCCGGACCGCATGGATCGACCGGGCCCACGAGTGGCGGGTCAGCTGGTCGGCCGCCGCGTCGGCGTAGATCTGACCGACGAGACTGAAGCCCGGTCCCGCGAGGATGATCTGGTCCAAGTCGAGGAGGTTGATGATCGACACCAACGTCGAGCCGAGGTAGTCGGCGGACTCTCGGATCCGCCGGTATGCACGGTCGTCACCGGCCGCCGCAGCACGTGCGATCTTGACGTAGTCCCCGCGGATCATCCTCCGCGTCCCCCGCAGCCGAAGATCGGTGGTCAGTCCCACGTCCTGCCGGGCGAGCTCAACGATACGTACCACGCCGCCTACCGCGTGCAGACAGCCACGCCGGCCGCACACGCAATCCGGTCCATTCGGGTCAGCCGTCATGTGGCCGATCTCCCCAGCATTTGACGATGCGCCGCGGTAGATGTTGCCCTTGATCACCATGCCGAGACCGAATCCATCGGTCATGTACACAGTCGCGAAGTCCTCCGTCGACGGCAGCCGGCCCACCCAGTACTCCCCGATAGCCGCGCAGGTCGAGTCGTTCTCGACGACTACCGGTTTGCCCGTCGCTGCGCCGAGGGTCTCCTCCAGGGCGAAGTGTTCCCAGTCAGTCGCCTTCGGGTTGGACCAGTGCTGGTCGCGGCTGCCTCGCCGTCCGGCGATTGCTATGCCGATCCCGACCATCCGCTCGCTGTCGATGCCGGCGGAGTTGAGGAACGCTGTGATCTCCTCACCTATCCGCTGCGTCACCTCATATGGCGACTTGGTCCCGGTGCCCTTCGACGAGCGCTGAGCGACAACGCGACCACCGAGATCGATCGCTACATAGGTGATCTGGTCAAAATCCAACTCGACACCCACGGCCGTCCGGGCCGCCGGGTTGAGCTGCAACAAAGTGCGCCGTTTTCCGCCAGTGGACTCCCCGAGTCCGATTTCGGTGATCAAGCCATCGTCGAGCAACTGCCGGACGATCCGGGTGATCGACGCTCCGGTCAGACCGGAGCGGTCGACCAGCTCAGTCCGGCTGACAACTCCACTCGAGCGGATGAGATCGAGGATCGCTCCGTGCGTCTGGACCGCGGTCGCGCCCCTGAACGGGCTGCTCACGTCCTGACCTTCTCGCCTGCTCGTTCCGTCATGACAAACCTCCACCGTCGCCGGGCCGGCGCCGTCAGGAAGGCGGTTCGTCAAGAGAGCCGCTGGGGTGACCGGCCGTGCTCGGCACGTACCTTTCGAGGGCGGCTACCACAAAGTCGTGATCTTCGTCCGATGTCAGTCCGGAGACGGTTACGGCCGCGACGACCCCGACTCCCCGGACGCGTACCGGGAAGGAGCCGCCGGCCGCCGCGAACGTGGCGGTATCGAACCACTCTGTTGACCATGGGTCGATGCCCTGAGCCGCGAACCGCGCGGCCAGCAGCGCGGTGCTTGCCTCGTAACGGAAAACTGTGCTGGCCTTACGATCCAGCCAGGCCTCATTCTCCGCAGTCGTCCCGGCGAGAGCTGAGCGGAAGAGGACCAGGCCAGGCCTGCGGATGTCGATGATCACCGGCAGGGCATCGCTGAGTGCACGCTCCACCATCTGCGTACCCAACTGCCACGCAGCAGCATGGTCGAAGGACTCGAACACGAAACGGGTTTCGTGCGCGTTGAGCTCCGCCATCCTTTCAGCGACCGCCTCAGTCATCTGTTCTCCTCACAACTTGTCGACCGGCTCATGTTCTTGCCTTCGGGGCGGGATCGTGCCAAGGCTGCTCACCGACAGTGACAGGCACACCGGACGCTGCGGCCTCAACGATTGCCAGCCCGATCGCATGGTCATGACACGCCTCCGCCAGCGGGTGCGGTAGCCGAGCCTCACCCCTTCGCTGAAGTGTATCTTTCTATTGTAAATTAAGAAAGCTGTCAACGAGGCCGCGAGTGAGGACCCAAGTCATCGAAGAAGGCCGAGCCGGTAGGCCGCGGCGTTCCAACGGATCTCGTTGCCGAAGCTGCGCCGATCCGTGTCTGCGTCGATGATCAGCAGTTCTGTGTTGATCATGTCGGCGAAGTCGGTCAGTTCCTCGGTGCCGACGGCCTGGGAGAGAACGGTGTGGTGCGGTCCGCCAGCTGTCAGCCAGCACTCGGCCGACGTAGCCAGGCTGGGCCGGGGTTCCCAGACGGCGCGGGCGACGGGAAGCTTGGGCAACGGCTCGTCCGGCGGTACGACGTCGACCTCGTTGACGACCAGTCTGAACCGGTCGCCAAGGTCGCAGATGCCGAGCACGGTGGCCGGACCGCTGGCTGCGGTGAACACCAGCCGAACCGGGTCCTCGCGGTCACCGATACCGAGCGGGTGAATCTCCACTCGCGGCCGGTCGCCGGCGATGGTTGGGCAGACCTCGAGCATGTGGGCGCCGAGGATCTTGTGCTTGTCCCCAGTGAGGTCGTAGGTGTAGTCCTCCATGAACGAGGTGCCGCCAGGCTGGCCCGCGCCGATCGCCTTGATCGTGTGCAGCATCACCGAGGTCTTCCAGTCGCCCTCGCCGCCGAACCCGTACCCCTCGGCCATCAGCCGCTGCACCGCCAACCCGGGCAACTGGCGGAGCCCACCCAGGTCCTGAAAGTTGGTGGTGAAGGCCCCGAAGCCACCGTCGGTGAGGAAGTGCCGCAGCCCGGCCTCGATCCGGGCGCCGTAGCGCAGCGACTCGTGCCGCTCACCGCCGACCGCCAGTTCGGGGGCTACGTCGTAGAGGTCGCCGTACGCCTCAACCAGGTCGTCGACCTCGGCGTCGGAGGCGGCGTCGACCGCGGCGACAAGATCATTAACTCCCCAGGTGTTGACCGAGACACCGAAGCGGATCTCGGCATCGACCTTGTCGCCTTCGGTGACGGCTACGTCGCGCATGTTGTCGCCGAACCTGGCGAGCTTCAGCCGGCGGATGGCGGCATGTCCGCGAGCTGCCCGCAGCCAGGCAGCGATCCGGGCGGCCACCGACGGGTCGGATACGTGCCCGACCACGGTCTTGCGGGCAACGCCCAGCCTGGTTTGGATGTAGCCGAACTCACGGTCGCCGTGCGCGGCCTGGTTGAGATTCATGAAGTCCATGTCGATCTCGGACCAAGGCAACGCTGCGTTCGCCTGGGTGTGCAGGTGCAGTAGCGGCACCTGCAGCGCACCCAGCCCGCGGATCCACATCTTGGCCGGGGAGAAAGTGTGCATCCAGACGATCACGCCCAAACAGTTGGAGTCGGCGTTCGCTTCCAGCATGACCCGATGGATGGCTTCGCTGTCGGTCAACACGGGCTGCCATTGCACGGGCAGCGGAAGCTGTCCCGATTCCTTGAGTTGATCAACAATCTGGCGCGATTGATGCTCGACTTGCTGAAGCGTCTCAGGACCATAAAGGCCCTGGCTTCCGGTCAAGAACCAGCAATAAGACCCCGCTGCCATGGTGCTTCCTCCATTCGGACTGCGATCAACGTTGGCCGTAGACCCGCTGGTAACGGTCGAAAAGCGAGTCGACATCGGACTGCGCGATCGGCAAAGGCTGACCAATCTGGCGGGCGATGTGTACGGTGCGAGCAACGTCCTCGCACATCACCGCAGCCTTGACCGCTGCCATCGCTGTTGCGCCGATGGTGAACACGCCATGGTTCTTCATCAACACCGCTGGCGAGCGATGTCCCGACAGGGTTTCGACGATTCCTTGGCCAACAGAATCGTCGCCGATCAACGCGAATGGTCCCACCGGGATGTCACCGCCGAATTCGTCGGCGATCATGGTCAACACGCATGGGATCGGTTCCCCGCGAGCAGCCCAAGCCGTGGCGTACGTCGAGTGGGTATGCACCACCCCGCCAACCTCGGGCATGTGCTTGTAAACGTAGGCGTGCGCAGCGGTGTCCGATGACGGTGCATGATCACCTTCCACCAGATTGGCATCAAGATCAGTAACGACCATGTTGTCGGCAGACAGCTCGTCATAGCTCACTCCCGACGGCTTGATCACCAACAAATCCCGTCCAGGAACTCTCGCCGACACGTTGCCCGCGGTCCACACCACCAGTGAGTTTCGTGGCAGATGATCATGCAGCTCTGCGACTTCCTTGCGGATCTGCTGCACCACCTCTCGGATCTCAGCATCTACGCTCATCCGGTCGCTCCTAATCGTAGGCCTAGTACCGTCTCGCCCAGGGTTTCTAGACTGCCAGGAAGGGTAAGCGACATGGCGACCAACACGAGCCAAGCCATCATCGAGGGCCGCACCGCTATGGGAATCGAGCTCGGGTCGACGCGCATCAAGGCGGTGTTGATCGGACCGGACCATGCGCCGATTGCGGTGGGAAGCCACGACTGGGAGAACCAGTTCATCGATCGGACCTGGACCTACTCCTTGGACGCGGTCTGGGGCGGGCTCCAGGCGTGCTACGCCACTTTGCTTGCCGACGTGCAGCGACGCTACGACGTTGAGCTGATCTCGGTCGGCGCGCTCGGAGTCTCGGCCATGATGCACGGCTATCTCGCCTTCGCCTCCGACGGCGAACTGCTGACGCCGTTCCGAACCTGGCGCAACACCAACACCGGCGAGGCCGCAGAACGCCTGAGCGCCGAGTTCGGACATAACATCCCCCACCGCTGGAGCATCGCGCATCTCTACCAGGCAATCCTGAACGGTGAAGAGCATGTCAGCAGGATCGCGCACCTGACCACGCTGGCTGGTTATGTCCACTGGCAGCTCACCGGCCGGCAGGTCCTAGGCATCGGAGATGCCAGCGGGATGGTTCCGATCGACATCGCGAGCGGCAGCTACGACGCGACGATGCTCCGGCGATTCGATCAACTTGCCGCCGAGGCCGGAGTGGAACTGCAGTTGGCCGACCTGCTGCCTACGATCGCGGTCGCCGGCCAGCCGGGCGGCCGGCTCACCGAGGCCGGCGCAAAACTGCTTGACCCGACCGCACGGCTGCACCCGGGAATCCCCATGTGCCCACCCGAGGGCGACGCTGGGACCGGCATGGTCGCCACCAACTCGGTCGCACCACGCACCGGGAACGTCAGCGCCGGCACGAGCATTTTCGCGATGATTGTTCTCGAGCACGAACTCAGCCAAGTACATCGCGAGCTGGATCTGGTCACTACACCAGCCGGCGACCCGGTGGCGATGGTGCACTGCAACAACGGGGCCAGCGAACTGAATGCGTGGGTTGGCTTGTTCGCAGAATTTGCCGAAGCATTTGGTGCCGACGTCGACACCGCCACGATCTTCGAGACCTTGTTCATCGCCGCTCGGGACGGTGCGCCCGACTGCGGCGGGCTGATGGCCTACAACTACCTCTCGGGCGAGCCCATCACCGAACTCGACGAAGGTCGTCCGCTCTTCCTCCGCTCCCCTGACGGCAGCTTCAATCTCGCCACCTTCATGCGCACTCATCTGTTCGCATCCCTGGCCACGTTGCGGATCGGAATGGACGTATTACAGAAGATTGAAGGCGTACGGCTTGAGCGGATGTTCGCACACGGGGGGCTGTTCAAGACCAAGGGCGTTGCGCAGAACTTCCTCGCTGCCGCCATCAATACCCCCGTCGCGGTCGGCGAGGTCGCTGCCGAGGGCGGCGCCTGGGGAATCGCAGTGCTCGCGGCGTACTCCGTCCATCAAACCGGCGGCCAGACGCTGGACGACTTCCTGAAAACCCACGTATTCGTCGACACTGACCTGCTGACGGTAGACCCGGACCCGACCGAGGTCGCCGGCTTCGACGCCTTCATGCAGCGATACATCGCCGCCCTACCTGTCGAACGAGCAGCCATCGAACACACTCAGGCGAATTCCTAACCTGTTCGCTCCGGACATGCGTCATTCGGCGAGAACTCGGACGTCCCAGGGGCCGAGCTCAAGATCTTTTGTCGGACTCGCGCCTTCGGCGAGAACGTCAGTCATCTCACGCGAAAGCGTGAGCTGGACCGGCGCCCAGCTCCAGTTGTGGACCACGTGAATCCGCTCGCCAGCCGAGTTGGTTGCCGAATAGACGGTCACTGATGCCGGCAGCTCACCCCACGTCTCTTGCGGCGCCTGAGGAGCGAGCCATCGAACAAGATCAGCGGCAAGAACAGGGTTAGGCACAGTTCCGACCGTGGTGATCCGCCCGCGCCCGTACTCACTGGACACCACGCTCGGGAACCGGCCGAAGTGCGGGTGTTCGTAGCCGACGATCACTTTCGCGCCGTCGCTGATGAGCTGGTCGACCCAGCCCGTCGCCGTAGCTCCGTCCGACAGGTTGATCGCATCCGTTTCGGCAACTACCGGTAGTGGTTCGCTGAGGTTGGAGAACTCCTGGTAGCGGACCCCTCCACCCTCTGCCAGGTGTGCCGGCTTGACCTCCAGCCGTGCCCTACCTTCCTCGTCGCCGTACGCGGTGCGGGGACCGATCACAAGATGGCCGCCGGCGGCAGCGTAGTCCCGCAGCCAGGTCAGGAGTGCATCATCGGCAACCAGCAGACCAGCCACGACCAGGACCGGCAGCTCGGCGGCCAGGGCGGCTGGCTCGAGGAGCCGACTCCCGTCGGCCCCGATGATCTGGACGTCGTGGATGAGACGCGCCGGCACCCGGGCGTCGAAGGTACCGCGGTAGAACGCTTCGAAGATCCGATGGTAGGACCGCTGATCGATGTCGGACAGCGACCCGACACTGGTCGCGCCCGGCTTGGGGAAGGTCGCCTGAAACGCCAATCCCCACTTCGATCGAGACGAATACAGCAGACCGATCTCGGCGTCCGGCCGTAGTGCTACAACACGTGAACCGGCTGCCCGGAAGTCGGCGCCGAGCCGACTCAGCTCCGCGTACACGCGTCCCGGCTGCTGGTCGTGCGGGAGGATGCCGATCCAGTACGTTTCGGTGCCGAAGTGGTTGGTGTGCCAGTGCCAGTACTCGATCATCTCCGCGCCGCGAGCGACGAATGCCCAGGCGGCTTGCCGCCACTGTCCGTCGTAGGCGGGGAAGTTGGTCGCAGATCCGCCGATCGCGCCGGCGTTGGTTTCGGTGATCAAGAACGGAGCTTGTTTGGAGGCGTGCATCCGGTCCGCCGAGAGAAACAGGCTCCAAGCCCCTGAGGTTGTCCAACCCTGCGGGGCCGCGCTGATGCTCGGCACCGCCAGCCCGTCTTGCATGGCGTAATACGGGTTTCCGGCCGTTACGTCGAGGGCGCGGGTGAGGTTTGCGTCGTCGACCGTCGGTCGTTCGTAGGCGACGCACGTGGTGACGAACTGGTCGTCGCGGGCGTACTCGCGAACGATGTCGGCCTGCCAGGCGATGAATTCAGTGGTCAGTTTGGCCTGGAAAGTACGCCACGCGAGATCGTACTGAGGCTGCCAGTTTCCGTCTGGCGTCCACAGATCGGACCAGGTGCTGAGCTTGTGAGACCAATACACCAGCCCCCACGCTTCGTTGAGAGCCTCCACCGTTCCATAGGTATGACGGAGCTCGTCGACGAAGCGTTGGAAGACCCCGTGGTTGTGGAAGAGCAGCATGCCGGGTTCGTTGTCGACCTGGAATCCGATCACGGCGGGGTGGCCGGCATAGCGGGGGACGATCTTGCGGATGACCCGTCTCGGCGTAGAACTTGAAGGCCGGATGGGTGTAGTCGATCTCCTGCCGGCCGCCCCACGGCATTCGGTTGCCCGGTCGACGGTCTCCCCGGCGATCTCCGGGTAGCGGCGGGCCAACCAGGGCGGGGCGGCGTAGGTGGGCGTACCAAGAACGACTTTGATGCCGCGCTTGTGGGCACCATCGAGCACCGGCGCGAGCCAATCCAGGTCGAATCGTCCTTCCTCCGGTTCCCAGGTGGTCCAGACGGATTCCCCGACCCGGATGACGGAGAATCCGGCCTCGGCCATCAGGTCGAGGTCGGTGTCCAGCCGGGGGGAGGGCTGGTACTCGTGGTAATAGGCGGCGCCGAACAGCACCCGCTCACGAGGTGAGTCCATGACTGCAGTGTCCTTTCGAGAACGATCAGGCCTTGACGCCACCGGAAGCCAGCCCGGACTCCCAGTAGCGCGGAGAGGAACACGAACGCGATCACCAGCGGGATGATCGAGAGCAGCGAGCCGGTGATGACGGTCGAGAAGAGGGCCTGGCGAGCCCGAGCCGGCGCTCGCGGTCGACTGCCACTGGGCCAGGCCAACCGTTAACGGGAACTTGTCGGCCGAGTTGAGCATGATCAGCGGCAGGAAGTAGTTGTTCCACGTCGCCACGAGTGAGAAAAGCAAAACGGTCACCGAACCCGGCAGCAGCAGCCGGAACGCGATGGTGAAGAAGATCCGCAGCTCCCCGACGCCGTCGACCCGGCCGGCTTCGATCAGTGTGGCGTCGACCGCGTCGGCGGCGTAGACGCGCATCAGGAACACCCCGAACGGGCTGACCAGGCACGGCAAGATGATCGCCCAGTAGGTGTCGGTGAGCCCGGCCCGCGCGAACAGCAGGTAGGTCGGGACGGTCAGGGCCGCGACAGGGATCATGATGGCGCCGAGGATGATTGCGAACAGCGCGGTTCCGCCCGGGAACTGGTACTTGGCGAAGGCGTAGCCGGCGGCGGTGGCCAAGAACGCGGCGCCGACGGCGCTGACCACGGCGTAGATGACCGTAGTTGACCGCCCAGCGGATGAACACTCCGTCCTGGACGGTCAGCACCGTCTGGATGTTCTCGATCAAATTGAAGTCGGCGAACCACAGCCCGAAGCTCGCTGAAGAGGTCGTCGTTGGACTTGGTGGAGGCGACCACCAGCCAGAACAGCGGAAGCAGGAAGTATCCCAGGCAGATCAGCATGAAGACGGTGAGCAGCCAGCTGGTGGGTTTCTTCCGTGGCGGCGCCGGCTCGAACTGCTCAGTGATCTGGTCCAGGCCAGCGGTGACGACGGTCATGAGCGACGCTCCTTCCGTTGGGTGCTCAGCTGGACGATGTAGGAGACGATCATGATCACGATGCCGAGTAGGAAGGCGAGGGCCGCGGCGTAGTTGGCGTCCTGATTGACGAAGGCGATGTTGTAGGCGTACAGGTTGGGGGTGTAGGCAGTGCCGATCACGTTCGGTGCCAGGGAATACATCAGCTTCGGCTCGGTGAACAGCTGGAAGGTGCCGATCACCGAGAAGATGACGGTCAGCAGCAACGCCGCCCGGATGGACGGGATCTTGATCGACCAGGCGATCCGGGTCTCCGACGCCCCGTCAACCCGGGCCGCCTCGTACAGCTCGGTCGGGATCGAGCGCAGCGCCGCGTACATGATGATCATGTTGTAGCCGATGAACTCCCAGTTCACGATGTTCATGATCGAGAACAGCATGCCGTTCTGGGTGAAGAACGGCGGCGGTGCGGAGACCGAGAGCGGTGGTGATTTGGGCGAACGGGCCGAAGTCCGGGCCGTACAGGTAGCCCCACATCAAGGTGGCCACGACGCCCGGGACGGCGTAGGGCACGAAGATGCTCAGCCGGGTGAACTTCGCCAGCTTCATCATGCCGCTGTCCAGCGCCAGCGCGAAGAACAGCGCCAAGGCGAGCATGATCGGCACCTGGATGACCAGGAAGATCGCCCATCCGAAGCAATCCCGGTGAGGAACAGCGGATCGGTGAGGGCCCGGACATAGTTCCCGCAGACCGGCGAAGTGACGTGCCACCGATCAGTTGCTGCTTGAACAGCGACAGGTACCCGGCGTAGACCAGCGGGATGATCATCATGGCGATGAAGATGACGAAGAACGGCATCACCAAGGCGTAGGCCGCCCCGTACTGACGCCGCTTGGCCGCTGTCGTCCTGGGGCGACGCCGAGCGGTCTCGGCGGCGGTCGGTGCCGCTGAGTCGACGAGAGTGGACATGACAGGTTCTCCTTCCAGGAGTGGTCGGGCAGGGTGCCCGCCGCGCGGACGGCGGGCACCCTCCGATGTCAGGCGACCGTGAAGCCCTGGTCCTTGGCGTACTTGGCGCTGGCGTCCTGCCAGGCCTGCAGGCCGGCCACGGCGTCGGTCTTGTCTGCAAATGCCTTGCCGAGCGTCTCGGTGAAGTTCGTGTACACGTAGTCCATGAACGGCAGCCACTGGAAATCGGTGCCGACGGTCTCGGAGATCTGGGCGAACTTCTCATTCACCTTCTGCCCGCCGAAGAACTTCGACTCCTGGTTGAGGAAGGTCGGATCGGTCAGGATCTCCTTCATCGCCGGGAACAGGAACTGCTCGTTGGCGAACTTCAGCGCCGACTCCTTGTTGGTGTTGATGAACAGCGCCAGCTGGGAGGCGGCGATCTGGTTCTTGCTCAGCTTCAGCACCGCATCGGTTGAGCCGCCCCAGTTGCTGGACACGAGCTGGCTGGCATCCCACTGCGGCAGGTCGACCGCCCGCCACTTGCCCGACGTCTTGCCGGCCGTGCCCTGGAGGAACACTGGCCCCCAGGCGGCGATGGGCAGGGTGGCGTACTTGCCGTTTGCCAGGCCCTGGTACCAGGAGTCGCTGAAGTCGGTGTCGTTGGAGGCGGTGCCGTTGTTCACCAGGTCCCCCCAGAACTTGACCACCTTCTTCGACTCCTCGTTCGCCAGGTCGACCTTGACCGTCTGCTTGCCGTCGAATCCGAACGGCCGCACGCCGGCCTGCCACAGGTACGCCACCATGACGCCCGACTGGCTCGGAGCCACGTTGACCAGGTAGCTCTTCGGGTTCTTCGAGCGGTACGTCTCGGCCGCAGCGGCGAAGTCGTCCTAGGTCTTCGGCGGCTCGATCCCGGCGGCGCCGAGCAGGTCCTCCCGGTACAACAGACCCATCGGGCCGGTGTCCTGCGGAATGCCCCACAGGCCGCCATTGGTGTTGACCTGCGACCAGACCCAGTCCGGATAGGCGTCCTTCAGCGTCGCCGGGGCGTACGGGGTCAGGTCGAGCAGGCTCCCCTCGCCCAGGGTGAAGGAGTTGATGAACTGGAACTCCACCTGGGCGACGTCCGGGGCGCCCTGCCCGGACTGGATGGCGGTTCGCAGCTTCTGGTAGTGCGGGGCGCCCTGGCCGACGTTGACCAAATCGACCTTGATCTTCGGGTACTGGGTGGTGAACAGCTTGATCTCGTTTTGAATGTCAGGCACCCAGGTCCAAAACGTCAACGTGGTGGCGGTGTCCATCGCCGTGTCGATCTCGGACTGCGGGACCAGCTGGGGTGACTGGGGTGCGGCGGCCGGAGCGTCAGGTTCACCTCCGCTGCAGGCGGCGAGGAACCAGGCGCTCGAGGCAGCTGCAGCCGTGGAGATGAGGAACTTGCGTCGGGTGAATGGCGTAGGAGACATCGCTGTCCTTCCAGTTGGGTTACATCTGCGGACTGTTGATAGGTGTGTGCCGTGAGCCCGGAATGGGTTCGGTTCGGCGAACAGGCCCAGAGGACCTGCGGATGATGAGTTCAGTGCCGGGCAGGGTGACCGCCTCGGCGGGCGGCTCGCCTCCTTCGATCATGTGAAGAAGCTCGGCCAGAATGCGTTGGGCAGCCTGGTCCGCGTCGATGCCGACCGTGGTCAACGGCACCATCTGGAACTCGGCCTCGGGAACATCGTCAAACCCGACGACCGATACGTCGCCGGGGATCTCCCGGCCGGCCTCGTGGAGGGCCCGAAGGATTCCCATTGCCATTTGGTCGTTGGCGGCGAAAATTGCGGTGACATCCTCCCGGGCTGCGAGCCTGCGCCCCTGTTCGTACCCTGACGCGGCTGACCAGTTTCCGTAGAGCACTCGCGGCACACGCACGGAGGCATCGCGGAGCGCTGATCGCCAGCCGTTGAGGCGTTTCTGCGCCGCATCCCAGTTACGTGGTCCCGCCACGTGCCAGACCGTGTCGTGCCCCAAATCGAGGAGGTATCGGGTCAGCTCTCGGCAGGCCTCTTCTTGGTCAATATCCACCACAGCTTGTCGCGGAACATCGTGGATCCAGCCGGCGCTCGTTACGACGGGCAGACCGGCAAGCTGCGCTGGGTCGATATCGATCAGATGGGTCGGCACCTCCACGACCAGACCCTCGACACTGCGGTTCAGCAGCGTGCCGATTCCCTCAGCGACACTTCGTGCAGACAGATCCGGCACGGAAGCGAGTGCGAGGGTGTAGCCGAGCTGCCGTGCCTCATGCTCAAGGGTGAAGACTCGTCGCGACGGGCCAAAGAACCGCGTTCCCAATGCCAGCACACCGATTGTGTGACTGCGCTCCCGCCGCAGGGCTTGTGCAGCGACATTCGGACGGTAACCAAGCTCCTCGATCGCTCGATTCACCCGTTCGCGTACGTCAGGACGCACATACGGCGCGCCGTTGACGACACGCGAGACCGTCTTCTGCGACACACCAGCCGCGCGGGCCACATCGAACATGACGACGCCGCGGGAACCCCCAGCAGGCGATGCATCCGATGCAGCCATGTCGCTCCTTCTGACTACGTAGTCAGATTATGGCTACGTAGTCAATCATGGAGGATGCGGGTTGTCAATAGGTCTGGAGCGAGGGAGCTAGAGCGCGGCGACTCGCGGATTTCGCGCTCGGCCAGCCCTGAGCTTCTCCATGAACTCGATGCGTTCGGCTGGCATGCCGGGACCGGGTCGGGCCTGCACCTCGGCGGGGTCATCCACGCGACCGCACGTCGTGCACACGACCTGGTGGCTGACCTCCGAACCGCAGGCGGTGTGGCTGTAGAGGATTGGCGGTCCATCCGGAGCGGCCCACCGGTCGCCCCATTCGGTGAGTGCGATGAGCGCGGGTGCGAGGTCGCGCCCCTTGTCGGTCAGCAGGTATTCGTACAACTCGGGCTGCTCGGAGTACTGGTGCCGCCGCATGATCCCGGCGTCGACGAAGCTGTCGAGGCGGTCCTTGAGGATGTTGGTTGCGATCCCGAGACTGCTCTGGAACTCGCTGTAGCGGGTCGAACCGGCGAAGAGGGCGTCGCGAATGACGAGCAGACTCCAGCGTTCGCCCACCACTTCGAGGGCGCGCGCGATCGAGCACGCCTGGGAGTCGTAAGTCTTGCCGAGCATGGCTCGATCTTACCAAGGCACTTGCATCATGCAAGCTGCGCACCTAGGCTGGCTTGCATGATGCAAGTGCATCCTGTGACACACGACCCTTGGAGGGGAACCATGAGCGATCAGAGCTACACCACGACCTTCTCGGTCGACCGCACACCGGCCGAGATCTTCGACGCCATCAACAATCCTCGCGCCTGGTGGTCAGAGGAGATCGAGGGCACTACTGAGGAGATCGGTGAGGAGTTCACGTTTCGAGTCAAAGACGTCCACTACTCCAAGATCCGGGTGACGGAGCGGGTTCCCGGCGAGAAGGTCGTCTGGCGGGTTCTCGACACCTACATGAATTTCATCGACGACCAGAGCGAGTGGAAGGACACCGAGATCCGGTTCGAGCTCTCCGAGAAGGACGGCACGACCGAAGTCCGCTTCACTCACGCGGGTCTGGTTCCGGCGTACGAGTGCTTCGATGTGTGCTCGAACGCATGGGGCTTCTACATCGGCGGCAGCCTGCGGAGCCTCATCACCACCGGCGAGGGCATGCCTAGCTCGAACCCAGACGAGGAGCGCTACCAGGTACTGACAGGACCTTTCTCCCGCTGAGGGGCGGCGTTACCTTCGGCAGTATGGCGACATCTTCGAGAACCCACGAGCGTGACACGACGGAGGCGCGACTGACATGTCGACATGGTTGATCACCGGCTGCTCGAGCGGCCTTGGCCGACATCTCGCTGGGGCGGTGCTCGAGGCCGGGCACAACGCCGTGGTGACGGCTCGCGACGTGTCCACAGTTGAGGATCTGGTCCGCGACCATCCCGCGACGGCGCTGACGGTGCCACTGGACGTGACCGACGGCGCCCAGATCGTCGACACGGCGGGGCAGGCCGAGGAGCGCTTCGGTCGGGTCGACGTGCTCGTGAACAACGCCGGGTACGGCTATCGAGCCGCCGTCGAGGAGGGTGAGGTCGAGGCAGTCGCCAAGCTCTTCGCCACGAACTTCTTCGGTGCGGTCGCGATGATCAAGGCGGTACTGCCGGGGATGCGCGCCCGCCGGCAGGGCACGATCGTCAGCATCTCCTCGATTGGCGCGCGGATCTCCCCACCGGGGTCTGGTTATTACGCGGCCAGCAAGGCTGCCCTGGAAAGCATGACCGCCTCACTGCGCAAAGAGGTCGGTCCGCTGGGGATCACCGCCATGGTCGTCGAGCCCGGCGGTTTCCGAACCGACTTCGGTGGGCGTTCCCTGCAGCAGTCGCGCGAGACCATCGCCGATTACGCGGACACAGCAGGTAAGCGGCGCAAGGAGAACGAGACAGCCGCGAACGATCAGCGACAGGGAGACCCGGCCAAGGCTGCGCAAGCCATCATCGCCACTGTCGAGTCTCCCCAGCCGCCCTTCATGCTGGTGCTCGGGAACGACGCGCTGGCCAGCTTTCGCAGCCAGCTCGACGCGCTTCGCGCCGAGACCGATGCCTGGGAGAAGACGAGCCTGAGCACCGCCTTCTCGGACTGAGCACTGCATCATCCGTCATCGGCGACCGCGGTTGCGCGCGCGGCTCGCCGGACTCGATGATTGTGTGGAGCAGCTCGGAGGGAAGCCGTGGCCACAGCGCCCGAGGATCCGGATACAGCGTCCGAGGATCCGGATGCAACACCGCACCTTGTCAGCCTCGATGGCGTAGCGAGCTTCCTGCGCACCCTGACGGCCCGGCTGCTGCGACATAGCGCTGAGGGCACGCTGGCCAATCGTCTCGCTCGCCGTCGGGGTGATCGTCGCCGCGGCGGTGACCGGTGTCGGCACGTCCGCGCTATTCGAGGCCGAGGTACCGAATAACCTGCCGTACTGGCTGATCGTTCTCAGCTGGATCCCGTTCACGCTCGGCCTGGCCTGGACATTCAACGCCGACCTGCGCGATTGGCCGTGGATGCTGCTGTTGGTCTACGTCGCGTGGCTCGTGCTGCAGCTCGGCACCTGGGCATTCGGCTCGACCGCGGGGACCTTTGCCGCTGGGATCGCCCTCGGCGTGCTGGGCGAGTGGCTCTCCCGCAGGCCGGACCGGCCACCGCGACTCGTGCTCGTTCTCGGCGGGTTCTTCGCCCTAACCGTTGGCGCACTCGGGCTGCGTGGCGTCACCACCCTGGTGGGCGGCCATCCTGTTCAGGGATTCACCGACCTGCTCAACATGGCGACGATCGCCACAGCACTCACCTTCGGCCTGATCACCGGGGCGCTGCTGGCACCCAGACCGCGCCGGCCGGCAGGTGAGGGCGCACTCGACCGTCTCGGCGTTCCCAGATAGCTCAGGTCGGGTGCGCTGCGATGTCGACACGTTGGGTGGCTGCCCAGGATGCGAGGAGGGCTAAGGCCTGTTCGGTTGGGGAGCCCGGTTCGGCGGCGTAGATGGTGAGGGTGAGTCCGGGTTCGGAGATCATGTCAACGCTCTCGTAGGCCAGCTCTAGATTGCCGACGACGAGGTGGTGGAAGTGTTTGGTGCCCGCGCCGTGGTAGCGGACGTTGTGGGCGCTCCAGCGGCGGCGGAACTCCTCGCTGCGGGTAGACAGCTCCCCGACGAGGTCGTGCAAGCCCTTGTCATAGGGGTTGCGACCGGCTTCGGTGCGCAGGATGGCTACGCAGGTGTCGGCAGCGGTGTCCCAGTCGGGGTAGAAGCGGTGGGAGTCGTCGTCCAGGAAGGTGCAGCGGGCGAAGTTCGGCTGACCGCCAGGATCCCGGTCGTATAGCGACGAGTGCATCGCCCGGCCGAGGTGGTTGGTCGCGAGCAGGTCCAGCCGCCCATTTCGGACGATCGCCGGGGCGGTGATGGTGTCAAGGACCCATTGCAGGCTGGGCCGTGGAGTCCAGCGTTTCGCGGGGCGACGGGGTCGCATTGCCGCGCTGGTGCCGTCGGCGGCATGGGCGAGGTGGAACAGGTGGGCCCGTTCGGCGTCGTCGAGTTGCAGGGCTCGGGCGATCGCGTCGAGGACAGTGGCGGAGGCGCCGGCGAGGGCACCGCGTTCCAGTTTGGAGTAGTACTCGATGCTCACCCCGGCGAGGGCGGCGACCTCGCCGCGGCGCAAGCCGGGCACGCGACGGTTGCCCACGTCGGGCAGGCCTGCCTGCTCCGGGGTGAGCTTAGCCCGCCGCGAGATGAGGAACTCGCGGACCTCGGCGCGGTTGTCCATGCCCCGACAGTACGACTCGGCCGGGGGCGATTGGGATGCCATGTCAGTACACCTTTTGACAGGGACTCCCTCAGGGCGTACGGATCGGATTTCCTAGATGATGTGAACCGTGCCCCTCCCACATCGAGCGCGCGTTCGGGGCCGCGCCGCCGTCGCTGAGGGACTGGTGCGGTCGTCCAGCTAGCCCCTCAACTACACCAAGATCAAGGAGACCATAGTGCGTGGTGCAGTCATGTACGCCCCCGGCGATGTTCGGGTCGAGGAGCGCCCCGAACCGCAGATCCTGAAGGCGACTGACGCGATCATCCGCTTGCCAGCCACCTGTATCTGCGGCTCGGACCTATGGCCCTACCGAGGAGCCGATGCGGTCAACGAGCCGTCGCCGATGGGGCATGAGTACGTCGGCATCGTCGAGGAGGTCGGCGATGCGGTCGAGACGATCAAGCCCGGCCAGTTCGTGGTCGGGTCGTTCTTCGCCTCCGACAACACCTGCGAGATCTGCCAGGCCGGCTACCAAAGCTCCTGCGTCAACCGCGAGGGAATCGGTTCGGAGGGCGCGCAGGCTGAGCTGCTGCGGATCCCGCTCGCAGACGGCACCTTGGTGGCCACCCCGGATGTGCCCGCCGACGACTTGATCCCAGACTTCCTGGCGCTGTCCGACGTGCTCGGCACTGGCTGGTTCGGGGCCGTCGCCGCCGAAGCGGGACCGGGGAAGACAGTTGCCGTGGTCGGTGACGGCGCGGTCGGTCTGCTCGCTGTGCTGGCCGCGAAACAGCTTGGCGCGGAGCGGATCATCGCCATGAGCCGCCACCAGCCACGGCAGCAGCTGGCCCGCGAGTACGGCGCGACTGAGATCGTTGCAGAGCGCGGCGACGAGGGCGTGGCCAAGATCAAGGAACTCACCAACGGGTTTGGCGCCCACTCGGTGATCGAGGCCGTGGGCACCCAGGAGTCGATGATGCAGGCCATCCGCTCCGCTCGCGAGGGCGGGCACGTCGGCTTTGTCGGCGTCGCTCATGATGTGCAGCTACCCGGTGAGGAGATGTTCTTCTCACACGTGCACCTGCACGGCGGACCCGCTCCGGTGCGCCGCTTCATACCCGAACTGATCGACCTGATCTGGAACCGCAAGATCAACCCGGGCAAGGTCTTCGACCTCGAATTGCCTCTCGAGCAGGCCGCCGAGGGTTACCGGGCGATGGATGAGCGGCGAGCAATCAAGGTCCTCCTTCGTCCATGACCAAGCTCGACCACAACCCCGAGATGAGCAACGAAGAGCGCCGCGCAAACCCCATGACGACAGCTGCTACTTCCCAGGAGAACTCCACCGTGCAGATCCGACTCACCGTCGACGGCCAGACAGCGACTGCCACACTGAACGACACCCCGACTGCCCGCGACTTCGCCTCCCTGCTCCCGCTGACCCTGAACATGCACGACCTGTTCGGCCGGGAGAAGCCCGGACAGCTGCCCCGTCCGCTCTCTGCCGGTGAGGGCCAAGCCACCTATCAGGTCGGCGATCTGGGCTACTGGGCCCCGTCACACGACCTGGCGATCTTCTACGCCGACGACGGCCAGACCATCCCAAGCCCCGGCATCGTGATCATCGGGCGGATCGACTCCGGCCTAGACATCATCGCCGACGCCGGCGGCTCCTTTCAGCTCACTATCGACCGCGCTCGACTGACCACCCAACCCACTCATCTAGTAGGGACAACCGATGAATCCTCGCTACGACTTCACCGGCCAGGTCGCCTTGGTCACCGGCGGCAGCTCGGGGATGGGCCTGGTCACCGCCCAGGCCTTCGCCGAGGCCGGCGCCGCTGTGGTCTTGGCTGACGTCAACGAAGACACTCTCCGCGGCGCTACCGACGAGCTGACCGCTGCCGGCCACCGGGCGCTCGGTGTGCTGTGTGACGTCTCCTCCGAAGACCAGGTCGTCGCCATGGTCGATCGTGCGGTCGCCAAGTTCGGGCGGCTGGACATGGCGTTCAACAACGCGGGGATCCAAGCCCCACCCACCGACGCCGCCGATGAGCCTGCCGAAACCTTCGACCGGGTGAATGCGATCAACCTCCGCGGCGTGTGGGCCTGCATGAAACATGAGCTGCGACAGATGCGCACCCAAGGCAGCGGCGCCATCGTCAACTGCTCCTCACTCGGAGGACTCGTTGGACTGCCCGGCCGCGCGGCCTATCACGCCTCCAAGCACGGGGTTATCGGCCTCACCCGCAGCGCCGCACTGGAATACGCGCCACGCGGTATCCGTATCAACGCCGTCTGCCCCGGAACGATCGAAACACCGATGGTCACCGAGATGATCGCCAAGGGTGAGCTCAGCGTGCCCGACGCCGTGGCGAACCAGCCGATCGGCCGCCTCGGCCGAGCCGACGAGATCGCAGGGGCCGTACTGTGGCTTTGCAGCCCCGGCGCCAGCCTCATCGTCGGCGTCGCCCTCCCCGTCGACGGGGGATACACCGCCCGTTAATCCCCTTCCATACAGCGTTCCATGTGGATCATGCAGTTCCACCGGCGACCCGAGTGTCGGGATGTCGTGCAGCCGACGCGGCCGCCGTCCGCGGGCTTCCGCGATCACCCCGCACGCCGGGCAGCCAGTCTGCGTCGAACCCGTCTCGACGACCAGCCCGAGCCCGGCCGGGAGCCGGCCGCGGTAATACCGCCAGCCGACATCGAGCACATGCACGCCGGGGAGGTTGAGCAAGGTGTCGACGCGCGCGCAGTAGCGGCCAGGCTCGGCGCAGCACGACGTAGGCTCAGCCATCGTCGAGGTCCTTCAGTTGGAAACTTGGTCGCTACCGATCTTGAAGGGCCTCGACCTACCTCACCTGGACCGACACGGCAGGATCAACCTCACCACCGAGAACTCC
>CAWIZB010000020.1:0-240405 GCA_963840505.1 uncultured Actinomycetota bacterium
GTCACACCAAGATCATTGGCGGAGTCCCGCAGCGCACCGTAGTCCTCCACCTTGTCCCAGGGGATGTGCAGCGCGACCTTGGGCGCGAGGCCGGTCAGCTCATTCACCTTGGCAGCGTCGGCGAGTTTTTCCTGCACGGTCCGCGGCGTGCCAGGCGAGCCGAAGACCTTGAACCGGGTGCCGGAGTTGCCAAACGCCCAGGAGGGCAACTCGATGGCCTGATAGGCCAGCTGGTCGGAGATGTCAGAGAAGGTTGGCATGCTCACTCACTTCCAAGAGAGTCGTACAGCGTGGGTGCACCGCTGCGCGCGACCGAACAGCGGGCCGAGTTCCCCGAGAAGGAGTCTTGCAGCGTCGCCCGTCCAGTTCGAGGTCGGCACGGCAGCGGTTGGGCCGTGCGGGGCGGGCGAGATGATGCGCTCCTATTTTGAAACGTTCTGATACCCCGCAGGACGCTATCGACGTGTGACGGAGATGTCAACTCTGCGTCTCCCACCTAAGGCGGCGGTGTCAGATAGCGAGCTTTGGCTGAAACGGTTGAACCGCTTCAGGTTATCAGCCGTCAAGGTATAGCCTTCCGGCATGGCACAGTCGCGCGCTCGCGTGAGTCACGACGACGAGGACTACCCTCAGCCGATTTCCCCCCGCATTCAAGACGTCGCTCGTCGTGCCGGCGTCGCGATCGGCACGGTGTCCAACGTGCTCAACAACCCCGACCTCGTCACCGAACAGACTCGACTCAAAGTGGAAGCAGCGATTGCCGAACTGGGCTTTGTCCGCAACAGCGCTGCCCGGGCGCTCGCCGCAAGACGAACAGATACTGTCGGCTTGATCCTGATCGACATTGGGAATTCGCTCTTCGTCGACATCGCGCGCGGGGCCGAGTCGGCGGCAGGACAAGCTCAACTGAAACTCCTTCTCGCCAACAGCGACAGCACTCGAACCAAGCAGGACAACTATCTGGAGCTCTTCGACCAAGCTCGAGTCGCGGGCGTTTTGCTGACACCGCTCGAAGAGCCTCTTGACGTCGTACACGCGGTCCTTGGCCACGGGCGCCCCGTCGTTCTCGTGATTGCCACGTCGCCTGACCCGCTCACGTGCAGTGTCATGATCAACGAAGAACTAGGTGGCTATCTCGCAGCCACCCACCTCCTCGATCGAGGAGCACGCAAGCTCGTCTTCCTCGCCGGCTGTCCAGACCTGCGATTGATCCGCCGGCGCCTAGCAGGTGTCGAGCGGGCCGTTGCCGAAGCAGGCGTCAGTCTTGGAGTGGTAGATGCGCCCGACCTCGCGATCAGCGCCGGTCGCGAGGTCGGACGCCAAGTGTTGCTGTCCCAGTCAGTGGATGGGGTGGTGTGTCCCTCAGATCTGCTCGCCGTAGGCGTTATCCAGGCGGCGACCGATCTCGGAATCCGGGTACCCGATGATTTGATCGTCGTCGGCTACGACGACAATCACTTCGCCTCTGAGAGCAGCATCCCGGTGTCCACTGTGAGTCTGCCGGGGTATCGGATGGGTGAGCTGGCCATCGAATTGCTCCTCGAGGAGATCCGCGAGAGCTCTGGCCACGTGCACCGAACGGTCATGCTGGATCCTCACCTCATCCCTCGACGCAGCACTCTTCGACCGCACGAGAACAACTCGTAGCCGAAAGGAACTCATGTCACTCACCTGGTCAGCACTGCCCATCGCCCCGGACGAGGATTTCGACGGGGCGCCGCTGCTACGCACCGAGTTCGCATTGGAGGAAGGTCATGGGCAGGTTGCCCGAGCTACCTTGCACGCCACGGCACAGGGGGTTTTCGAGGCGTATCTCAACGGCCAATCGGTTTCCGACGATGTCTTGAGCCCTGGGTGGAGCAGTTACGAGTGGCGACTGCGTTACCGCAGCTACGATGTGACCTCACTTCTTCAGGCAAGCTCGGTGCTTGGTATTGCGCTGGGCAATGGTTGGTTTCGCGGACGGCTCGGCTGGAGTGGCAGCAAGGCCCTCTACGGCAACGAACTTGCTGCCCTGGCACAGCTCGAGATCGAGTTTTCCGATGGCCATGTCCAGACCGTCGTGACCGACGAAAGCTGGGCGGCGGGACCCTCTGCCGTGGTGTTCAACGATCTCTACGACGGTCAGACCATCGACGCACGGCGCTATTCCGACGATTGGTTGGAGCGCGGCTTTCCCGATGAGTCTTGGACCGGCGTACACCAGGCCGAACTCGACTTCAGCACGCTGACTCCCTACATCGGTCCCCCCACCAGCCGACAGGAAGAGCTTCGACCGATCAAGATCTGGACCTCCCCAACAGGCAAGACGCTGGTCGATTTTGGGCAGAACCTGGTGGGGTGGGTGAGGGTCCACGTCCAAGGCCCGGCCGGTACGACAATCACGCTGCGGCATGCCGAGGTGCTTGAGAACAACGAACTGGGCACCCGACCACTCCGATCCGCCAAAGCCACCGACCGCTTCATCCTCAGCGGCGACGACGAGGTGTTCGAGCCAACATTCACGTTCCATGGCTTCAGGTATGTCGAGGTGGACGGATGGCCCGGTCAGCTCACTCCGGAGGCGCTAGCCGCTGTAGTGGTCTCCTCTGAGTTGCAGCGCATCGGCGAGTTCGAGTGCTCCAACGAGCTGCTCAACCAGCTGCACCAAAACGTCGTCTGGAGTCTCCGCGGGAATTTCCTCGACCTCCCCACCGACTGCCCTCAGCGGGACGAGCGACTCGGCTGGACTGGTGACATCGCCGTCTTCGTCCCCGCCGCGACCTACCTTTTCGATGTTGACGATTTCCTTCGAGACTGGCTGAAGGATGTGGCTGCTGAGCAGAAGGCCGCGAGCGGTCGCGTGCCCCCCGTTGTTCCAGACATGTTGAAGTACGTCGACCGTCCTAAGAATTGGCCAGTCCCGGACACCACCGCGATCTGGAGTGACGCCGCCGTCTGGGTGCCGTGGTCACTTTGGTGGGCATATGGGGATCGGCAAGTGCTTGCTGCTCAATTCGACTCGATGGTGGCCCATGTCCGACGCATCGAATCCCTGCTCTCCCCAACAGGATTGTGGGATGGGGGATTCCAATTCGGCGATTGGCTTGATCCCACTGCACCCCCCGAGGAGCCCTTCCTGAGCAAGGCCGACAACGGTGTGGTAGCGACGGCGTGCCTCTACCGAGACGCGCACATCCTGCGAGATGCCGCAACGCTTCTGGGCCGTCATGAGGATGCTCAGCACTTCAGCGCGCTTGCCGAACGGACCCGAACCGCATTCAACGATCACTACGTCAAGCCTGAAGGCGTCATCCACAGTGACGCTGAGACACCGTACGCGCTGGCCATCGTTTTCGGGCTCCTAGATCCCGAAGATGAGCAGCTCGCGGGCAAGCGGCTCGCCGAGCTCGTCGCCAAGAGTGGCTACCACATTCAAACTGGCTTCGCGGGGACACCGTTCATCACCCATGCTTTGACCCAGACAGGCCATCTTGGCGACGCCTACCGACTGCTGCTCCAGACCGATTGCCCATCCTGGCTTTATCCGGTCACGATGGGGGCGACAACGATCTGGGAGCGCTGGGATTCGATGCTGCCCGACGGCACCATCAACCCGGGCCAGATGACGAGCTTCAATCACTATGCCTTCGGCGCGGTGGCCTACTGGATGCATCAGATTATTGGTGGCATCGCCCCACTCGAGCCTGGTTACTCCAAGGTGCTGATCGCCCCTCAACCAGGTGGCGGCATTCATTGGGCACGCTCCTCTCTTGAAACCAGGCACGGCAAGATCGCGGTCTCCTGGTCGCGGGACGATGCCGGACCGATCGAGCTTGACATCGCTGTTCCGGAAGGTGTGACGGCCCTGGTGCAGTTCCCCGATACGCCGGCGCAGGAGTTCGGCAGCGGTCAACATCACCTCTCCTCAACTCACGCTGCCACGGCCTGAGGGGAACGCCAACCTGTCCCGAGGTTCGTTCTGAAACATTTCAATCTTTGAGCTGGCAGTGTGTCTGCTGATCATGACTTGTCAACGAAAGGAGTCGTGTGAACCCACTCGCGACGGAATCCGGTAGCACCGGATCCTTGCGATGGTCCGGTCACTGGATTGGACATCAGCCAAGGGCCGCTGCCGGCGCTCCTGCGGATTTTCTGACTGGTGGCGACGCCGTTCGGGAGTTCTCCCGATCGATGTTCCGGACAACATTTGACCTTCAGGTGCTTCCGGCCGAGGCGTCAGGGCGGATCACCGCCGACTCCCGATACGTGTTGTGGTTGAACGGAAATGAGGTTGGACGGGGCCCGGTTCGCTCACAGCCTTATCGGCAGCGCTACGACAGCTACGACCTATTGCCTTACCTGGCTGTCGGCGCCAACGCCATCGCCGTCCTGGTCACCTACTACGGGCGGCCGATGTCGTTCTGGCAACCGGCGCCTGCGAGCTCCAATACCGACGCTGCACTCGTCTTCGAAGCGCAGATCGGCGATCAGACGCTTGTCTCTGACGACAGCTGGCGCGTCCAGCGATCGGCCGCTTGGTCGCTTTTAGGCGGAACCCACGCCGGTGAAGGCGTGCCGGTTGAGATCGTTGACGCCCAGGAAGTCCCGCGCGGCTGGCGCGAGGTCGATTTCGACGACTCCGACTGGCGGCAGGCACCTCTGCTCCCGGCCATTCACCCCGCCAGTCTCGGCGAGACCCGGCCGCCGACCTACCCCTTCGGCAGCCTCCTTCCACGAGGCATCTCCCAACTTGGCGGCGACCGGGTAGAGCCAGCCCGCGTACTCGATTCCTCGACGCGCAGCGCCCCAACTTGGAAGGGCGATCATCCCGTCACCCGGGTGACCCAGGCGCTGCTGGAAAATGTCATCCGTACGCACACTGCCGAGCTGCCCGCTAGTTTCGAGCTTGCACCAGGACAGGTGCACCACTTCTCCGTGGACTTCGGGCGAATCGTCGCAGGTTTTGTCGAACTGGACCTTGAGGCCCCGGCGGGCACCGTAGTCGAAATGCACTATCGGGAGAAGGCTTTTCGCCCCGAACTGGCCTGGTCGGGAGAGGACCCGGAGACAGGTGCCCGCTATGTCGCAGCAGGGACCGGTGACCAATTCGCCGCGCTGGAGATCAACGGCCTGCGCTACCTCCACCTCGCCGTCCACGCAGACGAGGCCGTATCAGTCACCCTGAACCGGCTCGAGATGCGCGAGTACCTGTATCCCCGCACTGGTGGTGCGTTCTTCAGCAGCGACGATCCGCGGCTCGACGCGCTTTATCAGGCCGGCATCCGCACTGTTCAGCTCAACTCACTCGACTCTTACACCGATTGCCCGACCCGAGAGCAGCGCGCCTGGGTGGGAGACGCCGTCGTGCATCAAATGGTCGACTTGGCAACGAACCAAGACTGGGGGCTGGCGCGCAACTATCTGGAGTTGAGCGACTCTCCGCGTCCCGACGGCATCCTTCCCATGGTTGTTGCGGGCGATATCGAGGCGAGCGGCGGCCTTACCATCCCCGATTGGTCACTCAGCTGGATCCACGGCATACACATTCAGTACTGGCATGACGCCGACCTGGAGACCGTGCGGCGCCACCTGCCCACGGCTGAGCGGGTACTGCGCTGGTACACCAGCTATCTGGACGAGCGCGGCACGATCACGGATGTGCCGGAATGGAACCTCGTGGACTGGGCGAGCATCTTCGTCTCGGGACGCAGCTCCATCCTGACTGCGCTCTGGGCGCGAGGTCTTACCGAGTTCGCGGAGTTGGCTGATGCAATCGGCAACTCTGGCTCGGCCAAGTGGGCACGGGAGTTGTATGACGCCGCCGCCGAGGGTTTCGAGGACTTCTGGGATCCGAATCGCAGCTTATACGTGGACCACATTCTCAACGGGCGACCGCCAACTGGCCGCCTCCCAAGTCGCGCAGGCAAGCGCGATCATCTCTGGATTGGCTCCGAAGGAGCGCTGGAGTCCCCTCGTTGATGCTCATGACGGATCCGAAGCGGCTCGTCGTCCGGTCCTGGGTGGGCAGTGAGACCGGTGGCTATGACCATGACCGATTCGCGCAACAGATGCGAGGCACCCAGCACATTGATTGGGACCCGGAGCGGGAGATGGTCATCGCCGAGCCTTTCTTCAGCTATGCCGTACACGACGCCGTGGCCCGTGCAGGGCGAGCCGAGTTGCTGATCGATCTCATTCGACGCTGGGAAGAATTCCTTGTCGATGGCTACGACACCTTCGGCGAGTGCTGGGGATGGGGTACGCCGGTGCACGGCTGGAGTAGCACCCCTACCCGAGATCTTGTCTGGTACGTGCTCGGCATAACTCCCGCTCAGCCGGGATATCGCCGGGTACGAGTGGCGCCTCGGCTTGGACGGTTACGCGAGGCGGCCGGTGCAGTACCAACGCCGCACGGGTTGGTCGAGGTCCGCATAACCGGCTCTGAGGCAGTGATCGATAGCCCGGTCCCTGCTGTGGTCGTCCACGAGAACGGCACTGAGACTGAGCTGCCGGCGGGTCAACAGCGGGCCACCATCCGCTAACGAAACGCTACGACTCGATGCGAACGGGTTGACGGAGCCTACCTCGTGCGCTAGCGTTCCGACTTGAAACGCTTCAGACAGCGACTTTGGTTCTCCGCTTCTCGCTGTCAATTCTCAGACCTGGAGGTCCCATGAGGTTCAGCAAGAAAGGCCGGCGCGGCGTAGCGCTCACGGCCCTCGCTGCAGCAAGCATGCTGTTCGCCGCCGGCTGCAGCGCCGGAAGTCTCGGCAGCAGCGACGAAGGCGCCGGCGGTGAGGCCGGCGCAGTCACGGAGATCACCTTCCTCACCGGCGCTACCGACACCGACGTCGCGAGCGCGAAGGCCATAATCGAGGCCTTCCAGGCCGCCAATCCCACCATCACGGTCAAGCACGACACCCGCCCGGGCGGTTCGGAGGGTGACAATCTGGTGAAGACGCGGCTGGCCACCGGTGACATGGCCGAGGTCTTCATCTACAACAACGGCTCGCTGCTGCAGGCGATCAAGCCCGAGCAGAACCTCGTCCCGCTGGACGATCAGCCATGGGCCGACCGCTCGATAAGCCGTTCGCCGAGTCTTCCAAGGCGGCGGACGGCAAGCTCTACGGCGGTCCGTACGGGACGGCGTTCGGCGGCGGCGTTCTCTACAACATTCCGCTCTACGAGAAGCTCGGACTGGAGATCCCGAAGACCTGGGACGAGTTCATGAAGAACAACGAGGCCATCAAGAAGGCCGGCATCGCTCCCGGTCGAGCAGACCTACGGGGAGACCTGGACCTCCCAGTTGTTCGTTCTGGGTGACTTCCACAATGTCGCGGCCGCGGTGCCCGACCTTCGCTGCGGACTACACCGCCAACAAGGCCAAGTACGCGAACACGCCGGCGGCGCTGGCTGGGTTCGAGCACATCCAGAAGGTCAAGGACGCCGGCTACTTCAACAAGGATTTCGCCTCGGCGAAGCTGAACGACGGCATCAAGGCGGTGGCTCACCGGCAACGGCGGCGCATTACCCGCAACTCGGCGGCGCTGCGGACGAACATCGAGAACGTCGCCCCGGGCAAGTCCAAGGATGTCGGCTTCTTCCCCTCCCAGGCGCCGATGCCGCCAACTAACGGTATGACGGTGTGGCCAGGTACTGCCGCGATGTACATCCCGAAGACGGTGGAGGGCGACAAGCTGGAGGCGGCGAAGAAGTTCATCGCCTTCGCCGACGACGCAGGAGGGCTGTGACGCCTACGCCAAGGGTTCGCGCGCCGCAGGGCCCGTTCCTCTCCAACGGCCTGCCAGCTGCCGGCTGATGTCTCGCAGGTCGCCAAGGACACCCAGGCCTACTTCGACTCCGGCAAGGCCAGCCCGGCGCTGGAGTTCCTGTCGCCGATCAAGGGCCCGGCGCTGGAGCAGATCGTCATCCAGGTCGGCACCGGCCAGGTGACGCGGCAAGGAGGGCGCTGATCTCTACGACCAGGACGTCAAGAAGCAAGCGCAGCAACTCGGCTTGCCTGGCTGGGAGTAAGTGCTGTGCCCTGAGCTTGTCGAAGGGCGTGCGCTTCGACAAGCTCAGCGCGCAACGGGGCTGCTGCTTTAAGTCGAACATCTCCTGCCGCCGGTCTCGGCCGGGACCGGCGGCAGGACTCCATGAAAGGGCTTCGCTATGGCGAGCACAATGAGCACCACGGAGGTGACCCCCCTGGCACCGGTGCGCCAGCCGAAGCCACGAAGGTGCGGCAAGAAGCGACCGGGACCGTACCCGTACTGGTTCTACGTCGCTCCCGCAGCGCTCATCTACGCGATCTTCTTCATCATTCCCACCATCGCCTCGTTCTACTTCTCCTTCACCCGCTGGGATCTGTTCACTTCGACCTGGATCGGGCTGGACAACTACCAGACCTTCTTCGAGGAGCAGGCGCTGATCATCGGCCTGCGCAACACGTTGATCTATGCCGTGATCACGTCCGGGCTCAAGGTCGTCCTCGGCATGGCGCTGGCCCTGCTGCTGACCTCGAAGATCATCGCCCGCGGCTACCTGCGCTCGGTCATCTTCTTCCCTGTGCTGGTCAGCACCGTCGGCGTCGGACTCACCTTCACCGTCTTGATGAACCCGAGCAACGGGCCTGATCAACCAGGCGCTGGCGCGGTCGGCGTACAGGGCCCGGCTGGCTGACCAACCCCAGTCTGGCGATCTTCTCCATCGCCCTGGTCGACGTGTGGAAGGGCGTCGGACTGGCCACGGTCATCTTCATCGCCGGCCTGGTCTCGATTCCATCCGAGTACTACGAAGCAGCCGAGGTCGACGGAGCCAGCCGCTGGCAGGTCTTCCGGAACATCATCCTGCCGCTCGCCCGGCCGGCCACCGCCACGGTGATCACGCTGTCCCTGATCGGCGGGCTGCGCTCGTTCGACCTGATCTGGGCGATGACCAAGGGCGGACCAGGTTTCGCCTCCGACGTCATCGCGTCGGTGATCTACAAGCAGTACCAGGCCGGCTTCTACGGCCTGTCCACGGCGGGCAGCGTGGTGCTGTTCCTGGTCGTCACGGTCATCGTCGTGCCCGCTGACCTGGTGGCTCAATCGAGCGAGAGGATGACACTAGATGAAGAAACACTCGCGGCGATCGCATCATCGGAGTGTCATCGCCATCGCTCGTGTCACCGCGATCTTCTTCGTGGTGCCGTTCGTCTTCATTTTCCTCATCGCCTCTAAGCCCGTCGCCGAGGCGAATCTGCTGGAGTTCTCCTGGCCTCGAGCAGTTCGTCCTGTTCGACAATCTGGCGGCAGGCGTTCGCGGCCCGCGACTATCTGATGGTCATCGCCTTCATCAACAGCGTGATCCTCACCGTGGTGAGCGTCACCGCGCTGGTCATCTTCAGCGTCGATGGTCGCCTACGTCTGGCAGCGCCGAGCCAGCCGGCTCAGTCCGGTGATCAGCATCCTGATCCTGGCCGGCCTGATCGTGCCGCCTGCCATCGTGCCCACCATCTGGGTCCTGCAGACGCTTGGGTCTGTTCAAGACCATGCCCGGTCTGATCTTCATCGAGATCGCCTACGGGCTTCCGTTCTGCATTCTGCTGTTCCGCGCCTTCATCTCCACGGTGCCACGGGAACTGGACGAGGCCGCAGTGGTCGACGGGGCCGGACCCGATTCAGATCTTCTTCCGGGTGATCTTCCCGGTGCTGCGGTCGGTGATCATGACGGTGATCATCCTGCAGTCGGTGTTCGTCTACAACGACTTCCAGAACCCGCTGTACTTCCTGCCGGGCACCCAGAACGCCACCGTCCAGCTCACGCTGTTCAACTTCCAGAGCCAGTTCACCACCCAGTACAACCTGCTGTTCGCCACCATCCTGCTGGTCACCATCCCACCGTTGATCATGTTCATCTTCTTCAACCGCAAGATCGTCGAAGGCATGGCCGCCGGCTCGGTCAAGGGCTGACGGCTTGATCGCTGACCACTCCCAGCGGCTCACAACGGGCCGCTGGGAGCAGGCTGTTAACCGCGCCCAGGAGCGCGTCAACATGCTGTCGCCGGAGGACAAGCTGGCCATCGCCCTGCATGACTTCGCGGCGGTCACCGCGGAGGACTTCGTCCCCTTCGACTACTGCGACGGACCGAACGGCGTACGCGGGCACCAGGGTGCGACAGCCTTCCCGTCCACCCTTGCACTCGCTGCCAGCTTCGATCGGGAACTCGCGCGCCGCTACGGTGCCGCCCTCGGCCGGGAGGTCCTCACCGCTGGCAAGAATGCGATCCTTGCGCCGGCCATGGACATCGCACGGGTGCCGCATGGAGGGCGGGGCGGCGAGAACTTAGGCGAGGATCCGATGCTCGCTGGCGAAATCGGCGGCGCCATCGGTGGTGGCATTCAATCCGAAGGCGTCCTCGCTGTCGCCAAGCACTACGTGGCCAATAACTTCGAGTGGTTGCGTACCGGCGAGGGAAGCTTCTCGCGCCGATCGCCCGCCATCGACATTCGGGTATCGCAGCGCACGCTTCATGAGATCTATCTGGAGCCGTTCCGAAGGGCTCTGGTTCGGTACGGCGTCGCTGGCCTGCTCGGCTCGTACAACCGCCTCAATGGCAGGTACACCTGCCAGGACCCCGATCTATTGGAGATGCCGCGCACCCAGTGGGGTTGGGCCGGCTTCACCGTACCGGACTTCTTGTTCGCGGTTCGCGATCCAAGGGCGGCGCTTGAGGCCGGGCTGGATCTGCCGGCGCTGGGCGGCGACTCTCAGCTCACGCGAGAGGATTTGCTAGCGAACAAGGGGCGGATCGATTCCATCGCTTTGCATGTTCTGACGGCGGTGGAGTACGTAGGGCTTAAGCCAATGCAGGAGCCCTCCCCGCAACCGCCACCCGAGAGCGCATCGGTGGCGAAGGCCGTAGCCATCGAAGGCATGGTGCTCCTGAAGAACGACGGACCGCTACTCCCGCTGCCTGAGACCACGCGAATCGCCGTGGTCGACGCCGTGAAGGTACGAACAGTGCTCGTGGTTGGAGGCGCGGCTTCGGTCTCCCTCACCGACGAGAGGATCGAGTCGATCCCCGACGCCCTCGGCAAGGTGCTGGCTTCGCCCGACCAGGTGCGGGTTGCGCCGACCGGTGACGGCGAATTGCCGCTTCCGGTGATTTCGTCCGATTCCGCGGCAGATGTGATCGAGGCGGTCATTCGAGACGACATCACGGGGGCGGAGCTCCGCCGAACGCTGAGCCGTTTCGAGCTACGCGCTCCAGAGGGAGTTGGGTCGGATTGGTCGGCGACGGTGATGACCACGTTGCGGGCGGAGCGACCCGGCACGCACCACCTCACACTTACCTTCGGCGGCCGGGCCACTGTGTACGTGGACGACGAACCGCTCGCCTACGGATTTCGCGAAGCGTCGCCCTTCGTCACCGGCCCGGACTACCCGCTCCACGCAATCGTCGATCTGGCGGCTGGGCAAGTGATTTCAGTTCGGGTGGAGTACAGCACCAGCGTCGCGATCTCCATACCCGGAACGCCGATTCAGCCTCATCTGGAACTCGGTTGGCACCAGCCTGACGACAGGGTTGCACAGGCGGCGGCGCTGGCAGGCGAAAGCGATGTAGCGCTGGTACTCGCCGGGCGCCTTACGGGGGAAGCGATGGACGCCGACAGCCTGACCCTGCCGGGCACACAAGACGCGCTGATAACCGGTGTCGTGGCAGCGAATCCCCGCACCATCGTCGTCACGCTTGGCGCAGGACCGGTCGTCATGCCGTGGCTGGATGACGTGCCGGCAGTCGTCCACGCCTGGTTCCCCGGTGAACAGTTCGCGCCTGCGCTCGCCGAGGTGTTGGTCGGCCGCGCCGAGCCTGGCGGTCGGCTTCCGATCACATTTCCGACCGACGAGACGACCACACCAATCCGTGAACCTCACCAGTACCCCGGTGTGGATGGCGTCGCCACCTACTCCGAGGAGCTGCTCGTGGGATACCGCTGGTATCAGCAGCGGGGCATTGAGCCGGCCTTCCCGTTCGGCCACGGCCTGGGCTACACGTCGTTCGAATTTGCTGATTTACGCGCTGAGGTGACGGAAGCGCTCATCAGCGTGACCTTCAGCGTTAGAAATGTCGGTTCGCGACGCGGCAAGGCAGTTCCGCAGTTGTACGTCACCTTTCCCCCCGAGGCCGGCGAGCCGCCCGGCCAGCTAAAGGCGTTCCAAGTGGTGCGCCTTGAGCCAGGCCAGGTCAGCGAGGTTGGCATGGAGATTCCTATCGACGACCTCGCCATCTACGACGACCAATACGGGTCACGCGTGGTGCGAGCCGGGACGTACGAAATCCAACTTGGCGCCTCGTCGCTGGACCTCAGATTGAAGGCTGCTGTTCAAGTTCCATAAGGCTCTTGGATCAGCTGCAGCGCGGTCCAGGAGATCGCGGGCAGATCGACTGTGAGCACGCCGTCCTCGATGCGGACCGAACGGTTTGGCACCGGGGCGACCCGTTCTTGGTGCTCGAGGGTGTTCGTGGCGGTCGGGTCGTCGTCGGCCAGTGTGAGGCTCTCACCGAGGCGGATCGGCCCGAGCGAGCCGACGTCCATGGAGACAGTCGTCGCCGTGTCCTGGCTCCGATTCACCAGGAACACGGCGACCTCGCCGCTGTCGTTGTCGATGGTCGCGACGGCGTCCATGAGCGGCACACTTCCGTGCTCGCGCCGTGTCATAGCTCGGGCTCTGGACGGCTAGCCGCAGCACCGTCCCCCGGGCTAGGCGCGCGCTGATGGCGAACGGGAAGAAGGTGGTCTGCCGCCAGGCCGGGCCGCCGGGCTCGGTCATGATCGGCGCGATCACATTGACGAGCTGGGCGAGGCACGCGGCCTTCACCCGGTCGGCATGCTTCAGCAAACAGATGAGCAGGCTCCCGACGACCACTGCGTCGGTCACGGAGTACTGGTCCTCGAGCAGCCGGGGCGCGTACGGCCACGTATTCACATCGGTGATCTTCCCGCTCTCGTTGAAGCGGTCGGAGTACCAGACGTTCCACTCGTCGAACGAGATGTCGATGGTCCGCTCGCTGCGTAGCGCGGCCTTCACGGTGTCCGCCGTGGCGATCACCGTCTCGATGAACGCGTCCATGTCCACGGCCGAGGCCAGGAAGCTCCCTCGGTCGCCGTTGCGCTCCTGGTAATAGGAGTGGCCGGAGATGAAGTCGATGTCGTCGTACGTGTGCTCGAGGACCACGCGTTCCCACGTCCCGAAGGTCGGCATAGACCGGTTGGAACTGCCGCAGACGACGAGCTCGAGGCCCGGATCCATCTGTCGCATCGCCTTGGCGACCTGGCTCGCGATCTTGCCGTAATCCTCGGCGCTGCGATGGCCGAGCTGCCACGGCCCGTCCATCTCGTTGCCGAGGCACCACATGCGCACATTGAACGGATCGGGCGAGCCGTTGGCGACCCGCTGCTCGGCCAGGGCAGAACCTGCACGGATGTTCGTGTACTCGAGCAGGTCCAGCGCCTCGAGCGTGCCGCGGGTGCCGAGGTTGACGGCGAGCATGAGCTCGGTGCCGACGTGCTCACTCCAGCGCGCGAACTCGTGGAGCCCCACCTGGTTCGTCTCGAGCGAGTGCCACGCGAGGTCAAGCCGCTTCGGCCGCCGCTCCCGTGGGCCGACGCCGTCCTCCCACCGGTAACCGGAAACGAAGTTGCCACCCGGGTAGCGGATGGTGGTAACACCGAGCTCGCGCACCAGATCCATCACGTCGGTCCGGAAACCGTCCGGGTCCGCAGAAGGATGCCCGGGCTCGTAGATCCCGTCGTAGACGCACCGACCGAGGTGCTCGACGAAGGAGCCGAACAGGCGGCGGTTCAACGGACCGATGGTGTCGGCGGGATCGATGACGATCTTTGCTGCAGGCATGGGACTCACGCTCTTAGACTCCCTCGCCCGCAGCGCACTCAGGCGCCAACGACTGCCTGGAGATCGCGGCTTTTGGCACTCGAGCGGCGTACCACGAGCTCCGGTTCAAATCGCACCTGCTGGTGCTCGTGGGCGACTTCGCTGTCAGTCGCCTGAATTTCCTCGAAGAGCAGCTCGGCCGCCCGGTAACCAATACTCAGCCGAGGCTGACGAACCGAGGACAGTGGTACGGCAGCCGCAGCCGCAAATGCAATGTCGTCGTAGCCGACAATTGCCATGTCGTCAGGCACCCGCAATCCAGCAGTCACAAACCCCTGCAGCAAACCGATCGCCAGCAGGTCATTGGTCGCGAATACCGCGGTCGGCCTCTCTGAGCTTGACATGGCGACTATCTCTTCCGCCGATCGGACGCCTGCATCAACATCAAGATGTGGGGTGGAAATAACCAGCAGCTGCGCTGACCCATTGTGTCGTGATCTTGCAAGCTCGGCACCCAACCGTCTGTCTGCAACTTGTCGGAGCTCGCCCGGTCCCCCAATCACACCAATCCTCGTGTGGCCTTGGTCAAGCAGATGTTGGACGGCCAGGCGTCCGCCCTCGACGTCGTCAACAGATACCGAGCAGAAGTCGGATTGGTTTCCGGCACGATCCAAGAGCACGACGGGGATTCCACGAAGCTTGAGTTGTCGGACCCGCTCGTCAATGTCCCAGATCGGTGCGAGCAGTACCCCACGAACCCTTTGTTGCATCAACACCAGCAATTGCGCGCTTTCACGATCAGATTCCTGCGCGCTATTTCCGACTTGGACGGAGTAGCCCTGTTCATATACGTAGTTCTCGGCACCAATCACGAGATCAGTGAAAAAGGGGTTGGAGATGTCCATGACGATCACGCCAATGGAGCGACTACGGCCCGCCCGAAGCTGACGTGCCGGCTCATTCGGAATCCAACCGAGCTTTGCGATTGCAAGCTCAACGCGGCGTCGCGTCGGCTCCGCCACCAAATCCGGGGAGTTCAGAACATTAGAAACGGTGCCCAGGGAAACCCCAGCCAGGGCGGCGACATCTTTCATGCTGACTGTGGTCTTACGAGCCGCCATGCGCCCGCTTTTACTCCTGGTCCTATTTGGGGCTATAGGTTTCCTGACGTCCTGCAGGGTTACCCAGAGACAATTGTTGAAACGAATCATACCGCAGCGCAGCCTGACAACCGGTACGTGCGTGTCTGGCGTGCGCTCACTGGTTCTAAAGTCAGGGAAGCCGGCCGACGACGACTGGTGGACGCCGTTGCATGCCATAGGTTGGCCCCCGCGTCCGCCGCCGCTCGGTCGCCGGCGACCTGCTTCCCTCGTCCGTCGGAGCTGGCACGCACCCCGTAAAATTTGCAGTCCCTACCGCTGTGTCATGCATAATGAGCCTCCTACCAGATCTGCCTGGAGGGGGCGGCTAGATCATCGTGGCGGACGCATTGGAGCCCAATGACCAACCGCACAGACATGGTGTCGCCTGACGCGCTGGTGTTGACACACGCTCTCGAGAAGCTTCGGGCGCGTGACGGACTGACTCATTCCCGGCTGGACAACAGCCGTAGCGTTGAAGCAGCGCCCCTCCTGGGCCTCGCCGCTGTCCGGCGTCACGCCGCCGTCCACGACATCGAGCTGGCGCAGGCCGCACTCGAGGTCATCAAGGAATGCGTACGCGAAAGTCTGCATGGTTCACAGTGCATCGTGGCGGATGCAGTCTTGGGCCTCGGGACATTCTCCGAGGCGTACATCGGGAGCGGCATCGAGCCGCGTGTAGATAAGGCGCTGCATTCCGACTTGCTAGGAAGGCGGCGCAGCATCCTTCTGTCGAACTGGCGGTCGCTGCATGAGGCGTTAGATCTACCACCAACCGGGGCGCCGAGCGACCGCGCATTGCGCGGAACGATAGAGCGTGATGTCCTCCGCGAGCTTGCGCGGCAACTCATAAGACGTGAGGAATATTCACTCGGCGCCAAGAGCGTCGTCATGCCCGCAGTGGCCAACAGCTCTCAGGAGGCGCCTCGGTCTCGGCCTGGCAAGGTCATCGTCGTTGGTGGTGTCGCCATGGACGCCACCTTTCGGACCAAAATGCTTCCACAAATACAGACCTCAACGGAAGCATTTTCGTTCAACCTCGCTCCCGGCGGAAAGGGCCTGTGGCAAGCGGTGGCGGCGGCGCGGCTGGGACTTGACGTTGGATTTGTTGCCGCAGTGGCCGACGATCGATTCGGCCATGAGATCGTCAATCAACTGCGGGACGAGAATGTAGATACGTCGCTTCTGAAGCTTGTGAGCGATGCGCAAACGCCATTTACCGGCGTCATCGAGCTCGAGCTAGGCGACAGCATTGCTATCAATTGGCCGAATCGCACGGAGGTGCGCCTCGACATTCGTGACATTGACCGGCTCGGTCACCACTTTGCCTCATGCGATGCTGTACTGCTGACGTTCGAGATTCCACGCGAGACTCTGCAGCACACATTAACACTGCTGAATGGGCTGGATGAGCCAAAGCCAATTGTCATTGTTACACCCGGCCAGCCCTATGATGCGGGAATTTCTGGCCAAGCTCTTTCACAGATCGATTACCTTGTGGCGCACCCCTGGGAACTCGGCCGATATGCTCCTCCAGATCGCAAATCGTTTGATGTCGACGTTGCTGCACGACAGCTGCTTGCGTTAGGTGTTGAGACGCTCTGCCTTCCTACAGATCGAGGTTGTACCGTCTACTCCGAACCACTCGGCACCTTCAACGTGCCGACCTTCCCGTCTCCGTACAAAGAGTCCTCTATGTCACGAGACGCCTTTTGCGCGGCGCTAGCTGCCAAATTGATAGATAGCGGACAACAGTTTTCGGAGGAAGTTGCTTTGTGGGCGACAGCCGCGATGGCCGCCGCAATTGCGGACCATCCGTTGCCAAACCCGATGCCTGATCGTCGGCGCGTGGAACAGCTCCTACTGCGATCACGGTTCAGCGTTAGCCCGCGCGTAGCTCAAATCAGCGATGTAGGCGACGCCTATGCTGAGCAAGGACAACGTCTGTTTCCCCACTGACGTTTCAACAATAGATCATTGAATCGACTAGTTTGGCTCGGCTTTGCTGGAATCTAGCTGGGTATTTGAGCTGCAGCTTCATGAGACTTGCGGTGCCGAATCTTTCGCGTAATTGCCGAGGGCTCACATAGCAAAGGTGCGTGTCCACTGGCGGCCCGCAAAATCAGTACGCAGTCGTGCGGCGCTGATCCTCAGTTCTCGCACCGCTTGCGATCTCGATACCCACCCTCGGAGAGGCAACTCGAGGCAGGTGAAGCAGAACACGCACAGCGAGTGCCCCGGCTCGTCCCCTACCCTGAGAGCCGCATCTTTCACCAGGGCAGGGAAGGAGCTGTCGCCAATACCTTGCTGCCACAAAGAGATAGTTCCGCTCGCCACCTGCCAATCGCGTGCCAAACGGCAGCTAGAGTCATCAATCTGGCAGAGAGGTCCCAACCCATAGCTTGACAAACCCCTTGTGCAGCGCGATCGACACGCCAATTGGACTCATCACTGCTACCAATTTTATCTGGTTGACAGACTATTGCCGTCGTATTAAATGAGACGCAGTAGGGCTAGCTGCGCGGCTATCCAAACCGAATCGACGACACGATCAGGCAGTGTCGCGTTACTCCAGTTCGCGTCATTGGGGAATTCGGAAGGAGGAAGCCATGTCAGATACTGGTCTGGCTGCAGTGCTGCTCATGATCGGTGCGGTCATGCTCGTGATCTGCTTTTGGAAGCAAATCGCAATCTTTCTCCTCTTCACGTTCGTCACCGTGTTTTGCTTTGGGGTCTACTTCGTAGTCAGCAGAATCAACCTATATGTGCCGTGATCGACATATTGCTTTCTCGCAGTCCTCAGGTGAGCGGCAAAGGTAGGCGCCGGGCGCCCAGTGGGAAGGCACAAGGCAAACGAACCAAATGGCACAGAATAGTCCTCTTCGGCTTTTTGGTGAAACGACTCTCAGGAGGCGTTCTCGAAGCCGATCAGGCGACTAAGCCACTTGATTTGGGCGAGCCGTTGATGGCTGAGACCACCCTCGTGGTCGTTGAAGGGGTAAACAACTATTTCCTTCGCACCGCCGTACGCATGATACGCGGCGTACACCGTCGACGGCGGGCAGATCTTGTCCATGAGCGCAACGGAGAATAGGGCAGGCGCCGAGGCTCGCTTGGCGAAATTCACACCGTCGAAATAACCGAGGGTGTTGAATGTGGTATCGACGGCACCGCGATGGACGGCAAGGTACCTCGTGATTTCCGTGTAGGGATCTTGATCGCAGATATCGACCGCACGTTGAAAGTGGCAAAGGAACGGCACGTCGGGCATCACAGCAACAAGGTCCTGTGCCAGGCCTGCTGCGGCGAGCGTGATGCCACCACCTTGGCTGATCCCTTGCACCGCAACCCTCGTGGCATCGACCTCCGGGAGACCCCGTACGGCCTCTATAGCGCGTACCGCGTCTACGAAAACGCGGCGGTAGTAGTAGGACTTGGGATCCTCGATTCCCAAAGTCATGAAACCCGGCGCGTGAGGGCCGGATCCGTGGCTGTCTCCCGTTGCTCCTCCACCGCCCCACACGGATCCCTGTCCACGAGTGTCGACGATCAGATGGGTGTAGCCGGCGCTGGCCCACGCCAGGAGGGCGCCAGGGACATCCCGTCCGCCGTTGTAGCCGACGAATTCGACCACAGCCGGCCGAGGGCCCTCGTCGTGCGGGCTCAGGAGCCAGGCATTGATCCGGTCTCCTGCGAAGCCTCGGAAGGATGCGTCGTAGATGTCCAGCGTGCGGTATGGGGTCTCGACTGGTTCAATGCGCATGTCCAGGTCGAAGGAGTGCGTCTCGTTGAGAGTTTCATTCCAGAAATCGTCGAAATCGGCTGGTTCGGCCACGGTTGGCCGGTAGTCGATGAGTTCGTCAATAGTCAGGTCTGTCCTGGCCACTCAGATCAACTCCTCTTACGCGCGCGAAGACTCGACAGAGCCTAAGCATTAGCGTTGTCCGAGTCTGCCTGAGTGGCGGCGCGCCAGACACTACGCCCGAATGCTCCCTGACCCAGGTTGTAAGTGCCGGCGTCGGCAACCAGGTAATGAGCACCGTGCGGTGATCGCCATATCCAGACACCAGGCTCAGGTTGTTTCAGTCGCCATCGGCTATGGGTCTTGATGCGGTGCTCGGTACGGCTGAGCGGCCCCAGATTGTGTACCCCGGTCTGTCCCGGCGGCCCACCCCGAGCTGGTGGGAGATACGGCTTGGTGTGATCCAGGTCCATCCGTCGAGCGCCAGCAGCGTACGGAAAGCAGCTGGCTGGCATCCGCAGGAACATCGCCTCCTTGATCCGGCGTGGAATCTCGTATCCATCGACCGCGGAGACATCGACTGGGTCGATCACCGGTTGCACCGTCACCTTGCAACTGGTCTGGCCGAGGAAACGGCGAACCTGCTCGAGGGTGACGGGTCCGACCCCCTCGATCCGGGCCACGCCGCCGCCCAGCCCGCTGGCACCCGGCCTCCCGGCGCCATTAGCAACACTGGCAAGCAGCGCCTCCTGGCTGAGATGAATGTGCAGCATCACCTGCGGCCGTAGTCGACGTTGATCAAGCCCGGACGGCCGCACAACCAGCGAATCGGGCAGCAGGTCGTCGGTCGGACCGCTGGTGGACCGGTCGAACGGCGCGCCGGGATGGTTGTCGACCGGCTCGTGAGGTTGCTGAGGTTCGGCGGCCGGCTGCTGCTCGTCGCGGAACTGCCACAGCAAGTCCAGCGCCAGTGCCGGCTGCGCCAGAATCCCGATTGCCTTGGATCGGCGTACATCGGCTGAATCCAGGTCCCCCTGCAACCGCAGAATCTCCGCGATCCGGTTGACGGTGGCTAGGAACCAGATCACATCGCCGGCGTTCGCCTTGGCGATCAACAACCTCAATCCGGACTGGCCGGTGCGGCCGGCCCGCACGAATCGTTCCGCCTCCCAGGCCTTAGCCTGCTCGTCGGCGGCCTTCGGATCCGCCTCGATGATCTTTGCTTGCAGCAACGTCTCGAACCGCTGCCAGGGCAAGGAGACGATCGCGTGTGCCACCGCCGAATCGACATGCATCGCTGCATTGAGACCCAGATGCCGGGTGACCTGCGCCACCCTCCGGGCCCGCCACACCCGCAGCCGGCCGGAACACACCAGCTGCCACAACTCCGGCAGCCGGTGCCGCAGATCGAGCGCATCTGCCATCAAAGCCTTCGCCGAACCGGCAGTCGTCTCTAGCTGCGCGCCCAGCTCGGCAGCGGAAAACTCGAGCACTTCGGCGGTGCCATCCCCGCCGAGTCTCTGACCTCGTTCCGCGCCCGGCCGGGTTTGCTCGGTCGCTGGCTGGCTGTCCGGGGAATGAAGATCGCACCAGTGCGCCGCCAGCTGCACCAGCAGACACTCCTGCTCCAGCACCAGCCGGTGCGTGCCGGACACCAGCGACATGGTCGCAGCCGCATCCAGCTCAGCTACCTGCTCGCTATCGAACATACATCCTGCATATCTGCTTGAGTGCAGTATCGCGCTTGTCGTACCTGGACCGACCCGCACCCCCTCAGCGAGATCACCGGCGGCACCGGCCACGACTGGGACGAACTCACAAACGACTAAGCGTCAACTGCACTCAAGCAGATATGCAGGACATACGTTCATATTATGGGTTCGCACTGACGTTCTCAGTGCTTCCCACCAGGAGTGTCGAGTCGCGAAGCAAGGCATGCAACGCTCATCGCTGCCCGCCAGTCCAGGGCAGTAACGGAAGAACAGACTTAGGTGATCTTGGGACTTTAGGGAGTGGTCTCCCAGAGACCGAGCACGTTGCCCTCGGGATCCTTGAAGTAGGCGAATGCACCCATCCCAGGGATCGCAGTCCGGGGCGCCACGGTGGTGCCGCCCTCCGCCTCGATCTGCTTGAGCGCATCGTCGATGCCATCGACGTCGATGGTGATCACCGGTGACGTCAGCCTCTCGTCTCGCAGGAACATGCCGCCGTTGATGGCGCCGGGTTCGGTGGGCAACTGGGTCTGTTCATCTATGTCTGTGGTCTTTACTGACGTGTATTCGCCCTCGTTCATGGGCATCGTCTGAAGCTCCCAGCCAAAGACAGAGCCGTAGAAGTTCTTTGCTCGATCGAGGTCGTCGGCCGGAATCTCGAAGTGCACGACCTTGCTCATGATCATCTTCCTCCTGGATGAAATGGACCTACCTACAAACCTACGAACTGATCCCGGATCGCCGTCAACCGGGGTAAGCCTCTACGGCTGGTACGGCGGAGCCACACCCCAACCCCATCGAGGTACGGGTGCATGCTCGACGATGTCGTCGCCGCTGGAGTTGTGCATCGCGAGGCGGGTGCCCCACTCGGCGTACCCCATCACCGCGGCCCGGAATTCGGGATCGTCCGGGAGAAGGGCATCATCGGCTGCACGGGAGAGCAGCGTGACGAACCGCAGACGCTGCTCGGCGGTAATCCGCAGCCCACGATGTTTCGAGAGCATGTGCTCGTATCCGCCCAGGCTCTCGGTGTACGCCGCGGGTCCGCCCATCACTTCACACCACCAGGTCACAACATCGCGCCGGTGTTGATCACTCACCGTGCCGCCAAACAGTGGTGCGAGAAGTTCTTCGTCCTCGACGAGGTCGTAGAACCGACCCAACCAGCGCTCGAAAGCCGGACGGCCACCGGCCCAGTCGTAGAGCGTGGGAATCTGACTGCTCATCTAACCTCCCGCAGACTGTCTGCCTGCTGCCGCAATGAGTACGCTCGCTGGCCATGATTCTTACGCACGGTGGAGAGCGGCCTGTCATCCCGGAGTCCGCGTACGTGGCACCGTCGGCTGTGCTGTGTGGCGCGGTCACCCTGGGCGAGCGGGTACGTGTGCTCCATGGCGCGGTGTTGACTGCCGAAGATGGCGAGATCTGGATCGGCGACGATGTCGTGATCATGGAGAATGCGCTCGTTCGCAGCCGATCGCGGCACCCGGTCTCGGTCGGGAACGCCGTGCTCATAGGCCCGCACGCTCACCTCAATGGGGCGACGGTGGAGGACGAGGTCTTCATCGCGACCGGAGCATCGCTGTTCCCGGGATCGGTCGCAGCCCGCGGATCGGAACTGCGGATCAACAGCGTGCTGCACGTCAACACAAGGTTGATGCCTGAAACGATCATTCCCATCGGATGGATCGCCGCTGGCGATCCAGCTCAGCTGTTCTCCCCTGAGCAGCACGAGGAGTTGTGGCAGGTGCAGTCCGAGCTCGATTTCCCTGGCACCGTCTACGGGGTGCCGCGAGGCACGCCGATGCCTACGATCATGGCCCGGCAGTCCGAGTTCTACGGCGCTCATCGAGACGACCAGATCATCGATCGTTAACGCCCGAGCTGCCACCATCAGTCCCGTTCGAGCAAGGACTTGAGCGCGGCAAGGTCCTTCCGGTTGGCTCGCTGCGTGGCTGGGCCTCGACCGGGAGCATCACCGTCCATAGGCCGGTGAGGTACCTGCTCGTGGTACCGACCTGGCGTGAGGCCTATCATCGCCGGAACTGATCACCCAGCCGCTGGTCATCTCCCGGATGTGCGCGCGGGTTTCCCTCAAAATCTGACGCCAGTTCCTCCGACACGCCGTCCAGACCAGCCGCGCACGGAACCAGCGTCAGTTCTTGAGGGAAGCGTGTCAGTCGTCTTGACTATGCTCGAATGCATGTTCGATTATTCAGGAGTGTCACTGCTCTGGGCTTTGCTCGCGCATCGCGTTGGAACGCACTCAGCCGGTCCCACCCCAGAGTGGCGAGAGCCTGGCTTGTCAGCTGCGGGCAGTCGTGGCAACGCCCCTGTTTGCAGTTGAGTGCCATGTCCATCAGGCTGTGATCACTGCGCGATCCGTCGTCGCGTCACGTTCCATTGTCGAGGGAAGTGGGCGTTCACGGCGTGTCGAGCGGCAGGTCATGAAACCATTCGGCGCGTGAGTGTTGAAGCCTGGACAGCGATCATCGCAGCGTTCGTCGCGCTAATGGCGCTCTACCTCAGTGTGCAGTCCGCAAGTGCGGCTGTTCGACCAGCCGATGCTGCCAAGAAGCAAACGGATATCCAGGAGTAGCTGCGCATCGACGCCGAACGGCCTCCGGACCCTAGGCTGACCGTGAGGGTTGGCCAGCCGTCGACGACCGCAAGATTTACGGCATATCGCTCCAGCGTGAGATAAATCGCGCCAGCACCTGGACTTTTGAGCGATTCCGCGCGTGACTAGATCTAGGGCCGACACAGGGGGAGAGGCTCCAGCTAGATGGCGGCACAAGACCTGGACCTAGCTGGAGTCTCCTGCTGAACCTACTCCCACAGTCGGGATTGCGGGATGTAGCGGGTCGGTTGGACCTGCCGCACAACCAGACAGCACCCCCGGACTGCGCCCCGCCGACGTACGGGAGCTGCATCGCAGCGGATGGGAGCGCTACCTTGGCGGCCGGCTGGCACACCGCCCCGCAGGGGAAGCCCCGGCCCAGACCGCTACGCGGCTAGGTCGCTGCTGACCTCCCGGTTCCAGGCAAAAATCAGTCTGTCTAGCGTTTGTTCAATGTTTGTCATAGGCTTGCCACCAATGCTGTCGTGCACAAGAAAGGCGGCCGCATGGAAAGAGCAACCGCTGTTCGGAACGAGGACCTGGTCGAGCTCGTGGACGAGGCCGGACGGGTTACCGGTCAGGCGGCACGGGCGACCATACATCATGGCAGCACGCCACGACATCGCGCCTTCTCCGCCTACCTGAGCGACGCCGCGGGTCGCATTCTGATCACAAGAAGGGCTCTGAGCAAGATTACGTGGCCCGGTGTGTGGTCGAACTCTTGTTGCGGACATCCTCACCCGGGAGAGACCGACGTGGCGGCTGTACAGCGTCGGGTGCGCGAGGAGCTCGGTGTGGAAGTGACCGAGGTCGAAGTGATGTTGCCCGATTTCGGTTACACCGCCACCGATCCGCACGGCCTGGTCGAGAACGAGTACTGCCCCGTCTACCGCGCCGTCATCGTCGATCCAGCCGTCATGCGCCCCGACCCTGATGAAGTGATGGACTACCAGTGGCTGACCTGGCCGGATCTGGTCGCGACTGTCGAGCGGACCCCGGGACTACTAAGCCCCTGGGCGGTCGCGCAGATCCGGGCGCTTGCGTCCTCCAATGACGCAGTCTGGAGGCGACCAGGGCCGGGCAGTCTCCAAGACGCAGACGTGACCGCCACCTTGGCCAGCGTGACGCGCCTGCTTGGTGAGCAGATTGACGAACTGGCGTTGTTGTGGCGTGGGCTCGGTGGCCAACAGGCAGCTGAGGTGCTGCCCAGGGACCTTCCGGCATGGCTGAATGATCTTCTGCGGCAGGGCGGTAAGCGGTTGCGGCCGGCCATGTGCCATTGGGGATATGTAGCGGCGGGAGGGGATATCGGCTCGCCTGCGCGTACGGAGATGGTCCGGGCTGCGACGGCCCTCGAGTTGCTACACCAGTTCGCCTTGCTGCACGACGACGTGATGGATGAGTCAGATCTGCGCCGTGGCGGCCCGGCCGCACATCGGCAGGCCGAGCGTTGGCACGCTGATGCTGGCGCGCTCGGCGACAAAGCTGCTTTCGGTCGGAACCTCGCCGTGCTGCTCGGTGACCTCGCCCTGGTGCAGGCACATCGGCTCGTAGCGTCGCTGGGATCGCGGCTGCGCGAGCTTTGGTACGAGCTCTGCGTCGAGCTGGTGCTGGGCCAGCGCGGTGACCTGACCGGTGCTGCAGCCGGGCGGCGGGATCGGCTCCATGCCGAACGGCTCGCTCAGCTGAAGTCGAGTTCCTACACCGTGGCACGCCCGTTGGCCCTGGGCGCCACTGCAGCGAGTGGTACGGCGGCGGCTCATCGCGCGTTGCACCGCTACGGCATCCATGCGGGCATGGCCTTCGCGCTACGAGATGAGGTGCTCGGCGTCTGGGGGGATCCGGCGATCAGCGGCAAGCCTGCGGGTGATGATCTTCGTACGGGGAAACCGACGGTGCTACTCAGCGTCGCGGCCGACCGGCTCGATGGCGCAGCAGCTGAGGCCGTGAGAAGGGCTGGCTCTGCTTCGATGACATCGCGGGATGTGGCGGTTCTCCAGGACGCCATGTTGACCGCTGGTGTCAGAAACGAGGTCGAGCAGTTGATCGTCAGGCACGTCGAGGACGCCTGCATGGCTTTGACGGATGGTGCATTGCACCCGGTTGGCGTTGCCGGGTTGGTCGATCTCACCAAAGCACTGGCCTGGCGTACGTCTTAAGCGGCCGAGCTCAGAGCGGGCCCAGCCGATCCCGCAGCAGGGAGGCTGCGCGCGCGATGTCGTGACCCAGTGCCACGACCGATCGGCTCCCGAGCCGGCCGGCAGCCTTCACCACGGCGTCCTGGTGCCGCCCACCGATGGCTACTAGTGCCCGACGGCCCGCCATGCCTTCCACGATCTCCAGCGCGGGTGCGACGTCGCTCGGTGTTGGCACAGCGATCACGACGGCATCGGGCCGGTGCCGTTGGGCTGCGGTCAGCCAATCCGGGAGTGGAAGGTCAGGGCCCAGGTGGATGACCGCTAGTCCCTGCCGGCGTGCCGCAGTGGCGAAGGCAAGAATCCCCAGCTCATGGCGACACCCCGCGGGGAGGCCGGTCAACAGCAGAGGGGAACGCCCACTGTTGAGTGCGGCCGCGTCGAAGGCGGCACTCAATCGCCGTTGTACGGCAGAAGCCGTCAGGTGTTCGCCGGCGACGCTTACGCCACCCTCGGCCCATGCCCGACCAAGCCGCTCGAGCTCAGGCAGCAACCACCCGTCGACCACCTGCTCGAAGGAACCCGTGGCAAAGTGCTCGTCGAGCAGCCGGCTGACTGCAGAAGGGTCCAGGCCGGCCGCCGCCGCAACCAGGTCCACCGATTCGGTGCCGGCCTGCGGAGCCGACTTGCTTCTCGACGGCTTGTCGCGCTGCACGTCGGGTTCTGTTTCGAGGTTGGATTCGCCGGACGCCGCTGCTGCCGCTGCCTCCTTGGGAGACCATCCGGATGCCACCAGGGCCTGCATGCGCCGCAGCACGGCGATGTCGCCGGCTCCGTACAGCCGGTACCCCGACTCCGAACGTCCAGGGTTGACGACTCGGTAGCGACGCTCCCAAGCACGCAACGTGGCGACCGGTACGCCCACCATCTCTGAGGCACGCTTGATCGTGTACATCTCGCGCCGCCTGACTCAGGCTTGTACAAAACCCCAGCCAAACCTTGGACAAGGGTGGTACAAGATACTAGCCGCGCCACGATGTTGGGGACAAGCCGCAGATGCGGATGTGCTGTGCGCGGGTCGGTGGCACAGGGCTGATCAAGCTGCTTCGAGAGCGGCTGATGACGGCGGATCCCAGACGACACCATCCGGCCGCAGCAGTACGCCGTCAGGCTGATCTGCACCCAACGCGGCTGCGGTCGCGTGATCGAGACGCTGCTCAGTCACTGGCGGAAGGCTCGGCTGGTCGTCAGACTGCGACGACAGCGGACCAGCGGCTAGGCGGGTGAGTCCGGGCCCAAGGAGGTCGAGGCTCGAGATACGGCCGACCGCGGTGTCAATCCACAGGTGCGGAAGCCGGCCGCCGAGGTCGAAGCGGACCTCGTCGAGGACGCTGCGGCGGCTGCCCATGGGGTCAAGAGAGCGGACCAGGTTGTGCTCGGCGACAGGTCGCCGTTCTGTCTCATACGTGTCAAGGAGTGAGTCGGGCGCCCAGCTATTGAGCACCCAGCTCAGCTTCCACGCCAGATTGAACCCATCGGCTATCGCGGTATTCATCCCGGTACCGCCGCGGGGAGTCACCCGGTGAGCGGCATCGCCTACGAGAAAGGCGTTCCCGGATCGGAAGCGCTCTGCGATGGCGGCGGAGAACGTGAATCTCCTGTGATCAAGAACGCGTACGGGCAGATCTGGAACCCCAGCAGCCGCTCGAATTCTCCCGATCAGCTGATCTTCGGTGACCTGCGCCACACTTTCAATTCGAGGATCCCAGCTGAAACCGTAGACCCACCGGTCGCCTTGCCCGGCGGGCAGAAACGTGCCGGGTGCAGGGATGTCGGTCACATAGATTCCGTATCGATGACGTTCAACCACGTCCCACAACGGGGCGCGTACGACGGCCGACAACGAGCGCAGCACCTCTTCGGTGGAAGTCACGCCGATGCCGAGCCGTTGCCTCACCACACTGCGCGCGCCGTCCGCGCCAATCACGTACCGGGCCTTGACGACCTGGCTCACCCGATTGTCGCCAGTGCGAACTCTGAGCTGCAGGCCGCCGGCAGCCTCCCAGAGGTCCTCGACTGTGGCTCCGAGCTCGAGGCGCGCGGCAGGAAGACTTTGCAGCTGGTCGAGCAGCACGGTCTCGAGGTGATCCTGCGGTGCTGCGGCGGGCCGGGTGGGGCTGAGACCAGCACTTTCGTCTGCAGTCGGGTAGCCGACCTCGATCAGGCTCCCGGAGGCGGCCCGTGACAGCGTCGCTGTTGCAAGCATGCGCCACTCCGCCTCATCGCCGCCCGCCCGGATCTCGTCCTCCAGACCCCAGGACCGAAACAGCTCCATCGACCGAAGGCTCACCACAGTCGCTCGAGGGTGCGGAAAGACGGCGGTCCGGCGATTGAGCACCAGAACTCGGATTCCGGCCCTGGCGAGTGTGATCGCGGCAACAAGCCCGGCTGGGCCAGCGCCTACCACAACGACGGGCCAGACGTCGCGCTGATCGACGTACGTGAGAGCTGATGACGTAGGCACAACAAGCCTTCCAGTTTCACTAGACAGTCTGTCTTCTAATAGACAGCATGTATTTCACAAGTCGTATTGTCAAGTCAAATATGAAAGACTGCCTGCATGGGACGGAAGTACCAGCAGCACCTCCGGGCTGAGACCGCCGAAGAGACCCGGCGGCGCATCCTTGATGCGGTTGCTCAGCGCCTTCGCGCTGCCCCCACCGAAACCGTCAGCCTCGACCAGGTGGCAAGCCTGGCTCGGGTGGCACGATCAACGATTTATCTGATCTTCGGGTCGCGCGCTGGACTGTTCGATGCCTTCACCGAGGACCTTGCGGAGCGCACCGGCCTGGCCGGCCTCACTGAAGCGGTGGCAAATCCTGATGTACGCCGACACCTGCGCGAGGGCATAGCAGCGGCCTACCGGATGTACGCCGAAGACGTCGTGGTCTATCGGGTGCTGTTCTCGATGAACCACCTCGACCCCGCTTCGCTCGGCGGAGCTGTCGAGAGGATGGAGAAAAGCCGAGCTGGTGGCATGGCCTATCTGGCCGGCCGGCTCGCCGAGGACTCGGTGCTCCGGGACGACGTCACGCCCGAGCATGCCCAGGACGTGCTGTGGGTGTTGTGCAGCTTCGAGACGTTCGACGCCCTCTACACCAGTCGCGGCAAGTCACTCGAGGAGACAATCGAAGTAATCGCATGGACGGCCGAGCACGCACTATGCCAGCCTGCTGCATAACTTCCCTGCTGCATAACTTCTTTGTAACGGCACCCGCCCTGGGCCGCTCTCAGCGGGAACACAGTCACTCAGAGGGGCGTTACCACTCGTCGGACTCAGAGCCGAGTCGTTCACCCGCCCTTTAGATTGCTGGGTTACACATCAGCTGGCGGGGTGGCCAAGTAATTCATCCGCGAAATCTGACCCTTCAGGCTGCGCATGATACCCACACGGCATCTCAACGAGGCGGCGGAGCCAGCGGCGTCGCAGATCATATTCGTCGATCCATCAGGACGACGTTGGCAAAGAGTCCAAATCATCACGGCTGGTCTCGCGGCCCTCCTGCTGATCGGGATTCTGGTAGCACTCCCCCACCTCAACGACACACCCGCTCTTACCGCCAGTGACGAGCGGCTGGGTCCGCCGCTGACGAGCGACACCACCGGCAAGCAGGTCCCGGTGATCGGTCAGGGGCCGCTGGTTCGCGTGCTTGACGTCCAACGGGACGGCGGTCAAGTGTCTGGCTTGAGCTTGGATCCGTCGACAAAGGCCGAGGTTGTGTCGTTCACACCTGCCGACCGGCAGCAAATCGGGTCGAGCGCCTACGTGATCCAGCGGTTCGGATATTCGGACACGGCGCAGCGCACCATCTCGTTGACCTTCGACGACGGACCGGACCTGAAGTGGACCCCGGAGTTGTTGGACCTGCTCTCGGCTGAGAACGTCCCGGCCACCTTCTTTGCCACGGGCACGATGGTCGCGCGGAATCCTGGCATCTTCCAGCGCGAGGTTCGGGAGGGGCATGCGGTAGCCAATCACTCCCTTACCCACGTCGACGTCAGCACCACCCCGAACTGGCGGGCGCGACTCGAGTTGACCGTTACCGATCACGTGATTCGTGCCGTGACAGGCAAGCAAGCGGGGTACTTCCGGCTGCCCTATGAGGGTGATGATGAGAAGTCGACCCAAGCCGCCATCGAAGGGATGCTGCGCTCGCAGCGTTACGGCTACCTGGTCGCCTCCCACGACTTCGACAGCGACGACTGGCGCTATGCCTCACACGAGCTGACAGGCGAGATGCCGCTGCCTGAACTAAAGGGACAGAACGTCACAGTCCTGCTTCACGACGGCGGCGGAACCGGACGCGAGCTGACCATCGACTACGTACGCAAGCTCATCGCGTACGGGAAATCGCAGGGCTACACCTTCCAGACCATGCCTGCTGTGAACCCTGCGCTCGCCGAGCGCGTCTTGGATGTGAAACCAACGATCTGGGACACGCTGACCTTGAATCTGGTTCAGCTCTGGTTCGTCTGGCCCAGCGTGCTGCTTCGCATCCTGTTCGTGATTGCAGTCACCTTCGTGGTGGTGATCGGACTTGGTAACTGTGTGATCGCCACAGTCCGACGGCGTCGTCGCAGGGGGGCCGTCTGGCCGTCGCCGAGCAACGTCCAAGTGCCGGTATCGGTGGTTTTGGCTGCCTATAACGAAGAGCAGATCATCGACCGTACGCTCCGCTCGGTCCTGGCGTCGAAGCATCCGCTGGCCGAGGTGATCGTCGTCAATGACGGGTCCAGTGACCGTACGGCTGAGAAGGTTCTGGCGGTCGCCCAGCACGACCCCCGCGTCCACCTCGTCCAACAGCACAACACCGGCAAGGCAGGCGCGCTGAACGCCGGGCTTGGTAAAGCAAGCAGCGAGATCATCGTGACGCTGGACGCAGACACGCTCCTCACACCCGAAACGATCGCCCGGCTGGTTCGTCATCTTGACGCGGACGAGACCGGCCGACTCGGCGCGGTGGCCGGCGTGGTGCGAGTCGGCAACCGCAGGCGCAACCTTCTCACGCGTTGGCAGGCGCTGGAATACCTCACCCAGATCGGTGTGGAACGCGCTGCCCAAGATGTCATGGGCGCGATCAGCATTGTCCCCGGAGCCTGCGCCGCCTGGCGGAAGGCGGCCATCGAAGCGGTGGGCGGCTACACCGATGTCACGCTCGCTGAGGATTGTGACCTCTCGCTGTCGCTGCATCGAGCCGGTTGGCGCGTCACCCAGGATGACGAGGCGTTTGCCTTTACCGAGGCCCCCGAGACCGTCGACGCTCTGCTCGACCAACGCACCCGGTGGACTTTCGGCAGTCTGCAGGCGATCTGGAAACACCGGGACTTGTTGTTTCGGTCGCGCTACGGGCTGCTCGGCTGGTACGTCCTGCCGCAACATGCGCTTGCCATCATTCTTCCGATTGTCTTTCTGCCCTTCATCGTGTTCATGGGCATTCGGACCGCCCAAGAGCAGGGAATCCAGGTCGTTCTGTTCTACTTCCTGGTGTTCCTCGCAGCGCATCTCATTGTCGCGGCCGTCGGCGTCGTGCTGATGCGGGAGAAGTGGCGGCACCTGTGGATGGTGCCGGTCTATCGCATCGTTTACGAGCCGTTGCGGGCCTACCTGCTCTACACGGCGGTCTACATGGCCGTACGAGGCGTACGGGCGGGGTGGAAGAAGCTCGCCCGCACCGGAACGTTGGATGCCGGACTACTGACTGTGCACGAGCCCGAGCAGAATGCGATCGCAGCGGCAGGAGCGTCTGAACGATGACCCACCCAACCGAGGTTGCGGCCGGCAACGCTCTGGCAGGACGCAATTCCTACCTCGACCTGCTGCGCCTGGTTGCGCTGATCGGCGTGATCATTTACCAATGGTTCGGCTGGGTCTGGACGCCGATTGCTATCCCGTTCGCCGCGCTCACCTTTACCGTCGCCGGCGTGCTCATGGCGGCCTCACTCAACCGCTCCGCGGCTCACCCCTGGACGGTGCTGGCGAAGCGAGTGCGCCGCGTCCTGTTGCCAGTCTGGGGTCTGGCCGCTGTCGCCATTCCACTCATGGTGTGGTACGGCTCAGCCGCCGGAGCTGGACCTGGCATTGGCACCGCGCCCGGCTGGCGGTCGATGCTGTTGTGGGTCGTCCCGCTGTTCGAGCCGCCGAGCAGCGCCTGGGGCACTGCGTGGACCGGCTCGCTGTGGTTTGTGCCGGCCTACCTGTGGTTGACCCTGATCAGCCCACCTCTGCTGTGGTGCTTCCGAAGGTGGCCGCTCCGCACTGCGGTGCTACCCGCTCTTGGCTTGGCGCTGGTTTTGTCGGGCACCTGGAGCGCGAGCAGCCGCGTGGGTGAAATCTTGCTGACCTTCGCACTGTTCGCTGGCTACTGGCTGATCGGCTTTGCGTACCACGACAACCGCATTCAAACGATGTCGTGGACGTCGGCGATCATCCTGTCGTCGATCCTGATGAGCGCTGGGTTGATCGGAACCATCCGGGCTGGTGATGTTACCGCCGCTCAGCTGGCTGGCTTGCCGGTGGCCAACTCCCTTTGGGGTGCCGGTGTCGTGATCTTGCTGCTGCGCCTGTACCGCAACCCCGATTCTCGCCCCCGCTCAGCTCCGGTTCGCAGTGCTCTTGCTGGAGTTCAGGGGCGGGCGCTGACGATCTTCCTGTGGAGCTTCCCGGCCTATTCGATCTCGGCGGCCTTGCTGGCCCGAGACGGCTCCAGCTTGTCGAGCAACGCGGCGTCCATCACCCAACAGATCTTCTTGGCCCTCGGTTTGATCATGGTCGCCGTCCTCCTGCTCGGCTGGCTAGAGGACCTTGCGATCGGCCGCAGCCCCAGGCTGAATCCCTTCGCCACCCGGCCGGACAAGCCGAAGCAGCGGCAGCGTCGGAGATCAGCGTTGCTGGCATGGCCTTCGATGGTGGCTGGTGCAGCGGTAGCGATTCTGGTCACCGCCCTCGTCTTCCCGGCCGATTCGGCGCCGCTGATTTCCCGGGCTCGTACAGCCGTACCGGCGGCGCCGCAGCCCGACTCCGGGGGTGAAACCGCCGATGACCGTCTCCCTCGTCGAGTTGTGGCCGGGTACTGGCAGGTTTGGGGCGGACCGTCACTTCGGTTGCGGGACGTACCGTCCGCGTACAACGTCATCTTCGCGGCATTCGCAATCGGCGACGCGACTGGAAAGGTCACTTTCTCCCAGACGGTGCAATCCAAGTCGTCCTTCATTGCGGATGTTGCTGCGCTCAACAAGGCCGACCGACCGGTCATCTTGTCGGTCGGTGGCTGGGATGACGGTGGCTTGAAGATCACCACTGACGGAGAGCGGCGGGCCTTCGTGAACAGCGCATCCAAGATCATCGACACTTACCACTTCCGCGGGATCGATTGGGACCTGGAGCATGGCATCGACCCGGTCCAGGTGGCGCAGGCAACACGCGACCTCAAGAGTCGCTACGGCCGGGATTTCATCGTGACGATGGCGCCGTTGTTGGAACCGGAACGGGAGATTCAACAGCTTGAGTTGGCAGCACGCATCGCCGACGTCCTGGATCTGGCCAGTCCCCAGTTCTACAACTACGGCACGGTGGACCCGACCTGGATCGTTGATCGAACGCAGGCCTGGGGACGCGTCGTCGGTCAGGACAAGGTCGCCATGGGCTTCATGACCGTGGACACTCCCACTGATACCGGCGAGCTAAGCCCCAGTGGGGTGTGCAGAATCTGGCGACAGCTGGTGGCTCAAGCTCCGACCGCCCCCGGCATCAGCACGTGGTCGATCAATCTCGACAAGGGATCTGGCTACGACTTCGCCCGAAAATGTGCCTCGTCGATTGTCCGTGACTGATCGAGATGTATCGGTCCACGTAACTCGTTGGCGATACCTCAGGCTGCCACCAAGCGGCACAATCCAAGGTATGGGCACCGCTGACTACTCAGTCTGGATCGAGGCGACACCAGAGCAGGTCTGGCAGGTCTATGTCGATCCGTCGCGGATCCCTGAATGGCAGACCGGCTCGCCGACCATCGAGGAGGTACGCGGCTCGGGAGATCAACCGGGCAGCAGCTACGTATCAAGGCGGCGACCAGGCGCCGCTCGCACAACCCTGATGGAGGTCGACAAGCCGCGCCGGCTGATGACGGCGACCGAGGCTTATTTCGGCCTGCGATTCGACGTCACGTCGTTACTCGAGTCACAGTCCGGAGGCACCCGGCTGAAGCTTCGTGTCGAAACGCGTTGGCCCCGAGGGCTCAGTCTGCTTGGGAAGCTGGTCGAAGCGGCGATCCTCAGCCCGCGCGAGGGTGAAAAGGAGCTTGCTCGACTCAAGCGACTCATCGAAAGCAACCCCGAGGCCTAAATAATCTCGTCGCGCTCGGCCCTCTTTGCGGCAGGACCTTGAGACTATTCGGCGTGGGTTCACCGCGAGCACCCAATAGACCAAAGGAGTCACATGTCAACCCCCGTCGTCGTCACCGCGTACTTCCGTCCCGCCTCCGGTCAGCATGATCGGGTTGTGGAAGCGCTCCGGCCCGCGATCGCCGCCGTACACGAAGAACCGGGCTGCGAGCTCTACGCCATTCACGACGCGCCGGACGGCACCATTGTCATGATCGAGAAGTGGACCTCGGTCCGTGACCTTGATGATCACGGAGCCGGGGAGGCCGTTCGCGCGCTGAACGCATCCTTGGATGGGCTGCTGGCGTCCCCGGTCGAGGTGACACGGCTAGTGCCATTACCAGCAGGGACTGGGGAGCAAGGCCGCCTCTGACGGCGGCCCGAGAGCTACCGCTCGTCAGTGCATGTGCTTTCCGCCGTCGATCTGGATGGTCGCTCCGTTGATGTAGCCGGCACCTTCGGACAGCAAGAACGCCACCGTGGCGGCGATCTCTTCAGGCTGACCGACTCGACCCAGGGGGACACTGGCGGAAATCACGGCTCTGCGCTCATCGGTGAGCCGGCCACCCATGATCTCGGTGTCGATCGGGCCCGGTGCCAGCACATTGACGGTGATCCCGTACGGACCGAGCTCACGCGCCCCGCCACGGCACATCCCGATGACCGCCGCCTTTGCAGTCGCATAGACCCCCTTGGAGTACGTGCCACCTCCGTCCAAGGCGCTGATGGAGGATGTGTTGACGATCCGGCCGACGCCCTGCGGGATCATCCGCGCAGCGGCAGCTCTCAGCATCAAGAACGAACCTGTGACGTTCACCGCCATCACCCGCTCGAACTCCGCCAGACTGCATTCGTGGAGCGGCACCGTATAGGCGATGCCAGCCAGGTTGACCAGGCCGACCACCGGAGGGAGTTCGGAGTCAATCCGCTGATACACCTCGGTCACCGAGGACTCGGAGGCGATGTCGCTCGGCAGCGCGAGCAGGTTCTGGTGACCCGCCTTGCGGAGCTCTTGCTCTACGCCGGCCAGGCCCTCGGCGTTGATGTCGACCAGAGCGACGTGCCAGCCGCTCTCCGCCAGCGCCCGGGCGGTGGCTCGACCGATCCCTGCCGGACCACCCGCCCCAGTGACGACGGCCGTACGCGGATCAGGCAAGCGGGGCAAGGCGGTTGAGGTTGCTGAGGCTGGGGCGGTCATTGCTGCTCCTTATCTTCCATCCTTCTCAGTCGATCAGGGTGGCGAGGATGTCCCGGACATAAGCGCGGTTCTTGCCGATCACGGTGATCGCGTCGCTGCCATAGTGCTCACACAGAAAGGCACCGCGGAAACCGAGGTCGAGGGCTTGGCTGATTGCGGCTCGGTAGTTGATCAAGCCGAACTCCATCGGCACCGGGAAGGTCATCACCTGGCCGGTGCGCGGGTCCTCGTCGCGCAGGTAGTTCTTCACATGCCAGTAGTTGGCGTACGGCAGCACCTTGTCGAGCATGTCTTGCACCGGCTCGATCGGCCGATGCAGACGAATGAAGTTGCCGATATCGGGGTTCAGACCGCAGGAGTCGTGTCCAACCTCCTCGAGAAACCTCACTGCGCCGTCGCAGGTCCCGACATAGGTGTCCTCATACATCTCGAGGGTGATCTGTTGACCATTGCTCGCTGCGTGCTCCGCCAGCTCACGGATCAGCGAAGCGGCTCGACTTCGCACCTCCGGCGACTCGTCGTCGTGCCAGCCCTCGGCCAGCCAGAACCAGAGGGCCTGCTCTTGCTCGGGCGTGAACTCCTGGAAGAAGCCGAAGCTGACCACCGGTACGCCAAGCTCCGCCGCCACATCGAGCAACCGGTGGCTGTAGGCGAGGTACTCCTCGCCGTGTTCGGGATCCATCACGCTGCGACGTGAGGTCGAGATGGCTGGAATTGTCAGACCGACGTCGCTCAGCACGCTCTTGAAGTCTGCGAGCCGCTCCGGACTGAGATCGCCGACCCGGACCCAAGTATCAGTGGGATCGACTTCGGTGAAGCCGATGTGCCGCACCAGCCGCAGGTGCTTGGCCCATTCCTCAGGCTCGGCGTCGTGGATCGGGCCACCGCGGGAATCCTTGATTCCAAAGGGCAGCATGGCGGCCGCGATCGGCCAGTCCTCGGCGGTGTACGGAGAACTGATCATTCGTCGCTTTCTCCCTTCGGGGCGGTATCGATTCTTCCCTCCGGGACAGGATCGACTCGTCCCTTCGGGGACACCGGTATCGACTCGTCCCTTCGGGACAGGGCCGAGTTCCTTGAGCAGCTGCCCTAGCCGGGCATAGGCGGTGTTGCGGTAGGCGACCAGCGCTGCCTGGTCGCCAGATGGGGTGACGAAGCCGCCGCCTTGCTTGACCCCGTACTGCCCGGCCGAGACGAGCTCGGTGAGCATCTTGGGCGCCGCCAAGCGCTCGCCGTAGTGCTGTTGCATGGTGCGGAAGCCGTCGCGGTAAACGTCCAGGCCGGCCATGTCGGCGATGGCAAAGGGGCCAAAGAAAGGCAGCCGGTAACCGAAGGTGGTGCGGACGATAGTGTCCACGTCCTCTGGTGTGGCAACGCCCTCCTCGACGAGGTTGATCGCTTCCTTGAGCAGCACGTATTGCAGCCGGTTGAGCACGAAGCCGGCTTTGTCGCGAACGCGAGCGGTTAGCTTGCCCGTCAAGGGCACGAAAGCTTCGACCGCTTCGATGACGCCTTCGTCGGTTCCGGAGTGCGCAATCAGCTCCACGCCCGGAATGAACGGCGCGGGGTTGGAGAAGTGGATCCCGAGGAAGCGCTCCGGGTGCTCCAGACCGGCGGCAAGATCACCAATCGGCAGCGTCGAAGTGTTGCTGCCGATCACGGCTTCCGGGCGGGCCGCAGACTCGATGCTGCGCAGCACTGGGCCCTTGACTTCAGGCCGTTCGAGTACCGCCTCCTCGATGAGATCTGCGTCGGCGACCGCCGCGGCAACGCTATCGGCAGCTCGGAGGTGCTTTCGCACCAGCTCCGCCGAACCGGGCTGGAACAGCCCTCGGTTCTCGAAGTCCTCAGCCTCTTGGCGAAGTCGCTCGAGGTGACGCGCTGTGAGGATTGGATCGGCGTCCACGATCACCACATCAATGCCTGTCATCGCGAATACCTGGGCGATTCCGCCACCCATGTATCCGGCGCCGACGACCGCGATGTGCTGGATCATGGGATCAATCCGTGTTGCAAGATCAACCGCAGCTTCAGATTCACGGTGGTGTCCTCTCGTCAGGGTGGATCGGCTTCGAGTATCCCGCCTGCCACTCTTGACCTGCCGCGACGTCAAGCCCGGGCCATGTCGTCGTCTCGTCCGGCCAGTTGCGGCTTGTGACGTGAAGCCGGAGTGAACCGGATGAGGGAGGGACAACCAAGATCAACTTGCAGAACCCAACTATGCGGCCCGCCAGAGGAGGTGCAACTCCGAGGGAGCCTCTCGACCTTCCGGCGGGACTCTGCCTGGTCCTATTGTGGCTCTGTGAGGGTCGATGTGGTTTCCGCAGGATGTGTGACCCGTGAGCCGAACCGGCCGCGAAGATGATGCTGTGGCCGAGTTGATGGTGGAGTACCTGACCTGGGCAATCGAGCGGTTAGCTCGCGACTACGGCGTTGATGACCGCCGACGCATCCAGCGTTGGTCCGTGACGGATTGGCCGGCTACCGTCGGCCATCCGGAAAGTTGGTATTGGCCGAGTGCGATGGCAGGGCCGTCGTGGCGGTGCGGCGCGGTGGTCGGGCTGGCGCAGTGGTCGTGTGACAGGCTGCGGTGGTCGTGGCTGCCGGGGCCGGTGCAGTGGTCGTCGTCGTTACCGTCGGCGCGGTGGTGGTTGGGGTGGGTGTCGGTTTTGCGCCCCCGTTGTGGACCTTGAAGCGCCCCCGCCGGGTGGATGTCGTGCCATCCGCCCACGTCATTACGACCCTGATGGTATGGGTTCCATCTGCGAGCTTCGCCGTGTTGTACGGGCGTGCCCTACCGTTGGTCTTAGTGCCTGCGAGGTCAAAAGGTGCCTTCTTGTCAGTTCGAACGGGTGGCCTATTCGTCCGCCGCGGGCTGTCAATGTAGAAGTCGACTTTGTCGAGAGTCTTCGAGTTCCTACGAAGACGTAGATCTTCCCGTTGACCATCGAACCGTCGAGCCGCGCAGCACTCGACCGATCCGAGTTCAAGCTCACTGCCAGTCTTGACCTCGTCGAAGCCGAGGCGGACTCTAGGCCGAGGCCGCTCAGTGCGAGGGCGACGCTGACCGCGAGGACGACAACAACCTTGCGATGGCGGCGCACTGCCAACCGAGGCTCACGTCGTGCTACCCGCTGCATCGCCGGACGCGGACAGGGTCGAGCCACGTGTAATCACTTCCCCCGAGCATTGTGACCAAAGCGTTATCTTCCGCAGCAGTCTATTGCAGATTGGTAACGAATAGTCAACCCTGACCAGGCTGGGCGATTGTCGGGCCAATCAGCTCTTGAACCTGCCGCGACGTCAAGTTCTACCGTTGAGGAGTGAATGATCATTCCGAACCACGGTGGCGGATCGGCCAAGTCTCGGCGCGAACGGGCCTCACTACCCGGACGCTGCGGTACTACGAGGAGTTGGGCCTGCTCAGTCCGTCGGAGCGGCTGGCTGGCGGGCATCGGGTTTATGCGAACGAAGATCTCCGCCGCCTCTACCGCGTCTCACTTCTCAGGCAGCTGGGCCTTCCACTCTCAGACATCGGCCGTGAACTTGACGACTCCTCGCGCGATCTGTCCGACACAATCGGTCGGCACATTGGGCAGCTGGATCAACGCATGGCGGCGCTGGGTCGTCATCGGGAGCGCATGATCACCGTACGCGAATCCCTGACCGCAGGCAGCCCTACCGATGAGGAGCTGCTGGACATCCTGCACGACATGACCGAAATCGATCATGGTCTAACCCAACGGCTGACCCTGCTCGTCTATCACGACATCGAAGCTGTGCATGATCATCTGGTCGCGGTGTTCGGCTTCGGCCCGGGCACGATCACTCGCGACGAGTCTGGCCGGGTTGTGCACGGCGAGCTACACGTCGGCGACGGTGTCATCTGGATGCACCCGCCATCGGCGGAGTACGACCTGGTGTCCCCCACGAGCCTGGGCGTCAGCACCCACTCCATGGCTGTCATGGTCGATGACGTTGACCGGCACCACGAAAGAGCAGTCGTGGCCGGCGCGAGTGTTGTCTATCCACCTAAGAACATGCCGTACGGCGTTCGAGAGTACGCCGCGCGTGATCTCGAGGGCGGGTTGTGGTCGTTCATGACACCGATCAATCCAGAAGGAGAACCGATATGAGTGAACTCACCCCATACCTCTGCGTTGCCGACTCGCGAGCTGCGATCGCCTGGTACGGGGAGGTATTCGGTGCCACGGTGAAGGGCAAGCCGTACCTGATGGACGATGGGCGGGTTGGCCACGTCGAGTTGACGATCGGTGATGCGCTCCTGATGATGGCCGACCCGTTCCCTGAGGTGGATGTCGAGCCACCCGATCCGTCGAATGGCAGCCCCGTGTCGTTACACCTCGAGGTGGCGGACTGCGACGCCGTCGCTGCGGCGGCCGCCCGGATGGGTGCCCGGCTGGATCGCGGCCCCGAGTCCACCAATCACGGCCGGTCCGCTACCTTCCGGGACCCGTTCGGGCATCGTTGGATGGTGAACTCCTGACCTCCGGGGGCCTCGCACGGCCTGTCAGACCGCGTTAGTAGTCTGCGACGAGCAGCCCACAAAGGATTTGGAAGGAGCAAACGTGCCCTCAGTTCTCAACCCTTACATCAACTTCGGCGACAATGCCCGGCAAGCGCTGGAGTTTTACAAAGGCGTCTTCGGTGGCAACTTGTTGTTGAACACCTTCGGTGAGTACGGCGATCCGAACGCGCCCGGAGCAGACAACATCATGCACGGACAGCTTGAGACCGACAACGGCATGACACTGATGGCGGCCGACACTCCTCCAGGTATGGAGTCCAATGCCGGCGGCGGCAATATCACCATCAGCTTGAGCGGAGATGACGAGCAGCAGCTGCGCAGCTACTGGGACAAGCTTGCCGAAGGTGGCAACGTGACCATGCCACTGGAGAAGCAGATGTGGGGAGACGTCTTCGGCATGTGCACTGACAAGTACGGTGTGCCCTGGATGGTAGACATCGTTCCGCCACGGAGCTGATCACCTCCGGTCGACCCTGAATACACATCACCAGTGACCCGACATGGTCCTGATGGTGCACTTTTGCGATCACTGGTGATGCAGAACCAGGGCTAGACCAGCAGTTCCCCTCGACGAAGACAGTCAAAGCCTGGCTTTACCTCTGTGTCATCGTCGGGATGATCATGCTGACGTGGACCTTCGCGCACCAGGCACGATGGCGGTCGCTCGTCGTATGGTCGTCGCTTTTCGCGGGAGCCGCGTTGGCTCTGCTGTTCGTGCAGGCGGAGGGACCCTGGGTGGGAGTCATGCAGCGGGCGCTCATAACCGCCGTATCAGGCTGGCTGGTTCTGGTGGCCCTCCGAGTACGCACCATCGCCTCAGCGCGAGAGACGGTTCCGAGGGAGAACGTCAGCGCGAATGCTTGACGGTGCCGCCAACCAGCAACTGGGCGACGCTGTCGGCGAACCAGGATGCGTAGCGGTCCGGGCTCCAACCCCGATGTCGGGTGAGGCGGCTGAAGACCACCGGATCCATCAACAGCCACACGGTGTCAATGGCGCCGGCTCTGTCGAGCCCTGAACGAAGCCCAGCACGCTCGACAACGCCGTCAACGATCCAGCTCGTGGTGCGCTCCCGCTGAGATTCTCGATCCAAGATCAAGAGCTGGATATCTGGGTCAGAGGCCGCCGCCTCGTACGCGGCGAGCATCACTCCAGCAGATCGGGTCTGTGCCTCGGACACCACCCGCGCCACAACTGAAAGGAAGTCCTCGACGTCGCGCGACGATTGGGCATCGGCCGCCCAAGCCCGGCCCAGCACTGGTACCGGCTCGTCATCACCGGCGATGGCCACGTCAATCACCACGTGCAGGAGTTGCGCCTTGGTGCCGAAGAGCAGCTCAACCGTGGGTACGGAGACGCGGGCCTCGGCGGCGATGGCCCGCATGGTCGTCGTGACGTAGCCCTGCTGGACGAACAGCCGGGTCGCAGCTTCGATCACTCGCTTGCGGGTGTTCTGGGCCCGCTCGGTACGCGCGGCGGATGCATAGCCGCGTCGCGGCGTGCTGGCGAGAGCGTCGGTTGGCACGCGCTCATATTAGCTATGGGTGACCCATAGGAGACAGTTCCAACCACGCCGCTTTGCACATCACCCGTGCTGGGCGATGCGGAGCGTTACCGCATGGCGATACCGTCGCACTCCGCGAACCGACGGTTCGGATCGGATTACAACCTCTGGAAAGGGAGGCACCCGATGGCCGATGAGGCTGCGACGCCCGTCCTCGATTTACTCGCCACTATGACCGAGGCAGCGGTGGAGGCTAGCGAGCTCGACCCAGCTGCACAGATTCTGTTGCGATTCGCTGCACTCGTCGCCTTGGACGCGGCACCGGCTTCCTATCTCTTCCACTTCGGCGCCGGCGCCGAACAGGGCCTGACGTTGGAGGATGCCCAACAGGTTCTGGTCACGCTTGCGCCTCTGGTTGGCACCGCGCGCATCGTCTCGGCGAGCTCCAAGATCAGTAGGGCACTCGGGTTCGCCCTCGCGGTGAGTGAACTTGAAGAAGAGGAGCTTGCCGAAGAAGACGCCGACTCCTTGTGATCTCCAGCTCTCTGGAGCTGATTTCGGTGTCTTCGGGACAGCGCGTGCACCAGCCCGACGCGCGTCCCTGCGTTCGTCTGCGCGTTTACCACGCTGACACGCTACCGACGGCTTGGCCTGAATCTGGCGGCGCGACGTGCCGGCAGCGCACGTCGGTCATTCCGCCGTGTGAGTACCCAGCCAGTCGACCCAGGTGACCGTTCCGCGCCTACTGTCCGGGTCGCTGATCGACATAGCCGCGGCAGCATCGCTGACAGCCGACGGCAGCGGGATCCGCATAGTGGGAACGGTCCGCTGCCGGATCTGCAGCCACTGGTCAAAGGCCTCGGAGAACGTCAAGACTTCTGGGCCACCAAAGTCGGCCAGTCGGCCAACCGGCTCATTGCCGACGGCTTCGACGAGATAGTCCGCGAAGTCAGTCGTGTCCACCGGCTCAACCTGCAGGTCTGGCAACGGCACCATCGGGAGCCGTGCCATCCTCCCGAGCATGCGGTCAAGTAACCAGTGGAACTGGGTCGCTCGGGCGATCGACCAAGGGATTGGACCTTGACGGATGAGGTATTCGGCCTCCAGCTTGCGTCGCAGGTATGGGATGCGGGGCTTGTCGATTCCGACAATGGAGACATAGATGATGTGACCGACCCCAGCCGCGGCGGACTTCTCCAATAGTTGGGCCGTACCGTCACGATCGACCTCGGAGGGACTGGACCAGAGATCCTTTGGTACGACGTAGCCACGGCGCGCGGCCGGTGAAAGCGTCGCGGCGTGGATCACGGACTGGCTGCCGGCAAGAGCGTCGGCAACACCTTCACCGGTGGCGAGATCCCCGCGAATCCACTCCACATCGTGATCTGATCCTGGCGACCGGGCTAGCACCCGTACGCGGTAGGAGCCCTTGAGTCGAGAGACGAGGTCCCTGCCAAGGTGCCCCGTCCCACCGGTCACGAGAACGGTATCCATCAGCCTCAGTTTCCCATGATCGGCGGACTGGCAGCATCCCTGCCCCCGGCACTGCCACGCCCAGCGTTCTACGCTGGGAAGGGATGTCAGAGCCTGCGTCAAAGTCAGCGCGGGATGCGCTGACACTCTTTCTCAGCGGAGACGTGATGCTCGGGCGCGGGGTGGACCAGATCCTCCCGCACCCTGGAGACCCCACTCTGTACGAACGGAATGTGCGTGACGCTCGGACCTACGTTGATCTCGCGATCAGGGCGAACGGCAGCATTCCGCAACCGGTCGATTGGTCGTGGCCGTGGGGTGATGCCCTTGAGCTGCTTGGGTACGCCGGCTGCGACGCCCGGATCATCAATCTGGAGACAAGCATCACCACCAGTAACGACTACGTCCCAGGCAAGGGCGTCCACTACCGGATGAATCCTGCGAACGCTCGCGCGCTGGCCCCCCTCCGGCCGGATGTATGCGTCCTGGCCAACAACCACGTACTGGACTTCGGCCGCCGGGGCCTGCTTGAAACACTCCATGTGCTCGCCGCAGCTGAGCTCACCAGCGCGGGTGCCGGACGATCTCTGCATGAGGCTCAGTCGCCGGCGATCATCCCGATCCCGAGGTTGGGCGGACGGGTCGTGGTCTTTGCCTTCGGTACGCCGTCCAGCGGGGTTCCGCATGAGTGGGCGGCTACAGACAACACTCCCGGCGTACACGTCGTCGCTCCGCTCAGCGATGCGGCTGCCGATGAGCTGTGCCGCCAGGTGCAAGAGGTGCGGCAACCCGGTGATGTCGCAGTCGTCTCAGCACATTGGGGAGGCAATTGGGGGTACCGCGTGGCAGCCGACCAGATCCGCTTTGCCCACCGCCTCATCGACGGGGGCGTGCATGTGGTGCATGGGCACTCCTCGCATCATCCCCGGCCCATCGAGGTCTATCGCGGGAAGCTGATTTTGTACGGCTGTGGGGATCTGGTCGATGACTACGAGGGCATCCACGGTCACGATCAGTATCGGCATGATCTTCGGCTGCTCTATCTGCCGCGTCTGGATGCGACATCCGGAGACCTCGTCGAGCTGCGCATGGCACCGCTGCAGGCACGCCAGATGCGGTTGCACCGGGCGTCGTATCGGGATGCCAGATGGCTCAGAACCGTGCTGGACAAGGTGAGCCGCCAGTTCGGGTCACGAATCGATCTTGGATCAGACGGGCTGCTCAGGCTGCGGCGCTCAGTCAGTCGCGGGAGAACTTGGGCCGACTGATCATCACCGCAGTTGCGTTTAGCGTTTGGCTCGCCCCTCAGGTCCGCTAGCGTGGGCGACTAGTCACCGGTGAGGGGGACGGACAGGCACGATGTGGCAGGCATTCGGCGGGCTGCTCCCGATCGCGGTCGCAGTCGCGATCAGCTCAGTGCCCATCACCGTTACCATCTTGATCTTGCTGTCGCCCAATCGCAATCGGGCCGCAGTCCCCTTTCTTGTTGGATGGGTGATCGGGGTCGCTGCCGTGATCATCTTCAGTTTGCTGGGCGCTTCGGCGCTTCCCGAGTCACCACTTGGGAGGCGCGATACGGCGACCGCCGTACTCGAGATCACGATCGGGGCTGCTCTGATCGTGCTCGGCGTGGTCCAGCTGCGACGGCGCTCTCGGACCGAGCGCGCAGGGCTGCCGCGCTGGCTCTCCGCAGTCGACTCATTCGGAGCGCTGGTTTCTTTCGCGGTTGCTGTGCTACTCAACTTCCGACCAAAAGGGCTGCTCCTCGGGATGGCTGCAGGGCTTGCGCTGAACGCTGCGGCCGTGAGGGCCGGCGAAGATGCCGTGCTGATAGCCATCTACACCGTGATCGCCACCTCGACCGTCGTGGTACCGATCGCCGCGTCGCTCATCGCGCCACGATGGATGGAGCCGAAGCTCATCGCGTCTAGGGATTGGCTGGCTCATAACGGCAGCATCCTGACATCGTCCATGATGTTCATGATCGGCGTTGTGATCCTCGGCACCGGCATCGCCGAACTTTAGGAGCACCCGGAGCAAGTTCAGTTGCGGGCGAAGAGCTCCACAAACCTTTCGAGGATGTTGGGGACCTCGGTAACCCCGCTTGCTCGAGCCGCTGCCAGGACGGCATCAGCCTCCTCGGGCTTGAAGTAGCCGGCGTACTTGTAGACCTCGATCCGAGTGGCCAGGCCGTCCAGGTCGAGCTCAGGGTGGAATTGGGTGGCGTAGACCCGTCTGCCGATGCGAAAGGCCTGCACCGGGCAGCGCTCCGAGAAGGCCAGCGTCACTGCGTGCGCCGGCAGCTTGCTGATCGCCTCCTTGTGACCGCCGTACGCGCCGAAGGACGATCCAGCGCACTGGAAGAGGGGATCTTCCTGGCCCGCCCTGGTGACCTTGATCCGGATGCCGCCGATCGGCTCAGGATAGGTTCGGTCGACAACTGCACCTTGGTGGCGGCCCAGTGCTCCGATTCCGTAGCACGCGCCGAGAAAAGGGAAATCGCGTTCCACTACGTCATCCAGCAGGGCGGTCAGTTCGGCTTCCACACGCCGTTGTGTGGCGGACTTGCTTTCCTCGTGATCGCTGGCCTGGAACGGGCCACCACCGAGAATGATTCCCGACCACTGATCAAGATCAACAGTGCCGAGCTCGGCCTGCTCCATCCGGATCCGTTGCAGCCGGCTTTCGTCGAGGCCAGTGCAGCGAAGAATGGCGGCGTACTCGCCGTCGGCGGCGACATCCTCGGCCCGGATCCCGAGCATCAGGAACGGCTTCACGTCCGCACCTTACGTGATCGATGACAAACTGCAGCCATGTTTGAGGTACGACCGTTGACGAACCAGACATGGACGGACCTGGAGGAGCTGAGCGGGCCGGACTCCGCGAGGTGGTACGCCGGTCACCGACCCGGCTGGTGATGCGGCGAGGGCTACGCCCCCGCCGCACCGGCTGACAGGTGCGTAGTCGGAACCGTGCCGATCAGGCGAGCGCTTTCTGCTTCAGCTGATCAAACTCGGCCTGAGTGATCGCGCCCTGGTCGAGCAATGTCTGGGCTGAGGCGATCTGATCGGCCGGCGGCTTGGGCATACTCATGATCGGCGGCGGCACATACGTATCAGCTTCCCGGCCACCACCCCTGGCAGCCAGATGACGCTCAGCCATCCCCCTGCCCCGGGCGATCACATAGATCAACACACTCAGGAACGGCACGATGATCAGGAAAATGATCCATATCGCCTTCCACCAGCCGCTCAGATCCTGATCACGGAACAGATCGACCACGACCTGGAACAACACGACCAAGTAGCAGCCGAAAACGAAGGCCCACACCAGCAACCAGAAGAAATCCCCGAAACTGTTCACAGCGCCTGCCCTTCGTCAGCCAGCGGCCAGGATCTTCGCCTTCTGTGCGGCGAACTCTTCCTCGGTCAGTACCCCGGAAGCTTTGAGCTCTCCAAGCTTCTGAAGCTGATCAAGCATGTCGTCCTGGGTCGGTGCAGCCGGCGCGGCCGGCTGTGGCGGGGGGGCCTGCTCCTCCTGGGGTGCCTGCTCCTCCGGGGCTGCCTGCTCCTCCTCCTGAGCCGACCATTTATTGGCCTGCCGCCGTGATACACGATTTGATACCGCAGTCGCGGTGCCAGCAACCACTGCAGTTCGCGCTACTCCACGAATGAGTCCCATTTGTTAGACCTCTCTCTTTCTTTCTCTATGTCGCCTGAACCTGCGCCTCTTCAGCCTCGAGTGCGTCGAGCGCTGCGATAACCTCGTCGGCCGGAATGCGGCCGCTGGCGATGAGCTCGGCACCGACCCGCCTCATGGCTGAGACGAAAGGAATCGCCCACGTGTTCTCGTACATGAGCAGAGCCACGACTTTCCCGGGCTCGATGAGGTCGGCGGCTTGCTGAAGGTCCTCATCATCTATCAGCCCGGACTCGACACCTTCGAAGACGGCAAGGTCGAGAGTCCCATCGCCATCGAGATCAGCTATCGCGGCAGCCGTGAACGTGCCGTCGGCCTCACGCACAACAGCCCTGGCGTCGAGGAGTCGAATGATGCCGCGATCGTGGAGGTCGAGAAGAGCGGCGAGACCCTCTCCTCTCATTCTGGCTTCTGGGAATTCCACCGCCAGATAGTCAATCGGGCCAACGTCTTGCGCTGTCATCTCCTGCGCTGTCATCTCCTGCTCTCCCATGTCCTGCTCGGTCATGCTCCACCTCTCACGCCGGCCGGCGCGCAGATCTGCAGCGCCGTAGCTACGTTCGTCGACAACTTTGACCTGATGCTCTCACTAACCAGCCTGGAGTGGAATCACCCCCCACGGGTGATCGATGAGATCAAGCTGAGTGAAGCACACGGCCATTGAGATCGGGCATCTCGGTGCCAAGAATCGACGGTGAACACCGGGCCGCGATCCGGCCTCTGATGGAACCGTCGAATCTCCAGATGAAGCAAGGCACATGCCTTAGAGTGAGTCGCGGCTGGGCGCGCCCAGCTGTTTCGACTCAAGGGGAAGGTTGGCGTAAATGGACTTCTGGGACTTCTTCTGGCTGTTGGTGTGGAGCTTCTTCTTTATCTGCTACCTGATGGTGCTGTTCCACGTCATCGCTGATCTCTTCCGAGACAAGGATTTGAGCGGCTGGTGGAAAGCGCTCTGGATCATCTTCTTGATCATCTTCCCATTCCTGGCGCTCCTGATCTATCTGATCGCCCGCGGCAGGGGTATGGCGGAGCGTCAAGCTGGGGCCATGAGGGAAGCTCAGGCCGCCACCGACCAGTACATCAAGTCGGTCGCCACTCAGGGCAGTAGCAGCAGCCCTGCCGACCAGATCGCGTCTGCAAAGAGCCTGCTGGACAGCGGTGCAATTACCCAGGCTGAGTTCGACCAGCTCAAGCAGAAGGCGCTGGCCTCCTGAGCTGAGCATTAGCGCAAGCCTGCAGTCCTCCGGAAAGTGCGCACTTCGGGCCGGGTTTTGAGGGGTGGAGCCCGGCCATAGGTGCGCACTTCTTGTTTTCGAAAAGCTATCCACAGATTGCTCGCTGAGCCTCGGCGAGGCGCATCAGCTCGGCCACAGTGTGTGGTCATGCCGGCCCGAGACATTCCTGACGAACTCCGTAACCGCCCGTTCGCAATCACCGAGGCGCGCGCTCACGGGATGTCGCGACGGATGCTTCGCGGGACTCGATTTCGGGCGGTCGCTAAAAAGAGGTCATGCCGGCCCGAGACATTCCTGACGAACTCCGTAACCGCCCGTTCGCAATCACCGAGGCGCGCGCTCACGGGATGTCGCGACGGATGCTTCGCGGGACTCGATTTCGGGCGGTCGCTCGAGGGGTCTATGCCACTACGGCGGTGCCGGAGTCGTACGCAACCTTGGTACGGGCCACACTGCTGACCCTCCCGACGCCCACGATCGCCACGGGCGTAACCGGCCTCCGACTCTACGGAGTCCTGGTCGGCGCAGAACTGCCGCTCCGGCTTGTCACCACGCATCCTCATCAGATCCGGCGACGGAGCGTGCAGGTGACTCGGGTTAGCCGCCTTCCCCAGCAACGCGACCAGATCGCGGTGCCGGAACACTGTCTGGATGGTTGCAGCTCGGTCACCTGGACCTCCTCGAGCTCGAGCGCCGGTCGCCAGGCTGCAGCTGTGAGGCGGTGACGCCGCGGGTGACTGGCTGCGACTACGCCGCCCTCGCGAGAGCTTGAGGCGTACGTACGCGGGGACTCCAGTTGGGGCTGCCGGTCCGCCAGGGCTGCGGTAGAGCTGGTTCGAGAGCGAGTTGACTCGCCGCGCGAGACGTGGCTGAGACTCTGCCTGGTGCTGGCGGGCCTGCCGACACCGGAGTGCAATGTCGTCATCGGCGACGACAGTGGTCCGATCGGTCGAGTCGATCTTGTCTATCTCGCCTTCAAGATCATTATCGAGTACGAGGGTGATCAGCACCGAACCGACCGCGGCCAGTGGAACCGAGACATCGACCGACAGGAGGATTTCGCGCGCGATCGCTGGACATTGATCCGAGTGACCTCTGAGCGCCTGCGTTGGCCCAGGCAGGTCGTCCGCGGCGTCTTTGACGCGCTTCGATCCGCAGAACCACCTTCGACGAGGCATGAGCAAGTCTTGAACGGATCGCGCCGGCGGGGCAGCGAGATCAACGGATAGCCCGCTCTGCCTCGGCGCAATGATGTTCGGCGCCTGGGGCGAGCCGGATCATGACATCTCGATCAAGATCATCCACCGAGCGCTGGATGCTGGCATCAACTTCATTGACACTGCCGACGTGTACTCCCTCGGCGAGTCGGAGGAGATCGTTGGCAAGGCGCTGGCGGGTGGTCGACGAGACGACGTGATTGTGGCCACGAAGTTCCACGGGCCGATGGACGTGGGCGCCGGGCAGCAGGGCGGTGACCCGAACAAGCGCGGGAACTCACGGCGCTGGATCATCCGTGAGGTCGAGAACAGCCTGCGCAGGCTGCAGACCGACTGGATTGATCTCTACCAGGTCCATCGCCCCGAACCCGCGACCGACATCGAGGAGACCCTGGCCGCGCTCACTGACTTGCAGCGGCAAGGCAAGATCCGGGCGTTCGGCTCGTCGACCTTCCCAGCGCACGAGATCGTTGAGGCGCAGTGGGTCGCCGAGCGCCGCGGGCTAAGCCGCTCTTTGACGCGCTTCGATCCGCAGGGTACGAGGGGCCGGAACCCACCTTCGACGAGGCATGGAGCAATCTCTTTGAGGTGGATCGTAGGCAGCGGAGGCCTGGGTCGCTCGAGCCGAGATGAACAGGTCTGTCTCGAGGTCGCACTGCCAGATGAACTGCGGCAGTCCGGGCCGGTTCCGCGTGGCGAGAACCGGGCGCATAGGCCGCATTTCTTCCCCCAGATGCGTCAGCGAAAGAAAGACTGGGTCAGCAGAGGCGCAGGAAACAGTCGTGCGCTTCGGTCGTGGAGGACACGATGGACCGAGTTGAGCCGCAAGTCTCGGACCTACGGGAGCGCGGCCGCGACTGCTACCGGCGGCGACAGTGGATCGCCGCCTTCGACGCCTTCTCTCAAGCCGACGAGACCGAGCCCCTGGCTGCTGCCGACCTGTGGCTGCTCGCCTGGTCTGCCCACCTCACCGCACGGGATGAGGACTTCGCCCGAACCATGGGCCGGGCATACCGTGCCCATCTCGATGCGGGCGAGCCGCTATCCGCCGCGCGCTGCGCCGGCTGGCTCGGCACGATCCTTGACATAAGCGGCGAAGTCGGACCGGGCGCCGGCTGGCTGAACCGCGCCCAACGCCTTGTCGAACGCGAAGGTATCGACTGCCCCGAACGTGGCTTCCTCCATCTTCTCGCCGCCTTCGATCACGCCGAGGCGGGCGATCTTGACGCAATGCTGGCCGCCGCAACCCAAGCCTTTGAGGTCGGGGAACGATTCGGCGACGCTGACCTCGCAGCCATGGCCCTCATCCTCCAAGGACGAGCGCGGCTCGCCCGCGGAGAGACCAAGGCAGGTCTGGCCCTGCTCGATGAGGCCATGGTCTCGGTGACCACCGATCAGCTCCTGCCCGCCCTGACCGGGCTCGCCTACTGCAATGTGATCGAGGGTTGCCAGGAGGTCTATGACCTGCGTCGCTCTCAGGAGTGGACTGCGGCCCTTACCCGGTGGTGCGACGGTCAACCCGACCTCGTTCCGTACGCGGGCCAATGCCTGGTGCACCGGTCCGAGATCTCGCAGCTGCACGGCGACTGGGCTCGAGCTCTGGACGAGGCGACCCGCGCGTGCGATCGGCTTGCGGGACGGCCTGCGATCGCCAACGCCTATTACCAGCTTGCCGAGATGCATCGTCTACGGGGCGAGTTCACCGAGGCCGAGCAGGCCTACCGTCGTGTCGGGGAGTTCGGGAGACAGCCGCAGCCAGGTCTGGCCCTACTGCGGCTCGCTGAGCGCCGCGTCAATGTCGCGGCCGCTGCGATTGCTCGGGTGCTCGACGAATCCTCGGATCGCCCTAGCCGGTGCCGGGTGCTGCCCGCGTACGTCGACATCATGTTGGCCGCGCACCAGGTCAGCGCGGCCCAGACCGCAGCGGATGAGCTGTTCACGATCGCCGAGGCTCTCGGGGCACCCTTTCTCCGAGCCGCCGCCGCGGACGCGAGGGGCGCTGGGTTGCTCGCACAAGGTGATCCGGCGGGGGCCCTGATCGAGCTGCGTCGGGCGGTGTCGATCTGGAGGCAGATGGAGGCTCCCTATGAGTCAGCTCGGGCCCGCGTTCTGGTCGGGCAGGCCTGCCGGGAGCTTGGTGATACCGATAGTGCAGAGATCGAGTTCGAGGCCGCAGGCCAGGTCTTTGAGGAGATGGGCGCGGCACCGGAGGCCGAGCGGCTGCGACAGTTGATCAGCTCCGCCCAGCCGAGCTATCCGAACGGCCTGACAGCCCGCGAGGTGCAGGTTCTCAGCCTCGTGGCAACCGGGCGGACCAACCGTGAGATCTCCTCGACGTTGATGATCAGCGAGCACACTGTGGCCCGGCACCTGCAGAACATCTTCAGCAAACTCGGTGTTTCCTCGCGGACCGCAGCCGCCGCCTTCGCCCTCGAACAAAGCCTGCTCGAACCCATCTGGCATGGTCAGATCTGACCATGCCACGGCAACGAAGATGAGGGATTTCATCGATGCCAGGCCGATGTTGATCGGCTACTTTGGTCGCATGACCGAGCAGGTCGAGACCATCATCGTCGGCGGCGGCCAGGCTGGCCTAGCAGTCGGCTACTACCTTGCCCAAGGACACCGGTCGTTTGTGATCTTGGACGCCAATGAGCGGACCGGCGACTCCTGGCGCAAGCGTTGGGACTCCCTGCAACTGTTCACGCCGGCGTACCTCAGCGACTTGCCCGGTCTAGATTTTCCGGGGCCGCGGAGCCGTTGCCCGACGAAGGACGAGATGGCCGACTACCTCGAGGCATACGCCACCCGATTTGATCTTCCTGTGCGACGGGGTATGCAGGTCGAAGCAGTCACCAGAAATGCCGACCGATTCGTCGTCATCGCAAATGATCATCGGTTCGAGGCGGATAACGTCGTGTTGGCCACCGGCGGTTATCAGGCGCCGTACGTACCCGACTTCGCCGATCAGCTCGATGAGAGCATCTTGCAGTTCCACTCAAGCCAGTACCGCAGACTCTCCCAGCTGCGCGATGGTGATGTCCTCGTGGTGGGCGCCGCGAATTCGGGAGCCGAGATCGCGCTCGAACTCTCAGGTACGCGCCGAGCGTGGCTCTCAGGTCGGCATCCTGGTACCGATCCGGCGCGCGCCGGAAGCCCGGTCGACAAGCTCGTGACCCCACCCTTCTGGTTTTTTATCTCGCGGGTGGCCAGCGTGACCAACCCGATTGGACGGCGGATGCGACCGCAGATGCTGAAGATGACCCTCCCGCTGGGGCGGGTCAAGCCCAAGGATCTGGACCTCGCCGGGGTGGTACGCCTCCCGAGGACGATCGGCGTGCAGGACGGCATGCCGGTCGCTGAGGATGGACGCGTGGTAGAGGTGGCCAACGTTGTGTGGTGCACCGGATACCGCGCGGCGCTCGATTGGGTCCACCTCGACGCGTTCGACGAGGACGGTCAACCCGTCCATGATCGCGGCGTTGCGGCCGAGCCCGGCCTGTACTTCATCGGTTTGTTCTTTCTCGCCTCAGCCGCCTCGTCACTCGTCGGCGGGGTCGGTCGAGATGCCGAGTACATCGCTCGACACATCGCGGCCCGCGTTCCCAGCGCATCACCAGTGTCCGCCGACCGACTCAGGGGCCATTTCACCCAGACGTGAATGGCTGTGACTAACCTGGGTCCTGGACCACAAACCGACCCACGCGGTTGTCGATCTGCCACGCCAGAGCGACGGCCAACCCAAAAATGACGGCGCGCTGTGCGACGTCCGGACAACCCGGAGGCAGCGATGTTCGAAGAAGCTCAGCTTTATTCACCGGTGACGCGCTCAGGCGACGACGTCACCGTTCACCTGGGTGACGATCACCCAGGTGCCGTCGACCCGGAGTACCGGGCCCGACGCAACGCTCTTGCCGCGCTAGCCATGGATTGGCAGCCCGGCACACCCCCGCCAATCGCGACATACACCGACGCCGAGCAGGAGGTCTGGCGCATCGTCTGCGCCGAGCTTCACAACCTCCACCAGCGCCTCGCGTGCGCCGCATACCTGGAGGGCAAAGAGCGACTCCACCTTCCTGAGGACAAGATCCCGCAGCTCGTCGAGGTGAACGAGCTCCTCAAGCCGCTCACCGGCTTCCAGTACGTGCCCGCGGCCGGGCTAGTGCCTCTGCTTGAGTTCTACGGAACCTTGGCCGACGGCACCTTCCATTCCACGCAGTACATTCGCCATCACTCCGTGCCGCTTTACACACCAGAGCCCGACGTCATCCATGAGGTCGTCGGCCACGGCAACTGTCTGGCCCACGATCGCTTCGCCGCCCTCTACCGTGTGGCGGGGCAGGCAGCTCGGCGGGTACAAACCACCGAGGCGCTCGAGTTCGTCTCGAAGGTCTTCTGGTTCTCTTTGGAGTTCGGTGTGATTCGTGAGCACGGCGAAGTCCGGACCTACGGCGCCGGGCTGCTCTCCTCGTACGGGGAGATTCAACAGGTCGAGCAGGCTGAGCTTCACCCGCTGGACGTGGGGCGAATGGGCGTTCAGACGTACGACATCACGCACTACCAGCCGCTGCTCTTCTGCGCGGAAGGGTTCAACGAGATCGAGGACGTGGTGGGGACTTTCTTCGCGGATGTGGACGACGACCTGGTGGAGCGGCTGATGCACGACGCTTCGGCACCGGCCTGACGAGCTTGATCAGCTGGAGGGCTTGATCAGCCGATGGGCTCGATCAGCTGCATAGTCATGATCAGCTGTATGGTCATGATCAGCTGGACGGTCATGATCAGCTGGACGGGCCCTCCGGCTCGCGGTCGTAGAACACCAGCCAGGCAACGTGCACGCCGTACATAAGGAGCCCGAAGCCGACAATGGCGGTTAGCGTCGTCGCAAGCGCGGGTGCGAGCTCTCGTGAACTGACCAGCAGCGCAACGACAATCAGAGATAACCCGGCAACAACGGCTCGGTCGGACCGCCGCTTGCGGCGGCGGATCTCCGCGGCGTCCTGCATAAACCGACGGTACGCGCTGAGCTCGTGACGCCGTAGGTGTCCGTGCTACGGCCTGATTTCGGGCGGCACTCCAGCACTGAGTACGATCTTCGAGCACGTTTCCACACGTGCCACCAATGAGAAGGGGAATCCATGACCAATGTCACCATCTTCGGGTCTGGCAACATGGGCAGCGCAATCGATGAGCTACTGACCGCCGGCGGCGCCACAGTCGACCATATTCGTAGCGCCGATCCGCCTGGCCCGGTAAACGGCGACATCGTCATCCTCGCCGTCTACCACACGGCCTTCAAGGACATCGTCGACAAGCACGGCGACCAGTTGGCCGGCAAGATCGTTGTCGACATCACGAACCCGCTGGACCCTGAGACCTTTGACTCGCTGGTCCCGGCTCCTCACAGCTCGTCCGCCGCGGACCTTGCCGATGCGCTGCCTTCATCCCGGGTACTCAAGGCGTTCAATACGAACCTTGCGCCCACACTGAGCGCGAAGAAGGTAGGCCCGAATAGGACCACGGTTCTCGTCGCAGGTGACGACGCCGACGCGAAAGCGGCTCTCATTTCGGCTGTTCAGGCCGGCAGTCTGGACGCCCTCGACGTTGGCCCGCTGGCGCGCGCTCGCGAGCTTGAGGCGCTGGGCTTCCTTCAGATCAAGCTTGCGGTGACTGAGCAGATCGGCTGGACCGGCGGCTTCACCGTCATTCGCTGACGGACCGCTTCACACCACCAGCCGGTGACGATGCCACACGGGCGACCGCCTCGTCCGCGTCGCCGTAACGACAACCGATCCGCGTGGGGTGGCGCCGACCTGGATTCGAGAGCCTCGCGTTTCGGCCTTGGTTGCGCCCGGCCGTAACGCGTCGCTCGGGACCATGATCGGGCTGGCGGCTAGCCTTCTTCCCTTGGTTTCCGCCTGCAGCAGCAGAACCCATTGACGCTTGTCGCCTATGCCATCCCCAATGTCGTCGGAGGAGGCGAACTCCCCCCGCAGGAAGCGCCGAGCGCTGATCTTGAAGGTCAGCGTAGGGCCCAAGCGTGACACCTCATGTCCAAGATCAACGAAGTCTGCGCTGCCGGGCAGCCAGGCGGCCAGACTGAGCCGCCCAGGTGGCGCGCTTGTCTCGTCAATGCTCACGGTAAAGGTCAGCCTTCTGTGGGATATGGATACCTGGCAGAGGGTCGGCGACGTGTGCAGCCGCGGCGCTCCGACCTGGCGCTCTTCGACACTCAACAGCTGGTCGAGACGTGGCCCGAGCGTGTAGGTCGGCAGGTCTCCCTCGCCATACTTGACCGGTTTACGGAGGGCACGATTGAGCTCGACAAGGTTCTCAGCTGTGCCGATCTTTGCGGTTAGCATCCGGAGCCGCTGTAGGTCCCCGAGTTCACCCAGCACCGAGTAGGGCATGTAGGGAAAGACCTCTGCTTGCGTCACCTCAAGGAATTTCTTCCGGTCCTGGGAGCTGGCCGTCATGAACGGGCGGTTCAGAGCAGGTGGAAGGGTACGCAGGAAGACTCGCCGAAGCAGCTGATCCCGACGCTGGCCCGGTGGGGTATTGGCTACCACCAGCCCGACCATCCGGGAAGTGGTCAGCTGCTTGTTGCTCAGCGTCTGCCGTTGCCGCGACAAGTTGCCATTGGCGGGCAGTAGGCAGCGGTTATAGACGTCCTTGCCCCCGAGGATGCTGATCTTGTGAGCAGCGAAGAGGCAGGTTGCCATGAATACTTGATCTTCACCCTGCACCATGTCCTCGCTGAATCGCAGACCCAGCTGTTCGATCAGCGACCGCTTGATCAACTTATGCGGGGTGAGAGCACGCCAGACGCCGTCCGCCACAATGTCAGCGTCCAGCACCGTTCTGGTGGAAGCCGGCTCAACGTCTGGCTTGCCGAACCAACTGACCCGTGGGACGACGATGTCAGAGTGCTGCTCCTGTGCCAGGTTGAGCAGCCGCCGCAACGCGTCCGGGCCAAGGTAGTCGTCTGCATCATGGAAGAACACGTACCACCCGGTGGCTTCGGACAGGCCACGATTACGACCGGCGCTGGGACCTCCGGTGTGCGGCTGCTGGAAGATCTTGAGGTTTGATCGGATGCCCTGGACCTCAGTGAGATAGTGCCAGGTGTCGTCGGTTGAACCATCGTCGACGACGATGATCTCGATCAGATGTGCGGGCAGACTCTGGGCAGCGAGCGCATCCAGGGCGTGGGCGAGCAGTGGACCGGCGTTATAAGTAGCGATGATGACCGACACCGCGGGCGGCTCTCCGCTGTCCCCGTGCTGGGGAACCGATTGTGGCTTGGGCGGGCGCACCGTGGAGTCCGACATCATCGATCAGAGCCTCGACGGCGAGCCCCAAAGTAGACGCCGGCCGCGGCCAAGCCGAGCAGCAGTGGCACCGAAATGACAACAGGCAGGGCACCTGTGGCGGTCAGTGTGGACCGGCTCGCGACGGCGATGTTGACCAGCGGACTGATCAACAGCTCCTCGCTGCCGGCTACCGTGCTGCCGAACGGCACGACGACGACGTACGCAGCAAAGTGGCCGGCATTGACGGCCTGCAGGTCCCAGGAGAGCTTCCGGCTCTCGCCCGGCTGCAGGGACAGTTGCTGGCTACGATCCGGCGACCAATCCTCCGGATCGACGTAAACGCTGCCCTCGATGCTCGCCACGTTCAGATGCGCCAGGATTTCGCCGCTGGGTGCAGAACCGGTGTTGGTGATCTCGGTTGTGATCATGAAGCGGCCACCCAGTACCGTCTCGACATTCGCGGGTTCGGCGACCACCTTGATGCTCAGGGGCGCCGCCGCGACAGCAGGAGCCGCGAGCCAGGTCAGCACACCGACCAGGAGCCCAAGCAAGAGCAACTCCCTCATCCCGCATTCACCCCTCGCGTCAGCCGCACGAGCTGTGGACCCGCGAATATCAGTGCGCCGGCCCCGATAATCGCCGTCAGCAGCGGCGTGATCAGGTAGGACAGATCTTGGGTCCAGCTGTGGCCTTCGACAAGCAACGCGGAGATGTACGCGAGCCCTGAGGCGACCGGATTGGCTCGCAGCAGCACCTCAAAGAACCAGCCCTGCGGCAATCCGCTGGGAAGTTGCGTCGGTGCGAACAAGATCAGCAACAGGAGGATGCTGGCCGCGATACTGGTCTTGTTCGAGTTGCACGCTGCACTGATCAACAAGCCGATCGAACCGAGGCCCACGGCTAGCAGCGTCCCGACGCAGAGGCCGAGTGCCAGCGCCAGCCCCAAGATTCCCACCTCACGACCGAGCACCCAGACGTACGGGATGCTGATCAGGAACGTGGCGAACCACAGGGTCAGGGCGGCGATGAGCTTGCCGATAATGATCGACCGTCGAGCAACCGGCGTGACCAGCAGCGCCTCCATGGTTCCGCGCTCGCGCTCCCCGCTAATGCCATCAGCGCTCACGACCAAGGTGGCCAGCACGCCGACAGCGACCGCGAACTGCAGGACGAGGTTGACTGACTCGCGTTGCTCAAGAAAGTTCAGGGCTTGGTTGGTCGACGTCAAGTAGGTCACGGCGCTCAACAGAACGCTGAAGAGAAAGAGCAGAATCAACCCGCGTCCACTCGTCCACAAGTCTCGGCACTCTTGCTCGGCGACGACAAACCATCCGGGCTGGCCATTGTCGGCTCGCAGTTCCTGCCGTACGCCAAGGGCAGGCGATGCGACCCGTAGCGTCATGCGACGGCCTCGCTGGTCATCTTGAGGAAGGCATCAGACAAGCGCGCACCTTCCAATTCGAACCGGAGGACTGGAATCCCTGCTGCGGTGATCGCCGCGAGGCCGGCGTTCATAGCGTCGGTTGGCGGAGCTCCTGAGGCGGTCCCCGGCGCCTCAATGGCAATCCGCAGCAGATCCGGCCGACCTTCGACCTGGTCGATGGTGAGACCAGGGAAGTTCGTGAGCACCTGCCGAGCGCGCTCAACGAGATGCAGCGGCACCCGCAGATAAGCAGAGTGCTCGATCACAGCCGTGCCGATTACCTCCCCGACGCTGCCGGAAATCACCACTCTGCCGTGATTCAGAATCACAACGTTGGAGCAGACCTGCTCCACCTCCGGTAGCAGGTGAGTGCTCAGCACGACCGTTGCGTCACGGGTGCTAACGACGCTGCGAATAATGTCGAGAACCTGAGCTTGACCGGCCGGGTCCAGTCCCAAGGTCGGCTCATCCAGAAATACCACCGCCGGGTCGTTGACGAGTGCGCGGGCGATACCGAGCCGCTGCCGCATACCCCTGCTATAGGTGGAAATTCGCGACCGGCCGCGTTGTTCCAGCCCGACGGCGGCTAGCAATTCAGAACTCAAGCTGCCTGCCTGACTACGGCTTAAGCCATAAAGGCGCGCAAAAAAGCGTAGGTATTCGGCCCCAGTCTGATGACTTGGGTAGCCACTGCTCTCGGGAAGCACGCCGACACATCGACGGATCTCGGTCGCCGCTGTTGATGGGTGGCCAGCGATGGAGAACTCGCCGCCATTGGGTTTGAGAACCGTCGTCAGCAGCCGAATCGTCGTCGTCTTGCCAGCCCCATTGGGCCCAAGCAGCCCCATGATTTCGCCCTGGGACACCGAAAAGCTGACATTCTCCACGGCACCGTGCACGCCGAAGTGTTTGGTCAGTTCGACCGCTTCGACGGTGATCGTTGTCATCGGCCTGCCTGATTCCTCAGACCCCCGAGTGAGACTTTGATCACCTTTTCATTCCACTAGAGCGTCATGAAAGGGTGATGAGAATTCTTACTTTACGGTCCGAGCCGAGTTATCAGAATCCGAGGGGTGGCCATTTAGTCGGGCATGCCAAAACGTGATGCGCCCGTAACCCAGATCTGCACGGCTTCTTTGATGAATACGGTCCCGACGCTGTTGAGGTTCACGGGCGGGCCGCACGTACTAATCGATCTTGTTACAGCGGCTGGGCGGCGGTACGCGCTTCGAACTCCTCAGGTATCGATTCGCGCGCGCTGGCGTACGCCGCGAGCCTTGCTCGCGTCTGCCCCTTCCGGATGCGCATACGCTCCGCTATGTGGTGATCGGGACACTCCCTGACCCGCGCGCGCCTATTGCGAAAGCCGTGCGGGCCCTCGTTGCCGGTGACTTCGAGGCGCAGCATGCCGAGATCTGGCGAGACGGCGAGCGTTGGTTCAGTGAGCAGGATGCGATCTGGCGTGTCCATGCCGATGCGTCGATGTTCATCGGGGCGATACGTGCGCTGCTCCTGCAGGCGCTCCATCCGATAGCGCTGCAGGCAGTCGTTGAGCATGCCGGCTTCCGCCGTGACTTCTGGGGACGATTCCAGCGCACCAGCAGGTATATCGCGCTGACCACGTACGGCACCGTGCCAGACGCCGAGCGCACGATCGCTGCCGTACGAGCAATCCATCGCCGAGTGACGGGCACGACCCCGGATGGCAGGCCGTACGCCGCTGACGACCCCCACCTGCTGATGTGGGTCCACGTCGCCGAGGTAGACAGTTTCCTCAGGGCATTTCAGGCCTTCGGTGCCGAGGCGCTGACGCCGTCTGACGCAGACGACTACGTACGCCAAACTGGCTTCGTTGCGGCCCAGCTGGGCGTTGTCGACCCTCCGACGACCGTCACTGAGCTGACCGCGATCATGGAGAGCTACCGGCCCGAACTCAGCGGCTCAGGTCCCGCCCGAGACGCAAGCAGTCTCCTTCTGCTGCACCCGCCATTTACCGGCTTCACGCGAGCCGGCTATCACCTGCTTGCCGCCAGCGCCGTCTCGATCCTGCCGAACTGGGCACGTACGGCGCTGCTCCTGCCAGCACTGCCGATCACCGAACGTGCCCTGATCAGACCACTGGGCCGCTCGGCCATGTACACACTGCGCTGGGCCCTCTCCGATGAATTGTCAGAATCCAGTTGAGCTCTAGTGCCCTGGAAGGGAACTAGGTGAGAACGGGTCCTCAGCTCAAGACATCAGCCTGTGCTCATGGGCGTAGGCGGCCGCGGCTGTCCGAGACGGCACGTCGAGCTTGGTGAAGATGTTGCTGAGGTGCCGCTCGACCGTTTTCTGGCTCAGCACCAAAACGTCAGCGATCTCGTGGTTGCTGCGTCCCGCGGCCACCAGTCTCAGCACTTCCACCTCCCGTTCGGTGAGACCGCCGGGCCGCTCGCGTCCCAGGAGCCGGTCGACCTCGTGAGCTGCTGGCGCCGCACCCATCTCAGCAAAGGTGCGGCGGGCAACCGCAAACTCCGCGGTTGCTGAATCCTCATCACCGAGCTCGTGCAGAGCCCGTGCCACTATCACCCGGGCCCGCGCTGACTCGTACGGCGACCCGACCTCGCTCCAAAGGCGAGACGACTCTCGCGCTTTGCTGAGCGCGTCCTCCGTCTCGCCGGCTGCCAGGTGCACCGTTGCCGCCGCGTACCTCGCCATTGCCCGGAGTGCGGCGTTCCCGAACGACGACGCGATGCCGGCGAGTTCGTCGGAATGCTGGCGGGCCTGGTCAATAAGCCCAGCCGAAACCAGAATCTCCACGGCAGCGGGAAGCATCCAAGACCGGTGCACCGGTCCCTGCACTTCAGCCAGCAGCCGGTTGATCGCCGAGATCGCCGCCGTCGTCCGACCGCGAGCGAGCCACAACAACGCCAGACCTGGTTGGGGCTCGTGGCCGAGCTCAGCTGCCTTTTGATAGGCAGCTTCCGCCTCGTCGAGTCTGCCACGCAGGCGCTGTACGTCGCCTTGCTCAGTGAGCGCTCGTCCGGCTGGTGCCGGCGTACCCTCCGCCTGGTATCGCCGCTGGGCGAGAGCATATTCGGCGAGCGCTTCGTCGTAGGCCCCATGCAGCCGCATGATCTGGCCACGGTGCAGCGAGCATTGGCCAGTGAAGGGAACCAGGCCGGGCTGCGCATCGCACCACTTGGTCAGGGCAGTGGTCCAGGAGGCCGCGCGAGAGAAGTCGGAGAGCTCCTGGCAAGCCTCGATCATCGCGCAGTAGACCATTCCAGCGACAATCGGCGAGAGTTCCGCAGTCGAGATCTCGACCATCGCCTCATCGAGCAGAGCAAGTCCTTCCGGCACCCGGCCGGAGTAGATCATCATCCTGCCCTGCATCACTAACCCGAGAGCGATCAGGTCATGATCGGTGAAGCGTCGACCCGTGTCGACGAGGCGAACGGCTGTCTCGCCAGCCCTGGCAAGATCCCCGCGGGCAAGATGCTGATAGAACTCGTGGACAAGTAGATACCCACGTTCGACGACATCCTCGGTCTCGGTCTCGAGAAGCCGTTGCGCTCGGGCGACCCAGCCGCCTCCGACCGCTATCTCCCCTCGAAGGTTCAGCACCAGGCCGAGCCAGCAGGCGAAGCGCACGGCGCCCAGCGACTCCCCGTTCCTGATCCTGTCCTGATATCCGACCTGCAGAGCGCGAACGGCCTCATCAACATTGCCCACGAGATAGGCAGACGTCGCCAGGGTCATGGTGTCCTCGGGACCAAGGTCGTCGGCCTCATGCAGCCGATCGAAGGCAAGCACCCAGTCGCCACGCTCGTACGCTGCGCGGGCCTGCACCAACACATCGACGGTCTTGTCCTGTCCGACGCCCATTGCAGCCTCCAGCTCAGAGGTTACGCGCCGCATGACTCAGGCTGCGAGTGCGAGTGACTTTCCGACTCGGGCTTCGATCTGCTCTGCCACATAGGCGGCATCTCTGCCAACTCCTGCCAGCACCGTCGAGCTGAACGAGTACTGGAATGCGAGCCCGCAGAAGAACAGCCCCGGAGCCTCGGGCACTACCCCGCGCATCTCCCGCGGCCAGCCATCGGCTCCGAAAATCGGCAGGTCGATCCAGTCGAATACCTGGCGGAAGCCGGTGCACCACACCACGTTCGCAACGTCAAGCACGCGGCCATCGGCCAGAACGGGGCGCCCGTGCTGCACACCGGTCACCCGGTCCAAGACCCGCTCCACACCACGATCTGTCAAATCGGAAGACTTGACCCGGACATTCGGTCCGCCATGGAGCCGGACCTCCCCAAGAGCTTTGCGGCCCATGGGTGTCCGCCGGGTGAGCACATGATTGGCAAGGAAGACGACGGTAGGAAAGACCAGCCGGATCGTCCAGCGGTCCAGCCGTACTGGCACTTGACCGGTGTCGCGACCCGCCAGCACGGTCGGGTGGGTGGCTGCGACTTCGAGGGCGATGTCGCTCCCTGAATGGGCGGCCCCGACGACGAGCACACGACCAGGCTTGAGCTGTGACGGCCTGCGGTATTCGCTGGAGTGCAGCTGTCGAATCGACGGGTCGAGATCCAACGCGAATTCGGGAATGCGCGGCGCGCGGCCAAACGTCCCAGTTGCGACAACGACGTTGTCGGCGATGATGCGGTCAGCTCCGAGCTGGAGCACGTACTTCCCATCGACGGCCTGCAACCGATCGACTCGAGTAAGCCTGCGCACCGGAAGTTCGAACCGTTTGGCGTACATCGCCAGGTAGTCGGCGACCTGGTCCTTGGTCGGATAGGACCAAGGCGGGCTGGGGAACGGCAGTCCTGGCAGGCCGTCGAACCGGGCTGGCGAGTAGAGGCGCAGGGAGTCCCACTGGGCGCGCCAGTTGTCGCCGATATGTGCGTTGCCGTCGAGGATCAGACAGGGGCGTCCGGCCCGCTGCAGGTGGTACGCGGTCGCTAGGCCGGCTTGGCCGGCTCCGATGATCGCGGTTTCGATGTGTTCGATCGTCATGAAGACCTCCGGTGGAAGACGGGACGCCGTCGGACCGGGGTACGCGGTGCGCGTAACGAAGATGCCAGATGAGCATCAGACCGGATGTGACGACATAGAAGGAATGAAGGGCCCAGATGGGGCCGGCCGGCAGCTGCACAACGTAGATGCTGTGCACCGCGTTGCCGACATTGGCCAGCACGAGGTTGCCCCGGCTGTAGGAGTTGAGCTCCTTAGTGCGCGCGGCCTTGATCAACATGGGCAGAGTGCTCACGGCGAACAACACGGTTGAGACCGATCCCGCTAACACCGCCAGGTTTGCCATGTCGATGACGTTATGGATGACCGGTCTTAGGTCGCGTCGGGTCCGCTACCCATCTTGCTGAAGCGAGTGATGGGTGAATTCCCGCATGCCCACCGGCACGCGGGCCAGGAGGCTCGCCAGAACTGCCGCGGTGACGATGGCCGCCGGCACCGCGTTCCAGCCTGACCGAGGGAGCTGACCTAGATAGGTGCCGGCGAACATCGCTCCTACGGTCCCGGTGGCGACGCGGCCGGCGATGCCCAGCCGCCGGCTGCTGGCAGACCGCGATGCTCCGGCAGCCCAACCGGTAGCGGCCAGGCCGGCGAAGAGGGTGTAGATGGCGGCTACCGTTGGCCAGCCCCCAACGTCGTTCAAGTTCCTGCCGCCAGGAAACAGTGCGCGACCTCCGGTGATCTTGGCGTACTTCGTCACGACCGTGAAGTGCGTGGCGTGCGCGGCCATGAAGCCGAGGTAGAGCGGCCGCCACGCTTGCCCAGCACGTGGCCCCAGCGCCCGTGTTGCCTGGGCAGCTGCAAAGAGCATCGCGGAACTGCGCGCGGTGAGCCGCACGGCCCGGTAGAGAGCATCGGTAGATTGCATGAACTTAAGATAGGTAAATGATTGAGAATTGTCAATGATTTAGGAATTCTAAGAAACCGTTAGAATGACTCCTGTGGCGGAATCTTCAGGTCGTGGTCAGCGTGCGGGCGCAGATCCCCTCCTGGTTGGGACCTGGCAGCAACTGATGGGGCTCGTCCTTGAGCAGCGCTTTCGGTGGTCCGAGGTCGCCGGCGAGCTCGGAATAACCCAGGCCGGCCTGCGCGCGCTTCTGGCGATCGACCCGAATCAGCCGCAGTCGATGCGCGAGCTCGCCAAGGCTTTGAACTGCGATCCGTCCTACATCACCGCGATGATCGACGATCTGGAGCACGCCGGGCTCGCTACCCGCCAGCCGTCGCTGTCCGATCGCCGCGTGAAGACCGTCGTGCTCACTGCACGGGGGGCCGCCGCCCTGCGCACTGCGCGCGACGGGCTACTTGCGCCACCACCACAGCTGGCTCAACTGAGCCGGACCCAACAACAACAACTCGCGCGACTGCTGCAACAAGGGCTCAATCTGAGCACCGACCCCGAGTTGCCGTGACAGTCTGACTTGGCGCCGGTGTGACGGTTTGATCTGGCCCCGCCGGAGCGTGGTGATCAACGTTTGCTGATCGTCGAGAGCGCAGCAAGCTACCGCACGATAGTGGGTAGATCTCGAGAGTGACGGGACTAGCGTGTATTGGGTGGCAGAGGCCGACAGGTCCAGGCGGACAACGGAATCGTCCGACAACCGAAGCCCTGATACGCGTGAGCCGTGGGTGCGGCTCGCGGAAGACTACGAACGTGCCCGGCGCAGGGAAGACTCCCTGGACCGGCTGGTGGAGTGGCCCGCCGAACGAGAACTTCTCGCCGACGTCGCCGGACGATCCATACTCGATATCGGTTGCGGCAATGGTGAGAAGGCTGCCGAACTGTTGCAGCGGGGGGCCTCCGGCTGTGTGGGTATCGACATCAGCGGCAACTTCGTCCCGACGGCAGTCCCCGGACTCGAGCTCATCGAAGCTGATCTGTCCGATCTCGACCTCGTGCCTCAGCTCGCAGGGCGATCGTTCGACCGGATCCTGTTCCTGCAGTCTCTCGGTTACGCACGGGACCAGGTCCGCACGTTGCGAATAGCGCGAGACCACCTGAGCGTCGACGGCTTCATGATCGTCGCCCGATCCCATCCGATCAGATACGCCGTCGAGCGGTCCGAACAGCGACAGACATCGCTCGGCGAAGAGTATTTCTCCACCGACCCCTACACCTACCGCAGCCGCTGGAATGAAGAGATCACCCTCACCCACAGCACCAACACCATCGCAGACATGATCAACATCTTTGCTGCCGCCGGTCTCTGGATCGAAACGGCAGTTGAACCGCAGCTTCGAGAGGAAGACCGTCGACGGTTCCCCCACAAGCAGGCCTGGCTGAACAAGTATCTGGGAATCATGATCTTCAAACTTCGACCCCAGTCCCGCACCAAGTGAAGGTCCTCGACGACCTCACCGGCTCCGACATGACGGGCTCGACCTTCTGAAACCCTGTGACTCCACGTGGCCGCTTCGGTTGGCGAGGGCAATTACTCGCGTCGCAGATCGCTCTGCGTTCCGACCACGTCGTGTGATTCCTGAAGCCACGATCTGAGTTCATCGTCCAGGTCGGCTTCAGCCCGAACCAGGACGAAATGAGCGCGCCAGCGCGGTCCGTAGTCGACCGTCCTGACAATCCGCGGGCTGTCCAGCCAGCGATGCAGCGCGAAACTGGCGAGGAAGCCGTCCTTGCGCGGCTGGAGCCCAGCGAACCGCACTCGAGCGACGCAGGTCAGTCGCGTCTTCTGCGGGATGACCTGGACGTCGCCGAGCGAGTAGAGCATTGCAACGTACTTTCGAGCAAGATCGAGTACGGCCCTCTCTGACCTGGGAAACAAGCCTTCGAGAGTGAAGGTGCCACATGAGTGCCACAGATTCCTTGTCACCAGCCGAGCTCCGCAACGCGGGCAGATGCTGATGTCAGGCAGCCCCTCCTCCGCTTCGACGTACCCCATCAGCGCCCTCCTGCCAAGAGGTCCACGGACCTCGCCGGTCCCCGAGGCAAGTTTCCCTCGACTTCGGTCACTGTGTAAGGCTTGGCAAGGTGATCGAACCTCAGCGGGTACGCAGGGTGGTCTCGACAGTCCTTCCGACCGCGCACGGCACCTTCCGGGTTCACGGGTACGCGGTGGAGCCGGGCCGGGAACACGTGGCGCTGGTGCTGGGTGATCTCGACCACGCCGGGAGCAACGGAAATGTCCCCCTTGTTCGAGTCCATTCCGAGTGCCTCACCGGTGACGCCTTCGGATCGTGGCGCTGCGACTGCGGCGAGCAGCTGGAGGCCGCCATGCGAGAAATCGGCAGCGAAGGCCTCGGTGTCATCATCTATCTGCGCGGCCACGAGGGACGTGGCATCGGCCTCCAGGCCAAGCTGCACGCGTACGCGCTGCAGGATGCGGGCCTCGACACGGTCGACGCAAATCTGCGACTGGGGTTGCCGGTTGACGCCCGTGATTACGGCGTAGCCGCCGCCATACTCCGTGATCTTGGTGTGCGGCGAATCAGGCTATTGTCGGCGAACCCGAACAAGAGCGCTCGGCTCGCTGACCTTGGCATCGAGGTGACTGCCAGGCTTCCCCTGCCGGTGACCGAGCGCGCCGAGAACGCCTTCTACCTGGCGACCAAACGCAACCGGATGGGTCACGACAGCACCCGGAACCTCCCAGATGTGTGGAGCGAGCTGCTGCAGGGGCGGGTGCCTGACCGTGCCGCGGCTGAATCGGAAGCGGTGCTGCTCGACCGGTACGGACCATTGGTCGCGGCCGGGCCGAAGATCACCATCGCCCAGTTGGCGCAAAGTGTCGACGGTTTTATCGCATCGAGGACCGGTGACGCAAACTACGTTTCAGGTGCGGAGGACCGGGAGCACTTGCACCGGCTGCGTGCATTGGTGGATGCCGTGATCGTCGGTGCCCAGACGGTCGCGGCTGATGATCCCCAGCTGACGACACGTACGGTGCCGGGACCATCGCCGGTCCGGGTGATCATCGACCCCCGCGGCCGGATTCCCCGGAAAGCTCGGGTGCTGACTGACGGCCGCGCCAAAACACTGTGGTGCGTGGCCGCTGGGCTCGGGTCGCCACCAAGACTGGCGGCGCATGTCGAGGTTGTTCCCCTGCCAATTCAGGCGGGGCGGTTCCGGCCCGAGGCGGTGCTGGCCATGCTCCGGGCACGCGGTCTCGGCCGGGTACTTGTCGAGGGCGGCGGCCGGACCGTCTCAGACTTCCTGACCGCCGGTGTACTCGATCGGCTCTACCTGACGACGGCTCCGATCTTGATAGGTGACGGGATTCCCGGCGTACGGTTCGCCGGCGCCGATCTGCTAGCGGATGCCTTGACCGCTTCCGTACGGCGGTTCAGTCTGGGCGGCGACCTCTGCACCGAGTTCGACTTCGCCACGACTCGCCAATCCGGAGGATCCTCCCGGCAGGGCCAGGATGTCGCGATGCCCAACCTCAATCTTGAGGACGCCGAGCCTGAGCTGGACGCGTCTTAGCTCGAACCAGGCCTTCGCCACCGCCGCCAGGCTGTCGTCCTGTGCCACCGCGGCGTCGAGCCTCTCCTGGAGCAGCTGCTCGACAAACATCGAGTCACTGGCCGCGGTCAACTGCCACGGTGTCTCTTGTGTGCGCACGGTGAAACCACCTGCGCACAGAGCGTCAACGGCCAGCGTGACGGCCTCTGGGCCAGCCCGGCCGGCGCGCCGTTGATGATCATTGAATGCATCCAACAATCTTTGATCATGCGGATCCACCGGACGGATGCTCAGGGTTCCGGTGACGCTGAGACTGAAGAGAGCGGGCACCTGATTTTCGATCAGCGCTTGGCATACAGCATCGAGCTGACCCATTGTCAGAACATCTAGCAAGGCGGAGCAGGCGACCATGCGATGATCACCAGTACCGCCAGCCAGGAGCCGTCCCAGCGCCTCGACGCTGCCATCGATGATCATCGTGCCGTCAGGCAGCGGCAGTGATCGGCTGATGGCCGAGTCATGATCAAGATGGATCCAGCGCTGCTGAAAGGGAAGGCGCGGCGCCAGCCACCGTTGGTTGGCACCGGTCCCGGCACCGAGATCGATGATCTCCAGGACGCCGCTGAGACCGCCGCCATCGATCAGATAGTTGATCAACTCTGGGAGGAGGGCGCCGATCGTGGCGGCGCGGGCCGAGGTGTCGGCGGCTGCGCGCGCGGCTAGCCAGTTTGGGTCGACGGCGACTTCAGCGGGCGATTCAGGTACGCCAACACCGCTTCTGCCGTCTGCTGCCATCCGGGCAGCGTATCTCGCCGGGCGAGCGCAACCTGTCGCCAGGAGTGCCGCAGCATCGGTTCGGTGAGCCACCTGCGCAGCACCACCGCCAGGCTCTGCGGGTCGCCGGCGCGGACGCCAGTGCCGGGTGCCTCGGCTCTCTCTGTGGTGGCCCCTTCCCGTAGCGCCTCGACCGCACCGGTGTCCGCGGAAACGACTGCTGGGATTCCGCGAGCCAACGCCTCGACGACAACCAGCCCGTACGTCTCGATCCGCGACGTCAGCACTAACAGATCGGCGGTATCCCACTTCTGATCCAGCGCCTGGCCGACCAGTATCCCGGGCACTGTGATCCGTTCGGACAACCCGGCCGCAGCGATCTCGGTCCGCACCTGAACCGCGTAGCCCGGATCAGCCAGATCGGAGCCGATCAGGTCCGCCGTCCAGGGAAGATCCGCCAGCTGTGCCAGTGCGCGTACCAGCGTGAGCTGGTCCTTGGTAGGCGTCAGCGATGCGAGGCTGAGCAAGTGTGGGAGTCCAGAATCCAGACTGCCCCGTGCCACAGCTGCGGGCGTGACTCCTGGGATCGCGACGCCGACATCGCTCCGACCGTATCGGCGAGCCACCTCAACAGCGGCCCAGCGGCTCGAGCACAGCACTCCGGACGCAGCATGCACCGCCTTGGACTCCAGCAGGGCGAACCGCTGCGCGTCGTGCAGGCTCGAGGCCGAGTTCGTCGCTGATCGGCAGATGAACCACGATGGTGACCGCGTGACCGGACTCGACCGCTGCGGCCACGACGTCTGGTGAGCCACAGGCCACGATTCCGTCGACCAAACAGGCAGGCGTTGCCCGTAGGGCTCGCGCGAGCTCGAGATGGGTCGACGCGTCTCCGTCCGGCCATGGCCCGGCGAGCTTCTGCAGCCGGACGTCGATGCCGAGGGCGCCCAATTCGGCGATGAGTGCCCGGTTGTAGACATTGCCGCCTGTCGGCTCGTCCCGATCCCAGGTAACGAAGCCCAGCTTCGTACTGCCAGCCGCAGTCATCTCAATCAAGAGTCTTGGTGTATCCCGCCCAGGCGTCGGGGTGCTCCCGCAACGTCACATCCAACTTGGTGAGGCCACGATTCCCGAGCGATGTCGCCACCCGCTCGGCGATGAGCTGCGCCACGGCCTCAGTGGTGGTGAGGGTGCCGGCCAGCTCCGAGTGCTCGTCGAGGTTGCGGTAGTTGAGGTCACTCAGTGCCTGACTGAGAACGTCGGCGGCCTCGCCGATGTCGATCACGATCGATTCCGGGCTGAGCGTCTCGCGCCACAGCGTCAGCTCGACGACGTACGTGGCACCGTGCAAATTCTGAGCGGGGCCGAACGACGGGTGCGGAAGGCTGTGGGCGATCATCACATGATCACGAACAGTCAGGTGGAACAAGATCAGACCTCCTCGTCGGCCGGATAGTCGATCACCTGACACAGTGTCTCTGTGCCGTCGCTGAAGATCAACTCCATAGTCTGCGGCAGCGCACTGAACGGTGCGTGGCCAGTGAGGAACGCGTCGAAGACCGGATCCTCGAGCATCCGCATGGCAAGCGCCAGCCGGTCGCTCGTGGTGCGCCGGGACCGACGGGCGGCCGCGACGGCGCCAACCTGGCTGGCCCGGATCGTCAGCCGCCGGGAATGGAATGCGCCGCCCAGAGGCGCCCGCGGCTGCGCAGTCCCGTACCAGGAGAGCTCGATCAACTCGGCCTCATCGCCCAGCAATTGCAAGCTGCGCGCTAGCCCCGATTCGGTAGCCGAGCAGTGGAAAACAAGATCGTTGTCCCCGGCGGCATCGTCTGGATGCACCAGGTCAACTCCCAAGGCTGCCGCGAGGGCGGACCGCGCCGGGTTCACATCGACGAGCTGAAGCCTGTCGAGTGGAAAGGTCCGTAGCAGAGTGGCCAGTACGCCGCCCACCATGCCCGCTCCCACGACGGCCACGCGGTCACCGATTCTGGGCCCGGCGTCCCAGAGCGCATTGATGCCGGTCTCCACCGTGCCGGCTAGCACTGCACGATCGCTCGGCACTGCATCTGGCACTGGAGTCAGGGCGCTCGCCGCCACCACATAACGATCTTGGTGTGGATGCAGGCAGAACACCCGGCTGCCCTTGAGCGGCGTCGGACCCTCCTCAACCACGCCGACGGATAGGTATCCGTACTTCACTGGGCCCGGCCAACTCCCGACTTGGAAGGGAGCGCGCATGGACTCGGCAATCTCCGGCGGGATGCGGCCGGCGTGCACCAGCATCTCAGTGCCGTGGCTGATGCCGGAGCAGATCGTGCGCACCAGCGCCTCGCCGGGGCCGGGGGTCCGAGCAGCTTCGGTCCGTAGCACGCCGTGCCTCGGGGCCATGGTCCAGTACGCGGTCCAGCGCTCGGTCGCCATGTGTTGCATTGTCGCGCCACTTCACAGCGGATTGCACGGCCCCCAGCCGTGCCGTGAAAGCTACCGAGGCGATCGCAACCCGTGGCGAGCAACGAGATCGGGCACCTCACTGAAGTCATACGAAAGCCCGAAGCGCTCGGCGAGGGGAGCCATGACTAAGGGATCCGGTCGGCCGCCGGCGGCCGCAGTCGCTTCGGCCAGCTCGATGAAGTACTTCTCGAATCCTGCCGGGGTGACGATCTCGATCATCCGCGCCGGCCCAGAACCGGCATTCCACATCGAATGCAGCTCACCTCGTGGCTTGACGATGTAACCGCCCGCCCCAAGAGAGACCTCGCGCCCATCCGAACGGAAGCCGATCTCGCCCGAGATCACACAGGAGATCTCGTCTTCGCGAGTGTGGCGATGGGGTGGAACCAAGACTCCCGGGTCGAACGTGTGCTCGACGATCGAGATTCCACCAGTCTCCGAGGCGGCGAGCTTCACAGTCGCCGTTAGGCCCGGGACCAGGGTCACTTCACGACTGTCTGGCGGAATGACGGCGAGCCGTGCTGCCGATAATGCGGTCATCTGCGAACCTCCAAGATTTCGCGATCCAGTACTGTATTCTCATTTCAAATGATCAGGTCTCGATTGAGCGTTGTCAATGGATGAACACGATCGTATTGCGAAAATGCGCAGGCCCTACCAGTTGCGGGCGCGAGCCGACGCGATGGATCGAACTCGGGAGCGAATCACGCAAGCCGCGATCCAGCTTCACGGAAGCATTGGTCCGGCTGCGACAACGATGAGTGCCGTCGCCGAGCGGGCGGGCGTCACCAGGGCCACGCTCTACCGCCACTTCCCGAACGAGGAGATACTCTTCAGAGCTTGCAGCGCAGAGTGGCGGAGCGCGAACCCGTCGCCCGATCCAGCCCAATGGGCAACCATTACCGATCCCTACGATCGGCTCGCGACGGCGCTACCCGCGCTTTACAACTGGTACCGATCATCTGAGGCGATGCGGGCCAACCTCCTTCGCGATCTGGCGATGCTGCCGCCCGCGATCCGCAGCGGCATCGAGTCCTATCCGCGGACCATCGCCGACGTTCTGGACGCTGGCTGGCCGGGCCGCTCCCGACTGCGCAGGGCCGCGATCGGCCACGGCGTGGCCTTCGAGACGTGGCAGTCGCTGGCCCACCAAGGCCTTACCGACTCCGAAGCCGCCCAGTTGATCATTGGGCTCATCTCAGCCGCCGAGCGCGAAGCAATGAGACGTCGATCGGGCGGGCGGCCCAAGAGTCGCGCGAGGGGCTAGGCCTGCGTCGTCCGCCCGATCAGCGACCAGGCCTATGCCATGCTGAGCGCATGTTCCGCATGCTGGAACTGCTGGGTGGGCTCTCGCTCGTGACGGACCTGGGCAGCGGGTCCCCTCTCGAGGAGTCGCTGAAGCGCTGCCTCGTCGCAACCCGCCTGGCTCGCATCAGTGGCTGCACCGAGCCCGAGGTCAGCGACGTGCTCTATACCGCGCTGCTGCAGCACCTCGGCTGTACGGCGTACGCACACGAGATGGCCAGGGTCTGGGGCGACGACATCGTCACGGCGCGCGTGAGCTTCCTCAGCGACTCGGGTGAGCTCGCGGATATGTGGCGGGTCTGGATACCAGGAATTGCGAATGCGACGGGCCGATCCAAGGCGAGAGTGTTGGCGACCACAGTCGTAACCGCCAGAGGGAAAGGGGAGGCCACAGCAGCGACGTGCGAAGTGGCCCGCGGGGCCGCACAAGGACTCGGGCTCTCCGAACCCGTCCAGGCCGGACTGTCCCACATGTTCGCGATGTGGAACGGCAAGGGCATTCCAAGCACCGCTGGTGAGGCGATCCCACTGACCGCGCGGCTCATGCAGGTCGCCTTCACCGCAGTCATGTTCGCCGTGCACGCCAATACCGACGTTGCGCTTGCCGAGGTCGGGCGGCGCGCCGGAGGCCAACTCGATCCCAACCTGGCCGACCTGCTGATCGAGCGAGCAGACGAGCTGCTTGACGATCTTGACGAGGTGGACGCCTACCAGGCGGTGCTCGACGCCGAGCCAGAGCCGATACGCCGGGTGGAGAAGGACGGGCTCGCTGACGTGGCACGAACCTTTGGGAACCTGGTTGACCTGAAGAGTCCCTCGCTGCGTGGCCACTCCGCAGGAGTAGGCGATCTTGCAGCCGCCGCTACCGGGATGTTAGGGCTGCGTGAGGACATTGAGACCGTACGCGTCGCGGGATACCTGCACGATCTGGGAAGAGTCGGTATCTCCAGTGCGATCTGGGACAAACCCGGTCCGCTGAGTACCGCCGAGCGGGACCAGGCCCGGCTGCACGCTTACCACAGTGAACGGATCCTTGCTCGGATCCCTCCGCTCGCGGAGTTGGCCAAGCTCGCCGGGCAACATCACGAGCACTGCGACGGCAGCGGCTATCACCGCGGCTTCACCTCAGCCCAACTGTCGATGACGTCTCGCGTCCTCGCCTGTGCCGACACTTACCGACGATTGATCGAGGACCGTCCCTACCGGCGAGCCCTCGCTCCGGCGCGAGCCGCCGATCGACTGGAGGCGGAGGCACGGGCTGGCAGGCTCGACGCCGACGCAGCCGCAGCGGTGATCGAGGCTGCCGGTCTCCCCCACGGAGCCAGGCGCGCTCGCCCAGCAGATCTCACCGAGCGGCAGGTGGAGGTGCTGCGGCTGGTGTCACTCGGGCTGTCCAACGCCGAGATCGCGGAACGGCTCGTGCTGTCTCGGCGCACTGTCGAGCACCACGTTCAGGACATCTATCTCAAGATCGGCGCCGCAACCCGTGCGGGAGCGGCGATGTTCGCCATGCAGCACGGGTTGCTTTGATTAATCTGGGTAGTTCTGCCCATGCCAGGCCACGCGGTTAACCCTCAGACTGTTGGTGTGACGCTCTCCACAGCCCGGGTAGAACCCGCCGCGCGCGACCGCCTGCTCACCCCCGCCTTCATCCGGCTGGCGGTTGCTGACCTCGCGTACTTCACCGCCACCGGCGTCGCGATCTACACCTTGCCCCTGTGGGTAACCGGGCCGGTCGGTTCCGACAAGTCTGGTGCCGGGCTCGCGTTCGGAGCTTTCGCCGTCAGCGCCCTGATCCTTCGGCCTGTCGCCGGCCGCTTAGCCGACACCCGTGGGCGGCGTCCGTTGCTGGTCGGTGGCGCGCTCATCAGCGCATTAGGGATGCTCGGGACCGCGTACGCCGACAACTTGGTCCTTGTTGTGCTGCTGCGCCTGCTGCTCGGTGTGGCAGAAGCCGCGTTCTTTGTCGCCTCGCTCGCTGCGCTCGCCGATCTGGCACCGCCGAGTCGGATAAGCGAGGCCACGAGTTACAACTCCCTCGGCCTCTATCTCGGCTTGGCGTTCGGTCCTCCACTTGGCGAGCTGCTGGTGAGGTCGGCCGGCTACACCGCCGCCTGGTTCGGCGCTGCGGCGCTATCACTCATCGCCGCCGTTATAGCGGCCGGGATCAAGAACGTCCGGTCACGCTCTGCATCGACAGGTGCTCGCGCGCGACTGATCCATTGGAAGGCCGTTCCGCCCGCGCTGGGCTTCTTCGCATCGGTGGTCGCGATGGGTGTGTTCTTCGCCTTCGGTGCACTCCAGGCCGAGGAGGTCGGACTGATGCCGGTGAGCGCACCATTGTTCGTATACGGCCTGGTCGTGGTGGCCGGGAGGTTGTCGCTCGCTCGGGTTCTTGATCGATTTCCTGCCCTGCTCTTGGGTGCGATCGCGCTAGCGATCATCGCTGGTGGACTGATGATCATGGCGCTGTGGACAACCGCGATCGGAATCGTCCTGGGCGCGGCGATCTTCGCACTTGGCGTCACGCTCAGCACGCCGGCGTTCTTCTCCGCGATCTTTGCGACAGCAAAGCCAAGCGAACGGGGTGCCGCGTCGGGCACCGCCAGCATGTTCCTGGACCTGGGGATAGCCCTCGGGCCGATGGTGCTCGGCCTCGCTGCGCAAGCCCGCGGCATCCCGTTTGCCTTCGGCATTGCCGCTGTCGTGGTGCTGGCCGGGTGCGGGTGGATCCTGACCCTGAGCCGCAGGGGCCGTACGACGCCGGGCAGCGTAGCCCCGCTGAAATCGCCCGGTGAACCCGGTGCTCAGAGTGGCGAGGAAGGGTGCACGATCGCTGTCGACGGCGAGCAGTACCGAGTTGCGCCATGCGGATGCACGTCCCGGACGTCTTTGCTGCACCCCTCCGCGCGGCTGGCTGCACCAGCGTCTCGTCGGCGTAGCACCAGAGCCAGTCCTCGTCAGGCTCCATCGATCGAACGATCTGATGCTCTGGCGCGTGCTCGCCGGCGTGGCGGCTGGCGTGCTTGTTCTGTGAGGAGTCGCAGCAACCCACCTGACCATCAGTCATACACATCCGCAGGTGGACCCACGTGTCACCGAGCTCAAGGCACTGCTGGCAGCCCGTCGAGGAGGGAGTGACGTCGTGGATTTGATCAAGGTGTGTGCACTGCATTGCGGGCCGTCCGCGTACACGCTGGAACGCAAAGCGGATGGTTTGCAGGAGTCCCATGGGCGTCTTCTCCTGTCTGGACCGCTCTCATCTGGTCAACAGTCTCTCGCTTGACGCTGCAGGTCCATCGCCCGGTCCTTGCGGGATAGCGTGTGGTGGTGCCTGACTACGGCCGCGACCTGACGTTCGGATATTTCCTGATCCCCAACGCCGCCGACCCGCTGCTCGACACTGCCCGGGAGATCGAGGCCCGCGGTCTCGACTGGATCGGAATCCAAGATCATCCGTACCAGCGGCGCTTCGTCGACACCTGGACCCTGCTCGGCGCAGTCGCGGCCGTCACCACTCGTGTGGGTTTCTTCCCCGATGTCGCCAACCTCCCGCTGCGCCCGCCGGCAGTGATGGCCAAGGCGGCCGCCAGTCTCGACGTGCTGAGCGGCGGACGCTGCGAACTGGCGCTGGGTGCTGGCGGCTTCTGGGATGCCATCGAGGCGTACGGCGGGCCGCGCCGCGAGCCCGGCGACGCGCTCGGCGCGCTCGAGGAGGCGATCCAGATCATTCGCCTGATCTGGAGCGGCGAGCGCAACCTCCGGTTCACGGGCACGCACTACCGCCTGGCCGGCGCCCACTCCGGCCCGGTGCCGGTCCATCCGATGGGTATCTGGCTCGGCGTGTACCGGCCTCGGGCGCTGCGCCTTGCCGGCCGTCTCGCGGACGGGTGGGTGCCGTCCCTGCGCGGCGAGATCGCCCCACTGGGCGAGGCCTCGGCCCACCTTGACGAGGCTGCGACCGCCGCGGGTCGGGATCCGGCAGAGATCCGGCGCGTGGTCAATGTGAATGGCGAGATCACCGATGGGGCCAGCCAGGGCTTGCTGCGCGGTCCGGTCGACCAGTGGGTCGACGAGCTCACCGACCTGGCAGTGGGGTACGGCTTCGACACATTCATGTTCTGGGGCGAGGGCGAGGACCAGCTGGCTCGTTTCGCCGAGGAGGTCGTGCCGGCCGTACGTACCCAGGTTGCCGCGGAGCGCGGCCGCGCCTCCTAGTGGACGCGATAAGACCCTCATTCCCGCACGTACGTGGTGACGGAGGACTTGTTGCTGGCTAATTCCCTCAAGAACTGACACTCGTTCCGCGTGAGGCCGGTCTGGACGGCGTGTCGGAGGAACTGGCGTCAGATTTTGAGGGAAACCTCCACTGCCCACCGGTCGGAAGCGCCCCCGACCGCTAGCTCTCGAAACCGGGGTGGGAAACTGACCGGCCATGAGGCTGAGCCACGCCACATATGGGGCCGCGGACCGAGTGACTCCTTGACTGTCGACGGCGAGCCTGCATCGGCCGATCATCTGCGCGCTCGGCTCGTCGCGGCTACACGGTGAGGCTTTTCGCCGCCGTGGCACTGCCAAACGATGTTGTCTCGGACCTCGACGCCGTCGTAGCTGGTCATCGCGACGACGTCTTGGCGTGGACGCTCCCCGAACAGTGGCACATCACCCTGGCCTTCTATGGACAGGTGGAAGACACGCTTGTGCCCGACCTGAAAGACCGCCTCACCCGGGCAGCGAAGCGATACCCAGTCCTGTCACTTGCCCTGGACGGTGCCGGCCGTTTCGACGAGCGAACCTTGTGGATCGGTTGCAGCGGCGATGTCGCCACACTGCGCGGCATCGCTAGATCAGTGGCGGCAGCCGGACGTCGGGTTGGCGCCGCCTCGGCGGACGAGACTTTTCGATTCCGCGCTCACGTCACACTGGCCCGTACCCGCCGCCCGGTGGACTTACGGCCGTACGTCGCTGCGCTCGATGCCTATCGAAGTCGGTCGTGGACCGTCGACGCCGTCTCGCTGGTGTGCTCTCACCTGGGCGCAGGCGCAGAGCGACGGTCCAGGTATCAAACCCTGTCGACGCATCCACTCGGCGCCGGATGATCTAGGCGTACCGGCGGGTCCCTAACTGGGCGCCGGGCGGCACCATATCGTCTGTTGGGTTGAGGTGAGCGGAATCAGATCAATTCGGATGCGGCAGATAGCGGACCATCAGTACGCCCTCAATGTCCCCAATGGCCTTGATCACCGAATCCGGCACATCGCTGTCCACGTCCACCAGCGTGTATGCCAAGTCCTTTCGGGACTTGTTCGTCATGGTCGCGATATTGAGACCGGCCACGGCCATCTCGTGAGAGATGCCGCCGACCATGTTGGGTACGTTAGCGTTCGCAATCGCCACTCGGAACTGCGATTCTCTCGGCAGGATGACGTCGGGGAAGTTCACCGAGTTTTGGATTGTCCCGTCGAGCAGGTAGTCGCGCACCTGCTCAGCGACCATCACGGCGCAGTTCTCCTCAGCCTCTCGCGTCGAGGCGCCCAAATGGGGCAGCAAGATCACCCCGGGCTGCTGGCTGAGATTCGCAGCAGGGAAGTCGCAGACGTACTTCGCCAGTTGCCCAGACTCCAGCGCCTCCAAGATCGCGGTGTCGTCGACCACACCACCGCGGGAGAAATTGAGCACGACCGCGCCGGGTTGCATCTGGGCGATGCCGCCGGCATCGATCATTCCCCGGGTCGCGTCGATGAGGGGCACGTGCAACGTGAGGAAGTTGCTGTGCTTGAGTACCTCACCCAGACTGTGCGCCTTCTTGACCGACGCCGGCAGACTCCACGCCGAGTCCACGGTGATATCGGGGTCGTACCCGATCACATTCATGCCGAGCTTGATCGCCGCATCGGCAACCAGGCAACCAACCTTGCCGAGGCCGATAACGCCGAGCGTATGATTCGCCAGCTCGTATCCGTTGAACGCCTTCTTGGCGGCCTCGATCTTGTTTTCCAACTCCGCATCCTCGGGGTCCAAGGAGTCGAGGTACTTGAGCGCGTGGTCGATGTTGCGGGCCGCGAGCAACATGCCCGCCACCACAAGTTCCTTGACGGCATTGGCGTTGGCGCCCGGCGCGTTGAACACCGGGATGCCTCGTTCTGACATCCTCGGGACCGGGATGTTGTTGGTGCCGGACCCTGCGCGGCCGACCGCCAGCAGCGCCTCAGGAATCTCCATGCCGTGCAGGTTGGCGGAACGAACCAGGATGGCGTGCGGATCATCGACCTCCGCCGACACCGCAAACCGATCCCAGGGCAAGCGCTTCAGCCCTCCAGCGGAGATGCTGTTGAGGACTCGTACTCGGTACTTCTCAGTCATCGCCTACTTCAGCCTTTCGTCGCCGCGTACTCGGCCATGTAATTCACCAACGCCTGGACGCCTTCGATCGGCATTGCGTTGTAGAGCGAGGCCCGCACGCCACCGACCGAGCGGTGGCCCTTGAGCTCCACCAGGTCGTGCTTCGCAGCACCGGCCAGGAAATCAGTCTCGAGATCGGGATCGGCCAGCCGGAACGGGACGTTCATCCGCGACCGATCGGCCTTCTCGACCGGGCTGATATAGAAGTCAGAGCTGTCGATGAAGTCGTACAGCAGTGCGGCCTTGGCGTTATTGCGTTGCTCAGCGGCAGCGAGCCCGCCGGTCTCCAGCAGCCACTGAAACACCAGGCCCGCAACATAGACCGCGTACGTGGGCGGCGTGTTGTACAGCGAGCGCGCCTTGACATGGGTTGCGTAGTCGAGCATCGCAGGCGGCGTGGGCTCACCGAGGCCAATCAGGTCCTCTCGTACGATCACCAAGGCCAACCCGGCCGGACCGATGTTCTTCTGCGCGCCGGCGTAGATCAAGCCGAACCGCCCGACATCTAGGGGCCGGGAAAGCAGGTTCGAGGACATGTCGCTCACCAGCGGCACGTCGCCGACATCGGGTATCCAGCCAAACTCAACTCCACCGATCGTCTCGTTGGCGGTGTAGTGGAGGTACGCAGCCCGCTCGGTCAGCTGCCATTCAGACTGAGCCGGCACGTAAGTGAACGACCGGTCCTCCGCGCTCGCGGCCACGTTCACATCGGCCAATCCCTTGGCCGCGTTGATCGCCTTCTTCGCCCACTCACCTGTGTGTATGTAGTCAGAGACGGCCCGGCCCCGGATCAGGTTCATCGGGATCATCTCGAACTGCAGCGACGCCCCGCCTTGCAGAAACAGCACGTGGTAACCATCGGGAACTCCGAGCAGCTTGCGGAGATCGGCCTCTGCCTCTTCTGAGATCGAGATGAAGTCCTTGCCCCGATGGCTCATCTCCATCACGGACTGGCCGGTGCCGTGCCAATCGAGCATCTCGTCGGCCGCCTGCAGCAGCACTTCCTCGGGTAGGGTGCCTGGGCCGGCGCTGAAGTTGTAGACGCGTGGCATGAGTTTTCGATCCTGACTGTCGGGTTTGAAACGAACGGCGGCCAAGCGTGGAGACTACATCCTGACCTCAATGAGCCGTGCGCTTTCTCGTTATAGGTCTCCTCATTCGCCGGGTACTCAATCGTGATTCGGAGACTGGCACCTACTGGTTTGATACCAACTGGGCGTCGATCGGCCCGTCCCTGAACATTTGGCCCGCACTGGCCCAACACTTGTTTCCACATAATGGAGTCTGCGCACGGCTGTTGGAAGGTCTGTCAAAGGGGACAGCATGTTAAAGCGTTGTCGCATTGGCGTCGGGACGACCATGCTGGCGGCAGCTCTTCTGGCTTTGACGATTACGCCCGCGGCGGCTGAGCCGGCCACCACGGTGACGTATCCGGCCACCGCAACCGCCACCCGGCTGAACGGATCCGCGTTCGACGCCTGTGCGGCGCCGCCGCTCACAGCGATGCAGGCCTGGACCTCATCGCCGTACGACGGCGTCGGCGTCTATGTGGGAGGCGTGAACCGCAGCTGCAGCCAGCCCAATCTCACCAGTAGCTGGGTGACGGCGGTATCGCTTCAAGGCTGGCGAATCATTCCGATCTACGTGGGCCACCAGGCGCCGTGCACCGGTCGGCCAAACGCGATCAGGTTCGCGCCTCCGACCGCGGCACTGCTGGGCACCGCCGACGCGGCGGACGCGGTGTTACAGGCCCAGGCGTTGGGCATGCTGCCGGGCAGCGCCATCTACGGCGACATGGAGCACTACTCGGCAGGTGACGTGGCATGCCGTACGGCGGTCTTGAGTTATGTCTCAGCCTGGACCAAGGAACTGCATCGGCACGGTTACCTGTCCGGGATGTATGCCAACCTGACCTCCGGGGCCAAACACCTCTCCGAGGCCTACGTCTCACCTGCCCATGCACGGCCGGACGCAATATGGATCGCGCGCTGGGATGCCAACTCGTCGCTCACTGGGTGGGCCGGCATCCCCAATGCGCAGTGGCCCAACCATCAGCGCGGGAAGCAGTACCGCGGCGACCATGACGAGACTTACGGCGGCGTCAAGATCAACATTGATAGCGACCGCTTTGATGCGCCAGTCGCGACCGTCGGCTACGCATATCAGGTCACCAGCTCGACCGGTCTCAACGCTCGGAGCGGCCCGACTACCTCAGCTCCGATCGTGGGGACCCACCCCGTTGGATCCACCGTGACGGTCGTGTGCCAGACCCCGGGCCTCAAGGTCGGAACTACCTCGGTGTGGAACAAGCTGGCCGATGGCAACTACGTCACCGACAACTACATCAGCACGCCCTCGAAGACCAGCTACAGCGCTCCGCTGCCACGCTGCAGCTATCCCTACCAAGTCACCGTGCCGACGCTCAACCGGCGCACCGGTCCGGGTCCTCGTTATCCCATCTCGGGCACGCTCTCCAACGGTGCCCTGGCTTGGGTGACCTGCCAACGCTCCGGATCCAAGGTCGGCACGACGTCGGTCTGGGACAGGCTGGACGACGGCAAGTACGTCACCGACTTATATCTGGCGACGCCCAGCAAGACGACCTACAGCCCGCCACTTCCTCGTTGCTGACCTGACTCTCGAGACCACTCCTAACCGCGGCTGCAGTCACGGCTGCGCGTATTGGTGCGAAGACCGCGAAGAAGCACAACCGTCAGCGTTTGTGTGGTGGCACTGGCTCACCGAAGATGAACTTCCGTCCGAACCGAAGTTCTTGCCCGGTGCCCTTGCATCGCGAGCAGACGTGGTGTGCGTGGCCAGCCACCCACCCTTTTATCTTTGGTTTGTTTTTGCAATTTGAGCACGTCACCCACGGGTTGAGCTTCAACGACGCCACATATAGCAAGAACGCAAGGATCGCAAAGGCCACAACGTAGGACACGTTGTCACCCACCCGTCAGCTCTGAAACGAGTTCTAGAACCATCGTCTCAGCAGACGAGGCTGCCGTTTCGGCTGCATTGCAGACACCCCCCCTGTGGGTAGATATGTCGACACTACGCCCGCGCCCAGCCTTTGCCGCTACCGGTGCGGAAGTGGGGTAGACAATGGCGGTCGACAGTTAATCGAATCTGTGTTCCAATAGGCGAATGCGGTGGGCTGGTCAAGGGATCTCCAGAGAGGCTCCCCGAGATTCAGCCGCCCTGCCAGGGCTGGACCGGCTGCACAATCTGGTGCGTTCGGTACGCACCCCGGAGTTCGCGGGCATCACCTTCCACGAGGTCTTGGCGAAGTCGGCGCTGAACCGCGTACCCTCCGCGGCCGCGCTCCCGTTCAACTGGACGGTCAACCCCTACCGCGGCTGCAGTCACGGCTGTGTCTACTGCTTCGCACGAAACACCCACACCTACCTTGATCTCGACGCCGGCGCGGACTTCGACCGCCAAATCGTCGTGAAGATCAACATCGGTGACGTTCTGGCACGCGAATTGCGCCGGCCGACATGGACCCACGAGCCGGTGGCGCTCGGGACCAACACCGATCCCTACCAGCGGGCCGAAGGTCGCTACCGGCTGATGCCGGGAATCATCGCCGCCTTGGCTGGGTCGGGCACTCCCTTCTCGATCTTGACCAAAGGCACCACAGCGCGGCGGGATCTGCCGCTGCTGGCCGTCGCGAGCCGTGCCGTACCGGTCAGCATGGGTGTGTCTATCGCGCTCATCGATGAACAGATCCATGCCGCGCTTGAGCCCGGCACGCCGACGCCGAGAGCGCGGCTCGAGCTGGTTCGCGCCATCGTGCAGGCAGGACTGCCCTGCCAGGTGATGGTTGCGCCGATCCTGCCGATGATCACCGACAGCGATGAGCAGATCGATGCCCTGCTCGCACAGATTGCCGCCGCGGGAGCGACCGGCGCGACAGTGTTCGCGCTGCACCTGCGCCCGGGCGCTCGGGAATGGTTCTTGCGCTACCTCGGCAGGCACCACCCGAAGCTCGTCGGCCAATACGCCGAGCTTTACCAGAAGGGTTCCTACGTCACCCGCTCGTACGCCGCCGACCTGGCTCGCAGATCATCGGTGCTGCTACGCAAACACGGTCTCGACCGAAAGGACAGCGTGCTGCGAATACCCGACACCCGTACCGCACCAATCCCGCCACACCTTGCCCTGAGTGAGCCCAGCCTCTTCTGAAACCGCCAGCCGGCGACGGTAGCTGAGCCGGCGGGCATCAACGCAGGTCGCGGAAGAAAGCGCGAAGGTCCTCGATCAGCAGCGCTGGCTCTTCCATGGCCGCGAAATGTCCGCCCTCGGTGTGCTCGTTCCAGTACGCCATCTGCTGCTGCGGGTCCATGAAGCGCCGCATGATGGGTTCGGTGTTGAACACCACCCAGGCGCTCGGTACGCCAGACGGGGCAATCCAGTCCAGATCCGAGTGCTCGGCCTCGGACAGGAAACGGGCGGCGCTAGCGCCGCTCCGGGTGAACCAGTAGATGCTGACGTTGGTCAGCAGTTGGTCCCGATCCACCGCCTCGTCCGGTGTCTTCGAGGCTGGGTTGGTCCACGTCTGGAACTTCTCGACAATCCAGGCGAGCTGCCCGACAGGAGAGTCAGTCAGGGCTGCCGCGATCGTCTCGGGCCGATGGCCCTGCAAATCGAGGTAGCCGCGCTCGGCGCGCCAGGCCGTACGCTCCTGCTCGACCCGCGCCCGCTCCTCCTCGGTGAGATGGTCTGGAATCGGGAACTGCTCCCCGGCCAGCCCCAGCGAACCGGGATCGGTGACCACGAGCGTGCCAACCACATGCGCGGCGTCGGTGGCACCGAGCCGACCGCTGACGCCGGCGCCGATGTCCCCACCATGGGTGCCGTATCGCGAGTAGCCCAGCTGTGCCATCAGTTCCGCGAACGCCGCTGTGGTCCGCCCGAGCTCCCAGCCGGTCTGCCGTACCGGAGTGGAGAACCCGAAGCCGGGCAGCGACGGGATGACGAGATCGAAGGCGTCCCGGGGATCGCCGCCGTTGGAGCGGGGGTCACTGAGCGGGCCGATCATGTCATAGAACTCGACCACCGAGGACGGGTAGCCGTGTGTGATCAACAGCGGCAGCGCGTTCGGCTCCGGAGAGCGGACGTGCAAGTAGTGGATTGGCTGCCCGTCGATCTCGGCGATGAACTGCGGAATCTGGTTGAGTCGGGCCTCCTGTGCTCGCCAGTTGAAATCGTGGCGCCAGTAATTGGTCAGCTCTTGGAGGTAGGGCAGGGGTACGCCGCGCCCGAAGTCGGTACGGCCATCCGGTGCGGGCTCGGCCCAGCGGGTCGCGTCGAGGCGGCGATGGAGGTCATCCAGTTCGGAGTCGGTGATCTCGATCTGGAACGGTCTGAGTGCGGTCGCTGTTGTCATGCCACCACGCTAGAGGCAATTGCGGAAGAATTCATTCCTCGATTGCTGGCAGACTCACGGATTATGTGGCAGACATCGACGCGCCTGCTTCAGCTGCTTGCCATGCTGCAAGCGCGCCGAGACTGGTCCGGACAAGACCTGGCGTCCCGGCTCGCGGTGAGCACCCGGACCATCCGGACCGATATTGAGCGGCTCCGGGCACTGGGCTATCCGGTGGACGCGACGCCTGGCGTGGGAGGTGGGTACCGCCTCGGTCAGGGAACGAGCATGCCGCCGCTGCTGCTTGATGACGAAGAGGTGGTCGCAGTCGCCGTCGGTCTCCGTACTACTACTGGTTCCGGCGTCACGGGTATCGAGGAGGCCTCGCTGCGAGCGCTGGTCAAGCTCGAGCAGCTCATGCCATCCCGGCTGCGGCATCGGATCGACGCGCTACGGACCGCGACTGTGAGCGTCCCCGGAACTGGGCCAACCGTGGATTCTGAGGTTCTGGGCGCGATCGCTGGCGCTATTCGAGCCAGCGAGCGACTGCGTTTCACTTACGTCGACCACGACGGCAACCAGACCGTCCGGACTGCCGAGCCGGAGCGGCTCGTTGCGTGGGGCCGCCGCTGGTACCTGCTTGCTTGGGACGTTGACCGGAGCGACTGGCGCATTTTTCGAGCGGACCGGATCACACCCAAAACGCCGACCGGCCCCCGATTCAAGCCGCGGACGCTTACCGACGATGAGGCATCCAGATATGTGCAGCGCTCGGCTGGCACGGCGACCTGGCGGTATCGCGCGCGCATTCGCATCCATGCGCCAGCCGATCAGATGAGGGCGTTGCTGCCTCTTGCAGTATCGGTGTCGGCGGACGGGCCAGATCGCTGCATCATCGAGGTCGGCTCTGACACCCCCCATCAACTCGCCCTTTACATCGGGCTACTCGACGCCGACTTCGAAATCCTTGATCCACCGGAGCTTGCCGAGGCATTCGTCCGCCTCGCCGAGCGCTACCAACGAGCGGCGCAGGCTTCGTGCGGCAAGTAGCTCGCAGAGCGTACCAGGTTTGCTCACGCTGTAGCCGGGCAGCGCGCCATGTGGACAGCGTTTCGACACCACACGCGCGTGCATATGTGGGCCGCACTTCACCGCAGCCTGATGTTGGGCATCCGCAGCGCAGCGTCGGCTGGCAACCCCAGTGCAGCGGCGACGTCACTGAGGCCGGGCCATTCAGTGCGAACCCAGGTCCGCGGATCCTCACTGTTCTTCGGCCGACTCAAGCGCGCCAGTGGCGGAATGCGAATGGCACCCAGCACGGGTGCATCTTGAGGCAGGTTCGCGCGTTCCCGGGCAATGCGAACTGCGTCACGAAGGCCGCCCAGCTCATCGACCAAGCCAGCCTCGAGCGCATCACGGCCAGTCCACACCCGGCCTCGGGCGACAGCTTCAATCTCCGCCACCGGACGCTTTCGCCCAGCGGCGACCTTGGCTACGAAATCGTCGTAGATGGCGTCGATGGTCACCGCGAACCGTGCCCGCTCGTCCTCGCTGAACCCCTGCCGGAACGAGTACATCAAGGCCCGAGCCCCCTGCTGCACGGTGTCTCTCGTCAGCCCGGCGCGTTCCAGCAGGCCGTTCACAACGAACTTGCCAGCGAAAACACCGATCGACCCGGTCAGAGTCCCGGGCAAGGCCACGATCACATCGGCTGGGCAGGCAATGTAGTAGCCGCCGGAGGCCGCGACATCGCCCATCGAGACCACGACCGGCCTGCCAGACTCATGCAGCCGGAACACCTCCCGCCAGATCACATCCGACGCCACCGCAGAGCCTCCCGGTGATTCGACGCGGAGTACGACGGCCTCAGCCCGATCGTTGTCGTGCGCAGCACGGAGCTGGGCTGACACGGTGTCGCTGCCCGCCTGGCGACCCAGCGGACTACGCCGGGTCCGGCCGCTCACGATCGCACCTCGGACATCGACGACGGCAACGTGACCGCGGCGGTGAGGCGGTGGGGCAAGCTTGCGGCGGGGCCGCCACCGATCGGCGAACAGCAGCTCAGGCTCGCCACCGGTACGAGCGCGCATCTCGTCGTAGACCTGATCACGGTAGCCGAGTCGGTCCACCAGGCCGACGTCTTGTGCCTCAGCCGCAGTCCGAGGCCCGGTGTTGATCAACTCGCGTACCCGATCATGATCCATCCCACGGGCATCGGCGATGGCCTGAACGGCGTCGTCGAAGACCGATTGGGCCAGCCGCTCCAGCGCCTCGCGGTGCGCCGGAGTGTATTCGGTATGCACCACTACGTCGGCCGCGTTCTTGTACTCATGGCGTTGCTCCACCTGTGGCTCAACGCCAAGCCGGTCGAGTGTGCCGCGGAGGAAGGTCGTCTCGATGCCGACGCCGAGTAGGCCGACTCCCCCGCCGGGCTGGAGCCACACGTCACCGAACGCCGTCGCCAAGACGTACGCGGCCATATCGCGCGAAGACCCTTCGCCAAAGCTCTCCGCCCAGGCCACCGCCGGTTTGCCGCTCGCAACGAACGCCTGCACGCCGAGCCTCAGTTCCTGCATCGTCCCCCACGGCCAGACACCGCCGACCTTGGCGATCAGCCCGACAACGTGTCGGTCTTCCGCCGCCTCATGGAGAGCGCGCAATGTGGGACGCAGCAGCCGACGACCGCGTGCTCGTAGCCGGGCAATCGGGTCGTCTGGCTCCGGAGCAATCGAGAGGCTCAGTCAGGTCGAGTTCGAGAAGCAGGTTTGGCCGTCGGCCGGGAAATGGAACCATGATGTCAACGGTAGGTCTTACCCGATGATCGGCGCACATCGCTGCCGGGTCCGGCAGTACGTCTTCCGTCACACCTCGGGCGATTCTGCGAGAGACTGCCAGCCTCAGCCCCTGACACAGGTGCTCCAAGGCACCGTCGGCCTGATAAATTCAGGACTCATCCGATAGACGTTAAGTAACGAACAAAGCCGGGGGTCCGTGTCTGTCGCACTTCTGCGGAGGCTGTTCCGCCCAGCTGTCCCGGCCCGGATCGGCCGGACGCCGCGATCCGCACCCCCGCCATTCCAGGTCGACGAGGCGGAGTGGCGGAACGGAGAGCTGGTGATGTCAGGCCGACTGGCGGGGGCGTCCAGGCGCCGGCTGGTGCTTCGGCACAGCAAGAGCGGCCGTGAGCATCTGTTCCCGCTGGAGGTCAATGGAAACGGTTTTGCGGTGCGACTCCCGGTGGCAGCGCTCCCGTCGTACGGCGCGACATTGCCGCTGCCCAGCGGCGACTGGTCGATGCGCGGCTGCCGTTGGACCGGTACGGACCTGCCGGAGCCGCGCCTCCAGGGCATGCATGAGTTCACGCTGCGCAACGACTCGGCAAAACGCCTGACGCTACGGGTCCGTAAGAACTTCTCCGCCGACGAGCAGGGGGCCGCTGCCCAGGCCGAGCTGCAGCGCGGCTTCTACCAACGGCAGCGCACGCAGCCAGTCCGGGACATGATCGTCTTCGACTCGCTACGGGGCATGCGCTACTCGTGCAACCCGCGCGCGATCTTCGAGGAGCTGCGGCACCGCGAGCCGAACCTGGAGTTCGTCTGGACCTCCGCCGATGGCCAGTTCCCGCCTCCGGAGGGTGCCCGGACTGTCCTGATGAGCTCCCGCGAGCACTACGAGGCGCTGGCCCGCGCGCGGGTGGTCGTGGCGAACAGCCGGATGCTGCCCTGGTACCGCAAGCGCGACGGCCAGACCTACCTCCAGACGTGGCACGGCACTCCACTGAAAACCCTCGGCTTCGATCTCAACACGCTGACCGAGCACCGCGGCCGGGGCTGGGAGGAGATCACCGTTGACGTCGCCCAGTGGGACGTCCTGATCTCGCCCAACCCGTACACCACGCGGATCATGCGCAGCGCTTACCAGTACCAGGGCAAGATCTGGGAGACCGGCTACCCGCGCAACGACGTACTCAAGTCACCGGACGCCGATAAACGCGGCGCGGCCGTCCGCGCGGGTCTTGGGATCACGCCGGACAAACGCGTGGTGCTGTACGCGCCGACCTGGCGGGACGACCTGATCGTCGGCGACCTACCCAAGCGCGTATACGAGCTGGCCCTGGACGTGAAGCGGGCCCGGGCTGCGCTCGGCCACGACCACGTGTTGCTGCTGCGGGCCCACCACTTCATGGCGACGGATCGGGCCTGGCAGCGCGGCGACGGCTTCGTCAAGGATGTCTCTGATTATCCAGACATCGCCGATCTGTACCTTGCTGCCGACGTGCTGGTTACTGACTACTCCTCGGCGATGTTCGACTTCGCCGGCACCGGCAAGCCGATGCTGTTCTTCGCATACGACGTCGAGCGCTACGGCGACGAGGTCCGCGGCTTCTATTTCGACCTGGAGGCGCAGGCGCCGGGCCCGGTGCTGCGCACTTCCGATGAAGTCGTGGCCGCCTTGCGCGCTGGAGCCTATGACCAGCACGCCGACGCCTACGCCGCCTTCGTCAAGACCTATTGCCCATACGACGACGGCTTCGCCTCAGCCCGGGTCATCGAGCGACTCTGGGGAATCTGACGGGACGGTTCAAAGAAATGAGGCGAGTTGGACGCAGGCGCTGTACTCAGTCGCAGCCTGCTCTTGGCTCAAGTTCCCGCTGATCAAGCCGATATTGAGGACCTCGAGCCGTGCGCGTATGGTTTCCGCCTGGGAAACGTTTTCACCAACGCTGTTTGATTTCTGCAATTGAGTCACGACGGCTGCAACGAGGGAGCAGACAGCGGCGAGGATGCAGAGGATCCGCCATGTCGGCGGCGGACCACCGACAACGGCCGGGGCGCCGGCCAACGCCGTTGCCAATGCGCCCGCCACTATGGCCACATTGAGCAGGCGCCGCTGTCGCGTCCGCGCGTGACCCAAGTACTTCGTCACTTGATCGCGTGTGCGTTCAATCAAGGACGACAATTCGCCGCCGGGGGGTCCCGATTGGCCTTCAGGGACAAAGCCTCTGTCGGACATCGCGGACTCCTTACGAACGGGTAACGCAAAATTCTAGCCATTCGGCGACTAACAAGCGTTTTGCAATCAGAGTTCGGAAATACCGATTCGCAATCGCCTTTGTGCCACCAACTGCAACTTAATGATGCCGAGGCACACCGATCAATCTCTGACGCGGTCGACCGAGTACGCCGACGCCTGGAGATTGAACAGCTCGGCGTACTGACCACCATGCGCCACCAATTCATCATGGGTGCCCTGCTCGACGACCCGTCCATGATCAAGAACGTAGATCCGGTCGGCAGTCCGTACCGTGGAGAACCGGTGAGAGATGATCAAGGCGCTGCGGCCGCGCAGCACCTCGTGCAGCGAGGAGAACAGCTCGTACTCTGCCCGCGCATCGAGGGCAGCCGTTGGCTCGTCGATGATCACCAGCGGTGCATTGCGATAGAACGCGCGCGCAATCGCCACTTTCTGCCACTGCCCGCCGGAGAGCTCGTGTCCGTCTATGAATCGACGAGATAGCAGCGTCTGGTAACCGGCCGGGAGCGCAGCAAGAAACGAATCGGCATCTGCGATCTTCGCCGCCTCGCGGACCGCCGCATGATCGATTTCGTCGTCCGGTCGAGCCACCGCAATGTTCTCCTCGGCGGAGAGTGCGTACCGGACGAAATCCTGGAAGATGATCGCTACCCGCTCCCGGAACAGATCCGGCCGGAAGGTGCGTACGTCGACGCCATCCCACCTAACTGCGCCACTGCCGGGCTCGTACAAGCCAGCCATCACCTTGGCCAGCGTGGTCTTGCCCGAGCCGTTCTCGCCTACCAGAGCGACCACCTCACCCTGGTTGATCTCGATGCTGGCGGCCTGAAGGGCAAGTGCACTGCGACCGGGATAGGAGAAGCTCACCGCATCGGCTCGGATCCGCTGGAAGTCCACCGGTGGCGCGATCTCACGCGACCCGCCTTCCGCGGCCGGGGCCAGGGTGAGGAAGCCGTCCAGGTCGTCGATGAACGACCCGGATTCAAAGATCGCCTGTACGCCGGTGAGGCCGGACTGAACTTGACTGGCCAGCAGCCGAATCGCAACCAGCGCAGCACCCGCCTCAGCGATGCTGAGGCGCCCGGTGGTGATCAGCCATGCCAGCAGGAACAGGGTCAAGGCCAAGAGGACGGCTGAGCCGAGGCTGCCAGCAGCACCGAGCCTCGAGCGGTGCCAGAGGTGCTGGGCAAGATCACGAAGGTAGTCCGCATACAAGGTGTTCAGGCGCGTACCGAAGTTGCGCCCGAGGCCGAACGCACGCACTTCCTTGGCCTCATCCCGGCCGGTCTGTACCCATGTCAAGTAGCTCCGCAGTCGCATCGATTGCGTCTGCCGAGCCAGAAAGTCGTACTCCAGTTGGCTCTGCCGCCGGCTCGTCAATAGCACCGGCACACCGCCGACCAAAAGCAGCGGCAGCAATGCTGGATGCACCAACACAATTGCGATCACTAATCCGGCGCTTGCGGCCGCTGCGCCCATCGTTGCCACCAAGCCGTAGGTGATCTGGTACGGACGGGTCAGCGCATTGGCCTGAACCCGGTGCAGGCGATCGTAAAACCGCCCTGATTCGAACTTCCGCAAGTCAACGCGAGTGGCAACTCTTAATACCCGCTTCCACATGACGGCGACCACCAGCTCGCCGGCATAGCGCCCGAGCCCCACCTGCACGGAGGCGATGACGGCGGTGACCGCCGTCAGGCCCGCCAGCAGCAGGACTGGCTGCACCAGAGCCCAAAGATCTCCAGTGTTGCCCGAAATCTCCAGCACTGCAGTCAAAGCCAGCTGCACCGCAAGGATCTGCAGCGCAAGGGCAATCGCGTTCAGTAGCTGCAGCGCAATCAGGGCGAAAAATGGCGTACGCGCAGACTGCCAGACCATGGACAAGCTGCGGGCCATCAGACGGGTGAGCCGGCCTACCGACTTTTGCTGGTCCTGCGCCGGAGTCGCGAGGTCCATCGGGTCGATTTCACTCACCGTTGCATCGTAGGGTTGCTGGAACGCGTGCGTGGCGAGTCCGGCGAAAGCCGAATTGCGCTGCGGGCGCGACTTGCGCGACGGCGTAGTGGGAAAGGGTGAGGAATGGGCAACGGAGCCGAGATAGGTCGCGAACACGGACCGCGGTCGCCGGAACAGATCCGCAATGTCGTGCTAGTCGGGCCGGCTGGCGTCGGCAAGAGCACGCTTTTCGAACGGTTGATAGCAGCGCGAGTTCCGAGCCGCCACCAGCGTGGGGAGCCGGGCCCATCGCAGTCGCTGGGTGCCGCGTCGATCGCCAGCGGGGAGGTAATGATCAATCTCCTGGACACCCCGGGCAATCCCGACTTTGTCGGCGAGGTGCGGGCCGGGCTGCGGGCGGCCGACGCTGTCTTGTTCGTGGTATCGGCCAGCGACGAGATCGACGACGCGACCCGGCTGCTGTGGCGGGAGTGTGAAACGACGAGCATGCCCCGGGCGATCGCGGTAACCAAGCTCGAGCAGTCGCGCGCCGATTTCGAGGAGACCATGGCTCGATGCCGCCGGGTCTTCGGCGACGTCCAACCGCTCGGCGCACCGCTGATCGAAGATGCTCATGTCGTCGGCGCGATCAATCTGCTCCGTCGTACCGTCACGGACTATCGAAGCGGCGAACCGACCTCGCGGGAGCCTGATGAGACCGAAGCCGCGATCATCGATGAGCACTGGGACCCACTGATCGAGTCGATCATCGAGGAGTCCGAGGACGAGACGCTTCTCGACCGGCATCTCAGCGGCGAACCGATCGACCTGGACATCGTCCTGCCCGATCTGCGCGCGGCGATCGCTACGGGGCGGTTCTTCCCGATCATTCCCGCACACGCCCCGACGGGAATGGGCATTGAGGGGCTGTTCGAGCTGTTTGAGCAGGGATTCCCGTCCCCAGCACCCTCGCCCATACCGGCGGTCTACACGCCAGCCGGCCTGCCGTTCGGGCCACTCACATGCGACCCTGACGGCCCGCTGGTCGCAGAGGTGGTGCGGACCACCAGCGATCCCTTTGTCGGTCGGCTCTCTTTAGTCCGAGTCTTCTCCGGCACCCTCAGCCCTGACACCCCGCTGCACGTCTGCGGGCACCTGCAGCAATTCGCAGCCCACCATGTCAACGGACATGCCGATCATGACAGCGACGACGAACGAGTCGGGCCGCTGTCCGCCCCGCTTGGCGATGACGCCCGACCGAAGCCATACGCCATCGCCGGTGATCTTGTCCTGGTGTCCAAGCTGGCAGCTGCCGAAACCACTGACACGCTGTCCGGCAAGGCACGACCTGCGCTCGTGGAACCCTGGCTACTGCCCGAACCTTTGCTACCGGTGGCAGTCCACGCCATCTCTCGCGCCGATGAGGAGAAGATGGGATCTGCGCTGCAACGGCTGGTCGCCGAGGATGTCACGATGCGTCTGGAACACAATCCGGAGACGCATCAGGTGGTGATCTGGGCGATGGGGCCGGCGCATGTGGACAAGGTGCTCAATGCCCTGCGTGACTCCTGGCACATCCAGGTCGAGGTGGAGCCGGTGCGCACGTCGCTCCGCGAGACGTTCGTACGTCCCACCAAGGCGCAGGGGCGGCTCGTCAAACAATCCGGCGGGCACGGTCAGTACGCGGTCTGCATGATGGAGATCGAACCCCTGGAACGTGGCGGTGGGTTTGAGTTCACCGAACGCGTCGTCGGCGGAGCGGTGCCCCGACAGTTCATTCCGTCGGTGGAAAAAGGCACCCGCAGCCAGCTGGCCAAGGGCGTACTCGCTGGCTATCCCCTAGTCGATATCCGGGTGACCCTGGTCGACGGCAAGGCGCACTCGGTCGACTCTTCGGATATGGCATTCCAGACGGCGGCGGCGATGGCGCTGCGCGACGCGGCCAATGAGTCCACCGTCGCCCTCCTGGAGCCGATCGACAAAGTTCAGATCACAGTCGCGGACGACTCGGTCGGGGCGGTGATGGCGGATCTACGCGGCCGCCGCGGCCAGGTGCACGGCACCGAGACGGCCCCCGACCTGCCCGGCTATGCCGTAATCCACGCCGAGGTACCGGCGCATGAGCTGAGCCGGTATGCGATCGACCTGCGCTCTGTTTCCCATGGCACCGGCACATTCAAGCGCTCGTTCGTGCGTTACGACTACATGCCGGCAGCACTGGCCCGGGAGGTTATCTCCGCCTGAACGATCGTTTTGGCGGTGATCCCATCGACCTCGTAGCCGTTCGCCGCGGCCTGCCGGTGCTTCACCGGTACGCGTACTTGAACACGGGCACATTTGGCCCGCTCCCGCACGCGACCGCGGAGGCCATGCAAGCGGTGGAGCGCCGTGAGGTGGAGGAGGGCCGATCGAGCCGAGCGTACTTCCAGCGCGTTATGGACGAGCGCGATGAGCTCCGCGCGGCACTTGCCGGCCTGCTGGGGACGCAGCCTGAGCAGGTCGCGCTGACGAGCTCGACGACGGAGGGATGCAATATCGTGCTGCGCGGGCTCGGCATCGGGCCGGGCGACGAGGTCGTGACGACTGATTCGGAACACCCCGGGCTCTTCGGTGGACTGGTCGCCTCAGGCGCGAGGCTTCGGATCGCGGCGATCCGCAACCATGCCACCGCTGAGATCCTGCCGGCGATCCAGGCTGAGATCACGCCTCAGACGCGCCTCATCGCCATCTCCCACGTCTCCTGGCTCGACGGCGCCGTCCTGCCGGTCCGCCAGCTGACCGGGCATGGCGTCCCTGTGCTGGTCGATGGCGCGCAGGGCGCGGGCGCCATCCCTGTTGCGGTCGAGGAGCTTGGCGCCGATTACTACACCGCGTCAGGCCAGAAGTGGCTCCTGGGTCCGGCCAGGACAGGGGCGCTCTATGTCGCCGCGGACCGGCTCGAGGAATGCCGCGTGACGTTTCCGTCGTACCTCTCCTGGAAACTCACCGAATACGAGTTGCGCGACGGGGCCGTCCGCTTCGAGGCCTCGTGGACGCCGGCCGCCTCGGTCACCGGGCTCCTCGCCTCCCTCGCTTTCGCAGCGGAGGCCGGAGAAGCGCGCTTCGCCAGCGCTCACAAGGCGGCCGAGCGCTGCCGCGAGCTGCTTCTGGAGCACGGAGCCGACGTGGTCACCGAGCCCGACCAGGCAACGCTGGTCTCATGGCGAGCCGACGAGCCGGAGGCACTGGTCAACCGGCTTGCCGAGCAGGGCGTTGTGGTGCGTGACCTCCCGGGCACCGGTCTGGTTCGGGCGTCGTGTGGCTACTGGACGAGCGAGGACGACCTCGAACGACTCATTCGAGGGCTATAGCTCCAGACGAGGGCCGGCCACAGCCGTTCGATGGTGCGGGCGAATTGGATATCTGAATCGATTCAGGCGCGCAGGTTGCCAATTGCTGAAGGATGAGTTGATAGGAGATATTGCTTACAGGGTAGAAAATTTCGCATCCGACCCGATCCTGAGAGTTCTCAGGGAGTTCTTCGTTTTTCGGACAACGCAGAGGCTTGATCACCGGGCGGCATTCGTGGTTATCTGCGGTTGTGGCCGAGAAGCGCGCCACAACCTGAAGATTCATCACGAAAGGGTGGCGCGCTGTGGCGAACTCCCTTCTTTCCGTCGTCCCTACTCATCAGCCCACGGCCCGTGAGGAGCTTGCCGAACGTTCTCGCGAGTTGCTCATCGAGGCCGAGACGGCTGGCCCGGCAAGGCGCCAGCAGATCCTTGACCAGGTGGTCAGCTCACATCTGTGGCTGGCCGAGAAGCTTGCCCGACAGTTCCTGCATCGCGGAGAAGACGAGGAAGATCTCGTCCAGGTCGCGTACACGGGGCTTGTCGAGGCCTGCTTGCGCTTCGACCCTCACCAAGGCTCGTTCATCGGCTTCGCGGAGCCGACCATCACCGGGGTGCTCAAACGGCACTTTCGTGATCACGGATGGACGGTCCGGCCGCCGCGTCCAACTCAGGAGCTTGCGGCGATCATCTGGCGAAGGTGGCCAACGCTGGTTCAGGAAATGGGCGCACTCCCCGGCGCAAAAGATCTCGCGCAAGAGCTCGGGGCACCTGTAAGCGCAGTACAGCAGGCCCGCTTGGCGAGTGAGGGCTACACCGCTTCGTCGATCGACTCTGCCATGTCTCGAGGAGTCTGCTTCTGCTCCGTCGAGGCCGAGGAAGACATCGACCGGACTGAAGCTCGACTCATTGTGGATCGAGCAGTAGCACAGCTGGAAGAGTCCGAACGCCAGCTGATCTGGCTGCGCTACTTCGAACAACGCTCGCAGTCCGACATCGCCAACGAACTCGGCATCAGCCAGATGCAGGTTTCACGGCTGCTGTCGCGGCTACTGATCAAGTTGCGCAGCATCATCGGCGCACCAACCGGACTGGCGGCCGCGTCGTAGCTCGCGTCACACGTTTGGGCCTGTAGTCCCTCAATAACTGACACTGGTTCTCGTGACGCGCCGTGATAGGCCAGCTGAGCGTGACTGGCGTCAGTTTCTGAGGGATCTGCTCGATAGTTGCACGAGAGCCGCAGGAGCCTTGCCGGAGTAGAGTCGAGATTGTCCAGTTTGGACAATAAGTCCCCCGCCTGGGTCGGCCCTGACGCACGAACGAGTCGGCGGAAGGGAAGGCGCTATGTCCGGCGTACCGGATGCCATTGGCTGCCGCGACATCATTGTGGTCGGCGCCTCGGCCGGCGGCGTCGAGAGCCTGATTGCGTTCGTACGTGAACTCGAGCCGGACCTGCCCGCCACGATCTTGGTGGTGTTGCATGTTCCGGCTTCCGGGGCGAGCGCACTGCCACGGATCCTGGAGCGAGCCGGCGCGCTGCCGGTCGACGTCGCAGTCTCGAATCAAGAACTGCAGCGGGGTCGGATCGTGATCGCCCCACCCGATCGCCACCTGGTGGTCGTCGACGACCACCTGCGTACCAGTCGCGGCCCTCGAGAGAACGGCCACCGTCCCGCGGTCGATGTCTTGTTCCGCAGCGCCGCCCGCGCCTGCGGCCCGAGGGTCATTGCCGTGGTGCTGTCGGGCTCGCTCGACGACGGTACGGCTGGCGCGATTGCCGTCAAGGAGCGAGGCGGGCTCGTACTGGCTCAGGATCCTGCTGACGCGGCCTACCCCGGCATGCCGGAATCGGCGATCAATCACGTCGCGGTCACCGAGATTGCCACCGCCGCAGAGCTCAGTGCGGCGGTCAGCCGGCTGTGCCGTACCCCGGCCATTCCGAAGGAGGAGATCGCGGTTCCTGACCTCGTGATGGCGGAGGTGGAGATGGCCGGACTGGGAGATCTCTTGACGGCCGAGGACGAACCCGCTGATCAGCCGGCCGGATTCGGCTGTCCGGAGTGTCACGGCGCTTTGTTCAAGATCGAGAACGGTGGGCTCTTGCGCTTCCGCTGCAGGCTCGGCCATGCGTGGTCATGGCACGCTCTGCTGCTCGAGCAAGGCCAGGCGCTGGAGAATGCACTGTGGATGGCCCTGCGCACTTTGGAGGAGAGGGCGGGATTGAGCCTGCAACTGGCCGAACGCGCCGCATCCCGAGGCAGCATATGGTCTCAGGAACGGTTCACCGAGCAGGCGTACGAGGCAACCCGCTCGGCAGCCCTGGTCCGGCGGCTGCTGGAGAGCCCAACCACCGACGCAGCAGAAGTCGAGATCGATCCCGGCGTAGGGTCGGCGCACCATGGCTGAGGAGACACACGCTGAGGAAACGTTGGAGCCAGCTGAAGCCGCGCTCCTCGAGGACCCCAGCTTTGAGAAGTTGCTGCAGTTCTTGCGCGACAGCCGATCCTTCGATTTCACGGGCTACAAGCGACCCAGCCTGATGCGACGCGTCCGGCACCGGATGCGCGAGATCGGCACCGACTCCTTCGAGGACTACCAGGACATTCTGCAGCTCCAACCGAGTGAGTTCACTGCACTCTTCAACACGATCTTGATCAACGTGACGAGCTTCTTCCGGGATCCCGAAGCCTGGGAGCATCTGCGTACCGACATCCTGCCGCAGGTAGTGGAGGCGAGCGGCGGTGGCCAGCTTCGGATCTGGAGCGCGGGATGTTCAGCCGGGCAGGAGGCGTACACGATTGCCATGCTGCTGCATGAGGAAATGGGCAGTGGCTTCCGGGAACGGGTCAAGATCTACGCGACCGATGTGGACGAGGATGCGCTCAACTACGCGCGGCAAGCCAGCTACACCGAACGCGAAATGCGCGGATTGCCCGACTCGTATCGGGAACGGTATTTCGACCTCGTCAATGGCCGCCACGCCTTCACCCCGGATCTGCGACGCAGCGTGATCTTCGGTCGCAACGACCTCACCAGTGATGCACCGATCTCCCGGATCGACATTCTGCTGTGCCGCAACACGCTGATGTACCTCAATGCTGAGACCCAATCACGGGTGGTCAACCGTCTAGGCTTCGCACTCCGGCCGAATGGTGTGCTCTTTCTGGGCAAGGCCGAAATGTTGCTCAACCATGACAGCGTTTTCCGGCCCTTTGACCTCAAGCGCCGATTCTTCCGGCGGGTCAGGATCGACGCGGCCGAGGCCGCTGGGTTCGGCTCACTGGGACATAACCCAGCACGCGCGCCCGCCACAGACAACGCAACACGGCTCCGCAACGAGATCCTGCATACCAGCCCTGTCGCGCAGATCGCCGTAGGGACTGACGGCCGCCTCGCCATGGTGAACAATCGCGCCGAAGCGATGCTGGGGCTGTCGGATCGTGATCTTGGTCGGCCCTTCCAGGATCTTGACGTCTCTTACCGCCCGCTTGAACTGCGGTCGCAACTGGCGGCAGTTACCGAGAGCCGCGCGCCGGTTTGGCTGCGTGAGGTGGAGTGGCGCCGTACCGGGCCTGATTCGGTCTATGTCGATGTGAACGTGGTGCCGCTGCTGGACACCAGTGGTGAGGTACTCGGGGTGTCGATCAGCTTCACCGACGTGACGCGCTTCCGACAGCTCCGAGTGGAAGTGGAGACGGCGAACCGACAGCTCGAGCTCGCGTACGAGGAACTTCAGTCCACCAATGAAGAGCTCGAGACGACTAATGAGGAGCTGCAGAGCACGGTGGAGGAACTGGAGACCACGAATGAGGAGCTCCAGTCGACCAACGAAGAGCTCGAGACGATGAACGAAGAGCTGCAGTCGGCCAACGACGAGATGCAGACCACGAACGATGAGCTGCGCGATCGGACTATTGAAATCAGCGACCTCAATGCCTTCATGGGGTCCATCTTGGGAAGTCTCGAGGCCGCCGTGGTCGTCCTCGACCGCGACTTGGTGGTGCAGGTCTGGACGCGCCAAGCGCACGAGCTCTGGGGGCTGCGTGCTGAGGAGACCGTCGGGCACCACCTGCTCAATCTCGACAGCGGATTGCCTACTGCTGAGCTGCATCGCTGGCTACGTTCGGTGATCACCGGAAAGCAGACCGCCATCGTTGGGCGCTCGCTGCGTGCGGTGAATCGGCGGGGCCGGACCGTTGACCTGCGCATCACGGTGACAGCGCTGCAGAGCGAATCCGAGCAGCCTGCTGGGGCGTTGGTCTTGATGGAGGATGTCTCCGAGATCGGCCAAACGGATGGGGCCGAGCGTTAGGGCGCGACTTTGCGACACCCGCCTATTCCGGCGGTGTGTCCAGCTGCGGCGGGCGGCTTGACCACTTCCTCACTTGAGCACGCAAGGCAATGGCGCGGGTGGCGATCTCCTGGGCGTAGCGCTCCTGAGCAGTCGAGCTCTGATCATGGTGGGGCAAAGCCTCTTGGCGCTGCCCCGATGCAATGCGCCGCATGTAGCGCAGCACTGCGGCTTGCTCCTCAAGCGCGGTAACCGCGCCCCGGAGCTTCTTCTCAGACACTTCGGCCTGCGCTGCCGCGAGAGCCTGCGGAGCAAATTGATGCCCGACCTGGCAACGGAAGTAGCTGATTTGCGGTAGGTCAACCTGAGCCATGCTGCCCCCGCAGTCGGGGCAGCTGAGCCGGGTGAGTCGGGACTCGTCCTCGCGAAGGTAGCCAGGATCATCGCTCTCGACCATGTCCATGTCAGCCCTCATTGTTGCCTCGTACGGCGCCGGATCACTACGCAGCGACTGCGCAACGACCAAGGCATCGCGGACCGCCTGAGCCAGCTGGCTTACGGCGACGGCGCGCGCTCCGGGCGCTGCGGCGAGCGCCGACCGGGGCATGCTGGCGAAGTCCGCCTCGGCCGGATCTTGCACCAGCACCTGCCCGCCGGCTTGAGCGACAAGTGCTGCCCCAACCGCGCCGTCGTCGAGTGCACCGGATAGGACAACCGCAACGGTGCGCGTGGCCATCCATTCCGCGGCGCTAGCGAACATGACGTCCACCGCCGGCCGGTGCCGGTTCACCCGAGGACTGGGGGTCAGCAGGGCGAGACCGGCCCGGGCGATCAGATGCTGGCCTGGTGGCGCAACGTAGATACGGCCGCGCTCGAGCACCTCCCGGTCTCGGACATGCGTTGCCTGCAGCGGCCCTGACCTGGACAGGATTTGCGGCAGTCGGGTCTGCTCGCCGACATGGATGGTGACCAGGACCGCGGCGGCGAGATCGCCGGGGAGCCCGCGAACGATCTCGAGCAGCGGCTGGACGCTGCCGGCCGATCCACCCACGGCGAGCACCGCTCGATGATCAGTTTCAGCCTCGACCCCAGCAATGGTCATTGGCCGTACCGATGCCGATGCCGATGCGGATAGGTCCTGCATAGCAGTCGTCTCCACTCTCGAGGAACCTTCACACACAAATCCTTCGCGCGGGTGATTGAAGCCGTGCCAGCTGGGCAATACCCAGCCAGCGGCGTCCCGCACCAATCCTGGGGTGAAATCTGGAAAGGGCCTGCAGCGATCTGGAGTGGACAGAACGCGTCGTAGAGTGCGGGTAGAGCAATGTCGAAAGCCGGTGAACAGATCCAGACCGTTGATCACGAGGAGTTCCGAAGCCGCGATCCCGATGAGGCGCACGCGTGGCTTCGCAAGACGTACGCGGACCACCACCTCAAGATCTCAGGAAGCAGCGAGGATTTCATGTTCTCCTGCGACATCACCCGGCTTGACGGGATGTCGTTTGGGCGCCTGAGGCACTCAATGGCCGTCGAAGTCGATGTCTTCGCTGGTTTGCGAGATCTCTCGATCGTCGAGCACCGGGGCGGCGATGCGTTGCGCGTATCGATCGGACCTGAAAGCGTCGACCTACGAGCTGGTGAATGCTTCCTGCTGCCACCCGATCAGCCGTACCAGGCTGCCTGGAACTCTGTCGGGGCAGAGGTGACGACGTTGTCCTTCGAGGACCTGCAACGTGACGCGTTGGGGCTGGTCTATCGCGAGACGGTCAAGGTCGACTTCACCCGGCCCGTCACACCAGCTGCCGGCCGCCACTGGTCCCAAACCATCCGGTACGTGCGAGGTTTCGTCGGTAATAGCCCGCTGCTGGCCGCCGCTCCGCTGGCCCGTCGGGAGCTGGGCTGGTTGGTCAGCAGCGCCGTCTTGGCATGCTTCCCCAACTCCACGCTCGATGCGGAGTCGCCCCCATATGCTGGCGACACCCCGCAGCCGCTGCGACGCGCGCTGGATTTCATCGACGAGCACGCGGGCGATCCAATCACGCTTAACGAGATCTCGATAGCCGCTCGGCTCAGCCCACGCGGTCTGCAGGCCGCATTCCGTCGCCATCTGGATACGACGCCATTAGCGCAGCTGCGCAGCGTTCGGATGGCGCGCGCCCACCGGGATCTGCAGAATGCGGTACCCGGCGACACCAGTGTGGCCGCGCTGGCCGCCCGCTGGGGATTCACCCATCTTGGCCGTTTTGCCGTCGAGTACCGCAGGCGCTACGGCAGCTCCCCCAGCCAGACGCTGCGCGGCTCATTCGTCTGAGCGGCTGGTATCAGAGTCTTCGGTCGGCAGCCGCCCGGTGGAGACCAGCCGTTGAGCCACGTCGCCGATCTTGCTCTGCGTGTCACGGGCGGCCCGGCGAAGCCGGTTGAATGCAGTCATCGAATCCAGCCCATCGCGAGCCATCAAGTAGCCGACGCCGCGCTCGATGATCACCCGATAGTCCAATGCATACTGCAGCTGGGCGGCCAGCTCGCCGGCATTCTCGGCCGCCACGGCGGCGGACAGAGTGGATTCGACCACGTCGCGATAGCGGCCCAGCGCCTGGCACTCGTCCTCCTGCCAAACGTGCGGCCTGTCATAGAACACGTCAAGAGTGCCGACGGTAACCGCACCGAGGCGCACCGGTAGGCCGAGCACTGCGCGTACGCCGTGCGGGCGGAGCGCTGCGGCAAGATCGGGCCAGCGCGCCTCCGCAGTCACGTCAGTGCTGGTCACCACAGCATTGTTGACGAATGCCTCGGTGCAGGGACCTTGCCCAGTCTCGCTTTCCGCCACTTCGAGCATGCGTCCGGGCCCGTCGGATGCGGCTACGTAGCGCGGAATGTTCTGCTCATCGGCCAGCATGATGCCACTGCCGGCAACGCCGAAAAGGTCCACGCAGGCCTCGGTTACGTGGCGCAGGCTTTCGACCACGCTGGTGCCCGGTTCGCCCAGCGTGGCGAGCCGGCGCAGGCTCGCAGCGAGGGCGTCGGGATCAATCGCCATGGCCCGCCCGATTCACGAGCAGGGCGGATGTTATGCCTCGTGAGATTGTGCTGGTCATCGTGCTCGATCATGGTCTACGCGCGGAAACCTGTCGAAACCGGGTCAGCGCGGACGTTCCCGGGGGGCCCGCTGCCCATCTTCTCGGATCTGCATGAGGCGTACGCCGTCGGGCAGAAGCTTCTCAATCAAGCTGAGAATCTCGACCTCCGTTGGGTCAAGTCGACCGCAATGCGCATCGATCACAGCTTGGGCAATCTCCCGAACCTTGACATGGCCGTTCTGCGAGAGGCGCACCATCAGCGACCAGGCCCGGTCAGGACTGATCGCAAACCGCTGAGCCAGCAATCCGGTCGCAACGCCGATCTGCTGCCGCCGGGCCAGCGCGTCCTTGAGCTGTGCAATCTCAGACTCCAACTCGGCCACTCGGGAATTGGTATCTGCACTCCCGGAAATCAAGCCAGCCACTGTGTGCGGTGATTGCGAGACCATGCGTCACCTCGATGACGTCAGGCCGCAGACACAGGGCGGATACCGATGGGAAAACCAATGCGAGTGTAGTCGCCCGCCGAAGGGCTGCCACGGGTGTGAGCAAGAATCTTTGGCATGGCCAATGAAGTGGCACCATGCGTCTTGGCGGAAACCTAGGTAAACCTAGTTTCCAGTCGCTCTGCACACTTTGCAGAGTGTGTAAGGCGCACGGAACGTGTGTAGAGCTCGGGCGGGGAACTGGGCACAGCCCGGAGAACGGCCCCGCAGCATGGCTTCTCAGCTACGGGGCCTGGGTGGCGGCGGTTCCTAGGTTCCTTCCGCCATCCTGCTTGCGACTTACCCAATCGGCCGCGAAGCCAACGCCTCTGCAGGGACGAACCTGCGGCCACTGAACGATCTGCCCCAAACGGCGGCGTCGGATCCATGTTGATCATGGCGCTGGTGTCAGCGTTGGACAATCGAGCAGCTGCGCTCCATGGATGATAAAGACGCCGTACGGGCGCAGTTTGCGCCTGCCGCGCAACCTTTTTCTCATAGACTTCTTCGTTTTTTGGATAGTTCAAAGGTTGCCGCCGGAACAGCACGGGTGGTTACATCGGAAAGTGGCCAAGAAGCGCGCCACGCCCGTAGTTGCTACGAAGGGTGTCGCGCGCATGCCGATCTCTGAAGCGCAGCTGGTCTCTGCTATCCCGCATACCTCGCGGGCAGAGCTCACCGAACGAACCCACGACCTCCTTATCGAGGCCGAGACAGCGAGTCCGGCCAAACGGCAACGGTTACTCGATGAAGTGGTCACCTCGCATCTATGGCTGGCAGAAACGCTGGCACGCCGTTTCATGTGTCGCGGCGAGGACCCAGAGGACCTGCTGCAAGTCGCACGCACCGGGCTGGTCGAGGCTTGCCAGCGCTTTGACCCCCACCAGGGCTCGTTCATCGGCTTCGCGGTGCCGACCATCACTGGCATGCTCAAGCGGCACTTTCGTGATCATGGCTGGGTGGTACGCCCGCCGCGGCCGACCCAAGAGCTCGCCTCGATCATCTGGCGGCAGTGGCCCATCCTCGTACAACAGATGGGCGCCCTGCCCCGAGCGCGTGATCTCGCCGAGGAGTTGGGCGCACCGGTTGGCGCGGTTCAGCAGGCCCGGTTCGCAAGCCAGGGCTACAGCGCATCCTCGATCGATGCGGCGATGTCACGTGGGATTTGCTTCTGCTCGAACGAGACCGACAAGGACATCGACCGCACCGAGGCGCGGTTGATCATCGACGAGGCTCTGGCCCAGCTGAACGACGACGAGCGGCGACTGATCCAGCTGCGGTTCTTCGAGCAGCGCTCCCAGTCTGAGATCGCCGAAGAGCTCGGCACCAGGCAGATGCAGGTCTCGCGGTCGCTGTCCAAGCTGCTAGTTAAGATGCGCACCATCATTGGTGTACCCGAGAGGTTGCCCGCTGCGTCGTAGGTGGGACGGTTTGCCCGGAGGGTCGATGGGAATATCTGACGCATGACCTTCGATCGTCGATACGCCATCGTGACAGCTTCCGACTCCGGCGAACACCAGCATCTGACCAGCGACAACTGGCGCAAGGTGTGACGCGGAGATGAAGGCTGTTACCTGGCAGGGCTTTCGCGACGTCTCAGTAGAAGATGTCCCCGACCCGATCATCAAGGAACCCAACGACGCGATCATCAAAGTCACCAGCACCAACATTTGCGGCTCCGACCTTCACCTGTACGAGACCATGGGCGCCTTCATGAGTCCTGGGGACGTACTCGGCCATGAAGCGATGGGAATCGTGCTCGAGGTCGGTCGCGAGATCAGCCAGATTCGCCCCGGCGATCGGGTGGTGGTGCCGTTCCAGATCGCCTGCGGACACTGCTGGATGTGCGCGCGATCCCTGTATACACAGTGCGAGACGACTCAGGTACGCGGCGAAGGAAGCGGTGCTGCGCTGTTCGGCTACACAAAGCTGTACGGCCAGGTGCCAGGCGGCCAAGCCGAGTACCTCCGGGTACCCGAAGCGCAGTTCACCCACATCCTGGTGCCGGAGGGCACGCCTGACGACCACTTCATCTACCTCTCTGATGTGCTGCCTACCGCCTGGCAGGCGGTGGAGTACGCAGCGGTGCCGGATGGAGGTTCGCTACTGGTCCTGGGGCTGGGACCGATCGGTGACATGGCATGCCGGATAGCTCAGCAGAAGTGGATCGACACGATTATTGCCGTCGACCTGGTAGACGCGCGGCTGGAGCGGGTGCGCGCTCGCGGCGTACAGGTCATCGATCTGCGAGAGCACGAGGATGACCTTCCAGACGTGGTACGCGAGCTGACCGACGGTCGCGGTCCGGACTCGGTGATCGACGCGGTGGGCATGGAGGCGCACGGTTCGCCTGGCGCGGCGTTCGCCCAGCGCGTCACGGCTCACCTGCCAGATACGGTAACCGAGCCGCTGATCAAGAAGGCCGGACTTGATCGACTCTCCGCGGTCTACACGGCGATCGAAACCGTACGCCGCGGTGGCACCGTCTCACTGTCCGGGGTCTACGGCGGCATGGCCGATCCGATGCCGATGATGTCGTTGTTCGACAAGCAGATCCAGCTCCGGATGGGTCAGGCCAATGTGAAGCGCTGGATCCCCGCCATCATGCCGTTCCTGACCGAGGACGACCCGCTCGGCGTGGATGACTTCGCCACGCACCGGCTGCCGCTGCGCGAAGCGCCGGCGGCGTACGAGATGTTCCAGCAGAAGGCCGACGGCGCGGTCAAGATCATGCTCAAGCCGTGGGCATGAAACTGGTTCATGATCTCAGCGGCAATCCCCCAGAACATGTTTGGCTTGTAAAGCTGCCAGCTGAGTCAATGCCCACGCCAGTTCCTCGAAGGGGACGGTGCAATAGCAGCAGTCGAGCTAAGCTTCTATGCAGTGGTGGTTTCACTTCAGTCTTGAGGTGGTTCCACCACTTCTTTCTGGCCGCTTGCAACCGGCACCGTCCAAAGTTGCGTCCCGGCTCGCGCCGGCTCACCTGCGCTGCGCAGGTATCGCCGACAAATAGCGATCGATCTGCACTTCGGACCACCCGTGCGCCTCACGCAGACCGATCGCCATAGCCGCCAGGTAGGGCTCGCTGGGAGCCGCGTAGGCCGATGCATCACGCCGTTCGCGGGTGAAAGTCACGAGTGGCAGTCCATGGCGCTCCCCCACCCGGACCAAGACCGGGTAGCCACCGACGCCGTTGCTGTAGCGCTCACCACGGAAGAGGGGCGCTAGATCGAGGGTTATCCCGGGTGATCGACGCGTTTCCTGGGCGAGAACGTCGACGAACTGCTCGGTGGTAATGAGGTACGCCCGGGCAGCCACCTGACCAGCGACACTGGCATCGTAGAAGGCCATCCCGGCCCGCCAAACCGAGGAGTGCCCGGCAAAGTAGACACCGCCGTTGATCAGCAAGCCGAAACTTTCCAACTCGTCGCTGGTGTCCCGACATCCTGGGTAGTCGCGTTCCATGCCATAGGGTCGGCCACCGCGAAGGTAGTGGCCGAACCTTTCCCGACTGAGGTTCGAGCCGTAGGCGACGTACCAGATGTGCTGCACGGTTCCCTTCCTACCCCGGCAGCCTACTTTCCTCCCGCGCCGCGGCCGCCTCGGCGAAAAGGACCTGTTGGGCGTCCTGGTAGATGCGCATTGCCTCCTCCGGCGACTGCCCGACCGCTGTCAGCCCAATTCGCCCGTGCTCAGTGAGCGAGCTGATCATGTGGAAGACGACGCCGGTCTGCCGTGATTGGTCGAAGTGCAACCCGTGCCGCGCCACGATGTCGAACAGGTCATCGACCGCCAGCGCCCGCAGCTCGTTGCTCTCGAAATGATCAGTTGCGATCAGATGCCTTTGCTCGCCTCCAGGGAGCAGGAACCGACCGGACGCACCGTCGTACGACCCATCGGTCAGGAACTGCAATGTGAGGAACGGGTGCGTCGTGCCGCCCTTGCGCAGGTTCAGCTCGATGGCGTACGCCGACCAGCGGCCAGCGTCATCCCGCTTCACCACAAAGTCAACGGCGAACCGGCCGAGGGCGCCCTCCGTGGCAAGCCGCTCACCGATGGTCCTGGCCGGCGCGCTGATCAGTCGCGAGTAGGCCGGGTCGGCGGGGAAGATGCAGCCGAGGTAGCTCTGCCCGCTTGCGCCGCCGAGAAGCTGATCATGAGTTGACAGCAGCTCCAGGCTTCGGTCGGGATTTACTCGGAGCTGGACGCTGGGGCTGAGGAGCTCCACTCCTACGATCCGCTCCTCGACGACGCCGCCGTTCTGCTCGAACTTCGCCTCGTACGCGGCCATCGGCGTGGTGGGTGACTCTAGCTGCATCGCGCGGACCCGTTGCGCGACCTCAGAGCGACGATCCGAGCCAGCTGTGTCAGCGATACCCCGCAGATCCACGAGCGCGTTACCCGCTCCTGACACACCTTCGTTCAGCTTGACGATCACCTCGTCGATGCTCGGCCGCTCCTCGAGCATCTTCATGATCGCATCGGTCACGTCCTCGAAACTGTGCAGATCCTCCGCGCCGAGCGGATGCTGTACCCCCTCTTCCGCGAACAGTCGCCGGCAGCCAGTCTTGCTCCCAAGCTGTGCGAGCCGCGGGTCTGCCGCGAACATGGGGATGCCAAGGGTCAGCGCAATGTCGCGTTCGAGTGCGGTGGTGCTGTACGGGATCAGGTGGCAGCGCTGCCGGTTCGGGATCATGGCGGCAATCTTCGACAGCATCCGAGGGCGGTCCAGCAGCTTGGCACTCAGTGATCGTGGCGATGAGTCGCCGACTGATAGCAAGCTCAACCTGGCCATGGCATGGCTCGGGATTACTCCTGGCAGCAACGCGAGGTAGTACTCGACGATGCTCGGCTTGATCGGCATCGAGGTGACATAGATCATGCGCAACCAGGGTTGACGCAACAGCAGGAGCAAGAACAACAACCGCTCCTCGAACGCCTGCGACAGGCTTCCTGCCCCGGGAGCTGCCGGGTCCAAAGTCACCGACGGCACGACAACGACCGACTCGTCCTCCAGGCCGAGTCGTACGGCATCCCAGACGGCGGGCATCCGCTCCTGCAACCGGGAGAAGAGCTGGTTCCGCTCTGCCTCGTCCAAGTCAGACAGCCGCTGCGCCATCCTCTGAGGGTCGGTCTCCAACCTAGTCACGAAGGCACCTCCAGTGTGCTGTTGATCATGCGGGATACGCCAACCGCGCGGATTGGCCTGCTGAACCCCCGCAGCTCGAGAGTGCCGACAGGCTCGCCGACGGCGACGTCGTCGACCGCGCTGAAGACACGCTGCGATACCAGCACCTGCCCGGCGCCTGCCTCGGCGCACAACCGGGCCGCGAGGTTGGTGACGCTGCCGATAGCCGCATAGTCGAAACGCCCCTCGTAGCCTATGCGGCCCAAAGTGGCGAAGCCCTGAGCGATGCCGACACCGAAGCCGAGATCATGGCCGAGTCGGCTCCAGCCCTCGGCCAGCGTCCGGACTCGGTCGCGCATGGCCAGCGCCATCTCGACGGCGCGTTGGGCGGGCTTGTCGAGCGGGATCGGGTCGTTGAAGAACACCATCAGCCCATCCCCGGTGAATCGCTCCAGTGTTCCTTCATAGCGGAAGATGAGTTCGCCGAGCGCTGCGTGGTACTCCCCGAGCACCCCCATCACCTCTTCGGGCTCACTCGACTCGGCGAACGCCGTGAATCCCCGCAGATCACAGAAGACCACGACGATCTCGCGCCGGTGACTGCCCAGGATGGAGTCGTCGCCGGAGTTGATCACCAGTTCGGCGACTTGAGGAGAGAGGAACCGTCGCAGCCGCTTCATCCGCTGCAGCTCTCCTAGCTGCGTCAGCACACGAGTCTCGAGCTTCGCGTTCCACTGGGCCAGCTCAGCGGCCTGCTGGGTAATGGTGTCGTGGTATCGCTTGATTCGAGCCAACGAGGCAACCCGGGCCAGCAGCTCGCTCTGATCGAACGGCTTGCTGACGAAGTCATCTGCACCAGCTTCGATGGCTCGTGTCTTCTCCTGGTTTCCGCTCGCAGTGATCATCACAACGGGGAGAAACGCAGTCTCAGGTGCGCTGCGGATCCGTCGGCACACCTCGTACCCGTCGATACCGGGCATGACTATGTCGAGGAGCACCAAATCGACATCCGAGGAGGGGAGCAGCTCGAGCGCCTGCTCACCGGAGGTTGCGCGGACTACGCGGTAGCCCCTCGGCGAGAGCACGGCGTCCAGCAGACGCAGGTTCGCCGGTTGGTCATCGACCGCCAGGATGGTGATCGTCTCAGTCATCGTCGCGCTTTCCGCGCAGGAACCTGGCGACCTGATGCGGAAGATCACGAACGCTGATCGGCTTGCTGAGGTAGCCGTCGAACCCGTCGAGCAGGGCGCGGTCGCGATCCTCCGCCATCGCGAAGGCAGTCAGGGCGACGACCGGCACGTCGGCTCCGCTCGGGTCGTTCCTGATCAGCCGAAGCGCCTGCGTCCCGTTGATTCCCGGCAGCTGCAGATCCATCAAGATCACGTCCGGTTTGCTGTCCTGGGCCCGCGCCACCCCTTCTTCGCCGGTGCGCGCCTCGATCACGCCGAAGCCGGCCTTCAGCAGCACGTCCCGTACCAGCTTGAGGTTGAGCGGGTTGTCCTCCACGATCAGGACCCGTGCCGAGCTCATGCGCTCAACACCTTTACGTCGCGCAGGGCCTCGATCAGGTCGTCCCGGCTCACCGGCTTGGTTAGATAGCTGGCCGCACCAAGAGCGAGCCCGCGCGACTTCTCATCCAGGATCGACACGATGATCACCGGCAGGTCTCGGGTGGTCTCATCGCCGCGTAGCGCATCAAGCACAGCCCACCCATCCATGCCGGGCAGCCGAATGTCCAGCACCACGGCCACGGGCCGTCGCCGGCGGATCTCTCCGAGGCCTTCGATTCCGTCACGTGCGCGGACAACTTGCACGCCGGTCCCGACCAGGTAGGCCGTCAGCAGCTCCTGAGTTGCCCGGTCGTCATCAATGATCACCACGGATCGGCCGTCCACATGCTCGCCCTCGGTACTGACTTCGGCGGCGGTCGGCTCGAACGGCATGGCCACGTGGAAGGCGCTGCCCATCCCGACCTCGGACTCGAGCCAGATTCGTCCACCCAGCAAGGTCATGATCTTGCGGCAGAGCGTCAGTCCGAGCCCGGTCCCCTCCTCGCTCGGGGCACCGCGACGACCTTGCTGGAACGACTCGAAGATCGGCTCCCAGTCCTCTCGCGCGATGCCGGGACCGTTGTCGCGGACCGTGATCACCAGCTCGTTGCCGACCCGCTCAGTCAGGACGTCGACCCGACCACCGTCGGGGGTGAACTTGACCGCGTTGCTCAGCAGGTTCACCAGAACCTGACGCAGTCGCAGCTCGTCGGACTCGATCCGGTCGATGCTGTCCTCGACCGAGGAGTTGATCGTGATCCGATGCCGCGCCGCTCGCTCGCGCACCATCGAGATCGCATACTCGACCGCCGCCGGCACCGAGACTGTGGAGATCTCGAGCTCCATCCGACCTGCTTCAACCTTCGACAGGTCGAGGATCTCGTTGAGCAGCGCGAGTAGGTGCTTGCCCGAGTTCAAGATGTCCCGGAGGTACTCGTCCTGCCGGTCGTTGAGCTCACCGAAAAGGCGCTCCAGCAGCACCTCAGAGAATCCGATCACCGCGTTCAGCGGGGTCCGCAGCTCGTGCGACATGCTGGCCAGGAAATCGGACTTGTGCTGGCTCATCACCTGCAGCTCGGCGCTCTTCAGCTCCAGCTCGCGGAACAGCTGGGCGTTGTAGACCGCCATCGCCGACTGGCTGGCAAAGGTCTCCAGGAACTCCAACGTCTCCTCGGAAAACTCTCCCGGCGTGCGACGCCGGACCACGAGAGCACCGATGATGTGGCCATCGCGAAGGACCGGGACGGCGAGCACGGATCGCCAGCCGTCGTCGTACAGGACCTGGAGGTGGGGGTCGAGGTCGACTAGGTCCAGGCTCGGGACGGCGATCGGGTGGCCTTCCCGCGCGGCCCGGCCGACCAGGGTGCTATCCAGCTCGATCCGGGTGGTGCGCAGTCGCGCCAGCAGCTCGGGACTGCTCGCGTACGCGCTGCGCACGGTGAAGCACCGCTCTTCCTCGACGTACTCCATGACCGAACCGCCGTCGCAACCGGAGAAGCGAACCGCGTTCTTGATGATGTTGGACAGCACCTCGTCGAGCACCAGGCTGGAGCCGACCATCTGGCCGACGTCGCTCAAGGCCTCCATCTGCTCGACCCGTCGAACCAGCTCCGCGCCCCGCTCCTCCAGCGCCCTCACCAGGTGGACGTTGTGGACCACGACGGCCGCCTGGGCGGCGAACACCTCCAGTAGCGCTTCCTCCCGGTCGTCGAAGGGATCGACTTCGGTGCGGAATATGGAAAGGCCTCCAACTACTTCGCCGTCGAGCAGCAGCGGCGCCGACATCGAGCTCCGGATGCCGCCCGTCTGTTGCACGTCGCTGCGCATGTATTCGGTGTCGGTAAGCACGTCGCTGACCTTCTGGATCCGGCGTTCCACCGCCGCCCGTCCGATCACCGTGCCACGGTTCACCTCCATCGGGAAGTCGGTCACGGTGCGGACGTACTCCTGTGACAGACCGACGGAGGACGCCAGGCGGAAAGTGCCACCCTCGATCAGGTAGATCGCGGCGGTTTGGCCACGGCAGAGCCGCCGAGCGCTTTCGACGACGGTGTCGAGCACCGCGTCGGGGTCGGAGGTCGACCGGCCGAGTGCGATGACGACCTCATTAGCGGCCCTGAACTGCTCGGTGGCGTCGGCGTAGTCGCGCAGTAGCCTGCTGTGGTCTTCAGCGCTCGGCTTGGACATGGCCAAGGCACCCTCTCACTGGGTGCACGGATGTCAAAGTGCCCCAGGCTCAGTCTGGTCGACCCGCCCGACCAGCGCAACGAACCCTGGCTTGGCCGGAGGAGTGAGTTTAAGGAAGCGGCGGAAATCGCCGTCCGGGTTTCGTAAGCTCTAGCGCGAACCTGGCCTTCGCGGCCGGGTTTGAATGAACGATGCGAGGTGATCTTCATGGCTGGCACCGACTACGCGGCTGTCACCGACTATGAGGCGGGTGCCGTCCCGCACCTGCCGTCCCGGATAGACCAGGCGGTGATCGCGATCGTGCGGGTTGGCGTCGCGCTGCTCTGGGTGCAGAACGTGGGGTGGAAAACTCCGCCCGATTTCGGTCAGGGCGATCCTCCGAGCGGGTTGTACCAATCGGCGAGCTACGCCGTCTCCCACGAGGTCTTCCACCCATACGCCTGGCTGGTGGATCGGCTGGTGCTGCCAAACTTCATGTTCTTCGGCTGGATGGTCCTGCTGGTTGAAGCGTCACTCGGGGCGTTCCTTTTGATCGGACTGGCGACCCGCTTCTGGGCGTTGGTCGGGGTCGCCCAGACAGTCGTGATCATGCTGTCGGTACTTCATGCGCCGCACGAGTGGTATTGGTCGTACTTCTTGATGGTGCTGGTGCATCTGGCGCTGTTCGCAACATCCGCTGGCCGGTACGCCGGTCTAGACGGGTTGCTGCGACCAGGCTGGCAACGTTCGCCGTCCCGGTGGGCGCGATGGTTTGTGCGGGCGTCATGAATCCGGGTGTGCGATTGGATCGGGCAGCAATGGTGCTGGGTGCGGTCTCGATTATCAGTGCTGCGTTCGTCTTCGTGCACGGCACCTTCCAGATCGTGCAAATAGGCGGCGCTGGGCTGGTAGTGGCGTTAGTCCTGGGCTTACTTGCCGTCGTAGCTGGTTGGTTCAACGAACGCACGCTGATGCTCGCCGCGGGCGGCGGGTTTCTGCTCGCGGCTGGCGTCCAGCTCGGCCTGCTGGCCGGCGGCAGTAGCGGCCTTCTCGGCGGTAACCCTTCGACGTTTTCGTTGTGGTTGGGACTGGGTGTCGGGTTGATCGCGATTGGCATGGGCGTACCTCGGCCTGAGACGGTTGAAGAAATATCCTTTGAAACTGACTGAATCCCTCGCCCAGAACTAGAGCGGCGTAGCGTCAGAATCGTCGCAGCAGGGGCAGCGGTTCCCTGCGATCTGAGGCCGGCGCGATTGCCCATACGACCGATGGGTAAGGGTTTTAGGCGGTGGAGGTGAGTCCTCTTCCGAAGGAGGTTTGATGAGTAACGCAGTGAATACTCCCGATGCTGACCGAAACAACAACAACATTGATGATGGCCCGGTCACCCGCACTGACCCTGTTGCAACAGACGACACCACAACCTTGGATCGGCGCGAAGTGGTGGGCCGTCAGAAGGACGCCTTCGGCGGAATGAAGTTCGGCAGTTGCTTCTTCGGATGGCTCACTGCCTCAGGTACCGCGGTGTTGCTGGTGGCGCTGGTCACCGGGGTCGGGGCAGCGCTCGGACTGAGCCAGAACGTGGATGTCACGAACCCAACGACCGCGCAGACCGAGTCGATCGGGTTCATCGGCGGCATCGCGTTGCTCGCAATCATCTTCGTGTCCTATCTCGCCGGCGGCTATGTAGCCGGCCGCATGGCTCGATTCAACGGGCTCAAGCAGGGCTTGGGTGTCTGGTTGTGGGCCGTGATCGTGGCGATTCTGGTCGCAGTTGCCGGCTGGCTGGTCGGCGAACGTTTCGACGTTCTTGCTCGGCTGAACAGCTTCCCGCGCCTCCCTGTGAATGAGGGCACTCTCACCACTGCTGGTGTGATCACAGCAATCTGCGTGGTTGCCGTGAGCCTCATTGGCGCGTTGCTCGGCGGTCTGGCCGGGATGCGCTACCACCGCCGAGTGGATAGGGCCGGCCTGGGTCGCTGACGACCATTTCGTTGAGAGGCTATTTTCCTGCGCTGCTTGGATAGTGTAGGGGCAGCCGGCCGAGGCTCAGGCCCCCCTAAGATGGGCCTCGGCCCGCCTCCGGCACCTCTACTGCCTCATCAGCTGATGGGCGCGCTCAATGCGTGGCCGACGCCCTGACGCCTGACGGTTTTTTGATAGACGGCAGCGGTCTCCGCAGCGACGCGGTCCCAGGAGTAGCGGCTCCGGACTCGCTCCAGGCCAGCTCGGGCGAGCTCGGCGCGGCGGCTCGATGACTCCAGTAGCGGGCCGACCACCTCTGCCAAGGCGACAGGATCGCGTGGCGCTACCAGCGCGCCAGTGACGGAGTCGACCACCGTATCCAACATGCCGCCGACGGCACTGGCCACGACTGGTACGCCGCAAGCCATCGCCTCCAGCGACACGATGCCGAACGGCTCGTACCACGGCGAGCAGATGACTAGATCCGCAGAGCGCAACAGCGCCGGCATGTCCGCGCGCGCGACCTGGCCGATCAGCCTGACCCGGTCAGCCACTCCGAGCCCTTCGGCGACGGCAATCAGCCGACCACGTTCAGGGTCCGGTGTCGAATCGCCACTGCCAGCCCCTCCAGCGATCAGTAATTCGGTCTCCGGCAGCCAGGTCATAGCTTCGATGATGACGTCGTAGCCCTTACCCGGCACCAATCGGCCAACGCTCAGCAGCCGATGGCGACATCTGCGCTGCGGTACGACAGGCGAACCATTCGGCGTCGGAGCTGGAGTGAAGTGCTCCATATCCAAACCGCAGGGCACCACCGACACCTTGCTGCCGGGCACTCCGAGTAGCGCGAGCTCTCGTACCTCGTCCGTCGCGGTGGCGACAATACTGTCCGCCGCTCCGGCCACGGCCACCTCAACTCGGATCCGGTTGAGTGGGCTGGTGTCGGCTGGACCCTGGTGACGCCGCTTCACCGATCCGAGCGCATGGAATGTCACCAGCAAAGGGAGGTTGAGCCGCCTGGCGGCGCGGGCCGATGCCCAGCCCGACATCCAGAAGTGTGCATGCACGACATCCGGCTGCTGGAACTTGAGCATCTCAGTGAGGTGGTCCGCGAAGGCCGCCATGTGTGGCCACAGGTCGTCTTTAGGCACCGGTGCAGCCGGTCCGGCAGGCACGTGTGCCACCTCATAGCCCGCCGGTGTGGTCACCCGCTCCGCCGGTTCCGCGTCATCACGCCTGGTATAGACCGAGACTGAATGCCCGAGCCTGACTAGCCCGGCCGCGAGCTCCGCGACATGTACGCTCTGGCCGCCGGCGTCGACGCCTCCAATCGCAGCCAATGGGCTCGCGTGTTCAGAAACCAGTGCGATGCGCAGGGCAGGTCCCATCCTTCGGCGGTGGTGCTCAAAAGCACCTACCCGGCTCCTCTTCTACTAAACCCGAGGCCTTGTGGTGTTCTAGCAATCGTGGATGTGCATTCAGCCGCGCGGCGCTGGGCCGAAACGTGGCAACGCGCCTGGCCCGCCAAGCAGCCAGCGGAGATTGCCGCGCTCTATCACCAAGCGGCGAGCTACCGATCGAGCCCGCTCCGTGACGCCGAGCCTGGCGGGGCTCTGGCGTACGTCGAGCGCCAGTTCGCCATCGAGGAGGCTGTCGAATGCCGGTTTGCAGAGCCCATCGCGGCGGGCGACCGGGCCGCAGTCGAGTGGTGGGCCAGTTTCATCGAGGCCGGCCAAGCCATCACGCTGGCGGGTGCGACGGTGCTGCGCTTCGACACTGATGGTCTGGTTGTCGATCATGTTGACTACTGGGTCCAGAGCCCAGGGCGCACGCTGCCCTATGCCGGCTGGGGTGAGGCCGGTCCCCTCGGCGGCTCGAAAGAGGGCTTCGTTCGATGACTGACACTCCGTCTATGCGAGAGCGCATGCTGGCTGGGGAGCTTTACGTCGCCGATGATCCAGAGCTCGCCGCGCAATCAGCCCGGGCACGAGGGCTGACTCATCAACTCAATCTGACGGATCCCACGGACGCGGCAGGACATCGCAGGATCCTGGCAGAGCTGTTGGGCGCGTTCGGTGAGGGTAGTGAGATCCGCCCGCCGTTCTACTGCGACTACGGCTACCAGACCTCGATCGGAGCACGCTGCTTCGTGAACTGGGGCCTGATGTCGGTGGATGTGGCCACTGTGACCATCGGCGACGATGTCCAGATCGGGCCGAACGTTCAGCTATTGACCGCTACTCATCCGATCAATCCAGGCCTGCGCCTCGACAAGTGGGAGGCGGCGGAGCCGATTGTGATCATGGATAACGTCTGGCTGGGTGGCGGAGTGATCGTTGGGCCGGGAGTCACGATCGGAGAGAACACGGTGGTCGGCGCCGGCGCTGTCGTGGTCCGTGATCTGCCGGCAAATGTGGTTGCCGTGGGCAACCCGGCACGAGTGATCCGCACCATCGAGAGTGGTTGATCAGACGCTCGGCTGCGCGGGCCTAGTGGAGAGGTGACTCAGTCAGGGCCAAACGGGAGCGTTCGCACGCTCAAGCACCATCGCCCTGGGAGTGCCCTCAGCGGCTTTCTGATACCCACCCGCGTGCGGCGGTCAAATCGTGCCGTAGCCACTCCCAGCTGATTACCTGCCCAAGGTCTGGGGTAGTAGGCGACGCAAGCGAGAAGGACCTCATTGAAGGGGAATGATCATCACGACCACGCAAGAACAAGTCGAGGTGCCTGGGGGTCGAGCGGAGCAACCCACCGAAATCCCCGCCCGCGGCTGGCTACAGGTAGCCAAGCGCGGCTGGAAGGAGGCCAAGGCCGACCAGGTCCCGCTGCTTGCCGCAGGGGTTGCCTTCTACGCTTTCCTGGCCATCTTTCCCGGGCTGATCGCAGTCGTCACGATCTACGGACTCTTCGCGGACCCGGCGACAATCGCGAACCAGCTGAACTCGATGGCCACCGCACTGCCGGACGAAGCCCGCCAGATCATCACCGATCAGGTCACCGCACTGAGCTCGCGTCGCCAGGCCCTCGGCGTCGGCCTCATACTTTCGGTCTTGATCGCACTGTGGAGCGCTTCGGCTGGGATCAGCAACCTGCTGACGGCGGTCAATGTCGCCTACGACGAGGAGGAGAAACGCGGCTTCGTGAAGAAGCGGCTGATGTCCCTCGGGCTGACTCTCGCCGCCATCGTCTTCATGGTGATCATCCTCGGTCTGGTGGCCGTACTACCGCCGCTGCTGCAAGCCGTATTCGGAACTGGAGCGTTGAGCTGGCTCCTCCAGATCGCTGGTTGGCTGGTCATGGTCGTGCTCGTCGCCATAGCGCTGGCGGCCATCTACCGTCTTGGGCCGGACCGCGACGCGCCACGTATGAGGTGGGTATCTGTGGGCGCAGTGGTGGCCACGGCGATCTGGCTGATCGCCTCGATCGGGTTCTCGATTTACACGGCGACGTTCGGCAATTACGCCAAGACGTACGGAGTCTTCGCCGGAATCGTAGTGCTGCTGTTTTGGCTCTGGCTCACCATGTACGCGATCCTGCTCGGCGCCGAGATCAACGCAGAGGCCGAGCAGCAGACAGTCGCCGACACCACCAAGGGCCAGGAGGAGCCGCTGGGAGAGCGAGGTGCTGTGAAGGCGGACTCGATTCCTTCCGGGGATCCTGAGTCGCCACAGCAGGAACGCTGACGTGGCCGTCCAACGTCGACTGAAATTGCTCGTGGATGCTAGAGGCTGGCCGATAGGCAACGCTCGCGTAGAGATCACTGTCGAGGCAACTGCCGACGGTTCCCTGGTCTCGATGGAGAGGACGTCTCGGACGGCCGAAAGCCAGCACTGAACCCGACTCCAGGCTCCATCGCCGGCGTCAGGATCCCACGCTGCGTGGGATGTTCCCGCTGTGCATGGCGTGCATGCCGTGTACAGCGTCAGGATCCCACGCTGCGTGGGATGTTGACAGGTCGACGGCGTGGCGTGAGGCGCGCAGCTGCCAGTGCGGCGCGGGCCGCGTTCATGCCGCAGGCTCCGTGCACGCTGCCACCCGGATGTGCCGAGGCGGACGCCAAGTAAAGCCCGCGGATCGGAGTGGTTGCCCGGCCCAGACCGGGAATGGGCCGGAAGATCAACTGCTGATCGAGTGCCGCGGTCCCCCCGTTGACGGAGCCGCCGATCAGACTCGCGTCGCGGCGCTCCAAGTCCATCGGAGTCAGTATGCGACGCGCAATGATCCGCTCCGAAAAGCCAGGGGCACGTTGCTCAATGCGCTCCTGCATCCGGTCCGCAAAACGCTCGGCCTCGTGAGCATCCCAGGTCCCGGTGAGATTCCCACCGGCATCGTTGAGCACCAGCTGTGGTACGTGGGTGTACGCCCACAAGGACTCGGTGCCCGCCGGGGAGCGTGTCGGATCCGCCGTCGTCATCTGACCCATCAGCAGGAACGGGCGTTCGGGAATGCTGCCGCTGCTCAGCTGAGCAAAGGTCGTGACCAGCTCCTCGGAGGAGTCGCTGATGTGCACAGTCCCCGGTGCGTACGGCGGCGGCGTGCGCCAGGGCACCGGGGCGCTGAGAGCGTAGTCGACCTTGAAGGTCCCAGGGTCCCGCCGGAAGCTTGCCATCATTTCGCGCACCCTCGGCGGCAACTCTTCGAAGCCGACCAGTCGACCATAGAGGTGCTCGGCGGCGACATCAGCCAGCACCGCGCGCCGGGCGCCCACAAGTTGATCAAGAACTTGCACCCCGACCGCGCGATCGTGCTCAACGGTGATCTTGGTCACCTCGGCGTTGCACACCACTGCACCGCCCTGCGCGACGAAGCGGTCCCGCATCGCCTCAGATAGCTTGCCGGCACCACCCTCAGGAACTGGAAATCCGACAGTCTGACCCAGCATGATCAACAACAGTCCGAGAAAGCCGGAGCCCGACCCGTCCAACGGAATGTCCGCGTGCAAGGCGTTTCCAGTGAGCAGCAACCGTACGGCATCACCGCCGAACTCCCGCTCCAAAGCGACTGACGCGGGAGCCAGCATCTGGCGTACAAAGGACAGACCGCCCACACCTGGCAACTTGATCATGGCCCGCAGCCCCGGCCCCAGTGGCGGGAAAGGCGTGACAAGTGCGTCGACCAGACTCGGTCCAATCCGCTGCCATTGATCAACAAGAGCGCGCCATGCCGCGCCATCGCCCGGATGCTGCGCATCGAGCAGGCTCGCGGTGACGTCCACATCGCGGTGCAGCATCGCCCACGATCCATCCCCTCGGGAATGCCCTTGCACCGCAGGGGCATGCCGCCAGCGCAGCCCGTGGTCCTCCAGGTGCAGGCCCTTGATCACCCGCGACGCCGCCGCCATCGGATAGAACGCGCTGAAGGTGTCGGAGACGAAATCCGGATGCAGTTCCCGATCACTGCGTACGGCGCCTCCAATATCCGGCTGAGCCTCGAGCAGCAGGGTGTCCCAACCGGCATCAGCCAGCCGGTTAGCGGCCACCAGCCCATTGGGACCGGAACCGATGACTACCGCATCCACCTCACGCGGCAGTGTCACATCTTCACCCTCCCTCACACCTCCGGTTGGTCCGTCGCAACCCTCTTCCCGAAAGTGGTCACGTGCGACACGACTGAATCGATCAAGATCTGCCGTCTCCGACCACTTTCGCAGAAAGATCAGAGCACAGGCCGACCGCCCGTGAGTGCGATCCGCGCTCCCGAGATATAGCTGCCGTCATCGGAAGCCAGCAGGACATAGACCGGCGCCAGTTCCTTGGGATCGCGGCCTTGCACAGATGGAACATCGCACTGATGTTGGTGTGGATGGTCCGGTCCCACTCCTCATCGGAGATCTCGTCCAACGAGTCGTGGGTCATCTGGAAGGCCGCGTTGCTGACCAGGATGTCCAGTCCGCCAAGATCACACAACCATTCGCGCATGGCGCCTCCAGTCCGCCAGGCGCTTAGGCTTGATCACTGCGGGACAGGCGTATCCATCGGTATCCCCAGCCGTTCAGCGCGAGGGCTGTCAGCTTCTTGGTGGGCGCGGCGTACGGACCGTCCACGAACAAGTCATACGGCGCGCCGTTCATGCCTGGCAGCGGCCCAATGTCCACCGTCACCGCAGTGTCGGCCAGGTTGTGCAGCAGCAAGATCGACCCGCCAGATGCGTCGAAACGGTGTGCCAGCACTGAGCGCGGCAATGGAGCGTCCACGACCGAGCAGGTGCCGGTCCCGATCTCCGGCGCGGTCCGCAGAGTGTGCGTCAGGTTCTCGAACCAACGCAGCAGCGAGTTCGGGTCACGCTGCTGTGCGCGTACGTTGACCTTCTTCGCGCCAAACCGACCCTTCATCACCACGGGCCGGAACAGTGCATCGGGCGCCGCCGAGCTAAAGCCTGCATTCGCGGTGTCGTCCCAGTGCATAGGTGTTCGGACCGCCTCCCGCCCGTCCAGGCTGAGGTCATCCCCCATCCCGATCTCCTCGCCGTAACGAAGCGCGGGAGTGCCAGGCAGTGAGAACTGCAGCGCGTACGCGAGCTCGATCCGACGCTGATCACCGTGCAGCATCGGTGCCAAGCGGCGGCGAATGCCGCGGCCGTACAACCGCATCTCAGGGCGTGGTGCGAAGGCCTTAAAGACGTCACCGCGCTGTTCGTCGGTGAGCCGGCTCAAATCGAGCTCGTCGTGGTTACGCAAGAAGCTGACCCATTGGCCACCTTCCGGCAGCCGCACCGCGGTGGTCAGGGCCTCGATGAGTGGCTCCGCGTCGCAGCGAGCCAGCGCTAGCCAGGCGCGCGGGTTGAGCAGGAAGTCGAACATCATCTGCGCTCGATCGCTCGGGCCGTCGGGCCGGCTGCCGACGAACGTCCCGACCTCGCTCGGCGGCAAATTGGCCTCGCACAGCAGCACCGCGTCGCCGCGCAGCCACTGGGTCTCTTGCCGCCAGGAGTCCATGATCGAGAAGTCCTTTGGGCCGGAATCGACGCCAGGCTTGACCTGCTCGATGATGAACGGGGCGGCATCTATCCGGAAGCCGGCGGCGCCCAGCTGCAGCCAGAAGCTCATCACCTTGGCCATCTCCGCGCGTACGGCGGGATTGGCCCAGTTGAGGTCAGGCTGAAAGTCATAGAAGCGATGGAAGTACCACGCCTGCGCCTGCTCGTCGAAGGTCCAGGTCTCGGTCTGCTCGCCCGGGAAGACGGTGCCCTGATGCCGATTCGGTGGCTCCTCGGCACTCCAGACATACCAATCGCGGTACGGCGAATCCGGCCTGCTCCGGGCCGAGATGAACCAGGGATGTTCGTCAGAGGTGTGGTTGACGACCAGGTCGAGGATGATCCGAATCCCTCGCTCCCGCGCGCCTCGGGCCAGGTCGGCGAAGTCACCGAGGCTGCCCAGTGCCGGGTCGATGCCGTAGTAGTCGCTGATGTCGTAGCCGCTGTCGCGTCCGGGACTGGGATGGATCGGATTCAGCCATAGGCAGGAGACGCCCAATCTGGACAGGTAATCGAGGCGGCTGATCAACCCACGCAGGTCGCCGCGACCGTCACCGTCAGAGTCCTGGAAAGACGACACGTCGAGGCTGTAGATCACGGCCTCCTGGTACCACCGGCTTGTCATCATCATGCTTTAGGCAGTACCCGATGCTGGGCAGTCGACACTAAGTCCGACTTTCGCCCAGCAACACGCCAAACCAGGTACTAGATTGGGCGGCGCCCGGAACACCTGGCGGCGAAGTCAGCCTCGTGCTACCCCAAGCACATCAACAATGTGCTCGCCTGCTGCCCCCGGAATGCGAGAGGGAGGACTCTTTGACCGTGTCTTTTGACGCTCAACGAGAATCCTCCAGCGATTCAACGGGCGAAGGCGCACCAGTGGAACACTCCATGCGATCAGTCTTCGAGCAGCTGGACTGGTCCGTCACCGCTCTGGGTTCGCGAGACTCCTGGCCAGGGGTACTCCGGCTCCTGGTGGATCTCTGTCTGGATTCGGAATTCCCAGTCCAGATCAGCTGGGGACCAGACCTTCTGCTGCTCTACAACGACGCTTACATCCGGTTACTGGGTGCCGAGAAGCACCCGTGGGCACTCGGTCGGCCAGCCAGCGAGGTGGGACCGCATCTTTGGCCAGCGAGCGAGCAACAGCTGCGCGAGGTCATGCAGACCGGCCGGCCCTACTACAGCGAGGATCAACGGCTCATCATCGACCGGCACGGCTACCCGGAGGAGGCGTACTTCACGTTCTCCCTAAGTGCGATCAGGGACACCGATGGCACGATCGTCGGGCTCTTCAATGCGATCACCGAGACCACTCAGCACCTCCTGTACGAGCGACGACTCCAGGTGCTCCGCAGGCTCGGCGCCGTCTCGATCACTGCCGACGACTCGCTCGCCTCAACCTGCCGAGCCGCCGTTGAGGTGATCGGCAAGACCCGGGAGAGCGTCCCGTTCGTTGCGGTATTCCTGCAAGATCATCCCGCACAAGGTGGGCCAAGGCGGATAGCCGGCTACGGCTTCGACGAGACCGCCGCAGCATCGTGCGAACTCGTCGAGCCCGCACCCAGGAACGGACCGGTGCTCGAGGTCATCGAGCATGGAGGCACGACGCTGGTGTCCGGGCTGCGCGAGCGCCACCCCGGCGTCTTCGCACCCGGACCGCTGGGCCCACTTGAGCCCGACCAGGCCTTCGTGCTGCCCGTGGTCCTGCTCGGCAACCGGAGGCCGACGGGTGTGCTGGTCATTGGCGTCAATCCCTATTGGCGACCAGACGAGGCCTATACCGCTTTCGCGGCCATGGCCGCGCGACAGCTAGGTGTCATGATCACCGACGCGGTCTCCTACCAGAACGAGCGCAAGCGCCAGCAGGCTCTCGCGGAGCTCGATCGAGCCAGGACTGAGTTCTTCGAGAACATCAGTCACGAGCTACGTGCGCCACTGACCATGCTGCTCACCCCGTTGCAGGACATCCTTGATGAGCCGGGAGTCGTGCTTCCCGCTGCCGCGCGAGACACCGTTGAGAGCTCGATTCGAGCGGCAGACCGGCTGCAAAGAGTGGTCGATGCGCTGCTGGACATTTCCCGGGCCGAATCTGGTGCGCTCATTCCGGATCGGGAGGACATCGATCTCACTTCGGTAACCGCGGAATTGGTCGAGAGTTACCGGCCGGCCACCGAAGGACGGCTTAACCTACGCGTCGACGTACCGAGTAAACCGCTCAGAGCGTACGTCGACCGCACGATGTGGGCCACCATCGTGAACAACCTGGTGAACAACGCGCTGAAGTTCACCGCTGTTGGCGAGGTCGCAGTGAGCCTGAGCGGCGACGACAGCCAGGTGGTGCTGACGGTTGCCGACACCGGCGTCGGTATTGCGCGTGAGGAGCAGGCTCAGATCTTCGAGAGGTTCCACCGGGCAAGCAATGGTGATCAACACCCAGGCTCTGGGATCGGTCTATCACTCGTCGCTGAGATGACCGCCGCGCAGGGTGGATCCGTCGAGGTGGACAGTGAACCCGGCGTAGGCAGCCAGTTCGTGGTACGGCTCCCCCGCTACGACGGACCGCAGGCCGTGCTGGCCGACAGTGCAGCCGAGCCACAACCCGAAGGTGAGCCTGCCGCGGATCGGCCCCGCCTCCTGATCATCGAAGACGAGCCTGATCTTCGTGGCTACCTGACCAAGCTATTCACCAAGGACGGGTACGCCGTCGAGGCTGCGGCCGATGCAGCGACTGCATTGACATTGCTGGAGAGCAACCCACCGGACCTGTTGATCACCGATGTGATGCTCCCGGGGCAGAGCGGACTCGACCTTCTCACGACGCTCCGGCAAGACGAGGGGATGGTGCGGTTGCCGGTGGTCGTGCTGACCGCACGCGCCGACGCCGAAACAGCGATAGGAGCTTTCGCTGCCGGTGCCGACGACTTCGTGGTCAAGCCGTTCAACTCTGCCGAGCTACTAGCACGAGTACGAGCTCATCACCAGATGAGCCAGCTCCGTGACGTCGCGGTCGACGCGGCAGAGACCACCGTTGGACAGCTGCGCCAAGCACTGCAGACCAACCGAACCACCGGTACAGCTGTGGGGATTGTGATGACCCGTTACGAGTTGGACTCAGAACGGGCGTTCAAGGTGCTGGTTCGTACCAGCCAGCAGAGCAACCGCAAGCTGAATGACATCGCCGCCGAGGTGGTACGGACCGGCACCCTGCCCGAGGCGTCGAGCTGACCCCACGCACCGTGGCGCCAAGCGCGTCAGGCTCGGCGGCGACGCCAGTCGGCCACTGCGCGCTCCACATTGACAAGACCGATCACGATCTGTGGACCGTCAACCCGGATCCGATGCGACTCAGCGATCCGGCGGTTCAGATCCCTCACGATCTCGCGTACCGACTCCTCATCAGCTACGTCGGCCAGCGTCTCAGAGAGCGCGCTGACCTCCCTGCGAAGCGCTAGCGAGGTCGGCAGCGGAAGGGGGAGCTGCTCCCGCTCCAGGTAGGCCTTGACCCACCAGTTCTCATCGTCGCGACCATTCAGACCCTTGATCGGCTTGCCTTGTCCCGGCAGGTTGTCGAACTCACCGCGCTCGATCGCCTCGCGGATCTGACGCTCGGCCCAGCTTTCGTATCGCATCCACGACGCCCTAAGAGTCTTCGGCCCTTCCCACTCTAAGTGCGGTTCGAGTTCTGGCAATCGATCCGCGGCTAGATCACAAGCTGTACCTGCGAGTCGTAGGGCAATGTCGGTTCTTGATGACAGACTTCCTGTGATGACCACAAGCGTGCTCGATCGAGAGATGTTCTCAGAGGCCGAGGCTTCCCGCCTCCTGCGGGTGCCACAGTCAACCCTGCACTGGTGGCTCGACGGCGGCACTTACGGAACTCGCAACTACCGCCCTGTGATCCGGACGGAGCCGACAAGCGGACGTTCCGTTACGTGGGCCGAATTCGTCGAAGCTGGACTTTTGCGGGAGTACCGACGGACGCACGGAGTTGCGCTGTCGGAGCTACGCATCGTTATTGATCGCCTGCGTGATGAGTATGGGACGCCCTATCCCCTCGCGCACCACCGCCCGTTCGTGGGTCCAGGCCGAGAGCTCTTGCTTGAGGTGCAGCAGGAGGCAGGGCTTGACGCTGATCTTTGTCTCGTAGCTGTTGCAAATGACCAGCTGCTACTCACACCGGCGGCCGAAGCGTTCGTCCAGCGAGTGGAATGGGCTGAAGACATTGCGGTGAGTTGGCGGCCGCACGACGATCCTCAGTCCCCCGTGCGTATGGCGCCCGACGTCCGCTTCGGCAAGCCGGCGATCAAAGGAATTAGCACCGAAGCACTCTGGGAGCACGTCGAGTCCGGTGAGGACTTGGCCGAGGTTGCCGAGGCCTTCGGTCTTGACATCGGCGACCTGCGCTGGGCACTGGCGTACGAGAACTCGGCACGAGCGGCGTGATGCGGCCGGGGAAGCCGGCTGTCGTCCGATTCTACTTCGACGCCGACGTCCTCGGATTGGCAAAGGTCCTCGTTCAGGTTCGAGCCGACGTGACTTATCCGGGCGACCCCGGCGGGACACTGCACCGCAGGACTCGTCCCGCGTGCCCGATAACGACGACTGCCGTCAAAGATGACGTGTGGATTCCTCAGGTTGCGTCATTGGGCTGGTTGATCATCACTCGCGACTCAAGGATCGCCAGAAACCGGGCGGAGATTGCAGCTGTACGCGACAGTGGAGCCCGGATGGTGGCGCTGGCTGGCCCCGAAGCGGTCGGAACCTGGGCACAGTTGGAAGCGCTCTGCTGTCAGTGGCGAGCCCTAGAGCGTCGGTTGGACGAGCCTGGCCCTTTCATCTATAGCGCCACCCGAACGGCCCTTCGGCCAGTTTCGCTCAATTAGACTCGTCAACGTCCGAGCTGATCATGACGCGAGGCCCGTCGTGTATGCCGCCACAGCCATCCCTCGGGCCGGCGCGCACTCGTGTGGCAGTCTGAACAGATGGATCCGTGGACCATCGGCCTGATCGTCCTGGTCATTGCAGGACTCGGGGCGATCATCTTCGGCGCTCTGTGGGACCGCGGGCGAAACAAGCAGCGAGCCGCCGAGATGCTTGCGCCGCCGGCCCGGAACATCCCGCAATTCCACCCAGATGCTCCCGCGCCGCACTACCTGTCTGATCTGCAGGCGCGTCGCCGACCTGAAGATGCCGAGCCGACCGAGCTCAGCAGTACTGAACGGCAATCCATCACCCAACAACTGGCCGATCCCCACACTGTCACTGTCAAAGCCGGCTACGCCTCGCGCGATTTCATCACCGATTCCAGTGCCGAGTGGGCGGTACTGGACCAGCCCGCGGTACTGGTATGCGGCGATGCCATCGTGAGCTTCCGCGAGCTGATCGGCACCCTGGAAAAGCTGATCTTGAGCAGGACACCACTCGTCGTGGTGGCGCCGAGCATCGCTACTGACGTGTTGGCAACGTTGGAGGTGAACACGATCAAGCGAACCATGCGACTGCTTGCCGTCATCTGCGATGAGCCCAACCTTCGTACCGCCGCAACCGGCTGCCACGCGATGATCATGGATCGATCCGACCGGCAATCCGGATACCTAGCATCAGATCATCTCGGCCGCTGCGAGCGCTGGATCAGTACCGCCACATCCAGCCATCTGATCATGACCGCGGTGACGACGAAAGAACCCGCGTGACGGCCGATAACGCGCCCACGACAGCAGCAACGACGGACCGGCACACCGGAGGATGGGGATACGCGGCAGCGCTGACTCCGATCATCTTTGGCACCACGTACGTGCTGACCACTGAGTTCCTGCCGCCTGGCCGTCCGCTGCTGGCCGCGCTGATGCGCTCACTCCCCACCGGGCTGGTGTTGATCATCGGTAGCCCGATTCCGCCCCGCCGCTGGATGGCCCGCTTCTTCGTCCTTTCAGTGCTCTACGCCTCAGGCCTGTTTCCGCTGCTGTTCATCGCCGCCTACCGGCTGCCAGGTGGCGTAGCGGCTGTGATCAACTCGCTGAGCCCGTTGATTGTCGTGGTGATCTCTGTGCCGTTGCTCGGTAGCCGGATCCGTCCGATCCAGATCGTCGCCGGCGTCGTGGGGACGCTGGGCGTTGCACTGCTGGTACTTCGATCTGATGCCCACCTGGATGTCGTCGGGCTGATAGCCATGGCCGGCGCCGCGATCATGTTCAGCGTGGCGACCGTGCTGACCAAGCGGTGGGGCCTCCCCGAGGGAATGACCTCGATTGGCCTTACCGGCTGGACCTTCCTGCTCGCCGGACTCACCCTGCTGCCTGCCACGTTGCTCATCGAAGGACTCCCCGACGACCTCACGGCGCGCAACATCGGCGGGCTGATCTACCTCGTTCTGATCAGCGGGATTCTGGCGTACGCCGTTTGGTTTTGGGGGCTGCAGCGGCTTTCCGCGAGCGCGGTGACCTTCCTCACCCTGCTCAACCCGGTGGTCGCTGCCCTGCTGGGTTGGGTCGTGCTCGATCAGCGTTTCAACCTTTGGCAAGCTCTTGGGGCGGTTCTTGTTCTGGTTTCGGTGGTGCTGGGCCAACCGGGGGCGTTCGACCGGCTACGAGGACGGTCGGCACTAGCATCGCCAGTGTGACCGCGCCGACGCAGCACCGCGACCGTCGCTGGCCGCGCCGCGTCTACGCGGCAGGCTCGGAGCCCGACCCACGATTCACCTTCGCCAACGAACGGACCTTCCTGGCCTGGATCCGAACCGGTCTGGGCTTCCTTGCAGCCGGCGTAGCGATCGCCGCCGTCGCAGAGCTGACCGACCAGCTCGGCCTTGAGGTTCGGCTGGCTGCGGCCGTTCTGGTCATCTGCGGGCTGGCGTGCGGAATCGGCGCATTCAGCAGGTGGATGGGCAACGAGCGGGCGATGCGACTGGGTGAGCCGCTACCGTCCTCGCCGCTGCTGCTGGTACTCACTGCCGTCGTTGCCACCGTTGGGATCGTGGCGCTGATCATCGTGAGCTTCGGATGACGCTCGCGCCCTGGGACCCCGGGCTGCAGAACGAGCGGACAGGTTTGGCCTGGCAGCGCACCATGCTGGCCGGTCTTACCTGCAGTCTGCTGGTCTCGCGACTGGTCGCATCCATCTCGATCTTCTTGTCGGTGATCCTCGGGCTGGTGGCGCTGCTCTGTACCGCCGGGCTCGGCTGGATGGCGATCCGGCGCTTCCGATTGAACAACCTTGCCATCCATCGGGAAGAAGCTCTCGGTGACGGAAAGGCGAACGCGCTGCTTAGCATGCTGGTCGTGATGACCGCCGTCGGCGCCTTGCTCTACGTCTCCGTCGCCTAGCGCCGACTTGTCAGCACGAATGTGCGCTGAGCCCTTCGACAGGCGCCGTCCTGAGCTTGTCGAAGGGCTCAGGGCGCATCAGGGACTTGCGTTAGTCGTAGCCGAGTTCGTGCAGCCGATCGTCGTCGATTCCGAAGTGATGGGCGATCTCGTGTACGACGGTGATCCTGATCTCCTCGATGACCTGCTCGTGGGTGTCACAGATTGCCAGGATCGGGTACCTGAAGATCAAGATGCGATCCGGCAGACCGGTGTAGAACTGGCCGCGTTCGGTCAATGGGATGCCTGAGTAGAGTCCCAGCGTGTCCGGCAGATCCGGTGGCGGATAGTCCTCCACCAAGATCACACAGTTGTCGATCAGAGCAGCCAGCTCCCCAGGAATTTCATCCAGGGCCTCCGCCACGTGCATTTCGAACTCTTCGGGGGACATCTCCAGCCCGGAACTCATCGGGTGTTCACAGCCGCAGCCTAGACGTGAGCTAGCGAGATTCTCATCTCCAGTTGCAACGAATTACATTGATGAAGTTTTCCGCACTCATTCCGCGTGTCGACTTGCTCAAATGGACAATCGTCAACTCAGGTCTTGCCGTTACGGCTGTGACGAGATTAGAGTTCTGCGCAGTTTGAGTTTTCTGTGACTGATGTGACTCAAGTGATTCATCACTCTGTTCGGCCTGGAGGCGACCATGCGCACAACCGCGATCAAGGTGCGAGCCGCCGCCGCTGTCCTCGTTGTAGGCGTGATCTTGAGTCTGATGTGGCCCCAGACGGCCAGTGCGGCGACCACGCAGATGACGGCGACAGACAACCTCAATATCCGTTCCGGCCCCAGTACCAAGAGCGCAATCCTCGGTGGCCTCTATCGTGGACAGACGGTCACTGCGATCAGCAGCTCACAAGGTTGGACCAAGATCACGTTCGCCGGCTCGGCTGCCTACGTGGCCGGCAAGTACCTCACCAAGGGGAATGACCTGCCGGCGCCCAGCAGGATCGGCGCGGGCACCGTCAAGATCACCACCACCGCGCTCAACCTGCGCACCGGTCCAGGCCTCTCCCACCGAGTGATCAAGGTCCTCAAAGAGGGCACCAGGGTGACCCTGACCGGCAAGACCGCACGTGGTTGGGCACAGCTGGCGTACGGCAAGTCCACCGGCTGGTCAAGCACGCAGTATCTCGCCGGCTCGATGAGCGGCCGGCCTGCGATCATCGGCAAGCGAGTAGCTACCGCAGATCTTGATATTCGTACGACGAGCGGCGCGGACTCCCGGACCGTCGCGGAGGTGAAGAAAGGCACTGCGCTCTCAGTCACTGGCGCCATTCAGAACAGCCGAGCGCAGATCATCTACAAGGGTGCCGTCCGCTGGGTGACAGCGAGGTATCTCAAGAACCTGACCAGCACCCTGCCGTCCCCGCCCAAACTGCCCAAGATCACCGGGACCCGTTACGCCACCGTCACGTTGGACATCCGCTCGACCTACGCCGACAAATACCGGCGCATCACAGAGGTGCCACGGGGCACCAAGCTCGGCATCACCGGAGTCGTCAAGAACGGCCGGATGCAGGTCATCTTCGACAAGGCCGTCCGCTGGGTGACCGCCAAGTACCTCTCCAAGTCGGCCAAGGGCCCTGTGCCGTCGGGCTGGCAAGCGGTCGAGAGGGGCCTCAAGCCGAACGCGATCAAGGTCCATCGAGCGATGCGGGCGAAATTCCCGCGGATCACCAGCTACGGCGGAGTGCGCCCATCTGTGATTCCGGACCATGAGCAGGGCCGCGCCCTCGACTGCATGGTCCCCAACTACCGGTCCGCTTCGGGAAAGGCACTTGGTGCCGAGGCCGCGGCATGGGCAAAGGCCAACGCGAGGTCGCTCGGGATCAACTACGTGATCTGGAACCAGCGCATCTGGAACATCCAGCGCGACAGCGAAGGCTGGCGCTACATGGCTGACCGGGGCAGCGATTCGGCCAACCATAAGAACCACCTGCACATCACCGTTTTTGCAGAGGGCTTGGACCCCCGCTAGAGGTTGCCTAGAAGCTGTCCCTAGAAATTGGCCCTAGAAATTGGCAAGGCCCTTTCCGATCATGGAAACGCCAATGACCAGCAGCAGTACCGCCATGATCACGGCATTGTTGACCACCAACCATTCCCGCAACTTGTCGAGTGGACCGGCCAATCGGGCCGAGGCGATGAGGTAACCGACCACCGGGACGAGCACGGTGCTGGCGGCCAGCAACACGAAGATGATGATCACTACGGTCATCTGACTGACCGTTAGCCCGGCTCCGCCGACAATCACCGCCGCCGCGATCGCCAGCAGCAGGTTCTTCGGGTTCACCGCCGACAGCAGGAAGCCAAGACCTAGGGCTTTGCCTGCGGTCATGGAGTCGATTGCCGACATCCATTTCGGCATGCTCGCTTCTTCGCCCTTGGCTGGACGTGCCCGCCACTGTTTGATCGCCAAGAACAGTAGAAGCGCGCCGAGGATGATCTTGATGACGCCGGCAACCGGCGACGGGCCACCCGTTTCCTGCGAAATAACCGTGGAGATCAGGGTGAACAAGACAATGGCAACGACGATGCCGGCCACCCATCCAGTCAAGAATCCGAGGCTCGTGCTCTTCGCGCGCGGAGACAGCAGCATCAAGATTGCGGCGATGATCGGTATTGGGCTGATCGCGATACCGACAGCCAACGGGAGAGTCTCGCCAATCACCTCGGTCATGAGATCTCTCCAGAGAGGGCATCACTAATCTGGACCTCCCCGCTCGCGCACCCGGCGACGCCGCTCATAGACCACCACCCCTCTCCACACGCACGGTTCGTCACCATTTCAGCAAGGCTCTCGGGCCCTCGGCCCATCCTGGCAGCCGCAGCCCGATCGGGCCGCAATTGCCGCGCCCCAGCGACTCGGTAACGCTCCTCCGCCGAGTTGGGTGATCGGCGTCCCCAGAGCTAGAGCAGTTCGGCGATGAGCGCTGCGGCGTGCGTGGCGCCGTCACGTTCGACTGGTTTGTAGTCAACCTGTCGCCCGATTTCCTGGGTGATCATCTCTGCGATGACCTTGGGAGTGGCGGAGTCAAAGTCCAACAGCCGACCGGCGCGGTATTGGTTGAGCCGGTGACGGACATGGAAGTTCTGCTCAAAGTGGTGACGCAGCGGAACGTAGAGGAACGGCCGCCGGGTAGCGGTCAGTTCCATGCAGGTGGTCAACCCGCCCTGCACGATTGCCAGATCGCAAGCAGCGAGATGTCGATACAGCTCACGTACAAAGCCGCGCACCTCGAGGCCCTCGTGCTGTGGGAGTCTGTCCGGATCTATCCGTGGGCCCGTGACTACCACCATTCGCAATGCCGGAAGCCGACGCTTCGCCTCCGGAAACGCCTCAATCACCCGGCGCAGCAGATGACCCCCAACGCCTGAGCCGCCAACGGTGACGATGCAAACCTGCTCATCATCTCCGTAGCCGAGCTCGCGTCGCAGCCGTGCCCGGTCTGCGAAGTCGGATGGATCGAACCCAGTGACGTAGCCGGCGAAAGAGTAATGCTCGCGGGTCCAGTCGCGGATCAGTGGGAGCTCGGGCCCGAACGCCTCCGGAACAATGTCAGAGTCATTGCCGACAAAGATCGCATGATCACGAACCCGTGGGAAACGTGCGATGTGTTCGATCATCTCCGCGTTGTAGTCCGCGGTCAGGAACGTCTCCCGCTCGCCCCCATCCGGCATCGGCAACCAGCCCACAAAATCGGTCAGCCAGACGTACGCGGCGTGTTTCTGCTCTGGGTTCTCGTGTAAGTAATAGTCGAGCTCCCACGCTTCATCCCCAATCCAGACGTCGTACGCCTCGTCGCGCACAAGATCATGAAAGACCATGAAGTTGGAAAGCAGAATCTCATCCATCCGACGGATCGCCTGAAAACAATGCAGATCATGCTCCGCCGACTCGCTCTCGATGTGGCTTGATTCGTTGGCCAGCAGCGCACTCGCCGGATGGATTCGCTCGCCAGCAGCCTGAAGAACTCTCGTCACCGGATGCTGAGCGAGCCAATCAATCTCGACATCGGGATGCATTTTGCGCAGCTCATCCGCGATTGCAACATCGCGCTGCGCGTGACCGAGACCGATCGGGGAGGAGATGTAGAGCGCACGCTTGCGGCGGGATTTTCCGCGTACCCAGCGTCGCGGCGGCGGCGCCGGCTTGACGAAGTCCCGAAGGAGCAAGTTGATCTTGACCGGATCGCGCAGGTGTGGTGCGTGTCCTGAGCCCTCGAGCACAACCAGTTGACCGCCGGTGTGCTCAGCGAGCGCGATCCCGCGGGATACGTCGGACTGCCCGTCGCGGTCGCCGTGCACGACAAGGACCGGGCAGCGGACGCGTCGCGCGAGCTCACGTGTCTCGCCAGCGTCTAGGCCCCCGTGTGTGAGCACGAGCGTCTCGCCCGTGGTTTCCAGGGCCCAGCCAACGCCGTCCTCGATTGGCTTGGTCGAGTGCGGTTCGGGGAACATTGTCGACAGGAAGAAATCGACAAAGCCCTGGTAGTCCCGCAGCCAGTAGTGCTTGTTGTATTTCGCCCAGCCCTCGTCGGTGTCGAGCTCGTCTTCCCACGAGTACACCGTTCGCTCCGGCCGGGGGTGTCCGCCCCCCGTGTACGTCGGGCCGACGAAGACCGCTGCATCGACCCGCTGCGGATGGTTTGCGGCGAGCAAGAGCGCGCGCTGTGCACCCAACGAGAAGCTGACGATGATCGCGCGTTCGGTCTGCGTCGCGTCCATCACCGCGATCGCATCTGCCGCAAACTCACTCTCGGCGTACGCCTCGGGATCCACAGGCCGATCCGAGCGACCGTTGCCGCGCCCGTCGAACGTGATCACCCGGCAATGCCGCGCGAGGTACGGGACCTGCATCTTCCACTGTCGAGAGTGCAGGAGCGACCAGGTGGGCAGCAACAGAATCGTGGGCTCGCCAGCACCAAACACCTCGTAAAAGATCTTGATCCCGTCGCGCTCGACGTAGCCGTCACTGAGCGGTTGGCATGCCCGCATGATCGGTCCTCCCAGCTAGTGTCGTGGCCACTAGCCCTGATCTTCTTCGAGTTTTCTGATCACTACGCCGAGCCGCCGCAGCGCCGAGCGGACCGGCAGGACGTCGCGATCGAAGCCGAGGAGCAGCAGCGCCTCGGCACCTATGAATGCCGCGCCCACCAGGGTGCCGACCTCCTCGGCGGTGAACGGGCCAAGCGCGCCGTAGCGTTGCTCGGCCTCACGTGCGACCTGGGCGAGCAGACCAAACCAGCCCCCCAGGAGTTCCCGGACCGCGTCGCCGAGCTCCTTGTTGGACCAGCCGGCCGCGATCATCTCCTGCAGCACGCGTACGAAGCCGGAGTCAAGGTCGTCCTCGAGGAAGTCGCAGGCGCGCTCGTAGCGCTGCCATAGCGGTGCGTCTTCCGCATACATCCGCCGTTGCCGAGCCAGGCGCCGTTGGTTCTCCTCCTCAAGCAGCGCGAGGATCAGGCCCTGCTTAGAACCGAAGTGGTAATGGAGCTGGCTGAGTGGGACTTCTGCCTCGTCGGCCACTTTGCGAGTCGACAGGCCCCCGTAGCCGTCGGCCAGCAGCCTGCTCCGCGCCGCATCAAGGATGAGCGTGCGAGTGTCCACGGTGCGGACTGATGCGTTCGTCACCGTCTGCCTCCTCTCACCGCTCAACTTGGAACAAGTTCGGTCGTCCGACCGGTATTGACAAACCTTATCAGAGGAATAAGAATCCTTCTAGCTCGGTCGATCGACCGAATAGACATCTATGGAGGGCTTCATGAGTACGACCGCCACCGAGGCACCGCGCCGCAACGGTGTGGACGTCGCGACCCTGTTCGCAACGCTCGACGCCGTAAAGAATCAGAAGGAGATCGCCAAGTTCCAGTTCCGGGCCTCCAACACCTGGGTGAGTGGCACACACAATCGCTCACAGCTGTCGGGTTTCTACGGCGCGATGCAAGAGATGCAGCACAAGCAGATCACCACGCTCGATGCGGACCATCCTGCCGTCCTTGTTGGGCAGGACAACGGACCCACACCCATCGAGTTCGTCTTGCACGCCATCGCTGCCTGTCTGACCTCTGGTCTTGCCAACATTGCGGCTGCGCGCCGGGTCGATCTACACAAGGTGACCTCCACGGTGGAGGGCGACATCGACCTGCTCGGGCTTCTCGGACTCTCCGACGGCACAGTTCGCAACGGCTACCAGGAGATTCGGGTCACGTTCCACATCGAAGGGGACGCGGACGATGAGACGCTACGCGGGCTGGTCGAGCAGTCTCGTCGTCGCTCCGCCGTCTACGACGTGCTCACCCATCCGACGCCGATCGTTATCAACGTTGTCACTAGTTGAGATCTCTGGCCGCTCCCACTTGTTCTCATGACGAGCATCGACACCGTCATTGTTGGCGCGGGACACGCCGGGCTTGCCGTGAGCCGACTGCTGACCGACGCTGGACGCGATCACGTCGTATTCGATCGGGGTCGGGTGGCGGAGCGCTGGCGCAGCGAACGCTGGGACTCATTGCACCTGCTCACTCCGAACTGGATGACCCGGCTGCCTGGCTGGTGCTACACCGGATCCGATCCCGATGGCTACCTGAGCTCCGCTGAGCTGATCCAGCACCTGGAACGGTATGCCGCCTCCTTCCGGGCACCGATCATCCCGCATACCACCGTCGTAGAGATCACCGCAACAGACGGGCCGGGGTGCGCTCGTTTCCGTGTGGTGACCGACTCGGGCGAATGGCACGCGCGTCATATCGTCGTCGCCACTGGTCCCAACGGCAGGGCCCACCTGTCGGCCGGCCTATCTGGCATGTCCGAACGCGTCGAGCTGATCACTGCGAACTCCTACCGCAACCCGGCGGCACTCGTCCCCGGCGGCGTGCTCGTGGTGGGTGCCTCCGCATCGGGGGTACAAATCGCCGACGAACTCAGCGGCGCCGGACGCGATGTAACTCTGGCCATCGGTCGGCACACCCGGATGCCGCGCCGCTACCGGGGGATGGACAGCTTCTGGTGGCTGGCTGCCACTGGTCGGCTTGCTCGCACCATCGATGAGGTGCGTGATGTCGGTGCGGCTCGTCGGGAGAACTCGCTGCAGCTGGTGGGCAACTCAGACCCGTGCCTGCGCGGCCGCGATCTGGATCTAGGTGTGCTGCAGGCGCGCGGCGTACGCCTTGTGGGCAGGCTGAAGGACGTCGTCGGCACAGTCGCCTCGTTCAGCAGCGACCTCGAGGAAACGGTCACCGACGCCGACCTGAGGATGCACCGCTTCCTGGACGCCGTCGATCGGTACGTTGACGATGCGGGCCTCACTCGCGAGGTGCTGCCCCCCATGCGGCCCCGTCCGGTCAAGGTGTCGGACCCCGTCTCGCGACTTGACCTGGCTGCTGAGAACATCGGAACTGTGCTCGTCGCAGCTGGCTATCGCCCGTATCACCCGTGGCTGCGCCTGCCGGTCCTGGCTCCGGACGGCTCGATCCGTCAGCGGCGTGGCCTCACCTCAGTGCCGGGCCTGTACGTCGTTGGGCAGCCCTTCCAGCATCGCCGCGACTCCAGCTTCATCGACGGCGCTCGACACGACGCAAGATTTGTGGTTGACCATCTGTTGGGCCGGGAGACGTCGGCGAGTCCTGCCGGGACGAATCGACGGTTGGCTGCATGACCCGGCATGACGTTGTCGTCGTGGGCGGCCGCGTCGCCGGGGCATCTACCGCGCTGTTGCTGGCCCGCGCGGGCGTCCGCGTGATTCTCATCGACCGTGATCGGCATGGCAGCGACACCTTGTCAACCCACGGCCTGATGCGCGCCGGGGTCCTGCAGCTGTCCCGTTGGGGCGTGCTGCCGGATGTCGCTGCGGCCGGTACGCCGCCGATCCGCCAAGTGATCTTCCACTATGCCGACGGCGAAGAGGCCGTCGTCGCGATCCGCCCGAGCGCCGGCGTGGACGCGCTCTATGCACCGCGCCGCTACCTCTTTGATCAGCTGCTCGTCGACGCCGCGGCAGCCGCAGGCGCCGAAGTGTTGCACGAAACCAGCGTGACGGCGCTCTTACGCGACGCCGGCGAGCGTGTCGTGGGTGTGCAGATCCGCAGGCGGGGAGGCCAATCAACGGATCTGCATGCCACCCTCACGATCGGCGCGGACGGCATACGCTCGACTGTCGCCCGACAAGTCGACGCGCCAGTATCGCGACGAGGCATCTCCGCAGGTGGGGTCCTCTACCGCTACTTTCATGACCTTCCGGCCGAGGGTTACGAATGGTCCTACGGCGACCACGCGGCGACAGGCTTCATCCCGACCAACGACGGCACGTGCGTCTTCGTCGGGACGACGCCTGCCCGGATCCGCTCGCTGCGGCGCAATGGAGCCGAGCACGCCTTCAACTCGCTCGTCGCGTCAGCGGGCCCAGCTCTGGTAGATCGTGTAGCCGCCGCCACTCCGGCTGGCCGGATGCACGGATGGAGTGGAGCAGTCGCCTACCTGCGCCGCTGTTGGGGTCCGGGCTGGGCGCTGGTGGGAGATGCCGGCTACTTCAAGGACCCGATCACTACGCACGGGATGACCGACGCGCTGCGGGATGCCGAACTGCTTGCGGACGCGATCACTGGCCATGCTCTCGGGTTCGGAGGAAACATCGGTGCTGGCCGAATACGAGCACACTCGGGATCGGCTTTCCAACGACATGTTCAACGTCACGGAGGCCGTAGCCGCCTACGACTGGGAACTCGATCGGGTACGCCATCTGCTACGCGAGGTCAGCTCGGCGATGGGCGACGAAGTCGATCATCTCCAGGCGCTGCCGCAGCGACCCGGTGTTCCGGCCGCCTAGCGTTGTGGGCATGACTAATCAGAGTTCTAAGGGAATCCCGTCCACTGGCTCTCGGGCAACGGGCGCCACATCCACGGGCGCCTCATCGGTCGCATTCGCGGCGCTTCTTGCCGCCGCGGTCGGAGCAGGAGCTATGGGCGCCTTGGCGATCGGTGCTGTGGCGATCGGCCGGTTGGGCATCGGCAAGGCGACCGTACGCTGGCTGCGCATCGGCGAACTCGAGGTTGACCAGCTGCGGGTGAGCCGGCTGCAAGTGCTCGAGCAAGACGATGGGCGCTGAGCCCACCTCGGAAAGCCGCTGAGGTGGGTCGTCCGGGTTGCTGGAGCTGACCTCGGCCGAATGACTTCACGCGCGCTCGGCCACGACGTGGAGTAGCAGTGCCGCCGACCAGCTGAAGTTGCTCGTGCCATGCCCCGCCCCGGTTCGGGGATTGAAGTACTCCCGTAATCCGGCACTTGCCACCAGCGAGACTATGTCGTCACAAAGCCGCTGCGCGAGCTCTTCCTCGCCATGCGCCCGGAGTCCTTCGGCCAGCAGCCAGGTGGTGTTGAGCCAGGTCGGACCTCGCCAGTAGCGCCGGGGGTTGTAACGCCTGTCGGTGAGATCAAAGCTCGGCACCCCGCGTATTCCCGGCTGGCCGGCGCGGAACGATGGTCCGGTCAGTGTGGCGCACAGGGCGTTGCGTACACCGGCGGGCAGCCCCGGCAATACGAGAGGGATCAGACCGGCGACCGTACGCTCACCGAGCAACTGGCCGGACCGCTCGTCTCTGGCCAGAAAGATCTCGCGGCTGGTGCTCCACAGCTGGTCGACGAGCGCACTGGTGATCCGTTCCGCTTCGCGTCGATGTCCATCGGCGTCGCGGCCCAGCGCTTGCGCTATCTCAGCGAGAGCCAGCTCAGACCAGGCCCACAAGGCGTTGAATCCCGGATCGATGACGACGAATTCGCTACGGCTCCGCACCCAGTCGTCGTCATAGCCGGCGTCGCGGTAGGCCAGCGCTAGCCGGATGTAGCGCGCATAGTCCTCATTCGTTGGGCGTTCGCTAGACCGCGCGTGATCAATGTCGCGGCGCGTGTAGGACTCGAAGAGCGAGAGATCGGCCGGCACCGCGCCCAAAGGCTCGTCCCAGGCCGGGGAATTGTCCAGACCGGTCTCCCATGGGTGCACGACTGCGGCGAGCCCATTCACGCTGCGCCGTTCGCGGATATAGGAGTTCTGCGCCACCAGCGCTGGGTAGGCGCGAGAAGCGAAGTCCGGGCCACTCGCGCCGAGGCGCTTCATCAGGGCACGTGCGGCAATGGCATGTACGGGCGGCTGGATGATCCCCGAGGTGTCGACTGGTGGATGCCCTGGGAGCTGGGAGGATCGCCAGAATGACGGGCCAGGAAAGTAGGCGTCATCAGCGACAGCCGGGTTGAAGGCGATGTGCGGGATCCGGCCGTCGGCCCACTGGGCACCGAAGAGACTCAGCAGCTCCACCGCAGCGCGCTGCGGAGCGAGGTGCTGCTGGCCGAGCGCGATGAAGGCCGAATCCCAGCTCCACTGATGGGGATAGAGGCGGCGGGAGGGGACGGTGGCATGACCGTGCCAGTTCTCGATCAGTACCCGAATGGCGTTGCGCGCCAGTTGATCATGATCAAGCTGAGGGACGACCGCCGAGGGGGTGCGGGTTACGACCATGCCAGTTGCCGCATCCGCCGTACCGACGTCGGCAGAACATCGTCCACGGCACCAGAGAGGCGGCATTCGTAGGCCAGCTCGTCGGCATAGCCGATGGCCCACAGCGTTTGCAGCGTGGCCGACCAATCGATGTGACCGGCACCTGGTTCCAGGCGGTTGCTGTCGCTCACCTGGACGTGCCGGATCCATGGTGCCGCGGCCACTAGCGCCTTGAGCGGATCAGCCTCCTCGATGTTCATGTGATAGGTGTCAGCAGCGATGCCAAGGCTTGGCGAGGAGATCTTTTCGCACAGCGATGCCGCATCGGCCAGGGTGTTGATCATGTGGTTCTCGTACCGATTCAGCGGCTCCAGCGCGATGATCACGCCCTCCGCCTCGGCGTGGGCGGCCAGCTGACCGAACGCATCGAGCAAGATCTCGGTGTCCTCGGCCTCGGTACGTGGACTTTCGAACGGTGGCAGGCGCTTGCTGAACATCCCGTACGAGGCAGGCGTCATCGCGAGTCGGCCGCCGATCTCGGCCATGACCGAGAGCTGGGACTTCAGCTGGCTCAGCGCGTCAGCTCGTTTGGCGGCGTCGAAGTCGCCGACGAAGTGCAGCATCTCAACGCACACGGTTGGCATCGGCACGCCGGCAGCCGCCGCCTGCTTGAGTTCGGGCAGCCGCGCGGCGAAGCGGCCCTCCCCGGCAGCGCGCAACTCGAGGGCATCAAACCCAAGCTGCTGGGCGTGCTCCCACCTCTCGAGTGCGGTGTCACCGCGCAGGTACTGCTCCTGGGCCGACAAACGTATGGCGTGCCTCATGCCGCGGCCTGACTCTCCTGCCGTGAATCAGCAAAACTCAAGATCACCTGCACCAGGTCAGGGGGAGGTGAGTCGACGAGCCGGTAGGCATCAGCCGCTGACCTCGCTGGAATCACGTGGCTGACCAGCGGCATGGGATCGAGTCGACCGGCGGCACAGAGCCGGATCACCGTTTCGTGCAGCCGTTCCAGGCGTCCAGCGGTCCCGAAGGGACGGCGGCACGCTGCCTATCTGCGAGGACACCAACGTCACTTGATTGTGGTGGAACTCCTCCCCGAGCGCCAGCGCGGCCGCGGTGCCCTGGTAGAAGCCAGCGGCAATGACCGTGCCACCCGCTCCGGCGACTCGAATGGCCTGGTGCAGCGCCGGATAGGCGCCGGTGAGCTCGATGACACGGTCCGCACCCCTCCCTTTGGTGTGTTCGCGTACCGCCAGTGCAAGATCACCCTGTGCTACCGACAGCGGCGTAGCACCGAACTTCTCGGCCAACTCCAGCCGATGCGGCACGGTGTCAATGGCGATGACCTCAACGCCCTGGCTGACCAGCAGCTGGGTGGTCAGCAGACCGATCACCCCTAGCCCGAAGACCACCACGGTCTCACCGACGCAGGCGCTGGAAGCAAGAACAGCGTTCAATGCGACGGCGCCCACCCGGGCGAAGGTGCCGACCATCGGATCCACCCCGTCAGGAAGGGTGTGGCTGCGAAGCCTCTCGACCGGAAGTACGGCATGTGAGCGGTGACCCCACATGCCCCAGACCACCTCGCCACGATCTGGCTTGGTGACGTCGGGACCGAGCGCTTCAATCTCACCGACCTCGGAGTAGCCCCAGACGGTGACCGGGTAGTGAAGAGTCGACTCCCCCGGCAGGAAGAGCGCAGCCTCGGCATCCCATTGCTTCTCTAGATATGGATTGGTGCCGCGGTAAGTCGCCAGTTCAGTGCCGGCCGAGATGCCGGAGTAGACGGTTCCGACCAGCACCTCGCCAGCATCCGGTTCCGGCGTCGGATACTCCCGCACCCTCACGTCCCGCGGTGCGGCCAGCTCGACCAGGTAGGCCATCAGGCTGCACTCGAGGCGTGGTCGCCGGCTCGCAGGCCGTGTTCGGCAAGGCTGGTGGTTCGGCGTGCCAGCTCAGAGATCCGGGAGTTGTCGTAGCCGAAGACAGCCGAGCGCGTCCGATTCTGAAGCGGGTTGATGAAATGGGCTGGCAGTTTCGCGGCGCCCAACACAGTACCGACGACCGATCCGGCCGTTGCGGCGTTGGAATCGGTATCCCAGCCACCCTGCACCGTCAAGCCGACTGTCGAGGCGAAGTCACCATCTCCCCAGAGCAGGCCAGCGCTGATCAGGCAAGCATTGTTGATCGAGTGCACCCAGCTGTAGTGGCCGAAACGGGCACGGATCTGCTCCAGCGCCTGTTCCCAGGTTTGACTGTTGCGATAGAGCCCGTAGACAAATCCCAGTGCCTCGGCCAGCCGCGATCGCGCGGGGACATAGTCAAGCGAACGCTCAAAGGCCTCGGCTACCGTACCGGCCGCGCAGGCAACCGAGACGAGGGCGGCGGCCCACATGGCGGCATAGATGCCGTTGTTGCGATGTGACAGCGATGCGTCCGAGAAAACCAACCGTGCTGCTGCGGCGGGTTGGTCCGGCAGTGCCCAGCCGTACACGTCGGCACGTATCAGGGCGCCGATCCACTCCCGGTACGGGTTGCGGGTCTCACCAACCGCGTTGATCGGCACCCGGTGCAACAGGTTGACCAGCGTGGCTCGTTCGGCAGTGAACACCCGCGAGTAGGGCAAGAATGCCAAGAAGGCGTCTGCGACGCGGCCGGGCGTGACACCGAAGCCGTACTGCTCCAGCAACCACAAGCTCAAGATCGAATAGTCGACGTCGTCGTCGCGAGCGCCACCGTGGACGTGCCCTCGCGTCGTCTCCGGCCAGCAGTCGCGTAGCCGGAAGCCCTCCGGCATCGGATCGAGTGCTGGAAGGTAGTCGCGCAGCGGGTAGGCACCGGCCAGCTCCAGATAGGCCCGGATCCGATCCGGCGTCCAGAAGTCTCCATCCTCGACCGGCTTGCCCAGGTTGCAGCCGGCAATCCTCCCCTGCCAGCCACCGAGGATGCGGTCGGCCAGCTCGTCACCGCTCCAGCCAGCAACGGCCGTCTGCTCCCGATTCCCATGCAGGCATGGCGGCAATGATCTCTCCGAGGAGATCAGGCTCCTGGTAGTGCCAGTCCGTCCGGCGCTTGGTCTTGATCAACTCTTGGTAGAGAACCTCAAGGCGGCCATGATCATCGGTCGTCGCTGCCTCAAGATCAGCCTCGATCCCCGCGACTTCGTAACCGCTCTCCCGGCGCTGCCGCAATTCGTCATGGACAAGATCGGCGACACTGAGTGGGTCGTGCACGCCTATCCCTTCTCGGCACCAGCCGTCAGGCCGCCGGTCAGCAACCGCTCCGTGGCGAAGAAGATGATGATGATCGGCAAGGTGAGGACCACCGAGCCCGCCATCAGCACGGTCGTCGGAACCTCGACGCTGCCGGAGAGCTGGGATAGACCAAGCGAGACGGTCCAGCGCTCCCGCCGGTCGACCAGGAACAGCAGCGCGAACAAGAACTCATTCCACGCGATCATGAAAACGAAGAGCCCAGTGGACATGATCGAAGGCATGGCGAGCCTGAGGCTGATCTGGCGTAGCACGCCCATGCGAGTCAGACCGTCTACCAGGCCAGCCTCCTCGATGGCCTCCGGCACCGTCTCGAAGTAGTTGCGCAGCATGTAGATCGTCACCGGAACGGTCTGTGCGGTGTAGACAATGATCAGTCCGACCAGTGAGCCGCGCAGCCCGATCCGGGTGAACCCGACGAACAGCGGAATGGCCATCAGGATCGCCGGGAAGAGATAGGCGCCCAGGAAGACGCCGCTGACGTAGCGCCGGCCGATGAACGGCAACCGGGCGATTGCGTACGCTCCGGGGATCCCGATGAGCAATGCCAACGCCACCGACGACAGCGCGACTACGCGCGCTGTTGACCAGAAAGCGGCCGAAGCCCTGGCCCCCGGAGGCCGTTGAGGACAACACGTCGACGTAGGTCTGCAGAGTGAATTCGGAAGGCCTGACCCAGAACGAGGCGGGATCCTGCAACAACGATCCGATCGGTTTCACCGACAACAACAGCATGTAGTAGAACGGCACCAGCGTTGCGATCAGGAACCCGATGATCACCACCCAGCGACCAATCCTGAAAACGCGGCTCTGCACCCGGTGCCGGGTCCCATGAGCCATGCGGCGTGGCTGCGGCGCAGCAGCGACCTGACTCGGCGGAGTGATGACGTTTCGGTGGTCATACCCGCTCTCCTCTCCTGCGCAGGATCAGCAGATAGACGGCGAGCATCGCCACCAGCACCAATGCCATGATCACCGATTGCGCCGCCGCCGCGCCGACGTTGCGCTGCACGGTGAGGTAGTTGTAAATCTGCACGCTCGCCACACCGGTGCCTGCGGCACCGCCGGTCAGCAGGAAGATGTCGTCGAACTCGTTGAAGGTCCAGATGGTGCGCAGCACGGCGAGCAGGGCGATGATCGGCATGAGTTGCGGTAACACGATAAACCGGAAATTTTGCCACGGCGTGGCTCCATCAACGAGAGCGGCCTCCTCCGGCTCGTCAGACATGGCCGCGAGCCGCGCCATGAGGAAAAGGAACGCGAAGGGGAAGTAGCGCCATCCTTCGAAGGCGATGACTGTCAGCAGCGCCGTGGGTACCGGGATCTCCAGCCCGAGCACGTCCCACGTTCCCACCGCCTGAGACAGGAAGGGAATCGGCTCATCCCAGCCCAAGACGTTCTGGCCGATCACATTGACGATCCCGAACTGCGGATTGAGCATGGTGCGCCAGATGAAGGTCACCGCCACCACTGGTGCGACGTAGGGCAGCAGATAGGCGGCGCGGACAAAGTTCCGGCCTCGGAACGGCTGCCGTAGCGCCATCGCGGCAAGCACGCCGAGCGAGATGGCTAGCACCACCGAGCCGAAGGTGTAGACGAAGGTGATCAACAGGCTCGTCCAGAAAGTGCTGGAGCCTAGCACTCGCTCGTAGTTGGCCAGCGTCAGCGGCTCAAAGAAGTCGGCCCGACCAATCTGGATCAGACGCATCCGCTGAAAGGACAGCAAGATCGACCACAGCAGTGGAAAGATCACGATCGCCAGCACGACCAGCAGTGTCGGCGACATCAGCCACAGACCAAGGCGGGCGTCGCGCTGGGTAAGCGTTACTCGCTTCTTGGCTGTGTCTGGCTTGGTGGGGGGTTGCTTTGTCTCGGTTGCCGTTGTCGACACGGTGCTCCTCGATGTTCGTACGTCCGGCGCGCCAGGCCTGTCAGCTTGTTAATTGCGCCAGTCAGCTTGTTAATTGCGTGGACCCGGGAGATCCCGGGTCCACGAATCGGTCGCTGCGGCTAGCCGCCGAGATCCGTCTTGACCTGTTCTGCGCCTTTCTGTGCCTCGTTCGCGGCGTCAGCAGCGCTCGCGCCGGAATTGAGCATCTTGGCCAGAGCCTGGGGAACCACGTACTGTCCGGCGACAGCTGCTGCTAGTTCGCCCTGCCCTTGCGGTATGCCCCACCGCTCGAAGTTCCCCGAGCTGCCGACGATCGTGTTGAGAACCTCGACTGGATAGATCTTTGTCAGCGGTTCCTTCTTGTCCACGCCGGCGCTGAGCTCGATCCAGCCATCGGCGTACTCCTTCGGATTAGCCGAGGTGCCGGAACGAGCGGGCATCTTTCCCTCCGGGGCGATTGCCAGCCAGTCCATGTAGCCGTCGCTCATCATGTAGGTGACCAGCTCATTGATCTTGGGAGAGGCGTCAGTCAGCACGTTCCAGGAAACGACCTCACCCCAGGCGGCCGGCTTTGGGCCGCTTGGACCCTGTAACTCAGTGAGAATGCCGGTGTTCTGGGCTAGCCACAGGGGATCTTTCTTGCACTGCGGCGCAGGTGGGCAACGCATCGCTACGCAGGCCCGCAAGCTCGTCGAGCAGGAACGACGACCAGATCACCATGGCGGCATCCCCTGCAAAGTAGGTGGCTCTGGTGGTATCCGCGTCCTGGTTGCCCGGCACCGAGGATTCCTTGATCAGATTTGCGTAGAAGTTGAACGTCTCCTGGCACTGCGGACTGTTGAGGGTGATATTGCCGCCATCGTCAACGAGCTGGCAGCCGTTGGCGACCGCAACAAACTCAAAGGTCTGCTGTGTGAACGAGTCCGCGGGTGCTGTGGCGGCCACAATGCCGGCCGTCTTCCCCTTGTTCAGCGCCTTGGCCGCCTTCTGGATGTCCGCGTAGGTCTTCGGCTCTGGCAACCCGGCGGCCTTGAAGAGGTCCTTCCGGTAGAAGAGCAGATTAGAGAATCCATCACTCGGTACGGCGATCTGTTCGCCGTCGACGCTGGTCAGCTCCAGTGTGCGTGGGAAGAATGTGTCAGCACCCAGTCCATCCACGATCTCTTTCGCTGCCTCAGGATCGACCAGGTCATCGGTGCGCAGCTGGTTCATGCCGTTGAGGGAGAGCGCGGCAATGGCATCGGGCAGGTCGTTTGCAGCTGCCGCCGATGTGAGCGTGGTCGTCAGCTGGTCCTCCGCGATCGCAACCAGCTTGACCGTGGCACCTGACTTCTGAGCCCAGGCCTCCATGATCTTTTGCTGGGACGCCACCCGATCGGCGACGTCTTCGGTGGTCCAGACAGTAAGCGCGTTGTCTTCTGCCGAGCCGCCTGCGTCACCCCCTCCATCCTCGCCCCCGCCGCCGCCACAGCCAGCGACCACCAGCATGGCAGTCAAAGCAATCCCTGCGAGCACACGTGATCTGCGCAATTTCCTTCTCCTTCAAGCGACGGATGCCTTCAGCCCGATTTCGGGCCCCTCAAGGCCCAGCGAGGCGATGGGACGCGACACTTTTACCATTGAAACGCTGAATTAGGACTGGTGACAATACAAAAAGCGCACTCAGGCGGACAAAATTTGATAACGGCCGTAGTCTGTCCATGGCCAGGAGAAAAGCGAGGCGACCAGGTGTCTGCGGGACCGAACAGCGCCGGTGAGCTGCTGCAACTGTTCCGCACGGGCAGCAGTCGCCACACGAGGCGAATTGCAGCGGGTGACCGGGCTGGCTCGCTCGACGCTCACCTATCGGGTCGACTCGCTACTCGCTGCGGGCTACCTCACCGAGGACGGCAGCGTGGTTGACGCTAGGCGTGGCCGTCCTTCCACTCGGCTGCGCGTCAACGACCAGGCCACTACGGTCCTGGTCGCCGATCTCGGCGCTACTCATGGTCGACTCGCCGTCAGTACGGCGGCTGGTGAGGTGATTGACGAGACCGTGATCGAGAGTTCGATCGACAAGGGACCAAGCACCGTTCTTGACACCGTCACCGCAGAACTGGATGCCATGCTGAAGCGATCCGGCCGCTCGGCCGAGACGCTGCGCGGCGTTGGGGTGGGCGTACCAGGGCCGGTGAACTGGCACACCGGGCGGATTGCGCGCTCGATCAGCATGCCCGGCTGGGACAACTATCCGGTCGGTGATCACCTGGCCAGCCACTACTCCGTACCAGCAGTCGTCGACAATGATGCCAACCTGCTCGGTCTCGGCGAGCAGCGGCGCATCTACCCGGACGCCCACATGGTGCTCTTCGTCAAGATCGGCACCGGGATCGGGTCATCCATGATCATGGACGGCGAGCTGCTGCGCGGATCCGACTCGGCCGAGGGCGATATCGGGCATGCGAAGATCATCGGTGTCGAGGAGACCTGCAGCAGCTGCGGCGAGCCCGGATGCCTGGCTGCGATCGCCAGTGGCCGTGCGATGGTTCGTGATCTGCGGCGACTGGGCCACTCGCCCGTCACCACCCGTGACGTTGTTGATCTTGTGCGCAAGGGCGATCCCGACGCGGTACGGATCGTCACGGCTGCCGGTCGGGCACTCGGCGATGTGTTGTCGACCGCGGTCAGCCTGTTGAATCCCGACGTCTTGGTGATCGGTGGAGACATTGCCCATGCCCACGAGCGTTTCGTACGCGGCGTGCGCGACACCTTGCTGCGCCGCAGTCAGCCGCTTGCCACAGCTCATCTCGTGATCGCGCCGACCAGGCTGGGTGATCGTGCAGGCATTGCCGGTGCGGCCGCTATGGTGGCCGACGCCATCTTCGGCATCGAGGCCGTTGACGCAGTGGTGAGCTGATCTGGCTTAGACGCCGGCAGCTTGGGCCAGGATGAGAGCTTCCGCGGAGTGGAGTTAAGTACCTCCTTCTGGTCTTGAACGGGGCTTTGCATCAGCTCGCGTGACTTGAAGCGTCACTTCAAACCCCGATGCCCGCCACTTGATGGAGCAACCCATGCTGGGTCTGTGTGGTTCAGGCACCGGGTCACCGGCCAGCACGTGAGAGATGGCGTCGCTCAGTAATGCTCCAGTGACCGGCTTACCGTTGCCTGGCGTGGACTCATCGAACGCCCCGTGGTAGGCCAGCCGACGCGGCGCGTCGTAGAGGAAGAAGTCCGGCGTACAGGCCGCCGCGAAAGCCCGGCCGACTGTTTGCTCGGTATCCAGCAGGTACGGGAATGTCCACGAAGCGCGCCGCGCCTGATCAGCCAGTCGCTCGGGCCGATCGTCCGGATATGCCTCCGAATCGTTGGTGCAAATGCCCACCGCTGCGAGGTTTGGGTATCGCGCAACTACTCGGCCCAGCTCGGCCTCGATGTGTCGGACGTACGGGCAGTGGTTGCACAGAAATGCCACCAGCAGCGCTGGCGCGGCAGCGAAATCATCGAGGCGCACCTTGGTGCCGGATAGGTCATCGAGTGTGAAGTTGGGCGCCGGTGTGCCCAGCGGCACCATGAGCGATGAGAGTGCCATAACCTCAGCGTACAAATGCGCGCAGGCTCTGCTCACCTCACCGACTGTTCAGCACACCTGCCAACACGTCGGGCCGGTCGGTCATGATGCCGTCGACGCCGAAGCTCAGCAGCCGTCGCATGGCTGGTTCGTCGTCGATCGTCCAGACATCGACCCGAAGGCCGCGGTCGTGCGCCTTGCGTACGAATCGGCGAGTGACGACCGGCACGATGCCTTTGTATTTCTCGGGAGGCTGCAGAGCCTGGAACGGCGGATCGTAAAGGACGCCGAGACGCAGCAAGTGAAGGATCCAATAACCCACCAGCTCGACCGTGGAGGAGGCGGTGGCGACCGTTCCCTGGCTGACCTTGCGGAAGCGCGAAATGGTGCCCCGATTATCTGAAACAACCAAGGTGCGCCGCAACGCCCCGGCGGCTTCGATCTGGCTGAACACGGTCTCCTCGATCCCGGCACGACGACCTTTGATTTCGATATTGAAAGGTGCGTCCGGAAACGCCTCGTACAAGGCTTCGAGGGTGGGGATCTTGACGCCCTTGGCTCGCCACGGAAAGGTCGAACCGCCATCGGAGCTGAAGCGGTAGCCAGCGTCAAGACTCTGCAATTCCGGGACACTCTTCTCAGCTACAGGTCCCGCGCCATCGGTTGTCCGATCAACGACTGCGTCATGAATGACGACGATGGTGCCTTCGGCGGATGCGTGTACGTCGCATTCCACGACCCCGCCACCCAAGGCAAATCCTTCGCGGAATCCTTCGATTGTGTCCTCAGGTACCACCTTCGCCCCACCACGATGGGCGAAGTTGATCGGCCAGCCGCGCGGAGTCGGCGGCTTCGGCCACGCATCACCCTTCGCCGTGAGCCGCCCCACAGCGGCGGTCACCAGCGCGCCTGCCAACGCACCCAGAATGAAAGAGCCCGCTCCCAGCTGAATATCCCAGATGTTGTCGGCAACAACGGGCGAATCTCCTTGCTGCTTGATGATCGCATTACTCATGCTGGAACCCTTTCCGGCGAGTACGGGTGCTGTCCAAAGTAGAGGCAGACCGAATGCGACGGACACCCACCTCCTCGTTCGGACATCACGTCGTTTGCACTGCCTCGTAAACGCTAGCCACTCTGTCTGCGACTGCCTGCCAGGAGTAGCCGCGTCGAACCATGGCATGCGCCGCGTCCGCCCGCGCCCGGCGCTCAGACTCAGAAGTCAATGCTTTGACGAGCACCTCGACCAGCGCATCCTCATCGTCCGGCGGAATAAGCCAGCCCTCCGGCGAACCTGCGTCCAGGTTGAGAAATGTTGGAGGCCCCCCAGTACGAGTGGCCACCACCGGCAATCCGGCGGCCATCGCCTCCAGGTAAACCGACCCGAACGCCTCACCTACCGACGGCGCAACCAGTAGGTCCGCGCAGCGCAGGCCCAGCCGGAGGTCCTCATGGCCGCGCCAGCCGACGAAGAACACGCCGTCGATGTGCTGCTTGCTCACCAGGGAATATGGATGCTCACCCTCCCACTCGCCCGGGTGGCCGCCCCAGATGATCAACGGCGCGACCGGACCGAGCCGGGACCTCACCCGCGCGTACGCCCGAAGCAACAGCGGCACTCGTTTCACCGCCGTAAACCGACCGACGTACAACAGGACCGGATTGACACGCTCGGAGTCGGCGAAAGCGGACAGGTCGGACAAGGAGTATCGGACGCTGCCGGGGCGGCCGCTCTCGTCCCATCCGCGTGGATCATCGACGAGCCAACGTCGCAGCAGCGCCAGTCGCTCGCTCGTTGTAAGTTCCAGCCGCCCGAAGTGCTCCGTGTCGACACCGTTGGGTACCACAGTCACCCGATCCTCGGGTACTCCCAAGATGCGAACCGCGCGGGCGGCGACGTCCGTGGAGACAGCGAGGATGCGTGTGCTGCGCTGAGCAGTCCCGCGCAGCCGTTCCGTCCAATATGCGGCATACGTCCACGACGCTGGCTGCACGGCACCGCTGTATTGCTCGATCTGCTCCAACATGTGCAATTCGGTCCCGTGCAGGTGGGTAATCACCGGCACGTCAGGCCAGACATGTCCGGCGGCATCGTGCAGTGGCGTGAGGTGGTGGAGGTGGAGAACCAGAGGGGCGAGCGGACCCAACCCGGCCAGCAGACGGCACCACGACTCCACCTGCTGCTTGGCCAGCTCGGGAGAAACCCCGGCGAGAATGCGGTCAGGGGCGCCAGGCTTGTCCTCATACGACGCATGCAGCGGCACCGGCTGGGCCAATGGGTCCTCCCCGCGCCGCCAGGCATTCAGAGCAGGGGTGAAGTCGACCGCCGACACCGGAAGGCCCGCGAAGAACGTCTCAGCATGGCTCAGATTCCCAGGGCCACCGACCGAGCCGGCGACGATTCTTGGGCTCCAGCCAGCCTGTCGCAGTGCAGCCGCCAGATAGCGCACCACATGTGATGAGCCACCCCGCGGGAAGAACGAGAAGCCCTGCAGCACTGCCCCCGGAGCCATATGCGCACGATTCCACAGGCGTCGGTTTGGTGCGTCGGAAGGCGCCGGAAGAGAATCAGAAAGCCAGCAGCCAGGTAATGCCCAAGATCACCGGCACCGAAAGCAGCGTGGCGACGAAGATCGTGTCCCGCGCCAAGATCACGCCCCGGTCGTAACGCATCGCCAGGGTGAAGACATTCTGCGCGGTCGGCAGCGCGGCGATCACGGTGACCGCAAGCAGGTCATGACCGACCAGCCCCACCGCGTACGCACCGATGAGGTACGCCGCGATCGGCTGCACGACCAGCTTGAGCAATACCAGCGTGCCGACCTGGATCCGCGGCTCGCCGGCGCCCGGTCGCGGTCCGAGCCGGAGCGAAATGCCGTAGGCCAACAGCATGGACGGCACAGCGATGCCGCCGACCAAGGTCAGCGGCGCGTTGATCGCGACCGGCAGCTTGATTCCGGTCAGAGCCAGAATCAATCCGACCAGCGATCCCACCGCAAGGGGGTTGCGCAACGGCCGGGTGAGGCGGATGAGTAGCGACCGGCGCCGGGAGATGCCGGGACTGGGTTCGTGGGTGATCGCGTCGAGCACGGCCAGACCGGCCGGTTGCAGAATGAGCAGCTGGGCCAGGAGCATCGGCGCGATGAGCGCGGCGTCGCCGAGGGCGTACGCGGCGATCGGCAGGCCCAGGTTGCCTGCGTTGACGTAGGCCGCACAGAAGGCCGCGATGACGGTGTCGCCGGCCTCTCGTTTCCAGAGCAGTCGGGCTAGCAGTACGGCGATGGTCGCGGCCACGACAACGCTGGCGAGCGACGCGATCAAGTTGGCTGAGAGCAGGCGGTGGACGTCGGTGCCCCCCAGCACGGTGACCATCAGGGCCGGACTGGCCACGTAGTAGGCGACCCGGGTCAATACTCCTTGTGCGGTCGCGTCGAGGATCTTCAGCTGTGCGAGCAGGAAGCCGAGGCCGATGATGATGCCGATGGTGGCGAATCCAGCCAGGACGCCCTGCACGTTGTGTCGTTCGTCCTCTAGATGTGCACAGTCCCGGTCACTCCAGTCACTGTGTCCCCGCCGACCCAGACGTCGCCATCAATCTGGCTGACATGGACTCGGCCACGCCGGCCGATTGCGGTTCCCTGGGCGGCGACGTAGGAGCTGGGCGCCCGCTGGGTGCCGATCAGCCATTGACCGAGTGATGCGTTGAGGCTGCCGGTGACCGGATCCTCAACGAGACCGTCCAGCAGTGTGAAGGCCCGGACTTCGAAGTCCACCTCCGACCTCGGCGGATGCGCGCCGATCACCCCGACGGCGCTGAACCGGTCTGCGTCGACAGCTTTCGGGTGCAGCGCGAGGACAGTCTCAGCGTCGGTCAGCAACAGCGCTACCCAGCCGGGCCCGTTATCGGCCCATTGCGCATCAACCACCACGTCACGTCCGATATCGAGAAAGGCAACGATTTCGGTCAGGTCCTCCGCGGCGACGTCACCGCTTCGGATCAGTGGCGGTGCAGCGAAGGCGAGCCGCGTCCCGTCCCGACGAATCGGTACCAGCCCGGCGCCGCACTGCTGGATGACGCGTTCCGGATCCTTGGCGATCCCGCCAGCCGCCAACCAGGAATGGGCCGAGCCGAGGGTGGGGTGGCCGGCAAACGGAAGCTCGCTGCGGGTGGTGAAGATCCGCACCTGATAGTCGGCCCGCTCGTCGGTGGGCGTACACAGGAATGTCGTTTCGCTCAGATTGGTCCACCTCGCGAAGTCGGCCATCTCCTGCGCGGTCAGCTCGTCGGCCTCGTGGACAACAGCCACCGGGTTCCCGAACGTCAGCCGATCGGTGAAGACGTCGACCTGCGTGAACCTATGCATATTGACAGCCTGCCAGCTCGGCTAGGTCTCAGGTGGCAAGCCTGACGCCCAGGTCGCCGGTGACACCGGCAAGGCTGAGCTTGGGAGGAAAGGCACCGATCGCCGCGGGTTGCGCCAACGACTCTGCAAAGACCCGATCGGCGAGGACGAGGTAGACCAGTTCACCCTCGTGCTCGGCGATGGTCTGATTCAGGTCGTCGTGGTTCGATACCTTGAGCAGCTCGGCGAGCCGGATCCTCACCCGTACTGGATCTGCGCTGATCATGGCCGCGATCCGGGCAACGGCGTCGTCGTCGCTGGTGCCGAAGGCGCCCACCTCGACCAAATCCTGCGGCCCGGGCAGCGGCGCCCTCAACAAAGCCAGCAGATCGACCCGACCGACGCCGTAGTCGGGATCCCACCCGGGCGGTACCACGCAGACACCCGGCCAGCGCAAGGTTGTGAGAAACGCGGCCTGCAAGCGCTTCGCCCCGTACTTGTTGATCAACGACTGGCGGCCGTGATGCGCCAGCCACAGCGCGGCGGCAGCAGCCAGGTGTGCGACCGCGAACGAGGTGCCGTTGGCCATCCGCACGACAGGGGTCTGGTCGTTGTACGCCGCCACGTGTACGCAGGCGCCGGGCATGCTCACGTCGACCGCGATCCCGCGGGAGGAGTCGACCCAGAGGGTGTCGCCGGGTCCGGTGGCGGCCACGGCTAGACAGTTGTCGTAACTTGCAGGCGCGGTCACCATCCGCACGTAGTTGCCGGCCGCCGCCATCACGATCATGCCGGCGTCGACGGCCCGCTGAATCTCGCCCTTCAACCCGAAGAATCCCTTGCCGCCAAGGCTCATCGACACCACGTGACAGCCCACCTGCCGGGCATGCGCGACCGCCTTGGCAACATCGGAGTCGAATACCTGGACCACGCTCTCGGTAGCGCGGATCGGCACCAGAAGAGCACGGCCGGCCAGACCGACGATCCCTTCGGTGGGGGTTCCTTGCCCGACAATGACGCTGGCCGTCCGCGTGCCGTGGCCGGGGTTGGGCAGAGGCCACGCCGGGTTGGGAATCAGATCATCGATCGCGTCGTCATCACCGTCGATGACATCGCGGTCGCGGTTGAGATCCAACCCGGCAGCGCCCAGATTGGGATGCAGCGTGTAGCCGGAATCTGGCTGGCCGATGCTGATGCCAATGCCGCCGCGGGTGGCATCCGACATCTCTGCGATTGCCTCGTGCCAATTCAGGATTTCGTGCACCCAGTCCAGTGGCGGCGGATTGTTCACGCACGGATCGTCACCGAACGCCCCAGTGGAATCGACACCTGGCTCGACATCCACCGGCACCGGCACATCCGCCTCAACCCGGCGGAACTGCTTGCTGCGGTGCAATGCCAGCGCCGCCTCGTGCGACTCCCGGGCGTGCTCGGGGGTGCCGACGGTGTGCTCACCGATGCCGGTTAGAAGCACCAACCGGCTGCCTCGGGTGAGCCGCTGTACGCGCCAGCCGGCGCCGAGTTTCCCCTTGACGATCTTGCTTACCTCGGCATTATTCGCAGCCGGCTTTGGCAGCCCGACTACTCGAATTTGATGCGCTGAGTCAACCATGATCGCCACCTCGCCCGGGCCAAATCAGCGGGGGCATCCCGCCGCGCAGTATGGTAGCGATCTCGGTGCGGCTGGATATGGGCGGAGAGGCGCGTATGGGGTTCGCCGGCGATGGCCAATCTGTCTATCCCATTGTGAATTCCGATCTTTCCGACGTTGTCGGCGCTCCCGGTTTACCAGCCGCCGACGTCCTCGCCCGCACGATGTCCAAGCGCAACCACTCGTGGAAATCAGAGGCTGGTCCGGACGCGTTGTTCCTCGCCACTCGCACTGCCGGCGTGGGTGCATTCGAGCCCTTCGAGGAAAACCTCAATCAGGAGGTCGGCACTGAGCGAGTGCAGACGACATTTGAGTCAACTGTCTGCGAACAAGCGACTCATCAGCAGATGTTGCGCGGGCGCCCGGTTGTCGGGGCGCGGTTTCGTACGGTTTGCTCGCCTGCGGCGAGTGTGGTGCTCGGCGGCCCAGTTGCGGACCTCGAGCAGCGCGATCCGGGGCGGGTTCCGCGGCACTCGACCGCGGCGGTTGCTCAAGCCGTCCGTGATCAGCTGGGGGTGCCGTCGACCGCGAAAATTGACGTGGAGCGCGTGGTCTGGCCGGTTGATGGTCAGGGCGTATGGGCCTACCGCGCCCGGGTGATCGATACCACTGAGCCGGTCGACGTCCGAGCGTACGTGCGGGCCGACGAGGAACTAGGCCTGCTTTACGCACAAGACGTGAGCTGCTCGGCGAGCTTCGGCGAGGGACGGGTGTTCCGGACCAATCCAGCTCGGGATCCGGCACCTGAGGTAGTGCGGCTGGCGGGCCTGGAGGGCCGACGCGGCGTACTGAAAACGGGCAATCTCAAACTAATTCCGGCGGTGGGCATCGCCTTCACGAACGCCAAACGCGATTTCCGGCTCGAGCCCGCTGAGGGCGGCTTCGAAGAGGTCTGCGCCTTTCATCACATGGCTAATGCGATGCAGTTCTTCCGCGACCTTTTGGGCCCGGAGGTGTTCAACGACGAGCCTTTCGAACCGCTCACAATTCGAGTGCAGGACCGGACCGTCAGCGCTCAGGTCGGTGCATTCTTTCCCGGCCAGACGATGATCAGACTTGCCGACACTCCCCGTCCTGCGGCGCGGTCCGGCGACATCTGCATGCACGAGTTCACCCATGCCGTCGTCCATCGAATTGCTCGTCTCGACGACGAGTTCGCCTCGCCGATTGCACGCGGCATCAACGAGGGCTTCGCCGACTACGCTCAGGCGACGTTCTTCAACGACCCGCGGTTCGGGGACTGGGTGCGCGACGAGCCCAAGGGGGCCCGACGGTGTGACGACAAGACCCTGCGGCTGAAGGCTGATCCGCAGGATCCTCAAGATCGCTACAAGGTGGGCGCCGCGTGGGCGGCTCTGCTCTGGGACTTCCGTGGCTTGGTTGGGCCCGGGGTCGCGGATGCAATTGCGTTCCATTCGTTGCAGTTCCTCATGCCGCGATGCACGTACGAAACCGCGCGCCAGGCTTTGCACCATGCCGATCTCGCACTGTTCCCCGCTCGCCGGGACGGCCGGCACAAGGCCCAGATCGATCAAGTCTTCGACGGGCGGATGGCCTGAAGCTGGCTCTGCTGGCGATCGGACGCGAGGCTTCCTCGGTACCCTCAAAGCGTGCAGATCACGGTCAGCATCCTCGGCGGAATGATGGACGACGATCGCGTCACCTCAGTCCGCGATGACCGGCTTACTGTCAAGGACCACGGCAAGATCCGCATCGATCGGCGGCTGGCGCCGCGCGATGTTGATCATGTTGAGCGGCTCGCCAACGAGGTCGTGGGTGTGACCATGTACGAGCCGGTGCACGAAAAGGCGGTCGACGGTGGCACAACGACCATCGAGATTTCGGGCGACAAGACGAAGCGCATAGAGCTGTGGGCCGGCGAGGACGCTCCCGAGCCGGTATGGGCGCTCCTTCGTGCAATCGACGCGCTGGGTCGGGACGCAGGGTCGTCGCAGTACTGACTGTGCCCGGGAAGGACGGCGGCCAGGTGAGCTTGGCATGCCCCTTGTCACAGGGAATTTGATCTTGTACCCGCAACGGGATTCGAACCCGCCTTGTGAAGATCACGTCGATCGCGTCGAGAGGAGCTTTAGCCGGGACGAAGATGCCGCCGTCTTGTATCAGGAGCGGTGTAGTCAGCATCTGTCCAATTGGAGGGATCGACATGGAAACTTTCATCGAGCTGGTTGAGATGATTCTGCCTCCCGGTTGGGCGATCTACGGCCCCGAGATGGCACCAGACGTGTTACTCCAATGTCCCCACGGTCACATCATCGAGCAGGACGGCCGTTGTCTTGAGGGCTGTGTCAGCCCCTTGCTGAAGTTGGGGCTCGTATGATGACCGCACGCACGCTCCGTGACTGGAGAGGCATCAAGTACAGGGTGTCTCAGTGCTCGACGCAGGAGCTATTCAATCTGCTCACTCAGTCGATCGACACGACCAACCAGGTCGCCAAGTTCATCGCTGAAGTAAAGGCTGAGCTGATCTTGCGCGGCGAGATCCCTTCCGACCCTGATTGTGTTGCTTGAGGCGTTGGATCCCGTCCTGGATCGGCTGGCCGCCGACCCTCGCGAGCGCAGTTCTCGCGTCCGCGTTGCGACCCATCATCGACGGGTCGCGAAAAATGATTTGACACCAGGTGTATCAAAGGCATTCCGCCGCCCTCCGGGTGTAGTGAAGGATGGTTAACACCAACAGAGGTGCTGATCATGCCGAGGGGCTGATCATGACTCAGAATGAGCCGGCGGGGACGGGGGCCAGCCATGCGTGACGATCCGTCCGTCGTCGCGCTGGTTGTCCGTGCCACGGAGGGGGACCAGCGTGCCTGGAACGAGATCGTAGAGCGATTTGCCCCTCTGGTGTATGCAATCTGCACCAGGTACCGGCTGGGCAGTCATGACATCGAGGACGTGGGGCAGACCGTGTGGCTCCTGCTCGTCGAGCACCTCGACAAGCTGCGCGAGCCGGCCGCGCTACCCGGCTGGCTGGCGACGACTACCACGCGTGAGTGCCTCCGTGTGGTGAAGGCGGCGAGCAGGTCAGAGTGGCGTGGGAGCGGGCAGGACGACTCGCTGCAGTTCGTAGACAACAGGGCGATCGACGAGGAGATACTGATGGCTGAGCGGAACGCGGTTCTGCGCGAACTCTTCGCTGAACTTCCGGTGCGCTGCCAGCAGCTCCTGTCCATGCTCATGAGCGACCCGCCTGATTCATACGCCACGATTCACCAAGCGCTGGGAATCCCGATCGGGAGCATCGGCCCGCAACGGGCCCGCTGCCTGGACAGGCTGCGCCGGTCCAGTGCATTCATCGCGCTGGACGAGGGCGAGATCGCGGCCAATATTCGGGGAGGTAAAGCAGGTGCGTGACGATAACGACGGTGAGGAGTTGATCGCAGCTCTGAACGACGATGACAAGCTTTTGGCCGCTTTAGGCGACGCGATCCGGGCACGCGAGGCGGTCCCTGCCTGGTTCGTCGAGACCGGCAAGAACGCCTACGCCTGGCACAACATCGATGCCGAGTTGGCGCAGCTCACCTACGACTCCCGCAGCGACGAGCGCATTGGCGCGGTCACGCGGTCGGAGACGGCATCGATCCGGGCCCTTACCTTCACCTCGGCCCACATGTCGATGGAACTTGAGGTCACAGAGGACAGCCTGCTCGGCCAGATCATCCCACCGCGGGCCGGAACGCTCGAGATCCATACCAAGGCGGACACGATCACCACGACGGTGGATGAGATCGGCTGTTTCGCCGTAGATCCCAAGCCCGACGGCTCATTCCGTCTCCGCTGCCGTACGCCGGACGGCGCGGACGTGCTGACTGGATGGATCACCTTGTGAGCAGCGGCGACAGCCCGCACCCAGACTTGTGAATTCGCCTTCATCCCGAGCCAAGACAAATGAAGGACAAGCCCGTTGCCGTGGTCACCGGGTCGGACGCGGATCCGTGACAGGCATCGCGCAACGCTTCGGCCAGGCTGGCGCCGGTGCGCACCGCCCGGTGGAGGGCGATCATCAGCGGCACCACAGCCTGGTCGTTAACGGGCACAACGCTCGCTACGATCGCGGCGGTACCTAGCGGGATCAGCGAGCTGGCCAACCCGAGCACCTCGTCAGCACCTGCGGGCGCGAAAACGCCGGAGTCGCAGCTTGAGAGCACGAGCTGGCGCGGACCCTGACGCAACCGTTCCAGGTCGTAGACCGTCAGCGGACCGTCGTCGAGGCGCAGCGCGGAGAATAGCGGGCTGTCAGCACGAAAGGTGCCGTGGGCCGCGATGTGCACCAGCCGGGCACCGTCGATCGCATTGAAGGACTCGCGCTGCTGTCGCAGTGCCGTTGCCAAGCACGACAGGTTCGACGTCGCTGGCGTAGTCAGCGGCCAACTGGGGGACCTCGGCCCCCTCGGATGCCAAGCCGGGGCCACGGACCAGCACCACCGGGCCGGCCGCTGCATTGTGGATGTCATCGGCGGCGGCTCGTCGGGCGCGTAGCCAGGACGCAGCCGAGGGCACAACGCTTACCGCCCGCGAGCGTAAGTGGGGCAGCAGGCCCCACGGCACGGCCTGCAGCTTCCCGGGCGGTACGACGATCACGTTGCCGTCCCCCAGGTCTGCACCAGCCTCACCGAGCAGCAGTCGCTCGAGCGTCTCGCCCATCCTGGTCAATCGGTGGTGGACTTCCGCCGTGGACGGCACGGCAGGTCCGTAGGCCAGGCGCCTCAGGATGAACCGGGCCAATTTGACCTCGCGAGCTGCTTGCTCGGTCCTACCCGCCGTGAACCGCTGGACCTTGCCTTTGCCGCATTCGAGGACGTGCAGCTGTCCATCGATATCGACGAGCTCGAGCAGCCGGTCGTCGTCGAGTTCATCCAGCAGGCTGGAAACGGCGAACCGCTTCGTACCGATGCGCGAAGTGTCGCGTCGACCGGCGCCCTCTGTGCGCAGTGCCCGGGCGCGTACCGCGTGTTCGAGTTGTTCTTGCTCGTGGTGGAGCGCAGCGGTTCGCAGACCCAGGCTGGTGGCCTGGGAGAGCCTGCTGCTGATGTCCCGCATCGCTGCGAGCTCGGCCTGCGACTCATCATCGGCGGGAGGACGCACCGGAGGCACGGCCAGCGCAACTGCGCGCCACCGCTCGCTCCAGGCCAGCATCATCCGGGGCCGGCCGAGCCGCAAGGCGTGCCGTTGGCCGAGGCTCGCCAGCTCGGCGCCGTGCGCCGTGGTCTGCGCGCGCAGCTCGGAGGACCCGAGCATGCTGCGGTACTCGTCAATGACATCCAGACCTCGACGACAGGCGTACATGAGGCGCTGCGAGTCGCCGACGGCTTCTGCACGCAGCGCCTCGGCCAGCCACGCCACCGCACGAGATAGCGGTGGCCCACGCCGACGGCCGGCGGCCGCCGCAACAAACTGCTCTTCGGCCACCGCCGTCCGGCCGAGGGTCAAGGCGACCCGGCCGGCGGCCAGCTGGGCTAACGGCTGGTCGGGCGAGGATAGGTCGGACAACCCGCGGACGCATCGCTGGGCGTCGCGAAGTAAAGCGGCGGTCGCCGGACCAGCGTCGACGCCCGCGCTCACCCGGACCAGCTCGGCATGCGCCCGCCACCAACGCCGGCCCTGCCGATCGAAGAGCCTGCGCGCCTCGGTGGCCCACCCGAGAGCCTTCGGGGATTCGCGGGCGGCCATCGCACACTTCGCCGCGGTGAGCAGTAGTTCGGCCCGCTTGGTGGGGCGACCGTGGATCTGGTCCAACTGGCCGATTGCTGTCTCGGCCTCATGCATCGCGTCCCGGAACAACCCCGCCGCAGTTAACGCGGCGCACCGGTGAATGCTCAAGTCAGGTTCTATGGCGCCGAGACGCTGGAATCGCTCCGCCGCGTTATCAAAGCAGCTCAGCGCCTCCGGGAGGTCGCCGAGCCGCAGGGCGACCAAGCCAAGGTTCATCCTGACCTCGCCCGCTTCCAGTTCCTGACCGCTTGCGTCGAACAGATCCTCGGCTCGGCGCAGGTCGGCGATGCCGCGTCGCGCTGAACCAGACAATAGGTAACTGACTGCCCGTTCCTGCAGCGCCCGTGCTTCCCAGCCCTGATCGTTGGCCGCTCGCATGGCAACGATGGCGGCGTTCAGATCCTTGAGCGCCTCGCGATGACGGCCGAGGACCACCAACGCAGCCCCGCGGCGAAACAGCATCCTGCGGTTTAGATGCCCCGTTGACTGCCGCACCGCGGCGTCAAGAGCGTTACGACCCGAAATGCTCCGGCCGGCGAAGATGAGAGCAACCCCGAGCGTCCCAAGCACGTCGGCCTCGAGAGCGGACGAGCCAGCGCGGCGGGCCAACTGTCGGGCGATCCGTAGCTCATGGACCGCGGCGTCGATGTCGCCGTACTCCCGCAGCACGAGGCCGATGGCTTGCCGCGCGGCTGAGGCGGCGAGGGGGCTGGGATCGCTCGCAAGTATGGCGCGGGCACGCTTCAGCGCCTCGTTAGGGCGGGAGACCGCAAGGGAAAGCAAATCCTGTGCCGGTTCCCCGTCCAGCTCAAAGGGGGCGCCCATATCCGTAGCCTTCGCCACGATGAGCGAAACCGGCAAGTCAAATTCGCATGTCGGACTAATCGACATGTGGGACGAGTCCTAGCTCGCAGGTCTGTGGATGTATCAAACTCCGATCAGGTGGGTCTGATGTATTAACCGACCGACTGCCCGAAGGAGCATCAGATGGACCCGGTAACCAGTGCGCAATTCCTCATCCTGAAGGACTCATTCGCACGCAAGGGCGTCGAGATCGAGGCCGCTTTAACGCCGGCAGGCGAGATCGATTACATATACGTGGTAGACCGTCTGCTTGCCCGGGAGGAGAACGTCAACCGGCTGTTGGACGAGGTGCCAGGTTTACGCCGCGCCGAGGAGGAGCCGGAAGTGGACGGTATCGTCCGGCTAGCAACCGATCGGGTCTCTATCGGTCAATCAGATCCCGGAGCCTGGGCCGTCCCCGAGGTGCTGGACTACATTGACGAGCGTCTTGGAATTGGCCCAGGGCCAACCGACGAGGAGCCGCCGATCACGCCGCTCGGCATCGTCTACATCACCAAGATCACCCCGTTCGGGGAACCGGACTTTCCGGGCGGGGCGACTGGGCCGTGGCCGAAGAAAGCCAGTCCAGGCGGCAAAAACGTCAAAATCGGCATGTCCGACACTGGCCTACAGCCGAACCTCAACGTGCATTCGTGGATGACCAAGGTCACGGGGGATAAGGAACCCCCAGGAGAGACATTGCCCAGTGGCCTGCAGCGCATCCGACCATACGCCGGCCACGGGACCTTCGCGGCCGGTGTTGCCAAGTGCATGGCGCCCAATGCCGCGGTATATGTCAACAATCACTTCACCGAGTCCGAAGGAGAAGCAGAGGACGTGATCGTCAAGAAGCTCAACCAGCTGATCACAGGTCAGAAACCGGACCTGGTCTGCCTTCCCGCCGGTCTGTACCCCCGCAACAACGCGCCGTCGCTACCCTTCAACCAACTTCACCAAATGCACCCCAGCCTCACCCTTGTCGCTGCTGCCGGCAACGACAGCACTGCCGAGAAGTTTTACCCCGCTGCGTACCCATGGGCGATCGGGGTTGGCGCCTTAGCGGCGGGTCAGCAAACCCTGGCCCCGTTCAGCAACTTCGGAAGCTGGGTGGACGTTTACGCGCTCGGCGCCGGCATGGTCAACGCCTACGCCTTCGGCGAGTACACCTACCAGGAGCCGCCGAAGGCGCCGGGCAAGGAGATCTTCAATGGGATCGCGAGGTGGTCCGGCACATCGTTCTCCGCGCCACTGGTTGCCGGGCTGATTGCGCGTGAGATGGCGCAACACCCTGGTTCTACAGCAGCAGCTGCCTGGCAGACGGTGCTTAACAACGCCACGACGCTTCCCTTCGGCAAGGCCGTGTTCCCCCCGCCCTAGCTGATCGTGGCGCCGAAAGGAGATTCGAATCGCGTGCCACCCCAAAAGGGCGAAAGCCGGCATCTTTCGACTCTTCACGAGCTTTGCTGAAACCTGGCTTGGGACGCACAATCGCGCTGGTGATTTTGTTGAGCGGCACCGGCCAAAAGTAGGGAAGTACCTTCTTCTGCATCGTCGTTTCGAGGCTAGCGCCCGTCGCGCGTTCAGCCAGCCGTGCTGCCGCGCAGCTGCGCCAGTCGGTATCCTGCTGGCTGTCAACGGAGGGCAGCTTGTGGACGACCACGAGGACAGCCTGCACCGGGCAAGGCAGGCGTACGCAGCACAGGACTGGCGCGGCGCCGCTGACTCATTTGACGCGGTCGCGCCGCAGCGACTCACTGCCGATGACCTCGCGGCCTACGCCGACGCGGTGTGGTGGCTTGGGCGGGTCGAGGATGCCCTAAGGCTCGACGCAGCGGCATGCGACGCACTTTCGGCCGAATCCCGTCCGGCCGATGCCGCCGGGGTTGCCTTCCGTCTCGGGGTCTTCCACGTTTCGAGAGGCGACGAGCCGCAGGGCGTTGGTTGGTTCAGCCGTTCCAGGCATCTTCTTGATGGTGTCCGGGAGTGCCGGGTGCATGGGCTACTGCTGGCGTTGACTGGCGTGGATGCCAACCTTGTGGCCGGCCAACCTGCCGCGGCGGTGGATGCAGCCCGGCAGATCCGTGACCTCGGCCGACGGCTCAACGAGCCGGACCTAGTGGCTATGGGCCTGAATAGCGAAGGCCGCGCGCTCATCAAGTCGGGCGCGGTCGCAGACGGGCTAGCGCTGCTCGACGAGGCGATGGTGACTGTCCTGGAGGGCAGGCTGGATCCGTTCATGACGGGTGTCCTCTACTGCCACACCATCGCGGCCTGTCATGAGGTCGGTGAAGTTCTTCGGATGAGTCGGTGGACGGACCTGGCCGAGAGGTGGCTGACTACTGTGCCCGCGGAGGTGACGTTCGGCGCCATGTGCGCGGTGCACCGAGCGCAGCTTCAGCTGCTGCGCGGGGCGTGGGACCAGGCTGAGTTGGGAGCGCTGCATGTGGTTGCGAGCCTCGACGTCAATCGGCTCGACTATGCCGCACAGGCCTGGTACGTCGTTGCCGAGGTTCGCCGGTTGCGCGGTGAGGCAGGCGCTGCCGAAGCGTACGGCGAGGCGCATGCCCGCGGATACGACCCGCAGCCGGGGCGGGCGTTGCTTCGGCTTGCCGATGGTGACGCCGAGGGTGCGTTGGCGTCGGTGTTCTCGGCCCTGGCCGCGGCAGGTCCCGATCCCCTGCGCCGCGCCCCGCTGTGTGCAGCGCTGGTCGAGATCGCGATCGCCGCAGGACATCCGCAGAACGCGGCGGCTGCCGCGTCCGAGCTCGCGCAGACGGCATCCACCTTCGCGACATCAGGACTGGAAGCGATGGCGGCAACCGCGCGCGGTGCGGTGTTGCTGGCTGAGGGCAACGTCGCGGAGGCTCTGCCGCTGCTGCGGGACGCCTGTCGGCGCTGGTACGAACTCGGGTCTGCCTACGATGCCGCCGGTACCTGCGTCCGACTCGCCGAGGCCTACCGGGCGTTCGGCGACGCGGCCTCCGCCGACGCGGAGCTGGCGCGGGCGGAGGCAGTCTATGAGCAGTTGGGTGCGCGCCGGCCGATGCGCGAGTTGCCCAATCGCCTTACCCTGCGTGAGTACGAAGTGCTCACGCTCGTGGCCGACGGTCGCTCCAACCGCGAGATCGGTGCGGCGCTGTTTATCAGCGACCGAACGGTTGCCCGGCACCTGACGAACATCTACAACAAGATCGATGTCACTTCGCGCACCCAGGCTGCCCGCTACGCCATCGACCATCAGATGACAGTGGCTCGCTGACGCCTCAGTGGCTACGCATAACCGCGTAGTTGCGCCGAGACAAGTTGGTCAATCGAACCGATGCCCGATCGCAGCCGCGCTACCTAGCTTCTCGGTAGATGCGCCGAACACCGGCGCCCGACTCGAGGAGTGACGATGGCTGGACGGGTTCAGGTGGCCATTTCGGCCGACGGCACCGAGATCGTCGGACGAGTCCGCGGACAGGGGCCGCCCCTAGTTCTGGTCCACGGAGCATTGGGCGACGGCGAGGTTGCCTACGAGGCGCTGGTGCCCCACCTCGCCGACCGGTTCACCTGCTACACGCCGAGCACACGCGGCCGAGGCCTGTCCGGCGACAACCCGGACCACTCACCCCCGCGCCTGCAGGAGGACGTCACCGCGTTCGTCGACAGCATCGGCGAACCGGTCTGCCTGGTGGGCTGGTCAGGCAGCGGCGCATGGGTGCTGGGTGCGGCCGCCCACAGTGACTCCGTGGCCGCCGTGGCCATCTACGAGCCCGGCGTGATCGGGGTGGGGGGAGAAGACGACATCGCCCGTCTCGGCGCCGCGATGCAGCAGGTGGGCGCGGCGGCTGCCGACGGGCGGATCCTCGATGCGGTTCGCGCTTTCCTCCCTGGGCTCTGCACCGACAACGAGATCGCCGCCCTGGAGGAGACACCCTTCTACGAGCGATGGGCAGGCGGCATCCCCGCGCTGCTCCGATTCCTCCAGCAAGACATGTCCTACGAGGGGCCTCGGTCGACTGACCCGGAAGGGCTCGGGCAGGTTGCCGCGCCGGTCCTGCTGCTGCGGGGCGAGCAGACCCTGCTCGGCACCTTCTTCGCCGACGTGGAACGCTACGTGGCAAAGCACGTCCTCGACGCGCACGTCCGAGAACTGCCGGGCGTCGGTCACTTTGCCCCACTACTCGAACCCGAAACCATCGCCAAGGAACTGATCTCCTTCTTCGGGTCAGTTCGGAAGGTGCAGCGCGCTCGAGCCGTAGTGCCGCCCCACGCCACGGCGGCTCGGGGCTGACTCCGCGCCTAGTAGTCCTCGTCCAGCAGACGTCCCATGTTGGCCATGGACTCCGATCGGGCGGACCGTATCGGCTATCGAATCGCCGAGATCGTGCATGTCGACCCAGATCGTGACCCTGATGCGCCCTTCGCCGACCGACTCGAAGTTCGTCAGGCGGTGACGCGGCTGGCTCCGTCGCGGATGTCGAAGCCGAGCACGTTGGGCGGAGCCAATTCGGTGACCGTCATCGTCCCGTCGGAGGTCTCGCCGAAGCGCGAGTTGCGCCGTCGGGCCACCGAGCCGAGACCGAGCGAGCCATCCGCATTCAGCTCGATGTGCGGGTCCATCGTGGATGGTTCTCAGCGCGCCGGACGGCCAGCCCATCCCAGGCGTCGGCGATCGGGTGGTCGAAGAGGGTGCTGAGTGTCAGTTCCATCGGATCCTCCGTGGTCGGCGTCCTGCAGGTCACACTGCGGGCAGCCGGCTGAAGCCGGCGAGCGGCTCACGGATGGTGGCGGCTTCGTCGGTGCGGCCCTGCGATGCTCCGTCGATCGTCTGGGCCAGCTCGTCGCTGAGTGTGCCGTAGATCTGGACGGTGCTCTGCGGCTCGGGGTACTCGGCGTACGACTCGCTGATGTGCTCCATGATCAGCTCGGCTCCTCACGTTTCTGGCCGATGCCCGCCTGCGCATCCACCCCTTGATCGCACCCCGCCTGCCTATCGACCGCTGAGCCATTCGCCAGCCCACTCAGTTCACCGAATTCCGACTCAGGTGCATTGGGAGGCGACCCCCGTTGTGCAGCGCCGCGGCGAGATGGCGACCGCTTCGGTGCGGGCTCGCACGGGCCTCCACACAACCTCGACGGCATCTCGAGCGGGACTTTCGCACCCGCCCTCTCGGCGCCGGCCCCTACACCGTCGCGGCGGCCGATGCGTTAACGACGAAAGTCCGCGAGGGCGGCCGGGTGAACGTCCATACCTCGGTCGCCATCGGCGTCAACGCCCGCGCCCGCACGGGATCACCGGTTCCAATCCGTGCCGAGCCGTTCCGCCAGGGTCGCGAGCATGGCCATGGCCGCTTCTGGCCGCTCCTCCAGTATGGCGTGTAGCTCGGCTCCCCTCAGAATCAGCCCGCGGACCCCCTCGGGGCCGGCGGTGACATCGGCGGAGCGCGGTTGGCCGCGTAGCAGCGAGAGCTCCCCGACGTAATCGCCCGACCGAACGGTTCGGACAGGTCCTCCGGAGCCCTCTTGCGGGCGGCTCACCGTCACCTCGCCCTCGACAATGATCAACATCTCGTCGCCCTCTGCGCCCCAGGCGAAGATGAGCTCGCCGGTGTCATAGCGACGTTCGGTGAAGAGAGTGGCGATCCGCTCGAGATCTTCGGGGTCGATCCCGGCGAACATCGGCACCCGCTGAAGTGCTACTACCCGGTCCACCGTGTCGAGTGTCGCGGTGTCCTGCACCCCGATGACCTCCCATCGTGCGATCGCCGATTGGACCAGGCCCGACTGATCGGCATCCGCCAGCCCCCGGAGATGCCCGAGGTCGTCGATGAGCTCCTCGCTGATGCAGCGTACCGCCAGGGCACGGATCCATTCATCGTGGTCCTCCGACATCTTGCGGAGCGACGTCCGAGAATCCGGCAGAGCGCCGTGGCCCGTGTCCTCGAGAAGTGGAATGAGGCAACGGGTGACCGCATGCACTCCCACAGATTCCAGCGCCTCCACCGCTTGTGCCCTGGTCTCTTGATCCGCCGAGCGCAACCCCCTTCCGACCACCGTCATCGTGTCCGCCGTATCCGGTGTGGTCGTAGCCAGCAGCGCCCAACGTGACAAGCGCTCCTGGCGCGAGGCCAGGAGACTCGCGAGGAACGTGCGCGTGGGCGAGAGGTCGTTGGTGGCCAACGCGAGACGGTGCCGGCGGAGGTGGGCGGCGCGGGCGACTTCCTGGGACGCCCATTCCGTCAGGCCTTCACCGGTTTGCCCGGTGTCGGCCAGCGACTGCAGGGCGGCCTCTGTGGCGCGAACCGATCCGTTTGCCAGCACGTCCATGAGGATGGCCGGCCCATCGGCGCGCCGGGCGAGACCGGCGGCCGATGCCCGGCGCACTATGACCGAGCCGTCATCGAGCATGCTACGTACCACCGGGCCCGAGCCGGGTAGCGGCGCCAGCGCCGCGGCAGCAGCAGCGCGGACTCGTCGGTCCGGGTGCCCGGCGAATCGGATCAGATCCCGCCCAGCGAGATCGGGGCGACTCGCCAACGCTCGGAGCGCTGCTTCTTGATCCGCTGGGTTGTCGGACTCGAGCATCCGTTCCAGCGTCTTCTGGGCCCTGATCCCACCCACACCGGTCGCTGCGACAGCTCTGACACCGGGATCGGGATCCTCCAGGATTGCGGCGAGAGATTCGGCATGGTTGGTGCCAAGCCGTGAGATGGACCGGGCCGCCAGAGAACGGACCTGTGGCGCCGAGTCTCCAAGCATCGTGATCGCGGCGCCGGTCGCCTCCGGGTGTCCCTGGTCGAACAGGGCCTGGAGGGCTGCGAGCCTGACCCTCCAGTCGGCGTCGTGCAACGCCCCGACGATGAGATCTGCCTGGACTCCATCCCCCAGGTGACCGAGCAGCGAGACGGCTACCGCCCGTGCCCCGGGCTCCGGAGCGTTCAATTCACCGGTGAGTGCGCGCTGGGTGTCGGCGTCGAGCAGCGGCTTCTGCGGCCCAGCTAGCGGGAGGGTGAAGACCTCGAGATTGCCGTCTCGAACCGCGTCGACCAGCGCCGCAGAGTAGGCGGAGCGCATCCTCAGTACGAGTAGCAGGAGCCCCCCGGCCAGCGCCAAGCCGATGGCGCTGATCTGGGCAGCCGACAGCTCCGACCCGGCGATGAGCAGCGCGCCTGCCGCCGTCGTCCCCACCTGGGTGGGTACCGCGGACATGAAAGCCATGACCTCGCCGCGTCGCCGACCGGGGACGACGTTGAACAGAGCGCTCCAAGCGGTCGAGCCAATGGCGTTGACCGCGATCCACTGTGAGCCCCGCACCAGGACGGCGGTCGCCAGCCAGAACGATGCCAGCCAGGTGGCGAAGCCGACCAAATAGACCACAGGCAGGATCAGGAGTGTCAACACCACTCCGAGTGTTGCGAACAGGCGGTTGACTCCCAGCAGCGACACAAGAAACGTGGCTGCGGTCGCCAATGCAGAGAAGAGGCCCAGAAAGTTCGCCATCTCCACCTCGGTGGCGAAGGACCGGGTCACGATCTCGGCAAATGGGAACACCATCATGAAGAAGAGGGCCGATATCAACACGGCAGCCAAGGTCATGAGACGGAGGAGTGGCGTTCGGCGAGTCAGGTCGAGACCAGCTCGGAGGTCGGATATGGCCGACCGTTCTGGCTTTTGAGTATGGTCGCGGAAGAAACGGTGCCCCACGGTCAACGCGGTGAAGCCGCCGGCCACCAGCAGCGAGGCTTGGACGACCAGGAGATTCTCGGTTCCGAGAAGGAAGGCGAGTGGTCCGGTGAGCACATTCCCGACCACTCCTCCGACAATCCCGGCCGATGCAAATAGCGGGTAGAGACGTTTGGCTTGCCGAGTGGTGCAGACCTCGGCGGCCGCGTTCCACATCACGATGAGGCTCACGAGGATGACCACCTGCCCACCTAGCCACACCACCGGGTAGATGCCAGGGAAATCCACCGAGATCAGCAGCCTTTCGATGGTCAGCAGCCCGGCGAACCCGAACAGAACCCATGACAGCCAGCGACGGGCCCCCACCCGGGCGAGACCTCCGGTGTAGAGGAGACTCGCGACCATCACGACGGGCCCCGACAGCAGGATCATCAGTGGAAGCGACTCCACCCCGAACCGGAGGAAGAACAGAGTGTCGGCCGCATTCGCGCCCAGCCCCTGGCTCGCCTGGGTGAAGGCGAAGAGAACCACCATCCAGACGGCCAGGGGTTCCTCCCCCGGGCGACCGCCCAGGAACGCGAACACCCGCCCCTGGGGCAAGGCTTCAGCCACGGCGCCAAGTTTTGCAGTTGGCGGTGGGGCATCGGCTGGAAGGGCCGGCACCGCCTCAAACCACTCTCCGCTGTTACCCGTCCACGGGCTGGGCGCGCAAGTGCGGGACAGCGACTGGAGGCTCGACGATGTCACCGCCGGTCTCGTCGTACTCGACGACACCACCGCGGGCGATCGGTGAGCCGAGACCGGACCCCAGAAGTCCTGAACCTCGTGGACGGGCTGCGAGCAGGGATCCGAGAGAATGGCTGGCGATCGGCCGGCGCGGGCGCTAGTCGACCGGTGAGTCGAGGCTGGCTGATCCGCTGCATTGGTGGCAGCCTGGCCGGTGAGCGACTGGTTCCTGCCTGAGGGCGAGCGCCCCTTGGACGGCGGGAAGTCCGCGGCTGCTCTGGCGCTCCGACAAGTCGCTGATCGTCAACAGTCGATCAAGCTCGTTGATCATTTCTCTCCGCCGGATGTCGCTGAAAGTGACTGGTCCGGGAAGCCGCCAGCGATCACGAGCTTCAGTCGACGTCCCGCGTCCTTAGGGCCGATCGCACGTGCTTGGTGGTCGCCGACATGTCGCGTAGCCCTCGGCCAGTAATGGCATGCCAACGGGCCGTGCGGTCCCAGACACGAGGTCCAACCTCGCAACAACACAACTCCGCCGGTACTCGAGCCCCACGTTGGGCAAGCGAGGTCGGCTGGTCTGGAGCGTGCCGGAGGCAGCACAGGTGGGGGAGTTCTTGCGTCCCTCGCGCGTCACTGATGGTCGACCCGAGGAGATGCTGGCTGGCTGGTGGTGGCATCAGGCCTGGTCAGCGGCAGTTTGATCTTGTACCCCCAACGGGATTCGAACCGCGCTACCTGACACGGCAGGTCGCGGCCATGGACGCGGCCGAGAAAGGGCATACCGGGTTGGCGTCGTACTACACCGAACGGGGTGAGACGCCAGGAGTGTGGATCGGCTCCGGCATGAACGGGATCGACGGCCTCACTACCGGCGGCCCGGTAACCGCCGAGCAGATGCGAGCACTGTTCGGCTGCGGTCTGCACCCGTTGGCCCAGCTTCGGCAGCAGCAGCTGGAAGGACCCGACGGATATCGTGAGTCACTATCCCACCACACTTGGACGCGTTGTAGCCAAGGCGGCGCCGGCGATAGTTGCCCGGGGTATTTCACGCATTACTGAGTCTCTATCTATCAAATCTTTGCGGCTTCCTCGCTACGTCTTCAGATTGATTACACGAAAATTGGCCCGCCGAACCCGCGCACACCACCAAATTGAGTGAGAGGAGAGTGGACATGGCGCTACCCAGGCTATTTCCGGCTGCGGAACAGGTTCAAGTACAAGACACCGCCTTTACAACCGACGCGTTGGGCCGTTTCATCTGCAGCACATGGGGGGAGGCTACTGCGAATGGAGGGCCACCCTTTTCGGCGGTGATCGTCGGAGCGGGCGCATATGGGGCGTACTGCGCAGCCAAGTTGTACCGAGATCGCCCCAACAAGCGTGTCCTATTGCTAGACGCTGGCAGTTTGCTCGTAACCGACCACGTCCAAAACATCGGTCGGTTGGGTTTGGAGGTGCCAGCGCCCATTACGCCGGCGAATGATCCACACGTCCCACGGGCTCTCGTTTGGGGCTTGCCATGGCGCGGCAACGTGGACTTTCCGGGCCTCGCGTACTGCGCCGGCGGAAAGTCAATCTATTGGGGAGGCTGGAGCCCGAGGCTCACGTCCCAGGATCTCCTTCAGTGGCCAAGCAGCGCGGCCGCGTACCTCAATGCCAACTACTCGGATGTAGAGAGTGAAACAGGTGTCGTTCCGGCCACGGATTTCATCTTCGGCGAACTCCACAGTGTTCTGTTTCCCAGGGTTGTTGCGGCCACGCCTGGCATCTCCAACATCGAAACGGCGATCGGTAGCAACGGCGTCGAGGTCGCGCCGCTCGCCGTCCAGGGCAGCCCTCCCGTGTCGGGACTCTTTAGCTTCGACAAGTACAGCAGCCTGCCGCTGCTCATCGATGCCGTCCGGGACGACGTCATGAACTCTGGGCTGAATAACGCGAACCGCCGGCTGTTCTTCGTGCCACGCGCGCATGTCATGCGCCTCCGCGCAGCCGGTGGCACTGTTGACGCCATTGAGGTCGATGTCGCGGGACAACGCCAACTCCTCAGTGTCGCGCCCAACTGTGCCGTCATTCTCGCGGCGAGCGGCGTCGAATCTACGCGGTTGGCACTGAATTCATTCCCAGTGCCGCTGATGGGGCGAAATCTGATGGTCCACGTGCGGAGCGACTTCACCGTACGCATTAGCCGATCAGCCCTACCACAATTGCCTGCCCACGTTCAGACCGCTGCAATGTTGGTCCGGGGAGCAGCTCCCTCCGGGCGCTTTCACCTGCAGATCACGGCCTCCACCAGCCGCAGCGGCTCGGACGACCTGCTTTTTCGGAAGATCCCCGATATTGAGCAGCTTAATCAGCACCTCGCCAACACAGACCCGAACTGGATCACGGTGACTTTGCGTGGCATTGGAGAGATGCAAGGCGACAAGACATCACCGGTCCCAAATTCTGACGGAACCTGGATCAACCTCAGTCCGTGGGAGAATGACGAGTACGACGTGCCCAGAGCATACGTCCAAATTCTTACTGCATCCAGCGACGTACAAACATGGCAAGCAATGGATCAGGCCGCAGTCGCGCTGGTGCAAGCTATCGCCGGCTCACCCACACAAATCCAATACTTCTACGACAACGCCTGGCAATCATCGCCGTTTCCGCTCTCGCGCCCATTCCCAGAATGGCACCGGGGACTAGGGACCACTTACCATGAATCCGGCACGCTCTGGATGGGCGACGATCCGGCCACCTCCGTGACCGACTCCTTAGGCCGCCTCCATCACGTGCAGAATGTTTACGCCTGCGACCAATCTCTCTTTCCAACTATTGGTTCGGCTAATCCAGTTCTTACCGGTCTTACCCTGGCCAAACGCCTGGCCGAACAAGTGCCGATCTAATGTCCGTCCGACCACGTGGCCCCAACGACGAAATGAGTGAGTGCCCAGATCGTCCGAATGCGCTTCGTGGAGGGTGCGGAACAGACCCGAACGAAGCCCATGGGAGTGAGCGGAGCGGTTGAGTGGCGGGACGACGTTTGTTGCGCTGCGGCGGTCCCGCTCCCATGCCGCTCCCTCAACTCAGTCTGTATCTGAGGTTGCCCATCAGCATGGGGGGCGTTTGACCTTGTCAGAGCGACTTTGATCTTGTACCCCCAACGGGATTCGAACCCGTGTTGCCGCCTTGAAAGGGCGGAGTCCTAGGCCGCTAGACGATGGGGACCTCGGTTAGCACAGCAACCTTAGCGTGAGGAGCCGCTGCCAGACTCCCAAGCCGAGGCTCGCAATCCGTCCGCTTTCCGCTGAGTTCGTCTGCTGCGCTATAGTTTCGCGGGCGCCCGGAAGGGTGCGAAGCTTGCCACAAGGCCCCGTGGCGCAGTTGGTTAGCGCGCCGCCCTGTCACGGCGGAGGTCGCGGGTTCGAGTCCCGTCGGGGTCGCGTAAGCGGTGATGAATCCATCTCACCGACCAAAGGCCAGGTAGCTCAGTCGGTAGTAGCGTTCGCCTGAAAAGTGAAAGGTCGCCGGTTCGATTCCGGCCCTGGCCACCTGCTCGGCTCGCTACCCTTCCTTGCTCTTGAGGGCGGCCCGCAACTTCGGCGTCGGCAGCACATCGCCGACGATCGCGCTCGAGCGCCGCGGCCCCATGTACCGGGAACCGAGGTTGACCAGCGTCTGTATCCGGTTACGCCCGCCGAGCAGGTAGGCGATGTGCAGCACGATCCAGCCGATCCACGCAGGGATGCCCTTGAGCTTGAGCCCGATCGGCATCTGGAGCACCGCGTCGCCCCGACCGATGGTGGCCATGGTGCCTTTGTCTTTGTACTTGAACGTCTCGGTGTCCAGGCCGCGATGCAGCCGGGCGATCTGCCTGGCGGCAAACTTTCCCATCTGCAGAGCAGGTTGCGCGAGCTGCGGCAGCGGGTTGTCCACGATGATGCTGCCGTCGCCGACAGCGAAGATTCGCTCCTCGCCGATGACTCGGGTGTCTTCGTTGACCTCGATCCGCCCCGCCCGACCGATCGGGATTCCCCAGTCGCGGACCTGCGGATCACCTGAGACGCCGGCTGCCCAGATGACCAGATCGACTGGCATCGAGGAGCCGTCCTTGAAGTCGACGCGATCAGCCTCCACTTCGGAGATGGCGGTATTCAACCGAACGTCAACGCCACGCTTGATCAGTTCCTGCAGCGCATACTTGCGCAGCGAGTCGTCAAACGGCGCTATGAGGTGGGGTCCCATCTCGACGAGCACGACATGGACTCGCGCCGGATTGAGCTCGGGGTAGACCGCCGGCATGGTCTCGGTCTTGAGCTCGGCCAGCTGGCCAGCCATCTCGACGCCCGGTTGGTCCACCGCCGACGATGACGACTGTGAAGCCGCCGGTGTTCGGATCGGATGTGTTGGCAATGATCTCCAGGCTGCCGAAGATCGTGTCGCGGACCCTGAGCGCCTCCGCCCGGGTGTACATCGACATGGTGTACTTCTCGGCGCCAGGGATACCGAAGTGGTTGGTCGTGATTCCGTTGCCGATCACCAGATAGTCGAAACCGAGCCGGAAGCCGTCGTCGCAGAGCACTTCACGCTGATCATGGTCGATGGCGACGACGTCGCCGCAGCGGAACCGAACCCCCTCGTGCCGCGCAGCAAAGAAGCGAAGGGCGTACGTGACATCTCCGGGATTGAGGCCCCCGGTCGCAACCTGATAGAGCAACGGCTGAAAAGTGTTGTATGGGAACCGGTCGAGCAGCGTAACCCGGAACCCTTCCTTGGACAGCTCGTCGGTCGCTGCAATGCCCCCGAAGCCAGCGCCAACCACCACAACATGAGGCATCTCGGTCACACACTCATCTAATCAGTGCGCGCACCGCCTCCAACAGACCCATCGACGAACGAAGGCCCGCGCTTCACGTACGCCTCGACGAACCGGCCGATCTCGTCCAGCGTCTGCTTGCGTACGTGCGGCGCGGACAACGTGAGATCGTGCAGACCTTCCGGGATTCTGACCACGGTGACGTGCGGTCCGAGGCGGACAGCCCGCGCCGCGGTCTGCTCCACATCGAGCACCGTGTCGACGAGGCGCAGCCCCTCGTGCCAGCGCCGGGAGAAGTCCGTCGTCGTCGAGGCGAGCACCAAGATCGGAACACCGATCCCCAGCCCCGCGGCAACCCGCTGATGCCCGAGCAAGATCGCGCGGAGCCAGCCGGTCCGAATGGGCGGGCCCGGGCGTCGATTTCAACATCAGGTCGTAGTCCCACTCACCGCCCAGGCTGACATGGAGCGCGCGCGCATTGAAGCCGAGATCCGGCAGCCGGATGATCGAGGTCGGCGCTCGACTGCCCAGCCTGTCGATCACCGGCGTACCCAGGGTTCGTACGATGGCCGAGCCCTGCAGGTCGAGCCACGGTGAGTTGAGGATCAAGCCCTCGAGGCGTTCGACGTTGCGGGCGGCCCAGAGTGCGGCGATCAGCCCACCCGTGGAGTGGCCCATGAGCAGCAGTCGATCATGGTCGGCCGCAATCAGATCGGCCGCCGCGTCAAGCTCAATTGAGTAATCGTCAAGATTGGTGATGAACCCGCGGAATTGACCCGGCCGGATGCTCCGCCCGTAACGCCGCAGATCGAGCGCGTAGAAGTCATAGCCGAGGTCGCTCAGGTAGTCGGCGAGATGGGTCTGGAAGAAGTAGTCGTTCCAGCCGTGCAGGTAGAGGACCGCGCGCCGCGCAACCCGATCGGACGTCTTCCTGATCAGCGTTGCCACCACATCGACGTCGGTAGGCTCCCCGGCCGCCGGCTCGACGCCGGGGAGTGCCAGTTCGGTTATTTCGTAGCCGTCCAGGAAGTCGGGACTCCAGGTGGTCACTCCCCCATAGTCCCAGGAAGGTCTACTTAATGAACCGTATGTTGATCGGGTACCTGTAGAACTCGTGCTTGCTGGCTGCGATCGTTCCCAGGATGCAGAAGATCAGCGCGACGATGAACACCAGCGGCCACAAGATCAAACCGATGACAACCGAGATCGTGATCACGGCGATCAGATAGGCGATGCTGTACAAGATCGAGAAGTTCAGCGCCTCGGTGGTGGTCCGCTTCAACCACTCACTGCGATCTTTGTAGACCAGGTAGGCAATCAGTGGGCCGATGAAGCCGAAGAACGGGATGCTGATGTGGGAGATGATCCCCCAGGTCTTCTCATCGCTCTCCGACATCGGCGCCTGGCCCGCGTAGGCATACGGCTGCTGCGGATAGCCGGGCTGGCCGTACTGTTGCGGCGGATAGCCCTGCTGTTCATAACCCTGTTGTGGATAACCCTGCTGGGCGTACGCCTGCTGGTTCGGGTCGCCGTACGGCTGGTAACCCTGCTGTTGATAGCCCTGCTGAGATTGGTCCCCGTAACCCTGCTGGTAGCCCTGCTGCTGTTGATAAGCGGCGTTGGGATCGGTGTAACCCGGCTGTTGGTAACCCTGAGGAGTCTGCTGGCCGTAAGGCGACTGGGTCTGCTGGCCGTAAGGCGACTGGGCTTGCTGGTCGTACGCCGCGGCCTGGCCAGCGGACGGATCGCTGTTGCCCTGCTGGGTGGCATCTCCGGACGAGTCGGCGGAGCCGGCACTCGCTTCATCGGGCGCCGCCGTATCAGCCACGTCTGAAGTGGTGTCAGCGGCGTCTTCGCTGACCGCCGTCGAAGGGCTGGTGACTGGCTCGCTGGGATTTGCCGGATCAGCCTCAGTCGGGGACTGCGGTTGGTCGGGATTGTCTTGAGGGTTCTGGCTCATGCCGTCCAGGCTATTGCCAGCGCAAGGCGCTTGGGCGCGTTTTGCTTAGCCTGACTTCCGAAGGTGCCCGTACTCGCGCTCGTCGCCCGGGGAGTCGTCGTCTTCCTCGTACTCCTCTGCGAGGTCGGCATATGCCGGCGGTACTTCATGGCCTTCCGACCCTGACCGAAGTTCGCGCTCCAACGATGAAAAGTCGGTACCGAAGGATCGGTACTTAAGTTCGCGGGCAACCTTCGTCTGCTTTGCTTTTGCACGGCCGCGCCCCATATCGGGTCGACCCCCTCGCACGTTGTCTGCCTGCGGCGTGGCCGCGGCTCAGAATGGTTGATGTCGTGAGGGAAAGGCTACCTAATGTTCCCAAGCGTGCAAAGCGGCGGGACCAGTGTCGTAGCGCCTCGCGGATGTGGTGCTGGCCACGCTCCCGCATCAGGCTTATTTCACGCGGCGTAGTCCCCAAGCAGGCTGACGAGACCCGCGCCGCCGGAGCTGGCCGGCAGGACCGACCCGCAGACCCAGCAGCTCAGCCCGCGCACACCGAGGAGGCGAATGGCTTCGTCGACCGAGTCTGGCGACACGACCGCCACCATGCCAACACCCATGTTGAAGGTTGCTTCCAGGTCGCGCTGGGAGATCTCGCCTAGCCGCTCGATGAGTCCGAAAATGGGTCTGGGTCGCCACGTTGTGCGATCGATCTGCACGTGGCACGAGCCCGGAATGACCCGAGCCAGATTGCTCGCGAGCCCGCCACCAGTGACATGACTCATCGCATGCACCTCGACCGCATCGATCAGCGCCAGGCAGTCGCGGGCATAGATTCGGGTCGGCGTCAGCAGTTCGTCGCCGAGGGTTTGGCCGAGCTCGGGGACGTGGCGGTCCAGCGTCCAGCTCGGCTGCCGGTCGAGTATGTGCCTGACGAGCGAATAGCCATTGGCATGCAGCCCGGAGGACTCCATGGCCAGTACCACGTCACCGGATCTGACCCGATCCGCGCCGAGGATCTTGTCTTTGTCCACCACTCCGGTTGCCGCACCGGCGAGGTCGTACTCATCGGGCCCCAGCAGCCCAGGATGCTCCGCGGTCTCGCCCCCTAGCAGCGCGCAGCCGGCCTCCGTGCACGCAGTGGCGATCCCTTGCACGATTGCCGCGATGCGTTCGGGATCGACCTTGCCGCAGGCGATGTAGTCGGTCATGAACAGCGGTTCTGCTCCGCACACCACGAGGTCGTCGACCACCATGCCGACCAGATCGAACCCGATGGTGTCATGCCGATCCAGGGCCTGGGCTATGGCAACCTTCGTGCCCACGCCATCGGTGGACGTGGCCAGGACCGGATGGTTGCGTTGTGCGAGCGCGCTGGCGTCGAACAGTCCCGCGAAGCCGCCGATGCCGCCCATGACCTCCGGGCGCTGGGCCTTGGCGACCCATTCCTTCATCAACTCGACTGCCCGGTCACCAGCTTCGATGTCCACCCCAGCCGTCGCGTACGCCGACTTGTCAGAATCTGAGGGGGCTATAAGCCCCTCAGATTCTGACAAGTCGGTGGAGTTAGGGACGGCTGAGGGCATCTGCAGCGCCGACTCCAGTGGCCACCGGCTCCAGGTCGGCCGTGTCCTCAAGAATGGCCTTGCCCAGCCGCTCGCTGAGCGGCAACTCGATCGGATAGATGCCGTCGAAGCAGGCGCGGCAGAGCGCCCGCTTGCCAACCTGGGTCGCCGCGATCAGCCCTTCGAGTGAGACGTAGCCGAGCGAATCAGCTCCGATGGAGCGGCAGATTTCCTCGGTGTCCAGGCCGTTGGCGATGAGTTCGGCGCGGGTGGCGAAGTCGATGCCGTAGAAGCACGGCCACTTCACCGGCGGAGCGGAGATGCGTACGTGCACCTCGCTCGCCCCTGCCTCACGCAGCATCCGCACCAGCGCGCGCTGAGTGTTGCCGCGCACGATGGTGTCGTCGACCACGACCAGCCGCTGGCCCGCGATCACATCGCGAAGAGGGTTGAGCTTCAGCCGGATGCCCAGCTGCCGAATGGTCTGGCTCGGCTGGATGAAGGTACGACCGACGTAGGAGTTCTTGACCAGCCCTTGCCCGTACGGGATGCCGGAGGCTTCGGCATATCCGATGGCGGCAGGCGTGCCCGACTCAGGCACCGGGATCACCAGATCAGCCTCCGCGGGGAACTCGCGGGCGAGCGTACGCCCCACCTCGACCCGCACCGAGTGCAACCGGCGACCGGAAATCATGGTGTCGGGCCGGGCCAGGTAGACGTACTCAAACAGGCACCCCTTCGGGTCGGCCTCGGCGAAGGTACGACTCCGCAGCCCACCGGAATCGACCGCGATCAGCTCACCCGGCGCGACCTCCCGGATGAATGTCGCCCCGACGATGTCCAGCGCCGCGGTCTCGCTCGCGACCACCCAGCCGCGTTCCAGGCGGCCAAGCACCAACGGCCGGATCCCCTGCGGGTCCCGCGCCGCGTACAGCGTCTCCTCATCCATGAAGACCAAACTGAATGCGCCGCGCAGCTTGGGCAGCACGTCCAATGCCGCTTCCTCGATGCTCAGACCTGAGTAGGTGGCCATCAGCCCAGTGATCAGTGACGTGTCACTGGTCGCGTCGTTGGACAGCGATCCGGGAAGCAGCGAGCCGTTGTGTTTGTCGCGCTCCGTCAGCCAGCTCTGCATCTCCAGCGAATTGGTCAGATTGCCGTTGTGGCAGAGCGCGATACTCCCGGTCGCAGTCGAACGGAACGTGGGTTGTGCGTTCTTCCACACGCTCGCGCCGGTTGTGGAGTAGCGGCAATGTCCGATGGCCAGGTGAGCGTTTCCCAACGAGTCCAAGGTCGCCTCGTTGAAGACCTGGGAGACCAGCCCCATGTCTTTGAAGACCACGATTTGTGAGCCCTTGCTGACCGCAATTCCCGCCGACTCCTGACCCCGGTGTTGCAGCGCGTAGAGCCCGAAGTAGGTGAGCTTCGCGACCTCCTCGCGGGGGGCCCAGACACCGAATACGCCACATGCATCCTGTGGCCCACGATCCTGGGGATCGATGTCGTGGTTCAGCAGGCCATCACCTCGTGCCACCGCTTCATCGTAACCGCGAGAACCTGAGATAACTGGCAGTTGAACGTAGCCGCACACCTCGAGTTGGGGCGCTACCCTTGCTCCTGCCATGGAGTCACCTAAGCCTGCCCAAACCAGGAGCATCGGCGCTTGGTCCGACTTCGCTGGTGCCAACCGGTCGATGGTTGTCGATCTGATGGTCAGCAACCTGTTCAACTTCTGCGCGGTTGTCGGCGCTGTTGTGATGTTCATCGCCGCCGACTCGCCTCTCTTCTGGCTGGGCGCTGCGTTGGGCCTGGCGTCGCTGATCATCCTCGGCTGGCTGCTGCGTCGCGACATCAGCCGCGGCCGTGCCCTGCTGGCGACTTATCAGGCGGCACGGATGATCGTGCTCCTCGCTGTCACGGCGGGCTACCTGGCCCGCAGGCCGGACGACGTTGGGTGGATCTGGGTTGCGACGGGCCTCGCATTCCTCGCGATCCTCTTCGAGCCGACGCTGCGGCTGCTGATGAGCAAGGCGACGCCGGTGGCGGTGCAACTGCCTGGCTTTCCTGAAGTGCCGCGGCCGCCTTTCAATCTGACATTTGTGGTGCTTGCGCCGTTCGCAGTGGCGGCGGTAGGCGGACTGCTGGCCGCCGTCGGGGCCCCCGGCTGGTGCTACTTGCTGATCTCCGCCATTGGCATCGTCCCGACCTTGATCATGACCGGGTACGCGATCCGAGCGTTGCTGATCAGCCGACGTTCCGCAGTCGGCGTCCGCAAGGCGCTTCAGCGGTACCGACCCGAGTTCGCCGTGTACTACGCCGCCCGGAACGGCGCCGGGTACCAGCTCGGCATGTGGCTGCCCTACTTCGAGCGAGTGAACCGGCGATTCATTGTGATCACCTGCCATCCGTCGACGGTGCCCGAAATCACCAAGCTGACCTCGGCGCCGGTGGTGGTTCCCAGGATCAGAAGCTCGCACGGGCGCCTCTGGCATCTTGTCGTCGACTCGCTCAAAGCGGCCTTCTACGTCCAGAACCACGCGGCCAATGTCGACATGATGCGCTTCAGCAAGCTGACCCACATCTGGTTGAACCATGGGGACTCCGACAAGGCGGCTAACTACAGTGCCCGGCATTCGGCCTTCGACAAGGTCTTCGTCTCTGGTCAGCAAGGCGTGGATCGCTACGCCGCGCACGGAGTCAGAATCCGCCCGGAGCAATTCGCGATCGTGGGGCGCCCACAGATCGAGCGCATCGAGACACGAGATCTGCCGCTGCCCGCTGACGCACCGCGAACGGTGCTCTACGCGCCGACCTGGCACGGCGGCAAGCCCAATACCAACTACTCCTCGCTTCGGCTGGGTCCTCGGATTGTCGATGCGCTGTTGGCTCGCGGAGTCACGGTGATCTTCCGGCCGCATCCACACACCTATCGCGACCCGGAGCAGACAGGCATCGCCCACGACATCCAGCGCCGGCTCAATGCCGACCGCAAGGCCACCGGCCGCCAGCATGTCTTCGGGCGCGCTGCTGAGATCGACTGGGACATTCCGGCCTGCTTCAACCACTGCGACGCGCTGATCACCGACGTGTCGTCGGTCGCGTCAGACTTCCTGGCGACTGGCAAGCCCATGGCTATGGTCGCGATTCTGCAAAAAGGCGCGGCGTTTCGCCAGTCGATCCCAATGGCCCGCGTTGCCTACGTCGTCGAACGCGACCTGAGCACGCTCCCCGAGGCCCTTGACGAGCTACTCGGGCCCGATTCCCTCGCTGCGGCGCGCCGCGAGCATCGCAACTACTGTCTCGGGAAGGCTCTCGGAGCCGATGCGCCCAAGGGTTTCTTCGCCGAAGTCGAGAGAATTCTCGACAGTGACTCGCCGCGACGATCGTCCTCAGACACGACCCCTAAGCCGAAGCAGACGGCAGTACAGATCTAGGTTGCGCCAGGCGCACCAGAAGGCGTACGTCTTCCATCACAAGCGTCGAAACGGTCGCCCGGCATGGCCCAGACCCGTACGTCTCCCATCACAACCGTCGAAACGGTCACTCAGGGAGGGCCCCGACACGCGAAAGCCCCCGGGCAATACCTTCGGGCTATGAGCAACGACCGGATAGCCACCGGAGCTGCATGATGCTCCACGTACGCGTGATCGCCCCGCCCGAGTCGACCTCGGAGGTGCTCCAGCTGCTCGACTCCAGCCCTGCCGTCACACACCTGTGTGTCACCGAGAATGGCGCCCGCAAACCCTTGGGCGATGTCGTCAGTTTCGACGTCGCCCGGGAGAGTGCGACTGAGATTCTCGAGGCGCTCCGAGACCTCGGCTTGGAGCACAAGGGCGCCATTGTGGTCGAGCGACTTGACATCACCATCTCCGAGTCGGCGAGCAAAGCCGAGCAGGAGGCGCCTGGCGAGCCGGTGGATGCCGTCGTCTGGGAGGAACTAGAACAGAACGCAGGGGAGGAAACCCACCTCTCGCTGACCTACCTCGCCTTCATGATGGTGGCAACCATGATCGCCGCCATCGGGGTGATGCTCGATCAGCCGATCCTGATTGTCGGCGCGATGGTCGTCGGACCGGAGTTTGGCCCGCTGGTCGCCTTCTGCGTCGGCCTGGTGACGCGCCGCCGGGACCATGCCCTACAAGCACTCTGGACCGTGATCTTGGGTTTTGCGGTTGGAATGGCAGCAGCAGTGATCCTGACCTGGATCCTGACCGCGTTGGGACTTCTCGACGAGTCAATGCTGATAGCCGAGCGCCCGCTGACCAGCTTCATCTGGAAGCCCGACGCCCTGTCGTGGATCGTTGGTTTCCTGGCCGGTATCGCTGGCATGTTGTCGCTCACATCGGCCAAGTCCGGCGCGCTGATGGGCGTATTGATCTCCGTCACGACGATCCCCGCTGCAGCCAACGCGGCCGTCGCGCTCGCCTATTGGGTACCGCGCGAGGCGGTTGGGTCGGCCATCCAACTGGTGATCAACTTGTCCGCCATCGTTGTTGCCGGAACCCTCACCTTGCTGGTGCTCAGGGCGCGTACCGAACGGCTCGCTCATCGGAGCTCGGCGGCGAGCATAGCGTGATGAAGCTCACCGTCTTGTCCGTCGATGCGCGCCAGCACACGACGATCGTCGAGGGCGTCCCCGGCCGATCACCCTGGAGGCTCGACCCATGATCATTCGAGAACTCCGCGTGACGCCTATCGCCTTCGCCGACCCACCGCTGCTCAACGCCGACGGTGTCCACGAACCGCACGTGCTGCGGGCCGTCATCGAACTCGTCGTCGACGATGGCCGAGGAGGGGAAGTGACAGGGCTGGGCGAATGCACCGGTCACTCCTGGCAATTGGATTGGCTCACCCTCGTCGGAGAGTTCATCGTCGGCCGGAGCGTTTTCGACTCAACCGGACTGCGGGGTCTGGTGGACGCTGCCCTGACGGGAGCGATCGACAGCATCGACACCTCGCCGGACGCCCAATGGCGTCGCTGGGCGGATCACACAACTCCCGCCGAATCTCGAGGCCCCGCCCCGATCCCCGCCACACTCTTTGACCGACGACGCGTCTACTCCGCGCTGGAAGTGGCCAGCCTCGATGCGCAGGGCAAACTGCTCGGGGTTCCTGTCGTCAACCTCATCGGCGGTCGGGTGCGCGAGCGGGTGCCCTACAGCGCGTATCTGTTCTACAAGTGGGGCGCACATCCTGCGACGGGTTCACGCCCCGCGATCCACGACGAGTGGGGCGAAGCTCTCGACCCGGCTGGGATCGTGCAGCAGGCTCGCCAGATGGTCGACCGCTACGGGTTTGGCTCGTTGAAGCTCAAGGGCGGAGTATTCGCGCCGGGCGAGGAGATCGAGGCCGTCCGGGAACTCAAGCGCGAGTTCCCCGACCTGCCCGTGCGCATCGACCCGAACACCGCATGGACTTACGAAACCGCGCTTGCGGCGGCTCGTGAACTCGACGGCCTCATCGAATACTTGGAAGACCCCGTCGCCGGGTTGGACGACATGGCCAGGCTCGCGAGACAGACAAATATCCCGCTCGCGACGAACATGTGTGTCGTCTCGCTGGAGACGGTGCGTCCGGCGGTTCAGAAGGGCTCCGTGTCAATCGTTCTTGGCGACCACCACTATTGGGGCGGCATCCGCGGAACCACAGCCCTCGGAGACGTTTGCATAGCCGCAGGCTTCGGACTGTCGATGCACTCGAACTCCCACCTCGGGATAAGCCTCGCCGCAATGACTCACGCGGCGGCGGCCACGCCGCGGCTGTCGTACGCCTGCGATACGCACTATCCGTGGAACGCGGCCAGTGATGTCATCCGACCGGGCTCGCTGAGCATTGTGAACGGGTCGGTCATCGTTCCCGAGGGACCCGGCCTGGGAATCGAACTCGACCGACAGCTCCTCGATGACGCGCATGCCCTGTACCGCTCGCTCGGCCGGGAACATCGGAATGACGGGGCGTACCTGCGGCGCATCCGGCCTGACGCAGCGCTCGGGCTTCCAAGGTGGTGACGCGACCGGCACTCACCAGGCAGCGATGATCACAAGGCGACCGGTTTCCCGGTCCGGGCGGATTCGTATACGCCCGTAATGACACCGATCGAGCGGCGGTTGGTTTCCAGATCGACCCGGACGGTCTCTTGGCCAGCCAGCGCAGCCAGGAAGTTCTCGTATTGGCGGCGATGGGCGTCGATTGCCAGTTGACCGGGGTTGCTGCCGGCGGTCTGCGCGGCGGCCCCGGAGGCCTCGGGGTAATCAGCGATCTGGTTGATCGCCGTGCCCGGCTGGCCGTAAGCCCGCTCTTCGGCGCTGCCGCCGCTCGGGGTGAGGTGGATGAAGGTCAGCTTGTCGTTGTCGATGACGACCGAGCCTCGGTCGCCGTGCACCTGCAGCCTGGCGCTGAGCCCCGGGTAGGCGGCGGTGGTGGCATGCAGCACACCGATAGCGCCGTTCTCGAAGCGGACCACACCCACAGCCACGTCTTCGACCTCGATCCGTTCGTGGGCGAGGGTTCCGGTGTAGGCGAAGACCTCGACGGGACGGCCCATGGTGGCCACCAGCAGGTCGACGGTGTGCACGCCCTGGTTCATCAACGCCCCGCCCCCGTCGAGCTCCCAGGTGCCACGCCAGTCGCCGGAGTCGTAGTACGTCTGCCCGCGCCACCAGTCGATCGAGGCGATGCCGCTGGTCAGCCGGCCCAGCTCACCGTTGCCGATGGCCGCCACCGCCACCTCGGTGGCCGGATCGAACCGGTGCTGAGAGATGACCGCGACCTGGGTGCCAGCGCGACGCTGAGCGGCGATGATCTCATCGGTCTTCGCCAACGTGGTCTCGGCAGGTTTCTCGATGATCACGTGCTTGCCGGCCTCGAGGGCCTCGATGGCGACCTCGCCGTGCCGGCCGGTCGGGGTGCAGACCGAGACCACGTCGATTTCAACGGCCTCCAGTGCATCCGTCAGTGAGGTAAAAGCCTTCCCGCCATGTTCGGCCGCCAGCTTCCCGGCCCGATCGCGGTGGGTATCGACAACGGCCACTAGGTCGATCCGGTCGGCGAGTTCGCTGATCACCGCACCGTGGATAGTGCCGATCACGCCGGCACCGACCAGGGCCAGCCGGATCCGCTGGTTGGATTCCACAACGGGGGTACTCATGCGTACTGGATCCCTTCGCTGGTGAGAATGTCGGTGAAGGCCTTCCAGGCCTTGGTGAACAACTCGGGTCCGGACAGCGCCCCGAACGCGGTGTACTCACCGAGGTGCGGCTCCAGCGAGAAGAACCCGTCGAAGCCGTCGGCGCGGAGGGCTCGGACGGTCTCCCGCAGTTCGCCGTCGCCGTCGCCGGCAACAACGACGGTCCCGTCCGCCAGCAGCGCGTCTTTGATCTGGATAGTGCTGACATGTGGGCGCAGCATGGCGTACCCCTCGGTGAACGGCCGCACTCCAACTTGAACGAAGTTCGCCGGATCCCAGGCGAGCTGCAGCTGGGGCGCCGACACGGTGGTGACGATGTCCAGGCAGCGACGAGGGATATCGCCATAGATGTCCTTCTCGTTCTCATGCGCCAAGATCACGTCCGCACCAGCGGCCACCTCAGCCAAGGCGCTCATGCGGGTGAGTACCTCGTCACGTCGGCTGTCCGGGTCGGTGCCGTCGGGAATGAAGAAGGAGAAGATCCTGATGTACGGCGCCTCCAGAGTGTGGGCGACCTCAACGGCGTGCCGCATCCGTTCGAGGTGAGGTGGGAACTCATCGTCGATGGTGATCTTGCCGATTGGTGAGCCAATGCTGGAGACCTTCAGCCCGTACTCCGCAAGGGTCTCCCGCACGGTGGCCAGCTGGCCGTCGTCGAGGTCGAGGATGTTGGTTCCCCACGCGCTGCGGACCTCCACATAGCGCAAGGCCAAGACCGGCAGCGACCTTGCACTGCTCGGTGAGGTCGTCGGAGATCTCATCGACAAATCCTGAAAGTGTCCACATCGTCGTCTGCCCTTCCTCTTTCTTTGTGTTGCGGGCTGAGCCCTTCGACAAGCTTGTCCTGCTTGTCGAAGGGCTCAGGGCGCATCTTTGCCCAGGTACGGCTGTACGAGTGTGAGATAGCGCTCCGCCATGGTGTTCACGACCTCGGTGGGCGGCGCCGCCCATAGCTCGGCGTTGAAGATCTCCACCTCGACGTCACCGTGATAGCCCGCAGCCGCAACGGATCGAGTGAAGGCAGCGAAGTCGATGTGTCCGTCGCCCATCATGCCGCGCGCCAGCAGGGTGTCCGCCGGCAGCGGGGTGATCCAGTCGCAGATCTGGTAGCTGACAATGCGTTCTCCAGCACGCTGCAGCTGGTCGTCGACGCCTGGTTCCCACCACAGGTGGAACGTGTCGACCACGACGCCGACATCGGCGGCGTCGAAACGCTCGGCGATGTCCAGCGGCCTGGGCCAGCGTGGAGATCACGCCGCGGTCCGCTGCGTAGATCGGGTTCATCGGCTCGATGCCGAGGTTGACCCCGAGCTCGTGGGCGTACGGAACCAGCCGCTCGATGGCTCGGGCAGCGCGATCTCGGGCAGCTCTCAGATCTCGGTCGTCCGGCGGCAGTCCACCGGCGACAAGTACCAGCGTCGCCGCGTTCAGCGCCGCAGCCTCCTCGATGGCCTCCCGGTTCCTCACCTCAGCCGCCTGCGCCTCGGCGGGATCCGCGGCTGTGAAGAATCCGCCCCGGCATAGCGACGAGACACGTAGCCCCGACTCGGCGACCAGCCGACTGGCCTCGTCTAATCCAACCTCGGCGAGCTGTTCCCGCCAGATCCCGATCGCGCCGAGGCCGGCGTCGACGCACCCCTGCACCGCCTCTGGCAGCGACCAGGAGGCGGTGGTCCGCTGGTTGAGCGAGAGCCGGCTGAGCGGCGCTCGGTTGGTCACCGGGCTAGGCCGGCGGTCGCGAACAGCTGGCTAAGGCGGTGAGCCGCGAGATCAGGGTCGGTGAGCAACTGCGCCTCGTTGGCCAGCTCGAATACGCGGGCCAAGTGGAGAATCGAGCGAGCCGACTGCAGGCCGCCCACCATGATGAAACCGTCCTGGTGGCCGTTCAGCCAAGCGAGGAAGGCGATCCCGGTCTTGTAGTAGTAGGTGGGCGTCGCGAAGATATGGCGGGACAGCGGCAGCGTCGGGGTCATCTCCCGGCGATATCCGTCGATGTCGCCGGCATCGAGCGCGCTCAGAGCCGCCGATGCGGCCGGCGCGATCGCGGCGAACGCACCGAGCAGAGCGTCCGAGTGATGCTCGCCGTCACCCTCGATGAGCTCCGGGTAGTTGAAGTCGTCGCCGGTGTAGAGCCGGACGCCCGCGGGCAGGGCGGCACGCAGCTCCTGCTCATGATCAGCAGAGAGTAGCGAGACCTTCACCCCGTCGACCTTGTCGTTGTGCTCCCGGATCAAATCGAGGAAGGTACGGGTCGCAGTCGGTATGTCGGTCGATCCCCAGTACCCGCTCAGCTGCGGGTCGAACATCTCACCCAGCCAATGCAGGATGACCGGTCTGGACGCTTGAGCCAGCACGCTTGTGTAGACCTGAAGGTAGTCCTCCGCGCTGCCAGCCACGGCTGCCAGCTGGCGCGAGGCCATCATGATCACCTGCGAGCCAGCCGCTTCGACGAACTCAACCTGCTCGAGGTAGGCATCGGTAACCTCGCCGAGGCTGCTGGCCGGGGCAAGCAGCTGATCGGTTCCGGCGCCAGAGGCGATTTTGGCGGCATGCTCTCGAGCCAGCGCCGCGCTGCGAGTGATCAGCTGCTGGGTGGCCGGCCAGTCCAGGCCCATATTGCGCTGTGCGGTGTCCATGGCTTCGGCGACGCCCATCCCGTAGCGGAACAGATGGCGCCGGAACGCCAGGGTGGCCTCCCAGTCAATGGCGGCGGGCGCGCCTGGGACGTTCTCACCGCGCGGGTCGGCCACGACGTGCGCCGCGGCGAAGGCGATCCGGCTCCGAAAGGCCTGAGGATGCTCGGCCCACGCCCTTGGTTCGGAGAGCTCGATCTCACGCCAGCCACCGTCGGCTTCTGGTAGGGCAACTGTTGCGGTGGTCGTGGTCATGACGCGAACTTCTCGATGGTGACCCGGCGACCTTCGGATGAGGATGTCAAGCCGGCGTCGACCAGCTGCAGGCCACGAACGCCGGCGGCAAGGTCGTACGCGTGGGGTCGGCCGGCATCGACGTCGGACAGGAACTGCTCCCACTGGGCTCGGAACCCGTTGGGGAACTCGGCGTTGTCTGGGATCTGCTCCCACTGACTGCGGAAGTCCTCGGTGGTGGGCAGATCGGGGTTCCACACTGGCATTGGCGTGCGAACCCGGGGTTGGATGCGGCAGCCGAAGAGGCCGGCCACCGCAGAACCGTGCGTGCCGTCTACCTGGAACTCGACCAGCTCGCCGCGATCCACCCGAACGGCCCAGGATGAGTTGATCTGGGCAATGACGTCGCCCTCGAGCTCGAAGATCCCGTACGCGGTGTCATCCGCGGTGGCGGCGTACTTGCGGCCCTGCTCGTCCCAGCGTTCCGGGATATGGGTGACCGCTTTTGCCGTTACCGCGACGACCCTGCCGAACAGGTTCTCCAGCACGTAGTTCCAGTGGGGGAACATGTCCAGCACCATGCCGCCGCCGTCCTCGGCGCGGTAGTTCCAGCTGGGCCGCTGGGCCGGCAGCAGATCACCCTCGAAAACCCAATATCCGAACTCCCCGCGTACCGAGAGAATGCGTCCGAAGAATCCTGAATCGATCAGCCGCTTCAACTTGAGCAGGCCAGGCAGGTAGAGCTTGTCGTGGACCACGCCGTTGATCACGCTCGCCTCGCCAGCGGCAGTGACCAGCTCAACACCTTCCGAGACCGACTCGGCGATTGGCTTCTCGGTGTAGATGTGCTTGCCGGCGGCGATCGCCTTGAGGATCGACTTCTTGCGCTCGGTGGTGACCTGGGCGTCAAAATAGATCGACGCTGAGTCATCGCTCAGCGCCTCGTCCAGATCGGTCGTGAAATCGGACACGCCGTGCTGGGCGGCCAGAGCGGCGAGCTTCTCAGCGTTACGGCCCACCAGGATCGGCTCAACGGTGACGCGATCGCCGTTGGGAAGCGGCACCCCGCCGTCATCCCTAATAGGCAGGATGGAACGCACCAAATGCTGGCGGTAGCCCATCCGGCCGGTTACCCCGTTCATGATCACTCGAACCGTGCGCTGGGCCATCCTCATCTCCAAACCGGTCAGGGCGGTACATCTCAGAAAACGCTTTCGCGCCCTCTTCCCGGGAATATAGCGTCGAAACCTCGGCGCGCGCAATCCACAGAGGGTCTGATAGCTGTTAACTAAGAAACAGCACCACGGTTGGCAGAGAACGCTGTACTCAGGTTCTTCACGCTGTGCATGGCATGCACGCCGTGCACAGGGTGAACATCCCACGCAGCGTGGGATGTTCACCGCGAGAGTTTCTCAGTTTGGTTTCAGCGTCCACAGGGGCGTTGACACCACGGAGGAAACCATCGTAGTCTTCCGACCGTAGTGTTTGAGAAAACGCTTTCACATCACGTTCACAGCAATGGCGAAGGGAAGAACGATGGCCATTAACCGGAGGCAGTTTCTGATTGGAGCCGGAGGGCTGGCTGCTGCGGCCACCACCATGGGGCTGGCGGGCTGCGCCCCTGGTTCTGGTGGCAGTGGTTCTCAGGGCGGTGGTGGTGAGGGTGGCGCGACCGAGCTGGCCTTGGCCTGGTGGGGCAACCCGACGCGCAACAAGAACACCGAAGCGATGATCGCTGCGTACATGGCGGCCAACCCCAATGTGAAGATCTCGGGCCAGCCGGGTGAGTTCGCCAGCTACTGGGACAAGCTGGCCACCCAGACCGCCGGCGGCACGGCTCCCGACATCATTCAGATGGATATGGCCTACATCGCCGAGTACGGCACTCGCGGCGCTCTGCTGGATCTGGCGCAAGGTCGACATGTCCAAGTTCGTCGAGGGCACGGTCGACTCGGGCAAGATCAACGACAAGCTGGTCGGCGTCAACGCCGGCATCAACAGCGCGCTCATCTTCGCCAACCCCAAGGTCTTCGAGAAGGCCAAGATGGAGTTGCCCGACGACAAGACCTGGACCTGGGACCAGATGTCGGAGGTGGCTGCGGAGGTCGCTTCCAAGGCGGGGGTGCCCTTCGGCGCTGCGAGCGTGATGGGCTCAGACGCACTGTTCGGCACGTTCTTGCGCCAGAACGGCAAGGAACTCTTCACCCCGGACGGGCTTGGGTTCGAGGTAGCCGACGCTCAGGCCTGGTACGACCTGATGGTCAAGTTCCAGAAGGCCAAGGCCTTCGGAACGCCGGAGCAGATCAGCGAGGAGGCGGCCAAGCCGCTGGACCAGAGTGCGACTCGTGGTCGGGACAGCCGCCATGCAGTACTACAACTCCAACCAGCTGGAAGCGGTCAGCGCTGCGGCCGGGGGTGAGTACTGATGGAGATGCTGCGGGGCCCGAGCCTGACCGGCAAGGCAACCGAGCGGAAGACCTGGTACAAGGCGAGCATGCTGTGGTCGGCGTCGGCCAAGACCAAGAATCCAGACGCCGCGATCGCCTGGATCAACTGGTTTGCGAACGACCCGGCGGCCGCCGACATCGATAAGGCTGAGCGGGGCATCCCGCCGAACACCGAGATCCTGGCCGAGGTCAAGCCCAAGCTGTCCGAGGCGCAACAGGTAGTCGCGAAGTACATCACCGACATCAAGACCGAGGTGGCCAACACCCCCATCGCCCCACCCCCTGGCGGCGGCACGTTCGCCGAAGTCCTGTTCCGTAACGGGACTGATGTGCTGTTCGGGCGGACGAGCACTGCTGAGGCCGCGCAGAAGTTCGTGGACGAGGTCAAGTCGAACCTCAAGGTCTGAGCCATGAGCGCCATCTCTGAGCTCTCGACGATCCATCGCGTCAAGGCCAAGACGCCGGAGGAGAAGCGGCTCGCGGCCAAGGAGGCAGGCCGGGACAACAAGGCGGGGTATCTGTTCCTGCTGCCCTGGCTGATCGGACTGGTGGTGATCGTGACCGGGCCGATGTTCGCCTCGCTTGTACCTGTCGTTTACCAACTACAGCCTGATCCAGGCGCCGGAGTTTATCGGGCTGGATAACTACGTCCGGATGTTCAACGACCCGCGTCTGCACAAGTCGCTCTCGGTCACCTTCATCTATGTGATCGTCGGCGTTCCGCTGCAACTGATCGTGGCCTTGGCCATCGCCATGCTGCTGAACGAGGGGATGAAGGGGCTGGCGTTCTACCGGTCGATCTTCTACCTGCCGTCGATGCTGGGCGCCTCGGTGGCCATTGCTGTGCTGTGGCGGCAGATGTTCGAAAGCGACGGCCTGGTCAACCAAGTCCTCAGGCTGTTCGGATTCCAAGCCACCACTAGCTGGATCGCCGATCCGCAATGGGCGTTGTGGACCATCATCTTGTTGCACGTGTGGACGTTCGGCTCACCGATGGTGATCTTCTTGGCCGGTCTGCGGCAGATCCCGGGAATGTACTACGAGGCGGCGTCGGTCGACGGCGCAAGCCGATGGGCCCAATTCCGGAAGATCACCCTGCCGCTGCTGTCTCCGATCATCTTCTTCAACCTGGTGCTGCAGGTCATCAACGCGTTCCAGTCATTCACCCAGGCCTACGTGGTTTCCAACGGGACCGGCGGTCCTGCCGGACGAGACACTGTTCTACACGCTTTACCTCTACCAGCGCGGCTTCGTCCAGTTCCAGATGGGCTATGCCTCCGCGATGGCCTGGCTGCTGGTGGTGATCATCGCGGCTTTCACCGCGATCAACTTCTACTTCTCCAAGCGTTGGGTGTTCTACGGTGACTGATCTTCAAATCCAGGGGGAAATCGCCCCCGTTGACGCGCCTCTGACCGGACCGGCTCCCCAGGAGGCGATCCATCATGCCCCCACCTGGCGGGACCGGGCACGGTCGGTGATCAAGCACATACTGCTGATCGCCTTCAGCCTGATCATGATCTATCCGCTGCTGTGGCTGGTGGCCAGCTCCCTCCGGCCGACCGAGGTCATTTTCCGTACCCCAGGCCTGTGGCTGAACGACCTGTACGTGGAGAACTACACCCAGGGTTGGTATTCGCTGTCCTACCCCTTCGGCCAATACATCATCAACTCCGCCATCGTGGTGATCGGGGCCATCGCCGGCAACCTGTTCGCCTGCACCCTGGCCGCCTACGCGTTCGCCCGGCTGAAGTTCCGGCTGAAGGGGCTGTGGTTCGCCATCATGCTGCTGACGCTCATGCTGCCCTTCCACGTGCTCGTGGTGCCGCAGTACATCATCTTCAACCAGCTGGGCTGGGTGAACACGTTCGTCCCACTGATCCTGCCCAAGTTCCTGGCCACCGATGCGTTCTTCGTGTTCTTGATGGTCCAGTTCATCCGAGGCATTCCCAGAGAGCTGGACGAGGCGGCCACGATCGACGGTTGCGGCCACTGGCAGATCTTCAGCAAGCTGATGGTGCCGCTGATGGGCCCAGCGATAGCCACGACGGCGATCTTCACCTTCATCTGGACCTGGAGCGACTTCTTCACCCCGCTGATCTACCTGACCGATCCGATCGCCTACACGGTTCCCGTGGCGCTGCGCTCCTTCCTGGACGCGACGGCTGGCAGCAACTGGGGTGCGATGTTCGCCATGTCGGTCGTGACCTTGATCCCGCTCTTCCTGGTGTTCTTGTTCGGCCAGCGGTTCCTGGTCAAGGGCATCGCCACCACCGGCGGAAAGTAACAACGACGGGGATCTCGCTCAGCGGGGTCCCCGTTTCTTCAATTCGCGAAAGGTAACCCTGTGACCTCCCACCGACGCTATGTGGTGGTCGGAACCGGCCATCGGGTCCAGATGTACCTCGACGCCATGGCTGGTGATCACAAGGATGACGCGCAGCTGGTCGGGCTGGTCGAGCCGAATCCTGGCCGGTTGTCGGTACACCTGAATCGGTTGTCCGACGCCGGTCTCGACGTAACGGGAGTGGTCACCGGGGACCCCGACGACCTGGAGCGGGTGCTCAAAGAGACCGGGGCCGACCGGGTGATCGTCACCTCCCCCGACTACACCCACGCCGATCTGATCGTGCGCTCGCTGGATGCCGGTGTCGACGTGGTGGTCGAGAAGCCGTTGACGATTGACCCGGAGAGCACTCGCCGGATCGCCGAAGCGGTCCAGCGCTCCGGGCGACAGGTGGTCGTGACCCACAACTATCGCTACTCCCCGAGGAACTCCGGCCTAAAGGAATTGATCAAGAACGGCTCGATCGGCACGCCGCTGTCGGTCACGTTCGAGTGGGTGCTCGACACCGCGCATGGCGCGGACTACTTCCGCCGTTGGCACAGGGACAAGGCCAACTCCGGTGGCCTGCTGGTTCACAAGGCGGCGCACCACTTCGACCTGGTCAATTGGCTGCTCGCTGACACCCCCACCGAGGTGTATGCCCGCGGCGGGGTGAAGTTCTACGGCTCGGAGAACGCTGCCGCACGCGGGATGGCGCCGCATTCCGAGCGGGGCACCCACGACGGCACTCACAATCCGTGGGAGTTGGACCTGCGGAGCGACCCTCGGCTGAAGGCGCTCTACCTCGACAGCGAGTCGTACGACGGCTACCAACGCGACCAGGACGTCTTCGGTCCAGGCGTGACCACCGAGGACAATCTGGCGGTGATCGTGGACTACGCGCGAGGCGCGACGCTCAGCTACGCGCTCAATGCGCACTCGCCGTGGGAGGGCTACCGGATCGCCGTCAACGGCGACGAGGGCAGGGCCGAGCTCGAGGTGGTCGAACGCGCAGCCGTGCTCACTGACGCTGCCGGCAACGTCGTGATCGACCCGAGCGCCGTCCCGGAGTCCTCATCGCGGACCGGCGGAGAGCGGCTGACCCTGCAGCGCCACTGGGAGGCGGCTCAGGACGTCAAGATCAAAGAAGGCACCGGAGGTCATGGCGGAGGCGATGCGTTGCTGCTGGCCGATGTCTTCCGCGGCGCCGGGGATGACTGGCTGGAACGAGCATCGGACTGGGTGGATGGGATCCGTTCGATAGCGGTGGGTATGGCGGGCAACGAATCACTGCGCACCGGTCTGCCGGTCAAGATCGCCGACCTAGACCTCGGTGTGGATCTTTCTCGCTCAGCGCGACCTGTGTCCTGAGCCGGTAGATGACATGTGCCCTGAGCCAGTCGATGACATGTGCCCTGAGCGCATCTGCCGCTCATGATCGATGATCTTCGCTCGGGGTTCGCCGATCCTCCCGTGACCGCGGCTCCGATGCTCCGGTGGTGGTGGTTCGGCCCGTCGGTGGACAGGGACGAGCTGACCCGCGAGCTGACCGCGATGGCCGGCGCCGGGTTCGGCGGGGTCGAGGTGGCCTACGTCTACCCGCTGGGGCCAGCGACCACAGATTTCATGTCGGACGCCTTTCTCGCCGACCTGCGATTTGCGGCGGATCGCGCGCACGAGTTGGGTCTTCGGTTCGACCTGACGTTGGGGAGCGGCTGGTCCTTCGGCGGGCCCCACATCACCGACGAGCTGGCCGCGCGCCGGCTGCATTGGGAGCGGCGCGAGCTGACGCCCGGACCACTGGAAGTTCCGGTGGTTTCGCCATGGCCCGGTGACCAACTGCTCGCCGCTTACGTCGGGAGCCGGCTCCATCCAGGAGCAGCCGGACGCCTACGATCTGCTGCCCATCGTCGACGGCATGATCAAGATCCCCGCCGGGGACGGCACCCGGCAGGTGCTGCTGGCGTACGCGCAGCGGACCGGTCAGAACGTGAAGCGAGCGGCGGTCGGGTCCGAGGGCCCGGTGCTCGATCACTACAGCGCGGCGGCCGTGATGGCCCACCTCAGGTGGGCCGGTGACCGGATGCTCGACGCAGTGCCGGCCGAGCTGGTGGGCTCTGTGTTCTGCGACAGCCTCGAGGTGTACGACTCAGACTGGACCCCGGCGCTGCCGGATGAGTTCGCCCGCCGGTGCGGCTACCCGCTGATCCCTGTGCTGTACCGACTCGCGGTCGACGGGCCTGAGGCCGTACAGGTGCGCGCCGACTACCATCGCACGCTTGCCGAGTTGTACCAGGAGAACTTCGTCGCGGTGGTGCGGCGCTGGGCGGCCAGCCGCGGCGTGTCCTTTCGGATCCAGAGTTACGGGACGCCACCGGCGACGATCAGCAGCTACCGGTTCGCCGACATGTTCGAGGGCGAGGGCTGGGGCTGGAAGGAGATCACTCAGACTCGATGGGCGTCCTCGGCCGGACATCTCTACGGCCGTGATGTGGTGTCGGCAGAGATCTGGACCTGGGTGCACTCGCCGTCCTTCCGGGCCACCCCGCTCGATCTGAAGGGCGAGGCGCACGAGCACCTGCTCAACGGGATCAACCAGCTCATCGGGCACGGCTGGCCGTACTCACCAGCCGACGCGCCCGGACTGGGCTGGTTCTTCTACGCCGCTGGGGCGATCGACGACCGCAACCCTTGGTGGCCGGCTATGCCACGGCTCAACGCCTACCTGAGCCGATTGTGCTGGCTGCTACGGCAGGGCGAGCCGGTCGCAGACGTCGCGGTCTACGTGCCGAACGAGGATCTGTTCGCAGTGATGGGCCGGGCGGTCGGTGGCTCACTCGACACCTGGCGAGAAGCAAGTCGGCGGATCGCCGCCGAGATACCGGCGACCGTCCGGCTGGCCGGACTGGACTACGACCTGATCGATGACGAGGCTCTCGCGATCATTCCGCCGGATCGGTACCGGGTGGTGATTGTCCCGGCCACGACCATGATCGTGGACGCGACCGCGACGTGGCTGGGCAGGGTGGCCGCAGCCGGAGGTTCGGTGATCATGATCGACTCGACCGTGCAGGTACCCGATGCGGTGACTGTCGCGGCTGACGGGCTGGCCGATGCACTCACCGCGGCCGTCGATCCTGACCTCCAGATATCCCCCAGGACAGCAGACATCGGCTTCGTGCATCGCCGGTACGCGGAGCGCCGACGTATACCTGCTGGCCAACACCGGGCCACAGCACCGCACGTTCCGGATCACGGCACGCGGGAACTCCAGTAGCTATGAGGAATGGGATGCCACCTCGGGGAAGGTGGTACGCGCCGGGACGGCAACCGACGGGATCGAGGTGGCGCTGCATCCCTACCAGGCAACGGTGATCATCATGATCAACGGCGAACCGGCCAGCCACCCGGAACGGTCCCGGCTGCCTGATCCGACCGCAGTCGAGCAGAGTCGGCGGCTGCTGGACGGGAGCTGGCAGGTCGCATTCGGAGATGAGCCGCCGCAGCAGGTCAACCTTCCCCACGTATGGGAGAGCCAGCCCGGTCGGCGGCACTACTCGGGCGCCGCGACCTACACCACCGCGTGCGAACTCGGTGATCTCCCGCCAGAAGCCCACGTAGTGATCGACTTCGGCGCCACCTCGCCCACCGACATCGACGGCACGTACAACGCCGGCATGGTCGGCCCGTCCTACCGAGTCGCGGTGATCGGGCCCGTCGGCGAGATCGCCGAGGTCCGAGTGAACGGGATCGCCTGCGGTGTTGCCTGGGCTCCGCCGTACCGGGTTGACATCACTGCTGCGGCACGCAGCGGCTGGAACGAGATAGAGATCACCGTCAGCAATACCGCGGCCAACGCGCTAGCGGCAGACCAGCACATCATCGAGCTGGCCGCGCAGAGCGAAGCTCGCTACGGGCGACGATTTCGGATGCAGGATCTAGACCACGCCATGGCGTCCGTACGGTCCGGTTTGCTCAGCGTCCCGACGATCGTCGTGAGCGGCTCGGAGACCTGAATGTTCAGGATGCAGGTTGGAGCTGAACTGAGGAGACCAGCTGGTCCGCTCGCGCCTTCAGCTCAGACACATCGCCGGTCAGCAGGACATCGCCGAGCAGGAATCCGCTGACACCGATGGCGACGGCTCCCAGACGTAGGTACTCCGCAGCTGCTTCCAGGGTGATCCCACCAGTCGGCATCACCGCGACGTCCGGCATGGGCACGAGCAGTTCCCTCACATAGTCCAGCCCGCCCAGCGGACCGACGGGCGAGACCTTGACGGCCGGCACTCCGCGGTTCCAGGCCGAGATGACCTCGGTCGGCGTCAGCGCTCCGGGGATGTAGCACAGTCCAAGTTCGGCGGCAGCGTCGACCAGCTCAGGCAGAAAGACCTGGCTGACCGCGAAGTCGGCGCCGGCGTCAGCCGCCGCGCGCAGATCGTCGACGGTCCGTACCGAGCCGATGCCGAGCACGAGATCCCCCAGAGTTTTGCGCGTACGGACGAGCGCGTCCAGCGCGCCGTCGGTGGTCAGGGTGTACTCCTGGCAGGTAACTCCGGCGTCCCGCAGCACTTGCGAGACGCCCTCGAAGTGCTGGGCATCTGGCGCCCGGAAAATGGCTACAACCGCTCGCGGCGGTAGCACCGTAGGACGCCGCGCCGCCGCATCGGTGCCAGCGGGAACCTCACCTTGGACAGGTATCGACAACGTGGTCCTTCACCTCGGGCCAGACAGATCTAGGCCCATCAGAATATTGAGAAAACGCTTACTCGACCGTAACAATAGGGTTTGCGCCCTGTCAAACCACTGACTAGAGACGCCCGAATTCGACGTTATCGGTGGTCCAGGCTCGGGCTTGGTCACTGAGGGTGAACCCGAGGCCGGGTCGGTTCGGGACCTGCATGCGGCCGTCGCGAGTCTCCAGCCGCTCATTGAACAAAGGGTTGAGCCATTCGAAGTGCTCGACCCATGGTTCGCGGGGGTAGATGGCGGCCAAGTGGAGGTGGATCTCCATGGCGAAGTGCGGCGCCAGCTGCAGTCCGGCTTGGTCGGCGAGGTGAGCCAGACGCAGGAACGGCGTGATGCCGCCGATTCGCGGTGCATCGGGTTGGATGATGTCGACGGAGCGGTTCTCGATCAGACTGATGTGTTCGGCGACGCTGGAGAGCATCTCGCCGGTGGCGATGGAGGTGTCGAGGGCGTTGGCCAGCTGGGCGTGGCCTTCGGCGTCGTACGCGTCCAGCGGCTCTTCGATCCAGACCAGGTTGAACTGTTCGAAGACCCGGCCCAGGCGCATGGCGGTGGGTCGATCCCATTGTTGGTTGGCGTCGACCATGAGCGGGACATCGTCGCCGATGTGCTCGCGGACCGCGCTCAAGCGTTGGACGTCGATCTTGCTGTCCGGCTGGCCAACTTTGATCTTGATGCCACCGATGCCGTCGGCCAGTGACTGGCTGGCCCGTTCCTTCACCTCTTCGATGGGTGCATGCAGGAAGCCGCCGGAGGTGTTGTAGGCCTGGACGGAGTCGCGGTAGGCGCCGAGAAGCTTGGATAGGGGCAGATTGGCCCGTTTCGCCTTTAGGTCGTACAGAGCGATGTCGAGGGCCGCGATGGCTTGGGTGGCAACCCCGCTGCGGCCCACCGAGGCGCCGGCCCAGAGCAGCTTCTGGTACACCCGGCCGATGTCATTGGGATCCTCTCCAAGCAGCCCGTCGGCGACCTCTTTCGCGTGGGCGTACTGGGCTGGTCCGCCGGCCCGCTTGGAGTAGCTGAAGCCGATTCCACCGAAGCCGGCCTCGGTGGTGATCTCGGCGAACAGCAGGACGATCTCGGTCATCGGCTTCTGCCGTCCGGTGAGCACCTTGGCATCACTGATCGGCGTGTCGAGCGGCAGCGTCAGGGTGGACAGCTTGACATAGCGGATGCGGTCGGTGGTCGCTTCACCCCCTGATACGGCAGCGAGCGGGTTGCCAATGGCTGTGTCGGCGGTCATGCCACCATCATCCCTGTAGCGCGGCTCACGAGCGAGCAGGTGATCATGAGCCTTTCTGGCTGAGGAGGGAATTCCACGATAGGCTGCCTGAAAGCGTTTTCTCAGCGTCCATAAGGAGTTGTCGATGTCGTCCCTCCAGCTCGAACCTGACCGAGCTCTCCCGTTTCCAGCAGAGCAGCGGAGCATCGCCAGGGAGATCTACGGCGAGACGAAGGATCTGCCTCTTGTCTGCATGCACGGGCACGTGGAACCGGAGGTGTTCGCCGACGACATCCCGTTCGCCAATCCTGCTGAGCTGCTGATCGTTCCCGATCACTATGTGTTCCGAATGCTGGCCTCCCAGGGCATCGAGCCCGCCCGCCTTGGGGTGCCGCGGGCCGATGGAGGTCCAGTCGAGACCGACTCTCGGAAGATCTGGCGCACGTTCTGCGAGAACTGGAAGCTCTTCCGCGGCACGCCCTCGCGCTACTGGCTGGAACACGAGCTCGTCGAGGTATTCGGAGTCGATCTGGTCCCGAGCGCCGAGACGGCCGACGCCATCTATGACCAGATCGCCGCTTGCGTGGCCGACCCTGGGTTCCGTCCGCGGGCACTGCTCGACCGCTTCAACATCGAGGTCATCTCCACGACGGACTCGGCTACTTCGGACCTGCGGCACCATGCGAAGCTAGCCGCCGACGGTCTGGGCGAACGCGTCCTTCCGACCTTCCGGCCAGACGCCCTGGCTTATCTCGATCGACCGACCTGGCGCGCCGACATCGCTGAGCTGGCGAACCTCTCAGGGATAGACACGTCGACCTACGACGGCTTTCTCGACGCGCTGCGTTCACGCCGTGCAGCCTTCGTCGAAGCAGGCGCCCGTGCCACCGATCACGGCCACTTGCTGGCCGACACCACACCGATGGAAGTGAACGCCGCCCGTGGCCTGTACGCCCGCATTCTCGGCGGGGTGGAGCCGAGCCAGGCCGAGGTCGAGGCGTTCGCGGCGAACATGCTCTACCAGATGGCTGAGATGTCCTGCGAGGACGGCCTGGTGATGCAGATCCACCCCGGCGTGCTGCGCGACCACAACAGCACGATCTGGAGTACGTATGGGTCGGACAAGGGCTACGACATTCCCATTCAGACCGAGTTCACCCGTGCCCTGCGACCGATGCTGGACCGGTTCGGCACTGACCCACGGTTTCGCGTCATCCTCTTCACCATCGACGAGACTGTGTACAGCCGGGAACTGGCCCCGATCGCCGGCACCTACCCTTCGGTTCGACTGGGCGCCCCATGGTGGTTCCTGGACTCCCCCGAGGGCATGCGCCGATTCAGAGAAACCGCCGTCGAGACCGCCGGCTTCTACAACACCTCCGGCTTTGTGGACGACACGCGGGCGTACGCGTCCATACCGGCTCGCCACGACCTCTTTCGTCGCGTCGATGCGGGTTATCTCGCGCGTTTGGTCCTCGAGCATCGCCTCAGCGTGGCCGAGGCAGTCGAGACGGCCATCGACCTGACGTACAACCTGCCAAGGAGTCCTACGCGCGCCCCTGACCGTTAGAGAGTCCAGCGGTCGCCTGAGGAATCCCTGGTTTTGCATCGCCAGTGTTGGCAAATGTCCCCGACCGCGCCCACTTCGGCTTACCAGTGATGCATTTTCAGGGTCCAAGCCCAACTGCGCTGTTGCCTACTGCGCGTACGGGGCGAACGGCGTCAGATGCTTCACGAAGTGGTCCGCGATGATGCGGTAGTGCTCTTCTTCGTTGTCGTTCCACACCTGGTACATCCGCGTCCCGAACTCCTCCAGGATCGCTCCGTAACCGACGTGCAAGACCTGCCGTGAGTCGACGACGGTCCATCAGTTGAACGACCTCGTCATCGGTCGGATCGGTGGGGATTCTCGTCGGATCGCAGGAGAGGTGGTAGCTCTTGCGGTTGGCTTCGAAGCTGTCGAGGGCGAGCACAAGAACCTCTCGCATCAGATCGGGATCGTTGTTCGCGATCACGCGCAGGGCCTCTGCCCAGCTGGTGCCCGCCGTCTTGAGATGCACCACGCCCTTGGTTGCCTCAGCAATCAGGGGATACGTGGAGTACTTGTCGGAGCCGGAGTGCAGGGACAGCTTGTACGGGCCGAGCGCCCGGGCAATCTCGGCGTGAATCTCGAAGTCACGCTGCAACTCGTCGATGTCGCCGATGTACTCCACACCCTTCTCGAAGCGCCCGACGAAGCGCGGCGCGAAGGAGACGAAGTCCATCCCGAGGCGCTGCAACTCCCTGACCACGACGATGTGCTCCGCCGGAGTGGTTGGGTAGTCGGTCTCGTCGACGGCGAACTCCACCTCGCAGTCGATGTCCTTCTCCATGAGGCGCCGGTACATGGCCATCGCGTGGGCGAGAGATGGGCCGTACTTCGCCAGGGCGCGAAGGACCGACTCTTCGTCCAGCTCGATCGCCTCGTGCTCGAGGTCGATACGGTGGCCGACGTACGTCTTCGTGAACGTCGCCAGGTCCGACTCCAGACCCGCCCAGTCCAGCGCTTCCACCTTCTGCTGGATCGCCCCCGGATTCGCGTGCTCGGCCTCGGGGTCGACTTCAGCCTTGGGATCAAGGGTGTAGAAAACAAAGCCGGCAGCCGCGGTGGCGTCGATGTCCTCGAGATGTTCCAGATGATCGGCGTCGCCGCCGACTGGCTTCGTCCAGCCCGCCTGGAAGGCACCCCACGTCGCGTCGTCGAGCACATTGCGCGGGGTTCGCCGGCAGCGCCCCATCTCCCGGATGGACTGCTGGGCGAAGACGGGGTTGATTGCCGCGCCGACCGCCTCCAGCGCTCGCACGTGGCCTGGTGTCGCCAGCCCGAGCCGGTCGCCGAAGCCGGCCGAGGTATGCAATCCGAAGCGGGACGGGTTCAGCCAGGGCAACGCGGACCGCAGCGCCAAGGCATTGTCCGGCGTGGTCTCCGCGAGGAAACGAACCTCGCCATCGATGCTCTCCGCAGTGCCCGCGAAGCCGCGGAACGCGGACTCGTCATCGGCCACAGCTACCAGCCGTTTCACACCATCGACTGACCGTTCCAGCCAGTAGGTGGCGCCCCCATAGGAGACCTGTGACTCTGGGTAGGCGCGATCTCCAAGCAGAGTGGCGGCGGAAGGGCCTAGCTCATCGGGTCGGACGCTCATTTGCTGTGACCTTTCTCTAGGACAGACGGGCGGGTCACATGCAGGATGCTATGCGTCGACGCCTCGACCCGCGACCCGAATACCTTAGCGTAATAGAAAACGCTTTCTCAACTGCGCCCGGGTGTTGATCAGAGACCTCAGGCAACGGACGAGCCATTAGGTATTGACGATGACAGGGACGAGCAGACCGACGGGTCGGCGCATGGCGGCGAACCCCATTCAGCTCAGTGCAAGGCTTCGGCCAGAAAGGCCCACGCCTCGTTCTGCATGGCAGCGTCGAAGCTATGCCCGCCTGGGATGAAGGACCCGCGGTAACGCATGGTGCCGGCATGCAGACGGAGTAGCTGATCATGAGCCGCCTGCATCCCGGCGCGCGGAAAGAGCTCGTCATCGGTCCGGTATTGGACCAGAAATCGAGCCCGCCCCATCGCTGTCAGCTCAGGCCAGTCCATCAGCGACCACAGGCCGGGTACATGGAGCAGCCAGGAATGGGTGTCCAGCTCGCTCGGCACCACTGAGGCGAAGGTGGCCATCATGCAGCTCACCACGCACGCTGCAATCCGATGATCCAACGCCGCGAGCAGCAGGCTGCGGCCGCCCCCGCCGGAGAAACCGAACGTTCCGAGGTGCGCAGGATCAGTGCCACGTTCTGCCGCCAGCACCTCGAATGCCACCAGGTCGTCGTACAGCACCGCACCGGCGAATGTCTGGCCCAGCGCACCGGCGGCCTTGGCCAAGGTGTCTTCATGCAGCGCTGACGCGAGGTCAAAGCGTTCGTCCTCGGTGGGACGGATCCCCTGCTCTCGCCAGAGCGCGCTCTGGGCCTCCAGCAGCGCGGCCAACCGAGGCGTCGGACGCGATAGATCGAACCGCCGGCTGGCCCATGAAAAGGTGTCGTGCACGAGGACGGCGTAACCCTGACGAGCCAGCTCGTTCGCCGGGGCGCGACCGGAGTAGTACGCGTCGCGAAGCCAGACTGCGCGCGGGCTTGAGTCGGCGCCGAGGTCGACCAGCTGCTCAGCCCCTACGGAGCGGACGCCGCCATGACAGTGCATGCCGATCATGCCGGGCAGGCTGCGCCGAACCCCTGCTGGGCGCAGCAGCCAAGCGCTCGTGTCCGGCCCGTAGCCAACCGACCAGCGCAGTCGACGGATCGAGATGCCATCCAGGCGCACCTCGCCCTCATCGAGCACGGTCGGAAGGTCGGGGAGCCGTCGCAAGCCGAGCACGCGGCCCAATTCCGTCCCGGCCGTGTCCGCACCCACATATGGCTCGGCCGATCGCACAGCGGCCGGCCAGCCCTCGTAGCCGGCGATTGGATTCGGGCGCGGGCCGCGCGGCTGATCGGCCGCAGTAGTCAGCGGACTGCCTCGCTGAGCCGCACCGGCCCCGTGCTGCCGCGACGCTCGATCCTGGGTTGGAAGAAGATCGCGTGGCTAGGTGCGCGGCCGTTCAGCAGGTCCCACATCCGATGCCAGGCCTGCTCGCCGAGTTCCAGAGCGGGAACGGATGCGGTGGTCAGGGGTGGGGTCAGATAGCGAGCGAACGGGATGTCGTCGAACCCCACCACCGAGATGTGTCCTGGCACGCTCACGCCACGTTCGCTGAAGGCATTCATCAAGCCGATCGCCACGAGATCGTTGAACGCCATCGCAGCGGTCGCTCCTGAGTCGAGAACGCGCTCGGCGGCTTCGTAGCCGTCGGCGAAGCTGACGCCGCATGGGCGTATCTGGATTGCTACGTCTGGATGATCATCGAGAAAGTCGTGGACAGCGGCGATCCGATACGCGTTCGCTGCGCTCTGCGGCGCGCCGGCGAGGTAAACCAGCGACCGGTGACCGTAGCCGTAAAGCAGATCGAGCAGCTCCTCCAGCCCCTTCCGGTGGTCGGCGGCGACCACCGGCGTACCGACCGATCCAGCGTCACGGTTCACCAGCACAACTGGTTTGAGTTCTTCGAGCAGCCGTTGGAGATCGGCCTCGGCCATGCGCGGCGCACACAAGACGAGGCCGTCGCAGCGCCTTCGCGTCTCGACGGCGAGAATCTTCTCCTCGGCGACCGACTCCGCGGAATCGGCGATCAAGATGTGATAGCCATCGCGCCCAGCAGCGCGGCTCAAGCCTCGCAACACACCGTGGAAACTCGGGTTCTCGAGGTCGGGCACAACGACCGCGATTGTGTTCGTTTTGCCGAGGACCAGGCTGCGTGCGAGTGGGCTGGCTGAGTAGTTGAGTTCGGCCGCCGCGGCACGGACCTTCTCAGCCATCGCCTCATCGACAGACGGGTTGCCGTTCATCACCCGTGAGACCGTGGCCAGCGAAACGCCCGCGCGGGCCGCAACGTCGGCGATGGTCTTCGATCGAGTGTTGGGTGATGTTGCCACGTCCGGTCCATTCTCGCTCGGCGTCGATGGGTGGCCATCTGACGAACCCATCGTGTACCTTTGTGAAAGCGTTTTCTAGTATCGCAGATGATTACTCGATAAAGGTAGGGAGATTAGGTCCGTTGATGGCTGAGGCGGCGACTCGTAGCACCCGATCGACCTCAACCGACTCCCCTGCGCGCCTGGTCCTGGTCGGAGTCCGCGGATACGGAGCGGTCCATGCCGAACGGATCGCGCGGCTCGCTGACCAGCGCGCTGTGCAGCTCGTCGCGGCCGTCGATCCGGGAGTCGTACTGGATCCACCGACCATCTTCGGCGTAGATCTGTACGCCGATCTGACAGAGGCGATCGCCGCAGTCGGCCCAGTGGAGGTGGTGGTGATCGCGGCGCCCATCGGCGACCACTTCCGACTCGCTGAGATCGCCCTGACCTCCGGCGCTGACGTCTATTTGGAGAAACCACCAGTAGCCTCACTGGACGACTTCAACTGCCTCCTCGCGACCGAGCGGGAGACCGGCTGCGTGGTTCAGGTGGGGTTCCAGAGCCTCGGCTCACTAGGTCTGGAGATGCTGGAAGCCGACGCCCTCGGCATCGGCCGCCTGGTCAGGGTCGGCGCCGTTGGCGCTTGGTCGCGGGCTGTCGGGTACTGGAGCCGTTCGCCCTGGGCCGGCCGCCGCAGCCTGCACGGCCGAGCAGTGAACGACGGGGTGGTCACAAACCCCCTGGCACACGCGCTGGCGACAGCGCTGGCGGTCGTCGGCTGCCGCCGGAGTGAGGACGTCGAGTCAGTTGAGACCGATCTCTACCGGGCAAACGCCATTGACTGCGACGACACCTCAGTAGTCCGCATTCGCACAACCCGGGGACTACAGGTGACCTGCGCCCTCAGCTTGTGCGCGCCCGACCAGCGCGAGCCGCAGGTGCACATCGAGGGAACGCTCGGCCGCGCCACCTTCGCCTACACCGCCGACCGGGTGGAGGTCGAGACAGAGGATCAGAGCCGCACGGAGATCGCAAACCGGGTGGACCTGCTCGAGAACCTGCTGGCCCACCGCCGAGAAGGAGCGCCGCTGCTCGTGCCGCTGGTCAGTACCGGAGCGTTCATGCGCGTGTTGGACGCCGTCGCTGCGGCCGACGAGCCGGTCCGTGTCGATCCCCGCGCGATCCGATGGGAAGGCGAAGGCCAAGACCGGCGTGCGGTGATCGACGATGTCGAGCACTGGCTGTGGAAGGCCGCGTTGAATGGGCAGACATTCGTCGAACTCGGCGTGCCCTGGGCTCACGCCGAACGAGACCGGACACTCGTTCGGGCACGTATCGGCGGGGTCGAGGTCGCACACTACCGGGACGGGCAAGGCACGATTCCCACCTCCAGTCCTCGCCCGGTTCTGCACCCCGTACGCACGTTGCACGGCGTGGTTGTGACCGCACAGCATCCCGCCGATCACGACTGGCATGACGGGGTCGGGATGGCCATACCGGATGTGAACGGCAGCCACTTCTGGGGAGGTGGGACCTACATCCACGGGCAGGGCTACGTGCTGCTGGACGACCACGGGAAAGTCATCGGCGAGCAGCCCGTGCTGCGGGGTGACGCGTTCACCCAGGACCTGCGATGGATCGGCCGCGACGGATCGGTCCAGCTTCGTGAGCAGCGGTCGATCGGCTGGGCCGCCATGGACGAGCAGAGCTGGAGGCTCATCTTCGAGTCCAGCCTCCGCGCCGACGCTGGCGCAGAGCTCGGCTCCCCGGGCAGCAAGGGGCGCATCGGCGGCGGCTACGGCGGCTTCTTCTGGCGGTTTCCGGCATGCGACAACGTTGAGGTATTCACCGATCAGGCGCGAGGGGAGGACGAGGTCCATGGCACCGTCACGCCGTGGCTGGCCTGGTCCGCGGACTTCGCAGCAGGGCCAGGGATCAGCGGGCCGGCCACGATCGTCATCGCGGCGCCCGGCGCAGCCGCTGCCGCGGAGCCGTGGTTCGTTCGGGTGCGTGACTACCCAGGCGTCGGCTCGGCACTCGCCTGGGACCGCCCGGTGATCCTTGCTCCAGGCGCAGCGCTCCGCCGCCGTTTCGATGTAGCGATTGCCGACGGCCGATTGACTGAAGCCCAGACACGGGCACTGGCGGCCGAGCTCATGCCGGCGCAATCAATAGGCTGATTCCGTGGCGCGGCACCCCCGGTGGTATGAGACAGGAAGAGGCCGGGTCGCGGCTCGACACCGCGACTGTCGTGTCTCTGGCCGCGATGGCGTTGGGGATCTTCGTTGTTGCCAACGATTTCACTGCCCTGAGCGTCGCCGTAGTTCCCATCGAGACCGAGCTCGACACGACGTTGAACCGGGCGCAGTGGGTTATCAACGCCTACACCGTCGTGTTCGGCGTGATGATCGTCACTGGCGGCCGGCTGGCTGATCTGTATGGGCGGCGTCGGGTATTCATGATCGGCGCTACCATCTTCGCCGCGTTCTCGCTGCTGGGTGGTGACCGCGGCTGCGCTTGGCCTCGCCCTCGCGATGACGTCGGATTACCCGCTTTTGATTCCTGGCCTGGTCCTGGCGGGAATAGGTGTCGGACTCTACTACTCGGCGATTACCACGGTGGCCGTCACTGCAGTCAGCTCCGAGGACAACAGCCTGGCCGGCGGAATCGCGTATATGGGCAACGTCGCCGGGGGTTCGATCGGGTTGGGTCTCAACACCGCGATAGTGCTGTCGGCGTCAAGTCTCGAGGAAGGCATCCGGATCGCGTTCTTCGTGGACGCGGCGCTCGGTCTGGTCGCTACTGCCATTGTGCTTGCTTCCATCCACGGCGAAGGCACCACATACCATCGGCATCTGCACCTCCACCACCGAGCACACGGTTGACCGGCACGAGGCCAACAAAACGTCGATTTCTTCGTCGTAAGCAACATTTGCGACCTATTTGCTCGCTTCATAGCCGCGATTCACTCAAAAGGACCTCACCACTTGGCCCCTGGGCCTCACGAACAATGCGCCAGCAAAATTTGCATCAGCGAGCTACATGATTTGTCCGAATTCCGCACAATCACGCAATTATTTCGACCTTCGACAACCGTCGCCGCATGAGCATTTGAGACAAACCGCAATCAGCCCGGCAATATCGTCACTGGACATCGCAGGCCGGGCGCCCGACTCATCCGGGCATCGCCGGTGAGGAGCGCGCAATCCAACGTCTCAGCCAGGGCCACGTAAGCCGCGTCATAGGCGCTCAGGCTGTTGCGCAACTCCCAGATCCGGTCGAACATCGGGAACGTGCTATGCCGGGTAATGCCGAGGCGGCGATAGTGCTCAAGAAGATCCCATCCCGCACGGCTATCCAGCTTTCCCCCGTTGCACCCGACTGCGAACTGCGCTGGCGACCTCACAGTCCATCAGATGGGGTGCATGCACCTGAAGATCGCCGCCCAGAGCGCTCCTTGACCTCGCATTGAGCAAAGCAGCCACCACGGCTGATGCGTCGGCGACTAGCACCGCTCAGCGCGGGCCCGATCAAGATCCTCGAGGATCTCGCTCATAGGCACGTCATAGTCGGGCAGACTCTCGAGCAATGCAGCATTGTCGATGCGACGAGATGCCTCAGCAAGCTCGCGAATGGCGACAGCATTGACAGAAATGCCCTCGAGCTTGGCCATACGCTCCAGCCGATCGGCCACCTCGTCCGGCACATTGCGCAGATACAACGTCCTCATGTCGCATTATGCTAGCACCACGCTAGCGCTTTGCGACCAGATGACTACTTCTTGGCCCGCCAGACCCGCTCGAACGGCAGCCGCCAGGCGTGCGGCGCGACGAGCTGGTGAATTGAGTTCGGGCCCCACGAGCCAGGGGCGTACGGGCGCACTGGATGCGGATCCTGCAGCAACGGCTCAGAGCGCTCCCACAGGCTTTCGATGCCTTCCGCAGTGGTGAAGAGTGTGTGATCATCGCGCATGGCATCCAAGATCAACCGCTCGTACGCCTCGAGGATCTCGCCGACCCGATCCGTCTCATGTGTTGAGAACTGCATGCTCAGCTTATCCAGCTTCATGCCTGGGCCGGGTCGCTTGCCGTAGAACGAGAGAGACACTTTGGCCTCGTCGGCGAGGTCAAAAGTAAGATGGTCCGGACCGGACGAGCCGACCCCCGATCCCGCAGGGAACATGCTCTTCGGTGCCTCTTTGAAGGCAATCGAGATGATCCGCAGGCCCTCGGCCATCCGCTTGCCGGTCCGGCAGTAGAAAGGTACCCCGGCCCAACGCCAGTTGTCGATACCGCATTTCAAAGCAATGAATGTTTCAGTATCGGAGTCGCGTGCGACACCTTCTTCCTCGCGATATCCGGTGTACTGGCCACGGACGACTTCGTGTGGATTGAGCGGCAACATTGAGCGAAAGACTTTGTTCTTTTCCTCACTAATTGCCCGCGGTTCTAGCGCTGTTGGCGGTTCCATCGCCACAAATGCAAGCACCTGGAAGAGGTGCGTCACCACCATGTCCTTGTAGGCGCCGGTTACCTCGTAGAAGCCCGCTCGACGATCCAGACCCAAAGTCTCAGGTATGTCGATCTGGATGTGGTCGATGAAGTTCCGGTTCCAGATGGGCTCGAACAGCCCGTTGGCGAAGCGGAACGCAAGGATGTTCAGGGCCGCTTCCTTGCCGAGGAAGTGATCGATCCGGAAGATTTGCCGCTCTTTGAAGGTCTCATGGACCTGATCGTTGAGGGTGATCGCGCTCTGCAGATCGGTGCCGAACGGTTTCTCCATGACGACCCGCGACCGTTCCACTAGTTTCGCTTCGCGGAGGGTGTTGATGACCTTGGGCGCAGCGACTGGCGGCACGCTCAGGTAGTGGAGACGGCCGACAGGCCCACCGAGCTTCTCTTCCGCGACCCGAACCGCCTTGCCCAGGCCGTCGGCACCTGCCGACTGCGGGACGTATGTCAGTCTTTCGCCGAAGGAGTCCCAGTGCTCCTCGGTCAGTGGGTGGTGGCTGAATTCGGTCACCGCCTCCTTGGCGAGCTTTCGGAATTCATCCTCGGTAAGGTCCTCCAGCGAGGTCCCGACCACCTGGATGTCGGGCGCGAGCGCAGACAGGGCGAGATGTGCCAAGCCAGGAAGCAACTTGCGGCGGGAAAGGTCACCGGTGGCCCCGAACAGCACGATGACGTGGGGCGTAATGATGTCGGTGCCCTTGCGCAGCCGTGCTCCGGGCGACGGATAGGCGATGGTCTGAACATCGTGTTGTACTACCACGTCTCGATGCTCCCACCTGGCGCCTGACCTCAACAAGATGACACCCGGATTTAATGAGCACATGGGCCACCCCTTGCCGTACGCCGCCAACTGCTCGCTGCTCTTCACCGAGGTTGAGCTGTTGGAACGCCCGGCGGCAGCCCACGCGGCAGGCTTTGACGCGATTGAGCTCTGGTGGCCGTGGCCAGATCAGCCGGTTCCACCCGATGCGAAGATCGACCGGTTTGTCGCGGCCGTACGCGGCGCCGGGGTCCAACTGATCGGGCTCAACTTCTTTGCCGGCGACGTCGCAGGAGCTGACTGCGGGGTGTTGTCAATCCCGGCGCGGTCGGCGGAGTTCCGCGACAACATTGCTGTCACTGTGGGCATCGGTGAAGCCCTCGGCGTACCCGCCTTCAATGCGCTGTATGGCAATCGGGTGAGCGATGTGACGCCCGAGCAGCAGGACGATCTCGCGACTGAGAACCTGACGCTGGCGGCCAAGGCAGCGGCCGCGATTGGAGGGACGGTCTTGGTGGAAGCAGTCAGCGGCCCCAAGCCATATCCGCTCCGAACCGCTGATGACGTCGTAGCGGTGCTCGATCGGGTGGCCGTACGGAACATCGGCTTTCTCTGCGACCTGTTCCACCTCGCCAACAATGGCGACAACATCGACGCGGCGTTGGCTGCGTACGCCGACCGGATCGCCCACGTGCAGATCGCCGATCACCCCGGACGCGGCGAACCCGGCACCGGCACTCTCGACCTCGACCGCTATCTCAGCACCATCGAAGCCAGTGGCTACTCGGGCCATGTCGGGCTCGAGTACATTCCGACCACAACCACGATCGACAGCCTCCGCTGGCTGCGCCAGCAGAAAGTGACCCGACTCTGAGCACCATCGCGTTCATTGGCCTTGGCATCATGGGTGGGCCGATGTCCCGGCATCTGGTCAAAGCCGGCCGCAGCGTGATCGGATTCAGTCGCTCTCATTCAGCCCTGCTGCGAGGCGTCGAGCGGCTCTCGGGACGTATCTGACTGAGGAGAGGATGACAACGCGCGTCGTACTCGCTCCGGACAAGTTCAAGGGCTCCCTGACGGCGGCCGAGGTCGCTGAGGCACTTTCGGCCGGCATGCTCGATGTGGTGCCCGGGCTCGAGACGGTCATGCTCCCGGTGGCCGATGGCGGCGACGGTACGGTGGCAGTCGCCCTATCGGCCGGCTTTGACAAGATCATGGTCGATGCCGTTGGGCCTACTGGTGAGCCGGTGCGGGCGCCTTACGCGCTGAACGGCGATCTTGCCGTCGTGGAGCTGGCGGCTGTTGTCGGATTGAGCCTGCTGCCCGGCGGGCGGTTGGAGCCGCTGGGATCCTCCACCTACGGGCTTGGGCTGGTCATCGCCGACGCCATCCGGCGTGGCGCGACTCGGATCGTGCTTGGCCTCGGGGGGAGTGCATCAACCGATGGCGGTGCGGGGATGGTGCAAGCTCTTGGCGCCCGGCTGCTTGACAGCGATGGCCACGATCTGCCGCCAGGAGGTGGCAATCTCGGCGGCCTTGAACGTCTTGATCTCGCGCCGCTCCGCGCCACCCTCGGCACTATCGCGATCATCGTGGCCAGCGACGTAGACAACCCGCTGCTCGGCCCGCATGGTGCCGCGGCGATGTTCGGGCCACAGAAGGGCGCCACTCCGCAGCAGGTGGAGGCGCTCGAGCGCGGCTTGCGGCATTGGTCGCAGGTTGTCTCGGATGCAATAGGACGCGACGACGTCGAACGTGCGGGGGGTGCTGCCGCGGGTGGCACCGGTTTCGCTGCATCGGCTCTGCTCAACGCGGAGATTGACTCTGGAATCGAGTTGATCTTGGACTTGATCGACTTCGACCGCCGGATCGCCGGCGCCGACCTGGTCGTCACCGGTGAAGGATCGCTCGATGAACAGTCGCTGGAAGGCAAGGCCCCTGTTGGGGTGGCAGTGGCGGCAGCGAGAGCGGGCATACCGGTGGTCGCTGTCGCCGGCCGCCTTCAGCTGAGCCCACCGCGCCTGCACGAGGCCGGGATAGCGGCGGCCTACGCCTTGGCAGATCTGGAGCCTGACCTCGGACGCAGCATCGCGAACGCGAGTTCACTGCTGCGTCGCCTGGGCGCACAGATTGCCAACGAGTGGCTCGTCTGACTCCGACAACATCGCGCCTGACAAGGTTCGTAGTTGTCAAGGAATCGGGCTCAAACGGCCACCTCATTCTGTTCCAGGTGACCGTCCACTCTAAGGATTTCCGGCCTCCCACACGGCACTGATCGGGATCGCGCGGAAGCTGGGCCCGAAGGGCAACGTCTCCCGTCCGGTGTAAAGGACTGCCCCGACCACCAGATCCTCGCCGATCCGATCCGCGAGATGGTGCAGTCCACGGAAGTCTTCGGCTCGTACGGTCGAGGACGCCTTGACGTCGAAGGCGAGCACCTGTCCGGCGCGGTTCTCCACGACCAAGTCCACCTCAACCTTGTCCTTCGTGCGGTAGTGGAAAAGTTCGGCTCGGTGCTGCGACCAGGTAAGTTGCCGGGCGATCTCCATCGCCACGAATGTCTCCAGCAGCCCGCCGAGAGGGCCGGTCGGTTGCCGTAGGGCACGGCTGTCCATGTCCAGCAGGTTCGCAGCCACGCCTGAGTCGATCATCGCGATCTTGGGTGTACGGGTGGAGCGAGAGCCAAGATTGCGCGACCAGCTGGGTACCCGTTTGATCAAGAAGACCTCCTCGAGCAGGCCCAGGTAGCGGCTGATTGTGGGCTGCGGCAGCCGGAGTTCGGTGGCCAACGTTGCCGGCACCAGAAGCTGACCAGATCGAGCTGCGAGCAGCCGTATGAGTGCTCGCATCTGGGGACCGCGCTCGATCTCAGAGATCTGCATGACATCCCGATTGATGATGTCTGCCACATAGTTGTCCAGGAAGCGTTCGCGGCGCCGGGCTTGCCTCGCAACAGCCTCAGGAAATCCGCCTCGGGTGATCCGCTCGATATAGCCGTCTCGACCTTCCGTTGTAGCGTGACGGAAACCTGGACCAGCGGCGTAGAGGGCGTCTATCAGACCGTCGGGAGATCCGTCGATCTCACCTTGTGACAGCGGCCACAACTCGAGCGTCTCCATACGACCTGGCAGAGCATCAGGCACACCGCGCAGGCCCAGCAGTCGCGCCGAACCGGTAAGTAGGAACCGGCCAGGAACCGGGTCGGAATCCACCCTTTCCTTGATCGCGAGCAGCAGCTCCGGGGCTCGCTGCACCTCGTCGATGACCATGAGGCCTTCCGCGGCCACGAAAGCTTCCGGATCGAACCTTGCTGCCTCGCGAAGCGCTGCCCGGTCGAGGTTCCGCCATTCGGCCGAGCGCACATTTCCGACCTGCGCCGCTAAGGTGCTCTTGCCGCACTGCCGCGCTCCTGTCACAAGCACGACGCGCGTATCCCTCAGGGCATCCTCAACCTCTGCGACGGCGTGACGAGGAAGAAGGCGTCCCAATGGTGATGGCGGTATCGAAGGCACGACACCATGATGGCACCGTCGCGTTCATTTCGTCGCACATTCTGTATCAGTTTAGTCGCAGAGTGTGTGTTAATCTGGCCGCAAGTGATATCACTTTGTTGGCGAGGAGACTTGAGGCGCACCCTGGCATGGCCTCGACTACATACTGCGGCCAAGATCGGCGAACGCGGCCAACATCAGCGTCTCAGCCAAGCACGCGGCGGCGAAGTCGCCCAGATGAAGCGACTCGTTGGCGCCGTGGGCCCGAGAGTCAGGGTCGCTGACGGCGGTGATCAAGATCGTTGCATCGGGGAACGCCTGGCTGAGGTCGGCAACCATCGGGATTGACCCGCCTTGTCCGATCAAGACAGGTTCCACACCCCAAGCCTGGGTGAAGGCCGCACGCGCAGCGTCGGCGTACGGGCCGGTGAAGTCGATCACCGACGGCTCACTGGCCTCGCCTTCCGACACAGTCACACGGGCACCCCACGGAGCATGGTCCTTCAAGTGCGTTATCAGAGCAGCCAACGCCTTCCCCGGGTCGTCTCCAGGTGCGACACGAGCGCTGATCTTGGCTCGGGCAGCTGGGATCAACGTATTGGATGCCTTGTCAACGGGCGTGGCGTCGAGCGCGATCACCGAGATTGCCGGCTTGCACCACATCCGCTCGACGAACGAACCAGTGCCGATCCAACCCACGCCGTCCAGAAGCCCTGATTCCGCGCGCAGCCGCTCTGGCGGATACTCCAGCGCTGGCGCCGGGGCAGTCGCCAGTCCGGCAATGGCCACGTTTCCCTGGTCGTCATGCAAGGTCGCCAGCAGGCGGCAGAGTGCGGTCAACGCATCCGGGACAACTCCGCCGTATTCACCCGAATGCACCCCGTGGTCCAGAGTGCGAATTTCCACCGTGCATCCCGCAAGTCCGCGCAGCGAGGTCGTGAAGGCCGGTTGTCCGACCGCCCAGTTGCCGGAGTCGGCGATCACGAAGACGTCCGCGGCAAGCTCCTCGCGGTGCTCCTCGAGCAACTGCGCCAGGTCCGTCGACCCGACCTCTTCTTCGCCCTCGATGAACAGCGTCACGCCGACCGGTGGCCTGCCTCCGAATGCCCGCAGTGCGGCGAGATGAACAGCGAACCCACCCTTGTCGTCGCTCGACCCGCGGCCAAACAGCCGACCGTCGATCTCAGTGGCGCCAAAGGGTGGCGTCGCCCAACCCGCCGGATCGCCTTCGGGCTGGACGTCGTGGTGCGCGTACAAACACACGGTCGGCATGCCCGCCGGTGCCGGGAACCGTGCGATGACAGCAGGTGCTCCCCCGTTCGCGCGTACCACCCGGGCATCGGGGCATCCGGCGTCCACGAGCAACCTGACAATGGCCACCGCGCTGCGCTCGACCTCGCCAGCCCGCGCCTGGTCCGCGCTGACCGACTCGATCGCGACGAGATCCTTCAGATCGGAGAGAACCCCGGGAAGCAGGTCGCGCACGACATCATGCAGGGACACATCATGCAGGGACACATCATGTAGGGGCATGGTGCGAAGCCTATGGCGGCGGGCTTCCTGATCGAGTCTCGGTCGATGCTTGGGCGACGAGGCGTCGATCAAGGCATCTTGGCGAGCATGTCGAGGTAGTGCTGGTTGTACATCAGGCCGAGGACGTTGCCGAACGGGTCGACTACGGATGCCGTGATGAACCCGTCGCCCTGCTGGGTGATGGGCGCATGCTCCGTGGCGCCCAGCGCTAGCACCCGCTCGACGGCGGCCTCGATGTCGTCGACGTGCCAGTAGACGACCGCGCCGGCCGGCGGCCCGCCGGTCTTGTGTGGCGCGAACTTGCTGGACAGGATGCCGAACTCGTGCTCGTAGTCGCCGATGCGAAACTCGAGATAGCCCGGGCCCTTTCCGTAGTCCGCGCTGTCGTAATACGGCGGTACGCCGAACAGCTCGCCATACCAGTTCGCGGCCGCCGCGTGGTCGTCGGCGAAGAAGTTGACGGTGCACATTCCCCGCAACATTTGGTGCCTCCCTTGGTCTCGTCCTCCTGCTGTCTGTGACCATAATTGCGCCTAAAGTGCTCACGGACTGAGCACTTTGTTTGGCAAACTCGAAATCATGCGAGCCGACCGGCTGGTTGCCACTGTCTTGTTGATGCAGTCCCGCGGACGAGTGACCGCCGCGGAGCTGGCCACTGAGTTGGGGGTTTCCGTAGCCACGGCCCGGCGCGACCTCGAGGCGCTGTCCGGCGCCGGCGTGCCGGTGTATCCGCAGCAGGGCCGTGGCGGCGGCTGGCAGCTTGTCGGCGGGGCGCGCACCGATCTGAGTGGGCTCACCGCTGCCGAGGCTCAGGCGTTGTTCCTGTTGGCTGGCCCGGCGGCGTCGAGCGGCCCTGAGGTCAAGTCAGCGCTGCGAAAGCTGGTTCGGGCGCTGCCGCGCACATTCCGCGCCGACGCCGAGGCGGCGGCCGACGCAGTGGTGGTCGACTCGGCCCGCTGGGGCGAACGCGATAAGGAGCAACCCGTACTGGTCCGCGAACTGCAAACCGCCGTGGTGCGGCGCCGCAAGGTACGCATGAGCTACGTGGGTCGATCCATGCCGGCGTCGCCGCGGCTCATCGAGCCCTGGGGCCTGGTCGACAAGGACGACGTCTGGTACCTGATCGCCGGCACACCAAAAGGCCAGCGGACGTTCCGGATCGACCGCATCGCCGAGGCCGTGGTGACCGACGAGCCCGCCGAGCGGCCCGACGACTTCCAGCTCGCGCAGGCATGGCGCGAAATTGTCGACCAGATGGAGCAGCGGCGTTCCCTGGTGTGGGCGACGGTGCTCATCGAGGGCCGGTTCGTGCCCGTACTGCAGTCACACTACGGACGCCACTGCGAGGTGCTGGACACATTGGATGACAGCCGAGTGCGGGTCCGGGTCGCTTCGCACATGGCCCGCTCCATCGCCGAGCAGTTGGCCGGCTGGGGCAAGGCCGTTGAGGTGCTCGAGCCCGAGGCCGTCCGCAACGAGCTGGCCCGCATCGGCGCCGAGCTTGTGCACACTTATCCCCACTGAGCGAGCCGTCCCGGAGTCCCCTCCGACACGGGGAGTTGATCTTCCCGAGTTGATCTTCGGTGTCAGTGGGCAGCCATGACAGCCGGGATGGTGCCCTGCCACGCTTCCCGGATGCGGGTAAGAGGCAGCGTGAACTGGCCGACCACCTCGAGGCTGGCGTCCTCCCCCTTCGTAACCACGCCGAGCTTTGTCAACATGACACCGTTCATCCGGCACAGTGAAGCAAGATCACGGTAGGCGGCCTGCTTGAGCGAGACGATCACACGCCCGGCGCTCTCGGAAAACAGCCAGACAAAAGGATCGGCCTCGGACGGCAACTGGATCCGCGCGCCCAGCCCGTGCCGTAATGCCGACTCCACCAAGGCCTGCGCCAGGCCGCCGTCTGCGAGGTCATGGGCGCTGGCGAGCAGTCCGCGGCGGCTCGCCCTGATGAGCACCTCAGCGAGCGCCTTCTCATGAGCAAGATCAACCGCCGGGGGCTGGCCACCAAGATGATCATGGATCACGTCAGCCCAGGCTGAGCCAGCCAACTCATCACGGGTCTCACCTAGGAGGTAGATGGCCTGCCCGGCCGCGGCGAAGCCGCTGGGGGTCCGCCGGGTGACATCATCAATCACGCCGAGCACACCGACTACCGGCGTCGGCAAGATCGGGGTACTGCCCGTCTGGTTGTAGAAACTGACATTTCCCCCGGTCACCGGCGTCCCCAGCGCGCGGCAGCCATCCGCAAGTCCGCGTACCGCCTCACTGAACTGCCACATGATCGCCGGATCTTCCGGCGAGCCGAAGTTGAGGCAGTCTGTGATCGCCAACGGCTCGGCCCCGGAAGTCGCGACATTGCGGTACGCCTCGGCCAGAGCGAGTTGCGCGCCCGCGTACGGATTCAGCAGGGTAAAGCGCGCATTGCAGTCAGTGGCGAGGGCGACGCCGAGACCCGAGTCCTCGTCGATTCGCAACATCCCCGCATCGTCGGGTTGCGCGAGCACGGAATTGCCTCGTACGTATCGGTCGTACTGATCAGTGACCCACGACTTGTCACAGAGGTTGGCCGAGCCGACCATGCGGAGCAGGGTGTCGGAGAGCTCCTCGCCACTGGCTGGTCGCTGAAGCTGATCAATACCGTTGGCCTGGACCTGATCCTGCCACTCTGGCCGGTCGTAGGGACGCTCGTAAACGGGACCCTGGTGAGCGACAGTGCGCGGTGGCACGTCGACCACCGTCTCTCCGTGCCAGTCGATCACCAGCCGGTCCCCCCGAGCAACCTCGCCGATCACGGTTGCCAGCACATCCCACTTGCGACAGATCGCCAGGAAAGCCTCGACATGATCCGGTTCGACGATCGCCATCATGCGTTCCTGCGACTCGCTCATCAAGATCTCTTCCGGACTGAGCGTCGGGTCACGCAGCGGCACCAGATCAAGATCGATATGCATTCCGCCGTCGCCTGCACTGGCCAGCTCTGAGGTGGCGCAGGAGAGCCCGGCGCCCCCGAGATCCTGGATGCCGGAAATCAGCCCGGCCGCGAAGATCTCCAGCGTGCACTCGATGAGCAGCTTCTCCATGAAGGGATCGCCGACCTGAACGCTGGGGCGTTTGGCCGCCGGTTTGCGTCCTGAACTTGCCCCAGGTCTGCGCCCTGAGCTTGCCGAAGGGCCCTGTCCTGAGCCTGTCGAAGGGCCCTGTGCTGAGTCTGTCGAAGGGCCCGCTTCGACCTGCTCAGCGCTCATCTCTCCCGCGGCATCGAAAGTCTCCGAGGCGAGCACGCTGACCCCGCCGATGCCGTCTGCGCCGGTGGAGGCCCCATACAAGATCACCTTGTTGCCCGCGCCGGTGGCCTTCGCCAGGTGCAGGTCTTCATGACGGAGTACGCCGACGCACAACGCATTGACCAGCGGATTACCGAGATAGGTGCGGTCGAAGCCCACTTCGCCACCGATGTTGGGCAGGCCTAGACAGTTCCCGTAGCCGCCGATGCCCGCGACAACGCCTGGCAGCACTCGGGCAGTGTCGGCCTCGTCGAGGGGCCCGAAGCGAAGAGAATCCATGACACCGATGGGCCGCGCCCCCATCGCCAAGATGTCGCGTACGATCCCGCCGACACCGGTGGCAGCGCCCTGGTATGGCTCGACATAGCTGGGATGGTTGTGCGACTCGATCTTGAACGTGACGGCGTAGCCCTGCCCAATGTCGACCACGCCGGCGTTCTCACCGATGCCGGCCAGCAGCTTGCCGATGGGTGTCTCTGGCGGCAGCCACGCGAAGTGGCGCAGATGCACCTTGGACGACTTGTAGGAGCAGTGCTCGGACCACATGACGGAATACATGGCGAGCTCGGATGAGGTTGGCCGACGGCCCAGGATCTCCTTGATCCGGTCGTACTCGCCGTCCTTCAGTCCAAGCTCAGCCCACGGTTGTGCCTGGTCAGGGGTTCGGTTCGCGTTGCCGACGGTGTCTGCCACGGCCGCAACGCTACCTATGTTCGTGCGAGAGTGCTGACAGTCCAACCGCTGCGTTCCGCCCAGTCGAGGAAGAACCAGCCCATGACCACGGTGACCAACCCCGTTGCTGTGACCCAGACACTGATCCCGCCGTCGTTCAGCAATGTGCCCAGAATCGCGACGATGAGGATGGCAATGAGCGTGCTGCGTACGGTGCTGAATTCCGACGAGATTCGTGGCACCAGGTAAGTCATGATCACTATCCATAACATGACACCGATCAGCAGCGATCCGATGCCGAGCGGGGAGGCGATCGTCTCAACGGCCGCGACCGCCTTGCGGCTGATCACATCCAGCGCGTCCCCATCGAGGATTCGTTGCACAAAATTGCCCAGGTGAGTACGCCGATCCGGGCCGCGGAGCCAGTCGAGCAGGGAGATCACCCCGACCGCCAGCACCGCCAACCCAGCGATAACCAACAACTTCGGCCACGTGATCTTGACACCGGAAAGCGCCAGCATCAGCCAGAGCACGGCAGGTGTGAGCGCGATGATGCCGCCGAAGTCGCTGCCCATGGAAGGCCAGCCTTCGCAGAGCACGATGCCGAAACCGATGGTGCCGACGGCCGCGATGGCTGCAGCGCGCTTGCCGGCCGTCAGGAGGCGATGGGCGAGGTAACCGGCAAGGAACAGTCCGGTGCTCGCGTACGCGGCAAATGTCACGTTCCCGAAGCCATACCACCGCAAGCCGAATATCGGGCGCGAGTTGAGCATCGAACCCGCCTGCATCACCGCACCCAGGGCAGCGTCAACGGTAAACGCGGCAACGCTGATCGCAACCGCGGCGATAACGTTGGGCACCTGTGCCAGCCTGCCGATGAGGAGCGCCAGTGCCGTCAAGATCACCGACCAGGCAGCCACGAGGAGACTGAGGAACGGCCCCGGCGAGTCGCTGTTCTGCCACGGCACCGCGCCGGTGAGCATCATGGCGGCCGGGAGGATCCCACCGAAGGTCAAGATCAGTTTGGGCAGCGCAAAGCTACTCCGCAGCGTGCCGACTACCAAGATCACAAACAGCAGACCCCCGCCGAGACCAAGCGCCAGGTAGCCGATCGGCGCTGCATCTGAAAGCGCGGCAATCGAGCTGATCTTCGCATCGATGCCATCGAGGGTGAGATCTGCCTGATAAACCGCGAACGGCGAACCATCTACAGCGACCGACGACCCTGGGGCTCCGAAGTCGATCAAGGTCCGGGTCAGGTCGGTCAGTGTCACGATCCCCTCGCGCCGCGTGCTTGCGGAGGTCAGCCAGCCAGGCAGCGTGGTACCGAGCCGGTAAGTGACCTGCAGGCTCGGATCATCGGAGCCGGCAGCCGGCCCAACACCAGTCACGATCAGCGTGATGTCCTCGCGGTCAGCCAGCTGGGTGATGATCTGGTCGGAGAGGGGTCCCGCGTCCACGAGTGTGATCGGACACTGGGTCTGCATCCCGCCAGCGACGAACTCTTCGGGCGCTTGGTAGCTCGCAACGCTTCCGTCCGGCTTAGCGGCCGCGAGAGCTGCTCCTGGACCGACAGCAGCAACACATTCGGGGACGGAGCCGGCCAGCGTGCCCAGCTGTGCGTCACCACGGCGCGCTGCAGCGGCTTCCTGGCGCGATGTCCAGTCGGTCACCTTCCCGTTCTGGACCTCCGGAGCACACAGACCGCCAACAGCCGCCCGGCGACCGGCCCCCAGAGTGCTCCACCCGGCCGCGGCACAGTCTCCGACATAGCGAGGGCGGATGGAGACCATGCCCGCCTGCGCATCGTCGAGATGCGTTCCCAGCACGGCACGATCAGCCGGCGCAAGTTCGGTTCGTCCCGTGACACCGACCACCACAACCCGATCGGTGAAGATCGCCGACTGCTGCGGCTGATCGGCCAGAGTGTGTATGCCACGAAGCCCGACGAACAGCGCGCCCAGTGCCAGGAGCAGCACCACCCACCGCCAGCGTCGACGTGGGCCAGCCTGATCTGCTTCGTCCGCAACCGCGCCACCAACCGGATGACGCTGCGGCGATTGCCGGACGCCGGATGAGCGTCTGTCAGGCACGAGTGTTTAGACCCTGGTGGCGAGGAAGCTGCAGACGCTGCTGAAGAACGGGCGACCATCCTGGGTCGGCCCCGTCAGCGCATCGACATTGTGCTCCGGATGTGGCATGAGGCCGACCACATTTCCCCGTTCATTGCAGATACCGGCAATGTCGTGGTACGAGCCGTTCGGGTTGCCGTTGACATACCGCAAGATCACCTGGCCCTCGCCTTCCAGGCGACGCAAGGTCTCCTCGTCGGCCACGTAGCCGCCCTCCCCACTCTTGAGCACGAGCGTGATGACCTGGCCCTGAGTGAAGCCCGATGTCCAGGTGGTGTCGACGGACTCCACTGAAAGATCTTGATCCTTGCAAACGAAGACCCGCACGTCGTTGCGGATCAGCGCACCTGGCAGCAGGTGTGCTTCGCACAAGATCTGAAAGCCGTTGCAGATGCCCAGCACCGGCATCCCGTCATGAGCGGCCTTGATCACCTCGGCCATGACAGGAGCGAATTTGGAGATGGCACCGCACCGCAGGTAATCCCCATAGGAGAATCCGCCGGGCAGGATCACGGCTCGTACGTCGTCGAGGGTGTCGTTGCCGTGCCACAACGGCACCGGCTCACCACCACACAACCGGATCGCGCGGAGCGCGTCCTGGTCGTCAAGCGAGCCTGGAAAAGTGACAACACCGATCCTTGGCCCGATCTTCGGACCCATCAGCCCGCCTGCGTAGCGAGCTCGGTTTGCTCGGCGGACTCGTCCTGGTCATTCTCGTCGGATGAGGCTGGCAGCTCCTCGACGCGTACATCGAAGGTCTCGATCACGGTGTTGGCCAGTAATGTCTCCGCGGCCCGACGCACCTCTGCCAGCCGATCCTCGGTGACTTCACCGTCGAGATCGAGCTCGAACCGCTTGCCCTGGCGAACAGAGATGCCGGCAAAGCCCAGCCGCGCCAACGCACCGGTCACCGCCTTGCCCTGGGGGTCCAGAATCTCCGGCTTCGGCATCACATCGACTACCACTCGCGCCATGCCTGCGGAGTCTAGCCCGGCTGGCGCGCCACTCCCGGAAGAGCGATGAAATACGTCGAGCGCAAGAGCCTGCTGTTGTGAAGTCCAAGATGCGGACAAATCAGGCGATGTCGCGACGGACGGCGGACAACGCGCCAGCGAGCGCCGGCAGCAGACACCATGCCGCAAGGACCATCGCGGCGAGCCACCATGGCGTTGGATCATGCCCGGCGAACAGCACAGGCGAGGTGATCTCCAACATGGCGTTGGTGGCTCCGCTGGGCATCAGATTGAGCAGCTGGTCCCACCTGTTCAGGAAGAACACAATCGATACAACCGGCTCCACCAAGAAACCGAGGAGGATGCCGACCACCAGGGCGACCAGCATGTTCTTGATCAAGATTCCGATGCCCATCCCGATCAAGGTCCAGAGCGCGATCGAGCACACCCCAAGAATGAGGGAGCGCCAGGTTGCTGGCTGGTCCAGCAAGAAGGTCCCGCCGTGCGCCAGCACGAACGGAACCGACACCAGTATGCCGGCGGCCACGCTGGTGATCCCATAGATCACCCCGAAGATCAACAAGGCTGCTGCCTTGCCAAACAGCAGCCGGACCCGCCGCGGGGTGGCCAGATAGCTCGAGGCGAGCGTGCCGTACCGATAATCGCTGCCCACTGCGACGATGCCCACCACCATGGCCAGGATCCGAGACAGCACATTTCCGCCGTTGTAGATGCTGTGGATGATGCCTGGATCAGTAAACGGCGAACTGGCAACGCCCGTCCTGCTTTGCAGCAGCGCTACGGCGGCCGGCAGCGCCGCGTACCCAGCGCTGAGCACGAAGATGCAGATGAGCACAATCCACCACAGCTTGGTGGTGCTGATCCTGCGGAACTCCGCACGCAGCACACCGCTCATCCGGAACCCTCGAGCATGGAGAAGAACTCCTGCTCGAGATCGCGCCTCTCGGTGATCAGCTCGTCGACCGCAATGCCGGAGCTGAACAGAACGGAGCCAACCTGGCCCACATCGTGGCTGTGGATGCGCAGATAGGCGCCCCGCTCATCGGCCGCGGTTTCCACGTCAGCACCAATGGCCGCCAGCGCTTGCATTGCGGCCCCCAGATCTGACACTCGAGCGCGGGTGGTGCCCTCGCCTGTGTTGAGTTCCGACATCGGCATCTGCCCCAGCAGCCGCCCGCGGTTGATGACGACGATGTCGTCTGCGGTGGCCTCGATCTCGTTCAGCAAATGGGAGGAGATCAACACCGCCCGGCCAGTTGCCGCGAAATCGCGCAGGAAAGTGCGCAGCCAGCGGATGCCTTCCGGGTCTAGGCCATTCGCTGGTTCGTCCAAGATCAAGTAGTCGGGATTGCCGAGCATCGCGGCAGCCAGCGCCAGGCGCTGCTGCATCCCCATGGAGTACTCCCCGACCGATTGCCGGGCGACTTCGCCGAGGCCGACCTCGCCGAGCAACTCGTCGACCCGGCGATCGCTTGCGCCGGCAGTCGGCGCGAGCACTCGAAGGTGGTTACGGCCGCTACGGGCTGGGTGGAATCGCGCATCGAGCACGCATCCGACCGTCCGCTGCGGATGCGGCAGCTCGGCGTAGGCGAGGTCGCCAAACTTCGCCGTACCGGTCGTTGGGGTGACCAACCCGACAAGAATCCGCATCGTGGTGGTTTTCCCCGCGCCATTGGGCCCGAGGAAGCCGGTTACGCGTCCCGGCTCGACCATGAAGCTGAGATTGTGTACGGCGAGGGTCCCGTTGTAGCTCTTGATCAGCCGATCCACGACGATTGGCGACACCGCATGGTGGACGGTCCAGGTGGAAGGCCTGGCCCGGTGTACCGCGGGTGCAGCAGCGCGATGGACGGTTTGTCCAGACCGTGGTCGTGGCGTCGTCGACGGGCGGTTCTGAGAGGGTGTCTGAAGCGGCTCGACGCGCATGGTTTCAGGCGCTGGCCGAGGCACCGCTGGCGTCCGGGGTAGCGGCGTTGTTGGACGATCGGCGGGCGGAGCTGGCCGGTACGGTTCCTGCTGCTCCGTCCGGGTGGGCGGTGGAATGGGAGCCGCAGGCGAGATGACCGGTTGGGCCGGTGTGAGTATCGGGGCTGGGGGTGGAACCCAACGCGCAGCAATCTTGGGCGGCTCGACCGCTGGCTCGCGAGGTGGCAGGGGCGCAGTGATCTTGGGCGGCTCAACCGCTAGCTCGCGAGGTGGCGAGGGCGGCGCACTGCGTGCCGGCTGGGGATTCTCCGGAGCAGCCTGCCGCACTGCGAGGGGCGCGGCCGGCTGCGATGGTACAACGGGCTGCCTGGATGGGGTGGGCTCAAGATCAACAATGGCACGCCGGCCAACAGCCGCCGGTTCTGTCGTCGTTGGCTTCTCGTCGAAGTCCCAGCTCAACGGTTCAGCAGGCGTGGCTCGACGCGGCATGGGCGGGTCGGCAAGATCGCGCCCTGCTGTCTGTGGCTGCGTTCCGACCGCACTTGGCTCAAGTGGTCGAGCGGCGCGCGCCGGACGCACCACAACGCGGTCTCCGCTATCAGCTTGAGTGAAGCCGAGAGAGCGTTTGGCGACGTATGACTCAACGTTGTCTGGCTCCTCGAGGAGCGCCCGCCGTGGCCGGTCCACCGAGACATCCTCTCAGTGATCGCCGCGTACCGCTCAACCCCCATGTCGGTGTCGTCAGCAACCTTTGTTGGATTGTTGCTTTCTCCTCAGGGAAGACACGTCTTACGCCCTGAGGACGACCCGGACCGGGCCAGCAATCAGGCGGTTGCCATGACATGTTGCCTCACAGTTGAGATGTACCCACATTGACGTCCAGAAAGGACAGCTCGAGATGTCACTATCCCGCCCTCGCGACGACCGGATGATCGCTGGCGTGTGCTCGGGAATCGCCCGCCACTTCAATCTTGATCCCGCCGTCGTGCGAATCGTATTCGTAGCCAGCCTGTTCCTCCCCGGCCCGCAGATCCTGATCTATCTCGCTCGCCTGGCTGCTCATGCCGGACGAGGCCACGACCATCGCCTGATCTCGCTACCAAGGGCCCCTCAGTCACTGCGGCTGAGGGGCTTTCTGTATGCGCTCACGCCAATCGGGACTCGGCGACTTCGCATCCTCCGCTGTGAGCTTGGGTTCAGAGCACGGGACCGGGGCGATACCCCGCCGCCTCTGGATGTGCCTCGGCGATCGCCTCGATCTGGGAAGCCAGCGCCACTACTTGTCGGCCCGCGGTGCCGGCCAGCTCTATTGGATCGGCAATCGCTGCAGCCAGCTCGGCGCGAGTCACGCCAAGCCGCGGGTCGGCAGCCAAGCGATCAAGCAGGTCGTTCTCGCCGCGACCGGTCTCGCGCATCTGCAGGGCAACCGCGATCGCGTGTTCGGAGATCGCTTCATGTGCGGTCTCCCGGCCCACTCCGTGCCGCAGCGCCGCGATCAGTACCTTGCTCGTGGCCAGGAACGGCAGGTAGCGCTGCAGCTCCGCGTTGATGACCGCTGGAAATGCACCGAAGTCCTGGAGCACGCTGAGAAAGGTCTCGAACAGCCCATCGAGGGCAAAGAATGCGTCCGGCAACGCAACGCGGCGGACCACCGAGCAGGACACGTCGCCCTCGTTCCATTGATCTCCGGCGAGCTCGCCGATCATCGAGAGATAACCCCTGATGATCACCGCCAGCCCGTTGACGCGCTCGCAGGAGCGGGTATTCATCTTGTGCGGCATGGCACTCGAACCCACTTGGCCGGGCAGGAACCCCTCGGTGACCAGCTCATGCCCGGCCATCAGCCGGATGGAGGTCGCCAGATTCGAGGGCCCCGCGGCGACCTGAGCCAGCGCACTGATCACGTCAAGGTCCAACGAGCGTGGATACACCTGGCCAGTGCTCACCAAAACGTGTGTGAAGCCCAGATGATCAGCGATCCGCCGCTCGAGCTCCTCGAGCCTGCCACCGTCGCCGCCCAGCAGATCCAGCATGTCCTGGCTCGTCCCCACCGGACCCTTGATGCCACGTAACGGATAGCGGCCGAGCAGCTCCTCGATACGCTGGTACGCCACCAGTAGCTCGTTCGCCGTGGTGGCGAAACGCTTCCCTAAGGTGGTGATCTGTGCTGCGACATTGTGGGTCCGCCCAGCCATCGGCTGGTCTGCGTATTGGGTCGCCAACTGGGCGAGCTGCACCAGTGTCGCCACCATCCGGTCCCGGATGATCTTGAGAGAGGAAACGATCTGGAGCTGCTCGACGTTTTCGGTCAAGTCGCGGGAGGTCATCCCCTTGTGCACGTGCTGGAAGCCGGCCAGCGCATTGAACTCCTCGATCCGCGCCTTCACGTCATGCCGGGTGATCTTCTCCCGCTCGGCGATGCTTGCGAGATCAACGTGCTCAACTACGCCCTCGTAAGCCTTGATCACCAGAGCAGGGTCATCACCACCGAAGTCCACGCCAAGGTCACTCTGTGCCGTCAGCACCGCGAGCCACAGCCGCCGTTCGGAGATGATCTTGCTCTCTGAAGACCAGACCTCACGCATCGCCGGTGAGGCGTAGCGGTTGGCCAGGACGTTGCCGATCCGCACCTTTCAGCTCACCGCCAGCCGCGCGGCGCCTGCCGCGACATCGCGGCGATAAGTGGAGGTTGCCGCGATGTCATGGCGGTAGAAGGATCCTGCAAGCTGGATCTCCGCGATCGACTCATACGCCCTGCCACGAGCTGCCTCGATATCCTCACCGAGCCCGACAACCGCGAGAACTCGGCCGCCGGCACTGATCAGGTTGCCCTGTTGATCGAGCGCGGTCCCAGCATGGATGACTACGCTGCCGTTCCTCGTTGCCGCCTCGACACCAGTGATCACCCCACCCGTCGTAGGCGTACCCGGATAACCAGCAGCGGCGAGGACGACAGCCACCGCGGCACTACTCCCCCACTCCAGATCGGAATGCGCAGCAAGATCACCGGTAGCCGCGGCGTAAAGAAGTCCACCAAGGGGCGTCACCAGGCGGGCCAGCAGCGGCTGGGTCTCGGGATCGCCGAACCGTGCGTTGAACTCGACGACGCGAACACCGCCAGAGGTCAGCGCTAGCCCGACGTACAGCAGTCCACTGAACGGGGTGCCGCGCCGCGCCATCTCGTCGATGGTCGGCCGCAGCACCGTACGAGTGACCTCTTCGGCAAGATCATCAGGTGCCCAAGGCAACGGCGTGTACGAGCCCATGCCTCCGGTGTTGGGTCCGCTATCCCCGTCGCCGACACGCTTGAAATCCTGGGCGGGCTGCATAGCGCGTACGGTGCGCCCATCAGTTATCCCGAACAGGCTCACCTCCGGTCCATCGAGGAACTCCTCGATCACCACTCGCCGGCAGCTCAAAGCATGATCAACAGCCAGCTGTCGGTCGCTGGTGACGACCACGCCTTTCCCAGCTGCCAGCCCGTCGTCCTTGACCACATAGGGCGGACCGAATGCATCGAGCGCTTGATCAACTTGGTCACGCGTCACACATTCAAAGGAACGAGCCGTGGGTACGCCCGCTGCGGCCATGACCCGCTTGGCGAAGGCCTTGCTGCCTTCCAGTTGCGCCGCGGCCGCGGAGGGGCCGAAGCAGGCGACTCCGCTCGCGCGCACGACATCGGCCACACCTGCCACCAGCGGCGCCTCGGGTCCAACGACGACCAGATTGACTCCGAGCCGGGCGGCCAGATCCGCCACCGAATTACCGTCAAGTGGATCGACGCGATGATTCGTGCCGAGTGCAGCAGTGCCAGGGTTGCCAGGCGCAGCATGCAGCTCGACGACAGCGGGGTCGCGACTAAGCGCCAAAGTGAGCGCATGTTCGCGGCCGCCAGAGCCGATCACCAACACGCGCAAAGGGTCCACCACGTGCCGAAAGCCTACCGAAGCTTGGACGGGCAGTAGCCTTTCGCTTCGTGGCTGATCCCAGCTTTCCCGCCCTGCACATTCGGCCGCCGCAAGGCTGGCTGAACGATCCGAATGGTCTGTGCAAGATTGACGGCCGCTACCACGTCTTCTTTCAGTACAACCCGGTGGCGCCGCGTGCACGAAGCGATCTATTGGGGCCATGTCAGCTCCACTGACCTGATCCATTGGCAGCAGCACCCGATCGCGCTCGCGCCGAGGCGGGGGCTCATCGACGGAGCTGGGTGCTGGAGCGGTTGCGTCGTCGACGACGGCGGTGTGCCGACGGCGGTCTACAGCGCAAACCCAGACGACGCCAGGAACGCTGTCGTCGCCCTTGCACGGTCGGATCGGTCCCTGATTCATTGGCAGCAAGATGAGTCGCCGGTCAAGGGAATCTCGAGAAACTCCGGGATGGAGGAGGTCAGAGATCCGTTCGTCTTCGTCCACGACGGCCATCGGTATGCAGTGCAAGGAGCGGGACAAGCGGCTGGGCGCCCGCGGCTGCTGCTTTATGGCTGTGACGACCTCACGCAGTGGAGCGAGCTCGGTGATCTGCTCACAACCGATGACCCCATTGCCGCCGAGGTCGCTGACGCCAACATCTGGGAGTGCCCGAATCTGATGCGGGTCGCGGGCCAATGGGTGCTGCTGGTTTCCCTAATTGGCGGTGTCGATGGCGTCGACCAGCTGTCCAGAGTGCGCTACCTGATTGGCGACCTGGTCGCTCAGGATCAGCGTTGGACGTTCAAGGCGACCTCAGGAGGTGTATTCGATGAGGGACCCGCTTTCTACGCCCCGCAGGTGCTGGCTGAACCGGACCGCACGCTGTTGTGGGCTTGGGCTTGGGAACTCGGGCGTAGCGAACAGCAGATCGCCGACGCCGGCTGGGCTGGCGTACTGACCTTTCCGCGTGAGCTCTACCTACGCAACGGCGTCCTCGGTACGCGGCCGGCAGCCGAACTCAGTGCGCTGCGCCTGGAACGCCTGCCCTGTCAGCCGGGGCTGCCCTTCCAGGCGCACGCCTTCGAACTGGTCGCCAACGGCCCGGTCGTCTTGCGGCTCGCTAACGACGGTGCGACTGCGCTGGTGTCGTCGGCGGAGGGCACATCGACCGAGCCAGCCAGGATTCTGGTCGACGGCAGCATGGTGGAGACCTTTCACCGTGGAACAAGCCACACCACGCGCGCCTATCCGACGGACCACAGCAGCTGGATCGTGGAGGGCGCTGCGGTCACCGCCTATCGGCTGGGCGGCAAGGTCGCCGGTTCGGCCGCCGCGGGCGTGCCACAGAGTCCCGGTTGACAGCCGGGCAGCTGAAGGAGAACTGCGGACTCGGTGCTCCGCTGTCCTCATCGAGACGCTCCAGCGTCATCGTGACGGCCTTCTCAGCCATGGCCCGATCCGGGCGCTCGATCGTCGTCAGCGGCGGGACGAGCCGAGAGGCCAGCAGTTCACCGTCATCCAGGCTGACAATCGACAGGTCGGCCGGAATGGCGAGCCCGAGGTCGGAAGCAGCAAGCCGTGCACCGACTGCCAGCCGCTCGTGAGTGCAGATCAGTGCGGTCGGGGCGCCCGGCGCGCTGAGCAGCGTACGAGCCGCGTCGAAGCCCAAGCCGATGTCGCGGTTGGGCACCGCCCGAACCGAAAAGGTCATCTGCTCGGCTGCCGCCGTCGCCTGGATGCCCGCGAGACGCAGCCGGCTCTGCATCGCGTCCGAGGGTCCCGCAACGACGCCAATACGGGTATGCCCGGCCTCAATGAGAACGCGAGCCGCTGCTGATCCAGCGCCGTGCTCGTCCGGAACGATGCTTGTCACGCTGGCATTCGGGTCGAGGCAGTTGACCAAGATCGTCGGGATCGTCGACATCACCTCGACAGGGCGATAGTCAACCAGATCGGGCGCGATCACCAACAAGGCATCCACCTGATGATCATGAAGGGTGGAGAGAGCCCGGTTTTGATGATCACGATCATTGGCCGTGTCCATGAAGATCAACAAGTAGCCGGCTCTCGTTGCGGCCTGCAGCGTCGCATGCAGCATGGACTCCGCGAATCTACCCGCGCCGGGCCAGGTCAGCACGCCGATCGTACGACTGCGCCGGTTGCGCAGGCTGAGCGCGACTGCGTTCGGGGTGTAATCCAGTTGGCGAGCCGCGTCGATGATCGCCTGCTGCTTATCAGGTGCGATGTTTCCTTGCCCGCGACCGTTCAAGACCAGCGAGACCGCACTCCGTGACACCCCGGCAAGGTCGGCCACATCTTGTGCAGTCGCCTTGCGTACCACCTCGCCGCCCCCCTCGCGCATCCTGTCACTATTTCTGCCTTGGGCGAGCGCGCCCAAGGTTGTAGCGTCAGCCACCATTCTTACGGGCGGCCTCAAAGGGAGCCCGGTCGAAAACGAACCGGCTGTAAGTGATCCTTCCGTCATTGACGGTCACGCATTCGGCGCCGGGAGCACTTTTGACAAGCACTGTCTCGGTGTCGTACATCACCAGTGCCGTCTGCCGATCACCGAAAGCGGCGATGAGTTTCGAGCCGGTGAGCATCTGCACAAACGGGCCCATGAATTCGCGATACGCAGCGGCGCCCTCCAGACGACCGGCTGGTGCGTCGCAAACAATGTCGTCAGCGATATAACCCATCGCCTTCTCCAGGTTTTGACTTGTCCAAGCCTGGTGGTAAGCCAGCGCCACATCGAGCGCGGGACTTGTCGATCCGGTCATCGTGATCTCCTTCATTAGCCGTTTTGGAGGTGAATCCGTCCTCCCACTGATATGGACACCATCGCGGCTGCGAATGGAACGCTGCCGGAGCGAATGCGATGAAATGGCAGGCTGACAGAGTGGAGCAGGCAACGGTGCAGAGAGCTCGCACCGGCGATGAACAGGCCTTTCGCGAGATCACTGACCCTTACCGACGAGAGCTGTTGGCACACTGCTACCGGATGCTCGGGTCTTTGACCGACGCCGAGGACATGCTGCAGGAGACCTTGCTGGCGGCTTGGCGGGGAATCGCCGGGTTTGAAGGGCGTTCCTCGCTACGTTCCTGGCTGTACCGCATCGCTACAAACACCTGCCTTAATGCAATGCGGGCCGGAGCCCGACGAGTTCCGGCCGAGCCGACCCCACCATTCCAACCGCCAGAACCGACACAACATGATGCGATTCGGTGGCTCCAGCCCTATCCAGACGCCCTGCTGGAGGGAATCGCCGACACAGCGCCAGGCCCGGAAGCTCGCTACAGCCAGGCGGAGGCGATCCAGCTCGCGTTCGTTGCTGGCTTGCAGCGGATGCCGCCTCGCCAGGCGGCAACCGTTCTGTTGCGCGACGTCCTTGGCTTCGACACCGAAGAGGTGGCGGCAATGCTCAAGACCAGCCAGACAGCCATCAAGGGAACTCTGCAGCGCGGTCGTGCGGCGCTGCAGAGTTCAAGCGCGACAACTGAGCGTCGACCGCCGTCGCAGTCGGCCGAGGAACGCGAGTTAGCACGGCGCTTCGCCAACGCGTACGTCGCTGCCGACATCGACGGTGTGCTCACCTTGCTCACTGATGATTCTTGGCTGTCCATGCCTCCGGCGCCACACCAGTACCACGGCTGGGATGCGATTCGAGCCTTCCTCCAGGCCAGCTTTGCCTTCCGCGGCGAACGCACCGTCTATCTACAACCCGGCCGAGCAAACAACCAACCCTGTTTCGCCAGCTACATCAGTGATCAGGACGAGCCCATCGCAAGACCAGCGGGATTCTTTGTCCTTACCTTGGCGGGCGACCACATCGAGGCCATCACGCGGTTCCACCTGGACGATCTCTATCCCCGGCTAGGGTTTCCGGCCCAGCACCCGGCTTTGATTTAGGGCCGCTGCCTGGCCGCGTTCGCGGCTCTGTGGCGAGAAGCGCTCCGCCACCGACGAACCAGCCGGATTCTGGTGACGTATGCGCGAGCAGATGCGAAATCAAATGAGATCGTTTGTGACGATCGATTGTTCACGGGAGGGGCCGACGCCGATGCCCGAGATCCGGGCACCGCAGAGCTCCTCGAGCCGGTTCACGTACACCTGGGTGTTCTTGGGAAGATCGTCGAAGTCCCGACAGCCACTGATGTCCTCAGTCCAGCCGTCCAATTCTTCGTAGATCGGGACGGCATGGTGAAACTCCGACTGAGTGAGCGGCATGCTGTCGTGACGGATGCCGTTCACCTGGTATCCGACACAAACCGGGATCCTTCTCCCAACCGGTCAGCACGTCGAGCTTGGTCAAGAAGATGTCGGTGAACGCATTGGCGCGGGCCGCCGTCTGGACGACCAAGGCGTCGAACCAGCCGCAGCGACGCTTGCGTCCCGTAGTGGTCCCGAACTCGACACCGGCCTCCCGCAGCTTGTCGCCGTCCGAGCCGTGCAGCTCGGTCGGCATCGGCCCCTCGCCGACTCGCGTGGTGTATGCCTTGGCAATCCCGACAACCCTGTCGATCCGGGTGGGTCCCACCCCGGTACCCACACATGCGCCGCCCGCAACCGGGTTGGATGAGGTGACGTACGGGTAGGTTCCATGATCAACGTCCAGGTGATGGGCTTGGGCGCCTTCAAACAGCACCACCTTTCCGGCATCGAGCGCGTGGTTGAGCAGCACACTGACATCAACGACGTGCGGTCTGATCCGCTCCGCATGAGAGAGCAGGTGGTCGGAGACCTCCGCCGGATCGATCTGCCGTCGGTTGTAGACCTTGACCAGCAGATGGTTCTTCTGCTCGAGGGCTGCCTCGACCTTCTTGCGGAGGATCGACTCGTCGAACAGGTCCTGAATGCGCAAGCCGACCCGGTTGACCTTGTCCGCGTACGCAGGGCCGACGCCGCGTCCCGTGGTACCGATCCGAGCCTTCCCAAGGAAACGCTCGGTGACCTTGTCCATCACCTGGTGGTAGGAGGTGATGATGTGCGCGTTTGCCGAGATGAGCATGTGCGAGGCGTCCACCCCCCGCGCCGCGAGCCCTTCGATCTCACTGAACAGCACATCGAGGTCCACCACGACCCCGTTGCCGATCACCGGAACGCAGTTGGGGTTCAGGATGCCCGACGGCAGCAGGTGCAAGGCGTAACGCTCGCCATTGACTACCACTGTGTGGCCGGCGTTGTTCCCGCCTGAATAACGGACGCAGTAGTCGACGCGATCACCGAGCTGATCGGTCGCCTTTCCCTTCCCCTCGTCCCCCCACTGGGCTCCCATTACCACAATCGCCGGCATCTGATCGCCGTCCCTTCTAGCTCCCTACTGTGTAGAGAAATACTGAAGCCCCCGGGCGCATTCGCCACAGGGACTCTTGCGACGTAACCCTACCTAACCTCCCCGGTGTCGCACGAGACCGGTTAGAGCCACTCCTTGGCGCGAAAAACGAGATAGAGCACCACACTTGCCGCAATCATGATCAGAAAATAGACCCAGAAGCCCGCATGACTCCCCGCCAGCGGGAACCCGACGTTCATCCCGACAAAGCCCGTGACCAGGGTGGGAACTGCGATGATCGCCGCCCATCCGCTGAGCTTCTTCACGATCTGGTTCAGCCGCACATCGGCGAGGGCGAGACTGGTGTCAAAAATCGACGACAGCGCCTCGCGCAGTGAATCGGCAGCGTTGGCAACGCGTCCGTGCTGCTCGGCCAGCACCACCCAGTGACGTCCGATTGCGGCGTCTCGCCCGGCCTTGGCTTTTCGGCCCTGTGGCGGACGATCGACGATGTCGCTCATCACCGTCCGCATCGGATCGGTGAGCCGGCGCAGCTGAGAAAGGGCGGAGCGGAGTTTGAAAGCATGCAGCTGTTCAGGCCTGTTGAGCGGTCTCTCTTCGAACAGCACATTTGCGAGATTGTCGCTGGCATCCTCGAGCCACTGGAGCGCATCCTCATAGGTGCGAATCACACCCGCGATGACCGTCTGGACCGCCGCCTCGATGCCGCCTCGTGTAATCAGTTCTTGCTTCTCCACGAGTAGCTGGGCGGGCTGGAAGTCCGGCGTCGGCTCCATCAGACAGATCACGGCGCGATCGGTCGCGATCATCGACACCGGATGCACCAGGATCTGGGCGCTGTCCTCATGGACCGACACCGCATTGGTGATGACGAGCCGCGCCTGGCCGATCGCCTCGAACTTGGCTCGCCTGTCATTCGCCAGCAGGTCCTTGATCGCCAGCTCGTCGAGATCGAGGGCACGTGCGACATGACGAAGCTCCACCGCCCCGTAGTCGGGATCTCGCGGCAAGACCCACCATGCCGATGCGTCCGAATGCAGCTCCAACACATCGCTCAGATCTTCGCCGGTCAAATCCTCAGCGATGATCTTGCTGCCCGACCACACCCGACTCAGCGGTGTGGGCCGGTCAGCGACAACGGTGGACACCCTCCGAAGACTACGCGCCACTCGCCTACCTGCCCCGTGACGCTGGTACTCCTACCACGCTCCCCGGCCGGTTCGCCGGTCGCCCATCACGCCAGGTGCTGGCCGAACCAGTTCAGCATGTCCTGCCAGGCCTGCTCGGCGGCCTCCGCGTTGTAACGAGGGCCGGTGTCATTGAAGAAGGCATGGCCGGCTCCGGGGAAGGTACGAACTTCGTAGGTAAGTCCGGCCGCCTTGAGGGCCGCCTCGGCGCGCTCTCGGCTCGCGTTCACCCGTTCGTCCTGCTCTCCGTAGATCGCGAAAACGGCTGCCTTAGCTCGGCTGAAGTCGGGGTTTTCGGGCGCGGGTCCGTAGAACGGGACAGCAGCCGCCATGCGCTGTTCACCAGCTTGCAGCAGGTTCCAGGTCATGCCACCGCCGAAGCAGAATCCGACCACCCCGACCTTCGCGCCTGCCACGCGCTTCTCGAGTTCGTCGATGCCGGCCTGGAGGTCCGCGACCAGCTGCTCGGGCGGGGTATTCGCAAGAGTGGTCGGTGCGGCCGCTGGATCCCCGAGCGAACCGGTGCCGCCTTGGGCCGAGAGCAGGTCTACGCACAGCGCCGAGTAGGACGCACCCGCAAAGCGTCCCACCAGGTCAACAAAGTGCGGGGTCAGACCGCGATTCTCATGGATAACCAGCAGGGCGCCTTGAGGATCGGACGCCTCGGCCCAGGATCCCTGCAGCTCACCGGCCGGCCCGGCGAAGCGCACCGGTTCACCCGGCTTGGTTGACGAGGTTCTTCCTGGGGTTGTCGTGGGTGCCGCTGGCGAGGGCGTTGCGGCTTCCGCAGGCGACGCCGCTCCCCCCGTCTGCCCACCGCCGCCATCACCACACGCGGCCAGCAGGGCAGTAGCACTGCTCATGCTCAGGCCAAGCAGGGTCAGCCTGCGCAGGGCCTCCCTCCGGCTCAGCAGTCCGTCTACGAAGTCCTCGGCCACCTCGCCGACGAGGTAGTTGCGCAGCGCCATGTCAACCTCCTTGTGCCCGGAACGATTGTCTGTTGGTGAACGCGCCTACAGCTAGATCACGGCTGTGACGCGACGAACGTTCACATAACCCTTTCAGTGAGACCAGATTGGGACCGAGTGCCAGCACGAAGCCTCAGAATCTGACACCAGTTCGGCGCGCAGCCGGCCTATCCGGCGGCGTGTCCCTCGAACTGGCGTCAGATTCTGAGGGAAACGGAGCCGAGCGCGCCACATCGCAGCCCGCGACCCAGCTGCCGACCGCCAATGAAGCCAACTCACCAGCTCTCAGCCCGCCAAAGCCTCGACCGAGGCGAAGACCGGCCGGATGTGTCGGCGCCAAAGGCTAAGAATCGTGAAACGGAACCACCACAAACCTGCAGCTTGACGGGCAAGCCCAACCACAACCCTTTGGCGCCGGCACATCAGGCCGGTCTTCGCCGGGACACCAATGTGTCGGCGGCTGGCGGGAGTTAGGCGTTCAGAGACGTCCCGGCCGAACGTAGGTCCTCGCAGGCCTCGACCACGCGCTTGGCCATGCCCCCCTCGGCCACCTTCCCCCAAGCCCGCGGGTCGTACGCCTTCTTGTTCCCGACCTCGCCATCGACCTTCAGCACACCGTCATAGTTGGTGAACATGTGCCCGGCAACGGGACGCGTAAACGCGTACTGGGTGTCGGTGTCGATGTTCATCTTGACGACGCCGTAGTCCAGCGCCGCCCGGATCTCCTCCAGTGTTGAGCCTGATCCGCCGTGGAAGACCAGGTCGAACGGCCGCTCCTTGCCGATCTTGCCGCCGACCTCCTCCTGGATGTCCTTGAGCACCTCGGGCCGTAGCTTGACCGCGCCCGGCTTGTACACCCCGTGCACATTGCCAAAGGTGAGCGCGGTGATGTAGCGGCCCTTCTCTCCCGTACCGAGCACCTCGATGGTCCGCAGCCCGTCCTCGACGGTGGTGTAGAGCTTCTCATTGATCTCGGCGCTGACGCCGTCCTCCTCGCCGCCGACGACGCCAACCTCGATCTCCAAGATCACGTTCGCGGCTGAGGTCTGCTCCAGCAAATCCTCGGCGATCGACAAGTTCTCCTCGAGCGGCACAGCGGAGCCGTCCCACATGTGCGACTGGAAGATCGGCAGGCCGCCCGCCTTGACCCGCTCCAGAGACATCGCGAGCAGCGGCCGGACAAACCCGTCGAGCTTCTCCTTCGGGCAGTGGTCGGTGTGCAGCGCGATGTTGATCGGATACTTCTTGGCAACCTCGTTCGCGTACGCCGCCAGTGCCGCTGCGCCGGTGACTTGGTTCTTGATCGTTGGGCCTGACAGGTACTCCGCACCGCCGGTGGAGACCTGGACGATGCCGTCCGATCCGGCCTCGGTGAAGCCCTGAAGGGCGGCGTTCAATGTCTGCGAGGAGCTGATATTGATGGCTGGGTAGGCAAAAGACCGCTCTTTGGCCGCGTCCAGCATCGCGGCATAAACCTCAGGGGTGGCGATGGGCATACTCGATGAGTTCCTTTCCTACCTGCTGAATTGTGCTGCGTTCGCGATCACGCGTACCTGAATGCACAGTCTGTCAAAGAACGCGTAGCGGTGGTAACTCCAGCAACGTGTCTCAGCTTTCCAGCGCCGACAAGTCAACCCCATGGCGGCCCGCAGAGAAGGCGCGAACCGTGCTGTCCAGAGTGGCTGGAAACACATCGACCTGATCGAATGGCACGTCAGCACGCCTACCGTCAGCGGTCGTCAGTCGAAGCCGTGGCCCGCGACTCAGGCCACCCTTGACCGTATCGATGGCGGCGACCTCTGACCACGACGTGCCCAGCCCGGCAACCTGGATGCCGGGGGGACCGATTCGGATGGCGATGCCGCTACCGAGAGTGCGCATTTCCCGTTTGGCCAGGAAGTACAAAACGACAGTGACGCCAAGGATCGCCAACGACACTCCCAACACCACTGCGCAAATGATGAAGAAGCCGACGCCCTGCAGATCGTCTCGTTGCCACGCATAGATCAGCAGCAGCAACACGATGGTGATCACGAGGCTGATCAGGCGCGACCGTATCAGCCGGCGCCAGCGCAGCACCTTCGCGGTCAGCGGCCCCGGATCATACGGAACGACCAGCTCCGAAATCGGACCCGTGCTCATGGCGTCCACGGCTAATTCTCTCGAGCGCCGCGAGGCGTAATGGCCATATGGATCCGATAACGGTCCGCGCGATACCAGGACGTCGACATCTCGATCGCTCTCTCTCCCGCGTACGTCACGCGCTCCTGCACCAGCAGCGGTGCACGTCTGGCAATTCCGAGGATGCGTGCCTGATGGGCATCGGCCGATTCGGCTCGCACTGTTTGTTCACCGCTGCTGACCACTACGCCATACTCGCTCGCAAACACGTCGTACAGCGACCCGAGCTCCCGTTGCAGCAATCCCGGAAACAGCGACGACGGGTAGTGACCAACCTCGTACGCCATCGGCGTACCGTCCGCTGTCCGGAGCCTTTCCACGCGTACCACCGACTGGCCGGAACGGATCCGCAGCGCGTCGCACACCTCATCATCGGCTGGCTGCTCGGTCGCCGAGAGGACGACCGTTGCCGGAACAAGGCCGCGATCGCGCATCTCCCGCGAGAACGACGTCAGATGCAGCCGCGAATCCACTTGCGGGCCGGTGAGGTAGGTCCCCTTGCCGTGCACTCGTTCCAAAACACCGGCCGCAACCAGATCCGCAATCGCCTGACGTACGGTGACCCGGCTGACCCCGAGGCGGACTACCAAAGCTCGCTCAGAAGGGATGGCGTCGCCTGGATTCAGCTCGGTCTCGATCAGGTGCTCGAGGATGCCGCGGACCTGTGCGCGTTTGGTGGTCGCCGAAGCGGGTTGGCGATCAAGTCGGAGGGCACCCAGATCACCCCGGCCATGGTCCTGCTGCAATGCGTCCTCACCGCCCCGATTCGCTAGACCGTGTCCCGAACTGCTGTGAAGCCAGTATGCGGAGCCTTCCCGGAGGGCAACAACCCGGAATGTCTACTCATGACCTACTCCAGGAATATGACGCGAGCCGGCCCACCGGAGGGCCCAGTGGTACATAGCAATGGCGGCGGCCGCACCGGCGTTGATCGATCGGGTGGAGCCGTACTGAGTGATGGCGACCAGTTGCTCACAGACAGCGACGAGCTCATCGGTTAGCCCAGGACCTTCTGAGCCGAACACCAGGCAGGTGCGCTGCGGCAGCTCGTTGGACTCCAGCGGTACGGCGCCTTCGAGATTGTCCACTCCGATGATGACGTAGCGATCGGCAGCAAGCCGGTCGGCGAAATCAGCGACCGATGGATGGTGCTCGACATGGAGATAGCGGTCGGTGACCATCGCCCCCCGCCGATTCCAACGGCGACGACCGATAATGTGCACGGCCGCGACGTTGAAGGCATTGGCGGTCCGCACGATGGAGCCGATGTTGAAATCGTGTTCCCAGTTCTGGATCGCGATGTGCAGCGGATGCCTCGTGGCGTCCAGATCAGCGACGATGGCGGACACCGTCCAGTAGCGATAGCGGTCGATCACATTGCGGCGATCACCGTGTTCGAGGAGATCCGGGTCCAGCCTCGGATCCTCAGGCCACGGCTTCGGATGCGGTCCCACCCCTGGCGCTCCAGACGCCTCGGCAATCTCCTCCTCGCTGAGGGCGCGTCGATGATCGGTCATGGGTTCCGGGGGTTCAAGGGGGTCGCCCCCCTTGCTCGTTTTAGGAAACTCACAGTCTGCGACGGTACCGTTTCCCGACGTGACCCCATTCGCGGCCGCAGTGCTGGTGCCGATGCTGCTTCCGTCCTGGATGGACCCGGAGTATCTGATCAACCTCTTTGGCCCGTACGCGCTCTGGGGTGTGGCATTCATCATCTTTGCCGAGTGTGGTCTGTTCGCGCTGCTGCCTGGTGACTCGCTGCTGTTCACGGTAGGGCTGCTCACTGCGACGGGGGTGATCCCCTACAACCTGGCATTCGTCTGCGTGGTGCTGACCATTGCCGCCGTGCTGGGCAACATGAGCGGCTATGCCATCGGTCGCAAGATCGGGCCGCCGCTTTTCAGACCGCGTGCTGGCCTGGCGGGCAGGATCTTCAAGCAGTCCTATGTCCTCAGAACGCACCTCTTCTTCGAACGTTATGGCAACCGTGCGCTCATCCTGGCGCGGTTCGTGCCGATCGTACGCACCTTCGTGACCTTGGTCGCCGGTGTCGGCAAGATGGATTTCCGGCACTTCATCACTTACACCGCGATCGGCGGCGTGCTCTGGGCATGCGGATTGACCATCGCCGGCTACTTCCTCGGCAACATCCCCTTCATCAAGAACAACATCGAGGCCGTGGTGATCTTGATCGTGATCGCGTCGCTGGTTCCGATGGGGGTCGAGTACCTTCTGCACCGTCGGCGCCGCAAGCACGAATCCGCAACGGTCTGATCCTGACGTCAGCGGGCGGCGCTAGACAGCCGGCCCGGTGATCTCCAGCAGCGCTTCAAGATCGTCTCCGGTCGGCACCCAAAGTCCGCCGGCGACGTTCTGCTTCACCTGCTCTTCTGAGGTGGCGCCTGCAATGACCGAACCAACCGTCGGCATGGCCGCGAGGCCTCCGATCGCCACCTGAAGCATGGAGAGACCCCGCTCGGCGGCGTACGCCTCGATGGCCTCAATGAGATCGAAGTTTGCCTTGTCGAGCCGTTCGGTGTGCCCCGCCCGCGCCAGCCGGCCGCCGGCAGGAGCGGACTGACCACGGCGGTATTTGCCGGTGAGGAGTCCAGAGGCGAGCGGAAAGTACGGCAGCAGGCTCTGGCCCGTGTGCTCCAGAGCGGGCACCAGTTCGGTCTCCACAGACCGGTTCAGCCAGGAGTACTCGTTCTGTGCCGAGATGAACGCCTCGAACCCGCTGGTCCGAGCGGTCCAGTCGGCGTCCATCACCTCCCAGCCTGCAAGGTTGGACGAGCCGATGTAGCGCACTTTGCCCTCAGCCACAATCTCGGTGAGTGCCGCCAGCGTCTCCTCGATCGGCGTGTTGGGATCGGGTTCATGCAACTGGTAGAGGTCGATCCAGTCCGTTCCCAGGCGACGCAGACTGCTCTCTACGGCAATCCTGATGTAGCGGCGTGAACCGCGGGCTCCCCAGTCCGGGCCGTTCGCACCGCGCATGTCGGAGCCGAACTTCGTTGCGATGATCACCTCACCGCGGCGCGAGCCGAGCGCCTCGCCCAACAAGACCTCTGAGCCGCCCGCGTTTCCATAGACGTCAGCGGTGTCGAACAGTGTGATCCCGGTATCGATTGCAGCGTTCACGACCGCCGGCACGTCCTCGTCGGCCATTCGGGAGCCGAAGTTGTTGCAGCCGAGTCCGACAGTGGAGACGGTCAGACCAGAGAGTCCGAGCTGTTGGTAGGTCATCTCCGCGGGCACGTCCCCCGACCCCCGCATCACTACCGCTGGTTGGGATTCTGTGGTCCCGTTTCCGGCGGCACATAACCGCCTGGCTGTGGTGCCTGAGACCCCTGCTGCGGCGGCTGATGACTCTGCGGCGGCTGCTGGTACTCCTGCGGATTGGGCAGCGAGTCGCCCTGCCTATCGAACTGCACAGGCGGTGCCGCCTGCTGTGGCGGCAGCTGCGGCTGTTCCTGTTCGCCACGGTAGGCGATCTCGCCGAAATTCACATCGGGCGCCTGCCGTACGGCTGGTTCGTCAACCTGGAAGTAGGTTGCCTTATCGAACTTGAACATGTTGGCGATGATGTTCGATGGCACCGACTCGACCTTGGTGTTGTAAACCCGGACGTTGGCGTTGTAGAAGCGGCGGCCTGCGGCGATCCGGTCCTCTGTCTCGGCCAGCTGCCGCTGCAGCTCCAGAAAGTTCTGGTTGCTCTTGAGATCGGGATAGGCCTCGACGCTGACGATCAGGTTCCGCACCGCCCCGGATAGCTCAGCTTCAACGTCGGCGCGCTCCTGGCTTGGCAGCGAGCCTCCGGACTGCGATAGCTGCTGAGCTTGGCTGCGGAGTCTGGTGACGTCCTCCAAGGTGTTGCGCTCGTGGGCGGCGTACGCCCGAACCGTCTCGACCAGATTGGGGATCAGCTCATAGCGGCGGTTGAGCTCAACATCGATTTGACGCCAGGACTCCTGAATCAGGTTGCGAGACTTGACGAAGCCGTTGTACGAGCTCATTCCGATGAGCGCGAGAATGACGACAATCACCAAGATGATGATGATCACGGTGATGGCGGTACCCATCAGATCTCCTTAGCTTGCATGCATGCGCCCTGATCTTTGTCGAAGGGCAGCATCGATATCTCGACGAAGTCAGTCCATTTACCCTAGCTGGTGATCGCGGCGAGGCCCCGAGAGACCCTTACTCCAAACCGAGGTCGCGCGCCGAGATCGCCCAGCGGTACTCGAGCCCCGCCGTCTCGACGGCCTGCTTGGCACCAGTGTTGCGGTCGACGATGACGGCAACTCCGATCACCTGGGCACCGGCCTCGCGCAGCGCCTCCACCGCAGTCAAGACCGAGCCACCGGTCGTGCTGGTGTCCTCCACGGCAAGCACGCGGCGACCCGCCACAGGTGACCCTTCGATGCGTTGCTGCAAGCCGTGCTCCTTGCCTTGCTTGCGGACTACGAACGCGTCGAGCCGCTCACCGGCAGCGGCTGCGGCATGCATCATGGCCGTTGCAACTGGGTCAGCTCCGAGGGTGAGGCCGCCGACTGCCTCGAAGTCCCAGTCGGCAACCAGGGCCCGCATCACCCGCCCGACAAGGGGCGCAGCCGCACCGTCCAGGGTGACCCGTCGCATGTCGACGTAGTAGTCGGCCGTGCGCCCAGAAGCCAAGACGACCCTGCCGCGGACGATCGCCAGTTCCTTGATCTGAGCAATCAGCTCGGCAGTGTCCATAGCGACGGTCGGCGTGCTCACCACCGCACCCTAACTGGTTGAGTCCCCTCAGAATCTGACGCCAGTTGGCCCGACACGCCGTCCAGGCTCGTGCGCGGGAAACCAGCGTCAGTTTCTGAGGGGATCAGCCGGCGAATGGGTTAGGAATCAGTGTGTACTTCGTGGACAGGTATTCCTGAATCCCCTCGAAGCCGCCCTCGCGCCCAATCCCGGACTGTTTCACGCCACCGAAGGGGGCTGCGGCGTTGGAAACCACACCGACATTGAGGCCCAGCATCCCTGTTTGCAAGGAGTCGATGAGGCGCTGGCCGCGTGCCAGGTCCTTGGTGTACGCGTAGCCGACGAGCCCATACTCGGTGTCATTGGCGATCCGCACGGCTTCGTCCTCATCGCCGAAGGTCACGATGCTGAGCACCGGTCCGAAGATCTCTTCGCGGAGGATGTCGCTGCCGGGACGTATGCCGGTGACAACGGTGGGTTCGTAGAACGTGCCCGGCCCATCGACCGGGTGACCGCCAGTCAGCACCTTCGCGCCGCGATAGGTCGCGTCTCGCACCAGCGAGTCAGCCTTCTCAACCGCGTCGGCGTTGATCAGCGGGCCGATCTGGACGCCCTCCTCGGTTCCTCGACCGACTTTGAACGCCTGCACCCGCTCGGTGACCCGGGCAGCGAACTCGTCGGCCACGGCCTCATGCACAATGAACCGGTTCGCAGCCGTGCAGGCCTGACCGATGTTGCGGAACTTAGCGATCATCGCTCCGTCAACGGCCGCGCCAAGATCAGCATCGTCGAAGATCAGGAAAGGCGCGTTGCCGCCAAGTTCCATGGAGGTACGCAGGATGTTGCCGGCAGCCTGCTCAAGCAGTTTGCGACCTACCTCGGTCGATCCGGTGAAGCTGAGCTTGCGCAGCCGGGGATCGGCGATGATCGGTCCCGATACCTTCCCCGACGTGGATGTGGTGATCACGTTGACCACACCCGACGGTAGGCCGGCCTCGGCGAGCAGCTTGACGAAGTACAGAGTGGTCAACGGGGTGAGCGCCGGAGGCTTCATCACGACGGTGCAGCCGGCGGCAAGCGCCGGAGCGATCTTGCGAGTCGCCATGGCAAGGGGGAAGTTCCACGGCGTGATCAAGAAGCTTGGCCCGACCGGATGTTGCGAGACGATCATCCGCCCGGTGCCCTCGGGGTTGGTTCCATAACGACCGAAGATCCGCACGGCCTCCTCGGAGAACCAGCGCAGAAACTCACTGCCGTAGGAAACCTCAGCCTTCGACTCGGCCAGCGGTTTGCCCATTTCGAGGGTCATCAGCAGGCCAACGTCGTCCTTGTGCTCTTGAACCAGATCGAAGGCCCGCCGCAGGATCTCGGCGCGCTCCCGAGGTGGCGTCTTAGCCCAGGCCGCAGCAGCGTTGACAGCTGCGTCCATGGCTGCGGCACCATCCTCGACGCCCGCGTTGGCGATGGTCTTGATCACGTCGCCGGTGGCAGGATCATGCACCACCAACGTGCTACCGGAGATGGCCGGAGACCACTCACCGCCGATGAACAGCCCATCTGGCACCGACTCCAGCAGCTTCGTCTCGGACGCGTTCGACATCGATAGCCTCCCTGGCTCAGCCCACACGGTCGTCCACTCGAGCCTAACTCTGAGGTCTCGGCGGCCAGCCTGGGCTTCCCCCGCGATGACCCACCGCGGCTTGGGAGAACTAGGGTCTCGGTATGGCCTCTGC
>CAWIZB010000021.1:0-48791 GCA_963840505.1 uncultured Actinomycetota bacterium
CATCGAGAACATGCCTGTCGGAACGATCGGTGTGGAGGCCGCGGGGAAGGTGACCGACGAGGACTACAGCAACGTGCTTGTCCCTGCTGTGAGCGCAGCGCTCGAACGCGGAGACGTGCGGCTGCTCTATGTCCTTGGCAAAGATTTCGACTCGTACTCAGCCGGGGCTCTCTGGGCCGACACCAAGATGGTGGCTGGAAACCGCAAGGCCTGGAAGAAGGTGGCCATCGTCTCCGACGCTGATTGGTTGGAGAACAGCATCAAGGCCTTCGGTTGGCTGATGCCGGGTGAGGTCAAGGTCTTCGAGACCGACGAGGTCCACGATGCCAAAGAATGGCTGGTTGGCTTGGACGATGATGATGACGACGATGACGACTGAAGCCAGCGTCCGTGGTTATGAGATGGCCCGCGCCATGCGCCGTACGGAGTCAGCAAGGTGCTCTGGACTTGTTCCGAAGTTCAACCGAACGAAGCCGGCGCCCTCGCGGCCGTAGTCCAAGCCCTGACTCAGGGCGACGCGTCCTCGCGCCAAGAACGTTTCCGCTGGATTGTCGCCAAGGGCGAGGGCACGGCAGTCCAGCCAGGCGAGGTAGGACGCTAGCGGCGGGGTCCATGTGATCTTGGGAAGCTCGGCCGCCAGGAGCTCGCCTAGGAGCTCGCGATTTGCGCCGAGCTGAGCGCGGACAGCGTCAAGCCAGCGGTCCCCATGGCTGAAAGCCGCTTCGGCCGCGATCACCCCGAGTATCCCCACGCGATCGGTCAGCGATGGTACGTGTCGCACCGCCTCACGAGCCCGATCAGACGCGGTGATCATCAGCGCTGCCTTCAGACCGGCCACATTGAACGCCTTCGACGCTGAGGTGAGAGCAATGCCGCGCTCGCGCGCCGCATCCGAAACCTCCAACCAGGGTGTATGTGTGGCGCCCTCGAGAACCAGCGGGGCGTGAATCTCATCAGCGAATACCCAGCAACCGTAGCTAGCGCAGAGGTTGGCGATCTGCTCAAGCTCGGCCCGGGGCATCACCTGGCCGGTCGGATTGTGGGGATTGGCCAGCACCAGGGCGCGTACGCCGCCGGCGAGTGCTGCCTGCAGCGCTTCAAGATCAACTGCACCGGCAGCACCCAGGGGGAGCAGCACGAGTTCCACCCGCGCCTGTGGCAGCTCGGCAAAGAACGGTGGGTAGGCCGGCGTGAAGAAAGCCACCTGATCGCCTGGTGCAAGCAGCGCGCGGCACAACTCGATGAGTCCCGCCATAACGTCAGGCACCAGAGTGACCTGATCTTGGTCGACCTCCCAACCCAGTCGACGTCGGGCGAAATCGGCGAACGCCGCAGGGAGCTGAGTTGACGTTGGTGCGGTGTAGCCAAGATCATGACGGTCCACCGCCGCATGCAGTGCCGCAATAACGTCGGCGAGCCAGCGGAAAGTCCATTTCGGCGACTGTGGACGCGAGCACATCGGGCTCATGGACTGACCACTTCTCGCTACGCCGCTCGTGCAGTGTGGCCAGGTCGGGCACCTGAAGATCAATATCGCTGTCGGAGGGATACACCTCGTCGACCTCCAGGTTTGCATGTTGAGCGGCGATGTCCATCTCGATCAGCCTGCGTTCTGAAGCTGATGATCATCATGGTTACACGCTGACTGCGCAACTCGTTGCGCCACGCTTTTCAAGCGCTCCGGAGCGGGGTATCGCTGTTGTCACAACCTGCTCGAAAGGGGATACGTCCGCTGATCTTTCGAGTTATGTTACCCCTGGGTAGGAGGCGAAAAGTTGACACTACCGCCGGAGGTCGGCACTGGAGCTGAGACCGCTGCACCGGAGGCTGTACTGGTTGGCGCCGGGCCGACGGAGGGCCGCTCCCTCGGGCAGATCGCCTGGATGCGGCTCAAGAGGGATAAGGTCGCCCTTGCCGCTGGCGCCTTCCTGATCTTTCTCATCCTGGTAGCGATATTCGCGCCGCTGATCGTGAAATACCTCGGCCATCCGCCGAACGAGTTCCACCAAGAGCTGATTGACACAGCGGGCGGCACCTTGACGCCGATCGGCCGCTTCGGGGGAATGAGCTGGGATCACCTCATGGGCATCGAGCCGGTGAACGGTCGCGACATCTTCAGCCGGATCGTGTACGGCAGCCGGATCTCGCTGTTGATTGCCTTTCTGGCCACCCTGTTGTCGGTGGCTATCGGGACCACGCTCGGGATCATCTCCGGTTTCCTCGGCGGCTGGGTGGACACCTTCACCAGCCGGCTGATGGATATGTTTCTGGCCTTCCCGCTGCTGGTCTTCGCCATGGCCCTGGCCGGCGTCTTCCCGGACCAGGCGTTCGGTCTGGAGGGCAACCAGCTGCGGATCGCGTTGCTGATCTTTATCATCGGATTCTTCAGCTGGCCTTACATCGGGCGGATCATCCGGGGCCAGACGCTCTCGCTCCGAGAACGGGAGTTCGTCGAGTCGGCCCGAAGTATTGGTGCCCGTCGAGGCTACATCCTGCGGACAGAATTGCTGCCCAACCTCATAGCGCCGATCCTGGTCTACTCGACGCTGCTGATCCCCACCAACATCCTCTTCGAGGCGGCTCTGTCCTACCTCGGCGTCGGTATCCGCCCGCCCACCCCGAGCTGGGGCGGAATGTTGTCCGACGCCGTCGTCTACTACACGCAGCCGCACTTCATGTTCTGGCCCGGCATGGCGATCTTCGTCACGGTGTTGGCCTTCAACTTGTTCGGCGATGGGCTGCGTGACGCCGTCGATCCACGAGCCAATCGATAGGAATCACCATCGGGTGACCCCCCGACAACCAAGAAAGGGATTCAGGAATGAACCAATCGAGATTCTGGCGAGCCAGAGGCCTGGCCGCCGCGGGCGTTTCAGCTGCACTGCTGCTGGCTGCCTGCGGCGGGGGCGGCCCTGGTGGCGAGCAAGGGCCTGGGACCCAGGCCGGCGCGAGCGGCTTCAACGCCGGCGTCCACCAGCGTCGTCAACCCCTCAGAGGCGAAGGGTGGCACGCTGAAGTTCGCGAACGCCGGCGACTGGGACACCCTCGATCCCGGCGAGACCTATTACGCCTACTCGTGGAATTTCGCACGGCTGTACGGTCGCTCGCTGATGATGTTCAAATCTGCCCCTGGCAAGGAGGGCAACCAGCTGGTGCCTGATCTCGCCGAAGGCCCTGGCGAGGCGAGCGGCGACGCCAAGACCTGGACCTACAAGCTGCGTCAGGGCGTCAAGTTCGACGACGGCACCGAGGTCACCTCGGCCGACGTGAAGTACGCCATACTGCGCTCGACCGACAAGCAAACCTTCCCCAACGGCCCGGCGTACTGGGAGGGTCTCCTCGACCTGCCGAGCGGCTACAAGGGTCCGTACAAGACACCGAACATGAACACCGACTCGGCTATTGAGACGCCCGATAAGTACACGATCGTCTTCCACACCAAGGCGCCGTTCGCAGCCTTCGACTACCTTGCCCAGCAACCCAACACGATGCCGGTCCCCAAGGACAAGGACACTGGCGCCAAGTACCGGAACACGATCGTCTCCACCGGTCCGTACAAGTTTGAAGATCTGCAGCCCGGCAAGAGCTTCAACCTGGTCCGCAACGATCAGTGGGATCCCGCAACCGACCCCAATCGCAAGGCGCTCCCTGATCGCATCGAGGTCACCCTCAATGTCAACCCCGACGACATCGACAACCGGCTGATCAGCGGCGACCTCGACGTCGACTGTCACGGCCCTCGGAGTTCAACCGGCCGCACAGAGCCGGGTTCTGCAGGATCCGACCCTCAAGGAGAACGCGGACAACCCGCTCAGCGCGCGGAACTGGTACACCTCGATCAACCCGACGGTGGCTCCGCTCAACAACATCGAATGCCGCAAGGCGATCATGTACGCCATGGATCACACTGGCTACCAGACCGCATACGGCGGCCAGTTTGCGGGTGGGGATCTGGCAACGACGATCCTGCCGCCGAACATTCCCGGCTATACGGCTTTCGATCTGTACCCGAGCGGCCCAGACCACAAGGGCGATCTCGAGGCAGCGAAGAAGTCACTGGAAGCCTGCGGGCAGCCGAACGGTTTTGAGACCAACATCTCCTACCGCGCAGAGCGGCCAAAGGAGAAGGCGACTGCCGAGGCGTTCCAGCAGGCGCTGTCGCCGCGTCGGCATCAAGCTCACGCTGAAGCCATACCCGCAGGGCGACTACTTCTCCAGCTACGCCGGCAACCCGCCGTACGTGGTGAAGAACAAGCTGGGTCTGGCGCTCAACGGTTGGGCGGCGGACTGGCCTGATGGCTTCGGCTTCCTGTCCCAGATCGTCGACTCGCGGGTTATCCGCCCGAGCCGGCGGTTCCTCCAATACCAGTGTCCGCATCCCTGAGGTCGATCAGATGCTCGACACAGCCCTGACCGAACTCGACACCGACAAGCGCAACCAGATGTGGGGCGAGATCGACAAGCGGGTCATGGAGGAGGCCGTCATCTACCCAGGCGTGTACTCCAAGGCGCTGCTGGTGCGGTCGAAGAATGCCACCAACATCTTCGTGACCGACGCGTACGGCGAGTACGACTACCTCGGCCTAGGTGCCCAGAAGTAGCAAAGTAGAAATGATCATCTGCGCTCTGAGCCTGTTCAGAGGGCGCTTCGACAGGCTCAGCGCACATGATCAGATGCGAGTGACGAGATCTGCGCCCTGAGCCTGTCGAAGGGCCGCCTTCGACAGGCCCAGCGCGCATGATCACCTAAGGAGGTGACGTGTTCGCCTACATCGTGCGGCGGCTGCTGTGGGCAGTGGTATTGCTGATCGTGCTCAGCATCGTCACCTTCTCCATCTTCTACCTGGTGCCGCGACTGGGCGGGGCGACCCCGGAAACGCTCGCGGCACGTTACGTGGGGCGGGCCGCCACCCCAGAGACGGTCCACCTGACTGCAGAACGGCTCGGACTCCTGGATCCGGTGCCCGTTCAGTACTGGAACTGGATCAAGGGGGTCTTCACCGGCGCCGAGTACGACTACGGCTCAGGGGTGGAGCATGTCCTGCTCCCTGCTTCGGATACTCCTTCATCACCCGGCAGGCCGTGTGGCCTGAGTTGCTCGATCGCGCGCCAGTGACCATCTCCCTGGTGGTCGGGGCGTCGCTGATCTGGCTGGTCGCTGGTGTCACCGTCGGGGTGATTTCTGCCCTGCGGCGCGGAACGGTGTTCGACCGGGGCGCGATGGGTGTTGCGCTGGCCGGGGTATCGCTGCCGATCTTCTTCACCGGACTGGTCGCGCTGGCTTTTTTCAGCTACCGGCTTCGGTATCACCGCGCCCGGCGGCCAGTTCGTTCCGTTCTCTGAGAACCCGGCGCTCTGGGCGTACTCACTGCTGCTGCCCTGGATCACCCTCTCATTCCTGTTCGCCGCCCAGTACGCCCGACTGACCCGGGCGGGCATGTTGGAGACCATGAGCGAGGACTACATCCGCACGGCGCGGGCCAAGGGGCTCCCGGAGCGGACGGTCATCCTGAAGCACGCGCCTGCGGGGTGCCCTGACCCCGGTGGTCACGATCTTCGGCCTCGACGTTGGCCTGCTGCTCGGGGGTGCGGTGCTCACCGAGAAGACGTTCTCCCTCAACGGTCTCGGCAAGTACGGCTATGACGCGCATCGTCACCGGCGACTTGCCGAAGATCCTCGGCGTCACCCTCGTCGCCGGCTTCTTTGTGATCATCGCCAACTTGATCGTTGATCTTCTGTACGGCGTCATCGATCCCCGGGTGCGGCTCGAATGACGACCTCGACGCTGCGCGACATGGTCACCCGGCATCCCGGGCAGCCGGACAAGCAGCCGTTCCTGGAGGTCGTTGATCTTCGCGTGCATTTCCCGACTGACGACGGGTTGGTGAAGTCGGTCGATGGGCTGAGTTTCGCCCTCGACCGCGGCCGGACGCTCGGCATTGTGGGGGAGTCCGGGTCGGGCAAGAGCGTCACCAGCCTGGCGATCATGGGTCTGCATACCCGGCCGGCTTCGGAGCAGAAGCGGCCTGGCGCCCAGCTGAGCGGTGAGATCTATCTCGACGGGGATGAGCTGTTGGGCAAGACTCCGGAGTACGTCCGTGGCCTGCGCGGAAAGCGGATGGCCATGATCTTTCAGGACCCGCTCTCGGCGATGAACCCCTACTACACGGTGGGTCACCAGATCATCGAGGCGTATCGAATCCACAATGCGGTGAACAAGAAGGTTGCGCGCAAGCACGCCGTCGACCTGCTCGGCCGGGTGGGGATCCCCGAGCCAAGCCGCCGCATCGACGCCTACCCGCACCAGTTCTCGGGCGGGATGCGGCAGCGGGCCATGATCGCCATGGCCCTGTCGTGTGATCCCGACTTGCTCATCGCCGACGAACCGACCACCGCTCTCGACGTGACCGTTCAGGCGCAGATCCTCGACCTGATCCGCGACCTGCAGAACGAATTCAATTCCGCCGTCGTGCTGATCACTCACGACCTCGGCGTCGTTGCCGAGCTGGCTGACGACGTGCTGGTGATGTACGCCGGTCGCGCGGTGGAGTATGGCAGCGCGGACCAGTTGTTCAACCAGCCCGCCCACCCCTATACCTGGGGCCTGCTCGGGTCGATGCCACGCTTCGACAAGACAAGGAGTGAGCGGCTGCTCGCGATCCAGGGCACGCCGCCCAGCCTGATCCATGTGCCGCCCGGCTGCCCATTCCACCCTCGCTGTGAGTACGCCAGCCGAAACGAAGGTCGCAGCGAGGAAGTGCGCCCCGAACTGGCTCCCGTCGAGCCTGGCCACACGGTGGCCTGCCATCTGTCCCAGACCGACCGCGAGGAAATCTGGGAACAAGAGATTGTGCCGAAGCTGTGACCGCGCCCGCGCAAAGGCCCGCGGAAGCGGGCGCCGAGCAGGACTCGGACCTGATCAGTGTCGAAGGACTGATCAAGCACTTTCCGATCCGAGCTGGACTTCTGCGGCGGCAGGTAGGGGCCGTTCAGGCGGTGGACGGGCTGAACTTCGCGGTCAGGCGGGGGGAGACGTTCTCCATCGTCGGTGAGTCGGGGTGCGGCAAGAGCACGACCGCCCGACTGCTGACGCGCCTGCTGGAGCCGACAGCGGGAAAGATCACATTCGAGGGACGCGATATCACCCATCTGAAGGATGCGCCGTTGCGGCCGTTGCGCCGCGACATGCAAATGATCTTCCAAGACCCCTACTCATCACTGAATCCACGACACACCGTTGGGAAGATCGTGGGCGCCCCGTACCGGCTGCAGGGCGTATCGCCTCAGGGCGGAGTCAAGAAAGCGGTACAGGAGCTGCTCGCCGAGGTGGGCCTCAATCCAGAGCACTACAACCGCTATCCTCACGAGTTCTCTGGGGGTCAGCGGCAGCGGATCGGCATCGCCCGAACTCTTGCGCTGCGCCCCCGGCTCATCGTTGCCGACGAGCCGGTCTCAGCCCTGGACGTATCGATTCAGGCGCAGATCCTCAATCTGCTGGAGGACCTGCAGGAAGAATTCGACCTGACGTACGTGATCATCGCCCACGACCTGTCGGTGGTGCGCTACGTCTCGGATCGGGTGGCGGTCATGTATCTCGGCAAGATCGTCGAGCTGGCCGACGCGGAGGCGCTGTACGGCACGCCGATGCATCCCTACACAGTCGCGCTGATGTCAGCTGTACCCGTGCCGGACACCCGACGCCGCGAGCAGCGTGAGCGAATCCTGCTGAGCGGTGATGTGCCCAGCCCGATCTCGCCTCCGCCCGCGTGCCGGTTCCACACCCGGTGCTGGAAGGCGCAGGAGATCTGCCGGACCCAGGAGCCACCGCTGGTCGAGCTGGTGTCGCGGCATCAGGTGGCGTGCCACTTCCCGGAGAACTTTCCGGATCCGGCGGTGGATGAGCGCTGAGCCTTCGACGGGCTCAGGACGGCGCCCTTCGACTGGCTCAGGACGGCGCTTGTCGAAGCGCCCCCTTCGACAGGCTCAGGGCGTAAGTGGGGTGATGATTGATCCATGAGCGACGGGGGCAAACTGCCAGATGACGTCTCGTTTACCCATCTTGATGAGGAGCTCTTCGATGGGGCGGGCGCGACCAAGCGGGACCTCATCGACTATCTCGACGCCGTACAGGCTTGCATTCTTCCCTGCTTAACTGACCGGCCGTTGTCTGTGATCCGTGTCCGACCGGGCCAGCCCCCGTTCATGCAGAAGAACCTTCCCAAATACACACCGGACTGGGTGCCCAGAGCGCCGATCTGGGCCGAGGCGTCTCGGCGGGAAGTCTCCTACGCCCTCTGCAACGATCGCCGTACGCTGCTCTGGTTCGCGAACCAACGAGCCGTGGAGTACCACGTCACGCTCTTCAAGATCGCCCATCCGGAGCAGCCCGACTATCTGGTGCTCGATCTGGATCCGCCGGAGGGAGCGCCTTTTGCAGTAGTGGTACAGGCAGCGCAATTGGTCCGCCAAGCCCTCACCGAAGCGGGCATGGCCGGCGCGGTCAAGACCAGCGGTGCCAAGGGCCTGCACGTGTTCGTACCGCTTGCGACCGGATCGTTGCCGGAAGACGTGGCTGCAGCCACCCGTGCGGTCGCCGCCCGCGCCGAGCGCCTCGATCCGGATCTGGGCACAACGGCCTTCGTCAAGGAGGAGCGGGAGGGCAAGGTGTTTCTGGACTCGACACGTGTCGGTGGAGCCACCGTCGTTGCCGCGTACAGCCCACGGATCCGGCCCGGGGTATCGGTCTCGTTTCCTGTTGCCTGGGAGGACCTTGACCGGGTGGTCCCGGCCGACTTCACAGTCCACAACGCGGCCGGCCTGCTGGACGGGGCCGATCCGTGGACGGACCAGATGCCGCCAGCGCAGCAGCTGGACGCCGATCTGGTGGCCGAAGGTCACACGATTCCCGTCGCCCGGGTCCAGGCCATGCATGAGGGCAAACGACGGGCCCGCTCGCGGAAGGACTCCTGACGCGGTGCATCTCTCCCTACTGACCCCGTTTCCGCACGAAGCCACATATGACGGCGAATCGGCCATTTTGACTCGCATCATGGCTTTGTGCGGAGAAACGTGACGTGGTGAAGGATGTGCGCATGATTGAGATCGACGTCATCCTTCTGGTGGGTGCCGTCGTCTTGATCGCCGCTATCATCGCCGCGCGGATCGGTGCCCGGGTGGGCCTGCCGTCCCTGTTGCTGTTTCTCGGTCTTGGCTTGGTGATGGGTGACTCCGGAATCGGAATCCCCTTTGACAACGCCGACCTAGCGCAGGCTCTCGGCTTCGCCGCCCTGGTCGTCATCCTCGCCGAAGGTGGTCTCACTACGAGGTGGAGCGACATCAGGTCCTCGACCATCTTGGCGACATTGCTGGCCACAGTCGGCGTCGGGATCAGCGTGGGCTTGATGACTCTCTTCGGGTATTACGTTCTCGGATTGCCGATCTGGATTGCCATGCTGCTGGGCGCGGTGACGTCCCCAACCGACGCTGCCGCAATCTTTTCTGTGCTCCGCACTGTTCCCATCCCGCACTCATTGCGAGGCGCGCTGGAAGCTGAGTCGGGTCTCAATGATGCGCCGACCGTGCTGCTTGTGATGCTGGCGAGCTCGTTCGCCGTAGGGCTGTGAGTCGATATGAGCTGGACCAACCGCCGTTCCTGGAGGTCGTTGATCTTCGTGTGCACTTCCCGACCGACGACGGGTTGGTGAAGTCGGTCGACGGGCTGAGTTTCGCCGTCGACCGCGGCCGAACTCTCGGCATTGTGGGCGAGTCCGGGTCAGGCAAGAGCGTCACCAGCCTGGCGATCATGGGCCTGCATACCCGGCCGACTTCGGAGCGGAGCCGTCCCGGCGCAAAGCTGAGCGGTGAGATCTATCTCGACGGGGATGAGCTGCTGGGCAAGACACCGGAGTACGTCCGTAGCCTGCGCGGAAAGCGGATGGCCATGATCTTTCAGGACCCGCTCTCGGCGATGAACCCCTACTACACAGTGGGTCACCAGATCATCGAGGCGTATCGGATCCATAATCCGGTGAACAAGAAGGTGGCGCGCAAGCACGCCGTCGACCTGCTGGGCCGAGTGGGAATCCCAGAGCCGAGTCGCCGCGTCGACGCCTACCCTCACCAGTTCTCGGGCGGGATGCGGCAACGGGCCATGATCGCCATGGCCCTGTCGTGCGATCCCGACTTGCTGATCGCCGACGAGCCGACCACCGCTCTCGACGTGACCGTCCAGGCGCAGATCCTCGACCTGATCCGCGACTTGCAATCCGAATTCAATTCCGCCGTCGTGCTGATCACCCACGACCTCGGCGTCGTTGCCGAGCTCGCCGACGACGTGTTGGTGATGTACGCCGGCCGCGCGATGGAGTATGGCAGTGCGGATCAACTGTTCAACCGGCCGGCTCACCCCTACACCTGGGGCCTGCTCGGGTCGATGCCGCGCTTCGAACGGCCAAGGAGTGACCGGCTGCTCGCGATCCAAGGCACGCCGCCCAGCCTGATCAATGTGCCCCCCGGCTGCCCATTCCACCCTCGCTGTGAATACGCCGACGCGAAACGAAGGTCGCAGCGAGGAAGTCCGTCCCGAACTGGGTCCCGTCGAGCCTGGCCACACCGTCGCCTGCCATCTGTCCCAGACCGAACGCGAGGAGATCTGGGAACAAGAGATTGCGCCGAAGCTGTGACTGCGCCCGCGCAAAAGCCCGCGGAAGCGGGCGCCGAGCCGGAATCGGACCTGATCAGTGTCGAAGGGCTGATCAAACACTTTCCGATCCGTGCCGGAATCCTGCGGCGGCAGGTAGGGGCCGTTCAGGCGGTGGACGGGCTGAACTTCGCGGTCAGGCGGGGAGAAACGTTCTCCATCGTCGGTGAGTCAGGGTGCGGCAAGAGCACGACCGCCCGACTGCTGACGCGCCTACTCGAGCCGACAGCGGGAAAGATCACATTCGAGGGACGCGATATCACCCATCTGAAGGATGCGCCGTTGCGGCCGTTGCGTCGCGACATGCAAATGATCTTCCAAGACCCCTACTCATCACTGAATCCACGACACACCGTTGGGAAGATCGTGGGCGCCCCGTACCGGCTGCAGGGCGTATCGCCTCAGGGCGGAGTCAAGAAAGCGGTACAGGAGCTGCTCGCCGAGGTGGGCCTCAACCCAGAGCACTACAACCGCTATCCTCACGAGTTCTCTGGGGGTCAGCGGCAGCGGATCGGCATCGCCCGAACTCTCGCGCTGCGCCCCCGGCTCATCGTTGCCGACGAGCCGGTCTCAGCCCTGGACGTATCGATTCAGGCGCAGATCCTCAATCTGCTGGAGGACCTGCAGGAAGAATTCGACTTGACGTACGTGATCATCGCCCACGACCTGTCGGTGGTGCGCTACGTCTCGGATCGGGTAGCGGTCATGTATCTCGGCAAGATCGTTGAGCTGGCCGACGCGGAGGCGCTGTACGGCACGCCGATGCATCCCTACACAGTCGCGCTGATGTCAGCTGTACCCGTGCCGGACACCCGACGCCGCGAGCAGCGTGAGCGAATCCTGCTGAGCGGTGATGTGCCCAGCCCGATCTCGCCTCCGCCCGCCTGCCGGTTCCACACCCGGTGCTGGAAGGCGCAGGAGATCTGCCGGACCCAGGAGCCACCGCTGGTCGAGCTGGTGTCGCGGCATCAGGTGGCGTGCCACTTCCCGGAGAACCTTCCGGATCCGGCGGTGGATGAGCGCTGAGCTTTCGACGGGCTCAGGACGGCGCCCTTCGACTGGCTCAGGATGGCGCTTGTCGAAGCGCCCCCTTCGACTGGCTCAAGGCGTGAGTGGGGTGATGATTGATCCATGAGCGACGGGGGCAAACTGCCAGATGACGTCTCGTTTACCCATCTTGACGAGGAGCTCTTCGATGGGGCGGGCGCGACCAAGCGGGACCTCATCGACTACCTCGACGCCGTACAGGCTTGCATTCTTCCCTGCTTAACTGACCGGCCGTTGTCTGTGATCCGTGTCCGACCTGGCCAGCCCCCGTTCATGCAGAAGAACCTTCCCAAATACACACCGGACTGGGTGCCCAGAGCGCCGATCTGGGCCGAGGCGTCTCGGCGGGAAGTCTCCTACGCCCTCTGCAACGATCGCCGTACGCTGCTCTGGTTCGCGAACCAACGAGCCGTGGAGTACCACGTCACCCTCTTCAAGATCGCCCATCCGGAGCAGCCCGACTATCTGGTGCTCGATCTGGATCCGCCGGAGGGAGCGCCTTTTGCAGTAGTGGTACAGGCAGCGCAATTGGTCGGCCAAGCCCTCACCGAAGCGGGCATGGCCGGCGCGGTCAAGACCAGCGGTGCCAAGGGCCTGCACGTGTTCGTACCGCTTGCGACCGGATCGTTACCGCAAGACGTGGCTGCAGCCACCCGTGCGGTCGCCGCCCGCGCCGAGCGCCTCGATCCGGATCTGGGCACAACGGCCTTCGTCAAGGAGGAGCGGGAGGGCAAGGTCTTCCTTGACTCGACACGTGCCGGTGGTGCCACCGTCGTCGCCGCATACAGCCCACGGATCCGACCCGGGGCATCGGTCTCGTTTCCCGTTGCCTGGGAGGACATTGACCGGGTGGTCCCGGCCGACTTCACAGTCCACAACGCGGCCGGCCTGCTGGACGGGGCCGATCCGTGGACGGACCGGATGCCGCCAGCGCAGCAGCTGGACGCCGATCTGGTGGCCGAAGGGCACACGATTCCCGTCGCCCGGGTACAGGCCATGCACGAGGGCAAACGACGGGCCCGCTCGCGGAAGGACTCCTGACGCGGGGGCATCTCTCCCTACTGACCCCGTTTTCCGCACGAAGCCACATATGACGGCCGAATCGGCCATTTTGACTCGCATCCATGGCTTTGTGCGGAGAAACGTGACGTGGTGAAGGATGTGCGCATGATTGAGATCGACGTCATCCTTCTGGTGGGTGCCGTCGTCTTGATCGCCGCCATCATCGCTGCGCGGATCGGTGCCCGGGTGGGCCTGCCGTCCCTGTTGCTGTTTCTCGGTCTTGGCTTGGTGATGGGTGACTCCGGAATCGGAATCCCCTTTGACAACCCGGACCTAGCGCAGGCTCTGGGCTTCGCCGCCCTGGTCGTCATCCTCGCCGAAGGTGGTCTCACTACGAGGTGGAGCGACATCAGGTCCTCGACCATCTTGGCGACATTGCTGGCCACAGTCGGCGTCGGGATCAGTGTGGGCTTGATGACCCTCTTCGGGTATTACGTCCTCGGATTGCCGATCTGGATTGCCATGCTGCTGGGCGCGGTGACGTCCCCAACCGACGCTGCCGCAATCTTTTCTGTGCTCCGCACTGTTCCCATCCCACACTCATTGCGAGGCGCGCTGGAAGCTGAGTCGGGTCTCAATGATGCGCCGACCGTGCTGCTTGTGATGCTGGCGAGCTCGTTCGCCGTGGGTGAGCCTGTGGAGCTCGGGATTCCCGGCCTGATCGGCTTGATCGTGATCGAGCTGCTCGGCGGCATGGCGATCGGTGGCGGTCTTGGCTGGCTCGGGGCGCAGATTCTGCGCCGGGTCGCTTTGCCCTCCTCCGGGCTGTATCCACTCGCCATCCTGGTCTGGACCATTTTCGCGTACGGCATCAGCGCGCTCATCCACGCCAGCGGGTTTGCCGCCGTGTACGTGTGCGCGCTGATCCTGGGGAATGCCCGGTTGCCGCACCGGGCCGCGACCCGCTCTTTCGTGGAAGGAATTGGCTGGATCGCCCAGATCGGCCTCTTCGTCATGCTCGGCCTGCTGGCCTTTCCAGACCGGGTGACGCCTCGTGCAGCCCTGATCGCGGTTGCGGCAGGTTTGTTCCTGACGCTTGTCGCCCGCCCCGCCACGGTCGTGGCCTGTGCGGTGTGGTTCAAGATTCCGGCCCGGCATCAGGTGTTCCTTTCCTGGGCTGGCCTGCGCGGAGCTGTGCCGATCGTGCTGGCCACGATTCCACTCGCTCAGGAAGTCCCGGGCGCAGAGACCCTGTTCGATATCGTGCTGGTCTTCGTCATCGTCTTCACTTGCCTGCAGGGTCCGACGCTGCCCTTCCTCGCCCGTCGGCTCGGCCTGGTCGATGACCAGTCGGCTCAGGATGTGGAGGTGGAGGTCGCGCCACTCGACAAGATCTCTGCCGATCTGTTGCAGGTTCGCATCCCGGCCAAGTCGCGCATGGTCGGTGTCGAAGTTGGCGAGCTTCGGCTTCCCAAGGACACCGTGGTGTCCTTGATCATCCGCGACGACCGGCCCTTCTTTCCAGACGGACGGGAGCGGATCCAGGCCGGCGATGAGCTGCTCATCGTGACACCCGAGGACCAGCGACTGAACACAGAGGAACGCCTCCGGGCCGTCGGCCAGCGAGGCCGGCTCGCCCGCTGGCGCGCCCGCGCGGAAGAGTGAAGCAGCGTCGGTCGGCGTTTCCGCACACGGCCAAGAATGGAACTCGATTCGCGAGTTTGAGTCGGCGTAGTCTCGCCTGGGCAGGGGTGACAGATGACTGATCATGGTTCTCAATTTGTGGCGGCTCTCGCGGCCAAGGACACCGACCGCCTTGTCGCACTCTTTGCCCCGAATGTGGATTTCCGCGCCATGACGCCAGGCCGCTTCTGGGAGGCGGACTCCCCTCAGCGGGTGGTAGATGAGGTGCTCTACCAGTGGTTTGAGCCCCATGACGTCATCGAGCGCGTTGACCATATCGAGGTCGGATACGTCGCAGATCGGAAGCGTGTCGACTATCGCTTCTTGGTCCGCAGTCCTGACGGCCTGTTCCTCGTGGAGCAGCGGGCCTACTTCGATGTCGACGGCACCAGCCGCATCGCCTACATGCGCGCAATTTGCTCGGGGTATCGGCCGGTCGCTGATCAATAGGGAGCGTGGCACGCAGCACAGCCGGGGGTTGACGTGACCGGATCATCTGTCGCAACGCCCTGGTTTTGCGTCACCAGTGAGTCCCGAAAGTGACAATCAGAGTCCTTTGGGCTCACTGGCGATGCAAATTCAGGGAACGACCTCGGTCAGCCGCCGAGCGCGGGAGTTGGGCCCGTTGATTGGGAGGGCAGACAGAGCGTAGTCGCCTCCACCTGGTACGTGGTCTTGGCGTCCTTCTTGAAGCCCCCGTACTTGTTGCCCACGAGCACGTCCACCGTGCGGTCCACCCGCTGGTCGGAGCGCACGACAGCCTCCTTGAAGAAGGACTTGACGAACAACACCTCGGGATTGTTGTCATTTGCGCCGACGATGACGGTCTTCTGGATCTTCTCCACGGTGTTGGTAGTGAGGACCACGCGGAAGCCCTTGCCGCGCAGCGATCGGCCTACATCCGCTGCCAGGCCCTTCCGGTCGCCGCCGTTGTACACCCTGATCACGACCTGGTTGGCCTTCAGCTGACCTTTGGGCACGCTCTGGTCGACGCACGGCTCGGGGGGCAGTGGCGGGATTGGCTTGATGATGTTGTTGTACCCCCACCAGGCTCCGTACAAGAGCATCCCGAACAAGATCAGGAGGGTGATCGGGGTCCGTACCACACGGAAGATCCGACCAATCAACGTCGAACTCCTTTTCCTCCGCAGCGACCCCGATGCGTGAGTTGCGAGCTCCTCCCGTGCCCGACCCCCCGTGCGGTGAGAGCCTACCTGGAGTTCGGCGTTACTTCAGGTCAAGCACCCGGGCATGCATCGTCTGCCGCTGCTGAAGAGCGGCCCGCAGTGCACGATGCAGCCCGTCCTCGAGGTAGAGCTCTCCGCGCCAGGACACAACGTGGGCGAACAGGTCGCCGTAGAAGGTTGAGTCCTCCTCGAGGAGAGCCTCCAGGTCCAGCGTCCGTTTGGTCGTGACGAGTTGGTCCAAGCGCACCTGGTGTGGGGCGATGGCCGCCCACTGCTTCTGGACGTAACCATGATCTGGGTACGGGCGTACGTCCCCGACGCGCTTGAAAATCACTGTGACACTCTAATCAAGTTTCTTCAGGCAACTCCATGGTGCGTCGTTACGATTTGGCCATGAGCGAGCCGGTTGCTGAACAACTCTCCGAGAATGTGCAACGAATCGTTCAGGGTTACACGTTCGACGAGTCAGCCATCGAGCTCGGCGTCCTGATGGAAAACGACGCCCCTGTTCGGCCCGCTATCATCCGCATCCCGTTGAGCATGCTGAACCGGCATGGGCTCGTCGCTGGCGCGACCGGTACCGGCAAGACCAAGACACTGCAATTGATGGCTGAGCAGATCTCTGCTGCCGGCGTGCCGGTCTTCGCCGCCGATATCAAGGGGGACCTGTCCGGCATCGCCTCGGCCGGACAGCCGAACGACAAGCTGCTGGCGCGTACCCAGAAGATCGGCCAGAACTGGCAGCCACGAGGCTGCCCGACGGAGTTCTTCGCCCTGGGCGGCCAGGGCAACGGCGTGCCGCTGCGGGCGACGATGAGTTCGTTCGGCCCGGTGTTGCTGTCAAAGGTGCTCGGACTCAATGAGGTGCAAGAGTCATCACTGGGTCTGGTGTTCCATTACGCCGACAAGGCTGGCCTGCCCATGCTGGACCTCAAGGATCTGCGGGCGGTGCTCACCCATCTCACCAGCGACGAGGGCAAGGCGGAGCTCAAGAACATCGGCGGCCTGAGCGCCTCGACGGTCGGCGTGATCTTACGTAGCCTGATCACTTTCGCCGATCAGGGTGCCGAGGCCTTCTTCGGTGAACCCGAGTTCGATACCGCGGACTTGCTGCGCGTCACCCGGGATGGTCGCGGAGTTGTCTCCCTGTTGGAGTTGCCCAACCTGATGGACCGCCCGGCGGTCTTTTCCACGTTCTTGATGTGGCTGCTCGCGGACTTGTTCCATGAGCTGCCGGAGGTCGGTGATATCGACAAGCCAAAGCTGGTCTTCTTCTTCGACGAAGCCCACCTGCTGTTCGATGACGCCTCCAAGGCGTTCCTGGACGCTATTGCGCAGACCGTGCGGCTGATCCGCTCCAAGGGCGTCGGCATCTTCTTTGTTACTCAAACGCCGAAAGACGTGCCCGACGACGTGCTGGCACAGCTGGGATCGCGGGTGCAGCACCAGCTTCGGGCCCATACGCCCAACGACGCCAAGGCGCTCAAGCAAACCGTCGCCACGTTTCCCAAATCGCACTACGACCTGGCTGAGACGCTGCAGCAACTCGGCATCGGTGAGGCAATCGTCACGGTGATGGATCCCGATGGAGCGCCGACGCCCGTGGCGTGGACTCGAATGCGGGCGCCGGAGTCGCTCATGGCGCCGACGCCGGACGAGGTGCTGCGGCCTGGGATCGCAGCATCGGCGCTGATGGCTAGGTACGGGCAGTCGCTCGATCGTGATTCCGCTCACGAGATCCTTGCTCGGAAGCTGCAGGCGGGAGCCGAGGCGGCGGAGCGAGAGCGATTGGAGAAGGAGGCTGCGGCTCGGGCAGAGGCGGCAGCGAAGGAGCAAGCGAAGGCCCAGGCCGCCGCCGAGCGTGCGGCACGGGCGGGCGCGCGGGCGCAGTCGCGCAGCCCGCAAAGTCGGGAGAAGTCAACGGTGGAGCAGATCACTGATTCGAGTGCGTTCAAGCAGTTCGCTCGAACCGCGGGGCGGGAGATCGTCCGTAGCATCTTCGGGACGGCGCGTCGCCGCCGCTGAGGATTGGGTGCTGTACCCAGGTTGCTCACGCTGTACCCAGGTTGCTCACGCTGTGCGTGGCGTGCACGCCATGTACAGCGTGAGCATCCCACGCAGCGTGGGATGCTGAGGTGAGCACGTCCTCTCGCTGCGGGGATCCAACGCATTCCTTGATCAGACTAGGCAGCCGTCCCGAGGCTGCGTGATGGACTATTTCGGTGAGGCATAGGGTGAGCACCAGACCTTGATCGACAATCTGACCGTCAAGGAGCGCCATGTCCATCTCCAGCCCTGACACCCCGCCCACCGAGGTACCCGAGGCCGACTGGGCCGAACAGGCGGTCGCTGCCGACCCGTTGGCCGATGCCGAGGCCCAACTGAGCGCGGTACCTGCGAACCGAGGTATCCGTGAGGCTGACGATGCGGACCTGGTCGAGCAGGAAACAGTGGTCTACGGCGAGGACGACGACATCCGCTAGCGCCACTGGTGATCATGGCTGGGCAACCCGTGATCGATTGCGCGGTCGTTGGCGCGGGGCCTGCCGGTCTCGCTGTCAGTGCGGCGCTCGCCGTTCGCGGCGTCGACCATGTTGTCCTGGAGCGGGGTCAGGCTGGTGAGACGTGGCGCACCCAGAGGTGGAACTCCTTCCGGCTGAACACCCCGGGTTGGATGAACCAGATGCTCGGCGGGCAGGCGCGCGCGCATTTGCTGCCGGCGCCGAAGTGGTTCAGCGGCTGGAAGGGCTCGCCGCCGAGCGACCCGTACGCTCCGGAACGCACGTTGCAGGCCTGGTACCCAACGGCGACGGATACGTCCTACAGACCAGCGACGAGGTTCTCCAGGCGCGCGCTGTCGTAGTGGCGACCGGCGACCAGAACGTCCCGCGGGTGCCGCCGGTGGCCAACACCCTTCCTGACTGGATCGCTCAGCAGCACACCGCCGACTACCGCGGAGCTGGTTCACTGCCCGCGGGCGGTGTTCTTGTTGTGGGCAGCGCCCAGTCCGGTTGTCAGATCGCTGAGGATCTGCTGTCCGCGGGTCGGCGCGTCGTCTTCGCGACGAGTCCGGCCGGACGGCTGCCCTGGAGACACCGCGGCCGGGACAGTCTGGAATGGCTGGTGGACGCCGGCTTCTACGACCAGCGGCCGCAAGACCTTCCAGATCCGTCGATGATCAACGCTGCGCGCGATCGCGCTGAGCCTAGTCGCTGACCCGCTCCGGCGCCACGCTGGTAGGCGCCGCTCAGCATGACCGGCGATGTCTGCTCGACGACACCGTCGACAATCACCGCTGGCGATGTGTTCGCCGCGCGGGTGCGGACGATTGTCGATGAGTTCATCGACGCGGGACCGCGCCGGTCGATGTGAACCCTCCCACCGCGCTGCACCTGCGCGATGAGGGCATCAACAGCGTCATTTGGTGCACCGGCTTCACCGGTGACTTTTCCTGGCTGATCCCGGAGCTACTTGACCCCAATGGCCGGCCTCGACGTGACGGTGCAACTGGGCCCTTGCCCGGTCTCTGGTACGTCGGGCTCCGCTGGCTCACGCGGCGACGCTCTGGTCTCCTCTTCGGTTTCCCGGACGACGCCGAAACGATTGCTGAAGCGGTCAAGGCGCATCTGGATGCAGTTGCCCATCACCATTGATCTGCACACATGGTGGGTTGGGTTGGAAGAGTGGTCACAGGCGCCATCAAGATCGCCGATTTCCGTGTCGTTCGTGACCACTTTCCTCGAGGCGGCTGGGCTCCACCCAGTGTTCGCCGCCCGTAAGAGCGGCCGAGCTGCATTATGTTGCTAAGCGTGAAGGCACGGTCGGGGATTGCCCAAGCAGCTGCGCTGGTGACCGGACTGACCGCCTTCTCGGCGATTCTGGGCTTCTTCCGCGATGTCGTCATTGCCAGCGTGTTCGGGGCCGGGGCCGAGCTCGATGCCTACCTGGTAGCCCAGGGGCTCATGAATCTCGTCCTGGCTCTCATCGCCGGCGCCATGGCGAAGGCGACTGTGCCTGTGCTCGCCGCGCAGCGGAGTACGGACGACGACTCAAACAAAGCGGCGCACACGCTTTCGGTCGTATTGACCGTGACGCTGATGGTCTTGGGTCTCGGTTCGCTCATCATGGCATTGGCCGCGAGCTCCGTGGTGACCGTGCTGGCGCCGGGCTTCAAGGGCGCACAGGCTGACCTGGCCGCCTCGCTGACCCGCATTGTGCTCATGGCAACCGTCTTGATAGCGGGTACGAACCTGCTCGCCGCTGCGGCCGAGGCGCATCGCCGGTTCTTCTGGTCCGCGATGCAAGGAGTTCCATTCAACCTGATCATGATCGTGGCGGCGGTCGCGTTCGGGCCTCGCTACGGGGTCTATGCCCTCGCCGTCGGGTTCGTCGTAGGCTCCGCAGCGCGGTTGCTGTGTCAGCTGCCGCCAATTCGTGCCCTCGGGTTGCGCTTGCGCGCGTCTTTGGACCTCAAGGATCCGGGCTTCCGGTCGATCGCAAGGTTGGCTCCGCCACTGCTGCTCGGCAGTGCCCTCGGCAACGTGAATACCATGGTCGATCGGGCCGTCGGCTCGATGGTGGGTGAGGGAACCATCTCGGCGTTGAGTTACGCCTGGCGAATCATCTCGCTCGGCGAGACCTTGCTCGTCTTGTCGCTGCTGACCGCGCTCTATCCCGCATTCGGTGCCGCTGCCGGTACTCATGATCTGGATGAGATGAAGCGGCTGGTCGGCCGAGGCTTGGCAACGGTGGCCACTGTGCTGATGCCGGTCTGGGGTTTCCTGATCGTCGGCGCCGTCCCGGTGGTAGCGGTGCTCTTCGAGCATGGCAGTTTCGGCCCCGACGATACTCAACGGACAGCGACCGCGCTGTTGTGGTACGCACCTGCTCTGCTGGCCCTTGGGTGGCGCGAGATGGTGGTGCGTGCCTCGTACGCACTGGGAGACTCGCGCCGGCCGGTGCTGGTCTTTGTGTTTGCGATGTCCATCAACGTGGTTGGCGATCTCACCCTCGGGCTGACGTTCGGGATCGCTGGATTGGCTGCCTCGACCTCTCTATCCGTGGTGTTCGCGGCGGTGGCAAACACGTGGTTGCTGGGTCGACGGCACGGCGCGGTCGATCTCAGATCATTGCCTTTGATGCTGGGCCGTACGGCCCTTGCGGCCGCTGCAGGCACCGCTGCCGCCGCTGTGGTCTACCGTCTGCTCGGCTCGGTTGTCGGCACCGGTTTTGGCAGCGAGCTGTTGTTGGTGTCATCGGTCGGGCTGACCCTGCTGGCAGTCTTCATCGGGGTCTTGTATGCGCTGCGCGCGCCAGAACGACGCCTGCTCACCGACGCTATCGACGTTGTGGCGCATCGACGACGATGAATATCCGCGCTCTTTTGTGCGCCTAGTTGGCCTTCGCCGAGTCCAAGCAGGAGCTGTCAATCAGGCGGGTTGAATGTCTCTCAAACGGGTCGAACGAGGACGAATGGCGTGCTGGTGAGATGTTGACCCATGGGGTTGTCGCTGAGCACCGCCGCCAACGTCTCGGCAGACAATGATCTCGGAGAGGCTGCGCGGATCGAGCCACCGAAGTCATTGAGGTCGACAATGCTGACGCCGATGTCGAGTGCTCGCTCGAGGTCGGCACAAATGCCCTGTGCGACCTTGGTGTCCAGCGGTGGGAGAAGGACGTGCTCGTACGGCGTGTGAGGCCCTCCGTCGACGTCTCGGGCGATCGGTCCAGCGATTCGATAAAACGTTCCGTGCATGCCCAACGGCCGAGTCAGGGCGCTGCCGATTGTCGCGGCGATGATCCGCCTCAAGCCGACGGTGCGGATGACGTACTGCATCTTCTCCGGGACCGAAAGCCCACGCGCATGCTCGCCGCGCGGATGGACGTGGCTGGCCAGAAACCGTGCCAGCCAGCCAGGTTGCACGGTGCTGACGTCCACCGTCCGTCCGGTGAGCAGTATGGTGACCGTCTCACTTATTCCGACGGTGTCGCCAGGTCGAGCCAGCTCGAGGCTCTCCTTCAGTGACAGCACCAAATCGTCGGTCTCGTCCAGCCACCGCGTGCGCAGCGGAAGGCGCTGATAGTTAACTCCGGCGACTCTTACCTGGGTCCACTCGTCGATGTATTGGTCCGTCTTCGGCTCCCCCGAAAAGCTCATGTCGACTCCTGGTGCGCGTTGATGGAGTGAAGCATGTGACTGATGTGATCACTCTTGATGATGGGACGCCTGGAGACGGCTGAAAGTCCCCCGAAAAATAGGCGAGTCGCCCCGGCGATCGCGGATTACAGTGATCAGAAACGCGATCAAACTATCTGATTGGCGAGTCGTTCGTTGCGACTTCGCACAAATGGTGTAGCGATTATTGGCGGCAGTACCGTTGCTGCCGCCCCTGCGCTAACTGTCTCCGGCCCCGGTTAGTCGGGGCGGATGTTCTCCTCAGGCGGGTCGAACGAGCACGAATGGCGTACAGGTGAGCCGTTGGCCCAGCGGGTTGTCGCTGAGCACGGCTGCCAGCGTCTTCTCAGACAGTGATCTCGGGGAGACCGCGCGGATCGAGCCGCCGAAGTCGTTGAGGTCGACAATGCTGACGCCGATGTCCAGCGCCCGCTCGAGGTCGGCACAAATGCCCTGAGCGACCTTGCTGTCCAACGGTGGGAAGATCACGTGCTCGTACGGCGGGCGTCCGCCGTCGACGTCTCGGGCGACCGGTCCAGCGATTCGATAGAACGCTCCGTGCATGCCTAACGGCCGAGTCAGGGCGCCCCCGATTACCGCGGGGATGACCCGCCTCAAGCCGACGGTACGGACGACGTACTCCATCTTCTCCGCGACCGAAAGCCCGCGCGAATCAGTGCGCGGGCGGACATGACCAGCCAGCATCCGAGCCAGCCGACCAGGTCGCACGGTGTTGATATCCACGGTCCGGCCGGTGAGCAGGACGACTACCTTCTCGCTCACCGCAACGGTGTCGCCAGGGAGAGCCAGCTTGAGGCTCTCTTTCAGCGACAACACCAGATCATCGGTCTCGTCCAGCCACTTTGTGTGCAAGGGAAGGCGCAGATACCTAACGCCGGCCACCGTTACCTGAGTCCACAGGGCGACGCGTTTGTCCGCAGTCGGCTCAGCAGAAAGACTCATGTCGACTCCTGGGGAAGTTGATGGAGTGAAGCATGTGACTGATGTGATCACCCATGATGATAGGGCTCCTTGGAGTCGGCGGAGAGTCCCTAAAGATCGGCGTGTCGCCCTCGACCCTCGATTGCGATTAGAAACGCGATCACGCTACTGATTCGCGGGTTGCTCGTTGCGACTTCGGAGAAGGGTTCAGCGGTCACTGAACATCGAAGGTTCGAGTCGCAAGTGACATGCCGTCATGCGGGCTGACATGATCGGGTTGTGGCTTCAGAACCGCGGATGGTCTCGCTGGGCTTCGGCAAATTCGCACGATCAGACCGCATCTTCGCGCTCGAGCCTCTGCTCGGGGACGAGCGGGGGGACGGACACCGCACCAGGGTGTGGGTGGAGGGCATAAAGGATCCGATCATCGCCGCACGCACGGAGGTGACGATTCTGCGTGACATGGGTCAGGAGGCTGCCGCGACAGAGGGACCTCTGATTGATGAGGCCCTCGATCTGGCGTCGCGGCTGGCAGCTGCCGCGGAAGCTGGTCGGGTGGACCTGAACGATCTTGGACGCCGAGCCCGCCGTCTCCTGGCGGCCACTACCGGAGGCGGCTGACTTAGACGATCACGCCGCTGATGCTGTCGAGCGGCCTATTGATCCGTGCGCCTCAGATCTCTGGCTTTGATCCACGCCTGGTGTCCGTCCGGCCCTCGTACGCGTCCCAACCATTCGCCGCGCTCCCGTACCCAATAGTCCAGGGTCCCCGCTGCGGCCCAGGTTGCCATTTCGACCTCGATCGGTGGTCGTACTTCGCGCCGCTCATCTGCTGTTCGCTGCCCGTACTGGTTGTAGACGACGTCCATGTCCATCGCCATTTGGCACGCTTCGTCCTCTCCAAGATCAACAGCGCGCCAGCCCATCACACCCCCGTCGTAGACGCCCCACTTCCCACTGCCGATGTGTCGCGCCTCAAACCTCACCCATCTATTAGAACACGGATGCGATTAATTGCCAGTCCTCAAACCGCCGGCTGTAACTGACATGAGATCGGTCACGAGAAACCGGGCTACGTCATCTTGTCTAGGGTGACAAATCGGTATCCGTTGGCGCGGTAGTCCTCGATGATTCCCGCCAGCGCGGCGACCGTCGCCGCCCTATCACCGCCGCCGTCGTGCAGCAAGATCACCGGATGCTCTTCGGTGAGGCCGGCCGCAGCTCGCTTCCTGATCACCGCGGCGAAGCTCTTGGCTCCGGCAGGTGGGTCTGCCCAGTCCCGCGTATCAACTGACCACAAGATCACCGAGAGACCAGCCTTGCGAGTGACTCGGTCTGCGCCTTTCACAATTCCGCCGGGCGGTCGGAACAGACATGGCTTGAGTCCTCCGGCATCGAGGACTGCCTGACGAGTGCGTTCGATCTCCCCGGCCAGTGTGCTCCGATTCCAGCCGGCTGATGCGCGCGGGATCTTGTGCGACCAGGTGTGATTTCCCAGAACATGCCCGCCAGCGAGGATTCTCCGCAGCATTTCCGGATCATCAGCCACCTTCTTGCCTACCACGAAGAAGGTCGCAGGTATCTGAGCCTGCTGCAGTACATCGAGCACCGCAGGCGTTGACGGTCCGGGACCGTCGTCGAAGGTCAGTGCCACAGTCCGTGATGGAGTACCCGCTTCGCCCTGAACAGCCGGCGCGGCACGGATGATGGCAGTCGTGGGCGGTGGGCACTCCTGTCGTGCATTGGCCGCGTGGTCGGCGTCCTGGATTGGTGCTGGTTTGGCTGCGACCGCTCCCGGGTCACCACGTACTGCAACGACGACGGCGTGCGTGACCACCATGGCGAGCACAGCAACCAGCGCGAGGAGCACGCTGACTCGATCCCATCGCACGTGCAGCTGAGCGTGGCGAACCGACGCATGGCCTTTAGCCTGCGTCGTACGGCCTGGCGGCGGCGTCGCGGCCACGAACTCATCCTGCCTTGTGAGGGCTCCCGACCCGGTGATCTGCAGCATGTGGCGTGTGAGGAGAATCTCGACACTCCGCTCGGTTGGCTGGCGGCGGCCGCACGAAAGCTGATCAACACCCGCTAGTGGCGTCTAGGGTCGGGGGGTGAGCGAATCGCAGTACTCAAGCGGCTTTTGAGTACCGAGCGAGTGGCCCCAGATCCGGTGGCGCTGTGGACGAGCAGCGCCTTCATCGAGGAAGCCCGGGCCTGGGTTGGGGCGCAGCTGGCGCCGCGCGGCAGCCGGCTCACCGGTCAGTGGGAGCAGCCGCATGCCCGGGTTTGGTCGAGCACCATCCGGTTCGAGACCACCGAGGGTCGCGTCTGGTTCAAGGTGAACGGCAGCGGGACCGCGTACGAAGCCGCGCTGATGGCTCTGCTCAGTGAGCTGCGTCCGGGGCTGGCGCCGGAGGTGATCGCACACAACGACAGCCGCAGGTGGTCGCTCACCCGCGACGGCGGGCCCATGCTCCGGTCCATCGTCGCGCCCGATGCGTTGTGGACGTACTGGGAGCGATTGCTGCCCCGATACGCCGAGGCACAGCTCGCCCTCGCCAAGCACCGAACCCGCCTGCTGTCCACCGGAACCCCGGACCTAGGTCCTACGCAACTGCCCTTGGAGTACCGCCGGCTGCTCCACGAGCTCGCCGCAAGGCCCACCGAGGACGGCGGGCTGACCCGGAAGCAAGCATCCGCCCTCGAGCGCCTGCTGCCGGCGTACGACAACTGGTGCGCCGAGTTGGCCACCTCGCCGATATCAGACACGCTGCAGCACGATGACCTGCATTCCAACAATGTCTGCTGGCCGGGGACGGTGGACGACCTGTCCTCGGTCCGGATCATTGACTGGGGTGATGCATCCATCGGACACCCCTTCGGGACGATGCTCGCCACCTTGAACTCGATTGCCTTCCACGCAGGGGTGCTGCACGCCGACCGCCGGATCGACGACCTGCGCCTGCTGCGGATTCGGGACGCCTACCTCGAGCCCTTCACGGGCTTGGGCCGCCGGGAGGAGCTGCTGCGCTGGGTGGCGCTGGCCCGGACGCACCGGCTGCGTGACCCGTGCGATCTCGTGGGAAAGTGCTCTCCAGGACGCGCCGGCCAGCGTGGTCGTAGGCGAGGAGTTTCCGGTACGAGGATGGTTGCTGGAGCTACTCGAGCCATGGGCGGCGGACGTGGGTTAGTGCCGCGGCATGCCGGGCGTCAGTCGCGAGAGGGACGCCCTACGGCGCGGCCGCTGATCTTGCGCGGCTTGATCTCGATGAACAAGTTCCGGACTCCATCCGCCCAGGGCACCGGTCCGGTCTCCCAGGCCGATGTGAGCAGGTAGTCGTGAGCCATCGCTTCGGCGAATCCGAGCACCAGAACACTCCAGCCAGATTTGTTCTGCTCATCGATTCCGTCGATCTCGAACGCCACACTGGTGCGACGGACGAGCCCCGCGAGCGGTCCAGCGGGAGAGGTACGAAAAACCACGCTGCCGTTGCGATATTGATAGGTCACAGGCAAGATCTGCGGCCCGTCCCCGGCCATGAAACCGATCCGGCCAGCAGTGTGCTGTGCCAGGAGTTCCTTGCAGTCGGCCTCTGACAACTCAGCGAAACTGCCGGTGGAAGGTCTTTCGTCCTGTGGTGAGGTCATAACCAGCCTCCGTTTCGTGGCATCGGGGGCGGTGAAGGTGGCTGCGTGATCGCCGGCTTCACCGCCCCGCCCGTTCAGAGTCGCGCCCTGCGTGTGCCGCACAAAGAGTCCAAAGTCCTGCTGAGTCCTGAAAGTGGCCCAAGTCCTTCTGGTGTTCCGGCCCTGGGCAACCGTTCGATCGACGCCGGATGGTTGAGAACGATGTTGGAGAGAGCGAGTGCCGACGACCTGATGTCGCTCGCCGCGAGGCGGCACCCACCGCCTCTGCAGGTCGGCGCCGTGCTGATCTTCGACGTACGCGGTGGTCTGGATGTCGGTTCCCTGCGAGCGGTACTGCAGCAGCGGATCGCGGCGGTCCCGCGTCTGCGGCAGCGGTTGGAGAAGGTCCCGCTCGGCTGCGGACGGCCGGTCTGGGTCGATGACCCCGACTTCGACATCGACGATCACCTGACGGTGATCGAAGGACGGTCAGAAACCGACGACGCCGACCTGCTTGATCTTGCGGCCAGCCTCGTCACCAAGCCGCTGTCAGAGAACCGCCCCTTGTGGACCGCCGCTTTTGTTCCCGCTCTGACTGACGGCCGAGCCGCTCTGATCCTCGTCATGCACCACGTCGTGGGGGACGGGTTGGCAGGATTGGCCGTTCTGCGCGGGCTCGTCGACGGCTCGCCCGCGCCTCGGCTCGCAACCTTTCCGCAGACCCGCCCCAGTCGCGCCGCGCTCGCTACAGACGCTTGGAGCGACCGCATCCGCTCGCTGCGGAGACTGCCGAAGGCGCTCGGCCGGCTCTTCGCCGCGTTCGGCGAACTCGGCCCGTCGATGGCCCAGCGTGCCCAGCCCAGCTCCCTGAACAAACCCACCGGACAACACCGGAGTCTCAGCACTGTGGTCGTGGAGGTGAGCCGAGTCCACGAGCTGGCCCACAGCCACGGCGCGACCGTAAATGATCTTGTTCTGACTGCAGTCACCGGTGCTCTGCATGAACTGCTCACCGAGCGCGGCGAACAGCTGGACAGTCTCGTCGTGTCGGTGCCGTTCGCCTCCCGGACGCGTACGGAACCTGACCAGCTCGGCAACCGCAGCGGTGTGATCCCGGTGAAACTGCCGACTAGCGGAGGTTTCTCCGACCGCCTGACAGCGGTATCGGCCATCATGCGCGCTGCCAAGCAGCAGGAGCGCGGAGCTTCGACAGCGGTCTTGGGGCCACTGTTCCGGCTGTTGGCTCGGCTCGGCGGCTACCAGTACTTCATCGATCACCAATCATTCGTGCACACCTTCGTCAGCAACCTGCGCGGCCCTGACGCATCGATCAACCTCCTGGGCTGCCGAGTGCTCGAGGTAGTGCCGCTGAGTGTGGCGACCGGCAACATCACGGTCTCCTTCACCGTCCTCTCTTACGACAACCGTCTGGTCATCGCCATCACCTCAGACCCGAAGACCTGTCCGGATGTCGACCGGCTGTGCAGTGCCCTCCGATCCCAGCTCGCCGGTTGCTGATGTGTCGCGTCGGTCGTCTTGGGGTATCCGAGATAAATGGGCGGGAAAGGCTCGCACAGAAAGGATCCGATGACTATGCAGGCCGCAAGCCGGCGATACACAGCTCCCGCAGCAGGACTTTGGTCCCGCCCCAGAATCTCCTTCGGCCCCTGCGAAACGCCGGTGGCAACCGAGACAGTTGGATCATTCAGAGCGGAGGTCGATCATGACTTTGGATAATGCGGGATGGTCGCTGCTCGACCGTGGTGGCCGGCTCGAAGCCTTGGACCGTGACGAATGTCGCCGTCTTCTCGGTTCGACCAGTATCGGCCGCCTCGGATACCGCACTGACTACGGGCCGCGCATCGTGCCGATGAACTACACATTGGTCAGCGAGTCCGTGACGTTCCGTACTGGCATCGACACCGAAGCATCTCACCAGCTGTTCGATCATCCGATTGCGTTCGAAGTTGATCAAGTCGATGAATTCCTTCAGGCGGGATGGAGCGTACTTGTCGTGGGAAACGCCCAGCCGCTCGACGAAGCGTCATTGCTTCTCCTCGACGTCGGCCAGTCGCCGCAGCCTTGGCCGGAGGGCAGACGATCGCTGGTTGTTCAACTGCCGCTGACGATGATGACGGGACGTCGGGTCCATCCGGCCTAGAAGATAGGGCCTAGAAAGAAGAGGAGCGGAGTTCATGATCAGCCCATCCGCGGCCGGAAGGCGCGACTCCGATGACAGGTCGGAGCGTCATTTCGAAGCAATAGGCCGCCAGCAATGCCTTGATCTCATGGAGTCCCATCATCTGGGCCGCGTCGCGTGGCAGGCCGCCGATCTTCCGCAGATCCTGCCGGTCACCTACGCCATGCACCAGGGCTTCGTCTACTTTCGTACCGCGCCCGAGAGCATCCTGGCGGAGCTGGCCCAGCCGACGAGCGTCGCGCTTGAAGTGGATGAGCTCGACCAGCAGAACCGGAGCGGCTGGAGCATCGTGATGCATGGACTCAGCAGCGCGGTGAGCGAGCCGGACGCGCTGGATGATCTTTGGGCATCGGATTCCCTGGTCCCGTGGGCGTCCGGAAACCGAACGTTGTTCATCCGCATCCGTCCGGAGCGCGTCTCAGGCCGGGTCGTGCGACGGCCAACCTGACAGCCGAGGGGTCGGCTTGTCGATCAAGGGCCGCCTGGCACGAGATATTCCGGGCGTCGTACCCTGTCTGGGACATGGCGGCTAAGCGCGGGGACAGCGAGCCGGGACCTGCACTCTCAATGGATCCCGAGGGTGATCAACGGCTGTCCGTTGAGCTGCTGATGGGCCAACTCGTCGAGCAAGCGTCGTTGATCATGACAGCTCAGGAGCGGCTCCGGCGGCTGCTGACAGCCAACCGCTCAATCGTCCAAGAGCTGTCCCTGCCGGCAGTGTTGCACCGCATTGTCGAGACGGCGCGAGATGTCGCGGACGCCCGGTACGCCGCACTGGGTGTCATCGGCGCTGATGGCTTGCTCGAACAGTTCTTGCACGTGGGTTTCGACGAGGAGACAGTCCGAGAAATCGGTGAGCTCCCCAAGGGACGCGGTGTGCTGGGGGCACTGATTGAAGATCCCAAGCCCATCCGGCTGACTCGGATTGCCGACGATCCCCGGTCGTCGGGCTTCCCGGACCACCATCTACCGATGACCACCTTCCTCGGCGTACCCATCCGGAGCCGCGACTCGGTATTCGGCAACTTGTATCTGACGGACCGCGTCGACGGCGGACCTTTCACCGCCGAGGATGAGGAGCTCGTCTTGGCCCTGGCCGCGACTGCAGGGATTGCGATCGAGAACGCGCGACTCTACGAGGAATCCCGTCGACGCCAGGAGTGGCTGAGGGCTTCCGGCGAGATCAGCCGCCAACTGCTCGACCCCGAAGCCGAGCACTCCGACACACTGCACCGCATCGCGACGAGTGTGAAGCGCCTGGCCTCTGCCGACGTGGTCACGATCGTGAGACCGACCGAGGATGATCCGAGCCAGTTGGAGGTCGTGGTTGCTACCGGTGCTGCCGAACGCGAGCTCGTCGGACTTCGTTACCCGAAGGACGACAGCATGGCTTGGCAGGCGATGCAGCAGGGTCACGGCGTGCGAGTCGAGGCGGTCGATCAGCTACCGGGCGTCTATCTGCACCTTCGTCCGTACGTTCCGGTGAGCCAGGCGATGGCTCTTCCGCTCAGAGGTGAGACCGGCCCGCGGGGTGCAATCGTGGCGGGCCGGATCACCCCGCACACACCTTTCACCGACGCCGACCTCGACATGGCTGAGACTTTCGCGGGTCAGGCGGCCATCGCCTTGGAACTCAGCGACGCCCGAGCTGATCAGCAGCGGCTCGGTGTCTTGGTGGATCGCTGGCGCATTGCCGGTGACCTCCATGATCACGTCATCCAGCGGCTGTTCGCCGCGGGACTTAGTTTGCAAAGTATCGCCTCGACCATGAACGACGAGATCATTGCGCAGCGCCTGACCCGTATCGTCAACGAGCTCGACGAGACGATCCAGCAGATCCGGTCGACGATCTTCGCACTCCGGGAGGATTCGTCCCGGTCGCTGCGTGGTGCCGCCCTCGCGATTGTCGATCAGCTTGCCCCGGTGCTGCCTGCCCGTCCGGACATACAACTCGTGGGGCCGTTGGACACCGTCGTTGACGACTTCATCATCGGAGATGTCGAGGCGGTGCTGCGGGAATCGTTGACCAACGTCGCGAAGCATGCTCAAGCTACGAAGGTCCGAGTCTGGGTGCAAGCCGACGGGCGGCGGCTCGCCCTCACTGTCACTGATGACGGAATCGGTCTGGGCCAGAGCAGCAGACGCAGCGGCTTGGCAAACCTGCAACGTCGTGCTGAGCGTTATGGTGGCGACTTCAGTGTCGGTAATGCACCTGAAGGGGGGTTGCGGCTGCAATGGTCGATCCCGCTTCATCCGTGACGAGCGTCAAGCCGATCCGAGTCTTCATCCTTGACGATCACGAGCTGGTTCGGCGAGGACTGACCGACCTGCTCACCGCGACCAACGATCTCATCATTGTCGGTGAGGCCGCGACCGCCGCCGATGCCTTGCATCGCATCCCAGCAGCCGCACCCGATGTCGCGCTGCTCGATGCCAGGTTGCCGGACGGCAGCGGCATCGACGTCTGCCGGGAAATCCGCTCCTCTCATGAGAACATCCGGTGTTTGATTCTCACTTCATACGATGACGACGAGGCGCTGTTTGCTGCAGTGATGGCCGGGGCCTCGGGATATCTGCTCAAGCAGATCGGTGGCAACAGCCTGGTGGAGGGCATCCGGCAGGTCGCGGCAGGGCGGTCGTTGCTGGACCCGGCAGTGACCGAGAAGTTGCTCAATCGGCTACGGAATCCGGTTGAGGCTGATCCGCTGGCCAGCAGCCTCACCGCGCGGGAGCGTGAAATCCTCGATCTGATCGCTGACGGATGCACTAACCGGCAGATCGGTGAGCGGCTGTTCCTGGCAGAGAAGACCGTCAAGAACTACGTATCCGGCCTACTCACCAAGCTCGGCATGCAACGGCGGACACAGGCTGCGGTGTACGGAGCAACCCTGCGCCGGCAGACGGGCGGGAAGTCTCCGGGAAGCGCCTGAAAGTCGCGTCTGGTTCGGCCCTTCAAGTGACCTTCGGCCAAGACAATGGCGGTTCTACGACTTCGCTAGGCGCTTGGCGAGTAGCTTCTTACCCTCCTCGGCACCTTTGCGGCTCTCGTGTTGCGCCTTGCGGAAGAAGTCAGCGAGTTCGTCATCTCCGGCAAGCGCGGCGTCCTCGACGTAGGTCTCAAGCCGTAGCACATTTCTGAGGCAGGTTTCGGTGAACCAGATGATGTCGTAGTCCTTGTCCTTCGTCCCGGTGACGTTGCCAAACTCAGGGTTGCGGGTCATGGCTTTCCTTCCGCTTCAGCTGCGACGACTTAGAGGTATTTGGTTGCACCTACCCCGAGACTCCTTGCCAAAACGGTCACCACCGATGATCACTGACCTCTGCCGCAAAATCACACCCCAGCTGTCGGGCCGGACCTGGCGCTGAGCGCGGGACAACCATCTCGGGCCGCGCTCGGGTGTGGTTCTGCGCGAAGTGCAGCAGGCAGAGCGACGGGTAGCGACTATTCGTCGCTGAGAACCGCTGCGGCGATCCTCTCGACGCGCTCCGGATCGGCGATCGCGGCGATCTCGATGATCTTGCTATCGATAACGGTGAAACCCATGACTGCGAACGGACGTCCATGCACGGTGATCACCATCCCAGCTGTTCCATTGACCAGTGCGGGGTGCAGCTCGGCGCCCGGAAGGGCTCCGATGAGCGCCTGCCTGGCGACCGCCGCTGCGCCATGGATCACCTTGGGGGCGGCCGGCCGCCTATCGCCAAAGTCGGAGCGGAGCACCACGTCGGGATCGAGCAGCGCGACAAGGCCGTCGAAATCGCCGCCACGTGCTGCCCGGAAGAAGGCGTCGACCACCGCCCGTTGCCGAGCAAGATCAGGATCAGGAGCCGGTATCTGCGCCCCTTTGACACGGCGCCTTGCCCTACTGGCGAGCTGTCGTGCGGCCTCAGGCGACCGACCAACCATAGGAGCGATCTCTTCGAAGGGCAGTTGGAACATGTCGTGCAACACAAACGCGAGTCGCTCGGCCGGTGAGAGGGTGTCGAGCACGACGAGGAGGGCGAGGCCGACAGAGTCCGCCAGCAACGCTTCCTCTTCGGGTTGGCGTACTCGCTCGGAGCTGATGAGGGGATCGGGGATGTGGTCGAGCGACGCCTCGCGTCGGCTGCTGCGCGAACGCAAGATGTTCAAACAGACGCGAGCAACGATGGTGGTCAACCAGCCGCCGAGGTTTTCAACCTCATCGGTACCTGCTCGACTGACCCGGAGCCAGGTGTCCTGGACGGCGTCGTCCGCCTCAGACAACGAACCGAGCATCCGGTAGGCCACCGCTCGCAGATGGGGTCGGTGCTCCTCGAAGCGATCTGCCAGCCACTCGTTTTCGTCCATCGGTCACATCCTCCTGTCACCACGTGTCATAGCAAGTGACACCCCAGACACGACAAATGTGACGAGGAGAGACAGGCATGAAAGCTCTGGTAACGGGCGGCACAGGGACGCTGGGACGGCTCGTCGTTCCGAGGCTCCAAGATGCCGGATGCGAGGTACGGGTACTGAGCCGGCACCGCCGCGAGAGCAGCGGGGAAGTCGAGTTTGTGACTGGTGACCTGGCCAGCGGCCAAGGGGTCCAAGCTGCCGCGCAGGGAGCCGAGATCGTTGTGCATTGCGCGGGCAGCAGGAAGGGCGACGAGGACAAGGCCCGCCACCTCATACAGGCCGCTTTACGGGCCGGCACGCGTCATCTCGTCTACATCTCGGTCGTCGGGGCCGATCGGATCCCGATGACCAGCGGCATCGATCGCGCGATGTTCGGCTACTTCGGGTCCAAGCTTGCGGCGGAGCGGATCGTGGCCGACTCCGGTCTGCCATGGACAACGCTGCGCGCCACCCAGTTCCACGATTTGATCTTGATGGCCGTGGAGCAGATGGCCAAGCTGCCTGTGATTCCAGTTCCGGCCGGGTTCCGGTTCCAGCCGATCGACGCCGGTGAGGTGGCCGATCGACTGGCGGACCTTGCCCTTGGTACGCCGGCCGGCCTGGTGCCCGACATGGGCGGGCCACGGGTGTATGGGATGACTGAGCTGGTCCGCGGCTACCTGCAGGCCCGTAGCAAGCGCCGGCCGATTCTGCCCATCTGGCTTCCAGGTAATGCCGCCCTCGCATTCCGGGCGGGCGAAAACCTCGCCCCGAGCCGCGCAGTTGGCCGACGGACATGGGAGGACTTCCTAGCGACACGGGTGTTGTCGCCAAGTGCCAGTGCATCGCGAGCATGATCATTTACCCGCACCTCTCCGAACAGCCGATCAATAAGGGCTGCGCGCGGCGACCTCAACAGCCGACAGCCACATCTCGCGGAACGCGACGCCGTCCATATCAAGGACAACCCGAATCGACCGGCCGTCGGGATGGGTTTCGAAGGACAGCACGCCATCCCGCCGCACGGTTCGCAGTCGCATGTCCTCAACCGGTGCCCCCGACCAGCCGAGCGCCACGGCGCAAGCTACTGGGTCGTACTGAAAGTTCAACAGATCGTCAGGCAACCCAGCATGTTCGCGGCCTAGCTTCTCCATCTGATGCGTCTGTCCGTGCGCCTCGCTCTGCCGGGCCAGCAACTGTCCCAGTGGTCCAGCAGCCCGCAGGCGGGGCAGGTCGTCACGACGAAGGTGCGCGTTCAGCGTCGCAGGGAGGGTAACCAAAGTCAGTCGAGCAGTTGCCGCGACGACCTCGGCGGCTCGCGTATCCCATTGCACGTTGAAGTCCATGTCCGGACCCCATTGCGGAAGGCCTGGTGCGGGCCGCTGCACCCAGCCACCCATGGCAACAACCTGCTGCCGGGCCAGGCTGCCGGCACGGCTGATCTCGAGCATTGCGAGGTTGGTGTACGGACCGATGGCGACGAGCGTCGCCCCAGCGTCGAGGCTGCGGCCGAGCAGATCCAATGCGGCACCCGGCGGTGACGGCCGATGAGTGATGTGTGCCGGCCAATGCCGCTCATCATCGACCGGATCGGCCCGGTCGAGCGTGGTTGACGAAACCTCCGCCCCGGCGGCCAGAGGGATGTCATCACGACCAGCGAGACGCAACAGATGCGCCACGTACGCCGCCCGGCGCCCTCCCGGATCGGCCACCGTAGTGATGCCCGTGATCTCGACCCCAGTCCAGCCGAGCAACATGATCAAGGCGCAGGCATCGTCAGTGTCGCCACCTAAGTCTGTGTCGAGGTGAATACGCACTCCGCCAGGATGCCCGCTGCCGGCCGGCGGACCTGGGAGGACTTCCTGACCGCACAGGTGTTATCGCCAGCCGCGCTGACCTAGGCTGGGGCGAGCGTTGAGTGGGGTGAAATAGGCCTCTGACGGGAGGACGTGGTGAGGCTGCCAGGAGCGGACGGACAGCCGTTCACCTACCTGGCTCCGATCCTGGAAGACCGCGCGGTCCGGGTTGTGTTCGGGCCGGGAAGTCTCGGACAGGTGGCAGCCGAGGCCCGTGCGTTGGGTAGTCGCATCGTGATCATTTCCGGTCGCCATGAGGCCGACGCCGCAACAGCGGTGAGCGCTCAGCTCGGCGATGATCTTGCTTGGCGGATCCCAGAGGTGGTGCAGCACGTGCCCGTCGCGGCTGTCGCCCGGGCCCTCGAAGCGGCCCTAGATGTAACGGCCGGCGTACTCGTCTCCATCGGCGGAGGCTCGGCAACCGGGCTCGCCAAGGCCATCGCTCGGGACACCGGAGTGCCCATTGTTGCCGTGCCCACTACGTACGCCGGCAGCGAGATGACCCCCATCTGGGGGCAATCCGATCAAAGTGGAAAAACGACAGGCCGCGACCCGCAGGTGCTGCCACGCGTCGTCGTCTACGATCCGTACCTCACGGTCTCGATGCCGGCCGAGCTCACCGCCGCCAGCGGCATGAATGCTCTGGCCCATGCAGTGGAGTCGTTGTACGCACCCGACAGCACTCCGCAGTCATCGGACGTCGCCCAGGAAGCGATCCGCGCGTTGGTGCACGGTCTGCCCCGCGCCGTCAGGCAACCCGATGATCTCCAGGCCCGCACTGAGACGCTGCGCGGTGCCTGGCTCGCCGGCTGGGCGCTCGGCAGCACCACGATGGGTCTCCACCACAAGCTTGCCCATGTGCTGGGTGGCACATATCACCTACCGCACGCCGCCGTACACAGCGTCCTGCTGCCACACGTGGCCGCATTCAACGCGCCGGCAGCACCCGGCCCGTTCAGCTGCGCAGCTCGTGCATTGGGAGTGAACGAGCCAGGAGCGGTGGGTCCGGCCCTGTTCCAACTCGCCACCCGACTCCAGGCACCAACCTCCCTGGCCGATCTGGGCTTTGAGCTCGACGCCATCGAGGTGGTCGCCAAGACCGTCGTCGGAGCCCCTGTCACCAACCCCCGGGACTTCACCGAGGACGATGTTAGCTACCTGGTGCGGCAGGCGTATTTGGGTAGGGAACCGCTGCGAGAGAGGAACTGATCATCATGACGCAGGTCAGCCCGCACGGGTTGCATCACGTAACCGCCATCGCCACCGACCCCCAGGCCAATGTGGATTTCTACACCAAAGCGCTGGGGCTGCGGCTGGTGAAGCAGACGGTCAACTTCGACGCGCCCGAGACGTACCACCTGTATTACGGAGACGAGCAAGGCAGCCCGTCGAGTCTGCTTACCTTCTTTCCGTGGCCGGACGTCCCGCAGGGTCGTCGAGGTGCCGGAATGACGACTGCAACGGCATTCAGCGTGCCGGGATCCTCCCTCGGTTGGTGGCACGAGCGCTTCAAGAAGTTGCAGATCGACACCGACGCACCCGCTACCCGCGACCAGGAAGAGGTGCTCACCTTCCGCGATCCTGACGGCATGGTGATCGATCTGGTGGCGTCTCGAGGGTGATCACCGCTCCGGTTGGGACGGAGTTGCGGACATTCCCACCGAGCACGCGGTCCGTGGCCTGCATGCGATCACCTTGTCGGAGCGGCAACTCGATCCATCGGCCACGATGTTGACCGACCTACTCGGCATGAGCCTGACCGCAGAGGAAGGGGAGCGGTCACGGTTCGGGATGGCCGGTGGCAGCTCCGGCGCCTTGGTTGATGTCTTTGCCGGCGTACGCGACCGCGGCTGGCAGGCTGGTGGCACAGTCCACCACGTGGCTTTCCGCGCACCTGATCTCGCCACGCAGACCCTTTGGCAGCAGGAGCTCAGGGCGCATGGCGTTCAGGTGACCCAGATCATGGATCGGCAGTACTTCAAGTCCATCTACTTCCGTGAGCCGGGAGGTGTGTTGTTCGAGATCGCGACCGACACTCCCGGATTCGCAGTCGACGAACCGCTGCTCGAGCTGGGTCGCAGCCTCAAGCTCCCGCCCTGGCTCGAACCCAACCGCGCACAGATCGCCGCCGCTTTGCCGCCGCTCCAGCTCGACATGGATATCCCATGAACGCTGAGACAGGTCTGGACCGGCCGCATGTCTTCCTGCCTGCAGATGAGGGCGCGGCAGGACCGCCGTTGCTGCTGCTGCACGGCACCGGCGGCAACGAAAATGACCTGCTGCCGCTACGCGACCATCTGTCGCCAGGTGCGGCGGTGCTCTCGGTACGCGGGACGGTGCTGGAAAACGGGATGCCGAGGTTCTTTCGCCGGGTGAGCGAGGGCGTGTTCGACGAGGACGATTTGCGTCGCCGGGCCGACGATCTCGCGGAATTCGTGGTGACCGCCAGCGCGACGTACGGCATCCAGGAGCGCTCGCTGGTTGCGGTCGGATTCTCCAACGGCGCCAACATTGCCTCGGCGATGCTGTTGCAGCGGCCTGGGCTCCTGGCGGCCGCGGTGCTGCTGGCCGCGATGGTTCCGTACGCCGAGCCGCCGGCTGCCGATCTCACCGGAACCCTGGTGATCATCTCCAACGGTGATCGAGATCCGATGATCAAAACCGAGGTAACCCAACAGCTGGCGGACCAACTGCGCGAGCGCGGTGCTGAGGTGGTAGAACTGCCACATCCAGGCGGGCATCAGATCTACCCTGCGGTCCTGCTGGAGATCCGTCGGATTGTCGCCGACCTGCCCCTGCCCACCATAAGGAGTGCTGAATGAAGCTGGCTCACCTACCGCTGCGCGTCGCGACCGGCGCGTACATCCTGAACTCTGGCGTGTCCAAGCAGAACCTCGAGGGTGAAGCTGCCGAGGGCATGCATGGCATGGCAGTCAATGCGATCCCGGCGCTGAAGAAGTTCCCGCCGGAGCAGTTCGCAAAGATCCTCTCCACTGGCGAAATCGCGCTCGGTGCGGCACTGCTGGTCCCCTTTGTGCCGTCAGCCCTGGTCGGAGCCGCATTGGTGGGATTCTCCGCTGGGCTGGTTCAGCTGTACCTCAAGACGCCCGGCATGCGGCAAGAGGGCAGTGTCAGGCCCACCCCGGAAGGCATCGGCCTAGCGAAGGATGTCTGGCTGCTCGGTGCTGGATTGACCTTGCTCCTTGACGGTTTGCCGAAGCGGAAGGGCTGACTGAGGGCGGGCAGCCGCCGTGTGATTCTGCAGGCCCGTCTCTGGATCTCATCGGGATCTCGTCAAGAATCGCTGCGCCGGCGTATGGATCACGTCAAGGCTGTAGAGAGATCGGGGACGCCCGCGTTGGGATGGTCTGGTGCCTGACCTGTTCTTCGTGTTGTTGACGGTGGTCTTGTTCGTCGTTCTCGCCCTAGTGGTCCGCGGGGGAGAGCGGCTGTGAGTGGGGAGAACCTCGTCGGTCTGATCGTCGCTGTCGCCTTGATTGTCTTCCTCATCGCGGCCCTGCTTTTTCCGGAACGCTTCTGATGAGCACGACCGCCGCTGGAGTCCTTTTCGTCTTGTCTCTGGCCGTCGCCCTCGCAGTTGCCTACCGGCCGCTGGGCGACTATCTGCACCTTGTCGTCACTGGTACGAAGCATTCACGCGTCGAGCGTGGTGTGTACCGCCTCGTCGGGGTGAACCCGACGGCCGAACAGACCTGGGGTGTCTACGCGCGCAGCGTCCTCGCCTTCTCTGCGGTCTCGATTTTGTTCTTGTACGCGTTCCAGCGCCTGCAGGACAAGTTCTGGCTGTCCCTGGGATTCGATCCGGTGCCGTCTTCCACGGCCTGGAACACCGCGGTGAGCTTCACGACCAACACGAACTGGCAGTCCTATTCCGGCGAGTCGACGATGGGCCATCTCGTCCAGATGGCCGGGCTGGCGGTGCAGAACTTCGTCTCCGCCGCGGTCGGCATCGCGGTCGCGGCGGCCGTGATCCGCGGCTTCGCCCGCCGCCGCTCTGACCATCTGGGCAATTTCTGGGTTGATCTGACCCGGATCACGCTGCGTGTCCTGCTGCCGATCTGTGTGCTCGCCACTGTGGTGCTCATCCTCGGCGGCGCGGTGCAGAACCTGTCGTCCGGGACGGAGCTGACGACGCTGGCTGGAGGCTCCCAGACCGTCACCGGTGGCCCGGTTGCCAGCCAGGAGGCGATCAAGGAGCTGGGCACCAATGGCGGTGGGTTCTACAACGTCAATTCAGCCCACCCGTTCGAGAACCCGACGAGCTGGACGAGCTGGCTGGAGAACTTCCTGCTCTTGGTGATCCCGTTCAGCATGCCCCGGCTGTTCGGCCGGATGGTCGGCGATAACCGCCAGGGCTACGCCATTCTCGCCGTCATGGTTGTGCTGGCCGTCGCCAGTGTGACGCTGATCAACGCATTCGAGCTGACCGGAGGCGGCACCGTGCCGCAGGCTGTGGGAGCAGCGATGGAGGGGAAGGATGTCCGGTTCGGCGTGTCGAACTCGGCCACCTGGGCCGCTTCGACCACCCTTACCTCGACCGGTGCGGTGAACTCCTTCCACGACTCCTACACAGCGCTTGGCGGGATGATGGCGATTGCCAGCATGATGCTCGGCGAGGTCGCGCCCGGAGGCGTCGGTTCGGGTCTGTACGGCCTGCTCGTGGTAGCGGTCCTCACCGTCTTCGTGGCCGGCCTGATGGTTGGCCGGACTCCTGAGTACCTCGGCAAGAAGATCGGCGCCCGCGAGATCAAGTTCGCGTCCCTGTACTTCCTGGCCACTCCGGTCCTCGTGCTCATTGGCACGGCGGCGGCGCTGGCCACCGGGAACAGCAGCACTGCGCTGAATGTCGGCCCTCACGGCTTCTCCGAGGTGCTCTACGCGTTCACGTCGGCCTCCAACAACAACGGCTCGGCGTTCGCCGGCATCACCGTCAACACGCCCTGGTGGAACACCGCGCTCGGTCTCGCCATGCTCCTCGGCCGGTTCGTGCCGATTGTTCTGGTGCTAGGCCTGGCAGGTTCGCTCGCTCGGCAACAGCCCGTACCCGCCGGTGCCGGCACGCTGCCGACCCACCGGCCTTTGTTCGTCGGCATGGTGGTCGGGGTCCTCGTGATCCTGGTCGCCCTGACCTTCCTGCCCGCATTAGCCCTCGGCCCGTTGGCCGAAGGTCTCTAGCCACGAAAGAGTAAAAAGAGATGTCGGTCACGTCAGCGGCGGTACCGGACACAGCCCTGCCGCCGCGCCGGGTCGCCGCCGGGCTACTGCAGCCGAGGCAGCTCTGGACGGCACTGCCCGGGGCGTTGCGCAAGCTGAACCCGGCAACCTTGTGGCGGAACCCGGTGATGTTCATCGTCGAGGTGGGCGCCGCGTTTACCACCGTGCTGGCGATCATCAACCCGTCTGTGTTCGCCTGGTTGATCACTGCCTGGCTGTGGCTCACCGTGCTGTTCGCGAACCTCGCCGAGTCGGTGGCCGAGGACCGCGGCAAGGCCCAGGCCGCCACATTGCGTCGGGCCAAGCAGGAGACAGTCGCCCGACGTCTGACCGGGTGGACTGCAGGCGCCACCTCGGCGACCTACCGGGAAGAGGCAGTCGACGCTGTAGCGCTGCAGCAAGGCGATGTCGTGGTCGTCGAGGCCGGGCAGATCATTCCCGGCGATGGTGACGTCGTCGAGGGGATCGCCAGTGTCGACGAGTCGGCGATCACCGGAGAATCAGCTCCGGTCATCCGGGAGTCGGGCGGCGACCGCTCGGCAGTCACCGGCGGAACCCGGGTGTTGTCCGACCGCATCGTGGTCAAGATCACTCAGCGGCCCGGCGAGAGCTTCATCGATCGGATGATCGCTTTGGTCGAAGGCGCAAACCGGCAGAAGACCCCGAATGAGATCGCGCTCAACATCCTGCTCGCGGCGCTGACCATCATCTTCCTGCTCGCGGTGGCAACCATGCAGCCGATGGCGATCTTCGCCAAGCAGTGGCAAGCAGCGGCACCGGATACCCTCACGCTGACAGAGAACGGCGTCGCCGGCGTCGCGTTGGTGGCCCTGCTGGTGGCCCTCATCCCCACAACCATCGGGGCTTTGCTGTCCGCGATCGGCATAGCCGGCATGGATCGGCTCGTGCAGCGTAACGTGCTTGCGATGTCGGGCCGTGCAGTGGAAGCGGCGGGTGATGTGAACACCCTCTTGCTGGACAAGACCGGCACGATCACCCTGGGCAACCGTCAGGCCACCGACTTTCTGCCGGCCGACGGGGTGTCCATCGAGGATTTGGCCGACGCGTCGCAGCTAGCCAGCCTGGCCGACGAGACCCCGGAGGGTCGGTCGATCGTCGTACTGGCCAAGAACGCCTACGGGCTGCGGCAGCGGGACGAGGGCGTCATGCCGCATGCCCACTTCGTGCCTTTCACCGCAGAGACACGCATGTCGGGGGTGGATCTGACCATCGACGGTGGAGGTACCCGCTACATCCGCAAAGGTGCAGCCGCCGCCGTCATGAAGTGGGTGCGTGACCACGGGGGGCATCCCACCGGCGGCGTAGGACCCGATGTAGACGGCATCAGCGCCTCCGGTGGCACACCGCTGGTGGTGGCCGAGCACATCGATGGCCAGCCTGCTCGGGCATTGGGCGTCGTCCACCTGAAAGATGTCGTGAAGACCGGGATGCGCGAGCGGTTCGACGAGATGCGCCAGATGGGCATTCGAACCGTGATGATCACTGGCGACAACCCGTCGACCGCCCGAGCGATTGCCGGAGAGGCGGGCGTCGACGACTTTCTCGCCGAAGCCACGCCGGAGGACAAGATGGCCCTCATCCGCACCGAGCAGCAGGGCGGACGGCTCGTCGCGATGACCGGCGACGGCACCAACGATGCTCCCGCTCTCGCGCAGGCAGACGTCGGGGTGTCGATGAACACCGGTACCTCCGCGGCCAAGGAAGCCGGGAACATGGTCGATCTCGACTCCGACCCGACCAAGCTGATCGAGATAGTGGAGATCGGCAAGCAGCTGCTGATCACCCGGGGTGCCCTGACGACCTTCTCGATCGCCAACGACATCGCGAAGTACTTCGCGATCATCCCCGCCATCTTCGTGGGGGTCTATCCCAGCCTGACCGCACTCAACGTCATGCAGCTGCACTCGCCGGCGTCGGCGATCACCTCGGCGATCATCTTCAACGCGTTGATCATCGTCGCGCTGATCCCACTCGCTCTGCGGGGAGTGCGCTACCGGCCGAGCAGCGCGTCCAAGCTGCTCTCCCGCAATTTGCTGATCTACGGCCTAGGCGGCGTTATTGCGCCGTTCGTCGGCATCAAGCTGATCGATCTGGTCGTCCAGTTCATCCCGGGGATGTGAGAGATGCGTCTACCCAGTTGGATCGCCCAGCACCTGGCCGCGCTGCGGGCGTTGCTGGTCTTCACCGTGCTGCTCGGACTGGCCTACCCGCTCGCTCTGGTCGCCGTGGCTCAACTGCCCGGGCTCGCCGACAAGGCCCAAGGATCGCTCGTGAGCGGTGCGGACGGTAGCCCGGTCGGCAGCAAGATCATCGGCCAGTTGTTCGTGGACGCCGACGGCAATCCGCTCCCGCAGTACTTCCAGAGCCGCCCATCGGCCGCTGGGGACGGGTACGACCCGACGTCCACATCGGCGAGCAACCTCGGTCCTGAGAGCATCGAGGACACCTTGCCGGTTCCCGGTGCGGTAGACGAGGAAGGCGCCCCGGATGAGGGCAGTCAGAGCCTGCTCACCCAGGTCTGCGCGCGCAGCCTCGCCGCTGGCGAGCTGGAGGGTGTCGACGGTAGCCGCCCCTTCTGCACCAGCGATGGCGTCGGGGCGGTGCTGCGGGTGTTCCGCAGCGAGGGCTTGACAGGAACGGTTACCCGAGCGGTGTCGGTGAACCAGGCCTGCCCGGCCACCCCCTTCGTCACCTCTTACGAAGGGGTGACCGTCGAGTGCGCCCAACCGGGTGAGGACTACAGCGGCGGGGTGCTTACGCCGATCCGCGGCGACGCCCCTGCCGGCCCGGCTCGTGCCGCCGACGCTGTCACCGCGAGCGGCTCCGGACTTGATCCGCACATCAGCCCCGCGTACGCCGAGCTGCAGATCGCTCGGGTGGCCCGGGAACGGGGCGCGGATCCCGCGCGCGTACGCGAGCTGGTGGAGGAGCACACCACGGGCCGGACGCTCGGCTTTCTAGGTGAGCCTGGCGTCAACGTCCTCGAGCTCAACCTCGCCCTGGACCGGGAGTTTCCCGGGCGCTGATCGACCGCCTCCGGCCGGTGCTTCGAAGGAGAGGGAGGATCTGTCTGTGGCACGTGGACAGCTTCGGATCTACCTCGGCGCCGCACCGGGCGTGGGCAAGACCTTCACCATGCTCGAGGAGGCACATCGGCGCCGCAGTCGCGGCACGGACGTGGTGATCGGCTTCGTCGAGACTCACGGTAGGCAGCACACCGAGGAGCTGATCGGGGATCTGGAGGTGGTGCCCCGCAAGACGCTCGAGTACCGAGGCGCCACGTTCACCGAAATGGACGTCGACGCCGTCCTGGCCCGGCGACCGCAGGTCGCACTCGTTGACGAGCTGGCCCACAGCAACGTGCCGGGGTCTCGCCACGCCAAGCGCTGGCAAGACATCGAGGACCTGCTCGAGGCTGGGATCACCGTGCTCTCCACGGTGAACATCCAGCACCTGGAGTCGCTCAACGACGTGGTGTACCAGATCACCGGGATCGCCCAACGAGAGACCGTGCCCGACGAGGTCGTCCGGCAGGCCGACCAGGTCGAGCTGACCGACATGACTCCCGAGGCTCTGCGCCGCCGAATGGCGCACGGCAACATCTATCAGGCGGACAAGATCGAGGCCGCACTGGGCAACTACTTCCGGGTCGGCAACCTCACCGCGCTGCGTGAGCTGGCCCTTCTCTGGCTGGCCGACAAGGTCGACGACCAGCTTGACCGGTACCGGAACGAACACGGGATCGGCGAGACCTGGGAGGCTCGGGAACGGGTCGTCCTGGCGTTGACGGGTGGCCCCGAGGGCGAAACGCTCATCCGGCGGGCGGCACGCATCGCCGCGCGCACTAAAGGCGCGGACCTGCTGGCCGTGCACGTGGTGCGCTCAGATGGGCTCGCGGGCGCCGACCCTGCCCATCTAGCCCACCAGCGGCTCTTGGTCGAGAACCTCGGCGGCACCTATCACGAGGTGGTCGGGACAGACATTCCCACCGCGTTGCTCGATTTCGCGCGCGGGGTGAATGCCACTCAGCTCGTACTCGGAGCCAGCCGTCGCGGGCGCCTCGCGCAGATTCTCGCCCCAGGGGTGGGCGTGACCACCGTGGCTCGCTCCGGAGCCATCGACGTCCACCTGATCACCCACGAGAAGATCGGCCAGGGACGTCGGCAGCCGCTGATCAGCGGGACCGCGTTGTCGGGCCGACGCCGATTCGCGGGGTTCATCGGCGCCGCGATCGGCCTACCGCTGCTTACCCTGGTCCTCCACATGATGCGTGCCGAGCTGTCCCTGGCCAGTGTGATGCTCCTTTTCCTGGTGGCGGTTGTCCTTGCCGCATTGGTGGGCGGGCTCTGGCCGGCCTTGTTCGCTGCCGTCGCTGCCTCACTGCTGTTGAACTACTTCTTCACTCCGCCGCTCTACGCGTTCACGATCGCCGAACGTGAGAACCTGCTGGCACTGATCGTGTTCGTTGCCGTCGCCGTTGCGGTCAGCGCAGTGGTCGACCTGGCTGCGCGGCGAACCCGCCAGGCTGCCCAGGCCAGCGCCGAAGCCTCCACCTTGGCCGCGGTCGCTGGCAGCGTCTTGCGTGGCGATCGTCCCCTCACCGCACTGCTCGAGCGGCTGCTGGAGACCTTCGGCCTGGAATCGGTCACGCTGTTGGAGCGTCGTGCCGGGGTGCCTGGCGGCCCCGAGCTCCAGCATGACCCCGCGGCGTGGCAGCTCGCAGCGTGCGTGGGTGGCCGTCCCTGTGCGTTCCCTGGCGAGGGTGACGTCGAGGTTCCCGTCCCGGGAGCCGGCGACCCGGGCAACGGTGGTGAACTGGCCCTGGTGCTGCGCGGGCACCCCCTCGACGCCGACGACCGGCGCATTGTTGAGGCCTTCGCTGCCCAGGCCGCTCTCGCGCTGCGGCAAGAACGGCTCGCCGAGGAAGCTGCCGCCGCGCGGCCCCTTGCCGAAGCGGACCGGATGCGTACGGCGTTGCTCGCCGCAGTGAGCCACGATTTGCGCACCCCGCTCGCCTCGGCGAAGGCCGCGGTGACCAGCTTGCGCGACCCTGGGGTGTCCTTCTCCGACGACGATCGCGACGAGCTGCTCGCCACGGCCGATGAGTCCTTGGACACGCTCACCCGACTGGTGGAGAACCTTCTCGACATGAGCCGGCTGCAGGCTGGAGTCCTGGGTCTGACCGAGGTCGACGTTGGAATCGAGGAAGCGGCGCCGCGGGCACTCGACGAACTGGGCGAGGCCGGCCGGACCGTACGTCTGAAGTTCCCTGATGACCTGCCGACTGTTCGTGCAGACCCGGCGTTGCTGGAGCGGGTTCTGGTCAATCTCATTGGTAATGCGCTCCGATTCAGCCCGCCCGGGCAGCCGCCCTCGGTCACGGCCAGCGAGCACGACGGGATGGTCGAGCTGCGGATCATCGACCATGGTCCGGGCATTCCGGAGCTCGACCGCGAAAAGGTCTTCCTGCCGTTCCAGCGCCTCGGCGACCGCGACAACGAAACGGGGGTCGGCCTAGGGCTGGCTCTGTCTCGCGGCTTGACCGAAGCAATGGGGGGCAGCCTACGACCCGACTCGACTCCCGGAGGCGGGCTGACCATCGTTCTGGCGTTGCCGGCCTCCGAGACGGCAGATGCGGCTCGCGAAGAGGGATCGGCTCTGCTGGGCGACTTTGCCGGCGGGGTGTCCCGCGCTGCGCTCAGCCGGGAGGATGCCAAATGATCAAGGTCCTGGTGGTCGACGATGAGCCGCAGATCCTACGTGCCCTGCGGATCAACCTGCGCGCTCGCGGATACGACGTCAAGGTCGCCGCCGACGGGACGGAGGCGCTACGCCTCGCGGCCACCCAGCAGCCAGAACTCGTCGTGCTCGACCTCGGCCTGCCCGACCTGGACGGTCTCGACGTCATCCACGGCCTGCGCGGCTGGACCGCGGTGCCCATCATCGTGCTGTCCGGCCGGGCGGGCAGCAGCGACAAGGTCGCCGCCCTCGACGCCGGCGCCGACGACTACGTCACCAAGCCGTTCGGCGTAGACGAACTCCTTGCCCGCATCCGCGCGGTCACCCGGCGGGCCGCCGGGCAGGCCAGCGCCGCGGCCACCGTGACGATCGGCCGGTGGCAGATCCAGATCGCCGACCGGATGGTCTGCAGCAGCGAGAGGCACTGAGCAGGTACGGCTCACTCCGACCGAATGGAAGCTGCTGGAGATCTTGGTCCAGAACCCCGGAAAGCTGGTCAGCCAGCGCCAGCTGTTGCAGGAAGTGTGGGGACCGCAGTACGAGAACGAGACCAACTATCTCCGCCAGTACATGGCGCAGCTGCGTCACAAGCTCGAGGACGACCCTTCCCACCCGCGTCACCTGCTCACCGAACCCGGCATGGGCTATCGGCTGTACCTCAACGACGGCGAGCAGCCCACCGAGGCTTGATCACCGGCCTTCGAGCGCCAGAGCAGCGCCAACCTGGTCGGCCAGCAGGCAGGCCACCTTGCGCTGCTCGATCGTCGGTCGTGCCACGTGTGTGGAGGCCGTCAGCAGAAACTCACCGTGCGTGACACCCGCATTACGAACCAGCAATCGCAGCTCGGAATCGGTGGGCAGGCCTTGACGATCGACGTCGATCTTGTGCGCACCAACCATCACATCACCGTCGGGCTCTAACGTGGGAAGCTGTTCGGTCGTCAGTGCCTGGTAGCGCGCGGTGTCGAGATCGAGCACATCGATGAGCTGCTGTTGCACGTGCTCGATCACGGAGGCCGCGGGGGCGGAACCGGCACCGATCTGCTCTGCTGCGCTCAGCACACCAGACAGATAGCCCGATTGACGGCTGGCCTTCGCCTCCTGGCGACGGCCCCACAGGCAGATCTCGGTGACCGCTGCGCCGACAAGTATCAGCAGGACGGTGGTCTCGATGTCGGCACGGTCGTCGATGGTGAACCGACCGTACGGAACCGTCAGAAAGAAGTCGAACCAGGCCGCACTGGAGGCTGCGGCGAGCAGCCCAGCCCACCGCAGCCCCGTCGAAGCCGCACCGACGATGATCAGGACAAGTATCAGCGCCGCGTTGGTGGCATCGATGGCGCTGCGCACCAGAGCAAGCAACGCACAGGCAAGCAGTGGCGCCAAGAACGAGACCAGCAACACGGCTAAGCGGTGGCGCTGGAAGAAGCGATCCGCCGGCATGACTCCATTCAAGCCGCTGATTCGCGTGCGACGTCGGTCGGGCGGTCACACTGCATGAACCCTGACGAAATTCTGACGCCGCTCGGCCTGCGTACCGAAGGCAGTCACGAAATTGTGCGGAAGGTGTCCCTTCGCCAGCGCCGGGTATCGCCCGGCCCGCTCAAAACGTACGGGTGGACGTTCCGGCTTCAGCTCGACTGATCGTCGAGGAAGCCGAGTGTGACGGTCGCGAAGAGCGGCGAACTGCCGAGATTGTAGTGGGTCAAGCCCGGCAAGATCGCGAGCGCGTGACCACCCTTTGGCCGGCCCTCGCCCATCCAGCCACCGTCGCGGAGGCCGCCGTCAAGCAGCTTGAAGAATTCGACGTAATGGCTCGGCGGCGCCATGTCGGCGTCGGCTGCGACGATGAGTGTCGGCATTTGAAGACCGCGCACCTCCTCGGTGAAGTCGAAGTCCTGGGCCATCGACTCGCCGATCTTGTCCAGCAGCCGAGGGAAGTCCTCGGGGCGTGGCGCGACCCGTTGGTAGAGCTGGTACATCGGCGTGTCCTTCAGGAATTCGGCGGCGGCCGCGTTCACCTGAGCCTGCTGGGCGAGCATCTCGGGCGGGATCGCGTCGCGCCACACGTGCGCTGCGGCGACGACGAGCCGGCGGACCTTGTCCGGGTACTTCACCGCAGTCAGCAGCGCCACCCCGCCGCCGAGCGAGTAGCCGACGAGATCCGGCTTGTCGAGCCCGAGGTGGTCGATCAGCGCAGCGATGTCGTCGGCCATCAGCCGGATGTCGATCGGTCGATCAATATCGGCCGTGCGGCCGTGTCCCTGCAGGTCACGGACGATGACCTGGTGGCTGTTCCGCGAGCGCGGGAAGAACCGGCCCGAACATCTCGCCCGACCCCAGCCCGCCGTGCAGCAGGATCAGCGGCCGTCCGATCCCCATGGTCTCGTAATAGAGATTGATGCCGTTGACCTGGGCGTACTGGCCGACGCCCTTCGTGTCGGTTGTCCAATCGGTGGTAGTCACGATGCGCTCCTCAGGTGCTCACTGGATGCTGGGTTGTCGATCTAGACTCCGCGTTCCGCCTGGATTCATCGGGTCAGGCAGATAAGTGTCGTAACGACGTTAGCGCTCGCGGGTAATGCCGGGTTGGGAGAATCGAGCAACCGAAAGGAGATCAAGGTGCCTCGTGTCATGGAGATGTTGGAGTCCTACCCGAAGTACTTGGGTGGGTTCGATCGAGCGAAGCTGGCCGAATGCATCGAGGCTTGTTTCGACTGCGCGCAGGTCTGTACGGCTTGCGCGGACGCGTGCCTGGCTGAAGACATGGTCAGCGAGTTGGTGCATTGCATTCGCACCGACCTGGACTGCGCGGACATTTGCGCAACAACTGGGACGATGCTGTCCCGCCGCACCGGCTCCGACGCCAGCGTCACTGAGGCGCTCCTTGAGGCCTGCCGGGTGGCCTGTCGGGTCTGCGGCAATGACTGTGAGAGCCACGCCAGCATGCACGAGCACTGCAGGATCTGCGCCGAAGCCTGCCGCCGGTGTGAGGCGGCCTGCGCTGCTTTGCTCAGCGA
>CAWIZB010000022.1:0-107535 GCA_963840505.1 uncultured Actinomycetota bacterium
AAAATTAGGCTGCTTTCGAAAAAAGGACCCGTAACCCAGACGACGCTTTCTTAGGCGGCGGGACACGCTTTTCTGTGCCCAAGTTCAGGTGGAAGAACAGCAGACGCAGGCATGACGGATGACCGCCAGCATCGTCAGCATTCGAAATGCACCAAATCGCAAATGGTACACGCGGATTTTTAGCGGTGATGGACGTACGTGAAGCAGGACTTCGGTCAAGGATATGGAAAGCCGCGGCAGCTGGCGCTGAGCAGCGGAACCCTCACGCTGAGACGGCCGCGAGTGGCAGAGAAATCGTTTCGAAGACTCAAGGGCCATGACCTGCTGGCCGAGGTCTTTCAAGGAAAACAGTTCGTGGACGGCTTTCCTCTAAAAGCCAAAAACAAATCTGAGAAGGTCGCCGCCTGATCTGAATTTACACACTTATTGACAGACCTCCAATTCGTTCCAGTTTTTGCCGTAAGGGAACTCTGTATAGGTAGAAGAAATCGGTCGACCTTAGCTTCGCTTGCAAACTAATTATTAATAGTATCGGAGAAAACATGGCGCTCAAAACTTTGCCCAAAATCTTCGCTTTGACGACCTTGCTTTCAGTAATCTGCCTTGGGGGGTGTAGCCGCGGAAAGGAGGCTATCTCTTCTGAACGGGACGATATCGCATCCATTACTGCCGTCAGTAAGGCGAGGGCAGACGCTTTCAATCAAGGAAACGCCGCTGGCATTGCGGTTCACTTTACGGAGGATGCCCTACTGATGGCTCCAGATAAGCCAACTCTGAAAGGCAAGGCTGCCGTCCAGACTTACTATCAACATATCTTTGATGAATATGAGACCGGCCTGAAGAGTTATTACGAAGAAGTGAAGGTGTCGGGACAACTTGCTTACGGGAGGGGTTTTGCCGAGGTGGTTTTGACGCCTAAACGTGGGGGACCAGCAGTCACATCCACCAGCAAGTACATCAATATTATGAAGCGTGAAGCTGATGGCACGTGGAAGACAACGCACGACATTTGGAACGGCAACGAGATGCCTGATAAGCGATGACCCATTTTCTCAAAACTAACTTCGGAGCTTTGTTTCTTACTTGTTGGGCCGGAAATCAGCGGCCCGAGCCGTCCCATCCTTCACGCTCGAGGTTTAGACTCCTGGGTATTGCGTCCCTTCCAAATCTCCTTCCCGAGACCCTTGAGTTGCGTGACATGACGTTGCTGCTCTGGCTTCTGGGTGAGACAGTGCCTCTATCAGGCGCTTTCGATCCACGATAGAAGCACTCTGGGCTTAGGAAAAACAATCTTCGATCCGGCACATTCGATGCTAAGATTTTGAGGCCTTGGCTGAGTTTCAGCCCCATCAAATCATCCCGTTCGGGCAAACAATGGCACTTCCAAGAGCTTTGCCAAGTCAGATTGGATCGACCGGCCAAAAGGCATGATCTCGTTCTGCCGCTGGCCACGGAATCAGTGGGATTGATTTAAGGCATCGGAGAAAGAATGCACTGGGTCGCACCGACGGAGAAGAACGTTTCCAACGAGACCTTAGAGAAGCGCCTTTGGGATGCCGCGGACCAGCTTCGCGCCAATTCGGGCCTCACGTCTGCTCAGTACTCGCAGCCGGTTCTGGGATTGATCTTCTTGCGCTTCGCTGAAGTCCGGTTTGCGGCCCAGCGATCCAGGCTGCAGAAGACTTCCGCTTCCTCGCGGCGCGGGTCGCGACTCGATGAGCCGGCTGCTTATCACGCCGAAGGTGTCCTCTACCTCACACCCAACGCCCGGTTCGATCATCTCCTTGCATTGCCGGAAGGCGCCGATGTCGGCAAGGTCGTCAACGAAGCCATGCGTGACATCGAAAAGCACAACCCGCAGCTCGCTGGCGTCCTACCCAAGACGTACAACCTCTTCAACAGCACGTTGCTCAAACAACTGCTAAAGAAGGTCTCTGAAATTCCCGCCAGCCTCGACTACGATGCCTTTGGTCGCATCTATGAATACTTTCTCGGAGAGTTTGCCAGAACCGAGGGTCAGAAGGGCGGCGAGTTTTACACACCGAGCAGCATTGTCCGGTTTCTGGTCGAGGTCCTCGAACCCTATCATGGCCGTATTCTCGACCCCGCCTGCGGTTCCGGTGGGGATGTTCTTCTGTCGAGAGCGCACGTTTTGTGGCCGAGCACAAGAAAAACCCGGCTTCGGAGCTTTCCATACGGCCAGGAAAAGGTGGCGGAGACGGTAAGCTGTGCCGGACGCGCCTGGCCGTGCATGGGCTGGAAGGTGACATCCGGGAAGCCATCACCTATTACGAAGACCTGCACCAGAGCACTGGCAGGTTCGACTTTCTGCTAGCCAATCCGCCGTTCAACGTCAACGCCGTGGACAAAGAGCGGCTGAAGGACACGACCGGCCCGGGCCGCCGTTATCCGTTCGGTCTGCCGCGTACTGACAACGGAAACTACCTCTGGATTCAACTTTTCTACTCGGCGTTGAACGAGAAGGGCCGCTCAGGGTTTGTTATGGCCAATTCGGCTTCGGATGCCCGTGCCTCGGAGCAGGAGCTTCGCCGGCAGCTCATCGAAGCTCGCGCTGTGGATGTGATGGGCGGCCGTCGGCCCCAACTTCTTCTACACCGTCACGCTCCCCTGCACGCTCTGGTTCCTCGACCGCAGCAAAGGTAGGGGGCGGGCTGTCCCCAGCCCGCCACCGGAAAACGGACCGCTGAGGACAGCGGTCCCTAGTGCGTCTGTAAGTGTGTTTGATCGGAGAGGTGCAAGTCCTCTTCAGGTATACGCTCTCCGGCCTGTAACCGAACGTAACTGCGTCGCCGCGAGGCGGGGTGGGGAGCAACCGGAGGTGAACGACCAGTCCGTAGGATAACGAACTCGATTCGGCCTGTCGCGTGGCGAGCCTGCTAGGTAAAGGCGAAGCCCAAGACGCCGTGCGGAACCCTGCGAGGGGTGCGACTCGACGCGATGAGGGGTAAGCCGTGGACGAAACCAAACCGATTCGAGGGCGACGAGGGGTGGTTGGAGACGGAATGGTCGGAAGGTTCGAGCACATGAAGCAGGGAGACCTGCCCGGACCAGAGACGGTGTTCATGTGCCACGACAGGGCACCGAAGAGCCGGCCGATCAGGAGTCAGAGCGTCCATAGTAGCGACGAAGCCGGGTAACGCCGGGGGAGCGAAGGGACGCAGGAAGGTGGATGAGCGATGGACGGTGGCGACGAATTCAACCGGCGCGAGTGCCTTTACGGACTAAGCCAGTCGGAGCGAGCTCTTGGCGCACGTGACAGACGCCACCGGTGCGCTACTGAAATCATGCATATTGACGGTCCTCCCGGGGAGGATGGAAGTCAGTTACGAGAGACTTTCGCGTGAGCCAACGGCTCCTGAGCCACACTTGGGGAAGTCGGTCAATCCTCTGTCGAGGTAAGACCACCAACTGGAGAGCCGGATGCGGGAGATCCGCCCGTCCGGTTCGGAGGGAGGGGGGGCCGAACTCAATCGGCTCTCCCTACCCCTATCCATCGTGCGGATGCCGTGCTCTTCATCGACGCCCGCCACCTTTATCGCCAAATCGACCGCGCCCACCGTGACTGGACCGAAGCGCAAATCAGCTTTCTGGCTAATCTCGTCCGGCTCTACCGCGGCGAAGAGCCCCGACTTCACCCTCGGCGGCGAGGACGCTAAGGCCAAGCTGCAAGAAATATTCGGCTTCCCTTCTCCCGGTGGGAGAAGGGGTGGGGATGAGGGTTCGCGGTTCACTTACCGCGATGTTCCCGGTCTCTGCAAGTCAGCCACAATCAAGGAAATTGAGGGACAAGGCTGGTCGCTGAATCCCGGCCGCTACGTGGGCGTGGCCCCTGGCGAGGCCGTGAGCGACGAGGACTTCAAGGAGCAACTCGAAACACTAAACGAGGAACTGGAACACTCAACGCCCAAGCCCGCGAACTCGAAGATACCATCGCCCGCAACGTGGCGGAGATCATGGAGACGTGAAGCAACATGAGAAACCAAAAGGCCTTTCCCGCTCCACTGCACCCGCTCGACACGCAAGTCCATACGTACGGGTGTCGGCACACACAACCTGACATCTGCTCCAAGAATCAAATGGCGAGAGTTTGCGCGTTCGCTCGCAAAGACAACATGTGTCTGGCCCCACCGATGTCTTGGCCAAAGCGATTTCAAAAGCTGGACCGGGGAAAGACGAGATCGAAATGACGTTCCAATTGGGTGGATTCTGCGAGTTCATCATTGATTGCGAACATAAGACCGCTCCAACGCAGGAGACAGGTTACCCGTCCATTCGCACACCAAACATCGGTCGCGGTCATTTCATCTTGGAAAATGTTAATCGTGTCTCGGAGGAAACTTATCGCCTTTGGACCAAGCGGGCTGTGCCGCAACCGGGGGACCTTATCATGGCTCGAGAAGCGCCGGCTTCGGCAACGTCGCAATGGTCCCGGAAGGGCTTCGACCCTGCCTTGGCCAACGCACGCTGCTGATTCGCCCTGACAAGTCGAAGGTTGACCCGCGATACCTGGCTTACCTTTTAATCGGCGACCAGGTGCAAGGCGTCTTTGATGCTTGACGGAACGGAGCGACCACGCCGCACTTGAACATAAGGACGTTAGGGCCCTGGAGTTGCCGGAGATCCCCCCACTCCCGGTCCAACACCGGATCGTGGCATCCTGTCAGCCTATGATGATCTGATCGAAAACAATCAGAGGCGCATCCGAATCTTGGAGGAGATGGCCCGCGCCTTCTACTGCGAGTGGTTCGTCCTCTTCCGCTTCCCCGGCCACGAAAGCATCCCCCGCTCCCCCCCCCCTCGGCGATATCCCAGCAGGCTGGGAGGTCGGACGCTTGGACGACGGGCTGATGCTTCAACGTGGTTTCGACTTGCCAAAAGCCGACCGGGTCGAAGGCACAGTTCCAATCTACGCCTCCACGGGTGTTACGGGGTTTCACAACGAGGCGAAGGTCAAGGCTCCCGGCATTGTCACTGGCCGCTCCGGCACAATCGGCGACGTGCTCTACGTGCAGGAAGATTTTTGGCCGCTGAACACGGCGCTTTGGGTGAAGGCGTTTCCGAAGGCTTAACCACTCTATGCCTACTACGTTCTGTCGTCGCTCGATTTGGGGCAGTTCAACTCCGGGGCCGCCGTCCCTACGCTTAACCGAAACGACATTCACGGTCTCGCCGCCATGATCCCGCCACGTCCTCTGCAACAGCGATTCCAAGAAATCGGTGGCGGGATGCTAGCGCAATCTCGCAGTCTTGAACTGCAAATCGAAAACCTCCGCCGGACCCGCGACCTCGCTGCTGACGAGAATCTGCTGCCGAGGCAGGTCAATCTTGTAGAGAACTGAACCATGAACGCACCATGATCCCTTTCGAAGACGACAATCTAAGAGCTTATACGCTCCTCCTTCGCATTGAGATTGTGCTACGGGAATGCCTGAGAACTTCGTTGGAATCCAAATTTGGCGTGCATTGGCGGAAGAGGCTGCCCTGGAGAACTGCTCAAAAAGATCAAGGAGTTGCAAGCTGCAAGAAAGCCGACCTCAGTTCAATTTCGTTCGGTTAGGGCCACTCTACTATCTCACCTTCGGTGAGTTGTTGACCCTGCTTCAGCAAAAGTCGGGTCGCTCCGTGGCTAAAAAATTGGGCGGGGACTGCGTTTTGAAACAGCTTGAGAACATTTTCGTTCCGCGAAATGCGGTTTGTCACTCACGTCCCGTATCCTCGGTCGGTTTGAAAACAATCGAAACCCTGTACGCCGAGATGGAAACGGCTCTGACTGCGGAGGGGTTGGCACGTCTCATGGCCGCAACCTGACACCGGCTTGGCCCAAGACCAGGCCGCGAAAAGGGGCTGATTCCTGCGCTGAGCAAAATACTAGGTGCTTTACCAGACCTTCCTCAAGCATTCCCGATTCCTGAAACCTTTCACACCGCCACAACCCAATTCTGGTGGGCGGACGACTCGCTTGCGGGGTTCAATCGTTCTAGCGTCGAGGCAGCCATTGCTCTCATTCGCGAATACAACGCGCTTCCGACCGGTGTTGGTTCTGCTGGGCCTCGACAAAGAATCTGTGAGCAGCGTGACCTGAAAAGCAAATCCAAGATGCGATCACCGAGTTGGAAAAAGTGACACTATGAACCACGCAACGAAACCCAAACTCCCGCCAAATCCCTACGAGCTATCACCAATCAAAAAGCTGGAGGATTTGGCGGGGCGTGCTCGCGAACGGAAAACGATTCGCTACTACCTGAATCTTACCGCGTCGGGGCAGAGTCCCCACTTGGCCTTAATCGGGCAAAGGGGTGTTGGCAAGACCAGCTTGCTAAACGCGGCGGAATCTATCGCGAAGGATTTGAAACTCCTACCAGTGCGCCTAGACATGAATGAGCTTAAAGCGAAATCACCTGGGAGGTTTTGGCACGATCTGTATCAGACGTTGGCCCTTTGCATGGCAAAAGCAGGATGTTGGGGTGGCAGGAATGGAGCAATTTACTCCGAACTCTTGCGGATGATGCACGCTCGGCAACCAGGAAGTCTTGAAAAGGCGGTGATGCAGATTCCCTATGTGTTCTCCTGCCATCAAGGAAGCATCGACAGCTTTGAATGTCCGGACGCACTTGTGGTGAATGATTTCGAGGCCTGTTTGGATGAGTTACAGAGCAACGGATTTACCGGAATTGCTCTCCTGATCGATGAAGCCGATTGCCTTGGCAAAAATGTACCCCTGCTTCGAACGTTCCGGAACATTTTTCAGGTCGTGGAGCGCTGCTCCCTTCTCTTGGCAGGCGCACAGAAGCAGTATTTCCCGTATTGTCTGAAGTGTTCTCACCGATTCCACGGCAATTTCATCGAGTCGACGTGAAACCCTTTCGTCAACTGGTCAGATACAATGGATCTGGTTTTGCGCCCGATTCCGAAAGACCTCCTTGATTCTGTCGCAGCAGCACCAGACGTTTTGCGGGAGTTACACGAGCTTTGCGGCGGTGCGCCAGATGAGGTTCAACTCTACTGCCACCACATGTATCGTAGCGTTGAGGACGGATTGTCCCCGCGACGCACTCTCTCGCCGCAAGTCTTCCGCGAGGTCCTTCGCGCGTATCGATCCAACACTCCCGCCAACGTTGATGCTGTCTTGAACGGAATCGAACGACTCCCTGACAAGCTCCTTTTTGAATCGAGGTGGCTCTCACGCAGAAATCTGACTCTTGAAGAAAATATCCGAGTTTCGGTGCTCGCACGGGAAATTAACCGCCACAGAACACTTTCCTCCGATGAGAGGACCGAGGTTGCTTCAGAATTGACCGATGGATACCGCAAGCTGTTCGAAGCTCGAATAACCGAGACCGACAACTGCATCCGACTTGCGGGTGCACCCCATACGGCAGGGTTCTGGAAATCATTTGTAAAGGTGGAGAGAGGCAAACGATGGTCATGGAATGACTATTCATTCGCGCAAAACCTACAGCAACCAATCACAAAGGCAATTGGCAGGGCGTGTGATGCGGTAGCACTAATCGAGACACGGTTCCGAGACAATGCCGTGCAAGCACTGCTTCCTCTTCGTACAGGAAAAGCAGTCACTGATGTCGATGAAGGGATGAGCGAAATGATTCTTTCGGCCTTAGTCGCCCACGAGAAAAAAGGTAACACATGCTGTGGACGTAACTTTTCAAGTGGATTCGCCTGCGGGCCGGCAAACAATTCAAGTCAGAATGCTTGAGAAGCCGGAGACCCCCATTCGGCAGGAAAGAATCAAGGAATGGCTAGAGGACCACAGGACCATACTCAATGGTAATGAGATTTCGTTGGCCGTGGTTGGGTTTACTCGCTGGGTACTTCCGAGGTCAGAGGAACTGCACAGGCTTGGACATATTTCCGGCTATCGAATTCCGGAGAGTTCGGTCCAACACAACCGGAACGAGCCCGTCGAAGTTTGGGGAAGGCGATATCCAAGGGTGTATGGACATTTTCGGCAAGAATGCTCGCGGACAGTCCCGACAAGGCATCCGATCAGATTCGAAACAACCTAGCATTTTGCCAGATCCTTACCGGGGATGTCGCTAACGCGTTGGAAAACGCGACAAAGGCTATGGCAGGCTCTGATTGGCCGCTCGTCAAGTTGAACCGAGGTATTGCCGAGTTCCTAATGGGCAACGTTGACGTCGCGAAGAAATTTCTGCATAGCGCATTGCAACCGCTCTCGCCCGGCGGGAAGTCCGATGACGATGACAAGGCCTCGTATGTTCTTGTGCTTGAGCCGACTGGAAAAGAGGTAAGCTCTCACGCAGATTTGCCAGTTGCCGCCGCAATTCTGATCAACTTGTGGCGCATGGGCGATTCGACGCGAGGCGAACTGGAAACAGAGTTAGCAAAGCTCTATCCCGAAAAGGCGCAGACTTGGTTGGCAACGTTCATCGCGACGTAGCGAATCTGCAGGTCAACCGAAACAGTCTTATGCCCCGCGTCTACACCGAAGACGAACTCGTTCAGCAGCCTACCATTCAGCTCTTTGCCGAGCTGGGTTCGGAAACGGTATCGTCAATGGAGGCCTTACGATCTGCTCGTCTGAAGATTAATTGGGCTGTTTGGATAGGGGCAGACCTCTCCTGAGGGCACCTTGTGTTTACTGTATTCGTATGGCAGATTCCAGCTTGATTGGAATATACATCCGGCCTAAGATGTAATCATGAAAACGACGATTGAGATTCCTGACGAGACCTTTGGCACCCTATTGCGGTTAACCCGCGCCAAGACAAAACGCGACGCCATCCTTGCCGCCATCGAGGATTACAATCGACGCCACGAGGTGGAGGCGCTTGTAGCCACCTTCGGCACGTGGAAGATGGACTCCAACGAAGAGCTGGAGTCGGCGGATATGGAAGACGTGCGGAGAAACAAATGAGCTTCCAGGTGCTGGTGGACAGCTCGGCCTGGGTAGAAGTGCTCCGCAACCGCGCCGCTCCCGCTCTGCGCCAAAGTGTGGAAGCGGCGCTTCACGAGGGCCGGGCTGCCTTGACAGCTCCCGTCTGGGTGGAGCTGTACCGTGGAGTGCGCGGAAAGCGCGAGCTCCAACAGCTGGACTCCCTTCGCAAGCTTTGCCAGTGGTTGGATTTCGATGACGACTGTTGGGAGTTGGCAGCCCAGACAGCACGGCAGTGCCGGGAAGGGGGCGCCACCGTACCGCTGGGCGACGTGCTCGTGTTCGCCTGTGCGCGACGGCATGGCGTGGAAATCATCGAGCACGATGCACATTTCGCGCAGATTGCCGACACCGCCGCCTGACCCATGCCGCACGCCAACACCGAAGATCAACTCGTCGAACAGCCTGCGATTCAGCTCTTCGCGGCGATGGGCTGGGAGACGATGTCGGCGTTGGACGAGGTGATGGGACCAACCGGCACGCTCGGGCGCGAGACGACGGCCGAGGTCGTGTTGGTGTCCCGCCTGCGGGCCGCGCTTGAACGCCTGAACCCGACGGTCCCGCCCGAGGCGCTCGCCATCGCGATTGACACGCTGACGCGGAACCGCTCCACCATGAGCCTCGTCGCGGCCAACCGCGAGGTGTACGACCTGCTCAAGAACGGCATCTCGGTTTCCGTGCCTGACCGCGAGCACGGCGGACAGAAGACGGAGCGGGTGCGGATCATCGACTGGCTGAACCCGCGCGGCAACGACTTCCTGCTGGTCAGCCAGATGACGATCACCGGGGCGCTCTACACCTGCCGCCCCGACCTCATCGGATTCGTGAACGGTCTGCCGCTGGTGGTGGTGGAGCTGAAGAAGCCGGGCGTTCCGGCCAAGCAGGCGTTCGACGACAACCTCACGAGCTACAAGCACCCGCAGAACGGCATCCCCGACCTGTTCTGGTACAACGCCCTGCTCATCGCCTCCAACGGCATCGAGAGCCGCGTCGGCACGCTCACGGCGGACTGGGAGCGGTTCTTCGAGTGGAAGCGCGTCGAGCGGGAGGACGAACCCCGCCGCGTCTCGCTGGAGGTCATGCTCCGAGGCGTCTGCGACCCGGTGCGCCTCCTCGATCTCGTGGAGAACTTCACGCTGTTCTCCGAGGAACGGTCTGGCCTGATCAAGATTCTGGCCCAGAACCATCAGGTGCTCGGCGTCAACAAGGCCATTCCGGCCATGCTGGAGGCGCGTGCCGCCGGTCACGGACGCGGCGGCGTGTTCTGGCACACGCCAGGGGGCGGGCAAGAGCCTGTCGATGGTCTTCTTCGCGCAGAAGATCCTGCGGCACATCGAGGGCAACTGGACGTTCGTGATCGTGACCGACCGCGTGGAGCTGGACGACCAGATCGCCAAGACGTTCAAGGCGACCGGGGCGGTCAGCCAGCAGGAGAGCCAAGTGTGCCACGCCGGGAGCGGCGCGGAGCTGCGCGAGCTGCTGCGGGGCAATCACCGGTACGTCTTCACGCTGATCCACAAGTTCCAGACGCCGGAGATGCTCTGCGACCGCCCCGACGTCGATCGTCATCACCGACGAGGCGCACCGCAGCCAGTACGACACGCTGGCCGTGAACATGCGGCGCGCCCTGCCGAAGGCGCTGTTCGTCGCCTTCACCGGCACGCCGCTGATCGCCGGCGAGGAGCGCACCCGCGAGGTCTTCGGCGACTACGTCTCCATCTACGACTTCCAGCAGTCTGTCGAAGACCACGCCACGGTGCGCTTGTTCTACGACAACCGGACGCCGGAACTTCGGCTGGAGAATCCGAACCTCAACGACGACGTCTACGCGCTCATCGAAGCCGCCGACCTCGATGAGGATCAGGAGAAGCGTCTTGAACGGGAACTCGGACGCCAGTATCACCTGATCACCCGCGACGACCGGCTGGAAACGGTCGCCAAGGACATCGTCCAGCACTTCCTCGGGCGAGGGTTTCAGGGCAAGGCGATGGTCGTGTCCATCGACAAGGCCACCGCCCTGCGGATGCACGACAAGGTGCGGAAGCACTGGCAGGCGGAACGTGTCGCGGGTTGAGGCCGAAATCTCACGCCTCACGACGTACGGGACCGAGTCCGACCCAGACCGCCTGCGCGAGCTGCAGCAGCGGCTCGACGTCCTGACGACGACCGACATGGCGCTCATCGTGTCGCCCGGCCAGAACGAAATCGAGCAGATGAAGGCGCTCGGCCTCGACATCGTCCCGCACCGGCAGCGGATGAACGCCGAATCGCTGGACGAGCGAGTTCAAGGACGCCAACGACCCGCTCCGGCTGGTGTTCCTCTGCGCGATGTGGCTGACCGGCTTCGACGTGCCGAGCTGCTCGACGATCTATCTCGACAAGCCGATGCGGAACCACACGCTGATGCAGACCATCGCGCGGGCGAACCGCGTGTTCCCCGGCAAGCACAGCGGCCTGATCGTGGACTACGCCAACGTGTTCGCGTCACTGGAGAAGGCGCTCGCCATCTACGCCAAGGGCCAAGGCGGCACGACGCCGGTTCGGGACAAACGGCAGCTTGTCGAGGAACTGCGAAAGGCCGTGGAGGCCGTCACCGGGTTCTGCACGGCTCAGGGCGTTGACCTCGCCTCCATCGAAGCGACGACGGGCCTCGACCGCCTCGGCTCACATCGCCGACGCCGTGAATCGCTTGATCTCGCCGGACCCGCTCCGCAAGGAGTTCCTCGCCCACGAGCGATGGGCCAACACGCTGTATCAGGCCGTCAAGCCAGATCCAGCCGTCGCCCAGTTCTCGGCGCGTGTCGGCGTCGTCAGGGTGATTGCCGACGCGATTCGTGAGCGCACGGGCGAGGGACCGGCGGACATCACGCCGGTCATGGCGGAGATCAACGCCCTGCTCGACCGCTCATTGCGGCTGACGGCTTCGTCGTCAGGGACTCCGGCGAGGGCGGACGGCACAAGGCCATCGACCTCTCGTCCATCGACTTCGAGGCGCTGGCGAAGCGATTCGCCAACGACAAGCCAAGAACGTCGAACTGGAGCAGCTTGGGCGGCGGTTCGCGCGCAACTGAACCGGCTGGTCCACGCCAACCCAACCCGCGCCGACTTCCTGACCAAGTTCGAGGAACTGATCGAGTCCTACAACGCCGGCAGTCGGAACATCGACGACCTGTTCAGGGAACTGCTCGCCCTGAGTCGCTCTCTCTCGGATGAGGAGCAGCGGCACGTTCGCGAGCAGCTGACCGAGGAGGAGCTGACGGTGTTCGACCTCCTGACCCGACCCGGACCCGACCTGGCCCCGGCGGAACGCGATGAGGTCAAGAAGGTGGCCCGCCAGCTGCTCCAGCGGGTTCGAAGGGCGCTCGTGCTGAACTGGCGACAGAAGGGCAGGCGCGAGCGCAAGTAAGACTGGCCATCGAGGACGCACTCGATGAGGGTCTGCCGCGTGCCTACACGCCGGACCTGTACAAGAGCAAGTGTTCCGTCGTGTTCGAGCACGTCTTCGAAAGTTACCAAGGTGAAGGCGCGAGTGTGTACACGATGTAGGCCGTCTCGTCAAAAGAGTGGCGAATGCGACAGATCTGCGGGTTCCGCAACAAGCCTGCCGTGCCACTCTTGGCTTCGAAGATTCCGATGTTGCCTCATTGGCTCGAGGTCATCTGGGAATTCTCATTAAGTGTTTGGCTGCTCATTAGAGGCTTCCGACCGTCGCCGATTCTCACCGGCCAGCCGGTCGCGATCGCCGGCTAGCGTTAGCACATCCGCACACGCCCCTTGGTGTTCTTGGTTAGACGGTCACGCGGTTGCGCTAGGCGGGGCCATTCCATCGGTGATGGGCGAGGGCTTGAAGCCTTTGGCGACCAACCAGATACCCAGCGAGAACTCCCACAGCGCGATCGGGAGTGCGGCGATCGCCGTCAGCCCGGACACTTGTGGCCAGAGGCCGAACAGCACGCCGATATCGGAAATGAGAAGCAGCGGCGCTCCGATCAGCCCCACGAACGGAATGATCCGAGGCACCAGGCGGGAGCGATACAGCAGGGAGCCCAGCAGCAGAGCATTGACCACCGGAAGGTGCCTTGTCCGAGAAGGAAGGTCCAGTTGTTGAAGGCGACCAGCGCCTGACCGGTGGCCAACGCGTCCGCTCCAGCTCCGGCCTGCCGCAAGGTCACCACCGACAGCAGGCTCACGACGCCGGCGAAGATGGTGGCGGCTTCCAGGACTCGGGAGCCGACGAAGCCCATCGCGATCCCCTCGTGCTGCCTCTTGACCACCGGGTACAACACGACGGCGGTGCCGACGCAGGCCAGGGCCACGATCACCTCCAGGGTGGCGCCGATCAGAACGGGAGTGTCCGGGCCGGGGCCGAGGATGTAGTTCGGATCGTTCCGCACCGGTCCATAGAGCGAGAGGGTCGGAATCGAGTGGACCCATCGGCTAGCTGGGTTCGCGCTGAGTGATCGAGACGAGCGGTAGGCCGCTATCGCGGTGGCAGTCGTTCAGTACCGGTGGTCGTGGCGGGTGGAGGGCGGTGCGCTCGTTAACGCCACGCGTTCCCGGGCGTCCTGACGTAGCGGCTCCAGACGTATCCCCACGGGATGACGGCGATGATGAGGACAACGAAGGAACAGCTGAACAGAACCTCCCGGGTTGCGGCGTCCACGTCGTCGGCGACCAGGCGGGGGATGGCGATCACAGCGATCCAAAGCACCTTCCAGGCGACCTCGAACAGCAGGATCGGCAGCATCCGGACGGGGTATCTGAGCCCGAGGAACGCCAGGAGTGACATGGCGGTCAGCAGGCAGGTGACGACCCCTTCCATCCCAGGGAGAGATGGGGCGTCCTGGATGAGAAGGGGCCACTTGACGATTGCCAGTCCCACCCCCATGAACGCGTAGCCGAAACGCATGACGTTCAGACGGCGCGTGGACAGCTCCTCGGCGACGGCTGTCCTGGCGGTCGCGGTCGTGGCGCCGGTGGATGTGATGGTCATGTCCGCTCCCTGTCAATGGTTCGTCCGTGGCGGGCGCCGCGGGGATACCTGCAACCTAGGAAGCGACAGGGTGACCTCACATCACCACATGATGTGATGAACGATGTGACACAAGGGACCGAACCCCGCCGCGCACAGTCTCAATTACCACGGTTTCTTCCGCGTCCGGCGAGCGTTCCGACCCATCGTTTCAAGTGGCAGTCGAGCACGGCTGTGGGTAGTCACTTCTTGATGCAGCCTCGAGCTGCTCGAAAGCATGATCACGCGAGGATGCATATCTAGTGCCCTGGCCCGAGTTACCTTTTCGCGAAGACCTTTCGCTACATCTGCGAACGTCTAGACGCTGGCAGTTGCTCGAGCTGTTCCAACGACGAATTCAACCGAATCAGGCCGTCGCTGCTGGCATGCTCTCTGATTGATCGGTCCACCCTCTTCGAGTAGTTGATCCAGGTCTTGATCGCGCCGCGACTGGTAAGCAGCAGCAAGACCTGCGGACGTGTCAATCGACCCCTCCTGATTATTGGGTTCAAGGAGACAAACAGGGCATAGAGCCGCTCAAACGCCCACAGGACATCAAAGAAGGCGGCTGCTTGCCTGTAACTGAGCGGCACGACGCCCTCTGGGCGATCTTGAAAAATGGGCCCGACCACGTGGCGAGACTTCGCCGTCGGACCAGCGGTCAGCTTGGCGGTCTCGGCCAAAACCCGCTCGTACTGCGCACGCCGGTTGTTGCTCCAGGTGAAGATAGCGCCGAGGATGGCAATGATCGCACCGCTGACAGCGACACCGGCGGTTATAAGGTCCGTCCAGCCCACCTCGTTGAGTATGGCGCACTATGCCTCGACCGCCGTCACGACAAGCCAAACCTGATGTCCCTATGTGGCCGGCGCCTCATCCCATCGGCTGGCTGCCCGCGTGCCAGTTCTTGGTCAGCGACGCTCCGGGGAGTCGGCGAGGAGCGCGGTTATCTCCGCAGTTTCTGCGTGCGGCAACGGCCCGACAGCCAGCACCGAGGTGTTCTCACGCGCCTGCTGCTCGGTGCGGATCCCCGGCAACGGGATGATCAACGGGTCGAGGGCCAACAGGTAGCCGAGTGCGCCCTGCACCAGGGTCCGACCGCCGACGGTCAGCAGCTCCCGTACGGTGTCCAGGCGGTGCAACCAGCCCGGCATCGTGTCGGCGTCGAAGTAGTCCCACCAAGGCGTATCCAAGCGGACGTCGCCGGCCTCGGGGCGGTTGATGGTGTCGTACTTGCCGGACAGCATGCCCATGGCCAGCGGTGACCGGGCCAACACGGCCAACCCCTGGGCGTGTGCGGCGTCCAGCGTGGCCTCGGTCCAGCCGAAGACGTTCACCTGGGTCTGCACCGCCACGCAGCCCTCCGATCGGGCGAAGACAGCCACGGTTTCGGGGTCGTCCTGACTGGTGCCGAAGGACCTGATCTTCCCTTCGGCCAGCAGTTCCTCACAGGTCGCCACCACGTCCTCGGCTGCGGCCATCGTCTCGGCACCGCCGTGCAGCTGATAGAGATCCACGGCATCCAGCCCGAGCCGGTGCAGGCTAGCCTCGCACTCGGCCCGAATGGCATCCGGGCGGACATCATTGCCGCCGCCGGCGCGCCGGCTCTCATCGATGCGGAGTCCGAATTTCGTGGCCACAGCGACCGACTCGCGCACTGTGGCCGGCAGCGCGGCCAGTGCCCGCCCGACGACTCGCTCGGAGTGTCCGGTGCCGTACGCGGGCGCTGTGTCGATCAGCGTGACTCCTGCGTCGATCGCCGCATGCAGCGCGCGGAGGCTCTCCGCGTCGTCGACTTCACCCCACCCGGCGTCGCGGCCGTCGAAGCTGAACGGACCGCCGAGGGCCCACGTGCCGACGCCGACGGCCGACAGTTGACGCCCGCCCACCCCCAGCGAGCGAGTTTCGGTAGTCGTTGTGCTCATAGCTACTCCTGGTCAGTTGATGGTTCAGCGGTCAAAGTGTCCGGCTGTGGTAGGTGACCTCTGCGGGCGCGGCCAACCTGGAGGTGGCGGTGGCGGCTCGGTGCCGTCCTCTCCGGCCTGGTAGGCGGCGATCTTCCACTCGATCACCGCCAGGTCGTCATGAAGCTGGTCGAGCTGCGCCAGCACCCGGCGACGGTGGGCCCGCAGTAGCTCCAGCCGTCCCGCACGTTCGGTGTCGCCCGACCGGACCAGGTCGACGAAGTGGCGTACGTCCTCCACTGGCATGCCCGTACGCCGCAACCGCAGCACCACGTCCAGCAAGCCCAAGGTGTCCCGGTCGAAGACGCGACGCCCGCCGCCGTCGCGGTGGACCGCGCCGAGCAGCCCAGCCCGGTCGTAGTAGCGCAGGGTGTCAATCGACAAACCCGAGAGTCGCGCCACGTCACCGATCAGCAGGTCGTCCTCGTGTCCGGTCAGTTCCGGAAGCGCCGCGGATGTGCTCATATGAATAGCCTGCAACCTGGAGTGCACTCCAGGTCAACACATTCGCGAAGTTCGGACGGCCGTTGCGCCCTGAGCCTGTCGAAGGGCCTTCGACAGGCTCAGGCCACATTGACCTAGACGGTTGTCCAGGCCGAGTCGCGCGCGGCGCTGTCCTCGACTGCGCCGAGTACCCGCTGGACCCGCAGGCCATCGCCGAAGGACGGCTCCGGCTGGCGGTTCTCGGCGATCGCGGTTACCAGGTCGACGGCCTGATGGGTGAATCCGTGCTCGTAACCGAGCCCATGGCCCGGCGGCCACCAGGCGCTGACGTACGGGTGCTCCGGCTCGGTCACCAGGATCCGCCGGAAGCCCTGCTCCTCGACCGGCTGCGTCCCGTCGAAGAACTGCAGCAGGTTGTTCTCCTCGAAGTCGAAGGCGAGCGAGCCGTCGGTGCCGTTGATCTCGATCCGCAACGCATTCTTGCGTCCGAGGGCGAACCGGGTGGCCTCGAACACGCCCGTGGCGCCGCCGTCGAACCGGGCCGTGAACAGCGCCGCGTCGTCCACCGTGACGTCGCCGCGCGGCGCGGCCGCATCCCGGTCTCCGTGACCGCCCAGGCCCGAGCGCTCACCGCTCAGTGGCCGGGACTTCACGAATGTCTCCAGGATCGCGGAGACGCCGGTGATCCTTTGGTCGGTCAACCACTGGGCGGTGTCGACCAGGTGGGCGCCGAGATCACCCAGCGCGCCGGACCCCGACTTCGACTTGTCCAGCCGCCAGGTCATCGGGGCGTCGGGATCGTGCAGCCAGTCCTGTAGGTACTGCGCCCGCACCTGGCGGACGGTGCCGATCCGGCCCGCCTCGACCAGCTGGCGGGCCAGTGCCAGTGCCGGCGTCCGGCGGTAGGTGAAACCGCACATGGCCCACACCCCGCGCTCGGCGGCTGAGCTGGCTGCTGCCGCCATCTGCTCCGCCTCCTCGACGGTGTTCGCCAGCGGCTTCTCGCAGAGCACGTGTTTGCCGGCCCGCAGGGCGGCGATCGCGATCTCGGCGTGGCTGTCACCCGGGGTGCAGACGTCGATCGAGGTCGATGTCGTCGCGTTCGACCAGGCGTCGCCAGTCGGTCTCGGTCGAAGCGAAGCCGAGCCGCTCGGCCGCCGTGCTCACCGCCTCCAGGTTGCGGCCGGCGACCGCGGTCAGCTCGGGCGTGAGCGGCAGGTCGAAGAAACGATGGGCATTGCGCCACGCCTGGGCGTGGGCGGCGCCCATGAAGGCGTACCCCACCATGCCGACCCGCACAACATCACTCATCTGAGCTCTCCCTTCAGCTCACCGGCCGGAACCGCCCGGCTCGCGTTGCCGATCACCTCGTGCACGGACGGCCAGGACGCCAGCGCCGCCGCCAGCTCGGGTCGCTGCTCGGCCGTGAGCGCCTGGCGGTAGGCCTCGTCGAGCAGGTCGCCCAGGACGACCCGCTGCCGGGTCTGGGCCGACCGGACCGCGCCCTCGACCATGGCCAGGCTCATCACATTGCTGTGCACTTCCCCGGATGGCACGCTACCGTCGCGCAGCGCGGCGACGAACTCGGCCAGCGAACCGTCGATCTCCTCGGGACCGGTGCCGATCGCGGCGGGGATCGGCGTGCCGTCGGCGGTCTGCGCGACCGGTGGGTGGTCACCATCCCAGAGCGCTGTGCCATCGGCACCGCTGATCCGCCAGCTGCCGTTCCATGACGTCTCCAGGCCCGGGCTGCACCAGCTGCCGCTGAACACGAACCGGGTGCCGTCGGCGAACTCGGCGTTCACCTCAGCGGCCGCGTCTCCGGCGAACCAGCTCCAGCCGGGGTTGAACGACTCGCAGGAAATCGACACCGGCTCGCTGCCGATCAGGTCGCGGGCCAGGTCGAACTGGTGGACCGCCATGTCCTTGAGCAACGGGTAGGCCATCTGTTCCCGGAAGCCGCCGAAGTGCGGGCCCCTGAAGAGGCTGCACGCAACGAAGCCGACCCGGCCGAGCCGGGCGATCTGACCGCGCAGCGCCTCGGCGTTGCGCCAGTACCGCCGGGACTGGGAGACCATCAGCAGCCGGTCGCCGATCTCGGCGGACGCGATCATGGACAGAGCCGCGGGCAGCGTGTCCGCCAGCGGCTTCTCGCACAGCACGGCGAGACCGCGCAGCAGCGCCGCAATGCTGACATCGGCGTGGGCCTCCGGGATCGTCACGTTGACCACCGCGTCCGCCTCGACCCGGTCCAGCAGCTCCTCCACCGTGCTGGCCACCGCGATTTCGGTGAAGCCGGCGTCCGCCGCGGAGCGCCGGGCGGTGTCGAGGTCGAGGTCCGCCAAGCCGACGAGCCGGACGTCAGTCGACCGGCCGATCACGCGAAGCCAGGCGCGGCCCATCGCGCCCGCGCCGACCTGGACCAGCCGGACCGGCTCAGTTGGCGAGAGCATCGGCTTCCTCATCGTGGGACTCGATAGGCCCGGCGTAGCCGTGGCCGTTGAAGAAGTCGTCGGTCTCGTAACGCAGCAGGGTCGGCAGCGCCCGCGGCCGGTCGCTCTTCACCCAGGCGACGCCGTTCGCGATCACCCGGCGCACGTCGGAGTGGTGGTACACCGGGTAGTCCTGGTCGCCCGGGGAGAAGAAGAAGATCTTGCCATGACCCCGCCGGAACGTGCAGCCGCTGCGGAACACCTCACCGCCGGTGAAGGAGGAGATGAAGATCAACTCGTCCGGGGCCGGAATGTCGAAGGTCTCGCCGTACATCTCCTGCGCGTCGATGATGATCGGATTCGGTACGCCCTCGGTGATCGGGTGTGTCGGGTCGACCGTCCAGACCAGCTCCCGGTCCTGCTCGCTGCGCCAGCGCAGCGTGCAGGTGGTGCCCATCAGCTTCGCCGAAGATCTTCGACCAATGCCCGGAGTGCAGCACCACAAGGCCGAGCCCGGAGAGCACGTGCCGGTGGACCCGCTCGACGACATCGTCGGCGACCTCGCCGTGCGCGGCGTGGCCCCACCAGACCAGGACGTCCAGGTCATCGAGCACCTCTTCGGTCAGGCCGTGCTCGGGTTCGTCGAGCGTGGTGGTGTTGATCACCGGCACGGTCCCGGAGGTTCTCGGCGATCCCGGCGGCGATCGTGGTGTGCATGCCCTCGGGATAGATGGCGGCGACGTGCGGCTCGATCTGCTCGTGCCGGTTCTCCCCCCAGACGAGAACGCGGATCTGGTCGGACGGACTTGCGGACATGTCGTTTCCTTCGACGTGGATGGCCGGGCGGCGGCTGCCGACAAAGGTGGCGTGGCTACTTGACGGCGCCGCCGGTGGCGCCGGTGGCAATGTACTTCTGGGCGATGACGAGCAGGATGATCGCCGGGATCGAGGCGAGCATGGCGGTCGCCATCACCGCGCTCCAGTTCGAGATGTGCGCGCCAAGGTAGGTGTAGATGCCCAGCGTGACAGGCGTGATGTTTCCCTGCGTCGTCAGGGTTAGCGCGAAGATGAAGTCGCTCCACGCGAACAGGAAGGCGAACAGCCCGACGGTGATCAACGAGTTCCGGCTGATCGGCACCACGATCGACAAGAACGCGCGGACCAGGCCGGCACCGTCGACCCGGGCCGCCTCGACGATCGAGGGCGGCACTCCGAGCATGAACGCCCGCATGATCAAGATCCCGAACGGGACCGCGTGCGCCGCGTTGGCGATGATCAGCCCGGGGATGGAGTCGAGCAGGCCGATGTTCTCATACAGGGTGTAGAGGGCGTTCGCGATCACGATCCCCGGGATCATCTGCGAGATCAGGATGGCGAGCAGGGCCCAACTGATCCAGCGGAACCTGAACTGGGCCAGGGCGTACGCGCAGGGGGCGGCGATCACCAGGGTCAGCACAACCGTGCCGACGGCGATCACCATGCTGGTAACGAGATTTTGGCCCTGGTCCTGAATCGCCGTCACGTACCCCGCCAGGCTCGGCTGCGGAGGGAAGAAGCTCGACGGCAGAGTGCTCCCGCTGGGCTGCAGGGAGATGTTGAGCATCCAGTAGACCGGGAAGAGCATTAGGGCCAGCAGGACGATGGCGATGCCGGTACGGAGTCCGCGCCGGGTCTGGCGGGCGGCGAGTCGCTGCTGATGAGTGACCATCGTCTGCTCCTTACTCGTCGACCTGGCGCCGGCTGGCCCGCAGGTAGACGATCGCGAAGACCAGTGAGATGAGGATCAAGATGTTGCTCAAAGCAGCGCCCTGGCCGAACTTGAACTCCACGAACGAGCGCTGATAGGACATCAAGTTGATCGTCTGGGTCGCGTTGGCCGGACCACCCTGGGTCAGGCCAAGGATGATGTCGAGCACCTTCAGGGTGTAGATCACGCCCAGCATGATCACGACGCTCACCACGGCATGCAGGTTGGGCCAGGTGATGTTCCAGAACGCCTTCCAGCCGGTCGCGCCATCCAGCGCACCCGCCTCGTAGAGCTCGTCCGGGATGTCCTGCAGCCCGCTGTAGAGCAGGGTCAGGTTGAACGGGATGCCCAGCCAGATGTTCACCAGGATGATCGCGATCAACGCCACGTCTGGAGAGGTGAGCCACGGGATCGGCGTGTCGATGATCCCAAGGCTTTCCAGCGTGACGTTGAGGACGCCGCTGTCCTGTTCGAGGATGGCCCGCCAGGCGGCGCTGCCCACGATCAGGGGGAGCAGCCACGGTAGCAGGAACAGCGCGCGGAGAACCCCATTGAGCGGGAAGTTCTTGTGGAAGAACAGCGCCAGCAGCATACCGATCACGAACTGGCCGGCGATCGACCCGATGGTGAACAGCGCAGTGTTGGCCAGCGCCTTGGTGAACAGCTCGTCGGTCACCACGGCCACGTAGTTCTGCAGCCCCACCCACGGAGCCTCGCCGCTGATGAACGTCCGCAGCGTGTAGTTCTGGAAGCTCATCACCAAGTTCTTCACTACCGGGTAGCCGAACAGGGCAATGATCGTCAGGGCGGCCGGGACCACGAAGAGGATCTTCGCGATCTCCTCCCCGCGCCGGCCGTCGTCTGGGGGCCGGCGCGGTGTCGGAGGACGGTGCGGTGGGCTCGGTCGCGGTGGTCAGCGTCTCTGCGTCCGACATGCGCCGACTCCTTTCCGTTCCGTCGCGGTCGCTTAGCTGGCGCCAGCCTTGGCCATCGCGTCAGCCGGAGCCGCCTGATCGGTGAGCACGAGCTGCATGCCGGTGTAGATCACCTTGGCGGTTTCGGGCCACTTCGCGCCGAGCTTGCCGGTCCGGGCCCGGGCATTGGCCACCGCGTCGGTGAAGCCGGCCATCGACGGAACCTCGGTCTTGTACTGCTCGGCGAGGGCGAGCTTGGTCGGCACCAGGCCGCCCTGCTTGGCCCGGAGCATCTGGTTCTCGTCGGTGTTCATGCACTTGACCAGCTCGGCAGCCTTGGCCATCTTCGCCTCGTCACCGGTCACCGGCACGGTCCACGCCTCGCCACCGAGCGGGGCGATCGAGGTCTGGTCGGGTGTGTTGATCGGGAACGGGACCACGCCGAAGTTGACCTTCGCCTTCTCCAGCGCCGGGATCTGCCACGGACCGTTCAGCATCATGGCAGCCTTGCCGGCGATGAACTGGTCGTTGACGTCGGCCTGCTTCCAGTTCACCGCGCTCTTGGACACCGAGCCCTCGTCGACCAGGTCCTTCCACAGCTGGAGCGCCTCTGCCACCTGCGGGCTCTTCAGGTCGGTCTCGTCGCCCCCGTTCGTCCACATCGGCGGCAGGAACTGCCAGGCGCCCTCGTAATCGGCGGTGCCGTTGAAGGCGAAGCCGTACTGCTTGCCGCTGGTCAGCTTCTGGGCCGCTGTCTTCAGCTCGGCCCAGGTCTTCGGGGGCTGCACGCCGGCCTTTTCCAGCACGTCCTTGTGGTAGAAGATGGCCAGGGTGTTCGCGCCGGGTTGCAGACCGTACAGCTGGCCGTCGTAGGTGGCCGCTGACACTGGACCGGGTGCGAACCCGTCGGCGGTGATCCCGAAGTCGCCCAGCGGCATGAGCGCACCCGCCTCGGCGATCTGCTGGATCTCGGGGTTGTCGAGCATGAGCACGTCGGGCAGCGTCTTGGACGACGCCTGCTGCAGCACCTTCTGAATCAGTGTCGGGCCGGGCACCGACTGGTGGTCAACCGTGGCGAGCCCGATCGAGGTCCCGCACTTTTGCAGCTGGGCGTCGATGTTGGACTTGCCCGGCTCATCGGTGTAGTAGTCCAGCACCGTCAGGCTCTCGACGGTCGCGGAGGCGGAGCTCTCGCTTCCTGCGTCGTTCGACTCGCCGCCGCCGCACGCGGCCAGGGTAATGGGGGCCAGTGTCGCCATCGCGGCAGCGGCCGCCAGTCGCTTCTTGATCATCAGTGCAAGCTCCTTCGCTGATTCGACCGAATTGAGTGTCAAGCGCTTAACCCGCCGGTACTCGAAGGCTTCCCCGATTGGCGGTTAAGCGTTTAAACTGGCTTTCGCAAGAGTTTGGCTGGCCAACCAAGGCTTTGTCAATAGGTGGTCCCGGTGCCCCGCATAACGATCGGAGGACGCGCGATGGCTACCACCATGCGAGAGGTGGCCGAGGCGGCCGGCGTGTCGATTGCCACGGTGTCCTTCGTGGTCAACAACTCCAAGCGGGTGGCGCCGGAGACCCGCGAGCGGATCGAGCGGGTGATGGCCGAGCTGGGTTTCCGCCGCAACGTTGTCGCGCGTGCCCTGGCCAGCCGACGGACCCGGATCATCGCCCTCGTCTATCCAATGCTCGCGCACCGGCTGGCCGGCTCGGTGACCGAGTTCATCACCAGCGCGGCGCGGGCGGCGAGCGCCGCCGGCTACCACCTTGTGGTCTGGCCAGTCGGCAACGATGGCAGCGAGCTGGCCGCGCTGGTCGGCGAGAAGCTGGTCGACGGCGTGTTGTTGATGGAGGTCCAGCTCGACGACGCCCGGGTGGCGGCGCTGCGGGAGCTCGACATCCCGTTCGCCCTCATCGGCCGCACCCGTGACGTGACTGGTCTGCACTACGTCGACATCGACTTCGACGCGTCGGTGCAGCTGGCCATGGACCACCTGGCCGAGCTCGGCCACGACCGGATCGTACTGGTCAATGGCAGCCAAGAGGGCGAGAGCTTCGCCAGCTACGGCCCGTACGTCCGCTCGGAGATCGCCTACCGCGAAGTGTGCGCACAGCGCCGGATCGAGCCCGTGGTCCTGCGCTGCCGGCAGACAGTGCGCTCAGGGCGCGACGCAGCGATGGAGCTGGTGGCGACCGCGCCGGACACCACCGCCGTGATCATCGTCGACGAGGCTGCGTCCGCAGGCCTGGTGGCCGAGCTGGCCCGAATCGGTTGGACGGTGCCCGGAGATATCTCGGTCATGTCGGTCTTGAGCTCGCTCGACATGGCGGCGATGTGCAATCCGCCGCTGACCACGGTAACCGCGCCCGGCACCGAGCTCGGTTCGCTCGGCGTCGAGGCCCTGCTGCGTCAGCTGGACGGCGACACACCGATGACGCCTGTGCTCCGCACCGGTGTACTGGCCCTTGGCGAGTCGACCGGTCCGATTCGCAGGCATTTCACGTGACCCGGTGATCATCAGCTCCTTCTCCGGAAAGGATGTCCATGACCCAGAGCAACCAACGCGGCGGCGGACCGATCCGACCAACAGCAAGCAGCGCCACAGCTCTCCGGCCGGCCATCGCAGGCGAGATCACCGGTGGGTTGTGGGCGGATCGGCGGCGGGTCAATCGGGAGGTGAGCATTCCAGGTGGCTGGAGCCGGCTGCACCAGGCCGGCAACTTCCACAACTTGGAGCTGGCTGCGGGTCGCAGTACCGGCGGCTACGTCAACGACCTGCCGTTTCTGGACAGCGACGTCTACAAGTGGCTGGAGGCGGTCGCCTGGGCGCTAGCCGATCCGGCGCTGGATTCTTCGCCGGCCGACGAGCTGCGCCAACAGCTCGCCGAGACCGAGCGGCTGCTCCGCGAGGCCCAGCAGCCCGATGGCTACCTCGACTCGTACTTCCAGGTGCGATTCCCCGGCGAACGGTTCGTCCAGCTGCAGTGGGGACACGAGCTCTACTGCGCCGGACACCTGATCCAGGCGGCTGTGGCGCTGCACCGAAGCACCGGCGACCCGGGCCTCCTGGAGGTGGCTCGGCGCGTGGCGGACCTGATCGTGGACACCTTCGGCACCGATGCGGGCCAGGTCGACGGCGTCTGCGGACACCCGGAGATTGAGACCGCACTGGTCGAGCTCTACCGGGAGACCGGCGACAAGTCATACCTGGAACGGGCCTGCTATTTCGTCGATCGACGTGGGCACGGACTGCTCGGCGATGGCCGGTTTGGCCGGCATTACTGGCAGGACCACGTGCCGGTTCGGGACGCCGCTTCGGTCGAAGGGCACGCGGTCCGTCAGCTCTACCTGCTCGCCGGGGTGGCCGACGTGTACCTCGAGACCGGCGATGCCAGCCTGCTCGAGCCCCTCGAGCGGCTCTGGGCCGAGATGGTGGCCACCAAGACCTACTTGACCGGCGGCATCGGGGCGCACTACAGCGACGAGGCGTTCGGCGATCCGTACGAGCTGCCCAACGAACGAAGCTACTGCGAAACCTGCGCAGCCATCTCCTCGATCATGTTCTCCTGGCGGATGCTGATGATCACCGGCGAAGCGAAGTACGCCGACCTGATGGAGCGCACCCTTTACAACGGGTTCCTGGCCGGCCTCTCACTGGACGGCCAGCGCTATATCTACGCCAACCCGCTGCAGGTCCGCGAGGGTCACATCGCCCGCGGCGATGATCACGACTACCAGCGCGTGGAGTGGTTCTACTGCGCCTGCTGCCCGCCGAACGTGATGCGGACCCTGGCCTCGCTGGAGCACTACGTACTGCTCGGCGGTGATGCCCGCGCCGTGCTGCACCAGTACATGACCGGCCGGTACGCCGCCGCCGTGGCCGGCGGCGAGGTCTGTATGGAGGTCACCACCGACTACCCATGGGATGGAACCGTCACCATCCGGCTAGCCGGAACGCCGACCGGTCCATGGGAGCTAGCCCTGCGGGTGCCGCACTGGGCTGAGCAGCCGACGTTGACCGTCAACGGCACTCCAGTTGACACCGCACCCACTGACGGCTGGTGGGTGGTGGGCAGGCAGTGGAACGACGGCGACCAGGTGGTCCTGGTGCTGCCACTCGAGCCGCGCTTCACTGTTGCAGACCCGCGGCTGGACGCGGCCCGGGCCACCGTCGCGGTCGAGTACGGGCCGCTGGTGTGTTGCCTGGAGGCCATCGACAACCCCGGACATCGACTGGACGACCTCACCATCGACACCGCTGTCGCGCCGGAGGTGGTGCCCGGGGAGGGGCCGTTGGAGGGCGTCGCGACGATCCGGACCTGGGGCCGAGCCCGGCCTCGGTCCGACGTCTCGTGGTGGCCCTACCGTCTTGCGGGTGTGCCAGCCGGCGATGAGCCCGGGCAGTCGGTCCCGCTGACCGCGGTGCCCTACTACACCTGGGGAAACCGGGAGCCGGGCGCGATGCGGATTTGGGTGCCCACCGCCTAGGCGGCATGAGACGGACTCAGGGACTGCGCCGAGTACGGCGGAGGCCCGGCCACCCCGACGGCTACCGGCCGCGCAGGCCGATCGGGTTGCCGTCGGCGTCGGCGAGCACGCACACCCGGGCCTCGGGTGCGACTTTGCGCGGGGCGCTGCGCTCGGTCGCACCAGCCGCGAGCAGGGTCGCGCGGGTCGCGTCGAGATCCTCGACGTCGGCGTAGGCGACCGGTCCGCCGGCCCCGTCGCCTGGAGCCAGGCTGACCTCGAAGCCGTCGACGTTGTACCCGACGTAGTAGGGCTGGTCGGTGTGCGGCGCGCCGAGCAGCGCGGTGTAGACGGCCTTGGTGGCGTCCAGGTCGGACACCGGAATCACCAGGCTGCGGATCGTGGGACTCATGTTCGTCTCCTCAGGGCCACGGCGGTCACATCCGCGACCGCTCCTTCGTCGATGGGATGACGGATCAACCGAGCAGAATGTGACAGCGATGAACGACCTGACCGTGATCCTCGAGGAGCAGCGTACCCACCTGCGCGCGGTGGCCTACCGGCTGCTGGGGTCGGTACACGAGGCCGACGACGCCGTCCAGGAGACCTGGCTGCGCCTGCAGCGCAGCGACGTCTCCGATGTCGACAACCTGCCCGCTTGGCTCACCACCGTGGTCTCGCGGATCTGTCTCGACCAGCTGCGGTCGCGAGCCTCCCGGCGCGAGGATCTCGGCGTGGAGCCGACCGGCATACCCGACCTGGTGACCGACCCGGCCGCGGAGGCCGAGCACGCCGACTCGGTTGGGCGCGCGCTGATGGTCGTGCTCGACACCCTCGCCCCCGCCGAGCGGCTGGCCTTCTGCCTCCATGACCTCTTCGGGCTGTCCTTCGACGAGATCGCCCCCACGCTCGGCCGCAGCAGCGGCCGCCTGCCGGCAGCTGGCCAGTCGGGCCCGGCGGCGGGTACGCGGGCAGGGTGAGGCGGTCGAGATCGACCGCGCCAGGCAGCGCGAAGTAGTCGAGGCGTTCCTGGACGCCTCGCGGCATGGCAAGTTCGATCGGCTGGTCGCACTGTTGGACCCCGAGGCGGTGATGTCCGCCGACGCGGCCGCCGTGGCGATGGGCTCACCGGCGCTGCTCTCCGGAGCCGACGAGGTGGCGCGGATGTTCTCCGGGCGTGCCCAGGCCGCCCGCCCCACCGACCTCGACGGGTACGCCGCGGCCAAGTGGTCCGTGCGCGGCGAGGTCAAGGTCGTCCTCGCATTCACCGTCGAGAATGGCGTGATCCGCGAGATCGAACTGCTCGCCGGCGATCTGGAGCGGCTCGACCTGCGCTGATTCGTCGCGTACCACTCATGCAGGTGATTCACGTTGGGTAGCGTCTGCGGAGCCAGCTCAGTGTCGAGCGGGCCTGCGCTTGTTGGAAGGCTCGTACGGTGGGGAGGCCCGGGTCGGGTGGCTGGCGTGCCACGTCGGTGAAATATCCACAAAGAGCCGCCAGTGCGGCTGTGATGTCGTCGCGGTTGACAGTCTCCAGGTAGTGCAGCACCAGTTTCTCGGGGTCGTGGCCGCCGTAGAGATCGACATTCACACACAGCAGGAGCTGGTCGAACCAGGCGGCTCCAGTGCATGCCCAGGGCCAGTCCACGACCGCGACCGTCCCGTCTGTCCGGATGAGCAGGTTGTCGGCGCGGATATCGGTGTGCAGCAGGCTGTCGCCGGCCAGGCAGGCTAGGCCGCGGGCCGCGAGCCGGCACAAGTCGTCGAGGTGGTGCCACGCCCACGGATCCAGGTCGGCCGGCGGCTCGCTGCGGATCCGTTCCCAGCCGGCGAAGACGGTGGCGTAGAAGCTCGTGACCGACTGCAGGTTGGCCACCGGGGTCGGCGTGAACTCCTTGGCCATTTGTTGCAGTGTGGTCATAGCAGCCTCGAGCTCAGCGGCGTTCCACGGCAAAGCTGGGGAGTGTCCGTCGAGGTCCTCAAACACGAGCCCGACCCACCCGCCGTCGTCGTAGACGCCGAGTAACGCCGGCACGTAGGAATTGGATGGGAGTTGAGCGACCACCTGCGCCTCGGCTCGGTGCAGGCTCGGCGACCGCTCATTCTGGATGCTGCTGACTGCCTTGACAAAAGCGCGACGCCCGTCGGCGGTAACCACCCGGTCGGCCGTACCAGGCGAGAAACCGCCCGACTGCGAAACGGCAGTGACTACCGCTCCGCCACCGATGATGGCTTCGATGCCAGCCCGCACCCGCGCCGGAACCTGCATCCAGGTGATCCGCACACCAGAGGCCGCCACCACCTCCTCATGCTGGCAGATCATGACCGTTGGGTCAGGCAACTCTTCTCTCAAACCATTGCTCAAGTGCGATGCGCGTCTCCCTCGTCCGGTGGCGCTAGCCTGCCGAGACCGAGTTCGGCAGTCTGACCATGCTTCAGCTGCCCGACGAACCACCTCGTCGTCCAGGTGGACGATCTGGATGCCACGATTGCCGATCTCGCAGCCAGAGGCGTCACGGCCGAGCCGCCGGAGGACCCGGGGCCGGGAATCCGCACGTCATGGCTAACCGATCCCGACGGCTACAGGATCGAACTCGTGCAGTGGCCACCCGGCCATCCGGCCGGAATGACGGCGGCCGATTTTGCCTGACCGTCCGAGATCAGCTCACCCGTCTGGCCCCCATCGGTTCCGTTCACCGGAACACTGCGGCGATCGCCGAGACCTCGACCAGAGCTCCCGGGACCCCCAGCCCGGGCACGATCGCGGCCGTGACAAGCGGCGGCTCGGGGTTGTCCCCGAGAGCGGCAGCAGCCTCGCCGTACGCGTTGCCGAGGTCGGTGCCGTCGACCAGCAGGACCGTCACGCTAACGAGGTCGGCCAGGGTCGCGCCCGCGGCGGCGAGCGCGGTGCTCAGGTTGGCCATCACCTGCCGGGTCTGCAGGGCGACGTCCTCCCCGCCCAGCAGGGCACCGGTGCCGTCGACGGCATTCTGCCCGCCGACGTGGATGGTTGTCGCACCCGGCGGGATCACCGCGACGTGGCTGAACGCGGGTGAGACCACGAGGCCGTCGGGACGAAGCAACTCAATCTGGTTCATAGACGGCAGCCTAGAAGGCATCCCTGACAGGTTCTGTCCGGGATTTCGAGCAGAATGAGGGTCGCCCAGGCGGTCCGTCCAAACGACAACTATGCCCTCGCAAGAGGACGCCAGTGGCGAAGGCGACTTGGAAAGGGACTTCCTGCTTGATCAGGTTTCGCTCGTGTTCCGCGGGAGCTCGAACCGCAATGCGCGTACCGCGGGAGTGTCGAGTCTTAGCCAGAGCGTGAGCGGCCAGTCCTGATCATTCGCCAGCGTGTCGGCTCGGTATCCCGGTTGCCCGTCTATGGCGGACGGGAAAGTGAAGGCGCAGGTGGCGCTGCCGTCGGCGTAGATGTTGGCCAGGTTCGCGGTCAGAATCGCCTCGGCTTGTTCGACTGTGTCGCCGTCGGCGATCTCTGCCGGAAGTTGAGCGAGGGCGACGGCGGTGAGGCAGCTCCAGTGGTGGGGGAAGATGTCGCCCCATTGCCGTTGGGCGCCGAACCAGAAGCCATCCCAATGCCGGATCGCAATCTGGTGTAGGCGGACATGCGGTTGCGGCCCGCCAAACGTCCGGAGCCAGCGCAGCGCAGTCTTGAGAGAGTCGAGCAATGTGGGATTGTCGTCAATACCGTGAGCGATCGCGAACAGCGATACGAGTGGCGCAACGATCGATTGTTCGTAGTTGACCTCGTGAGCGGGGAGGTCTAGCTCAACCTGGGCGAAGTGTCGAGCACTGTTGAGCAGATGATTCTGCAGTTGTTCGGCGCGTGAGGATTGACCCGCCTGCTGCAGCAGATCGGCTACCAATGTGACCGCTTCCGGCTGGCCGATGGAAAGGTGCCGGCCGGCACCGAGGGCGTAAGAACGCAACAGGATGCGTTCGGCCAGTTCGAGGTCCTCTCCGGCTCCGAAGATCAGGAACTGAGTAGCGAAGAAGTGGGCAAGCCAGGGCGAGTCGTAAATCCGAGTTTGATCGGTCCATGGCTCGTAACTGCCTCGACGGGGTGTGCCCTGGTCGTCGAGCAGGTGGGCTTTGGCAAAGTCGGCAAAGCCGTGGAGGGCGACGTCAATCTCGGAGCCGGGCCAGCCTCGTAGCCGGACCTCTTGCAGCAGCGTCGGCATGGCTAGCCGCTCCGAGCCATCGGACCAGTCGACCCAGCCGCCATCACTCGGGTGGGTAAGGCCGGTGAGGTTGTCGTAGGCAAGGAACGCGTGGCGTCGCTGGCCCTCACGGTGGCGGGCGAGCTGGTGGTCGAGGATGAACCGGACGCGGGCGATGATCAGGTCAGCGAGGGGTGGGTGAAACAGCACCGCAGTCCGCATGTCGCCGATCTTGAGATCGTGTACGCCCGCAACGTCTCGGGTGACGGCGGACCTGGAGCCGTCGCGGCCGGTGATCGTGATCGACTGCCCGGTCTGGGCCGCGTAGCGGTCAAGTCGGGCTGGCGGGTCCGTAGCGGTGAGGAAACTGTCGCGGTCGGGGTACCAGCCAATCCGCCAAGTCAGGCGGTACTCCTCCCCAGGTTGCAACGGCAGGCGTGGCTGCCCGCCGAAGGCGTCAGGGTTGCGGCCGTGGTCAGTCGGATGCAGCAGGATGTGCCCGCGGACGTTGGAGATGCTTCGGAGGTTCCGAGATTCGATTGAATAGGCGGCCAGGGCGCCCTCTTCAACGATCAGACCCAGCAGCGGCCGGTCTCCCGACATCGGCTCGGCCAGCACCCAAGACTGAGCTCCGCCACAGAAGACGTGAGCGTTGACGGCGGCAGTCAGCGCGTCGACGGCGGACGTGTAGAGGTCCCGCCAGGGTGTACTGACGCCGAGGCTGAGTATGACCACCGCCTGCTGGGACACGTTGCGCCAGCTGTAGGTCTCAGTCAATGTCGTGGCGAAGGTCCGCTGGACTGCGAAGTCGATCTCCGGTATCGAGGAGTACGAAGCCAGCGCTTCATCGTCCCGCCAGAGCGTGTGCTCTGGAGCCTGCCAGCGCCCGGAGCCTTGGTCGGTGATCACGAAGCCGGTGCCCCAGCGATGCTCTTCGGAGTGCCACGCATCAGAAGTCTCTTGCAGCAAGAAGCGGTGCGCTGGAAGTTCGGGATGCCGAAACTCCAGCGGAGCCCCATCGCCTGCGACTGTGACCTGACCGGTACCGAGAAGCCGCGTCGACGTAGGCATGTTCATGGTCTACATCACCTCGTGATGAAGTAGCCGGCCAACTACGAATACCGGGGCCGGAGCGCGGGCGGAGGTAATGCAGATTGAGGTTGAGGCGGGACTGTCCTCGTGATCCCTAGTCGGACTTGAGGGGCTCAGTAGCTGTCGGCACTTCACCAAGCCGGCTGACTTGCTCGTTGAGTGCATCGAGTACGGCCTGGAACTGCACTTGCGCCACCTTGGCGAACATCCGGATGTACTCGACGTCCCGGACCGACGCATCCTCGCTGCCGGCGCGCTCGGCGATGGCCGTGGCGCGGTTGACAGCACCCGTGGCGGCCACTTTGGCCTGCTCCATGACGTCGCGCTGCTGGGACCGCGCCGTCAACAGCAAGTCACGAGCAGACTGCATGGCTTCATCGATCAACGAGTCGGCGAGCTGCTGGGCCTGGTTGAGAACGCTCACGGCCTGGTCAGTGGCCAGTTCTTTCGGGTCTGCCTGAGCCTCCTGAAGGTCTGCCCGAGCCTCCGCGACCTCGGCGCCTAGTGCCTTGTTCTCCTGGGTCAGTGTCGCAAGCTGCGCCTGGAGTCCCTCGAGCTCGTCGGCGAGCCCCGCGAGAAAGAATCGGACCTCGCCGTAGTCGACGCCGCGGAGCCGGACGCTGAAGTGCTTTCGGCGCACGTCTTGTGGACTGATCCTGGCGCCGCCCGATGAATCAGTCCTGCTCATGGTGTGAACTCCCGCCACTGCTACCCGGCCTCCATTGCGTCATGTAACTCCTCCGTCGGCGACGCCGCCCCTTGAAAATCGAACTGCTCACGCCGGATTGAGGCGGCGGGCACGCCCGAGGCCTTGAGCTCCTGCACCGTGTATCGGACCATGTCCGGCGAGCCGCACACCATGGCCGTCCGGCGCGACCAGTCGCCGGCCTTCGCCGCCACAGTGCCGACCAGCCCTCTGGCGCCGAAGTACGTGGGGTCCTCGGAGACCACCGGGGTGTAGTCGAACCACCCCCTGCTCGCGAGCGTAGTGAGGTACTCGTGGTCGTAGAGGTTCCATGGCATCCTCGAGCCGTGGAACAGATGGACCCGCGGGCTGTACCCGGTGGCCATGCGGCGTCGGTCGATCTGGTCCAGCACGGCGCGCAGTGGGGCTAGGCCAGTACCGCCTGCCACCATGAGGAGATCCGGGAGCTGCCCGTCCTCCGGCAGGGTGAGCTGCTCGCCGACCGGGGCGCCCATCCTGATGGTGTCGCCTTCGCTCAGCCGGCGGACCACCGCGCTGGAGACCATGCCGCCGTCGACCGGCTGGATGTGGAACTGCATTCGACCCGACGGATCGGGAGCGTTCGCCGGGCTGAAGTAGCGCCACAGGCGAGGCCGCTGCGGGATCTCCACGGCCACCGATTGGCCAGCGCGGTAGGGGAACGGCTCCCGTGGTGTGACCTCTACCACGGCAACCTCGACCGAGCGCCGTTCGACCTTCACTACGTCCGCCTCCCACGAGGCCGGTGCGACGTCCTCGTGCTGCTCGGCAGCAGCAACCATGACTTTGGCGACGAGCCCATACGCCTGGGCCCACGTATCGGCCAGATCGGGCGTCCATGACGGGCCGAGGAACTTCTTCAAGGTAGCCAGCAGGCTGGCCCCGACCGCTGTGTAGTGCTCGGTTACCACCGAGAAGCGCCGGTGGTCACGACCCAGCTGCTCCAGCAGGGGCACCACCTTGTCGACCTCGTCGACGTTCGAGACGACAGCGCCCAGAGCGGTCACCAGCTTGTCGCGCTGGCCCGACATCTGAATCGGGAACATCGAGCGCACGTCGGGGTGGCTCAAGAACAGGTGCGAATAGAAGTACAGCGGGACATCGTCGCCGGCGGCCACGACCTTCCCCCAACTGGCCTTCAGGGCGGCGGTGTCCATCAGGTCAGGGCGACCCCGATTTGACTATGTCGGACTCGGTGGCGACGACAGCCGCACCGGCCCTGCCGATGATGTCGTCTGGGACTCCGGCATCCTTCATGGCGCCTGCCAGATGGCCGACGACCGCGGCAAACTCATTGCGGTCGATCCCGAGACCGTCATGGGCCTCGGCCAGCGGGCGACCGTCATACTTGTCGGGACCGCCGAGCACCTGCGACACCAAGAGCACCTGGTGGCGCTTGAGGCGCGCCATATCTACGCCTTCGAAGTACGGCGCAAGCTGCGGGTCGCCGAGAACCCGCTCGTAGAAATCGTTCACGACAGCGCTCACGGCTGGCCCGCCCCCGACGGCGTCGTAGTCGCTGACCGCACGGTTAGTCGTGTGGTCACCCATGGCGTCTCGTCCTTCACGAAAGTAGCGAATAGTGGAAGACAACCTGCTTACCATGCGCGGCACTGGTAGGGAAAGTGCCTGAGCGTCCATCATCCGCCCATCGAACCCCACAGCATCGTTGCAGCTTAGCGTCGGACTTCGACCTTTTTTACGGGTATTCGGACTTCAGGACCCGGATTTTCGTGTACGCCGACAACGATCGAAGTCACAATCAAAGAATGAGTGCTGCGATCGCCGTCACGATCCTGCGTGGAGTCGAATCCTCAGCTCGAACCGCTGATGCGTAGTGCCCTGGAAGCCGTCGCGACTTAGACCGACCTTACGATCCGACGTCGATGACGACTTTGTGCGCGGTGGGGTCGGAAGCCAGGGTCTCCAAGGCTTTGCCGTAGTCGTCCAGAGGGAACTTGTGGCTGATGATGTTGTCAGTGCGGACCCGTCCGGTGCGCAGTGCGGCGATGGCGGCGGCGAAGGAGGTCATCTCCGCGTACGAGCCCTTGATCGTGATCTCTCGGCGGAAGAGCTCGAACGGACTGACCGAAAGCCGTTCATCCGGCCGCGTCACGCCGTAGATCAAGACGGTGCCGCCGTTGCGGGTCAGGGGAACGCAGATATCGCCGACAGCGGTGACGCCGGTGGCCTCGACGACGACGTCATAGCCATCACCGTTGGGCGACGCGCCGCGCAGCAGGTCGATGTTCTGAGCGGGGTCCTTGGTCATTGAGACGGTGGAGTCCACACCGAGCCCAGCGGCCGTCTCCAATTTGAACGGGACAATGTCGCCGACGGTGACCGAAGTCGCCCCGCCACTCCCGATGAGCTGGGCCAAAAGCAGCCCAGTCGGGCCGGCACCCATCACCAAAGCGCTGCCACCAGGACGCAGGCCGAGCGTCTCGAGTCCATGCATCGCGCAGGCGGTGGGTTCGGCGAACACGGCCGTGTCCGTCTCGAGGCCCTCCACAGAGAACACCTGCCGGTGATCCGCGGTGGCGTACTCGGCAAAGAAACCGGGCCGATGAACGCCCATGCCCTCAGTATTGGCGCACCGAACCAGCTGGCCAGCAAGGCAATACTCACAATGGCCGCAGTAGATGTTGGGGTTGACCGTTACGCGCTCCCCCGGCCGGAAGCGCGTGACATCGCTGCCGACCTCCTCGATCTCGCCGATCGTCTCGTGCCCTGGAGTAAGCGGATAGACGCCGATGTAGGTCCCGTGGTGCAGGTGCAGGTCGGTGCCACAGACGCCGGACTGGTTGATCTTGATCCGAACGTCCAGCGGTCCGACCGGCGGCATCGGCAGGTCGGTGACCGCGAAGTCACCGGGTGCCTGGTAACGGACGGCCTTCATGACTCGGCCATCGTAATGACGAGATCGGCTCGTGGCATGCTCTGGGCAATCAGGACAGCGTTGTCCTGGTCGGTGCTGCGAGCCCAGGCGTCAGCCTGTTCATGGTCCATTCCGTGCTGTTGATGGCGGTAGGTCAGCCGCTGCAGCCGGGTCGCCTCATCGAGCTGCAGGTACCAGCTCTCGTCCAGTAGTGGCGCCACGCCAGCCCACCCACCCAAGTCGGTCAGCAGATAGTTGCCCTCCGTCACGATGAGCGGCACCTCACGGCGAATGGGCAGTGCGGAGCCTATGGACTCGTCGACATCGCGATCGAAGTCGGGAGCGTGCACAATCTCCTCCCCTTGGTCTCGTAGCCGTCGGAGCAGGTCGACATAGCCGTCAGCGTCGAAGGTGTCCCAGGCACCCTTGCGACCACGGCGTCCCCACGCGACCAGGGTTTGGTTGCTGAGATGGAAGCCATCCATAGGAACGAACGCGGCGAGGTCGGGGCCGAGCTTGTCGAGGATGTCCTGCGCGATCTTGCTCTTCCCCGCACCGGGGGCTCCCGTGATGCCCAGCAGGTGCCGCTGGCCGGGCACAGCCAGCGCGCGGGCACGCTCCACGAGGTCGGCCAAACTCAGCGTCACTTCTCGCGGAGCGCGAGGAGATCGCGCTTCAAGGTCTCGGCGTCGGGGAGGTTCAGCCCCAGCGCGCGTACATGTGTCGGCGGCCACCAGGCACGCCGTCTCCAACAACTCGGTCAAACCGGCGGCGTCCATCCAGCGCAGGGAATCCCGAGCCAGCAGACCTCGCTCATGCAGGTGGGCGAGGGCTCCGGACATGAACGCGTCGCCGGCACCGACCGTATCCACGACTGCGACCGACGGAGCCGCAACGCTCGCCTTCGCCAACGCCGTACTCGCACTGGCCCCGTCCTCGCCGTGCGTGACGACCACGACGGGGATTCCGGCGGCATGCCAGTCCCTCATGACCTCGTCTTCGGAACGATCCGGATACAGCCAGGACAGATCTTCTGCACTCAGCTTCAGGATGTCGACCAGCTGCACCCAGCCCTCGAAACGGTGCAGATACGCCTCACGATCCGAGATCAAACCCGGGCGGATATTGGGATCCAGGCTCACCACCCGCCGCCCGGCTTCGCGTTGCAGCAACCCGTCGAGTGTGGAAGCCACCGGCTCGAGCATGAGCGCGATCGATCCCAGATGGAGGGCCGCCCCGGCTGGCAGCGGCATCACGTGGTCCGGCAGCAGTCCACGATCGGCCGCTCCTACCGCATGGAAGGAGTACGTCGCCTGACCGTCACGCAGGTGCACAGCGGCCAGCGTCGTCAGATCATCGGTGTCGACAAAGTAGCTGGACTGCACGTCGGAAGCGACAAGATGGGCGCGCAGCATCTGCCCAAAGGCATCGCTGGACAGTCTGGCAAGGAATGCCGTCGGCACGCCGAGGCGCCCCAGGCCCACGGCAACATTGAGGCACGATCCGCCGGGATGCGGTTCGTACGCGAGGTGTCCGCGAACCGTAGTGGTCGGTGTCAGGTCGATGAGTGCGTCGCCCGCCACCACCACAGCCGGGTCGGCCGTCATGTTGAAGCCCCCCAACGGCGAGTCATGAGAACCACATCCCACCGTCGACAACGATCGACTGTCCGGTGATGTAGCCCGCGTCGGGTGAGGCGAGGAAGGCCACAACGCCGGCCACGTCGACCGGGGTCTCCAGACGACCCAGCGGAATCCCGGCGACCATGCCGGCCATCTCCGACCCCTGCTCGGTACCTCGACGTCGCGTCATTTCCGCATCGATGCCTTCCCACATCGGCGTGTGCACCACGCCCGGGCTGTAGACGTTGACCGTGATCTGATGTGGCGCAAGTTCCTGCGCGACCGATTGGCTCAAGCCGCGTACGGCGAACTTCGAAGCGGAGTACGCGCCCTGCCACTTCCCTCCGCGATGCGCCGCGACCGAGGCAGCGCCGATGAGCCGACCACCTCGGCCCTGGGCAATCATCTGGCGTGCCGCCGACTGGTAGCAGTGGAACACCCCTTTGGCGTTTACCTCCATCGTGAGCTGCCACTGCTCGGCAGTGGTCTCCAGCAGTGGAGCAGTTACGGCGATGCCGGCGTTCGCCACCATCACATCCAAGCCGCCGAAATGCCCAACGTGTGCCGCCACTGCCGCCTCCACACTGTCTGGATCGGTCACATCCACAGTCAGGCCCAGGGCGACATCGTGGCTGCCGAGACCCGCAACCACGAGATCTACCTCAGTCTGCGACGACGGCAGATCTGCGACCGACACCCCCAAGCCGTCAGCCGCAAGCCGTTCGGCGATCGCCTTGCCGATTCCGCGGGCGGCGCCGGTCACCATGGCTGACCGCTCAGGCGTCATAGTTGCTCCCGTGTGCATCTGAGTCAGCTGCGCTCTTATGGGTTAAGGTACTGACGCCCAACGCTCCCCTGAGCGCTTCCCTCACTTACGAGTTGAGCAGCATGGCTACCGACGTTCGCGTACCCACCACAGGAAACGCTGGCGAGGATGCCGTTGTCCTGGAGTGGAATGTCAGCGAGGGCTCCAACGTGACTGCAGGGGACATCCTGGTGACTCTGGAAACGGCTAAGGCCACTATCGATGTCGAGGCGCCGATCAGCGGACAGGTACTGCGTACCTTCTATGCGGCCGGCGATGAGGTGGGAGAACATGAAGTACTCGCGGTACTGGGCGTGCCCGGTGAGCTGATGCCACCGGATGGTTCCTCTGCCGGTCCGGCAGCGGACGCCGATGACATGGGCGCGACGTCACCGGCCTATCCCACGCCCGCGGTCCTAGCTACCCAGCCTGGCCGCGGCGCCGAGCCTGACGGCCGTGCGCAGGCACCAGCACGGCGGCATGCGGCATCGCCGCGGGCCCGGAAGCTGGCGGGCGAGTTTGGGATTGACCTCACCTCGCTCGCCGGCACTGGGCCGATGGGCCGCATCATCATTGCTGATGTTGTGGCCGCCCAGGATCGGGTAACGGCCGAGGCGCCGCCAGAGCAGCGGGCCTTGCCGACACCGGCAACTATCGATCAGGTCCACACCGCTCCGACCGACGGGTTCACGGTGGTACCAGTCCGAGGCGCGCGCAAGATCACGGCGCAGCGGATGCATGCCTCCCTGTCAGACAGCGCGCAGCTGACGCTGACGCGATATGCCAAGGCGAAGGCTCTGCTGAGGTTTGCCAAGCGCCTCCGGCACGTGACTGATGCCACCTCCCGGCCCCGCATCGGCCTGAACGACTTGATCATGTTTGCAACCGCGCGTGCTGTCGCGCAACATCCCGAGGCCAACTCCTGGTTCGACTGGGAAGGGATCAAGCAGTTCGCGCACGTCAACCTCGGCTTCGCTGTCGATACCGGCCAGGCACTCCTGGTGCCCGTCATTCGATCCGCTGACACCATGACGGTCTCAGAGCTGTCCCAAGCTATACGCACGGCCATCGACAAGGCTCGGGCAGGCACTCTGACACCAGATGAGATGGATGGAGGCAGCTTCACCGTCTCAAACCTCGGCGGTCATGGCATCCACTGGTTTACCCCGGTGCTCAATCCCCCGCAGACCTGCATCCTGGGTGTCGGAGCCGCGCACCAGAGTCATCCAGCCGGACCCAACCTCCTTCCGCTGTCGCTGACTTTCGATCACAGAGCCATTGACGGAGCAGGCGCGGCGGCCTTGCTGGCCGAGATCGCCAGCTACATCGAAACGGTTGATGTGATCGCGGCGCTATGACCGCTCCGTACTCCACCTAGAGAACCAGGCACACCATGGCAAAAGAGCTCCTCATCGACCCGGCGGTGGTCCGGGCACCAACAGAAGTTGAGCTCGGCTCGATTCCGGTCAACGCCTACCAGCCCGACCTCGTGCAGGAACGGACCTTGTACGGCGACGAGGCTTTGGACCGCATCGGCCGAGACATGATGCTGGTACGCGAGTTCGAGCTGATGCTCAATGCGATCAAGCGGGAGGGCTCGTACCTGGGTGTGTCCTACATCCACGCCGGCCCCGCCCATCTCTCCATTGGCCAGGAGGCCGCTGCGGTCGGGCAGGCGTTCACTCTGGGCGTGGAGGACAAGGTCTTCGGCAGCCATCGCAGCCATGGGGAGGTGATCGCGAAGGGCCTTTCAGCGATCGCCCAATCCGATCAACAGTTCCTCTTCGACGCTTTTTCGAGCTGGTCAGATGGAGCGATCTGGACGGTCGTCGAGAAGCGGTTGGCAGACCCAGACTTCGAGCAGCTGGCGATCAACTACCTGCTCTATGGCATGACGGCGGAGACGTTCGGGCGCCGTACCGGCTTCAACCGAGGGCTCGGCGGGAGCATGCACGCGTTCTTCCCGCCGTTTGGGATCTATCCGAACAACGCGATCGTCGGCGGCTCGGCTCCGTTGGCCACCGGGGCCGCCCTCTACAACCGGCTTCAGGTCCAGCCGGGTCTGGTGGTCGCCAGCATTGGCGATGCATCCACCGGGAGCGGCCCGGTCTGGGAATCCTTCAATTTCGCGGCAATGGCCCAGCTGAAGTCGCTGATGGACCCCAAGCATCGAGGTGGACTGCCCGTTGTCTTCTTCATCGTCAACAACTTCTACGGCATGGGCGGCCAGACCATCGGCGAGACCATGGCGTACGACCGCCTGGCCCGCATCGGCGCTGCCATCAACCCTGAGAACATGCACGCCCAAACCATCGACGGCAACAATCCGCTTGCCGTGATCGACGCCATGATCACGGCGCGGCAGCATATCGATAGTGGAGACGGTCCGGTCTTGATCGACTGTCAGACATACCGGCTCTCCGGTCACTCGCCGAGCGACGCGTCGTCGTATCGGACCAAGGACGAACTTGATCTTTGGACGGCATCCGATCCGATCAGGGCATATTTCGACCGACTTGTGGCGGGTGGCGTCGTCAGCCCCAGGCGACACGATGAATTGAAGGAATGGGCGCGACAGAAGATCAAGGCCGCCCTCGAGGTAGCGATCGACGGCTCGGAATCCCCTCGGCTCAGTTTGCGACACGATGCCACCGTCATGGCGAAGATCACCTTTAGCAACACCACCGTTTCAGCGGAGGAGGCTCCTCCGGGAGAGACGAGCGTGACGCTCGCCGAGTTGCCGCAGCTGGCATCACTGGCGAAGAAGTCCCGCAGCGGGCTGGTCGATGGAAAGGTGGTGAGTGGCGCTCGGGCGATCACTTTTCGCGATGCGATCTTCGAAGCCGTCGCCGCCCACGCCGCCAGAGACAACCGGCTTGCGTTGTGGGGTGAGGAGAACCGCGACTGGGGCGGCTCATTCGGCGTTTATCGCGGTCTTACCGAACTGCTCCCCCGACACCGGCTGTTCAATGCTCCGATCTCGGAAGCGGCGATCATTGGGACCGGCGTCGGCTACGCGCTGAGCGGCGGTCGTTCACTGGTCGAACTGATGTATGCCGACTTCATTGGCCGGGCCGGCGACGAGATGTTCAACCAGATGGCCAAATGGCAGCCCATGTCTGGTGGCTTGATCAAGATCCCGATGGTTGTTCGGATCTCCGTTGGGGCCAAGTACGGTGCGCAGCACTCGCAGGACTGGAGTTCGATGGTATCGGGCGTGCCAGGTCTCAAGGTGGTGTTTCCCGCCACCGCGCATGATGCCAAGGGCTTGCTCGCTGCGGCGCTCGCCGGGAACGATCCGGTGATCTTCTTCGAGAGCCAGCGCCTCTACGACATGCCTGAGACCGTCTTTCCGGAGGTTCCGTCGGAGTACTACGAGACACCGATCGGGCAGCCCAACGTGGTGCGGACCGGAGATGATCTTTCAATACTGACGGTGGGTGCGGCGCTGTATCGAGCATTGGAGGCCGCCGAGCAGCTGGAACAGCAATACCACCTCTCCGCTGAGGTGATCGACGCCAGGTCGCTGGTTCCTTTCGACTACACAGAAGTCCTGGCCTCGGTTGCCAAGACTGGACGGCTCATCTGCGTCTCGGACGCGAACCTCAGAGGAAGCTGGCTGAACAACGTCGCTGCCAAGGTCAGCACCGAGGCGTTCGACGACCTCGACGGTCCGGTAGTCGTTCTTGGAGCACGGAACTGGATCGCCCCTCCCGCCGAGGTGGAGTGGGAGTTTTTCGTGACGCCGGAAGACATCCTCGACGCGATCCATACTCGGGTGCTGCCGCTGCCAGGCCATCGGATCCAGGAAGGGCCCGGCGCGGAGGGCACGCTCGAGGAGTCGAGGCTGGGCATCTGATCAGGCTCGGCTGTGTTTTCCAGTGAATTGCTGGGTTATTCCCCAGAGGCGCGGGTGCTGATCATCAATGCTGACGACTTCGGAATGTGTCCGTCGGTCAATAACGCTGTAATGCAGTCGATCGAAAACGGGATTGCCAGCTCCTGCAGCCTCATGCCGCCCTGTCCCGGTGCTCGCCAGGCGCTGCAACTGCTGCAGGAACGACCGCACATTCCGTTCGGGGTTCATCTCACACTCGTCTGCGACTTCGACATGAACCCCTGGCCGCCTTTGGCTGCTGTAGAGAAGGTTCCCTCCTTGCTTGATGGCAATGGCCGCCTTTTCTCGCCCGCCGGCAAAGCGCAACTCCTCGCGCAGGCGCGGCTGAATGAGGTTGAGCTGGAACTCAGGTGCCAAATTGAATTCGTGTTGGCCAGGCGGCTTACCCCTACCCACCTGGACTGGCACGCTCTGGCCGACGGTGGACGCGAGGACATTTTCGATCTTGGTCTGGCCCTGGCTGAGGAGTACCGACTGGCCGCGCGAGTCTGGTTGGAACGCGGGCGGCGGATGGCGCGGCAACTGAGCCTGCCGGTAGTCGATCACGCCTTCCTCGACAGCTTCTCGCTCGACGTCGAGACCAAGACGAGCCGCTACCTCCAGCTGCTCCACGAACTGCCGGCAGGACTGAGCGAATGGGCCGTGCATCCTGGTCTGAGCGATCCCACGTCGCGCAAGATCGACAACGGTTGGAAAGTCCGTCATACCGATCTTGAATTCTTGATCTCAGCAGAAGCGCCGGCGGCCGTACGCCGGGAAGGCATCATGATCATCGACTATGGCGCGATCAAGGACGCCTGGTCGCGCCAACGACCGCAGGACCAGGCGGCTCGTTGACCGACTCGGCGATGAGCACCCTTCGTCGTGGAGACTGCTGGCTGAGCAGTGCTGCGCCCCTCGTTGAAGGTCAGCGGGTCGCGGAGTTGCGATGGTGCAATGCTGACTTCCTGGTCTAAGATTTCAGGACCAGCAACGGCTATAGCGTCTCGGTATCGCATCCAGGCGCCAGTCGCGCTTGACATCGCACAGGATTACGATCCATGATCAAAGTGTTTTTCACGGCGTTCTGATCGAGGCAAAGCACGGCAAACAATTGTTTTGCACAACGTTTCATCTAGCAAAGCGGTGGTTAACAAGTGTTTTGCACATTATTGATCGAGGCAAAGCATGGCTGACGACTCTACGGACACCGCATTCGGCTTCATCCTGTTCATCCTGTTCCTCGCGCTTCTAGGGTACGCAGCGGGGGGCATGAGCTCGTCTTCGTCCACGACTGGGACCACAAGCGGAGCGTCCCAGTCGTTACCAACCCTTGAGGGAAGTTCAGTATCTTCGTGCTCGGGCACACTCAAACAGGATGAAATAGACCCGACAAACAGCATCCAGCTCAAGGTCTGGGTGGACCCCATGGATGCCGGCACGAAGTGCGCGACAGCGAGGACGACCACGGCGGGGACGCTGAAAGTCACGCTGGCATATACCGCCGACAAGACCCAAAAGGTATCTGGCACGGATTCTTGTGACCCTGGAGTGTGCACGCCTAAGGCTTCTGTCCAGGTGAACGGGACCGACAATTATTGCGTCTCAGCCCTCGCCGAGAGGACCGGACCTACCGCCAAAGTGACCATCCAAAAGGTCGTCGAGCCATGCTCGATGACGGTGCCCGCGATCGAGCCAACTAGTCCCATGCCTGGCTGGCCGGCATCTTCCGATGACAAGGAAGTCGAGGAAGGGTATTAGTGTCGCGGAGCCAAGCTGTTGAGCTGCAGAGGCCGCAGCACTGGAGGCATCGGCTGCATTACGCACGGGACCAACACCACGCCAACAATCGGTGACAAAGAGCCCTAGCGACCGGTACCGGCGTAGACAATCGCCTCTTCGGTGGCATCCAGACCCAGTGCGGTGTGCGCCGCCACGACGGCACGATCAACATCGTCTTGATCAACGATCACGGAGATCCTGATCTCGGACGTGGAGATCATCTCGATGTTCACCCCGACGCCCGCAAGCGCTGAGAAGAACTTGGCGCTGACACCAGGATGCGATCGCATGCCCACTCCGATGACCGAGACCTTCCCGATCTGATCGTCGTAGAGCACATCGTCGAACCCGACATCGGCCTTCAGCGCGTCAAGCGTCTCCATGGCGGTAGTGCCATCGGCCTTGGGCAAGGTGAATGAGATGTCGGTACGCGAGGTCTGCACCGCAGACACGTTCTGCACGATCATGTCGATGTTGATCTCTGCGTCCGCCACCGCCGTGAAGATCCGGGCAGCCTCGCCAACTCGGTCCGGAACACCGACAATGGTGATCTTGGCTTCGCTCCGATCATGGACGACACCGGAAATGATCGCTTGCTCCATTGCGCTTCCTGCCTTCGCCTCTTGCACCCACGTACCGTGCTTGTCGGAAAATGAGGAACGCACGTGCACCCGCACGTTCTCGCGGCGCGCATATTCAACGCACCGTAGATGCAAGATCTTGGCGCCACAAGCCGCCATCTCCATCATTTCCTCATAACTGATGTCAGGGATGCGACGAGCGCTCGCGACAATTCGCGGATCAGCGGTATAGACCCCGTCCACGTCCGTGTAAATCTCGCAGTGATCGGCACCCAACGAGGCGGCTAACGCCACGGCGGTCGTGTCGGATGCGCCTCGACCAAGCGTCGTCACGTCTTTGGTGTCCTGTGCTACCCCCTGGAATCCGGCCACGATCACGATGTCGTCGCGGTCAAGGGCCGAGGTGATCCGGCCTGGAGTGATGTCGATGATCCGGGCGTTTCCATGGGTGCCGGTGGTAATGATCCCGGCCTGCGAGCCGGTCAGGGAACGCGCGTGCATGCCCTGGTCGTGGATTGCCATGGCGAGCAGCGCTGCGCTCATCCGCTCGCCGGCGGTCAGCAGCATGTCGAGCTCGCGAGGTGGCGGAAGTGGGGACACTTTGAGCGCCAGGCCCATCAGGTCGTCTGTGGTGTCACCCATTGCCGAAATCACGACTACCACGTCGTGGCCCAACTGTTTCGTCGCAACAATTCGCTTGGCAACCCGCTTGATGCTCTCAGCGTCCGCCACAGATGAGCCGCCGTACTTTTGTACTACGCGGCCCATAGCGGCTCCTGTCCCACGCCGAGAGTCTAATGGTTCACCTCCTGCGAGTGATCTTTGTCCAGACGTGGCCCAGTGGATACTGGGGTTGTGACTGAGCCGCCTGCACCCGAGCCGGATCCCGCCGAGCAGGCGCCTCAACACCAGCCGTCCAACCCGCCAAAGCGACCTGTGGACCCTCGAATCGGCGATGCCGAACGTGACCAGGCGGTTGCTTTTCTCCAGGAACATTTGGCGCAGGGCCGGATTGACGGAACGGAGTTCGATGATCGGATGAGCCGGGCATTGAAGGCGAAAACGGCATCGGAGCTCTCGATCTTGTTCGACGATCTGCCTGAGCCTCGGCCACCATCGGCCTCGGACGCAACCGGGTACCAGGCGCCGCCGTGGCAGCAAGCGGCACAGCGCTCGTTCGAGATCCCGCCTTGGCAGCGCACTCCTGCCGCGAGCCCCGAGATCGCACACCGCGTGCATCCAGCAGTGCCGGAACGAAGCAAGGCTGACACCGCGCTGGCTGTCGTGGCCGCCGCCGCCTGGCCGGCGGTCCTCTTGTTCTGCTTTGCCACCAGTTGGAGCTATTGGTGGCTGATCTTCATCCCGATCTTCATCTCATCGATCGCCGGCAGTATGCGAAAAGGGCGGGGCCGCAACGGATGACTGATACACCGACTGTTCGATGGGGGATCATCGGACCAGGTCGCATCGCGTCTCTGGTGATCAAGGACTTTCCTTACGTCGCAGGTGCCGAGGCGGTGGCGGTAGCCAGCCGATCCACCGAGCGAGCGGAAGCCTTCGCCACTGAGCACGGTCTGACACGTGCGTACGGGTCGTACCAAGAGATCATGGCCGATGCGGGCGTGGATGTGGTCTACATCGCCACCCCGCATCCGCAGCATCACGCCATTGCTCTCGCCGCTATTGCTGCAGATAAGGCCGCGCTGGTGGAGAAGACCTTCACTGCCACCGTGGCCGGTGCGGATGCAGTCATCGCGGCTGCTCGGCAGCGCCAGGTCTTCGTCATGGAGGCTATGTGGACCCGCTTCCAGCCCGCGATCGTCGCGGCTCGTGCTCTGATCGACGAGGGGGCGATCGGCGAGGTCCGGCAGCTACAAGCTGATCTTGGTGTGGACCGGCCCTACAACCCTGACGACCGGCTCTTCGACCCTGCCCAGGGCGGCGGCGCAATGCTCGACCTGGGCGTCTACGTCGTGTCCTTCGCGCAATACTTCCTCGGCACGCCCGATCGGATCGAGGTGAGCGGGTCACTCGCTCCTACCGGTGTCGATGCCGAGGCTGGCCTGCTGCTGGGCTATCACGACGGCCGGGTCGCGACGCTGCTGATATCGCTGAAGCATCACACGCCGGGGGCGGCGCGGATCCAGGGCACGAAGGGCTGGATTGAAGTGCCGCCGAGATTCCACCATCCGCATCGGATCGTGCTGCATCGGAAAGGCCAGGAACCTGAAACGATCAGCCGGCCGCCGCTGGGCACTGGTTACTCCCATGAGCTCATTGAGGTGACCGAGCGGGTACGCGCCGGGCAGACCGAGAGTGTGATCATGCCGTTGCAGGACACACTGGCCGTACAGCGCATCCTGAACGAGGCGTGCGAAAGGCTCGGCGTCTATCACACCGAAGACAGCTACGTGGCGATCTGACATGCGCGCGGAGCCTGTCGAAGCGCCCTTCGACAAGCTCAGGGCGCATTAGGCGTCGACGTAGCGGCGACCCTCGAAGGCACGCCCTAGGGTTACCTCATCGGCGTACTCAAGATCACCACCAACCGGCAGGCCACTCGCCAGCCGACTGACCCGTACGCCCATAGGCAGCAGCAGGCGGCTCAGATAGGTGGCGGTCGCCTCCCCTTCCAGATTCGGATCAGTAGCCAAGATCACCTCGGTCACCGTGCCGTCCGCGAGTCGCAGGCATAGCTCCCGGATCTTGAGGTCAGCCGGCCCGATCCCGTCGATCGGGCTGATCGCGCCGCCCAGGACGTGGTAGCGGCCGCGGAACTCGCGGGTGCGTTCCACCGCGACTACGTCCTTGGCCTCCTCGACGACGCAGATGGTGGTCTGGTCGCGGCGTAGATCACGGCAGATCCGGCATTGGGTGTCTTCGGACACGTTGAAGCAGATCTCACAGAACTTGACGGTCTCCTTGACCACTTTGAGTACGTCGGCGAGCCGCAGCACATCATCCCGATCGGCGGCCAGGATGTGGAAGGCCAGTCGCTGGGCACTCTTGGGCCCGATCCCGGGCAGTCGCCCGAGCTCGTCGATCAAGTCCTGTATCGGGCCCTCGTACATGCTGATAGTCAGAAAGGCAGTCCGCCGCCCATGCCCAGCCCACCCGCAAGTGGACCCAGCTTGCTGGCGGCAATGGCTTGCGCCTTATTGGTTGCGTCACGTACCGCGGCCACAATCAAATCGGCCAGCGTCTCGGTGTCACTCGGATCAGCTGCTTCGGGATCGATCACCAATCCGAGCAGCTCGCCGGAGCCGGTAACCGTCGCGGTCACCATTCCACCGCCCGCCGAGCCCTCAATCTCCATCTCGGCCAGCTCTTGCTGGGCGTTCAGCAGCTGCTGCTGCATCGCCTGGGCCTGGGCCAGCAGTCCGGACATGTCGCCTTCGGGAATCATCGCGGCCTTTCGGGGGTGGAGGTTCTCGCCCGCCCAGCCTATGCGCCGGGATCCTCCTCGGCGATGATCTCCGCGCCCAGGTGGCGCGCCAGCAGCTCAGTATGCGACTCGGCGTTCTCGTCCAGGTCGCTGTCGTCGCGGCTCGCGGCCGCATCCGGGTCCTCAGCGATGGCGTTCGGGGCACCGTTGGTGGTACGGGTTGCGGAAGCATCAGGTGCTGATGGTGAGGGTGCGGCGGAGCGCGATCCTGCCTGCGGCGTACCCGATGCTCCCGTCGGCGAGGTGGCGCTGGGATCCACCATCGTCTCGATGGTGAAGTCAGCACCCATCACGACGACAATTGCCTCACGTAGCACATCCTCGTTGCCTCCGCGGGCGAAGCTGTCGCGGGCGCCTGAGTTCGACATTCCGAGTAGCAGGGTGCCATTGCGGAGCTCGGCGACCTGGGCATTCTGGCTGAGCAGAATCCAGGTGAAGCGGCGCTTGCCTTTGACCTCTTCGAGCACCTCTGGCCACAGCCGGCGTACGTCGGTGACGGAAAGTTGCGGCACTTCGGCCGGAGTAGTGCCTGCCCGACCTGTCGAAGCCTGCTCAGCCGGCCCTTCGACAGGCTCAGGGCGCGATGTGTGGGCTGAGCTCGTCGAAGCCCGCTCCCCCGCTTGCCCTTCGACAGGCTCAGGGCGCAGGGTGGGCGGCTCAGGGCGCGATGTGAGGGCTGAGCCCTTCGACGAGCTCAGGACGGCGCTCGTCGAAGCCCGCTCCCCCAGCCCTTCGACAGGCTCAGGGCGCACGTTTGTCGAGGCTCCTTCGGCGATGCCAAGGCGCCGTTCCAGGCGGTCGACCCTCGCATGCAGGCCGCGGTCGTCGACATCGGTACCGGGCAGCAGCACCCGCGCACACATCAGCTCCAGATGCAGCCGGGGTGCGGTGGTACCTCGCATGTCGGTAAGCCCTGCGGCGATCACCTCCGCAGCTCGGGTCAGCTCGCCAGCACCCAGCGACGCGGCCTGAGAGGTCAGGCGTTCGGCCTGATCAGGTGCCACATCGACAAGTCCGGACGTCAGCGCATCCGGCACGGCAGCGACGATCACGAGGTCGCGGAGCCGGCGCAGCAGATCCTCGGCAAAGCGCCGCGGATCCTGACCCACCTCGATCACTTTGTCCACGCAGGCAAATACCCCGCCGGCGTCACCGGCCGCGAAGGCATCGACGAACTCATCGAGCAAAGAGTCGGGTGTGTATCCCAGCAGGGCAGCCGCCTGCCTGTAGGACACGCCGGATTCGTCGGCACCGCCGAGAAGCTGGTCCAGCACGGAGAGCGAATCCCGCACGGAGCCGGCGCCCGCTCGTACCACCAACGGCAGCACGGCTGGCTCCACCGGAATGCCCTCCGCTTCACAGAGCTGGGCCAGGTAGTCGGTCAGCAGCCGCGGCGGCACCAGGCGGAAGGGGTAGTGATGGGTGCGGGAGCGGATGGTCCCGATGACTTTGTCAGGCTCGGTGGTGGCGAACACGAACTTGACGTGCGGCGGTGGCTCCTCGACGAGCTTCAGCAGGGCATTGAAGCCTGCCGTTGTCACCATATGGGCTTCGTCGACGATGTAGATCTTGAAGCGGCTGCTGACCGGAGAAAAGAAAGCCCGCTCTCGCAGATCGCGAGCATCGTCGACGCCGCCGTGGCTGGCCGCGTCGATCTCGATGACATCGATGCTTCCCGGGCCGTTGCGCGCCAGGTCGCGGCAGGACTGGCACTCACCGCAGGGCACGGCCCGCGGTCCCTTCTCACAGTTCAGGGCCCGGGCGAGGATCCGGGCCGATGTGGTCTTGCCGCAACCTCGCGGGCCGGAGAACAGGTAGGCGTGATTGACCCTGTTGTTCGTCAGGGCTCGCTGCAGCGGCTCAGTGACATGGTCCTGGCCGATGACCTCGGCAAAGGTGTCGGGTCGGTAGCGGCGGTAGAGCGCGAGCGGGGCTGGCGCGGCTGGGCCTGAAGCGGGCTCGTCGAACAGCGCTTCGTCCTGAGTGTGCTCGACCTCGTCCAGTCGAGGCTCTGAGAGCCGCAGGTCGTCGACCCCCGCTTCTTCCACGCATGCACCCTATGCCCGAGTGGTGACAGCCTGGATGCCGTGCCGCGAAACCGCACGTTTGGACGCTTGTGATCAGAAACGCCCCAATTCGGGCCGCGAAACTGAGCGTCTTGACGCTTGTGATCAGAAAGGGCCCGAACCAGCGGCCTCAGGTTCGCCGCATCGACCGTCCCTGCGGAAGGAATGGTGATCGCACGCTACCGTCAGTCCGCCATCTGGTCGCGGAACCAAGCGACCGTCGCCGCGACCGCATCGGGTAACGGCGTAGCGGTCCAACCGAATGCGCGCTCGAACTTGCTGCTGTCGACCACCCAGGGCCGCTCGGACTGATAGAGCTGCTCCTTGACTGCACGCATCGTCGGATTGAACAGGGCGGCCATCCTGATCCCCCACCGCGGCGCCGCGCGAAGCCGGGAAGGGTGGCCTGCCGACTCAAAGACCATCTGGACGAACCTGCGCATGGTGACCGTCTCGGCGTTCGGGACGTGCCACACCTCCCCCAAGGCCTCGTCGTGCTCGCCGAGGGTGACCAGCGCTCGGCCGAAATCCTCGATGTAGGTCACGGTGTGGGGAACGTCGGGGTCGCCCAGGACCTGAGCCGCGTTCCCTTTGATCGCCTGGGCGAAGACCCGATCACCGACCGACGACAGGTGAACCTGGGGACCAAAGAAGTCGGACGCTCGACCAATCGTCGCCCGGATCCGGCCCGATTCGTGAGCCCGTAGCAGCGTCTCGGCTATCTGGGCCCGGGTCCGGCCGTTCGGGCCTCTCGCCAGGTAGGGCAGGTCCTCCGTGAGCGGTCCCTGCACTGGGCCGTAGGCGTAGAGGTTGTCTCCGAACACGAGCCTCGCCCCAGCCGCGGCCGCTCCTTCGATGACGGCGTCCATGAGCGGCGGATGCAGATCCGCCCACTTCGCGTACGGCGGGTTGGCACAGTGGTAGACGACCGCTGCCTCCTCGCATGCCCGCTTCGTGTCGGCCTCAACGTTGAGGTCCGCGCCGACGACCTCGACCCCTTCCGGAACGTCGGCGCGTCCGCTGCGGACCGCGGCACGCACCCGGTCACCTCTCGCCGCCAGATGCTGGGCCACGGCGAGGCCCAGCGGACCCGCTCCCAGGACGACGTGCAGCATCGTTGCCGTCAGCCCTCGACCGGGTGACGAAGGATGGTGCGCAAACGATCGGGAGCGGCCCGCCGCGGGTCCCCGAGGTACAGCTCATGATGGCGGCCCCTCGGTCTGAGTCCGGCCTCGGTGATGCCCGCGTGGAGTCGCTCGATCGAGGCTCGCTCCTCGGCGTATGGCCCGACGTGCAGCACCTGAGCCACCTTGCCCTCCTCGAACGACTCGACACGGAGCGAGGCTGCGATCTCCGGCTCGACCTTCGCCTTTCCCGCGGCGAGATGCTCCTCGATCTCCGCCTCCGTCGCCTCTTCGGGTACGACGATCATCAGCGTCCAACGCCACGCGGATCGGTCGCCGGCGAGGATCACGTCGAGATCGGTCGCACCTCCTGCGTGCCACCACAGCCCTTCAAGCGGCCGCACCTTGCCCGGCACGCCTCGCCGCTTCAGGGCGGATCGGAGCCCGTACGCCACCCCGTACAGGCCGGGCATCCGCGCCTCGAAGGCCTCGCCGCCGGCAGGGCCCGATCCCTCGACCATCACAAAGCGGTGCTCGGGGATCGAGAGCAGGCGCACCTCGTTGCGGCGAACCCGGTACTCGTCGTCGTGGTCGTTCGGGCGTTCGATCACGGCGACTCCTTGTCTCTCGCATGAGCGCGGATACAGCGCGTCTCTACTGTGCATTCCATTGGTTGAAGCAGGTCTGGATCGTAGCGAGAGCACAGTGCCCTAACGTCCGCAGGTAGGCTGCGCTGCCGTGGAGCTCGACTGGGTGCTGTTCGATGCTGACGGGGTGATCCAAAGCACGGGTGCTGGCTGGATGGAGGAGCTGACCGCCTGGGGTGGGTCGAGAGCCGAAGAATTCCTGCTCGCCGTGGCGGCTGCGGACGTATCGTGCCTGACAGGTGCCGACTTCGGTGCGGCGATGCGTGAGGTGCTGCGGCAATTCGAGATCAGTGCTCCGCTCGAGGACGTCATCGATCGACAGTTCTGGATTGAGGTCAGGCAGCCGATGCTGGCGGCAGTGCGCGCCGTTCGTGATCTTGGGCTGCTCTGCGGACTGGCGACCAATCAGCAGAACCTGCGTGGCGCGTACATGCGCAGCTCGCTTGGCTTCGAGAAGATCTTCGACGAGCAGTTCTATTCCTTTGAAATCGGGTTTGCGAAGCCGGAGGCAGGGTATTTTCGGACGATCATGGACCGCATCAATGTTGCACCCGATCGAGTGCTGTTCATTGATGATCATGATGGCAACGTCGCCGGCGCCCGTGAGATCGGGATCCATAGCGAACTCTTCCCCCGCGACGGAGGTGTCGCCGCCCTGACCCCGATCTTGGCCCGGTATGGCGTCCGGCTGTGACGTTCGGATCGGCATCTCAGGCTGGAGATATCCGCCCTGGAGAGGAGCCTTCTACCCGCCTGGCCTGCCGCAGCGCGATGAGCTGCGGTATGTAGCCGAGCGGATGAACTCCGTTGAAATCAACGGCAGTTTCTATTCCCTGCAACGCCGATCGAACTTCGAGACGTGGGCCGCGCTGGTTCCAGAGGACTTCGTCTTTGCCGTCAAGGGCGGGCGATTCATTACGCACATGAAGAAACTGAGCGGGATCGAGACGCCGCTGGCGAACTTCTTTGCATCCGGCGTACTTGCTCTTGATCAGAAACTGGGTCCTTTTCTGTGGCAGCTGCCACCGAACCTCGGCTTCAACGCGGATCGGATGGACGCGTTCCTTGGACAACTGCCGCGTACAGCCGGGTCTGCGGCCAAGATTGCCGCAAACCATGATCAACGCGTGCCTGATGATCATGCCCTGATCAAGACCGCTCACCCGAAGCAGCGGCTGCGCCATGCCGTCGAGGTACGGCACGAGAGCTTTCGCACCCGCGAGTTCTACAAGCTGCTCAGCCGGCACAAGATCGCGTTGGTGGTTGCAGACAACCCAGGTCAGTGGCCGATCATTACCGAGATCACGACTGACCTGATGTATGTACGCCTGCACGGCCATGATCAGCTGTATGCAAGTGGCTACAGTGATCGCGAGCTCGACGAGTGGGCGGCCAAGATCAACTCATGGACTGAGCGCGGCTGCGACGTGTACGTCTACTGCGACAACGACGCGAAAGTGCGGGCTCCATACGACGCTATGGGCTTGATGGACCGGCTGGGTCTCAGCTCCGCAGGTCGTTTTCCGCACCCCCTCCCGTCCTCGGCCGGCCATGAGCCGGGGCACGAATGACGCCTGCAGCGGCCGATTCCGGCGAGACTCGCGGACTTGTGCGGAGGAACGCGAAGATGCGGAGGAGAACAGAAGCGGTCCCTCGCGCACCCGAAAGAGCTCACTTACCCTTGCTGCCGTCAAGCCCTGGGGGAGTTGGGCGAGTTATCGCCACACGAGGGACCAGAGACGAGTGTACGGGATCGGTCATGGCCCGATGAGTTTCCAAGCCGCAGCCAGTCAGCACCGTAGGATCGGATAGCGGGAGCTGCTTGTCATGTCGACGACCAAACCACGCGCCGTAGACCTCAGCGAGGCCAACGATCGCGCTTTCGTGCACTTGCTGGGCAACACGCTGCTCGTGTCTGTCATCAACTTCACCGTGTGGTTTGCGGTCACCTTCTGGGTGTTCCTGGAGACCAAATCAGTGCTGGCAACAGGCATGGTGGCCGGCATCTTCTTGGTGACCACAGCCCTCAGCGGGATCTGGTTCGGCAGCCTGGTCGACCATCACCGCAAGAAGACCGTAATGCAGGTCTCCGCCCTGGTCTCGTTGAGCTTCTATGCCGTCGCCTTCACGCTCTACCAGTTGACCCCGGAGCAGACATTCACCAATCCGGCGAGTGTGATGCTGTGGGTCTTCGTTGTGATCTCAATGTTCGGAGTGATCGCGGGAAATATCCGCTCGATAGCGCTCATGACGCTGGTCACTGTCCTGATCCCCGAGGATCGCCGAGATAGGGCCAATGGCCTTGTGGGATCAACCCTGGGAGTGTCCTTCCTCGTCACCTCCGTCATCAGTGGACTTCTCGTGGCCGCGGGCGGCATGTTCTACGTCTTGCTGCTGGGTTTGGTCGTGCTGGGCCTCAGCGTTGTGCATCTGGCGTTCGTTCATATCAACGACCGGCCTGAAGGTGCAGCGACACCAGACGGGGAGGCCACGGATCTGCAGCCCAAGCAGAACAAGGTCGACCTTCGAGGCACCTTGCGGGTGGTACGCGGCGTGCCGGGACTGCTGGCCTTGATCGCTTTCTCCTGCTTCAACAATTTCCTCGCTGGCGCGTTCATGGCCCTAATGGACGCGTACGGGCTGTATCTGATGTCGGTGCAGGCATGGGGTCTGCTGTGGGGTGGCCTCAGCGCGGGCTTCATCATCGGTGGCCTCGCCGTTGCCAAGACTGGCTTGGGCAAGAATCCAGTACGGCTGCTGCTGCTTGTCAATGTCGGCTTTTGGAGCGTGAGCTGCCTTTTCCCGCTGCAGGCGTCGGTGATCCTGCTGGCGGCGGGCATGGCCATCTACATGCTGTTGGGCCCGTATGCCGAGGCGGCCGAGCAGACCATCCTTCAGAAGGTTGTGCCTTACGAGCGGCAGGGCCGGGTCTTTGGGTTCGCCCAAAGTGTTGAGCTGGCGGCATCGCCGCTGACGGCTTTCCTGATCGGTCCGATCACACAGCTGATCTTCATCCCGTTCATGACGACCGGTGCGGGGGTTGAAATGATCGGCGGCTGGTTCGGCACCGGGCCAGACCGCGGGATCGCACTGGTTTTCGTCCTGACCGGGCTTATCGGCCTTGCCGTAACCATCCTGGCGCTCTTCAGCCGGCCCTATCGGGAGCTCAGCACGCGATACGCCAACGAGCCAGAGCCAGTGCTCACCAGCTAAATGATCTTCCTGTGATGCGTACGCCAGGATTTCAGGCGTTGATCAAGGAGCCCTCAGGCGTGATCGCGTCGGCATCCTCGTCGTCGAACCAGACACCGCCGGCACCGAGATAGCGGAACTTGATCGACTGACCGGCCGGGACCGCGACGCTCACGCTCCGCGTACCGTTGCTGCGGCGTACCAGCTTGTGGACGCCAGGCACCCAGTCGTTGAAGGTCCCGACCGCCGACACCGGTCCGTCGAGAATGTCATCCGGAAGGACGAACTGGATGCGGGTGCTGGTGCCGTTGGACTTGATGTGCAATGACATGGCCATCTCCTGGATAGTCAAGGTGATTGGTCTAGGGGCCGAGACTAGGCGAGCTTTCAAGCGGGATGACCGCACGACACACGGCGTCGCCCAACTCTGAGGCGCTGTTCACATGTCCGTCACATCGGCGTCCAGTAGTGCTCCGTCAAACCGCTGACTCGCCCATGCGTGCGGTTGCCGGTAACCTTCCGCGCGGAGGATTCGCCTAGAGGCCTATGGCGCTCGCTTGGAAAGCGGGTTGGGTTCACGCCCTCGCGGGTTCGAATCCCGCATCCTCCGCCCCTAGTCAGCACAAGAAACCGCCGCCCGGCCCTCACAGGTCCAGGCGGCGGTTTGTGGCCGTAGTCTCAGTTTTAGTCTCAGTTGGTTTCCAGCCGGGACCAGAGGAGCCCGTCGACTCGACTCGCAACCTCGTGCCGGATGGGATCGGTTACGTGCTGGTACCGCGCGGCCATCGACTGGACCCCGCCGCCGTATCGACTGGTATCGGCATCTATCGGGTGAGGGGGAGGAATGGCGAGCCCTGCCTTGTCGCAGCGAACAGCTCGACCTTGCTCCGGGACATGCTGCCACTCCCTCAGACAAGCAGCAAAGGAATCGCGCTCACCGCCTCGTCTCGTACCGGGTCAGGACCACGCCGCCGGGAAACGTCCGCGTCTCCACCAGGTTCAGGTTCACCCAGCTGTCCAGCGCGGTGAAGAACGGCGTGCCGCCGCCCACCAGCACCGGATGGGTGACGATCTCGTACTCGTCGACCAGCCCCGCCCGCATGGCCGCCCCAGCGAGCGTTGCGCCACCGACCCTCATCGGCTCGCCGTCGTCGGCCTTGAGTCGGGTGATCTCCGCTACAGCGTCGCCGGTGACCAGGCGGGTGTTCCAGTCGACCTTGTCGATCGTCGAGGAGAACACCACCTTCGGTGTGTCCCGCCAGTTCCGCGCGAACTCGATCTGCGCCGGGGTGGCGTCGGGCTGCTGGTCGCCGGTCGGCCAGTGGGAACTCATCGCCTCCCACAGCTTGCGGCCGTACATCAACAGCCCGATCGCCAACTCCTGGTCGAGCCACCACTGAAACAGCTCGTCGCTCGGCCCGCTCCAGCCGAGGTCGTCGCCGGGCGCGGCGATGTAGCCGTCCAGGGTCAGGTTCATGCCGTAGATCAGTTTCCGCATGGCGCCATGCCTTTCTGTCAGTCTGTCTCGGGAGTCTAGATCGGCTCGGCGCAGGAAACTGATCAGTGCCACGGGCTCCACCCAAGGCCTGGATCGCGATCCCGTACGGCGAGGCCTGGCCGCCGATCAGGACGCGCCGGTTACTGCCACCCCTGTTGGACGCGTTCACGGTTCCGGACTGGTCGATGGCGTTGTTGGTCCAGAACAGGAATCAGATCGCCACTCCGGTGCCGCTGATCGCCACCTGGGCGCTGGCGGCGGTGGTCGGGCTGGTCGCGCCCAGGGCCGCGTTGATGGCCCCGGCAGTTGCGGGAGCGAATCGCACAGTGACCGAGCAGGAGGCGCCGGGGGTCAGGCTCGCGCCGGCGCAGGTGTCGGCGGTGATGGCCAACGCCGCCGCGCCTGGCACGGCAACCGTCAAGGCGCCCGTCGCCTGCTCTCCCGTGTTGGACAACGTGAACGTCTGCGAGGCCGTCTGGTCGGTGCCGACCTGACCGAAGTCGTGCGAGGCGGGGCTGAACGTGAGCCGCGGCGGCGCCGCTGGCGTGACCGCCATCAGCCCGATGGAGGCCTGCCCGGGCACGATGGCCTGTGCTCCGGTGCCGTCGAGGTTGGCTCGGTTGATGGTGTTCGTGTTCGTGTTCGTGTTCGTATCGCTGTAGTAGAGGTGGGTGGCGTTGACCGCCACCGCGAACGGGACTCCCGTTCCGGTCGAAACGATGGCCTCGGTATCGGTGCCGTCCAGGTTGGCCCGCCAGATCGCTGGGTCCCCCACGGTGGCCCAGTACACGTGGTCGGGATCGACTGCGATGCCCCGGGGGAACGCCTGGTCGGTGGCGATCGTCTCGGCGTCGGAGCCGCCGAGATTGGCTCGCCGCCACACCGTGAAGCCCTGGCTGTCGGTCCAGTACAGGTTGCCGGCGTCGACGGCCAGCCCATAGGGGTCGTTCTGGCCGCTGACCAGGACCTCCGGCTCGCTGCTGCCGTCCAGGGCGGCCCGTGAGATGGTGCCGTCGTCGTTGTTGACCCAGTAGAGGTACGGGGCCCTGACGGCGAGACCGGTCGGATCGTCCAGGTTGTCGATGAGGACCTCGGCGCCGGTGCCGTCGAGGTAGGCCCGCAGAATGGTCCCGTCGTCGCCGTTGCTCCAGTAGACGTACTGGTCGTCGACCGCCACTCCTTGCGGGTCGTTCTGGCCGGAGATGAGCACTCGGGCGTCGGAGCCGTCGAGGTTTGCCTGGCTGACCGTTCCCGGGTCCCCGCTCACCCAGTAGACAGAGTCCTGCGGCGTTGGCGCGAAGGCCATGAGCTGAGGGGAGTTCTGCCCGGAAACGGTGACCCGGGGGTTGGTGCCGTCGAGACTGGCCTGGCTGATGGTGTTGGTCTGAACGTCGCTCCAGAACAGGTTGTCCGCGCTGACGGCCACCCCGATGGGGGCGGCCTGGTCGCCGACGAGTTGCTGGCGGTTGCTCCCGTCGAGGTTGGCCTGCCAGATCGTGCCGGCGGCACTGTTGGGCGGACGGTGTGAAGCTCAGTACGGCGACGCCGGCTTCGCCTCCGCGGTCGAACCCCCCGCGAGCAGGGCGATTGTCGCCAGGAACGCCGTCCCGGCGGCGACAAGCCGCCGCCGAAGCACCATCCGGTCTCGTCCGTGTCCGGTCGACCCGATGTGCTGCCTCATCGTGCCCTCCTACCAGGGCTCCGCGGCCCTAGCCCGCTCGCCAACTGACCGATACACCCCAGGAGACCGCCGGCCGCTCGCTAACAATGCACGATGGTGGAAGAGGTCAAGCATTCCGGATCTTGCCGCAAGTTTGCGGCGGTTCTAGGATCGCCGCCGGGCGCGTCGTCGTACGCGGGGCGAACGGCCCGCTCAACATACCGAAGCCGACCTCGGGACTGAGTCCACGACACGCAGGCGCGAGTCGACCGCTGCTTCGCCCGCTTGGCCTGGTAGGCGGAATACAGCACTGGCGGTCTCAGGTCTGGTCTCAGTTGCCACCGTTCGCCGGCGTCCACGTATGCCTAGGCGACCTACCGTCCAGGCACGCGGCCTGAGCAACCGTCGCGAACGCTGAAGTCGCGGACCTGGAAAGCGCGTTGAGTTGACGCCCTCGCGACCTCAACCGCGTCCCCTGGGTCAATCTATGACCGGACTGATCTGGTCAGAATCTGAGCCAAGGGGTGTGGGAAAAGATAACGGTACGGTAACGTCTCCTCCGCTTCGTTGCGACAGCGCTCAGCGCCCTGCCCTACTCGCAGATCTCGAAGGAGATTTAGCCATGTCCCCACGGCTTTCCATCAGCTCGCTACGCAAGGGTCTTGCGGTCGTCACGGCGACTGGCCTGATCGGCGCAGCCGCGGTGGTCGGCACTGCGACAGCCGACGCTGCCACGACCCAGACCGGCTCCTGCGTGGACGGCGGCGGGATCCGCTGGACGGCCAAGGCCATCTGGGGTGGCACGTACACCTCCGGCGGCGTACGCAAGATCTCGATCAACTACGCCGGCTGGACCACCAACGGTCGTGCCGTGCCAACCGACTCGACCGTGCGGAGCTACTCCGGTGACGGCACCCGGATCCAGAAGCTGACCTGGTCCGGCGTCTACGACTACAAGGGCGGCACCGCGTACCGGGTCCGCAACCCGCTCAACCCGGCCAGCGCGCCCGGCAAGGCCAAGATCAAGATCACTCTCGGCGTCGACGGCGACGGGCACGGCAGTTGCTCGGTCACCTTCACCCAGCCCGGCGGTGCCGGTGGCGGCGGTGGTGGCGGCGGCTCCGCAAGCGACGGCTATGAGGCTGACGTGGTCTCGGGAACCAACGCCGAGCGGACCTCGCGCGAGCTCCAGGCGCTCAGCTCCGAAGCCTGCGTCGACCGCTACGCAGAGCAGCAAGCGGCGCGGATGGCGGCCGAGCGGCGGATGTATCACCAGGATCTGGGGCCCGTCCTGCGCGAGTGCAACCTGCGCGCGGTGGGCGAGAACGTGGCATATGGCTACCCGAGCGGATCAGCCGTGATGGAGGGCTGGATGGGATCGAGCGGGCACCGCGCGAACATCCTGAACAGCAGCTATCGCCTGCTCGGGGTCGGCGCGGTCCAGAGCTCGGATGGCCGCTGGTACGCCGCGCAAGTCTTCGGCGCGTAGTCGGCGCCCGCCCGACCAATTGGCAGCGGCTGGGTCACGACCGGTCCTCGCCACGGTGCTTGTGTACCCGGCGGTAGCATCCGGTCGCGAACGCGGTTGAGGAGAGCGGGCCGCATCCGCACTGCGGCGGACTTGCACCGGGTACGTGTGCCACACTGCAACAATGCATCTGATGTCTAGCGATAAACGGATGGAAGAAGGGACCCAGCACGGCATAGATCCGAAGAATTAGTCAGATCTATACTCGGGACTAATCGCCACCAAGGACAAGTGCATTGCATGCCTGAGCTCCAGCTCGATTGGTTCACCCATGATCGCCTCGGTCTCTTCGTACATTGGGGTCTGTACGCACTGGGGGCCCGCCACGAGTGGCTGATGAACCGCGAGCGGATCCAGATAAAGACGTACGAGCGCTACGCGCGCTACTTCGAGCCGGACTTGTTCGATCCCGTCGACTGGGCCCAGCAGGCCAAGCGCGCGGGCATGAAGTACGTCGTGCTGACCACGAAGCACCACGAGGGCTTCTGCTTGTGGGACTCCAAGCTGACTGACTACACGGTGATGAACACGCCGTACGGCAAGGACATCGTCGCTCAATACGTCGACGCCGTCCGGGCGGCCGGCCTGAAGGTCGGCTTCTACCACTCCCTGCTCGACTGGCACCATCCCGACTTCCTCGTCGACGGCCACCATCCGCGGCGCGACGACCCCGACGCCGAGGCGCAGAACGTCGGCCGTGACCCGAGCCGGTACCGCGGCTACCTGCACGGCCAGGTACGCGAGCTGTTGACCGGCTACGGCAAGATCGACTACCTCTTCTACGACTTCTCCTACGAGCACAGCGATCACCGGGAGATCTGGGGTGGCAAGGGCGCAGCCGCCTGGGGTTCGGAGGAGCTGCTCGCCCTCACCCGCGAGCTGCAGCCCGGCATCTTGGTCAACGACCGGCTGGGCATTCCGGGTGACTTCGTCACCCCGGAGCAGTACCAGCCGGCCAAGCCGATGGAGATCGACGGCCGCCCAGTGCCGTGGGAGGCCTGTCAGACCCTGAACGGGAGCTGGGGCTACTTCCGCGACAACCAGAACGACAAGCCTGTCGACCTGCTGGTCCGGATGCTGATCGACGGGGTCTCCAAGAACGGCAACCTGCTGCTCAACGTGGGACCCACCGCCCGCGGCAACTTCGATAGCCGGGCCCAGCGGGCCCTGGAGGGCATCGGCGACTGGATGGACTTGCACGCCCGATCGATCTATGGGGCGACGGCCAGCCCGTTCACACCGCCGACCGACGTCCGGTACACCCAGCAAGGCAACCGGCTGTACGTCCACATATTCAGCTGGCCGCTCGAGCATCTCCACCTGCCCGATCTCGCCGGGAAGGTCGAGTACGCGCAACTGCTCAACGACGCCTCCGAGATCGGCTTCCGCGTCGTCGACCCGGCGGTCCGCGCCCAGAACACGGGCGTCGGTGGCCAGCCGGCCGGCACCCTTACCCTCACCCTGCCGATCCGTCGACCCGAGGTCGCGGTGCCGGTCGTCGAGCTCTTCTTGACCGAGCCACAAGTGCCATGACGACTCGATCCCTGACGCACGTCGAGCGCGATGATCGTCCGCCGCCGATCCCATCCCAGACCGACGTGGTCGTGGACGGGATCAAGTCCATGATCATCCGTGGTCAGCTTGGCCCAGGGGCACGGTTGCCCCGGGAGAAGGACCTCGCCCTGGAACTCAACGTCTCCCGCGGCTCGCTTCGGGAGGGCGTGCGCGCTCTCTGCCTGATGGGAGTCCTTGAGACCCGCCAGGGCGACGGCACGTACGTGACCGCCCTCGACGCAAGCCTGCTGCTCGCGCCGCTGGCCTTGCTCGTCGATCTCGGCGCCGAGGCTGACGCGTTCCACCTGCACGCGGTCCGTCGGGTGCTTGAAACCGAGGCTGCCGGGAGAGCGGCCCAGTTGATCACCGATGCGGCGCTCAGGGAGGCGGCGGACATCCTGGCGCAGGTGGAGCCCCTGGTCACCTCGACAAGCGATGATCACTCCAGTGCGTTCATCGAGGCCGACATCGCGTTCCATCGTGTTATCGCTCACGCGTCCGGGAATCCGGCGCTGGAGGCCCTGATCGAGGCCCTCGCCACCCGAACGGTCCGCGGGCGGCTGTGGCGCGCAATCTCGGAGGAGGGTGCCCTACCCTCCACGCACCGGGAACACCAGGCCATCCTGCGGGCCATCGCTCGCCGTGATCCAGATGCGGCGCGGATTCGGATGGGGACGCACCTGCTGGCGGTGCAGGAATTCCTGCATGATCATCCACAGGTGGCGGGATGACGCCGTTCGCCGTTCTTGATCATCAGCCGCCACCGGTGTCCGGATGAACGCCCTCGCAGCCGGCATCGCGCTGGGCCGCAACGGTCTCCGAGTCGGGCCCATGGCTTACGGGGTCGCGGCGCTCGGAAACCTGCTGCGGCCGTTGTCTCAGCAAGAGTGGGAGGGCGCCGTGCCGGCGGCGTGGGAGAGCGGGGTGCGCTACTTCGACGTCGCCCCGCACTACGGCTTGGGGCTGGCCGAGCGTCGGCTAGGTCACGGCCTGCGAGGCCGCCCGCGGGAGGAGTTCTTGATCTCCACCAAGGTCGGCCGGCTGCTGCGGCCGGTGCCGAACTCGACCGGTGCGCGCGACGACGAGGGGTTCGCTGTCCCGGCCGACTTCGTCCGGGTTCGGGACTACACCCGCGACGGGATCCGCCGGTCGCTGGAATCCAGCCTGGAGCGACTCGGTCTCGACCGGATCGACATCGCGTTCGTGCACGATCCTGATGACTTCTACACCGAGGCTCTCGACCACGCATTCCCTGCCCTGGAAGAGCTCCGCGCCGAGGGCATGATCACGTCGTACGGAGCCGGGATGAACCAGTCGGCGATGCTCACCCGCTTCGTGGAGCGGACCGACCTCGACGTCGTCATGCTGGCCGGCCGGTACACGCTCCTTGAGCAGGGCGCGCTCGACGACCTGCTGCCGGCCTGTCTCGAGCGCAACGTGAGCATCGTCGCCGCCGGGGTCTTCAACTCCGGCGCCCTCGCCACGGACGTACCGCAGCGGACGGCTACATATAACTACGAACCGGTCCCCGACGAGGTGTTCGCGTCCGCGAGCCGACTGGCCGCCGTCTGCAATCGGTACGGCACTCCCTTGCCCGCGGTCGCCGCCCAGCTTCCGCTCGGCCATCCGGCCATCCGTACTGTGTGCCTGGGCGCGTATTCCGCGGCCCAGGTGCGGCGCAACGCCGCGCTGTTCGAGATCGAGGTACCAGAAGAGCTCTGGTCGGAGCTTCGCGCGGAGGGACTGCTGCGCGCGGACGTACCCACACCACAACAGGAGAAGGCACACAGATGAGGCTCATGCGGATCGGCCCGGTCGGCGCAGAACGTCCGGTCGTTCTCGACGGCGACGAGGCCTTGGACGCCTCCTCGCTCGTCACGGACTTCGACCGGACCTGGTGGACCAACGGCGGGCCGGAGCGGCTGACCGCCGCACGGTCGGCGGGGCGTCTGCCCCGGACGGACATCGACGGGCAGCGGATCGGTGCGCCCGTGGCCCGACCTGGCAAAGTCGTCTGCATCGGGCTGAACTACCGCGATCATGCGGCCGAGACCGGCGCGGCCATTCCCAAGGAGCCGATTATCTTCATGAAGGGTCCCGACACCGTGGTCGGGCCGAACGACACGGTCCTGATCCCGCGGAAGTCGATCAAGACCGACTGGGAGGTCGAACTGGCGGTGATCATCGGGAGCCCGGCCCGCTACCTCGACGCGCCGGCGGACGCGTGGAGCGTGATCGGAGGGTACGCGATCGCGAACGACGTCTCCGAGCGCGAGTTCCAGCTCGAGCGCGGCGGGCAATGGGTTAAGGGTAAGAGCTGCGAGACCTTCAACCCGCTCGGCCCGTGGCTCGTCACACCGGACGAGATCGAGGACCCGCACGCGTTGCGGATGGGACTCTCGGTGAACGGTGAGACCCGGCAGGACGGGTCGACCGCGAACATGATCTTCGGCGTTGATCATGTGATCTGGTACTTGAGCCAGTTCATGGTGCTCGAGCCCGGCGACGTGATCAACACGGGCACCCCGGCCGGCGTGGCGCTGGGCCTTCCCGATCACCCGTACCTCCGCAGCGGGGATGTGATGGAACTTTGGATCGACGGGCTGGGCCGGCAGCGTCAGGATCTGGGGACGGCATGAGCGACGCTTCCGAGGCCAGGCGGGTGGTGGTGACTGGTGGCTCGTCCGGGATCGGCCTGGCCACCGCCCTGAGGTTCGTCGCGGGCGGGGCCACAGTGGTCTCCCTCGACCTTGCCGCCCCGCCGGACGACTCGATCCGCTGGTTCGCCACCGACGTGAGCGACGACGCGTCCGTCCGGGCCGGCGTCGCCGCCGCCGTGGACGTGCTGGGTGGCCTCGATGTCCTGGTCAACAACGCCGGCATCGGCGCCCAGGGGACGGTCGAGGACAATCCGGACGACCAGTGGCTGAAGGTCCTGGATACCAACGTCTTGGGGATCGTCCGGGTCAGCCGGGCCGCCCTACCCGCGCTCCGGCGTTCGGCGGCGGCATGCATTGTCAACACCTGCTCGATCGCCGCGACCGCAGGGCTGCCGCAGCGCGCTCTTTACAGCGCCAGCAAGGGTGCCGTGCTCGCTCTCACCCGCGCCATGGCCGCGGACCACGTCGGCGAGGGCATCCGGGTCAACTGTGTGAATCCTGGTACAGCCGACACCCCCTGGGTGGGCCGGCTGCTTGCCGTCGCGGAGGACCCGGAGGCCGAGCGTGCGGCGCTGGAGGCCCGGCAGCCGATGGGGCGGCTGGTCACCGCCGACGAGGTGGCCGCCGCCATTCAGTACCTCGCGAGCCCAGCCGCCGGCTCCACTACCGGTACCGACCTGGCCGTGGACGGTGGGATGAGCGGTCTGCGGATACGACCGCGGTCGTGAGCGGCGGCACTGCAGGTGTAAAGACGGACCGCCGCCTCGTCTATTCATTGAGAGACTCAGGAAATTGATGGAGCGTTACGCCAGCTGTGTCCGGCTGCGGCCGGAGTATCGAGAGCGGTACCTGGAACTGCATGCCCAAGTGTGGCCGGAGGTCGAGTCGACGCTCGCGGCCGCCAATATCCGCAACTACACGATCTTTCTGCGCGGGGACACGCTGTTCAGCTACTACGAGTACGTCGGCACCGACCACGCCGCTGACCAGGCCCGCATCCGCGCCGATCCGGCGACCCAGCGTTGGTGGCAGCTAACCGATCCCTGTCAGGAAAGGCTTCCCGGCACGCCGGAGGGAGAGCAGTGGGCGCCGCTGACGGAAGTTTGGCACCTGAGCCGATGAGAGTCGTCGACGCTCACGTGCACCTCTGGGATCCCCGTCGGCTGCGCTACACCTGGTTGGACGGCACGGAGCTGGACCGGCTGATCGATGCCACGACCCTGCGCGCGGCCTCGGCCACGGTGACCGACTTCGTCGTCGTGCAGGCCGATTGCGCCGACACCCAAGGCCTGGCCGAGGTCGGGTGGCTGGTCGAGCAGTCGGCTCAGCTGCCCGGGCTGCGCGGCATCGTCGCGTTCGCGCCGCTGGAGCGAGGCTCGGGGGTGCGGGACCACCTCGGTGCGCTGCGCGCCATCCCGACGGTGGTGGGCGTCCGGCGGCTGATCCAAGACGAGAGACCTGGCTTCGCCGTCGCCGATCGATTCTTGGAAGGTGTCGCCGAGCTAGCCGATTTCGAGCTCACATTCGACGTCTGCGTGCGCAGCCCGCAGCTGGATGAGGTGATCGAGCTGGTGCGCCGCACTCCGGATGTTCAGTTTGTGCTGGACCACGTCGGTAAGCCTCAGATCGGCGCGGATCCGTCGCGGTGGCGGCTGCAGATCGCGGAACTCGCGGCCAGGCGCAACATCGTCTGCAAGCTGTCTGGGCTGATGACCGAGATCGTCAGCGGGCCGACCGGTGTGGAGGCGGCCGAGCCGTATCTCGCCCACGCCCTGGCCGAGTTCGGTCCAGATCGATGCCTGTTCGGCAGCGATTGGCCGGTGATGACACTGGCCGCGACTTACTCGGATTGGCTGGACCTCGTCCTCAGTCTTGTGCCCGGAGAGCACGATCGTCGGGCGGTGCTGGCGGGGACGGCGGAGCGGGTGTACGAGCTATCGGCTTCGGTCACCGGAGGGTCATGATCATGATCGCGGCTCGGTGTTCACAGTTTCCAGTCGGTATGCCTTGCTCGGCCGGCTGGATCCGGCGCCCGCTGCGGGCTGATCGCGTACCTCGGTCACGACCCGCTCAGGCTTGTTACCGTTTGGGGAGCAGGAGGGCTGCCGGCCCGTCGATCAGCTCGTCTACCTTCACGGTGGAACTGCCGATCGAAGCCATCACCGAACCCGACGCCCCGACCAGCTCGGCCGCCGTACCGGAAACCCCGTCCTGCCGGTAGTTCAGCGTGGTCTCGCCAACCCGGTCGACCACCGCGACCAGATGCTCGGGGGTCTCCAGCCAACGCACCCAGGGATCGTCCGTCGGTCGTGCGACGGTTTGCGACACTGGCTGTCCCGCTGTGATTACGTCGCCGAGCTGGGCCATCCAGCGGCCGAGTGAGCGGAGCGAGACCTGCTGGATGTCGGGAATCTCGCCCGCGGCGGTCGGGCCGACGTTAAGCAGTAGCCGCCCGCCGCGGGACACGATATCGGTCAGGTGGCAGGCCAGCTGCCGGCCACTCAGGATCTGCCGCTCGTCCTCGGCCTGGTTGTAGCCGAAGGAGAAGCCGATCCCGCGGCAGTTCTCCCAAGCTGACTCGGACTCGTTCTCTGAGAAGGCCTCGTACTCACTGGTCCGGAAGTCCCAGTGAGTTTTGCCCCACCGGTCGTTGACCACGCCGTCCGGGTTGCCCGCGTAGAAGTCGGCGAGCAGCTCGTGCAGCGACCAGGTGCCCGTTCGCTTGCCAGCGTCGGGCCAGTTGATGTCGTTCCACAACACGTCGGGCTGGTAGCGCTCGATCAGGTCACGCACGTGCAACACGGCGTAGACGTTGTACGCCGCGTCGTTGGGTCGCAAAGTCAGTACGTCCAGGTGCGAGGTGAGCGGCGGCAGGTCGGTGATACTCCAGTCCAGACCGCCGGAGTAGTACACGCCGAGACGCATGCCGGCCGCCCGGACCGCTTCGGCGATCTCGCCGATCAGATCGCGCCGCGGACCGCGGTGAACCGTGTTCCGCGTTCCGGTGCCGGGCGCATCCCACAATGCCACGCCGTCGTGATGCTTCGTGGTCGGGACCACGTACGAGGCGCCGGCTTCGGCGAACAGCCTCGCCCAAGCCCCCGGGTCGAACTTCGCCGCCGTCCACTGGTCGAGGAAGTCGTCGTAGGGTGCGTCGTGGTAAACGTCGTGGTGGTGCTGCGCGGCGGGGCTACCGGGGATCCGGATCGTGTTGAAATACCACTCGGCGTACGCGTTGTGCTTGAACCACTCGCTCTCCGGTACCGCGCCGAGCGCACCGCTCGGTTCGGCCCAGGCCGGGACCGAGTACGGCCCCCAATGGATGAAGATCCCCAACTTGGCTGCTGACAACCAATCCGGCGCCGGTCGCCGCAGGTCGTCCCAGATCCGGTCATTAACTGCGGGCGTCATCGCTCGCCGCCTTTCTCGAGCCCAGATGCCGGTAAGTCGTCAAATTCAGCTGGGTGTTCCGTGGACTGCGCGTGCGGCCAGCGTGCTCCAGCCCGGCTCTTGGGATCGGATCCAGACCTCGAGGCCGGCGACGTGGACGGTGGCGGCGGCATGGGCTAAGGCGGCATCGTGTGATTCAAGTGCGTCGACGATCGCCTGGTGCTCGTGCAGGGTCTGGACCAGGACTCCCGGGGTGGAAAGCCCACGCCAGATGCGCATCCGCATAGTCGGCTGGGCCAGGCCGTCGAGCAGCGCGAGCAGCAGCTCGTTGCCGCCAGCCCGTGCGATGGTGTGGTGGAACTCCCAGTCGAGCTCGACGAGCTCACTCACTTGCTCCTCGCCGAGCCTTGACGGGATGAGGGAGCGCAGTCGCTGAATCTCCTCGACGGAGATCCTGCTGGCGGCCATAGCGGTGGCCGCGGGCTCGAGGATTCGTCGTACCGCGAGAAGGTCGGGCATGGCGTCCTCGCGCTGGAGATCGACCGCCAGCCCGAGGGCCCCAAACAGCAACTCGGAGCCGAGGTTAGTGATGTAGCTAGCGTCGCCTTGGCGGGTGTCGATCACGCCGAGCACGGTGAGGGCCCGGACGGCTTCGCGCAGAGAGGTCCGAGACAGCCCGAGGTTGGCGGCGAGGGTCCCCTCAGGCGGAAGCCGATCTCCGGGCGCCAGCTCTCCGGTCAAGATCATGTGTCGGATCCTGCTGATCGCATCGTCGGTCACACTCGTGCGGGTAGGCCGGACCGCGTCCCTCAGCGGCGGTAGGGAGCCGTCCGAGGACTTCCGGGGTCGAGCTGGGCTGAGGGTCATCGCCTCACCGTCCACCCAGTCCGGAGAGGGCGATGCCTTTGACCAGGTACTTCTGTAGCGCGAGGACGAGGATGACGGTGGGCACCATCGAGATGGTTGCGGCTGCCATCAGCAGTTCCCAGCGTTGGGCTTGTTGGCCGAGGAAGAGCTGCAGGCCGAGCGGGATGGTCATCTTGATGGTGTCGTTCACGATGATCAGCGGCCACAGGAAGCTGTTCCAGTAGGTGATGAAGGTGAAGACGGCCAGAACGGCGATTGCCGGGGCCGATATCGGGATGATGACACTGCGGAGGATGCGGATGTGCCCGCAGCCATCGATCTTGGCGGCTTCTTCGAGCTCTCTGGGGATGGTGAGGAAGAATTGTCGGAGCAGGAAGGTCCCGAACGCGGTGAACGCCCAGGGCAAGATCAGGGCCTTGTACGAGTTGACCCAGCCGAGCTGCTGCATAACCAGGAACATCGGGATGACGATGACCTCCTGGGGAACGATGAGCGTGCTGAGGTAGAGGATGAATAGGCCGCCCTGGAACTTGAAGTTCAACCGGGCAAAGGCATACCCAGCCGTCGCCGAGGCCACCAGGGTGATCAAGGTGCCGACCCCGGCGACCCATATGGTGTTGAGGATGAACCGGCCGAACGGCAGGTAGTTCCAGGCCTCGGCGAAGTTGCTGAACAGGACCTCCGACCCGAACAACGTCGGCGGGACGGTGAAGACCTCGGCGCTCGGCTTGAGCGCCGACAGCACCATCCAGATGATCGGCACCAGGAACAGCAGCGCGACCAGCGACAGCAGGATCTGGGAGATGACCGACCCCAGCCGAGACGACCCGGCACCCCGCGGACGTGCCGCGCGCAGCGTCCGGGCCGACAGCGACGGTGCGACCACGGTGACGGACGGAGCTTCACTGGTCATAGTGCACCCACCTCTTTTGTCCGATGAACTGGAAGATCGTGATCACCAAGATGATGACGAACAGCACCCACGCGACGGCCGAGGCCAGGCCCAGCTTGTAGAACTGGAAGCCCTGCTCGTACAGGTACACCACCATCGTCGTGGTGGCATTTCCCGGGCCGCCTCCGGTGAGCACGTAGGCCTGAGTGAAGACCTGGAAGGACGAGATCAGGGTCAGCACGACAGCGAAGAAGATCGAAGGCGTTATCAGGGGCAGGATGATACGGAAGAAGCGCGCGAAGGAACCAGCGCCGTCGATGGCTGCGGCTTCGGTCAGGCTGGCCGGGACGGCGTCGAGGGCCGCCGAGAAAACGAGCATGTTGTAGCCGAAGCCCTGCCAGATGGACAGCATCACCACTGACGGCATCGCCCAGGTCGTCGATCCGAGGAAGTTAGGCGCCTGGACGCCGAACCAGGTCTGCATCAAGGAATCGATCAGCCCGTTCGGAGCCAGGATCAGCGAAAAGATCGCTGCGTTGGCGACCACGGGCGTCACGGCCGGGATGAAGAAGATCGTGCGGTAGAGCCCGGGGGCCTTGATGCTTTTCGAACCGATCCAGACTGCGAGCCCGAGGGAGATGACGATGTTGAGTGGGAGGTACAAGATCACAAAGACGAGCGTGTTGAGGATCGCGGCGTGGAACTCCTCGCTGGTGAGCAAGGTCTCGTAGTTCTTCAACCCGGTGAAGGTGCGGCCACCGATCACGGGCCAGTTGTAGAAGCCGATGATCAGCGAGGCAACGATCGGGAAGGCGGTGAAAGCGAGCAGGCCCAGCATGCTCGGGGCCAGAAAGCCGGTCGCGGCCTTCCCGTCGCCGCGTTTCTTTCGACCAGCCTTACCGGTCGTGGCGACCGCAGCACTGACATCAACGGGCATCACAGCCATGGTTGTGTCCTTCCAGGAGCAACGGTGGGTGCCGGCTCTGGGCCGGCACCCACTTTGCGTTAGGTCACTCGCCCGCCGCCTGAGTCTGGCTGAGGAGGTCGTCCACCGACCCCTGGCCGTTGTAGGTGGCGACGGCCTGCTTGGAGAAGGTGGTCACGACCTGCTGCCAGGTCGGAATTGTTGTGTACGGAACCGCGCTCTGCAGGGACTCGTCCATGATCGGCTTGACGTCTTGGGTCTTGTTGCCCTCGTACCAGGAGTTCTGGGTGGAGATCAATGCGGGGTAGGCGCGGCCGGCGTTCCCGAGGTACGTCTCCGCCTCCTCTCCAACCATGACACTGACGGCCTTGAACGCCTCGTCAGGGTTCTTGCAGTCCCTGCTAACCCCGAAGCCGGATCCGTCAGACCAGGTCTTGGAGCCGCTGGCGCCTGCGGGCATCGGCGCGATGCCGACTTCGAACTTGGCCTGCTCCCGAGCGTTGATGAGGGACCACGGACCGTCGAGTGACATGTACGCGTTGCCCGCCAGGAACTGGTTGGCGGCGGCGGCTGAGGAGCCCGCTCCCGGGATCGGCGCCGCCACCTTGTCCTGGCTGACCAGGTTCGTGTACCACTGCGCGCTGGCGTGCCATTCCGGGTTGTCGACGTCCAGCTTGCCTTCGGCGTTCACCGCCGCCTTCCCGGACGAGCTCAGCACCCACGGCAGCAACATGCCGATGTCGCTTCCCGCAAAGAACCCGTACTTCGGGGGTTTGGTCAGCGCCTTGGCGTCGGCCATGAAGTCGTCGGTGGTCCAACCGATCGCCGGCTCCTTGAGCCCGGCCGCCTTGAACGCGTCCTTGTTGTAGAACATCACGAACGGGCCGACGTCGTAGGGCAGTGCGACCTGCTTGCCCTCATACTGAAGGCCCGTGGTGATGCTGGGTACATAGTCGGAGGCCTTGACACCGGCCTGGCTCATGTAGTCATCGAGCGGCACGAGCAGGTTGCCGAACTGTGGCGCCCGCTGACCCTGCAGACCGATCACACAGGGTGTGGCGCTACTGGCTGCCTGGGTGGTCAGCTTCGTCCAGTAGTCATCGAACGGCGTGGTCTCGAACTGGATCTTGATGTTCGGGTACTTCTGTGTAACGAGGTCGGCGACGTGCAGCCAAGCGTTCCTTTCCACGTCCGAACCGGACCACATGAACCAGTTGAGCGTCACGGGGCCGCCGGGTGAGTCGGACGAGCTGCCGGAGTCGCCCGCGTTGCCGCCGCAGGCAGCGAGCAAGACGGCGGCCGACGCCACCGTCAGGATTTTGGTGAGCCGTGATAGTCGCATGCCACTCCTTACCCAAGATGTCGTTGTCAACGCCGATTGGGTCACCGGCCGAGAGAGGTGCACCACATCGGCGGAGACCTCGTAGGTCTGATCTTTATTCTCGACCACTCCACTGTCAAGGGCGCCAGCCGAAGTTGCCATCAATCGAAATATTCGTGCTTGCACGGCTGAAGAGCCCGCATATCTGGCCCTACCAACTGACGCGTATGGTGCTGGCGCGCTCGAACGATGGCACGATAGATCAGATGACTGGACGGGGTTGGCCACGATGTCTCGCCACAAGTTCAACGCTGTGGGGCAGGCCAGCTTCGACTCACCCACCTTGGAGGCTCAATGCGCCTCTTCCACGGCAAGGGATCGCGCAGACATCGGATGTTTCTTTTGACACGTCAGACACCGAGTGCTTGGATGAGCCACGACCTTGCTGCGAAGGGGTCCAGGTTGCGAATCACCTCGATACGAACGAGGGACGTCCGCTTCCCCACCTCTCGGGTGATGGACGGCTCGGATGCCATGAATCCCGATCCGGATTACTCTGCGGCCTACGTCGAGCTCATCACTGACTCCGACGCCCAGCTGACCGGCAGCGGGTTCGTCTTCACCATCGGCCGCGGCAACGATGTCGAAGTAGCCGCGATCAAGGCGGTGGCCCCGATGATCCTCGGGAAGGACGTCGATGCGCTGCTTTCAGACATGGGCGCGACGTGGCGCTCATTGGTGTACGACTCGCCGTTGCGCTGGCTGGGGCCGGAGAAGGGCGTCATCCACATGGCGATCGGCGCCGTCGTCAACGCTCTTTGGGACTTGAAATCCAAGCGGGCCGGGCTGCCGCTCTGGCGGTTGCTAGCCCAGATGACACCAGAAGAACTCGTCGACCTCGTCGACTTCCGTTACCTGACCGATGCCTTGACTCGCGACGAGGCACTCGCGATCTTGCAGGCCGGACTCGATGGGCGGGAGCGGCGAGAGGCCGACCTGCTCAAAGACGGTTATCCGGCGTACACGACTACACCCGGCTGGCTCGGCTACGACGACACCAAACTCGAGCGGCTGTGCCGAGAAGCCGTCGCCGACGGGTTCACTCAGATCAAGCTCAAGGTCGGCGCCAACATCGACGACGACATCAGAAGACTCGAGATCGCGAGGGCCGCAGTCGGCCCAGACATCGCCATTGCCATCGACGCGAACCAGCGCTGGGATGTAGACGACGCGGTCAAGTGGATCGCCGAGCTGTCGCGCTACGACCTAGCCTGGGTGGAGGAGCCGACCAGCCCGGACGACATCCTCGGCCACGCCGAGATCGCCCGCCAGATCCACCCCCTGCCGGTGGCAACGGGAGAACATGTGGCCAACCGGGTGATCTTCAAGCAAATGCTGCAGGCTGGCGCGCTGTCAGTCCTGCAAATCGACGCCAGCCGGGTCGCCGGCGTGAATGAGAACATCGCCATCTTGTTGCTCGCAGCGAAGTTCGGCGTTCCCGTCTGCCCCCATGCGGGCGGCGTCGGATTGTGCGAGGCCGTCCAGCACCTGTCGATGTTCGACTACGTCGCCGTCTCCGGCAGTCTGGCCGGCCGCCGAATCGAATACGTCGACCATCTGCACGAGCACCTCGCCACCCCCGTCGAACTACAACGCGGCCGCTACCTCGCGCCCCTGGCCGCCGGCGCCGGCACGGAGATACTCGAAGACTCGCTGACCAGATTTGCCTATCCCAACGGTGCTGCATGGTGCGACATCGAGGATCCTGGCCCCTGACACCGTGAGCTGCCTCGGTCCCTATTGCGTCGGGCGACCGGTACGCAACACAATTGCTCAGAGTTCGGATGACTTAGAAGATTCTGGTCGATTATCGTGGCGCGGGCTGGCGGGACCGAGGAGGGGCGACCATGGCAACCGAGTCCTCGGCCGTCGAGCAGACGCGCACTGCGATCCTCCAGCGAGTCGAGGCCGGCATAGCCGAAGGCCCGTTCAGCACTGAGTGGGACTCCCTCGTATCCGGTTACCGGGTCCCGGATTGGTACGTCGACGGCAAGTTCGGCATCTTCGTCCACTGGGGCCCATACTGCGTCCCCGCGTATTCCAGCGAGTGGTACCCGCGCGAGATGTACCGGCAAGGCACGGCGGTCTACGAGTACCACCGCCGCACCTATGGCCCACAACGGGACTTCGGCTACAAGGACTTCATCCCCCGGTTCACCGGAGAGGCGTTCGATCCGGCGGAGTGGGCGAGCCTCTTCCGCCGAGCTGGAGCCCAGTTCGTGGTTCCAGTTTCCGAGCACCACGACGGTTTCGTCATGTATGCGACAGATCTGAGCCGATGGAACGCGGCACAGATGGGGCCGGGCCGGGATGTGGTGAAGGAGCTGTCCGATGCCGTCCGCGCTCAAGCGATGATCCCCGGCGCATCTAGCCACCGCGCCGAGCACTGGTGGTTTTTCAACGGTGGCATGAGGTTCGACTCCGACGTCCGCGATCCAGAGTTCGCGGACCTCTACGGCCCCGCGCAGCGCGAGGAAGTCCGACCGTCCGAGGCGTTCTTGGAGGACTGGCTGGCGCGGACCGTGGAGCTCGTCGAGCACAACGATCCACAGCTGGTGTGGTTCGACTGGTGGATCGAACAAGACGTCTTCAAGCCATGGTTGGCGAGGTTCGCCGCGTGGTATTACAACCGGGGCATCGCCCGCAACCGTCCGGTGGCCATCAACCACAAGTTCGACGCCTTCCCACCCGGATCAGCTGTCTACGACGTCGAGCGCGGGCAGAATGCGACCATCCGGCCGATGCTGTGGCAGAACGACACGTCCGTCGCGGTGAATTCGTGGGGCTGGGTCGAAGGCCAGCAGTACAAGGACATCCGGGTCATCTTGGGTGATCTGCTGGACGTGGTGAGCAAGAACGGCGCATTGCTCCTCAACGTCGGTCCGAAACCGGACGGCTCGTTCGAACCAGAGGAAAGCGAGCTCCTGTGCAGGATCGGTGACTGGCTGACGGTCAACGGCGAGGCCATCTACGGCACCCGTCCGTTCGCGGTCAGTGGCGAGGGTCCGACCAAGGTCACGGACTCCTTTCTCAGCGACGCGGACCGCGCCGACTACACCGCCGAAGACATCCGGTTCACCACTCGCGCCGACATCGTCTACGCCACGCCTTTGGACTGGCCCCGAGGACGACTGCTGATCACCTCCCTCGCCGAAGGCTCGCCGCATTTTCCGGCGCCCATCGCATCCGTCGAGCTGATCGGTGACGAGAAGCCGCTGGCGTTCGAGCGGCGGGCCGACGGCCTGTCGGTCACGCTCCCGCAACCCACTAGCGGTTCGGTCCTGCCGGTACTGCGCGTCACACCAGCCGTTCGGATTCCGAACGCCCGCAAGTACGAGCTTCGGAACTGACCTCGGAGAAATCCACCTCGCCGAAACCGTCGTGCCCCAGACCCGGGCGGGGTAGTCATCCGCGTCACCGACACCAGACCCGTATCCTGACCAGCGCGGCGTCCGACCGATTTGGAGGCAAGATCACATGAAGTACGGCGAATTGGGTCGTTCCGGAATGAACGTCAGCAAGATCTGTCTGGGCACGATGCACTTCGGCCCGAAGGCGACGGAGGAGGAGTCGCACGCGATCTTGGACAAGGCGCTCTCCATGGGCATCACCTTTATCGACACCGCGAACGTCTACGGCGGTGAGGCCGCTCGGGGCCGCTCGGAGGAGATCATAGGCACCTGGTTTGCCGCCCGGCCGGGCGTGCGTGAGGAGGTGGTGCTGGCGACCAAGGTCTATGGGGCGATGGGCGATCTGGGTCCGGCCAACAACAACCGCGGCTTCTCGGCGTACAAGGTGCGCAAGCACCTGGCGGACTCCTTGCGACGGCTCCAAACGGACAGGATCGACCTCTACCAGGTCCACCACATCGACGAACGTGTGTCGGCCGAAGAGTTCTGGGGAACGTATGAGCGCATCGTGGCCGACGGAGAGGTCCTTTACGCGGGTTCGAGCAATTTCTCGGGCTGGGGTCTGGCCAAGCGGCAGATGCAGGCCTGGCAGCGTGGTTTCATCGGATTCGTCTCCGAGCAGACGCAGTACAACTTGCTGAGCCGGGTGCCCGAGATGGAGGTTCTCCCGGCGGCGCAGGACTTCGGGATCGGGGTGATCGTCTACATGCCGTTGGCGGGCGGTCTACTGACGAGCAAGACCGAGTCCCTCGACGGAAGCCGGACCCGTCAGGTGGAGGAGGAGTACGGGATCCGGGTCAGTCCCGAGAACCGCCGGTTCCGAGACTTCTCCCAGCTTTGTCGCGACCTCGGGGAACCCGAGCATGTCGTCGCGACCGCCTGGGTCCTCCAGCACCCCGCGGTCGCTTCCGCAATTGTCGGCGTTCGGACCGTCGATCAGCTTGCTGGGCTTGATCGGGCTGCCGAACTGGAGTTGGATGAAGCAGCCTCGCAACGGCTGAACGAGATTTTCGACATCAACGATGGGCGCAGAATCGGCCAGGGACGTTCTCCGGAGGCACACTCCTGGTGAGCATCGGACTGCTCCAGCAGCGTGTAGCGCCCGGCGAGCATGACAACGTCCACGTCGGTCTGCCCGATCCCTAGTGCCCTGGAAGGGAAGTAGGAGGCACACCGCAACCTTGCCGCATACGCCCACCACGACGCTCGCGCCGGCGGTGTGGTGGAGCGGAAAGTGGGTCGCCGCAGCTGCCGGTGGCTGGTCACAGACCCCCCGTGGAATGAGAGGCTGACCGCATGCGTGCCGTGCGGATCCATGCCAAGCAGGACATGCGGACCGAGTTGGTTCCCAGCCCCGAGCCAGCTGCCGACGAGGTGCGGCTGCGGGTGGGCTACGTCGGGATCTGCGGGTCGGATCTGCACTACTACGCTGACGGCGCTGCGGGCATCTTCGCTATCCGTGAACCGCTGATCCCTGGCCATGAAGTGTCCGGGGTGGTTGATCTTGACCCGACGGGTGCGTTCGAGGCGGGCACGCCGGTGACGGTGCATCCGGCTACGTGGGGTACTGCGCGGCCCGATCTGACCGAGGAACAGCGACATCTGTGGCCGGGTGGCGGTTACTTGGGCAGTGCCTCGACATGGCCACACACGCCCGGCGCCCTCGCCGAGCAGCTGGTCGTTCGTCGCGATCAGGTGCGCCGACTGCCGGCCTCGCTGCCGGTCAAGCGAGCAGCATTGGCCGAGCCGCTGGCAGTCGCCCTGCACAGCCTGGCGGTCGGTGGCGGCATCCGGGGCAAGCGCGTGCTGATATCGGGATCGGGCCCGATCGGGCTGCTAACCGCTGCTGCCGCAGCGGCCGAGGGCGCGGCAGAGGTAGTTTGTGCCGACCTGCTTACAGGACCGCTGCAGCGCGCGCGGCTCCTGGGCGAAGCCAGCCCGGTGCCGATCGGGACCGTGCAGATCGGCGTCGAGGACCTGCCTGACTCTCAATTCGACGTAACGCTGGAGTGCGCCGGGGTGCCGCAGGCGCTCCACGGGCTGCTGCTGGCCACTCGCCGAGCCGGCGTCCTCGTCCAGGTCGGCAATCTGCCCGACGAGACTCGACCGGTCAACCTGGCGCCCCTAGTGTCGAAGGAAATACAGCTGCGAGGCACCTTTCGCTTCAACGACGAGATCGACGCCGCTATCACGCTGCTCGATCAGAACCCGCAGATCGAGCAGGTGATCACTCACGTACTGCCGGTTGAGGACGTCAACGAGGCCTTCGCCATCGCCGCAAACGCCGAGATTTCAGGCAAGGTCCTGGTTGAAGTCAGCGCCACCTGACAGAAATCGGAGCTCCAGCACCTCGGACCGACCAGCCCGCCCAACAGCGTGGCCAACGCAACATCGGCGCTCCAGATCATGCTCTGCATCGACATCCCCGATGTAGTTGTCAATTCGTGGTGCGCACCGCCACCGTGCGAGCGCTCACGGGACTGCCCGGGGCGCGCAAATTCAGCACGGCTGCGGTCGGGTCCCACGCCAGTGTCCAGTCGGTGGGCTCGCTGGGGAACACCGGCTCCATCGTGGTCGGTACGTCAGCAAGCCAGGAAAGTGGAACTGCGGCCTCGGCTGGGCCGGTGCCCCGGTGATAGACGGTGAGTAGTGTGACCTCGGGACCCGCAAGCGCGAAGGCGGCCCAGGAGTCGTCCCAACCGGGCAGGCCGAGCGGCCATCGCGGCACCAGTGAACGGATCGCACCCCGCAGTTCGCGATGCATCGCAACCGCTTCCCGTACCAGCGCCAGCTGATCCTGCGAGAGTTGCGGCAAGTGATCCGGACAGGTAAAGCCGGCCGAGCAGGCCGAGGGAAAGGGAGGCGATGGTTTCCTCTCGGCCCATTGACGCGCTGGGGTAGGCCCATGAGCCTGCTTGCTCCGGCAACATCAGCATCGGCGCGGCAATGGCGATCGGCACGTAGCGAGCCACGTCTTGCTGGTCGCTGGTCGACTGAAGCGCGAGGCGGGAGAGCAGCGCGAAATCGGACCGCATCGCGCCGGAGGCGCAGTTCTCAATAATCAAGTTTGGGTGCCGGTCGAGCAGTGCGTCCAACCAGTCCAGTTGAGCTCGGTTGTGCCCCAGCAGGCCCGCACCTGCACTCGTGCCGCCCACGTCGGTGCCCGGGCCAGGGTTGATGTTGTAGTCGAACTTGAAATAGCCGACACCCAGGTCGTCGACCAAGCGGTCCACGGTGGCGTCCAGGTGGGCCCGAGCGGCCGGATGGCGCAGGTCCAGGTGATAGCGCCCGGCTTCGGCCACTCGGCGTCCGCGCCGGCAGAAGAAGGCGTCGTCGGGCAGCCGATCAGCGATTGGGCTGCGCACACCGACAACTTCGGGCTCCAACCAGAGCCCGGGGACAAGCCCGCGCTCCCGAATCCGATCGAGCACCTCGGTTATGCCGTTCGGGAAGCGGACCTTCGACGGCTGCCATTCCCCCACGTGGTCCCACCAGCCGGCGAACCCTTGCATGGTGGTGTCGTACCAGCCTGCGTCAATACAGAACGCCTCCACACCGGCCTCGGCGGCCGCGTCGACGAGCGGCAGCAACCGCTCGGTCGTCGGGTCCCCCATCAGGGTGTTCATGTAATCGTTGTAGATCACCGTCAGCCGCTCATTGTCCGCGTGAGGTCGCCGGGCCAGCCGGCGGTGCTTCGTCAGCTCACCCAAGGCGGCTTGCCAGCCGGCACCGAGAGCGACGGTGGCCGGGACCGTGCAGAAGGTCTCACCGGGCGGGAGTGCGGCCAGCCACTGGTGATCGGCATCAGTTGGCCCGCTCAGGGTCAGTGTCAACCCAGCTGTTTCCTCGGCGAGATCCCACCGCCAGGGACCGTTGTGCTCCACCTGCCAGGCCAACGCGAAGCGGTCGTCCCGGGCAGTCAACACGCCGGCGGGCAGCGCGCCCCCGGTTGACCAGGAACCGAGGACTCGGGCGCTATGAGCACCTTTGGCCGAGACTTGGTGGGCGATCGAGGACAGCGCCGGTAGGTAGCCCCGTACCCGGTGTCGCCGCCACCGGTTCTCCGCGCACCACTCGCTAGCGCCGCTGATCAAGTCCAGCTCCTCGGGCCCGACCGCTGCTCCCGCCGCCTCCCCTGTAACGGGGAGCGACAACGACGGCAGAGCGCCTATGGATAGCTCATCCTCGCCGATATTGGTCACTTCCACCGTGCTGGTCAGGGCCGCCGATCCGGTTCGGGTGCGCAGCAGCCAGCGAGCGCGAACCCGGTGGGCGTCTTCAGCGATCACCGCCAGCCAGTAGGTTTCGCCGTCGACGCCGGTCGCGTGCTCGCGATAGCGGAGCCGAACCGCGCCGGTTGAGCCGGCGAGCCGCAGCACCGGCATCTGATGCGGCGCTTCCACTGATTGCAGCTCGAGGGCCGCGACATGGTGCCTTGCCTGCAGTGATGTGCCGCCACCGGCGATCGTAGCGATCGCGATACGACCGTTATCGTCGACATCCACTCCCAGGTTCAGGCTGTCATTGCTGAACTCGATCCGATGGCCGATCACGGTCTCCTCATCGTCGGCTCCTTACGGCTGATGGGCACTACCCTGCCACTCGCGCTGCCTCGAACTTCGCGACCACCTCGTGCACGAAGGATGATGAGAAGGCCTCGGCATGGACGCGAGTCTGAATGCGATGCCAGGACTCCAAACGCTTCACTGCCTTTAGAACAGGCCGTTCACTGGCCGTGGGGTTACGCAACGAGGCGGCTGCGGAGATCGGGCGGGAGCAACCAGGATGCCTTCATGAGCTGATAGGCCACGACCACGGTGACGGTTTCCGCGGCCAGCAGGCCAACGAGAACCAGGACCTGTACAGCGCCAGCCTGGATCGGAGTCCCGCCGCCCAACAGCACTCCGACAAAGGCCCCTGGCAGCGTGACCAAACCCACCGTGCGCGTCTGGTCCAGTGCCGGCACCAGGGCTTCTGGCAGTCGACGCTCAACCACCTCGCCGATCGCCATCGGGCGGGGTAGACCGATCGAGAGCGCTGCCTCGTAGCTTCCGTGCTCCTCGCGGAGTGCAGCGAAGCACCGTCGACCGGCCAACGACTGCGCCGACATCGATCCGCCGATGATGATGCCGGCCATCGGCACCAGAGACGCCCCGTTCCAAGGCACCGCGCCAGAGAGGAAGATCACCGTCGAGAACGGGCACAACGCCGCACCCGATGGCGACGGCGACCCACGGCCAGGCCCGCGGGGCCTCGATACGCCGCGAGGAAGTGAAAACTGCGACCCCGAACATGAAAGCGGCAAACACGAAAGACCAGGCCAGTTGGCTGAGGACTGCGGTGATCACCAGAGCGACCGCCGCCAGTTGCACAACGGCACGTACGGCCGCGGTGGCGATGGAACGCTCGACCTTCAACCGGCCCACCCACGATGCGGCGATGCCCAGCATGACCAAAACCACCAAAGCGATAACAAGCGGCAATCCCGGCTGATCGGTCACAACTCAGTCTCCCAGCAGACGCCGAGACAGCCGAGATAGTCAGCCTTCGGCGGCGAGAAACGGGTAGGTGGGATGCTGACCGAGTGCCGGGGGTCGACACGATAGAGGCGCTGATGGCGGCGGTGCAGGCCTTCGATGCCACGCCGCTCGGCCTGCAGGTCGATCCGGACGCCGATGCCGCTGTCCAGGAGTCTCTGCGGCGGACCGGCCTGGTGCTGCTGGGCGAGGGTCATGGCATAGCGCAGACGCCGGTGCTTGTGGGGGAGCTGGTCGCTTGGTTCGGGCTGGGCGGCATCGCGCTGGAGTGGCATGAGGACCTGAGGCCGTGGCTGGACCTTTGGATCATGCACGGTGTATTGGCCGACCCCGTTGGGGGAGACCCGGCGGTGGGGGTTTGGAGCGGCGACGGCCGGATCACTGCGGGGCACTTGGCTGCGCTGCGCCGGTGGGCCGCCACCGAACTGCTGATCACCTTGATGGACGGAACGCCGGTCGTACGCCCGCGACCCGGCGAGAGCGAGGAGGAGATGGGTCGGCGGTGGTGGAGCGAGCAGGACGCGGCGATGGCCCGCCGAGTTCTCGCCGCCCCGGACGCACCCGGTGGCCGACTTGTAGTGGCCGGCGACCTGCACACCCGACTGGAGCCGCTGCCGGCCAGCGACCCCATCGGGGCGGAGATCGGGGTCCCGATGGGGGTGGAGTTGGCTCGCCGACGCCCGGGGCTGCGCTCGATCGACTGTGTCTATGGGCCCGGCCACTTCTACAATCTCGGTCCACGCCGCAGCGACCTAGACGGCCTGCGCGGGCAGCGCTTGGATAGGCCCCGGCTGATCATGCAACAGGGCGCCCTGCTGCTGCAGGTGCCGTCGCCTCGCGAGGCGACAGTTCCGCACCGCGAGCTACCGGGCCTATCGTTCGGGTGACGCTGCCGGCGTCCTGTTCAGCAACCTTCCCGGTGTCCTCCCCGAGAACGTCCGTCGCTGAACGTTCCGCTGCAAGTCCAGACGCCTCCCTAGCACTAGGTAGGTTGTCAGAACCTCGGCAGGCTCTAGCGTGCTGAGGTTGTGACAGCTCCGAGGGAGGGGAACAGCATGTCGGAGTCAGCCGCCGCCCTCGCCCGGACCATCGCCGCCGGCGCCGGACCGGACGCACGCCCGCGAAAGGACCAGGTGCGGGCGGTGGAGGAGCTAGTGGAGCATCGGAGGCGGGTGCTGGTGGTCCAGGCGACCGGCTGGGGAAAGTCGGCGGTGTACTGGGGGGCCACGGCGGCCCTGCGCGAGCTGGGGATCGGGCCGACGCTGGTCGTGTCGCCGCTGCTGGCGCTGATGCGCGACCAGATCGCCGCCGCCTCACGGGCCGGGCTGCGGGCGGCCACCATCAACTCCACCAACGTCGACGAGTGGTCGGGCGTGCTCGACGACTTGGGCTCCGGGAGGCTCGACGTGCTGCTCATTTCCCCGGAGCGGCTCGCCAATCCCGGCTTCGCCGCCCAGCTGCCGGCCCTGCTCAGCGAGTGCGGCCTGCTGGTGATCGACGAGGCCCATTGCGTGTCCGACTGGGGCTTCGACTTTCGGCCCGACTACCAGCGGCTCACGCGAACCTTGCTGCAACTGGCGCCGGACACGCCCGTGCTGGCCACCACCGCGACGGCCAACCAGCGCGTCACCCTGGACGTGGCGGCCCAGCTCGGAGCGGAGACCGTCACACTGCGCGGCTCGCTGGCCCGGGCCTCGCTCCGGCTGGCTGTGGTGCCTGGGCTCAGCACTCTGGAGGGGTACGCCTGGGTGGCGGAGGCGCTGCGAACTTTGCCGGGCTCCGGCATCGTCTACGTGCTGACGGTGGCCGAGACCGAGCGCCTCACGGCATTCCTCGTCGACCAGGGACTGGACGTGGCGGCGTACTCGGGTCAGAGCGACAACCGGGAGGCCCTCGAGGGCCGGCTGCTACGCAACCAGATCAAGGCGTTGGTGGCGACCTCAGCGCTGGGGATGGGCTATGACAAGCCCGACCTTGCCTTCTGCATCCACCTTGGCTCGCCGGCCTCGCCGGTGGCCTACTACCAGCAAGTCGGCCGGGCCGGGCGCGCAATGGACGACGCCATCGCGGTCCTGGTTCCCGGACCGCCCGACGAGCGGATCTGGGAGTACTTTGCGACGTCCGGCATCCCGACCGACGAGCAAGTGGAACGCATCGTGGACGCGCTCGGCGACGGCCCGCAGTCGCTCGGCGGTGTCGAGGCGGCCACCGGCATCCGCCGTGGCCGGGTGGAGACACTGCTCAAGATCCTGGCGGTGGACGAGGTGGTGACCAAGTCCCGCGACGGGTGGGAGGCGACTGGCCGGCCCTGGTACTTCGACGAGCAGAAGTGGTCGGACCTGCGCCGCGTCCGCGCCGCCGAGGCCGACCTGATGCGCCGGTACGCACATGCCGAGGGCTGCCTGATGGAGTTCCTGCAGCGCGCCCTGGACGACCCGGATCCGGGGCCGTGCGGACGCTGCTCGGTGTGCGACGGGCACCTTCCGGCGCCGGGCGCGCGTCCGAGCTCGGAGCTGGTGGAGGCGGCAATGCGGTTCTTCCGCGGGCGCGACGTGGTCATCGAGCCGCGGAAGCTCTGGGTCAGCGGCCTGGCCGGTCGCAAGGGCAAGATCGCAGGCGTGGCGCCCGGCCGCGCGCTGGCTTTCGCCGACGACCCGGCCTGGGGAGACGTCTTGCGCGTGCTCTGGCAGCGGGACGCGCCGGCGCCCCCGGCTGTTCTGGACGGGCTGGTTCAGGTGCTGGTGCGCTGGTCGGCGAGCTGGGAACGACCGGTCGCCGTGGTGCCCATGCCGTCCCGGCGGTTCCCGCTGCTGGTCGGCTCCCTCGCCGAGCAAGTCGCGAGGGTCGGCCGGCTGCCTCTGGTCGACGCGCTGGGCGTGAGCGGTCCGCCGCCGACGGCCGAGGCGGCCTCGGCGGTCCGGGCGCGCGACCTGCTGGCCCGCACCAGCGTGCGCGACGGGGTGAGCTTCGACGGGCCAGTGCTGCTGGTGGACGACACGGTACGGACGCGGTGGACGGTCACTGTTGCGTCGGCGCTGCTGGCCGAGGCCGGCGCGAGCCAGGTACTGCCGCTCGCCGTCCACCTGCTCCCCTAAGCGCAACTCAGAGGACGGGGCGCTTGGCTCCGCGGCCTCGTCAACGGTGCGGAGCTCCCGGAGGGTGATTGTCACATCTGGGAGGCCGTAGCCGTCTTCCTTGGCGAACACCGCTAACCGAGGAGCCACCACCCATGAACATCGTCCTTTGGGCAACCCAAATCCTGCTCGTCGTGGTGTTCGGCTACAGCGCCCTGATCAAGGGCACCCAATCGACTGAACGGGCGGTCGAGCTAGGGATGACCGGGGTCGTCAACGTGTCGCTCCCCGTGATGCGATTGACGGCGTATTGCGAGGTGCTCGGAGTGATCGGGCTCATCGTTCCGTATGTCACAGGAGTGCTGCCGATCCTCACGCCGATGGCCGCTATCGGATTGGGGGTGATCATGGTGCTGGCGGCAAGGATTCATCTGGGTCTGGGTGAGCCGGCCACAGCGGTCGGCAACCTGGTGTTGCTGGCGATGTGCCTTTTCGTGGCGTGGGGCCGGTGGCCGGGATGAGTGTGCCCGGACACCAGCGGGTGGTAGCCGGGATCTTGTTGCTCGCTGATCATCCCCCAAGGTCACAATCAGCAGGTAACCAGCCTCACCGCGGAGAAACGGTCGCCGGTGGCTGTCGCTTCGGGCCTTATCGGGCTCGCCCTGCGCCAGCCTGCCACGCATGTCCGATGCCTCGGATCAGAGGCGGGTAAACGATCAGGTGCCGAAACGGTGCGATTCCGGCCAGGTAGGCCTTCCCGCACAGACCGTTCGGCTTCACCAGAACGGCCATCTGGCCGCGATATCCGCCCGCATCGTCCGGAACCCAACCGATATGCATCACCGCGTGCACCGTCCGGTTGGCCATCTCTGCTGCCCATTCGTTGTCCGTCAGGTAGACCGAGGTGAAGGGGAGCGTATCGAACTCGGGCCCGGACGGACCGTCACGCAGATCGACCGGCAGCCGCTCGCGCAGCGTCGGCACGCGGGAGCCGACACCGGAGTCGGGGTCGTCCCAGCCGAGCAGTGCCCCCAGCTTCCAGCGGATCGCAAAGAGGGTTCGGGCGACCCAGGATGGGTTGTCCGACGTGTCACCCACGGCGAATTGATGGACCAATCGCGGGAAGTCGTCAGGACCACCCGGGGTCGGCAACGCCCACACGTCATAGAGGCGGAAGTCTGGCGCGATCTCGTGGATCCGCCAGGGCCGGGAAGTGTGAGCATTGTTCGGAAGCTTCATGTCGTATAGGCCTCCCCGTTTCGGGCTCATTGCAGGCGGCTGTGGCCGATGGGATTGAGTGCAGCGAGTTTTGCGGGATTAGCAATCAGCAGCAGAGTTTGCACAGTGCCGTCGCGAATGCTGAACGCGACGGCGTTGGTCGCGCGGCCATCGACCCGGGCGACGATGCCGAGCTGACCGTTGAACACTTCGAAACTGGGCTCGGTACCCGCCGGCGCCTTCACCGTGAAGCTGATCAGCAGCCGGGCCACCTTGTCGCGTCCATGGATCGGCTGAGCTGGAGCTGGAGCCGCACCGCCGCCGTCGCTGACGAGCACCACATCGGGGGCGAGAATCGCCAAGAGACCGTCGATGTCGGCGGACTGGCAGGCGACGAGGAACCGACGGACGACTTCAGCCTGCATAGCCTGATCGGCTCGATAGCGGGCGCCGCCCTCATTCACTCGTTGTCGGGCCCGGTGGACGAGTTGCCGTACGGCAGGCTCCTCACGTCCCAAGATCTCGGCCACTGTCGCGTAGGGCTCGTCAAAGACCTCCCGAAGGACGAACGCCGCCCTTTCCAGCGGCGACAGTGTCTCCAAGATGACTAAGAATGCCAATGACAGTGAATCTGCGACGGCGGCGGCGGCCTGCGGATCGGTCTCGGCGCTAACGGGTTCGGGCAGCCAGGGCCCCTGGTAGACCTCGCGACGCGCCTTGACGCGTCGCAGCCGGTCTAAGGACAGGCGGCTGACGACCGTGGTCAAGAAAGCCTCTGGATTGTTCACCTGGGCAGCATCGGCAGTCGACCACCGGAGCCACGCGTCCTGCAGAACGTCCTCTGCATCGGCTACCGAGCCGAGAATTCGATAACTCACACCCAGAAGCCGTCGGCGGTGCTGCTCGAACACCAGCGCCCGATCTTGATCTCCATCGCATTCGGTCGGCTTCTCACTCACGGGCAGATTCCTTCGGTAGTCGTTGAGGCGACTCGCTTTCGGATCTTGTCCTACATATTGACGGCTCCACGCCGAGCTTTGTGACATCGGTTTACCCGGACACAGGGCACTAAGGCTCCCGAGAACAATGTCGGATTTCGAGGACGCGCCTAGGCACGAGATGATGCAGCTGGACACCCCGAGGAGAACGCCGGTCCAGGAGTTGTCAGTTTCTCGATCCGATCAGCCAGCCCAGCCGCTTATGAAGATCAGCGTTGCGGGCGGTGGTAAATCTCCAAACGGTGGTCAATATCGAGGACATGCACAACCTGCTGGTTCTCGTCGATCCGGTAGACGCTGCGGTAGGTGCCGCGCCAAGCGCCATGACCGCCAGCGAGCGGCCCGAAGAGCGGCTTGCCGACCCGATGAGGGTTGACCGCAAGCGAGGCATCGCAGAATTCAAGCACGGCTGCCGCAACGGCTTCCGGAAGTCGCTGGGTAATCGCTCGCCGTGCGGCAGGCTGGAAACGGACCTCGTACCGCTGCGCAGGTTCTGTTGTCACGCGCCGGTGACGCGGCGCCGGGCCAAATCCTGGCGAACGGTGGCCATGTCAGCGCCAGGTTCACCACGCCCCAGAGCTGCCAGGCTCTCCGAGATGCGCGCGACAGCGTCGCTGTCACCGAGGATTTCCAAGGTCATCTCTAGGCCCTCAAGGTCATCCACCGACAACAAGACAGCCTCGGCCTCTCCATTGCGGGTCAGCGTGATCCGCTCATGTTGTTCGCGAACCCTCCTGGCGAGCTCAGAGAGGCGTGCCTTGGCTTCGGACAACGACACAGCCGTCGCGGCAATCGTCATAGTCAGCATTATAGACCTCATTAGTCTATTTTTGGACCAATGCGGCATCTTGGTCCCTTCGACCAGCAAGTCAGATGGGCGCTTGCCAACCTGACCAACTATCCGCTGGTGGAGGAGAGCGCGGCGCGCAGCCCGATCAGCCCGTCGCGGATCCGGGTCTTTACCGTGCCGAGCGGGAGATTGAGCAGCTGCGCCACCTGGCTTTGGCTGTAGCCGCCGAAGTAGGTCAGCATGATCGCCTCGCGCTGGATCGCGGTCAACGACGCCATGCCCTTGCGTACCCTCTCCACGTCAAGCCGCTGCTCCACGCCTGCCCACACATAGTCCGTCGGCCGGTCGGCCGTGGCGGCGGCGTAACGCTCGTCGCGCGCCGCCTCGCTGGAGACCGAGCGCACCCGGTCCACGGCCCGACGGTGTGCCATGGTGGTCATCCAGGCCATCACGCTGCCCTTCTCCGATGAGTAGCGAGCGGCCTGCCTCCAGACCTCCACGAAGACTTCCTGGGTGACCTCGGCGGCGTGGTCGGCCGAGCGCAGCACCCGAAGCGCCACACCATGGATGCGCGTCGCGGTCCGGTCGTACAGCTCGGCGAACGCCTCCTCGTGGCCGTGCGCGCTGAGCGCAACCAGCTCCGCCAGCCGGGCAGCCGACGCCTGCTGGCCGGCCGGGTGGGCGAGGCAGGCTTGTGTCATGAAAGTTCGACTCCTTCTGCGGCTACGCAAACGGGGCCACCCGAATCCACGGGCGTCGACCCGTGTCACCCGGAACCCGAGGTTAGGGGCGGCGTACGCTCAGTTCCCAGGCCGAATTGCGCTCACTTCCCGCTCCCTTGGGCAGATGGAAACGAGCTCCTAGCGGGCGTACCGTGAGATTTTGAGCGCCTGTTGGTGAGGGTGCCCGGCTACTCGGGTTTGCGATGACCGCGCGAGTGATCAAGCGAGGGACCAAGGTGGAGGTCCGGGAAGAAGTTGGCGTCAGCCAGTTGGCGATACCTCGCCGTGCCGCGGGCCGGCTACACGAACGCCTCAGCGAGAACCTCAGCCGCCGCTTCGTCGGCCGGGATGCCGAGATCACCCTCTTTAAGGATCTGCTCAATCGTTCTGGGCAGGCAGCACTGCTCTGGGTGTACGGACCTGGCGGAGTCGGCAAGAGCACTTTGCTTCACAGGCTGGCCCAGCTGGTCAGCGACAAGGGGCTGCCCGTGCTGTTCCCGGACGCCCGGGATCTGCCTCCGACTCGGGAAGGTGTCGTCCAGGGGTTGCGGCAGGCGCTGGAACCCGCGATCGTCTCGGTCGAGGATGGCGAGCAGCGGTGGGTGATCTTGCTGGACACCTGTGAGCACTTCTCCGAGGCCGAGGCCTCGGCGGTGCGCACAGAGGTGCTATCGCAGCTCCCAGCGACATCGTTGATCGTTTTGGCTGCACGGGCCCGTCCCGGTCTCGTCTGGCTTACCGACCCCGGTTGGGGCGAGCTCCTCACGCCGATGCCGCTGCACAACCTGAGCCCCACCGAGGCACGCACGTATCTGTCCAGGGCCGGCGTGCCCGAGTCCCGACACGACGCCGTAGTCGCCTTCACCCACGGCCATCCGTTATCGCTCGCGCTCGTCGGGGAGCTCGGCAAACACGGCGACTTCGACCCCTCCGGGTCTCCCGACGTGCTGGGCAGCCTGCTGGAGCGGCTGCTGAGCGATGTTCCCGGTCCGTCTTATCGAGACGCGGTGTACGCCAGCGCGCAGGTTCGGGTCACTGACGAGGGGCTGCTCGCGGTACTGCTCGACGGCGACGTCACCGCGGAGTTCGACTGGCTTCGCCGACAGCCCTACATGGAGTCCGGACTAGACGGAGTGTTCCCTCACGACCTGGCCCGCGACCTGCTCGACAAAGACCTGCGCTGGCGCAACCCGCAGCGCCAGCGCGTGCTGCACGAACGAGCCGGACGCCACTACCTGCGGCTGATGGAGGTCGGCGACACCGAGGTGCAGCAGTCGGCGCTGTTCGACCTGATGGCCTTGCACCCGTCGCTTCGAGCGGTCGTGCTGGCCCCCAGCGCAGGGTTGCGGGTCACCCAGGGAGCATCGGCAGACCGGGCCGCGGTCCTGAGTCTGATCGCCCGACACGAAGGACCGGAGTCGGCCGAACTGGCGGCCCTGTGGTGGGACCAGGACCCGGGTGCTTGGCTGATCGTCAGGGACCGCACCGCGCCTGTGTCATCGTCGCTTCGTGCCGCGATGGCGTTGACAGCACTACCCGAGCCTGGTGGGCCACTCGATGTGGACCCGGCTGTCGTCGCCGCTCGGGTCCGGCTGGGCCGCCATCCGCCGGTGCGCCCCGGCGAGCGGGTGACTTACGTTAGGTGGTGGCTGGATGCCGAGACATATCAGATGCCGTCCCCCGCGCAGACAATGCTCGCTGTCCAGCTGACCCGGCACTACCTGACCACCCCCGGGCTAGCGGTCTCGTTCGTGCCGACCACCGATCCGGACACCTGGTTGGCGCCCATGCTCTACACCGACCAGAACCCGATGCCCGAGGCAGACTTCGCGCTCGGCGGGCAGCGCTACAGCGTATTTGGCCATGACTGGCGAGCTGTGCCGCCGGCACGCTGGCTCGCGCTGATGAGTGAGCGCGAGACCGCGCGTGAACCTGTGCCGGTTCCGGCCGAGCGGCCCGGGGAGGCCGCCCTGCTCGCGCTCAGCCGCCAGGAGTTCGCGCAGGGGGTTCGCTCCCTGCTCCGCGAGTTGCATCGGCCAGACCGGCTCGTCCACAACCCGTTGCTGCGGTGCCGGCTGGTGGAAAGCCGGCTCCCGGCGACTCCGGCGGGCGCCGACCCCGGACCGGAGGCTCGTCTGGCTGCGCTGCGAGAAGTCCTGCAGGAGGCGGTGACGACCTTGCAAGCCTCACCTCGGGACGCCAAGGGCTTCCGGGCCTTGCGTCGGACCTACCTGTCTCCGGCGCCGTCGCAAGAAGTTGCCGCCCAGGTCCTCGGCCTGCCGTCCAGCACCTACCGGCGGCACCTGTCGGCCGGGCTCCGAGCGATTACCGACATCTTGTGGGAACAAGAGCTGCACGCCTGACGGTCCGAGATCTGAGGTAGGTAGTGGGCCAGCTTGCCGCACCCGTAGGCAGCAGGTGCCCGCTGTGCTGGCGCTTCAGCTCCCTCAGCTGTTCAGATGGCCACCTACCAGGCCATGTGGAGCTCAATTCGTGAGCGAGCACGTGTGTCGTTTTCACGGCTGTGCTGGGAAACGACCCCTCATCCGGCCGGTGGAGGGGTCGTTTTGACGGCTGTGCTGCAAAACGTACCGTCGACGCGGCGCCGCTACGGCCGCCCGGATGCCGCCGGCAGGACGGCTGACCAGCCGCCGTCGACGACCAAAAGTTGGCGCGGTCACCGGGGGGTTCTGTTGATACCTGGATCATCAGGCACTCCCAGTTTGATAGAGAGGCGGTTGGCTGGTGCTTGGGAAGGTGTCTCAGGTGAGCAACGCTGATGTCTCAACGTGCTCGACAGCAGCATCAAGCCCAGCAAGGATGTCTGACTGCGACTAGATCCGGCACCACCAGCGTAAGGAACCATCACATGTCCACTTGGCTCATCACCGGATGCTCGACCGGATTGGGCCGCGCCCTGGCCGAGGCCGTCATTGCCGCAGGTCATAACGCGGTCGTCACTGCCCGCGACGCCGCGAGGGTTGCCGATCTCGCCGTTGACAACACAGACCGCGTCCTGGCACTCCCCCTGGACGTCACTGACACCGCACAGGTCACCAACGCGGTCAGCCAGGCCGAGGAGAAGTTCGGCGGTATCGACGTTCTGGTCAACAATGCCGGCTACGGCTACCGCGCGGCCGTCGAGGAAGGTGACGACTCCGACATCCGGGCCCTGTTCGAGACCCAGTTCTTCGGTGCGGTCGCGATGATCAAGGCGGTGCTCCCTGGGATGCGGGCTCGCCGCTCAGGTGCGATCGTCAACATCTCCACAATCGGTGTCCAGATCATGCCCGCCGGCTCCGGCTACTACGCGGCCTCGAAGGCCGCGCTCGAAGCCATGTCCGGCGCGCTCCACGGCGAGTTGAAGCCACTCGGTATCTCCGTCACCGTCGTTGAGCCCGGCGCGTTCCGCACCGACTTCGCCGGCCGCTCGCTGACCCAGTCGAGCACCGTCATCGACGACTATGCCGAAACCGCCGGGAAACGCCGTAAGGAACACGACACGATGCACGGCACCCAGCCCGGCGACCCCGCCAAAGCAGCTCAGGCCATCATCGCCGCGGTCGAGGCCGATGAGCCGCCCGCGTTCCTGCTGCTGGGCAATGACGCGCTCAGCGTCTACCGCCGGCTCGCCGCAGCCAGACTCGACACCATCGAAAATTGGGAGCACCTCACCACCAGCACCGACCTCGACGCCTGAATAGGAACGCGTTGCCGCGAGACATGTGTGTCCAACATGGAACGGGATACGCGCGATCGCCCGACCAGGATCGGGACTGACCGCACTGCAAGTCAGGCGAGTGCGCTGCTTTGGCCCGACCTGCCTTGGGCTTCCGAGGCGGCCATCAGCGAGGACGCCAGTGGGGTGCGGCGGTAGAGCACACTGCGACCGGCCCGCCAGGAGATCAGTAGGCCGTTGCCGCGGAGCACGGTGAGGTGCTCACTGACAGTGCTGGGACTTTGATGCAGGTCGCGAGCGAGCTGGGTGGTGGTCATGGGCACATCGAGTCTGCCCAGAATTGCGGCCCGAGTGCGGCCAATCAGGGAGTCGAGATCCCCCAAAGGGTTGGCTGTCGATGGCAAGCCTTCCCATACACGGCCTACGCCGCGAGCAGCGTAGGTGAGGCTGAACTCATCCGGCGCCTCGTGGCCGATGATCAAGTTGGGCCAGATGAACACCGACGGCAGCAGTGTGATCTGGGTGCCCTGGTAGCTGGCGTCACGGTGGTGCGGTTTGTCGATCTTCAGGACCCGGTCGACCAGGGTGATCTCGGCGTGCAGGTCGGTGAACATGCTGAAGATCCCGTCGGTGAAGGCCTTCGCTCCCCGGTAGGCGACGTCGTCATCGAGGACGCTGCGAATCCGCTGCCAGTAAGGGGCGATCGCGACCTGCCAGTAGTCGAAGATCAAGTCGCTGACCCGTCCCGGGAGCGCCTCCTCGTCGTCCAGCAGCTCCTCTAGGTTCGTCGGCACCGCGCCGTCCTTCCAGGTGCCGCGCAGGTCGTCACGGATCTGTCCACCGGGCAACCGGGACATCGCGTCGAGCTGCTGCTCGATGGTGATCGCCGGGTTGTACGACCAGGGGAACAGGAACTCTGGCGCCCACCGGCCCGGCGGCGCCAGGGTCTGAAGTAAGTCGAAGTCGAGCCTCTGGAGGGGACCGCGGACGTCTCGAAGCCACGGCATCATCACGTACGCGTGTCGGCCCTCCCCCAGCAGCCGCAGACTGGAGGCGACCTCGGCCAGCGGGGAGTATGCGAACCGGGTCTTGCCGAGTGCGTCGACGCTGAGGTGGAACTCGATCATCACCTCGCAGCCTAGGGCCCAGGCGGGTACCGGTCGGAAGCATTCGGCTGGGGCCGAACGCGAGCCCGACCTCACCGCCCACTGAATAGGCGCTCGGCGTCGCGAGCGAAAGGACAGCTGTCCCCTCTGCTTGCCCCTCCCCTGGCGGCCCGCCCTGCGTTCGTCTGAGCCCGAATCGTTGGCGACGCGAAGGGCTGGAGAAGACGCTGGTCCGAGCGAGCTGACACGCCGCGACCCCAAGCAGCTACGGCTGGTTACAGGTCACTAAGGAACCGACTGACGACCCAGGAAGCAGACACCCATGAGCCACGTAACAGCCCGTCGCGATAGCCGCCCGAACTCTGCCGATCATGTCGGCGCCAGGCGACCAGCGCTGATCTTCGTCGGCGTGCTGATCGCCATCGTGCTGACTTTCTACGGGATGCGGATCGCCACCGACGCCCCGTTCCTGCTCTCCGGCACCGAGCCCGAGCCAGAGGACTTCGAAAGCCGGTACGTCGCCCATCCATGGTTGGCGTACCTGCACATGACCCCTGGAGTGCTCTACCTCCTCGGCGCCCCGCTGCAGCTGTCGCAGCGCATTCGTACCAAGCACTACACGCTGCACCGCCGGCTCGGACGACTGCTCGTGACTGCAGCGCTGCTCAGCGTGGTCCTCGCGCTCGTATTCGGACTCCGGTTCCCGTGGGGCGGTCCCGTCGAAGCACTGGCCACCGCCGTCTTCGGCTGCTGGTTCCTCATCTGCCTACTGCTCGCCGTCCTTGCAATCCGCCGCGGCGATGTCGTCAACCACCGACGCTGGATGATCCGGGCCTTCGCCGCCGGTATCGCAGTCGGCTCCATCCGCATCTGGATCGGCCTATTCCTCGCGTCCGGGCTACTCAACTTCCACGACAGCTTTGCCGCTGCGTTCTGGATCGGGTTCAGCCTGCACGTGCTCGCGGGCGAATGGTGGGTCCGTACGACTCCCCCCAAGAGTGGATAGCCACTAACGAATTCGATTCCCAGTGACACTAGGTGCTAAGGAGGAACTGTGCGCAAAATTTCGGCCATTCTGAACATCTCAATGGACGGAGTGATCCAGGCTCCGGGCAGGGCTGATGAGGACACCCGAGGTGGCTTCGATCGGGGCGGATGGGCTGTTCCGTACAACGACGAGGTCATGGCTCAGCGGATGGGTGAGGGCATGTCCTCCTCCGGAGCGATGCTCTTCGGCCGTCGGACGTACCAGGACTTCCACGAGTACTGGCCACGACAAACCGACAACCCCTTCACGCCATATCTGAATCAGGCGACTAAGTACGTCATCTCAAGCACGCTCTCCGAGCCGCTGCCCTGGGAGAACTCGATCCTGCTTCCTGGCGATGCTGCGGCTAGCGTTGCCCAGGTCAAGTCCGAACCGGGCCCCGATCTGGGCGTCGTTGGCAGTGCGCAACTGGTGAGATCACTGTTTGCGGCGAAGCTCATTGACCGGTATGTGCTGCTCATCCATCCCCTTGTGCTCGGTCAGGGTCGCCGCCTCTTCGATGACCGCGGCCCGGGTGGCGACTTCGAGCTGGTCGACAGTGTGGTTACGACCAAAGGCGTGATCATTGCTACCTACGAACCGCGAGGCTGACACAGCTGCGAGCCGATCAAGGGACATGGACTCACAACTCGCGACGCCAGCCGCACCTTCGCAGGCCACGGGTTCGCTCGGCGATTAGTTCGGAAGGCTTGCCGATTCGCCGGTCTCAGCCCCAAGACAACAGAGCACCGCGCGCGTCGTATGTAGCCCGTGGTGACCAGGTGATCTCCCACCGGTTGCCCTCGGGATCGGCTATGAACGCGGAACGCCCGCCCCACGACCGGTCGGTCGCAGCGGCCACCGGAGTCGCCCCCGCGGTCACGGCCGCATCGAAGGCGCTGTCGACCTCATCCCGGCTATCGACCGTGCAGGCCAACGTGACGCCGGACCACCCAGTCGGGGCCGTGCTATCCGGCGCTGCCTCGGCGGTCAGGTCGCTCATTGGGAAGAGCCCCAGCAAGACACCCCCAAGGAGAAAGCCGGTCCAAGAGTCGTCACCGATGGACAGCTCAGGCCAACCCAGCGTCCGGTAGAACGAGCGGAGGACGCCCATGTCTCGTGCCCCCAGGGTGACGATGGACAGCCGGGCGGGAATCTCGGTCACGTTCAGATCCTGCCAGGACGGACGACGTCTCCGTTTGCGGCAACGTCAGGCCAACCGTGTCGTGAGAGCCGCTGCACATGCTTCAGCATCGCTGGCGTCGAGCGATCAACGTGGGCACGACACGAGATGACACGGTACGCACGGAGAGTCCGAGTTCCAGGCCAGAATGGCAATCGACACGCCCGGGAAGCGGCCTACTTCTGACACTGCGGCATCCGGCAGTATGTCTTACAAAGCCTGCTCGACTGACTGCTCCCGTTCAGGAGCGGGATGTCCTCTCGATGACTGTGGTCGAGATTCAACCTCGGAGGAGCCCCAAGTTGACGATGCAGACGCCTGAGGACACAACGAAGCGCTCCTTCTTGTTGTCAGGGGAAGGCTGGCCGTATCTGCTGGTGCCGCTGATCCCGGTCGCGATTCTGCTGGAGATCGTCCATGCAGATGCCGTGCTGATCTTTGCCGCGTCCGCGCTTGGCGTCATCCCCACTGCCGCACTCATGGGCCGCGCCACCGAGGAGCTTGCGGCGCGCTCAGGTCCTGGCATCGGCGGATTCCTGAATGTCACGTTCGGGAACGCCCCTGAGCTGATCATCGCGTTGTTCGCGCTCGCTGCCGGGTTGCACGAGGTTGTGAAGGCATCGGTTGTCGGGTCGATCCTGGGCAACATCCTGCTTGTTATGGGCGTGTCGATGCTCGCCGGCGGGCTGCGACGCGACCGGCAGTTCTTCGAAGCACGCGCCGCATCTGCGCAGTCGCTGATGCTTTTCCTGGCCACCGTCGCCCTGATCATGCCGGCCATCTTCCAGCTGGTCTCAGGCGGCGGCTTGCCTGAACCCACCGATCGCGCTGTGGAGTTTTCTACCGACCTGAAAACACTGTCCGTCGGCGTTGCGGTGATCTTGCTCATCTCGTACGCCGCCGGGCTGCTGTTCTCCCTCAAGACCCACAAGGACCTGTTCAATCCCAGTCACGACGAGGAAGATCACGGCGGGGAGCCGTGGACGGTGCGTCGCAGCGTGATCATGTTGGCGGGCGCAGGCGTCGCAGTCGGGGTGATGTCGGAAATCCTGGTGAGCTCGATCACCGAGGCGTCGGAAAGCCTTGGGCTCTCACCTTTCTTCGTCGGCATCATCGTCGTCGCCGTCGTCGGCAACGCCGCCGAGCACTGGGTCGCGGTCTACTTCGCCATGAAAGACAAGATCGGCCTGGCAGTGAACATCGCAGTCGGATCCGCAGCCCAGATCGCCCTGTTCGTAGCACCCATCCTCGTGCTCGCTTCGTTCTTCATCGGTCCGTTCCCGATGGCATTGGTCTTCAACGGGTTCGAGCTAGGCGCGATCTTCCTCGCGATCCTCATCGCGGACGAGATCACCCAACGCGGAGAGTCCACGTGGTACGAAGGTCTGCAACTGCTCGCCATCTATGCGGTGCTGGGACTGACGTTCTTCTTCGTGTAGTCGCGCCCACCTCATCGCCCGGGACCCCGGAAGCGCCATCAGCTATCTATTGACTATCGATATAAGATGAGCGATAGTCGATGCATGTTCAACGAGCATCGAGCGGTAGCAGCTCTCAGAGTCTTCTTGGTGATGCTATTCGGGGTCTTGGTCGTGTTCCAGGTCATGTCGCTGCCCGGACAGTTCGCGCACATGGCCCAGCAGGACCCCGAGCATGCCTACCTGAGATGGCCGGCGACTGCCGTGACGGTGTTCTGGGTGCTGTGCATCCAGGTGGTGATCGTGTCCACCTGGAAGCTGCTCACCTTGGTCAAGAACGACCGCATCTTCAGTGACGCCTCCCTGGTGTGGGTGAACGCCATCGTGGGGGCGATCGCCGCCGCGTGGGTAGTGCTGGGGGGCGTGTTTCTCTACGTCGGCTTCAACGCGGACGACCCCGGACTACCGCTGCTGCTGTTGTTGATGTTGATCGGTGTCACAGTGCTGGGGCTGTTGATGGTGGTGATGCGCGCACTGCTGCGGCAAGCCACCACGCTGCGGACCGACATGGAAGCGGTTATCTGATGCCCATCGTGGTGCGCATCGACGTCGAGCTGGCCAAACGCAAGATGAGTGTCGGGGAATTCTCCGAGCGCATCGGGCTCACACCGGCGAACGTGGCGGTGCTGAAGAACGGTCGAGCCAAGGCTGTTCGGTTCAGCACCCTGGAGGCCATGTGCCGGGTGCTCAACTGCCAGCCCGGTGACCTGCTGGAGTGGGTCGAGGAATGAACCACCACGGCGCCACCTATCGAAGACGACCGTGCATCCACATCGTCGGCGCGGTTGCGATGGGCGTGAGGATCGCCCTCCGCAGCAGGTAACACCTACAGATCGACCAGGGTCTCGACGACCATTCGGGAGAGCCCGGACCATCCCCCTCTTCGTTAAAATCCGATCATGACTCAGGATCCTTCCCCGGCGGGCAATATCCGGATTGGGCACCGCGAGCGGGACGCGGTCGCCGAGGTGCTCCAGGAGGCAGCCGGGGACGGTCGCTTGAGCATGGCCGAACTGGACGACCGGCTGGAAGCCGCTCTGCAAGCCAAGACCTATGCCGATCTGGATCCACTAGTAGCCGATCTGTCCGTCGAACTGCCGTCGCGGACACTGAGCAGCGACCGGCCGCACGTGCAGCGTCCGCCGGCGGCCGGTTACTCCCGCGAGGATCCACTCCGTCTCGACGGCGGTATGAGCAGCGAAAAACGCCGAGGGGTGTGGACCGTGCCACCGTTCATCCTGATCAACCAGGGAGTGGGTTCGGTGAAGCTCAATTGTCTGGAGGCCACGCCCGCGGCGCAGCTGATCGAGATCGAGGTGATCGGCGGAGCCGGGTCGATCGTGCTCGTGCTGCCGGACGGCTGGGCCGTGGACACGGACCGACTCTCCAAGTCATGGGGCTCGAAGTCGGTGAAGGTTCCGCGGGACCCGGCCCCCGGCAAGCCGTTGCTGGTGATCTATGGTTCGCTCGGCCTGGGCAGTTTCAAGGTACGGCCGCCGAGCCGCTTGGAGAAGCGCCGGATCGCCGGAGAGACGGGCCACCGCGCGCTCGGTCATTGAACGCGGGCTGCGCCTCAGGCCAGCGTGCTGACAAATGCCGGTGTGGTGGGCCGGTCAGATTCCACGGCGTCGGGCTCGTACTGGCCCTGATCGAGACGGAATGGCGGGTATTCGTCGCGCATCAAGGCGACGTAGACAAGGACGCGGTAGAGCCAGCGGTTGATGCCGATAAGCAGGTCGAACAGGGCCCGGGGATACTGCCGGGTGATCAACAGGAAGAATCCGGCGAGAACGACGAGCAGGTTGAGCATTGAGTAGCCACCGATGGGCTGGAAGCCGGAGCTCCAGTCGTTGTCAGTCCACCAGTACGGGAGGATGGCGGCGGCGATGAGGAAGACGATGATCAGGTGCGGGATGGCGAGCAGCCATTTCACCAGGACCAGGCCGCGGGAGAGGTGTTCGGGGTAGGCGACGTCGAAGTCGGCCGGGTAGTCGGTCCTGGCCAAGGTGAACGGCGGGTAGCGGTCGGTGCCCAAGGCGGCGTAGACGTAGAAGCCGACCCGCCAGTTCCAGCGCAGTACGCCGACGTTGAAGTCGAACAGTGAGCGCGGATAGCGGCCGGTGAACAATACGGCGAAGCCGGCGATCACGGTGGTGACCAGGAAGGCGACCCACAGGAACGCCAATACGACGTAGTGCGGGATGGCCAGGAACATCTTCACCAGCCACAGCCAGCGGGAGAGGTTCGGGCTCAGCTCGCCGGTCAGATGGACCGGATAGCCGGCTTGCGATGTTGTCGATGTCATTTCGTGGTTCCTGTCAGTTGAGGAGTACGACAGCCGGGTCTCTTGGTGGGCCCTTCGACAGGCTCAGGGCACATGCGCGCTGAGCCTGTCGAAGCGCGACGACGGTTAGGCGGCGGGCTCCTGGTAGGCGGGTGGGGTGGTGGTGGTGGTGGTGGCGGTCATGCCGGCTGTGATCGGGGAGGGTTTGAAGCCCTTGACGACCAGCCAGACGCCCAGCGAGAACTCCCACAAGGCCACGGGGATGGTCGCGAGCCCCGCCGGCAGCGACATCTGTCCCCAGAGGCCGAACAGGACGGCGATATCGGAACCAAAGAGCAGCGGTGCTCCGATCAGCCCCACCAGCGGGATAATCCGCGGCACCAGGCCGGACCGGTACATCAGGGAGCCCAGCAGCACGGCGTTGACAGGTGCCATGAAGCCGGGTCCGAACAGGAACGTCCAGTCATACATGGCGACCAGCGCCTGGCCGGTGACTAGGGCATCCGCTCCGGCTCCGGCCTGCCGCAAGGTCACCACCGACAGCAGGCTCACCACGCCACTGACGATGATGGCGGCCTCCAGGATCCGGGAGCCGACGAAGCCCAACGCGACCCCCTCGTTCTGCCGCTTGACCACCGGGTACAGAGCGATGGCGGTGCCGATGCAGGCGAGGGCCAACATCACGTCGAGGAAGCCAGCGAAGAGCACCTGCGCGTCAGCTCCTGGGCCGACGATGTAGTTCGGATCGTTTCGTACCGGGCCGAATAGGATCCGGGCTGGAATCGAGGTGGCAAAGGTGAGTAGGTAGAGCGCGCCCGCGACGAGCGCGGTCCTCCTCAATGAGTCCATCGGGACTCCTTTCGTTGCTTTGGCTTGGACGGTGGTTGTCATGGCCGTTCTCCCTCGTGGGTTGATGAGCCATCGAGGCTCAGTGGTGGTACGTCGGTTTGGTCGGTGTCGACCTGAGTGACCGAGACCAGCGGCAGGCCTACGTCGCGCACCTTCTGGAGCAGGCCATGAAGAGCGGCCTGGTCGACGACAAGACCATGGATGATGGTGGTGCCGTCGTTCTCGTTGGTGAGGCTCAGTCCGTCGAACCAAGCGGCCCATCGAGAAGCGAGGTGTCCTTCGAGACGGATTTCGTACCGTCCAACCTCGTTCCGATTGCCCGTTGATCTTTCGCTCATGATCGGAACGTACGAGCCGATGTGGTGAGACGGCATCACCACAGGTGGTGATTTATATGGTGATGTTTCAGATGCGGTCTGAGCCTGTCGAAGACCACCCTTCGACAAGCTCAGGGCGCAGGGACCGGGATCAACGGTCGCGGGTGCGCTACAACAGATCGAGTTCCCTGCCGCGGCGAACCGCCGCCCGACGGTTGTTCACGCCGAGCTTGGCGTAGATGTTCTTGGTGTGGGTCCGCACAGTGTTGAGCGACACCACAAGCTCGCGGGCGATGTTCGGACCGTCCAGGTCGGTTCCCAGCAGTCGAAGCACATCGAGCTCGCGTTCGCTCAGTGGCTCGATCAAGCCTTGTTTGACAGGCCTGCGGCCATCGGCCTTGTCAAAGGCGGCCAGGAGCCGACGGACATAGCTCAGTGCAATCCCCTGTTTCGCGGCCGCTCTCAGCAGGGAGGCCATCTGTGGACCCTCGTCCACGAAGGTTCGGACGTAGCCTTCCGGCTCAGCCAGCGTCAGAGCGCGCTGCAATGATGCCAGTGCGGTAGAGATGTCGTCCTGCGCCTGGTGGGCCAGCGCCTGCAGGACCAGGATCTCGAGAACGCTCCCCGTTCTCGCCCCGTCTTCGGCTGCGCGCAGGAGGCGCTCCAAGAGTGAAGTCACCTCGTGGATGGAGCCCTCTGCACGCTCTGCCGCGTACTGGGCCAAGAGCACCCTGGCCAGCGTCAGGTGCTCAAACTCGCGCAGGTAGCTGACATCGTCCTCAACGGACAAGCCTCGCTCCCGCGCCCAGTCGAGCGCTTCATCCAAGCGCCCTTGCGCGACCAGCACCCGCGCCCGTGATGCCAGGACTGGTCGCACATCGGGGGAGAAGTCACTCACGTACAGGCGGTCCGCCTCGTTGAGCAGGTCGACTGCCCCGCCCAGATCCCCTTCAGCCGCCCGCATGCGCGCCATCGCGACGCGCCAGCGATACCGGTTCTTCGGTAGGCCGGCATGCTCGCCCAGCTCCCTGCTCGTCAGCAGGTGCTGCATGGCGGCATCAAGCTCATTGCGTTCATAGCAGAGCTGGCTGATGCCCACGTGCATGTCCGCCGCGCCTCTCAGCACGGGCGGAGCGTGCTCGGTCGCGACCCGCAGTCCCCGCTCGTACGTGGTCATTGCCTCGCGCAGTCGACCTTGCGCAATGCGGAGGTCGGCCAAGGTGATGGCGCCACCAATCACGTCAGAGAGGTACCCGGCCCTCCCCAGACTGGCCATGCCCTCGGCATACCAACGGTGGGCTGCATCGAGATCCCCCTTCGTCCAGTACACGAGTCCGAGGAGCGATGCTGCCCCGCCGCGCCCGAGGTGGTCGTCCTCGCCTACGAGTTCGAGCGCCCGGCGGGCGTGAGCCACGGTGCCGGCCGCGTCGCCGAGGATCCGTGCTTGCCCGGCACGGTGGACTGCGATCGCCGCCGGCAGTGCGCGAAAACCTTCCTCGTCCACCACCACCATCTCGGGGGATCGGGCAAGGAATCGCGGAGGGCCACCGGTTGTCGGGTCCAGCCACCGCTCGGCATTTTGCAGGTGTGACTCGACGCCCTCGACCTCACCGCGTACCAGCAGTGACCCGGCATACGCGTTGCTGAGGACGGGCCTGACCTGCAGCAGCTCCTCGGGAAGCGCCTCGAGCCAGCGACGCAGCGTCGCCTCCTGTCGATACTGACGCGTCGCGGGGGCAGCGAGCTCGACCAGGTCCGCCGCTCGCTCGAAATCCTTGGCAGCCAGCGCATGGCGGATCGCCTCGGACGGCTCGCCGTTCTGCTCATACCACGCGCACGCCCGCCGGTGCAGACCCGGAACGTCGGCGGGCTGTTCGTCCAGCAGGTGCGCCTGCAGAACGTCCGCAAAAAGCTGGTGGTAGCGGTACCACTGGCGGCGGTCGTCGAGCGGGACCAGGAACAGGTTCCCTCGATCAAGAGCCTCGAGCATGGCCTTGCCGCCGTCCCGGCCGGTAACGGCATCGCAGAGCGGGCCGCTCAGCCGGTCCAGTATGGAGGTCTGCAGCAGGAAGTGCCGAACATGATCGGACTGGCGCTGCAACACCTCCTCGACCAGGTAGTCGACGATGTACCGGTCATCCCCCGCGAAGCCGGCGATGAACCCGGCGACATCGTCGCGCCCCCGCATCGACAGCGCCGCCAGCTGAAGCGCGGCGATCCACCCTTCGGTGCGCCCTTCAAGCGCTGTGACGTCCGCTGCCGTCAGCCCCAATCCCATCACCCCGTTCAGGTATGCCGCAGCCTCTTCAGGGGTGAAGCGCAGATCAGTGGCACGGATCTCGACGAGCTCGCCACGCCCTCGCAACCGCGCCAGCGGCAACGCCGGGTCGGCGCGACTGGCGATCACCAGGTGGATCTGTGGGGGCAGGTGCTCCAGCAGAAATGCCATCCCGTCCAGCACGTCACGCGCATCGATGACGTGGTAGTCATCGAGCACCATGACGACATCGTTCGAGATGGCGCTGAGATCATTGAGCAGAGTCGCAAGAACCACTTCCATCGGCGGCTGAGGCGACTCAAGGAGCGAGAGCGTACTTCCACCAAGCTCGGGCACTGCGGTCTTCAGCGCGGCGATCAGGTAGGTCCAGAACAGCGCGGGATCGTTGTCACGCTGGTCGAGCGAGAGCCACGCCGCCTCCCGTCCATCAGCGACAACGGCCGCCAGCCAGTCGGCCAGCAGCGTCGTCTTACCGAAGCCGGCCGGAGCTGATACCAACGTCAGTGCCGACTCGCCCCCACTGCTCAAGTGGCTAATCAGCCTCGGACGCGCGACCAGCCCCTGCCGCCGCCTCGGGATGTGGAGCTTGGTTTCCAGCAACGGGCCCGGCATGACCACCTCCCCTCCGACCCAGTGTCACGTGCCGTCGACCGGCACGCGGCGCTCATCGGACCCGCTTCACAGGCAGGATCGCGACGGCCCCGAAAATGGCGCAGACCCCGGCGAACGCATACAGCACGCCATAGTTGCCACTGCCGATCGCAAGGATGGCTGGGGCGATCGCCGGCGCAATGGCGAAAGGAAGAGCGCCGGCGATGTTCAATACGCCAAGATCCTTGGCCGCGCTGTCTTTGTTCGGCAGCACATCGGCTACGAGTGCGAGGTCGACCGCCATGTACATGCCGAAGCCGAGTCCGCTGATGGCCATGCCGACAAGGAACCCGTTGAGGTTGCTGGCGATGGCGATCACGAACAGCGCCAGGCCGTACACGATCGCGGCGGTAAAGACGAAGATCTTCCGTCGGCCGATCCGATCAGAGAGCTTGCCACCGATGACAGATGCGGCGACGACGGCGGCGGACTGGGCAAGTGTGCCGAGGAAGATCTGCTGCGGCACATCGGCCTCAGCGCTGCCGATCTTGTCCAGCAGGTAGTAGGCCTGATAGGTCGTCAGGAATGCGTAGGCCAGAACGAACATGAAGCGGCTGCCGAAAGCCCAGGCGAAATCTGGACTCTTCCGCGGGTTGACATAGAACGTGCTGGCGAACTCCCGCAGCGACCAGGTCGGCTTGTCTGCCCTAGCAAGCCGGCGATCCTTCAGCGTGACCGCGAAGATCAGGATGAAAAACCCGCCGATCGCGCACGGGACCAAGAACATGGCGAGCTGGTTGCCGGTGAACAGTTGGACCAGGAAGGTGCCGCTCACCGACGCGATAGGAAGACAAACACCCAAGCCCCCGGAGACCAGGCCGCGTTGGGCGGTCGGGACCTGGTCTGGCAGCACCGCCACCATCGCGGCGAGCAGTGCGTTGAACATCAGCTGGGCGATGCACCATCCGACCAGGACGACCGGGATGCTGGGTGCCAACGCGACCACGAGGACGCCGAGGGAACCACCCACCAGACCGATGACCATCCAGGGCCGCCGCATGCCTAGCCGCGACGAGGTGCGATCGCTCAGCTTGCCGAAGAACGGATTGCCCACCATGGCCACCAGGGCGCCGATCCCGGTGACAAGCGCCAAGCTGTTCGGTGCCTGCTCGATCCCCACGAGCGAGTTGACCTTCAGGGCCAACGTGACCAGCAAGGGCGCGATGAGCACCAGGACGGTGCCGAGGTACGCCAACGTGTACAGCGAGATGAAACCCCATCCGACCCGGTCTACCGCAGGGGAGGAAGGCTCCTCCGCAGCCTCGGCTGCGGCCTGGACCCCCAATCCGTCCAGCCCGGCTGTGGGAGGCAGCTGCGGGTGGGCGGTGGGGGTGCTATCCCCGTCAGGACGGGCAACCTCGGGCATTGCGCCTACCTTAAGGCGGCGATGCCTCTTCGGAAGCCTAGGCCGGCGCTGGACCGTCCACGTTGAACGTCGACTCTCCCCCACCTGCCCGCACGACGATGATTTCAGCTCGCTCTGATGAGGGGTTGCTCTCCCCTCCTTCCGTTATCTTCGGCAGTTGGTGGCCACTAGTTCCGCACTGCGCGTTAGTTGGCGAATGCGTTCTAGTCGCACTGCGCGTCAGTTGGTCGCACGTGGCGTTAGCAACTACCGCGAAGTGCGGTAGAACCGCGGATCGCACGTTGCGTTAGCTGGAACTACCGCGAAGTGCCGGTAAGTACCGCGGAGTGGGCAGAAGGCCAAGCAGGAATACTGGCTGTGTGAAGGGGCTCTGGGTGCTGCCAGCTGTCCTGGTTTTGGTGGCCTGCAGTGCCGGCGAGCCGATTACCGCGCCGGCACCGGAGGCCTCATCGCCCACCTCGAGTGTCATATCAGCGCCGACGCAGTCATCTTCCGCGACACCGGCCCGGCCGAGCACCACGCCGTCGCCCAAGGCGACGAAGACGCCCAAGCCGCCGCATCCGATCTCGGTGCAGGCGCTGATCAACAAGAAGTACGACGGTCGCGGCCTCAGGCTGGGCCGACTGCTGGCGGACTACGGGGCGTACAAGCGTTACATCATCACCTACCGGGGTGACGGGCTCACCATCTCGGGTGTGATGAACGTCCCGGACGGCAAGGGTCCGTTTCCAGTTCTGGTGCTCAACCATGGCTACATCGATCCCGACAGCTACGTCCCCGGCCAGGGCATGGCGCGGGAACAGAACTACCTGGCGCGGCAGGGCTACGTCGTGCTCCACACCGACTATCGAGGCCACGCTTCCTCTGACAACGACAAGAACGTGGATTACGAACTCCGGTTGCCCTACGCGGTTGACACGATCAACGCGGTCAAGGCGGTCAAGTCCTCCAAGTTGCGGTTCCTGGACAAAGATCGGGTCGGCTGGCTCGGACGTTCCATGGGCGGTGGCGTCACCTTGAACGCGCTGGTCGCCCAGCCGGGCCTCGTCGATGCCGCCGTCATCTACGCTTCCGTGAGCTCAATGGCCGCCGACAACTGGAAACAGTTCTATCGACCATCCGAAGATCGGGCGAGGACCAACCGACGCATGGCGCGGACGTACGGGCTGCCAGACGAGTCGCCCGAATTCTGGCGCGCGGCTTCGCCGCGTCCATATCTCGATCGAGTGACCGAGCCACTACTGGTACACCACGGCATCCAAGACGACACCTGTCCGATCCGCTGGTCGGAGGCGACGGTGAAGGCGCTCAAGGCGGCGGACAATGACGTCACCTTCGTCAGATACCGCGGAGAGGGCCACACCTTCGAGGGCCAGTGGCAGCGTTCGATTGAGCGGACAGTGGACTTCTTCGACAAGCACTTGGACTAGACCGGATCCTGCGCGACCTCGTGACGCCAAGGATGGGTATCAAGCCACCAGATTCTGGAGGGGGCATGACAGCCAAGAGATCAACCGCGGTTCTCGAGGTTTCTGGCGTGCAGTGGGCAAGCTCGAAGAACGTGGCGGAGGCGGTGCTGTCCCGCCGTCCGGGAGTGTTCGATGTCGAGGCGAACCCTGTGGCGCAGACTGCCACCGTCATCTATGACCCATCCCGAACCTCGGTAGCGGAGCTGGCCGGCTGGGTGCGGGACTGCGGATATCACTGTGCCGGACAGTCGGTTCCAGAACACATCTGCGATCCACTCGCGGAACCAGCAGCGGCCGAGGAAATGCATGATCATCCTCAGACCAGCAATCACGCACATACCGATCACGGCTCGGGTCACGATCACGGCCACACCGATCACGGCTCCCGGCATGATCACGTGATCACAGACGCTCCGGCCGAGCCGCGCACCACGACCCCGGTGCCCCATGCTGATCATGATGCTCATGCTCCTGTGACACCTCATGACGCAATGGGCCACGGTGGACATCACGCCGGCATGTCCATGGACGACATGGTGCGCGACATGCGGAACCGATTCATCGTCGCTGCGCTGCTCTCCATCCCGATCTTGCTGTGGTCCCCGATAGGTCGGGAGGTGATCGGCTTCAACGTCCCAGCGCCGTTCGGGCTGCGCGACGACGTTTTCTCCTTGATCTTGAGCCTGCCGGTGATCTTCTACTCGGCCTGGATCTTCTTCGACGGCGCTTGGCGCGCACTGCGGGCACGCACCTTGGACATGATGGTTCTGGTTGCCGTCGCCATCGGCGCCGGCTGGCTCTACAGCGTCTATGTCACTTTCACCGGCGGCGGCGAGGTGTTCTACGAGGCCGCCACTGTGTTAGCCGCATTCGTCCTGCTCGGGCATTGGTTCGAGATGCGGGCCCGCGGCGGGGCCAACGACGCGATCCGCACCCTGCTTGAGCTGGCACCGCCCATGGCCGTCGTGATTCGCGACGGAGAACCGGTTGAGGTGCCCACCGCCGAGGTCAAGGTAGGTGATCTGCTCCTGATCCGGCCGGGCGCCAAGATCCCGGTCGACGGGACGGTCGCCGAGGGCGAGTCCGAGATCGATGAGTCCATGGTCACTGGCGAGAGCCTGCCGGTGGCCAAGGCAGTTGACTCGCAGGTGATCGGTGCCTCTGTCAACACCACCGGCACGTTGCGGGTACGCGCCACCAAGGTGGGGTCGGACACAGCGCTGGCCCAGATTGTGGCGCTGGTACAGGAGGCGCAAAACTCCAAGGCGCCCGGCCAGCGGCTTGCCGACCGAGCTGCCTTCTGGCTCGTCCTGGTCGCGCTCGTCGGTGGCTTGGCCACGTTTCTGATCTGGCTAGCAGTCGGCCGGCCGGCTACCGAGGCCTTGTTGTTCGCGATCACGGTGGTGGTGATCACCTGCCCCGACGCGCTTGGCCTCGCCACACCAACAGCGATCATGGTCGGCACCGGACTGGGCGCCAAACGGGGCGTGCTGTTCAAGAATGCAACCGGGCTGGAGACTTCCGCCCACATCGACACCGTGGTGATGGACAAGACCGGAACCCTGACCAAAGGGGAACCTGAGGTCACCGACGTGGTCGCAGACGGCCTTGCCGAGAATGATCTTCTAGCGCTCGCCGCCGCAGTGGAGCGCGAATCAGAGCATCCGCTAGCGCAGGCCGTCGTGCGCCATGCCGACGCTGCGGGAGTCCCAAGACTGGCGGCCACGGAATTTCGCAACGTTCCGGGACATGGAGCCCGGGGGCAGGTTGAGGGCCGACGAGTCTTGGTGGGCAACCGCCGCCTGATGACGACCGAAGGTATCGACCTCGGCGACTTGGGCTGCCGGCGAGACGAACTTGCCGCGGCCGGGCGTACGGCTGTCCTCGTTGCCGTTGACGGGCGGACTGTCGGGGTACTCGCCCTCGCGGACGCTCCGCGCGACACCGCGGCAGCAGCCGTACGCGAACTGCACGCTATGAGCATCCAGGTGGTCATGTTGACCGGGGATAACGAGGCCACCGCTCGCCGCATCGCAGACCAGCTGGGGATTGACACTGTGATCGCCGAGGTACTACCAGCAGACAAATCCGCAGAGATCGCGGAGCTGCAGCGAGCAGGAAAACACGTCGCCATGGTTGGCGACGGTGTCAATGACGCCCCCGCACTCGCCGTTGCGGACCTCGGCATCGCGATCGGGGCTGGTACCGACGTTGCCATTGAGACTGCCGATGTGGTCTTGATGCGCTCGGACCCACTCGATGTTCCAATCGCTCTGCGCATCGGCAAGGGCACGCTGCGCAAGATGCGGCAGAACCTGGGCTGGGCGATCGGCTACAACGCGGTCGCCCTGCCGATCGCCGCCGGCGTCTTCGAGCCCACGTTCGGACTTGTGCTACGACCCGAGATCGCGGCCCTGACGATGTCCGGCTCCAGCTTGCTGGTAGCCGTCAACGCCCTGCTACTGAAACGGCTACGACTACCCGCGCCAGGCGATTCGGGCGGCGAGGTGCGAGTCACCGATCACGCCCATCACGGGCTGCCAGTGTGACGCAGCACCGGTCCTCAGCGGGTTCCAGACGGGCGTCGAGCAGATCGGGCGCGACTGAGTCAGCGAACCCGGTGAGCAGGGAATGGTTCAGCCGACACACCAGATCGGTGTGGGCAACGGCGAGGGTGTGAAACGGACAGTTGGCCATGACGACAGTGCGATCGATGCGGCGAGGCTCGTACGCGTGATCGGTGAGGATGCGAACGGCGATCTCGAGAGCCGCATCGGCCGAGGAGGGGCGGTCAGCCGCAACGGCGGCGATGGTCGCCCCGTGAACGGCTGCAGCGGTGCTGAGCGCTTCGAAAATCGGCGTGCCGGTGCGCGCCGAGTCGGCGATGGCGTCGGCCATGATATGGCCGGCGAGCTCATAATCCCGGGCCGGAAGAGTCACGGCGAACTCACTGCGGCCCCGGCGGTAGCGCTTCGCAGGACGTCCCGCACCGGGGCCGGCGCGCCCGGTCATCCGGACATAGTCGGCCTCGAGCAGTCCCTCCGTTTCCAGCCTGTCGAGGTGGAACTTCGCCTTGTGGCGGGCGACGCCAACCGCTTGCGCCGCCTGGTCGCGACTCACGGGTTGATCTTGGGAGCAGACGAACCGGTACAGCTCGCGGCGTACCGGGTCGGCCAGTACGCCGATACCTGTAACGTTCCGGTCGAAGCTCCGCACCCTGCTCCTTCCTAACGGACAGATGTCTTGACGATAGACGACATCGGGTCTAACGTCGAGTTCAGTCTCCGATAGAAGTCAGCGCACCGAAAGAGGTTGCCCGATGTCGATTGCCGCTCTCGTTACCTGGGTCATCACGGCCGGGTTCGGGTTCTTCATGCTGATCCGCTGGGCAACCCGCGGCGGGCTACGCAAGGTCGATGGAGCCGAGACCCACCTTCCCCCAGTACGGGTCTTTACGCACTTCGGGCTGGCGGCTGCCGGTCTGATCGTGTGGATCATCTATCTGGTCACCGGCAACACCATGCTGGCCTGGATCGCGGTTGCCGACCTCGTCCTAGTTGCCATCCTCGGCGTGGTCATGGCTAGGCAGTGGGCCAAGGACGGCAGAGCCGCTATGGCCACCGCCTCGGCTGGCGCCGCACGGTCCGACGCGGGCGGGGTCGATCTCGCCGAGCAGCACATCCCACGCCCGCCGGTCGTGCTACACGGGATCTTCGCCGTCAGCACGCTTGTGCTGGTGCTGTTCACCGCACTCGGCATCGGCCCAAGCTGATCTGGCGCCTCACGGCGCGCAATGAGCCCGCTGTACTGCGGACGTTT